>NZ_STGK01000011.1 GCF_004919105.1 Nocardioides sp. GY 10113
TTGCCTCCCGCCGCACCCGGCGACAAAGAGAACATTACGCACACCCACACCCACACACAAATCGAGGGGGCGTGTCCGCGGCCACATGCCGCGGTCACGCCCCCTCGACGGGCTCTGACCTGCGCGTCCTCAGCTGACGCGGACGCCGGCGTACCGCTTCTTGCCGCGGCGCAGCACCAGCCAGGCGCCGCCGATCAGCGCGTCGCCGTCGGGGACCAGCTCCGGGTCCTCGACGCGCACGTTGTTCAGGTAGGCGCCGCCCTCGGCCACCGCGCGCCGCGCCTCGCCCTTCGACTTCGCCAGACCGGTGAGGGTGAGCAGCTCGACGATGTCGGGGACGGCGTCGCGCGGCACGTCGACCACGCCCGTCTCCCCCAGCGCCGCCGCGACGGTCGCCGCCGGCAGCGCGGTGATGTCGCCGCCGCCGAAGAGCGCCTGGGCGGCGGACTTGGCCAGCTCGGTCTCCGCGGCGCCGTGGACGAGCGTGGTCACCTCGTCGGCCAGCACCTTCTGAGCCTCGCGCAGGAACGGCTTCTCCGCGTGCCGGGCCTCGATCGCCTCGATCTCGTCGTGGCCGAGGAAGGTGAACACCCGCAGCAGCTCGCCGACCTTCTCGTCCTCGACGTTGAGCCAGAACTGGTGGAAGGCGTAGGGGGCCATCATCTCGGGGTCGAGCCACAGGGCGCCGCCCTCGGTCTTGCCGTACTTGGTGCCGTCGGCCTTGGTCACCAGCGGCGTCGCGAACGCGTGCGCGGTGCCGCCCGCGGCGCGCCGGATCAGCTCCGCGCCGCCGGTGAGGTTGCCCCACTGGTCGGAGCCGCCGAACTGCAGCGTGACGCCGTGCTCGCGGAACAGGTGCAGGTAGTCCATCGACTGGAGCAGCACGTAGGAGAACTCGGTGTAGCTGATGCCACCGGCCTCCAGCCGTCGACGCACGGTCTCGCGACCGAGCATCCGGTTGACCGGGAAGTGCTTGCCGACGTCGCGCAGGAAGTCGATCGTCGACAGGTTCGCGGTCCAGTCGTAGTTGTTGACGATGGTCGCGGAGTTGTCGCCCTCGAAGGAGACGAACGCGCTCACCTGGCCGCGCAGGCGCTCCACCCAGGACCGCACCGTCTCCGCCGAGTTGAGCGTGCGCTCGCCGGAGTCACGGGGGTCGCCGATCATGCCGGTGGCGCCGCCGACGAGGAGGTACGGCGTGTGGCCGGCGTCCTGCAGGCGGCGCGCGGTGACGAGCTGGAGCAGGTTGCCCATGTGCAGGCTGGGGGCGGTCGGGTCGAAGCCGACATAGAAGCGGACGCTCCCCTCGCTCAGCGCCGCACGCAGCGCCTCGCGGTCGGTGGACTCGGCGATGAGGCCGCGCCACTCCAGGTCGTCGAGGAGGGTCGGGTCGACAGACAACGATCAGCCTTTCACGGGGCGCACGCATACCTTGCGCGCGGTTGGGTAAGCCGGGTCAAGGATAGGGGTGATGCCGCGTATGACGACGATGCGCACGGTCGACGGTCGCTACCGCCTGGAGCGGGAGATCGGCCGCGGAGGATCCGGGCCGGTGTGGCTCGGGTGGGACGAGGTCCTCGGTCGCGAGGTCGCGCTCAAGCGGCTCGGAGCGGCGCCGGGCGCCAGCGACGTCGAGGCGCGCAGGGCCGAGCGGGAGGCACGGATGACGGCCCGCGTGCAGCATGCCCGCGTGGTGACGGTCTTCGACCTGGTGGAGACCGACGAGGATCACTGGCTGGTGATGGAGCACGTCGTCGGCGGCACCCTGAGCCAGCGGATCCGGGAGCGGGGCGCGCTCACCCCGGACGAGGCGGCGCCGCTCCTGGCCGACGTCGCCGAGGCGCTGGCCGCCGCCCACGAGGCGGGGGTCGTGCACCGCGACATCAAGCCCTCCAACATCCTGATCGACGCCGACGGGGCCGCCAAGCTGTCCGACTTCGGCATCGCCAAGGGCGTCACCGACGCGTCGCTGACCCGGACCGGGCTGGTCACCGGCTCGCCGGCGTACCTCTCCCCCGAGGTCGCCGCGGGCGGATCGGCCGTCGCCGCCAGCGACGTGTGGGCCTTCGGCGCCACGCTCTTCCACGTGCTCGCCGGTGTTCCGCCGTACGAGGTGACCGACAGCCTGATGGGCGCGCTGTACAAGATCGTCAACGAGGAGCCGCCGCGGCTGGAGGCCGCCGGGTGGCTCGCGCCGCTGCTGCGATCGACGATGTCGCACGACGCCCAGGCGCGGCCGACGATGGCGCAGGTCGCCGAGTTCCTGCGGGCCGGCGCCGCGCACGCGGCGGCGCCCGCCGCACCGGCGACGACGCCCGACAGCCCCGCTCGGTCCGCGGTCCCCCATCCCGCGGACCTGCCCACGATGGCGACGCCCCCGCCGCCGAAGCACACGCCCCACTCCGCCGGTCAGCACCGCCGCCGACGACGCCCGACGGTCGTCGCCAGGTGGCGCCCGCGGCGGCGGAGCCAGCCGGCCGCCTCGTGATCGCCTGCGCCGGGGATCGGGCCGGTATGGATCGTCCCGTCTAGGCTGGAGCGATCATGGGGATGGTGCGAGTCGGTGGGCGCTACGCGCTCGAGCGCGAGATCGGCCGAGGTGGATCGGGTCCGGTCTGGCTCGGGCGGGACGAGGTGCTCGGCCGCACGGTGGCGCTCAAGCGGATCGGCCTGCCGCCCGGTGCCGAGGACGTCGACGCGGTGCGCGCCGAGCGCGAGGCGCGGCTGGCGGCGCGCGTCAACCACCCGCACGTCGTCGGGATCTACGACCTGTTCGAGACGGACGGCGACCGCTGGCTGGTGATGGAGTACGTCGCCGGGCGAACCCTCACCCAGCAGATCCGGGCCGATGGCGCGCTCGCGCCCGACCGTGCCGCGAGCGTCCTCGCGCCGGTGGCCGAGGCGCTGGCCGCCGCGCACGCGGCCGGGATCGTGCACCGTGACGTCAAGCCGTCCAACATCCTGCTCGGCGAGGACGGCGGCGTGAAGCTGTCCGACTTCGGGATCGCCCGCGCGGTCGCGGACGCCACCCTCACCCAGGCCGGCCTGGTCACCGGGTCGCCGGCCTACCTCGCGCCCGAGGTGGCCGCGGGCGCGAGCGCCTCGCCGGCCAGCGACGTGTGGTCCTTCGGCGCGACGCTCTTCCACCTGCTCGCCGGCACCCCGCCGTACGAGGGCGGCGGCAACGTGATGGGCACGCTCTACCGGATCGTGAACGAGGAGCCACCGCGGCTGCACAGCGCCGGCTGGCTGTCGCCGCTGCTCGAGGCGACGATGACCCGCGACCCGGCTGCCCGGCCCAGCATGGCCGACGTGGCCGCCTACCTGCGGCGCGCCGGCGAGCGGGCGGTTCCGGCGGCGTCCGCGGCCGCGATGCCGCAGTCGACGCCCGGACCGTCCGCCGGCACGACGCCCGAGCCCGCACCCTGGGCGACGTCGGTGCTCCCCACGGTGCCGCCGCCGCCGCGCGGCCCGATGCCCCCGGCCACGGAGCCGGCACCGACCCGGTCGCGGCGACCGGTCGGCGCGATCACCCTCGGGGCCGCCCTGGTGGCCGCCCTCGCGCTGGTCGGCGCGCTGCTGCTGACCGGCGGCGCGGGCGACGACCAGCAACCGACCGCGGGGTCGGGCGCGTCGGCGAGCGCCGGCGGCAGGGTGGCCGGTTCGTCGAGCGAGGAGCCGTCCGAGGAGGACAGCGCGTCGCCCTCCGGCCCGGCCACCGAGGCCACGGAGCCCACGGCCGCCGAGATGGAGCGGTTTGCCCGCACCTACGTCGCCACCGCGGCGGCACGGCCCTCCGCCGGCTTCGCCTACCTGACCAGCGACTACCAGGCGGCCAGCCCCCAGTACCGTGAGTTCTGGGGCGCGGTGCGCGGCCCGCAGATCCGGTCGATCTCCGCCGACCCGGCGGCGATGACGGTGACCTACACCTACGAGTACTCGCTGCGCGGCGCCGGGCGCCGGGTGGAGACGGTCACGCTCGACCTGGTCCAGGACGGCGACCGGCTCCTGATCGACGGCGCCCGCTGACGTCCCGCGTCGGCGTCCCTGCCGACCGGCGTCGTCAGCCGCCCAGGCGCGACTCGGCGGTCCGTGCCGCGGCGGCGCGCACGCGCTCCCGCTCACCGGCCACGAAGACGTACTCCACGTTGCGCAGCCGACCGACCTCGCCGACCCGCGCACCCGACGGCGCGTGGATGCCGATCTGGGCGCCGACGTACCGCTTCCGGTCGAACGCCAGCGTGAGCACCTCCGCGTGCCCGGCCTCGCGCAACATCGCCTCGATCTCGGCCGCGCTCACCCACGCCTCGTCGTTGTAGGAGACGACGACCACCTCCGCCCGCAGTCGACGCAGCAGCTCGGCCAGCGCCCCCGGCATCGCCGCCCGGCTGTTGAAGACGCTGCGGGTGGCGTCGTCGCGCACGTCGATCCGCTTGCAGGCCACCCCGTAGTGCTCCGGCCGGTCCCAGCGGACCAGGGTCTCCCAGATGTGGTAGTTCGAGAAGTAGCGGTGGTGGTTGTACGGCGGGTCGACGTAGGCGAAGTCCGCGTCCGGCAGCCGGCCCACGGTCAGCATCGCGTCACCGCGCTCGGTGCGCCCGCTCCCCGGCAGCAGCGCCGGCCGCAGCAGCCGCAGGTCCCGCAGCGACCGCGGGGCCCACTCCTTGAGGTAGGCCATCTGCATCCCGGTCGTCGAGTCGACGCGGTCGGCGGCCAGCAGCAGGCTGGTGAGCAGGATCGGCCGCAGCGCGCTGCCCGGCGGGTGGTCGCGCTCGATCGCGTCGCGGATCGCGTCGATCCGGCGGCCGTTCGCCGGCCGGAAGAACCGCGCCCGCTCGCAGAACGTGGCGGTGACGTAGCCCTCGACGCCCGGCAGCGCGTCGAGGCGGGCCAGCTCCGCGTCGAGGGCCGCCAGGTCCACCCGCCCGGCGTCGGCGGCCACGTAGCAGTCGCTGAACACCGCCGAGTACGACGCCAGGTCGGTCGCGGTGACCTGCAGCCCGCGCCGCTTGAGCTCCTGCGCCACCCGGGTGGTGCCCGTGAACAGGTCGACGGCCGTGCGGGCGCCCGCCCCGACCGCCAGCTCGGCCAGCACCGGCACCAGCGTGCGCTTGGAGCCGAGGTACTTGATCACGCCGGCAGGCTACGACGCCGGTGAGGTCGGGACCGCCGTACGCTGAGGCCATGAGCTCCAGGTGGTCGCTGTGGTCGGAGAACTCGGTCCTCTCGATCTGCTCGCAGGACTCGTTCCTGTCCATCGGCAGCGCCGCCTCGTGCGCCTCGGTGGCGAGCATCGGCTCCTTCGCCTCGCTCGCCTCGATCGGCTCGGCGATGTCGGTCGGCTCGCTGCTCTCCCACCGGAGCGCCGGCTCCGCGCTGAGCCACCGCAGCGCCGGCTCGGTGCTGTCGTCGGCGTCCGACCACGGCCTGCGCTCGGCCCACGGATCGGGCACCGTGCCCCGCGGGCTGGTCGCCTCGGGCGTGGTGGCCGTGCTGGCCGCCGCCGCGCTGCACCGGGTACTCCGCTGAGCGCCGCCGAGCCGCTGCGTCGGGTCGCGCGCCGGGTGCGCCGACCGGCCCACCGGGCCCGGGAGCGAGCAGGACTCCGGCGCGGCGAGCCCTCGCTGGCCCCGCCGCCGCACCTCACCCCGCGGGCGCCGCTCGCGACCGGTTGGTTCGTCAACCCGATCGCCGAGGGCGCCGATCCGTTCCCGGTGCTCGACGGCGACGGCTACCTGTGGTCCCAGACCGACGGCGACCGTGGGGTGGCCGTCGCCCGATCGGGGTCGCTGGCCGCCGTCGGCGATCGGCGGGTGGTCTGGCGCGCACCCCGTTCGGGACCCACGTCCGCCGAGGTCTGGGCTCCGGAGCTGATCCGGCTGGACGACCGCTGGCACATCTACCTCGCCGCCTCCGACGGCGACAACCGCACCCACCGTGCCTACGTGCTCGTCGCGGACGGCGAGGACCCCCAGGGCTCCTACACCCTGCACGGCCCGCTGCTCACCGGCGACGCCGGCGGCCCGGCGCAGTGGGCGATCGACCTGACGGTGCTCGAGCACGGCGGGCGGCGCTACGCGCTGTGGTCCGGCTGGCCCGACGAGCGCACGCCGGTGCAGCACCTCTACCTCGCGCCGATGTCCTCGCCGACCGCGCTGGCCGGGCCCCGGGTGATGATCAGCAGCCCGACCGACCACGCCTGGGAGCGCGTCGACCCCGCCGACCCCGGCTCCCCCGGGCTGAACGAGGGGCCGCAGGTGCTCCAGCGCGACGGCCGCACGTTCGTGCTCTTCTCGGCCAGCAGCGCCCTGCGTGCGTCGTACGCGATGGGGGTGCTCGAGCTGGTCGGCCCCGACCCGCTCGATCCGGCGGCGTGGCGCAAGCATCCCGAGCCGCTGCTCGCCCCGACCGCCGCCGCGTTCGGAGTCGGTCACGGGACCGTGGTGCGCTCCCCCGACGGTGGGCAGTGGTGGCTGGCGTACCACCGCAAGATCGCCGAGGACACCTCCTTCCGGCGGGTGATGCACGTCCAGCCGATCGCCTGGCGTCACGACGGGGTCCCCGCGCTCGGTCCGCCGGTGCCCTCGGGCGTGCCGCTCCGGCTGCCGGCCGGCACCCCCGCCCCGGCGGGCCGACCGACCCCGGGGCCGCAGGCGTGGCGCTTCGGCGCGGACACCCGGGTCCGGTCCGACTTCGAGTACTACGGCCACCAGCAGCTGCTCGCCGAGGACGGCGACGGCGTCCACCTGGGACGTGTCCCGTCCCGCCCGGTCAACGCCTTCCGCAGCGGCGAGAAGCTGGTGCTGCGCGACCTCGACGTCGCCGACGTACGGGTCACGGCCAGGCTGCGGGTGACGCCCGGCGACGGGGCCGCGGGCGTGCTGGTGCGGGCGACCGCCCCGGCTGTCGGCGCCACCGCGCAGCGCGGCTACCTCGTGGCCTGGGAGCCCGACCGGTCCCGCCTGAGCATCTCGCGCACCGACGGCGCGACCCGTACCGAGCTCGGCTGGCGCACGCTGCCCCGCGCCGGCGACACGGTCACGCTCGACGTCGAGGCGACCGGCGACCGGATCACCGCACGGATCGCCGGGCGGAGCGAGGAGCTCGCGGTCAGCGACCGGCTCTTCGCCCACGGCTCCGCGGGGGTCCAGGTGCTCTCCGGCAGCGTCACCCTGACCGCGATCTCCGTGGCACCGCCCCCACCGACGGGCTGACGCGGCCCCGCCCTCCCTCTCGACGGATCGCCGGCGCGGGTCCATGCTCGGAGGATGGAGACGCCGCCACCACTCCGGCCCCTCGACGAGGACTGGGAGCGCGCGCTGTGCATCGTGGCGCACCCCGACGACCTGGAGTTCGGCGCCGCTGCCGCGGTGGCCCGCTGGACCGGCCAGGGCAAGACCGTGGCGTACTGCATGGTGACCAGCGGCGAGGCCGGCATCGACGGGATGCGGCCCGACGAGTGCCGCGGGGTCCGCGAGGCGGAGGAGATCGCCTCGGCACGCGCCGTCGGCGTGACCGAGGTCGAGTTCCTGCGTCAGCCCGACGGCATCCTCGAGTACGGCGTCCCGCTGCGCCGCGCGCTTGCCGCCGTGGTCCGCCGGCACCGCCCCGAGATCGTGGTCACCGGCAACTTCCGCGACACCTACGGCGAGCGGAACCTCAACCAGGCCGACCACATCGCCGTCGGCCGCGCGGTCCTCGACGCGGTGCGCGACGCCGGCAACCGCTGGGTCTTCCACGAGCAGCTGGCCGACGGCCTCGAGCCCTGGGGCGGCGTGCGCCAGGTGTGGGCCGCTGCCTCACCGCGGGCCGAGCACGCGGTGGACACCACCGCGACCTTCGACGCCGGCGTCGCCTCGCTGGAGGAGCACCGCGCCTACATCGACGGGCTCGGCTGGGAGGACTGGGACCCGCGCGAGTTCCTGGAGGGGATGGCGAGGACCACCGGCACCCGGCTCGGCGTCACGTTCGCCGCGCCCTTCGAGGTCTTCTCGATGGGCTGGCAGGACTGAGCGCGCTGAGCCCGCTGGACCCGCTGAACCCGCTGGGCGCGCGTCAGCGGCGGCGGCCGCGGGCCTGACGCCGCTGCGCCTCGAGCAGGGCGGCCCGCAGCACCCGGTCGCTCGGGTCCGGGCCGGGGAACTCGAGGGCCGCTCCCGAGGTGCCCCCGGGGAAGTCGACCCGGCGGATCACGCGGGCCGGTCGGCGTACCTCACCGGCGTCGAGGTCGATCGCGACCTCGACCTCCTCATCGACTCCGGGCACCTCGTCCCTGAGCCCGACGAGCGCGCCGCCCTCGCCGAGGTCGACGACCCAGCCGCGCTGCACGACGGGCTCGACCGGCTCGGCCTCGCCCTCCTCGGCCGCGTCCTCGGCTGTGGGCCGGCGGGTGAGCGTCAGCTCGGCGCTGAGCGGCACCCGGAAGTAGGAGCGACGCTGGTGGCGCTCCACCGGACCGATCGCGGTGGCGACCCAGACCGGTCCGTAGGGACGCTGCGCCGCGGCGGCGTCGACCGGCACCCGGGCGATGCCCGTCGCGGTGACCCACTCGAGCGCTACCCAGGCGGCTGCGCCCGGTCGGGTCACGGGCAGGCCGTCGGCGCGTTCCGGACGGGCGAGGGTCGCCGTCCAGCGACCCCCGGCCCCGTCCTCGAGGTCCTGGACCTGGCTCCCCAGCTCCTCGGTCGTCCCGTCCTCGCGGCGCACCACCACGGTCACGGCCTGCAGAAGCTCAGGAGCCTCGGTCTGCCCGATCGCCCCACGCGACGTGGACCTCATGTCGGTCCGGATCGGCAGGCTGCGGCCCGACCTGAGCGGTCCGGGCGAGATCGGCGCTGGACGTCACCGATCGCCGAGCGTCACCCCACTCCGGGCTCGTCGACGGGCTCGTCGACGCGCTGGTCGACGCGTTGGTCGACGGTCTCGCCGAACCGCTCCCGCACGAACGCCGCCAGTGCCTCCCGCGACGGCTGGCCCCAGCCGATGCAGAACGGATGCCCGGCGGGGTCGGCGTACACCTGGTGTCCCCCGCCGGCGCCCAGGTCGCCCGCCCGGAGCAGCCGGGCCCCGAGGCGCACCGCCTGCGCGTGCGCCGGAGCCGGGTCCGCGACGTGCAGGTCCAGGTGCACCTGCTGCGGTGCGCCGTCCGGCCAGTCGGGCGGCACGTGGTCCGGGGCCAGCTGGACCCCGATGCGCCACTGGCCGGCGGAGTCGATGACGCAGTGGAACGTCTCGTCCTCGACGACGTGCCCGTCGAGCATCCCCGCCCAGAACGTGCTCTCGGCGGCGAGGTCGGCGGCATCGAGCACGACCACGCTTCGGATCAGGTCCATGACCCGATCCTAGGAAGGACCGCGGGGGTCCGTCAGCGCGAGATCTCCTCGCGGAGCGCCGCGACGAAGGCGTCCACGTCGGCCTCGGTGGTGTCGAAGGAGCACATCCACCGCACGTCGCCGGCGGCCTCGTCCCAGAAGTAGAACCGGTGCCGCTCCTGGAGCCGTCGGCTGACGTCGTGCGGGAGCCGGGCGAAGACGGCGTTCGCCTCGACCGGGTAGAGGATCTCGACCCCGTCGACGGCGGCGACGCCGTCGGCGAGCCGCTGCGCCATCGCGTTGGCCTGGCCCGCCAGGCGGAGCCAGAGGCCGTCGGAGAGGAGCGCCTCGAACTGGACCGAGAGGAAGCGCATCTTGCTCGCCAGCTGCATCGACAGCTTGCGCAGGTGCAGCGGGTGACTGACCTGCGAGGGGTCCATCAGGACGACCGCCTCGGCACCCAGGGCGCCGTTCTTGGTGGCGCCGAAGGAGAGCACGTCGACCCCGGCGTCGGAGGTGAACTCGCGCACCGGCACGCCGAGCGCCGCGGCGGCGTTGGCCAGCCGGGCGCCGTCCATGTGCAGCTTCAGCCCGAGGCCGTGCACGTGGTCGGCCAGCGCCTTCACCTCGTCGGGGGTGTAGAGCGTGCCCAGCTCGGTGGCCTGGGTGATGGAGACGACCTGCGGCATCGCGCGGTGCTCGGTGTCCATGCCCCACGCCTGGCGGTCGACCAGCTCGGGCGTGAGCTTGCCGTCGGGGGTCGCGACCGCATGCAGCTTCAGGCCGGCCACCTGCTCGGGCGCACCGCCCTCGTCGCAGTTGATGTGGGCGGTCTCGGCGCAGATCACCGCGCCCCAGCGGTCGGTCATCGCCTGGAGGGCGAACACGTTGGCGCCGGTCCCGTTGAAGACCGGGTACGCCGCCACGTCGGCGCCGAACAGCCCGGACATCAGCTCCTGCAGGTGTCCGGTGTACGGGTCCTCGCCGTACGAGACCGCGTGGCCGCCGTTGGCGGTGGCCAGCGCGGCGAGCACCTCGGGGTGGACGCCGGCGTAGTTGTCGCTGGCGAACTGCCGCGCGTCGGGGTCGTGACGGCGGTGGGCGGCGGTGGGCGCCTGGTCAGACACAGGTAGATCCGTTTCGTGTCGGCGCCGGCCGGCCGCGCGGGGCGGCCGCGGCGCTGGTGCGGGAACACGTCGATGGTATCGACGGCGGGCGCGCCGGCCTCGTCCGGCCGGAGCGCTCCCATCGTCGCGGGGTCGGCGGAGGCTCTCCGCCGACCCGCGGATGATGGGCACGTCGCGTCTCGCGTCGGCGGGATCCTCCCGCCGGCGCGCCGCGGCTCAGGCCGCGGCGGTGATCCCCCGCGTGCCCTCGACCACGTTCTTGAGCTTCTTCGACAGCGCTTCGTAGAACATGCTCAGCGGGAACTCGTCGGGCAGCACGTCGTCGACGAGCTTCCGGGGCGGCAGCGTCAGGTCGAGCGCGTCACCGCCGCGGGCCCAGGCCGAGGCCGGGTGCGGGCTGAGGTAGCGGCGGACCAGGTCGTAGCCGGCGATCCAGTGCACCAGCTTGGGCCGGTCGATGCCGTCGCGGTAGAGCCGCTCGATGTCGTGGCACAGCGCCGCGGTCGCCCGGGTCGCGCGGTCCCAGTCGATCCGCAGCGCGTTGTCGGTCCAGCGCAGCGCGTCGTTGCGGTGCAGGTAGGCGAAGAGCAGCTGGCCGCCGAGGCCGTCGTAGTTGCGCACGCGGTCGCCGGTCACCGGGAACCGGAAGAGCCGGTCGAACAGGATGGCGTGCTGGACGTCGCGGGCCTGCGCGACGCCCTCGCGCTCCAGCTCGAGCGCGGCGCTGAACGCGGTCAGGTCGCAGCGCAGCTCCTCCAGCCCGTACATCCAGTAGGGCTGGCGCTGCTTGATCATGAACGGGTCGAACGGCAGGTCGCCGTGGCTGTGCGCGCGGTCGTGGATCAGGTCCCACAGCACGAAGGCGTCCTGGCACCGCTGCTGGTCCTCCAGCAGCGTGCTGACGTCCTCGGGGAGCTCCAGGCCGAGCAGGTCGACGGCGGCCTGGCTCACCTGACGGAAGCGGGCCGCCTCCCGGTCGCAGAAGATCGCGCCCCAGCTGAACCGCTCGGGCACCTCCCGCACCGCCACCGTCTCGGGGAAGAGCACCGCGGAGTTGGTGTCGTAGCCGGGGGTGAAGTCCTCGAAGGTGATCCCGCAGAAGAGCGGGTTGTCGAAGCGCTCGGCCTCGATCTGCGCCAGCCAGTCCGGCCAGACCATCCGGAAGACCACGGCCTCCAGGTTGCGGTCGGGGTTGCCGTTCTGGGTGTACATCGGGAAGACCGCCAGGTGCTCGCGCCCATCGGTCCGGTCGCGGGCGGGCTGGAACGCGAGCAGGGAGTCCAGGAAGTCCGGTACGCCGAAGCCGGCGGCCGCCCAGCGGCGCAGGTCGGCGACCAGGGCGCGGTGGTAGTCGGCGTCGTGCGGCATCGCCGGTCCCAGCTCGAGGACGGCCTCGACGATCGACTCGACGAGGGCGGTCGCACGGGTCGTGCTCGCCCCGGCCAGCTCGGTGTCCAGCGACCCGTCGGGCCGCTGCCAACCGCGGAGCTCCTCGACGGCGCCCTTCAGGCGCAGCCAGGCCGGCATCGCGACCACGGGACCACGAGATTCCTTCACGCTCTGGGGCGCCAGGCCAAGACTTTTCTGCATGCGGCCTATTAGACCGCAAGATCTTCACCACCTCAAGGTGACGGCACCCGCGCTCCGCCGGCGCCGTCGAGGCGAGCGGAGCCTTACGCCACGGGCGCTGCCGCAGCCCGCTCGACGCGGTTGCGGCCGGCGCGCTTGGCCTCGTACAGAGCGCGGTCCGCCTCCTCCAGCAACGCCGCGGAGTCCGCGTCGTCACCGAGCTCGGCGACGCCGACCGACAGCGTCACCGTCGGGTCCGTGGCCCAGGCGAAGCTCTCCGCCACCCGCCGGCGCAGCCGCTCGACCACCTCGGCGGCATCCGCCTCGTCGGTCTCCGGCATCAGCACGCACAGCTCCTCGCCGCCGTACCGGTAGGCGGTGTCGACGTCCCTGATCTCCTCGACCACCAGACCCGCGACGTCCTGGAGGACCTCGTCGCCCCGCGCGTGCCCGTAGGTGTCGTTGATGCGCTTGAAGTGGTCCAGGTCGATCAGCGCGAGCGCCAACGGCCGGCGGTAGCGCGCCGCCCGCGCGACGTTGGTGGCCAGGTCCGCATCGAACTGGCGACGGTTGCCCAGCCCGGTCAGGGCGTCCCGGCGGGAGCGCTCCTCGACCTCCCCGTGGAGACGGGCCGCCTGCAGCGCGCTCGCGCCCTGGAGGATGAAGGCGTCCAGGAGGTCGAGGTCGAGATAGGTCCCCTGCGCGGCTTCGAGGGTCAGCACGCCGATCACCCGGGCGCCGATCACCATCGGGATCGCGACGCCTCGCTGGGGAAGATCCAGCCCGCCGGCGGCACGACGCTCGTCCAGGGGGATCGCGCGGCCGTAGCGGGCGGCGCGTCCCACTGCGCCGACCCCGACCTCGACCGCATCCGCGGCGCCGGTCGCGTCGTCGCCCACCAGCTCGGCGACATCCAGCGCGACGCCGGCGTCCGCCCCGTCCGGGTCGTAGCGGACCAGCACGTGCCGCTCGTGCTGGTGAAGCCAGAGCTCGACGCGCACCGCGCCGGAGAGCTCCTCCACCGCGCCGATCAGCCTGCTGCTGGTGTAGCGCAGGCTGAGCGACTCCGACAGCTCCCGACTCAGGTCCAGGACGTGGTGCAGACGGTCGCTGCGTCGGACCAGCTCCTGCTCCCGGTCGGTCGCGGTCTGCGCGCGCTCCGCCAGCGCGCTCGTCATCGCGGAGACGCCCGCCGCTAGCCCGCGCAGCTCCCGGACGGGCGACGCGGTGGCGACCCGCCCGGACAGGTCGCCGCGGGCGACCCGCTCCACGGCCGCGGTCAGCTCCGAGACCGGCGCGACCACCTGTCGAGCCACTCGGCGCCGTCCCCAGGAGAGGGCCACGATCGAGAGGAGTCCGACCAGCAGCACCGCGACCGTGCTGAGACCGAGGACGGCCCAGAACCGCCCGGTGCCGGCATCGAGCTGGGTGGCGATGTCCTGGCGCAGGCGCGCGTCGGCGTCCTGGTAGGCCGCGAACACGCGGTCCCCGTCGAGCAGAGCCACGCTCAGCTCGTCGATGCTGCCGACGCCCTCGGCGCGCACCCGCTCGACGGCGGGGGCCGCCCACCCCTCGTGCCAGGCACGCTGCCGCTCGGTGAGCGCCAGGAACTCGGGCAGCAGCTCGCCCTCCCGGCCCAACGCGACCACCAGGTCGTCGTCGGCCGCGGCGACCCGCTGCACGCCGTCCAGGTACGGCGTCAGGAAGGTCTCGTCACCGGTGGCCAGGAAGGCGCGCAGCGCCGCCCGCTCCTCCAGCATCGCGTCGTGCGCGTCGCGCGCCGCGTCCGCGGCTCGCTCCAGCTGGATCAGCTGGGGGTGCAGGCCGACGGCGAGCACGAGGATGACCAGCGACCGGATCGCCATGGCGAGCAGGATGCCGACCACACCGGGCACCACCGCGCGGCGCAGGGCCCGGCGCAGGGAGACCGTGCGGGCGGGTGGGCGGGTGGGCTCGGCCATGACTTCCTCCTTGGACGTCGTCACGCAACACGTCCAGGACGCGTCGCCGGTCCGTCCCCCCGAGCGGACGGCGAAGCTGGCGAGGAGGTCCGAGCACCGCCCCGCTCGTCGCGAAGGCTAGCCGGTCGTCCGTCGCAGCCACCCTGCAGGACCCGGGGGTCCCGTCCTGGGGGGTCGTTGTCCCGTGACATCCGCCACGGCGCCGCCGGGACGGCGGCGCCGGGCGGTCTCAGTCGCGCGAGGCCGCGCCCTCGTCCAGCCGGCAGCGGCGCTGGAACACCATCGCGATCGCCATCAGCGCCGCGGGCAGCAGGGTGAACCCCCAGACCAGGGCGCGCAGCGCCGAGTCGGACTGCGCGACGTGCTCGTCGGCGGTGCTCGACACGAAGCCGCCGACCGCCAGCGCAGCGGCGTACACGTAGGGACCGAGGGCTGTGCCGGTGGCCTCGGTGGCCGTCCAGACCCCGGTGTAGGCGCCGGCTCGGGAGTGGCCCCGCGCCTGACCGGCCGCGACCGCGTCCGGCACCATCGAGAAGGCGAGCAGCTGCAGCCCGGCGAAGGCCGAGCCGAGCACGACCACCACGAGCGCGGTCGCCGCGACGCCGAGCGTCGCCCCCGCCAGCAGGGCCAACGACCCGGCGATGAACGCCGCCTGGCAGATCAGCAGGCCGCGCTGCTTGCCGATCCGACGCGAGATCACCATCCAGGCCGGGCCGGCGAGCACGGCCGGCCCGAGGAAGGCCCCCATGAAGAGCGCCGTCAGGCCGGTGTCGTCGAAGACGTAGTCGGCGTAGTAGGGCACGCCGGCCAGGAACAGGTGGGTGGTGGTGCCGGTGAAGAGGTAGGACAGCACCAGTGCCCGGAAGTCCCGGTCCGCCCAGGCGAGCGCGAGGTCGGCCCGCGTGGAGTGCGTCGCCCCGGCCTCCGGGGCGCGGAAGCCCGCGACGTCGGTCAGCCGCCGTACCCCGATCAGGGCGATCGCCGCCGACGCGACCATCACCACGCAGAGCACGGCCGCCATCCGGGCGTAGTCCGACCGCTGCTCCCCCTCCACCAGCGCCGGGGCCGCGATGCCCGCGCCCAGCAGCCCCAGGGTGAGGAACAGCATCCGGAACATGAAGACCCGGGTGCGCTCGTGGTACCCGACCCGCAGGTCCGACGGCGTGGTCAGGTACGGCACCTGGAAGGTCGCGAAGAGCAGGTTGCCGACGATGAACCAGCCGCCGACCCACACCGCCGCCGCGCCGCCGGTCAGGCCCGTGGGGACGGTGAACATGGCGACCATCGCGGCGCCGAGGAGCACGCCGCCACGCATCATCCGACGCCGGTGCCCGACCCGGCGGGCCTCCGCGTCCGACCGCGACCCGAGCACCGGGTGGACCACGACGTCGACGATCTTCGGCAGCAGCAGCGTGAGGCCGGCCAGGAAGGCGGGCACGCCGAGGGTGTCGGTGAGGAAGTAGAGGAGCAGCAGGCCGGGCACCGTCACCCACACGCCCATCCCGAGCGAGCCGGCGGCGTAGGTGGACAGCACCCCGACGCCCGGACGGCGACCGGTCTCCGTGGACCCGATGATGCCGGAGTCCTCCGGAGCCGCAGCGCCCGTGGCGCCTGTGGCGCTCATCGGTCGGCCTCGTGACGCTCGATCACGCCGGCGGCGAGGTCGGCGTCCTGGAACGCACCGGACAGCACACGGGAGGCGAGCGTGCGGCCCACCACCCGGTCGGTGAGCGCCGGCAGGTGCCGGGACAGGAAGAACTCGAGCGCGCCCTTGCGGGTGGTCGTCACGTCGCGGCGCGGCCGGCGGGCCAGGGCGGCGAGCACCAGCGCGTCCACCACGCCCTCGAGCGGCTCGTACGTGCTCATCCCCTCCAGCGAGAGGCCGGCCGCCGCCGTCGAGTCGTGGATCGGGCTGCGCACGGCGGAGGGGTAGACGCAGGTCACGCCCACGTGGGTGCCAAGCTCGATGCGGAGCGCGTCGGCGTAGGCGACCATGGCGCGCTTCGAGGCGCCGTACGCCGCCGCCAGCGGGAGCTGGAGGACGGCCATCCGCGAGGCGACCATCACGACGCGGCCACGCGCGGCGACCAGCGCCGGCACGCAGGCCGCGGTGACCCGCCAGGCGCCGAGCAGGTTGATCTCCAGCTGGCGGCGGACCTCCGCACCGGGCGCCAGCTCGGCGGGCGCCGGCCCGCCGATGCCGGCGTTGTTGACCAGGACGTCGAGGCCGCCGAGGGCGGCCAGCGCCTTGCCGACGCCCTCCTCGACGGCCGCGTCGTCGGTGATGTCGCAGGCGATCGTCTCGAACGGCTCGTCGCCGGTCGGCGCGAGGTCGAGTCCGACCACGATCGCGCCCTGGCGGACCAGTCGCTCGCCGAGCGCGCGACCGATGGTGCCGGAGGCACCCGTGATCAGGATGCGCTGCCCGGCGGCGTCGCGCAGGCCGCGCCCGAGCAGGCGGGGGCGGCGGTCTGGGGTCGTGCTCATGCGGTGATCTCCTGGCGGATGGGGCTGAAGGTCGGGGCACCGGCGGCCGCGCGCCGCACGCCGGCCTCGGTCTCGCGCGGCAGGTCCGCGACGTAGGCGTCGAAGTCGATGCGCATCATCGGCCGCTTCACCGCGCCCCACCGGGCCACGGCCGCCGCGTGCGCCCGGTCCACCGAGGCACGCTGCTGGCTCGGCTCCGGCAGCGCGTAACGGCCGCCGAGGTACGCCGCGGCGAGCTTGGCCTGGGCCTCGACGACGGGCAGCGCGGCTCCGGTGGACTGCATCAGGCCGACGAACGCCAGGGTCGGGTCGTCGAGGTGGAAGACCCGCCGGTACAGCGGCATCGCCTCCGGGTCCTCGCCCAGCCAGTCGGAGGAGAGGAACGGGATGGTGACCCGGTAGCCGGTCGCCCAGACGATGACGTCGACGCGGTCGCGGCGCCCGTCGGTGAAGACCACCTCGTCGCCGTCGAAGCGCTCGATGCCCGGCCGCGCCTCCACCTCGCCGTGCGTGAGGCGGTGCAGGATCGTGTCGCTGATCGTCGGGTGGTTCTGGAAGAGCCCGCCCGAGGGCGCCGGCAGGCCGTAGCTCTCCGGCGTGCCGACCGCGACCCGCAGCATCGTCTCCGCAATCCGCTGGCGCACCCGCCAGGGCAGGGAGGCGAGCAGCGCGCCGGTCGCGTCCGCGGGCCGACCGAACAGGTACTTCGGGACGACGTGGACGCCGTGGCGCGCGGAGAGGAGCACCGGCGCGCCGGCGACCTGCGAGGCGTCCACGGCGATGTCCATCGCCGAGTTGCCCATGCCGACGACCAGCACCCGGCGGCCGCGGAAGGGCTCGGTGTTGCGGTAGTCGTGGGCGTGCATCTGCGTGCCGGAGAACGTGCCCGGGTAGGCCGGCGAGGGCCAGCGGGGGTCCCAGTTGTGACCGTTGGCGACGACCACCGCGTCGTAGGTCTCCACGTCGCGGGCGCCGGTGTCGGCGGTCGTGGCGACGTGCCAGCCGTGGTCCAGTCGCTGGACGTCGTCGACCGTCGTGCCGAACCGGATGTGGCGACGGACGCCGAAGGCGTCGGCGTAGTCGGCGAGGTAACCGGCGATGCGCGCGGCCGACGGGTAGTCGGGCCAGTCGGCGGGCATCGGGTAGTCGGCGAACTGGGTGCGCCCCTTGCTCGTGTTCAGGTGCAGGCTGTCGTAGGCCGGCGAGAGACCGCTCGCGTTGCCCTGGACCCAGAGGCCGCCGGGCTGGTCCCCCTTCTCGAAGACCGTGACGTCGACACCCTCGTCGAGCAGCGCCTTGGCGGCCGTGAGCCCGGCCGCGCCGGCGCCGATGACGGCCACCCGACGGGTGGGCGTGGCAGACGGGTTCATCCGCGATTCCTCCCTCGCTCCTTGTGAGACTCGTCTCATTCAATCGCATGATGGAGAGGTGTTACAAGTCACTGAGCCGAAATCTTCCATCCATCGTTCGATTGATCCCATCGGCGGGCTGCACTAGCCTGCCGCCCATGCCGACGACCGAGGGACCCGCCGGGAAGGCCACCGGGACGACCGCCGGGGAAGCCACCGGGAGCCGCGAGCGCATCCTGGCCGCGGCGACCCTGCTCTTCGCCGAGCACGGGTACGAGGCGACCAGCACGCGCGCCATCGGCGAGGCCGTCGGCCTCAACATCGCCACCGTCGCCTACCACGTCGGCACCAAGCCCGACCTCTACCGCGAGGTGATGCGGCGTGCCCACCTCGCGCAGCGCGAGGTGGTGATCGGCGCGCTCGACGAGCTCCGCTCGGCCGGGCCGACCCCCGAGGAGACCCGGGCGGCGCTGCTCCGCTTCGTCGACGCCTACCTGGACTTCTGCCTCGCCCACCCCGAGGTCCCCGCGCTGTGGATGCGCCGCTGGCTCTCCGACGCGGAGGTTGCCGGCGAGGTCGAGGCGGAGTACGCCGGTCCCCTGGCCGGCGAGGTCGGGGCGATCGCGCGCGACCTGCTGGACCGGGCCGGCATGGCTGACGACCTCGACGTCGAGCTGCTCGTCTACACCATCGTGTGGACCTGCCACTCGTTCAGCCGCGGCGGCGTCGTCTCGGCGGCCGGGCAGCGGGTCAGCACCACCGACCTGGCGATGCTGGGGCGGTTCCGCCGCCACCTGCATGCGCTGGTCACCGGCCTGATCGGCTGAGACGCGCCGCTTCCCGCGTCGGCGGGCGACCCGGGACCGGGCCGGGCTCAGCCGCCGTCGACCTCGTCCGGTCCGCGCGACCCGACTGACACGGGCCGACCAGCGGCCGGTGCGCGAAACGCCTCGGCCGGCCACCGCAGCACGCGGTAGCCGGCCGAGGCGGTCTGGTCAGCGACCGTAGATGCGGAGCGCGGCGACCCGGATGCTCGAGGACCTCCAGGTGGTGGGCACGGTGCCCCACAGCTTGGCGTTGGTCCCGTTGTTCACCTGCAGCGTGACGCGCGGGTACCAGTGGGTGCCGGCCTGGAACTGCGACCAGGAGCCGGTGCCGTTCTGCTTCTCGAAGATCTCCTTCGTGATCGAGCCGGCGAGCTCGCCGTCGACCCACAGCGAGACCGCGGCCTTGGTGAACTCGTAGCGGTAGCGGCGCAGGCCGTTGTAGGTGCCGTTCGACCTCGGCTCGATGCCGTGGGCCTTCGAGCCCTGGTTGTACGGCGAGGTGCCGGTGCGGATCAGCGTCGCCTTGGACTCGTACCTGCCGGGCCCGGCGTCGCCGTTGCCGGCGTTGGAGCCGATGTACTCCAGCAGGTCCATCTCGCCGTTCGCGCCGGCGGTCAGCGGGCGGAACCAGAACGCGTGGCCGAGGCCGGCGCCGGTGCCCTGCAGGTCGATGTCGACCTCGATCGCGCCCACGTCGGGCACGTCGATGCCGCGCATCTGGACGTCCGCGGAGTAGATGGTGGAGGTGCTGCTGGCCCGCTCGGCGGTGACGGTCAGGCCGTTCGCGCCGTAGCTGGCCTGCTCCTTGCGGTTGAAGGACTGGTCGGTGTTGGTGCGCACCCCGTTCGTGTACCGGGTGCCGACGGGCTCCTTCGTCAGGTCGACGTCGCGGACCAGGCTCCAGCCGGTCGTCCCCCCGTAGCCGGCGCCGGTGACCGACTCGGTGCTGCCGCCCCCGGCGCTCGCCGTGGTGGTCGACGCCGACGTCGCCGTGGTGGTCGGCGCCGACGTCGCGGTCACGGAGGCGTCGGTCGTCTCCGGCGCGCGCGTCGTGGTCGCGTCCGACGGCGAGGGCGTGGCGGTGGTCGCGGTGACCGTCGGCTTCGGGTGCCTCTTCTCCCACCTGGTGGTCACCCGGTCGGCGGCGCGGCGGGAGGCCTGCCGGCAGGCCTGCTGCTTGGCCCTCGTCGTCGCCCGCTTGGTGGCGTTGCGCTGCGCCGCCTTCCTGGCGGCGTTGCGCTTGGCCTTCTTGCAGGCCTTCTTCTTGGCCGTGGCCACCTTCGCGGTGAGGATCTTCGCCGCCTGGGCGTCGGACGTCGTCGTGGTCGCCGCGGCGAGGGTCGCCGCCTCGGTGCCCACGACCACGCCCGCTCCGAGCGCGAGGACAGCCGCCACCGCGGCGACGACCCTGCCACCCACCGGGTATCGGCGGGCGTTCCCTGCTGACCTGCTGTTCATGAAGCTCCCTCTAGGTACACATCCGTCCCGCTCCCTCCCCGGAGCGGGACGGCGATCGACGCTAGGTGGGCCTCACATCGGCTCAAATTTTGACAATCTGAGAGTGAGTCGCCTCAGCGATCCGGCACGCCAAGGAGGTCTCGGCGGCCCCCGGGACCGGAATGCGGCGGCCACCAGCACAGACGCGCGACGAGGCTCGGTGGCCTCGCGACGACCCGCACGGGCGATGTACTCCATCTGAGGTACGGGACAGGGTGACTGAACGCACACCTCCCCGAGGAGCCCTGGCTCAGGCCGGTGGCAGGTCAGGCGACGTACCCAATGGCGGGCATGTCTCGGCTGGTAGCGGCGTTGTTCGATGACCGCGAACCACCCCGACCGTCGCGGTGGGGCTCCCCACGACGTCACCGGGTGGATCCATGCTCCCCTCCCCACGCACCGCACCGGCCCGAATTCTCCTCGCGCTGGCCCTGCTCCTCTGCTCCACTCCGGCGCTGCTCGCGCAGCCGGCCCAGGCGGCCACGCTCTTCGTGGCACCGACCCCGGTCACCGGCTACCAGGTGGACGGCACCGTCTACACGACCCTGATCGTCGGCAACACCGTCTACGTGGGCGGGCAGTTCAAGCACGCCGTCGCCCCCGACGGGACGCTCGTGCCGCGGGCGAACCTGGCGGCGTTCAGCATGACCGACGGGTCGCTCGTGACCTCCTTCCGCGCCGACGCGTCCACCACCGTCCGCGCGCTGGCCACCGACGGCGCCGCGCTCTACGTCGGCGGCGCTTTCCGGACGTTCGCCGGCGCGACCCGCAGCTACCTGGCGAAGGTCAACCTGGTCACCGGCGCGCTCGACGACGCATTCGCGCCGGCCGCCGATGCCTCGGTGCGGGCGCTGCTCTTCTACGAGGGTGCGCTCTACGTCGGCGGCAACTTCACCTCGATCGACGGCACCGCCCGCTCCCGGTTGGCCAAGCTCGACCCGGGCACCGGGGCCGGCGTCGCCGGGTTCGCGGCGACACCGAACAGCGCGGTCTACGGGCTCGCGATGAGCCCGGCCGGCGACACCCTCTACGCGGTCGGCAACTTCGGCACCTTCGGCGGCGCCAGCCGCAACGGCATGGCCGCCGCGAACCCCGTTACCGGCGCGGTCACGCCGCTCGTCTTCGCCAACGCCGCCAAGCCGTCGTTCCAGGTCGAGGTCAACGAGGACGGCAGCAGGCTTTTCGCCGCCGGCGGCTCGGCCACGAACGCCACCGCCGCGTGGAACACCGCCACCGGCACCCGCGTCTGGCGCAACGTCACCGACGGCGACAACCAGGCGCTCGCCTACTACCGCGGGGAGGTGTACTTCGGCTTCCACGACGGCTTCCAGGGCGACACCTCGCTCAAGCTGCTCGCCGCCGATGCCAGCACCGGCGCCATCGACCCGACGTTCCGCCCCTCCTTCGACCAGTTCTGGGGCGCGTGGACCGTCGACGTCTCCGAGAAGGGGCTGATCGTCGGCGGCGACTTCACCTCCGTCGACGGCCTGCCGACGCAAGGCTTCGCCCGCTTCCCGGCCACCGCGGCCCCGCCCCCGACGCCACCGGCGACGGTCACCCTCCTCGGCCCCAACACCGCCTGGTCCTACTGGGACCAGGGCACCACGCCGACCGGCTGGAACACCCCCGGCTTCGACGCGTCCGCGTGGCCCACGGGCATCCCGCGCCTGGGCTACGGCGACACCTTCGACACCACGATCCTGGGCTACGGGCCGTCGGCGTCGAGCAAGTACCTCTCCTACTACTTCCGCGCCTCGTTCACCCTGAGCGCGATCCCCGAGGGCCTCGGCCTGCTGCTCTCCTCCGACGACGGCGCCGTGGTCTACCTCAACGGCACCGAGGTGGCCCGGGACAACATGCCGAGCGGGACCATCACCGGCGACACCCGGGCCCTGTCCGACCGCTCCGGCGGTGCCGAGACCGCGCTGGCCGGCTTCGCGCTGGACCCCGCGCTGCTGACCACCGGCACCAACACCCTGGCGATCGAGGTGCACCAGTCCTCCCGCGGCTCCTCCGACATGGGGCTGGACGTCGAGCTGGACGCGCAGAGCTCCGCGACCACGACGACCAACCAGTCCCCCACGGCTGAGTTCGCCGCGACCGTCGACGGCCTCGACGTCGCCTTCGACGGCTCGGCCTCCACCGACCCCGACGGGACCATCGCCTACTACTCATGGGACTTCGGCGACGGCACGACGGGCACGGGCGTCGCCCCGACCCACACCTACGCGACCGGCGGCACCTACGACGTCACGCTCAGCGTCCTGGACGACGACGGGGCGCTCGACACCGTGGCGCACCCGGTCACCACGGTCTCCCCCACGCAGACCGTCATCGCCAACGGCGCCGCCTGGCGCTGGAAGTACGACGCCGCGGCACTGCCCGCGGGCTGGAACACCCCCGGGTTCGACGCCACGGCCTGGAGCCTCGGCAACGCGCCACTCGGCTTCGGTGCGACGTCGGTGATCACCGGCATCGACACCTTCGCCAGCACCAGCGACCGGCCACGGGCGGCGTACTTCACCAAGGCCTTCACCGTCGCGAACCCCTCCCGGGTCAGCCAGCTGATCCTCGACACCGTCGCCAACGACGGCGTGGTCGTCTACGTCAACGGCACCGAGGTCGGCCGCGCCAACATGCCGACCGGCACGATCACCCCGAACAGCTTCGCCACCAGCGCGCCCCGGGTCGCGGCCGCCCCCGCCGTCCGGATCAACGCCGACCCCGGCCTGCTGGTCGCAGGGACCAACGTCATCTCCGCGGAGACGCACCTGAACTACCGGGGCACGCCCGATCTCACCTTCGACCTGACCGCCACGGTGCTCACGGGCAACGCGCGTCCGACGGCCGCGTTCACCTCGAGCGCCGGCCAACTGCAGGCCACCTTCGACGCCGGCGGCTCCGGCGACGCCGACGGCAGCATCGACTCCTACGCCTGGGACTTCGGCGACGGGGCCTCCGGCGCCGGCGTCACGTCCAGTCACACCTACGCCAGCCCGGGCAGCTATCCCGTCACGCTCACCGTGACCGACAACGACGGCGCGATCGCCACCGTGCAGCAGACCGTCACCGTCGCGACCGCGGACCCGACCGTGATCCCCTTCGGATCGACCTGGCGCTGGCGCTACCTGTCCACCGCTCCTCCGGTCGCGTGGACCGGGAACGGCTTCGACGACTCGACCTGGGGCTCCGGCGCCGGCCCCCTCGGCTTCGGCGACAGCACCGTCGCCACCAACCTCGACTCGTTCGCGACCACCTCGCAGCGCCCCCTGGCCATGCAGTTCCGCCGTACCTTCCAGGTCGTCGGCGCCTCGAAGGCGACGTCGCTGACGCTCACCACCTGGGCCGACGACGGCGTCGTGGTCTACGTCAACGGCACCGAGGTGGGCCGCGCGAACCTGCCGAGCGGCACCGTCTCGTCCACCACCTACGCCTCCTCCGCCCGCTCCACCACCGCGGCGCGCGGAGACCTGGTGACGATCACGGTGCCGACCAGCCTGCTGGTCGACGGCACCAACACGGTCAGCGCGGAGACCCACCTCAACTACCGGGCGACCGCCAACGCCACCTTCGACCTGCGGGCCGTGCTAGAGACGGCGCCGTAGCGGCGCGGATCCCCCGGAGCGGACCGAACCGCGCCAGTGGGCCGGGCGGGGCTCGAACCCACGGACCCAAGGATGATGAGCGATGGACCGGCGCTCTCAGCCGGTCTCACCTACGCTCAGGTGAGCGTAGAACGGGGCCGGGTCACCGGGCTCCGCTCCTCCCGGCTTCGCAGCTGTCCCCGCGGATCTGGGGGTCGGACTGGGGGACGAAGGAGTGTGGCGATGACAGAGGCGACCATCGGCGGCAGGCGCTCCAGGTTCGTCGGGAGTGCCACCGCTCCCGGCGTCGTGATCGACACCTGGGAGGACCTGGAGGTTCGGGAGAGCGATCCGCACCGGACCGGACTGGTGCTCACCTTCCAGACGGGCCACGACCTGATGGACGGCGACACCGGGGAGCCCAACCCGCACGTCCCGGACGCCCGCATCTTCGCGATGGCGTACGACGACACGCCCAGCGACGACCCCGCGGTCAGGTTTCAGGCCGCGTACCGCCAGGAGCGGGCGCGGGCGGCCGAACGACTCGGCGGGCCCGTCCAGCTCGAGCAGGTGTGGCCCTGACCGGCCGACGGGCGCCGGCCCGCGCCTTCCGCGGGTCAGCCTCGTAGGGCGGGTGGGGCTCGAACCCACGACCCAAGGATTATGAGTCCTCTGCTCTAACCGACTGAGCTACCGCCCCGCGCAACAGCGGACGGACCGTGGCCCACGCTGCGCGGGTCGAGGGTACCGGCGGATGTCCGGGCCCTCCCAACGGGCCCGCGTGGTTGTGGTCGCCCCCGGTCGAGGGCTTGAATGCTGGGAGGGCCCGCGCCCGCGGTCCGTCCGGCCCAACCCACCTGGGGAACCCATGGTCCACCGGCACGAGCACAACGACGACGCGGTGGCCCCGGCCTACGCCGGACGCTTCACCGCGCAGGAGATCCCGAAGAACCGCCTGCCCGACGCGGAGGTCACGCCGATGGCGGCGTACCGGCTGATCCACGACGAGCTGCTCCTCGACGGGAGCTCGCGGCTCAACATGGCCACCTTCGTGACCACGTGGATGGAGCCGGAGGCGCAGGTGCTGATGGCCGAGTCCTTCGACAAGAACATGATCGACAAGGACGAGTACCCCTCGACCGCGGAGATCGAGCGGCGCTGCGTCAACATCGTGGCCGACCTGTTCCACGCCCCGACCGACGGAGAGTCCAACGCGATCGGCGTCTCGACGATCGGCTCCAGCGAGGCCGTGATGCTCGGCGGGCTCGCCATGAAGTGGCGCTGGCGCCAGCGCCGCGAGGCCGCCGGGCTGCCGACCGACCGGCCGAACCTGGTGCTCGGGTCGAACGTCCAGGTGGTGTGGGAGAAGTTCTGCCGCTACTGGGACGTCGAGCCGCGCTACGTCCCTGTCGCCCACGACCGGTACGTCGTCGACCCCGACGACGTGATCGCCCGCGTGGACGAGAACACCATCGGCGTGATCCCGATCCTGGGCACCACCTACACCGGAGAGTTTGAGCCGATCGGCGAGATCCACGACCGCGTGGTCGCGTGGAACGCCGAGCACGGCGGCGACGTGCCGCTGCACATCGACGCCGCGAGCGGCGGGTTCGTGGCGCCGTTCATCCACCCGCACCTGGAGTGGGACTTCCGGCTGCCGCAGGTGAAGTCGATCAACGTCTCCGGGCACAAGTACGGACTGACCTACCCGGGCATCGGCTTCGTGGTGTGGCGGGCGGCCGAGGAGCTGCCCGAGGAGCTGATCTTCCGCGTCAACTACCTCGGCGGCGACATGCCGACCTTCACGCTCAACTTCTCCCGGCCGGGCAACCAGCTGGTCGGCCAGTACTACAACTTCGTCCGGCTGGGCCGCCACGGCTACACCCGGATCATGGAGACGCTGCGCGACATCGCCGTCGGCCTCGCCGGCGGGATCGCCGACCTCGGCCGCTTCACGGTGGTCAGCGACGGCAGCGACATCCCGGTGGTCACCTTCCGGATGGCCGACGAGACCACCCCCTACACGGTCTTCCATGTCTCCGACGAACTGCGCAAGGGCGGCTGGCAGGTGCCGGCGTACACCATGCCGGCCGACGCCACCGACGTCGCGGTGCTGCGGATCGTGGTCCGGGAGGGGTTCAGCAAGGACCTCGGCGAGCGCCTGCTCGACGCCCTGCGCGAGGCCGTCGCGGCCCTGGACGCGGCGCCCCCGGCACGTCCGGCGCCGGCCGGGTTCAGCCACACCTGAGGGCACCGCCGTGCGCTGGCGCCGGGCAGTGGGCTGGCAGCCCGCCAGCCTCGCCTGGCGGGTGGCGGCGCTGTTCCTCGCGGGCTCCTCCCTCTTCGCGCTCGGCTCCTTCCCGGCGTACGCCGGGCGGGTGGACGGCCGGGCGCTCGGCATCACCTTCGTGGTCGGCGCCGTGCTGTTCACCGCCGCGGCCGCCAGCCAGCTGGTCCAGGTCTCCGGCGGGATCCGGGTCTGGGCGCCGCAGGCGCGCGACGCGGTGTGGGCCGCGTGCTGGGTCCAGCTGGCGGGCACGCTGCTGTTCAACGTGAACACCATCGACGCGATGGTGACCACCTTCGACGTGCAACAGGTCAACCGCCTGGTGTGGGCGCCCGACTTCCTCGGCTCGATCGCGTTCCTCATCGCCAGTCACCTGGCCTGGCTGGCCGTCCGCGGGCGGCCCTGGCCGGTGCGGCGCGAGGACCCGGAGTGGTGGGCCGCCGTGCTCAACTACGTCGGCTCGGTCTTCTTCATGGCCTCCGCGATCGGCGCCTTCACCCTGGAGACCACGGGCGAGCCGGTCAACCTCGCCCTGGTCAACGGCGGAACGTTCCTCGGCGCCGTCTGCTTCTGGCTCGGCGCGTGGGCGGTGCTGCCGACACCGCGCCGGCAACCTGTGCCCTGACGCTCGGCGCGGTGTGACCTCCGTTACTCTTCGGTCACTTCGAGACGAGAGGGGGCGATGGTGCCCGCACTGCCCGACGTGGTGATGTGGTCGATCCCGGGATTCATCCTGCTGATCCTGGTGGAGGTGGTGTCGTACCGGTTCCACGGTGACGACGACGAGCTGGGCTACGAGCCCCGCGACACCAGCACCAGCCTGGCCATGGGGCTCGGCAGCATCGCGTTCGACATCATGTGGAAGATCCCGATCCTCGCGATCTACGTGCTCGTCTACGAGCTGACGCCGCTGCGGATCGAGCTGACCTGGTGGACCTTCCCGCTGCTGCTGCTCGCTCAGGACTTCTTCTACTACTGGTCCCACCGCGGTCACCACGTGATCCGGATCCTGTGGGCCTCCCACGTCGTGCACCACTCCAGCCAGCGGTTCAACCTCTCCACGGCACTGCGCCAGACCTGGACCGGCTTCAGCTCGTTCGTCTTCTACCTGCCGATGATCGCGCTGGGCGTGCACCCCGGCGTGCTGGCCTTCTGCCAGTCGATCAACCTCGTCTACCAGTTCTGGATCCACACCGAGCGCGTCGACCGGTTGCCCCGACCGTTCGAGCTCCTGCTCAACACGCCGTCCCACCACCGGGTCCACCACGCGTCCCAGGGCAGCTACCTGGACCGGAACTACGGCGGCATCCTCATCGTCTGGGACCGGCTCTTCGGCTCGTTCGCGCCCGAGGTCGAGCGCTGCCAGTACGGCCTCACCAAGAACATCGACACCTACAACCCGCTCAAGGTGGCCTTCCACGAGTACGGCGCGATCGCCCGCGACGTGCGGGCGGCCAAGGGGCTGCGGGTCCGGCTCGCGCTGCTGATCCGGCGTCCGGGGTGGAGCGCGTGATGCGCCGGCACGCGCTGACGGCGTACGCCGTGGTGGCGGTGGCCAACGTGGTCGGCAACCTGCTCGACGACCCGTGGCTGGCGCACCTGACCAAGCCGCTGCTGGTGCCGCTGCTGCTGGCGGTCCTGCTGCTGGGCGTGACCGACCGCGGCTCGCGGCTGGTCCGGGCGGCCACCGTCGCGCTGGTGTTCTGCTGGCTCGGCGACCTGGCGCTGATGGGCGGCGACGACTGGTTCCTGGTCGGACTCGGCGCGTTCCTGCTCGGCCAGGTCGGCTACTGCACCGCGTTCGCGACCACGTGGTCGCGCAACCCGATCCGCGACCGGAAGGCGGTGGCGCTCCCCTACCTCGCCTGGTGGGCACTGCTGCTGGTCGCGCTCGGCCCCGACCTCGGCGGGCTGATCGCGCCGGTCGCCGTCTACGGCGCCGTGCTGTGCACGATGGCTGCGCTCGCCCTGGGCGTGCACCGGCTGACCGCTGTCGGCGCGGTCTCGTTCGTGCTCTCCGACAGCCTGATCGCCGCGACCTCGCTGTCGGACCGGTTCGCCTTCGACGCCTCCGGCGCCGCGGTGATGGCGACGTACACGCTCGGGCAGGCGCTGATCGTGCTCGGCGTGATCGCGGCGGCCTCGACGGAGACCACCGCGAGGGCCGCGGCCGACGGGGAGCCGGCGGCCCGCTGAGGAGGTGATCAGCCGCGGTACTCCGGGTTCGGGTGGTCCGGGTCCGACAGGTCCCAGTTGCGGGTGTCGTTGCCGTAGGCGGGCACGCCGCCGGCGTCCTTAAGGCGCCGCGCGGCGTGCAGCATGTTCCAGGCCGCGAAGACCGTGTTCCGGGTCGTCCAGTGGTTGCGGGCGCCCCGACCGTCGTCGAGGTACGACGGCCCCGGGCCGGCCTCGCCGTTCCAGTAGGCGTCCACCTGCGGCGGGATCGTGAACCCGATGTGCGACAGCGCGTAGAGCATCTGCGCAGCGCAGTGCTTGCCGCCGTCCTCGTTGCCCGTGATCACCACCCCGCCGACCTTGCCGTAGTAGGACCACTGGCCGTTGGCGTTGACGTCGCCGGACCACCCGTAGAGGCGCTCGATCATCAGCCGGGTCATCGACGACTGGTCGCCGAGCCAGATCGGGGTGGCCAGCACGACGATGTCGGCCGGTTCGACCAGCGACCGGTAGAGGTCCGGGAAGTCGTCGCGCTCCCAGCCGTGCTCACGCATGTCCGGCTGGACGCCCGGCGGGATCACGTGGTCGACGGTGCGGATCTCGTCGACCCGGGCACCCACGCCCTCGAGGACGAGGCGGGTGATCGCGAGCAATCCGTCGGTGTGGCTGGTCTCCGGTGAGCGTTTGAGGGTGCCGTTGATCAGCACCACCTTGAGGTCGGTGTAGTCGACCGTGTTCGCGGCGATCTCGGCGTCGAGGAACGCCTGGACGGAGGTGGGCAGCATGACTCACCGTACGGCGGCCGGGCACCGCCGCGACACCCCCGAGGCGACGTCGTCAGCGGTAGGCGGCGTCGCGCGCGAGCGCGTCCTCGACCGTCTCGCCGGTCGGGTTGTAGGCGCAGACGTCGACCGGGTCCTCGGCCACCTTCTGCTCCGCGCCGGTCCCCTCGCTCGTCCCCTCGCCGTCGCCCGAGCCCGCGCCGGCCTTGCGCTTGCGCGGCGCCAGGGCGCTCTGGACGGTCTCGTGGATGTAGTCGAAGTCCGGGTTGGCGGAGCTGAACTCCGCCGAGGACCTGAAGACCACGGACTTCATCTTGCCGCCCTTGACCCGCAGCGCGAGGTCGGCGAACGCGGGGCCGAGCTGGCGCGGGATGTCGGTGTAGACGATCTCCTTGCCGGCCCGGACCAGGTCCAGGTAGCGCAGCAGCAGGCTGCCGGGGTCGGCGGACTCCACGAGGGCGTCGACCATGCAGCGCTGCCGGTCCATCCGCTGGTAGTCGTCGGATCCCCAGCGACCGCGGGAGTACCAGAGCGCATGGAAGCCGTCGAGGTGCTGGTCGGCCCCCGGCTCCAGGTAGTCCCACGGCGGGACACCGGCCGAGGAGTCGCCGCCGATCGCGATCGGCTGGTTGATGTTGACCGTGACGCCGCCCATCGCGTCGACGACCTGCTTGAAGCCGTCGAGGTTGACCAGGACGTAGTAGTCGACGGGGATCCCGAGGGTGCCCTCGACGGCCAGCTTGATCGCGTCGGCACCCTCGTTCGAGCTGTTGCCGAGGATCCCGGGGTGCGCCGCGGGCACGTTGCGGTAGATCGCGTTCAGCATGTAGTTGCCGTCCGCGGGGTCGCCGTTGGTGAACCCGTAGGGGTACGCGTCGGCCAGCGGGCTGCCCTCCGGGAACCGCGCCCCCGAGAGGTTGCGGGGCAGGCTGAAGGTGACGGCCTTGCCGGTCCTGGTGTCGATGCTGAGCAGGATGACGCTGTCGGTCCGCACGCCGTCCCGGCCGTCGCCGCCGTCGCCGCCGAGCAGCAGCACGCTGACCCGGTCGCGGCCCTCCCAGGGGTTCTCGTCCGGCAGGTCGGGCGCGGTGGCCGTGCCGTTGCCGTCGAAGACGGAGCTGACCAGGTCCGCGGTGGCCAGCGCGTACTGGGCCGCGCGCAGCACCGGGGCCGCGACGACCAGGCAGATCAACAGCACCGAGACGTTGCCGACAACGGTGTGCCAGCGCGGCCGTTCGCGGGGGCGCAGCAGGCGGTACGACGTCCACACCACGCCGACCCAGAGCGCCAGGAGCGTGCCGAGGACGACGGCGGCGATCTTCAGCGCGGTCGGGTCGAACGCGACGTCGATGGCTCGGTGCCAGTCACGGCCGAAGTACCAGCCGGCCAGCCCCATCACGCTCGCCCAACCGGCGAGCACGACCCACCCGGCCGCGCGACGGCCGGTGTAGAAGTAGCCGGAGCCGGGCACCACGGCACCCAGGAACGTCATGCCGAGGGTGCCGCCGAGCCCCTGCACGCGCCGCTGCCGCGGGCGCCGCGCCCGCCGACCGCCCTTGGCGCGAGCGGTCGCGGTGTCCGGGTCCAGGGCCACGACCTCGTCGGGCCGCAGCGCCCGGCGCCCACCCCTGACCTCCTGGTGCCGCATCCGACGTCGGTCGGCCCGCGACACCCGCACCGAGCGCGACGCACGTCGGGCACCGCCGGGGCGGGGACGCTCGTCGTCGGTCATCGATTCCTCAGGGCAGGGCAGGGTGGGGTGGTCCGTGCGCGGCCCCCCGCCGCACCGAGTCAACGTGGACGCGTGGTCACACCGTCGACCCGCGCCGGGTACGAGGGTACCTATCATCCGTCTCGGTTTCCGCATCCTGCGGGGGTTGCCTGCACCACCTCCCGCGCGGGCGACGACCGGTCAGCCGCGTCGGCCGACGCCGGCGCCACCCCCGCCGAGCCCGCCGCCGGCACCACCCCCGAAGCCGCCCCCGAAGCCGCTGCCGAGGCCCCCGCGACGCTGCCACGAGGAGTCGTCCGCGCTCGGCAGGTCGGCGGCGAGATCGGCGAGGACGACCTGCTGCCCCGCCTCGACCCCGTCGAGGACCTCGACGGTCGAGGTCCCGACGACGCCCGTCGTGACCTCGACCCGGGCCGCCGTACCGGCCTCGAGCACGGTGACCACGCCGTCGCTGACAGCGGAGACTGGCACGGTCACCGCGTCGGCCGCGGTGCCGATCAGCACGGAGGCGGAGACCGGCATCCCGAGCGCCGGCACCCGGTCGGCCGCATCCAGCGTCACCGCGACCGGGTACGACGCGGAGTCGCTGCCCGCGGTCGAGTCGCTGGTGGCCGGCAGGTGCTCGATCCGGGAGATCACCCCGGTCATCGGTGCCTCGGCGCCGGGCGGGGTCACGTCGACCTCCTGGCCGAGCGCGAGCCGCCGGGCCTGGGCCTCGGTCGCCGCGATCTCGACGGTGGTCAGCCCGCTGCCGACGAGCACCGCGACCTGCTGGCCGGCGGAGACGTCGGCGCCCTCCTCGACGTCGATCTCGACGACCCGGCCCCGGGCGGGCGCCGTGATCGTCGCCCCGCCCAGCGCGACCCGAGCGGCGACCAGGTCGGCACGGGCGGCATCGATCCGTGCCTGGTCACGGGCGAGGGTGGCCGCCGTGACGGTGGCGCCGCGACTCGGCGAGCCCAGCGTGGTGGTGCCGCCGGCGTCCGCGGCGTCCGAGGGGTCGGTGGAGCCCGTCGCCGCCTGGCCGCTCGCCTGGCCGCTTTCCTGGCCGCCCGCCTGGCCGCCCGTCTGGCCGCTCGTCTGGCCGCCCGGCTGGGTGTCGGGCTGGGTGTCGGGCTGAGCGTCAGCCGGCGCGCCGGCGGCGTCCTGGGCGTCCACCGCCTCGCCGAGGGTTCCGACGCCGGTCGTCAGGGTCTGCCCGAGGTCGGTGAGCGCGGCCTGGAGCGCCTCCTGCGCGATGGCCACCCGCGCCTGGGCGGACTGCACCGCGTGCAGCGCCTGGGTGCACTCGGTGCTGAGGCCGGCCGGGTCGTCGGCGTCGTCGGCGTCGCCCGCGTCGCCCGCGTCGCCCGCGCCGCCGCCGTCACCCGCGTCGCCCGCGCCGCCGCCGTCACCCGCGCCGTCGGGGTCACCGGAGTCGTCCGCGTCACCGGGGTCGACCGCGCAGGCCGCCTCCTGCGCCATCAGCGCCTCGTCCGCCGTGGTGAGCGCGCCGGTGACCGTCGAGGCCGCGTCGGTCACGGCGGTCTGCTGCGCGGCCAGCGTCGCGAGCAGCTCCTGCAGCGCCGCCGCGCCCGAGCCACCGTCACCGCCGGACTGCGCCGTACCGGCGTCGCCGTCATCCGGCGCCGCGGGGACGCTCGAGCCGCCCGGTCCACCGGTCCCGCCCGCAGCATCCGTGCCGCCACGCGACCCGGTCGACCCGGTCGACCCGGTCGGCCCGGACGCGGCGGTCGCGGCCGCGGTGACGGCGGCAACCTGCGCCTCCTGGTCCTGCTCCAGCTGGGCCCGTGCGGCCGCCAGGTCGGCGCGCGCGTCGGTGACGGCCGCGTCGAGCGCGGTCCGGTCGAGGCGCACCAGCACCTGGCCCTCGCGCACCCTCTCCCCCGTCGCGACCGCCACCTCGACCACGGTCCCCGACGCCGCGGCGCTCAGGTCCGCGCGTCCGGTGGCGGCGATGGTGCCGGTCAGCGCCAGGCGCTGCTCGACGTCGCCGCGAGTGGCCGTGGCGAGCCGGTACGACGGGGTGTCCGCGCTCACCGCGCCGTACCCGGCCCACGCGGCGCCGCCGACGGCGAGCACCGCGACGGGCGCGACCAGCCGGCGGCGTACGGCGACGCCGCGCCAACGCCTGCTCCTCGCCGTCACCGGGCGGTCCCGCCCCGGCGACCGCTGCCGCCGGAGCCGCCCGTGCAGTCACCGTCCACGGCATCGCTGACCGAGATCCGGTCGGCCGTCACGGCACCGGTCTCGTCGGTCTCCCCCGAGGCGACCACGCAGCGGCCGACCGCGAGCGCCTGGCGCGTCGCCGCGGCCTGGCGGGTGTAGGTGGTGTCGTCGGTGACGGTGACGGTCACCTCGGCGGTGCTGTCCGCGCCGGGCACGATGGCGGCCACGGTGAAGCCCCGTCCGGAGACGGCGGTGACCTGGCCCGCCGTACCGAACCCACCGCGGCCCCCACCCTGCATCGCTCCGGGCCGCTCGGTGGGCATGCCCTCCGGCAGGTCCGTGGGCAGGTCGGCCGGCATCCCGCTGGGGCGCTCACCGTCGGGGCCGCCCGGGCCACCCATGCCGCGGCCACCGCCGACCGTGCAGTCGCCGGCGTCGTCGGCGGCGGTGATGCTGACGCTCGCCGCGGCGACCGGGGCGCCGGCGGCATCGGATCCGTCCGTGCCGCCGGCGTCGTCCGCGCGCACCACCACGCAGCTGCCGACCTCGACGTCGCCGAGGACGGCGGCCACCCGGTCGGTGACGATGGCGCCGTCGCCGACGGTGACCGCGACCTGGCCGGTCTGCTGGCTCTGGACCTGGAGGACGTCACCGTCGACCGCTGCGATCAGACCCGCGGCGCCCGGCATCCGACCGACGGCCTCACCCTGCCGCCCGCCCTGTAGCCCACCCTGTCGCCCGCCCTGTCGCCCGCCCTGCTGGTCGTCGCCGGCCACCGCGCCTGCGCCGGAGGCCGCGGCGTCCTCTGAGCCGCAGCCGCCGGCCAGCGCGGCCAGCACCGCGAGGCCGGCGGTCAGCGTCGCCAGGCGGCCGGCGCGCGAGGGGCGAGGGGTGCCGGAGGTCGCGACAGGGGTGATGGACATGGGTGCTCCTTGGGCGGAAGGGAAGGGAGAGGAAGAGCGGGGGCTTCGGCGGCTGGTCGATGGGCCGCGCAGGCTCATCGCCACGCGGGTCACTCGCTGCGCAGGGCGTCGATCGGCGTCAGCCGGGCGGCACGGCTGGCCGGGTAGACGCCGAAGCCGAGGCCGAGCGCCAGCGCCGTGCCGAGCGCCGCGACGGTGGCCAGCGCCGAGAGCGAGACCGGCTGGTCGATCAGGCCGGGCAGCACCCGGGCGCCGACGACGCCGACCAGCACGCCGAGCACTCCGCCGGACAGGCCGAGCAGCGAGGCCTCGACGAGGAACTGCCGCCGGATCACCGCCGGTGCCGCGCCGAGCGCCTTGCGCAGGCCGATCTCACGGATCCGCTCGGTGACCGAGACCAGCATGATGTTCATGACCCCGATGCCGCCGACCAGCAGCGAGATCGCGGCCACGCCGGCCAGCAGCACCGTCATCGTGCGGTTCATCTCGTTGGCCGTGGCCACCAGGGACTCCTGGGTGGAGATGCTGAAGTCGGCGTCGGCGGAGCTGAGCCCGTGCCGGGTGAGCAGCACCGCCTCGACCTCCTGGTACGCCGCCGAGAGCGTGCCCTCGTCCGCGGCCGCCACGTAGATCGTGGAGACCGCGTCGTCGGCGGAGCCGGTGATCGCCTTCGCGGCTCCGATCGGCAGCACCACCAGGTCGTCCTCGGAGGTGCCGCTGGCGGAGGCACCGGAGGAGGACAGCACCCCGACCACGGTGACCGCGGAGCCCGCCACGCTGACGGTCTGCCCGATCGGGTCCGACCCGCCGAACAGCTCGCTGGCGGTGTCCGGGCCGAGCACCGCGACCGGCGCCGCGGAGGCGACCTCGGCCTCGGTGAAGAAGCGCCCGCTCCCCAGCTCCCGAGCCCGTACGGCGGTCCAGGCCGTGGTGGTGCCGACCACCGTGGACGTCCAGTTGGTCTCGCCGTTGACCAGCGACAGCATCGTCGAGGTGGTGGGCGCGACCGCGGCCACGTCGGGCGCCGCCGTACGGTCGCCGAGCGCGCTCGCGTCCGCCAGCGTCAGCGTCGAGGCGGAGCCGAAGCCGCCACGCCGGCCCGAGGAGTCGGTGCTGCTGCCGGGCGAGACGATCAGCAGGTTGGAACCGAGCGCGTCGATCTGGTCCTCGACCTGCCGCTGGGCGCCCTGCCCCAGTCCCACGGTGAGGATCACCGAGGAGATGCCGATCACGATGCCGAGCACGGTCAGCACCGAGCGCATACGGCGGGCGCGGATCGCCGCGGTCCCGGTGCGCAGGGTCTCCCACCAGCTCATCGCGAGGCCCCCGGGGAGCCGACGGGGCCGACGGAGCCGACGGGGCGTGCGGTCGGGTGGTCCTCGGTGATCAGGCCGTCACGGATCACCAGGTTGCGCGCGGCACGAGCGGCCACCTCGTGCTCGTGGGTGATCAGCACGATGGTGCGCCCCGAGGCGTGGAGCTCGTCGAGGAGCGCCAGCACGTCCCGGGTGGAGGCGGAGTCCAGGTTGCCGGTCGGCTCGTCGGCGAGCACCAGGTCCGGCTCGGTGACCAGCGCCCGCGCCACCGCGACCCGCTGCTGCTGGCCGCCGGAGAGCTCACCCGGGCGGTTCTCCACCCGGTCGCCCAGGCCGACCCGCTCGAGCGCGGCCACGGCACGCTCGCGTCGCTCGTGGCGCGGAACCCCCGCGTAGACCAGGGGCAGCTCGACGTTGCGCCAGGCGGGCATCGCGGCGAGCAGGTGGAACTGCTGGAAGACGAAGCCGATCCGGCGGTTGCGGACCCCGGCCAGCTGGGGCTCGGTCATCGCGGAGGTGTCCTCGCCGGCCAGGTGGTAGGTACCCTCGGTGGGCAGGTCGAGGCAGCCGAGCAGGTTCATCAGCGTCGACTTGCCCGAGCCCGAGGGACCGACCACGGCGACGTACTCCCCCGCGTCGATGCGCATGTCGATGCCGCGCAGCGCCTCGAACTCGATCGCGCCGGAACGATAGGTCTTGCGCACCCCGGCGATGTCGATGATCGGCGCGGCCGCGGCGCGCGCCGTCACTGGCCACCGCCCGGGAACTCGACGCCGGCGGGGAGGTCGCCGCCCGGGTCCGGCGGGGTGCCGCCGCCGGGGAAGCCGCCCCGCTGGCCGCCCTCCCCGGTGCCGCGGCGGCCACCGCCGGTGCCGCCGCCGGGTCCCGCGAAGCCCGGGACCTGGACGACGTCGCCCTCGCTCACCCCGGAGACGACCTCGGTGGTCATGCCGAGCGCCTGGCCCACCTCGATGGGGGTCCGGACCGGCTCGCCGTCGACCAGCAGGTCGACGTAGGTGCCCTGATCGTCGCTCTGCACCGCACGGGTCGCCACGGTGAGCACGTCGGGGGTCTGCTTGACGGTGATCGTGGCGTCGGCCGAGGTGCCGGCGTACAGGTCGTCGCGGGTCCCGGTGACCTCGATGGTGACCGGGAAGACGGCCGCGCCCGACGAGCTCGTCTCCGCGATGGCGCCGACCTCGGCGACCGTGCCGTAGACGACGTCGTCGACGCCGGTGACCGTGATCCGGGCCTGGAGGCCGGTGCGGACCCGCTCCACCTCGGCGGCGCCGACCGTCGCGTCGACCACGTAGCGGCCGACGGAGACCAGCGAGACGGCGCCGGTGCCGCTGGCTCCCGAGGAGCTGCTCGAGCCCATCGAGGAGCCTCCCGAGGAGCCGACGCTGTCGCCGACCCCGACCTCGACCGCCGCGACGGTGCCGCGCATCGTCGCGCACAGCACTGCGTCGGCGACGTCCGCGCGCGCCTGGGCCAGGGCGCTGCGGGCCGCGACGACCGCCGCCCGGTCGGCAGCGACCTGGGTGTCGGACGCATCGGCGGCCTGGTCCTCCTCGAGCTGGGCCTGCGCGGCGGTGAGCGAGCTGACCGCCGCGGTCCGCGCCGCGACCAGCGCCGCGTCGTCGATCGCGGCCAGCCGGTCGCCCTTGCGGACGCGGTCACCCGGCTCGACGTACACCGCGGTCACGATGCCGCCGACCTCGAAGTCCAGGTCGTCGGTGTCCGCCGCGGCGACGGTGCCGCTGGCGCTCACCGTCTCGGTCACGGTCTCCAGGGTGACGGTGGCGGTGGCGGTCGTGGTGGCCGCGGCGGTGCCGTCACGGAGCAGCAGCCAGGCGCCGGAGGTGGCCGCGAGCGCCACGGCGAGGACCAGGACCGCCACCAGTGCCCGGCGACGCCGGGGACCTCGGGGGCGGAGCGTGCGAAGCAGCGTCGATGGACTCACAGGCGCAGACACTCTCGTCGCCTGCTGTGCCCTCACTCTGGGAAACCTGTGAGGACACTGTGACTCACGGGAAGCGAGGGATGACGCCCCTCCGGGCTCAGGTCGTGGCGGGGCGCGGGCCGCGCGGCAGCGCGACGGCGATCCGGGTCTCGCCCGGCACGCTGTCCAGGGTCACCGTGCCGCCGTGCGCGCTGACGATCGCCTTCACCAGCGAGAGCCCCAGACCGGCCCCGCCCTCACGGTGCCGCGCGGCGTCGCCGCGGGTGAACCGCTCGAAGGCGGTGCCCACCAGGTCGGGCGGGAACCCCGGCCCGTCGTCGCGCACCTCGAAGCCGTGCGGCGAGACGCCGACGGTGACCGTCGTCCCCGCGGGCGTGTACTTGCGCGCGTTGGTCAGCAGGTTGGTCAGCACCTGGTGCAGGCGCAGCTGGTCGCCGACGATCTCGACCGGACCTCCCTCCGGCAGCTCGACCCGCCAGTGGTGGTCGGGGGCGAGCACCCGGGCGTCGGTGACGGCCTCGACGGCCAGTCGGGTCAGGTCGACCGGCTCGCGCAGCAGCGGCCGGCCGGCGTCGAGCCGGGCCAGCAGCAGCAGGTCCTCCACGAGTGCCGTCATCCGCGCCGACTCCTCCTCGACCTTGGCCAGCGCGGTCCGCGTGGTCTCCGGGTCCTCGCGGCGCCGCGCCAGCTCGGTGTAGCCGGCGATCGTGGTCAGCGGGGTGCGCAGCTCGTGGGAGGCGTCCGCGACGAACTGGCGCACCTGCTGCTCGCTGCGGTGCCGCGCCTCCAGGGAGGACTCCACGTGGTCGAGCAGCACGTTCAGGGCCGCCCCGACCTGACCTGTCTCGGTGCGCGGATCGGTCAGGCGCTCGGGAACCCGCTCCGAGATGTCGATCGCGCCCGAGGCCAGCGGCAGCTCGGCGACGGCGTGGGCGGTGCGGGCGACCTCGTTGAGCGGCCGCAGCTGCCGCCGTACGACGACGGTGCCGGCGGTGCCCGCGACCAGCACGCCGAGCAGCGCCAGCGCCGCCTCCCAGCGGACCAGTGACGTCACGGCGGCGTCGACGTCGGTGAGCGGCAGCCCGACGACGAGGTCGCAGCCGTCGGCGACGGTCTCGGCGTGGATCCGGTAGCTGCCGTGCCCGTCGACCTGCACCTCGCGGGCGCCGTCGTCGACGGCCTCGGCGACCGACGCCAGCGCCTCGGCGCTGAGCGGGTCGTCGGTCGGACCGGAGCCGCTGTCGACCAGGACGAACCCGCTCTGGCTGCACTCCCCCACCAGCGCGGCCAGGGTGCCGACCCGCTGGCCGCGGAAGTCCATGGCGCGGCCGGCACCGGTGCGCGGATCACGGAACCCCGGTCCCGGCCCGGTGGCGCGGGTCAGCGCGTCGACCACCTCGGTGTCGAGCCGCCCGGTGAGGTAGTCGCGCATCGCCACGGTGGTGGCGGCCGCGACGAGCGCCGAGACGACCGCGACCAGCGCCACCGCGGTGATCACCAGGCGGGTGGTCAGGGTCCGCGGGACCAGTCGCTGCCAGCGGGAGTGGCCGCTCACGCCGGCGGCTTCAGGACGTAGCCCGCCCCGCGCATGGTGTGGATCATCGGCTCACGACCGGCGTCGATCTTCTTGCGCAGGTAGGAGATGTACAGCTCGACCACGTTGGCCTGCCCCCCGAAGTCGTAGTTCCAGACGCGGTCGAGGATCTGGGCCTTGCTGAGCACCCGCCGCGGGTTGCGCATCAGGAAGCGCAGCAGCTCGAACTCGGTGGCGGTCAGCGTGATCTCCTCGCCATCGCGGAAGACCTCGTGGCTGTCCTCGTCGAGCGTCAGGTCACCGACCACCAGGGTCGAGGACGCCCGCTCCGCGGCCACCCCGGCCCGCCTCACCAGGGCCCGCAACCGGGCCACGACCTCCTCCAGCGAGAACGGCTTGGTCACGTAGTCGTCGCCGCCGGCGGTCAGGCCCGCCACCCGGTCCTCGACCGCGTCGCGGGCGGTGAGGAACAGCACCGGGACGCTCGGCATCGTGGCCCGCACCCGGCGCATCACCTCGAGGCCGTCGAAGTCGGGCAGCATCAGGTCCAGCACGATCACGTCCGGGTCGAGGCTCCTGGCGCCCGCGACCGCCTGCGAGCCCGTCTGCGCCGTCTCGACGGTCCACCCCTCGTAGCGCAGCGCCATGGCGAGCAGCTCGGCGATGTTGAGCTCGTCGTCGACGACGAGGGCACGCAGCGGCGTGCCGTCCTGCCGGGCGTCGTTCATGTGCTCACTCTCTCTGCACCGGCTGTGGGCTTCCTGTGCGCTCACCTGTGTGTTCCCTGTGAGCCATCCTCCACGATCGGCTCACGGACGGTCCACAGGTTCGTCCCAGGATCGCCACAGCGCCGGATCGCACCATGGCCGCATGACCGAGAAGAGTTCCGGCCGGCCGTCGCAGCCCGGCCAGCCCGCACAGGACGTCCCCGACGAGGCACTCACCCAGCCCGTGCAGCCCGCATCCGCGCAGCGCCCCGCCCCCGCACCCCCGGAGGCGCCCGAGGCGGCCACGCCGGCGGGCACGCCGGCGGGCACTCCGGCGAGCGCTCCGGCGGGCGCGGCGGAGGCCGCAGGCCCGGCGGCCGCGGAGGCGGCGGGCCCGGAGGCGGCGGCTCCGATGCACGCCCCCGGCGCCCCGAGCGGCGACGCAGCGCCCGTGCCGCCGGTCGCCGCAGCCGCTGGGTACGCCGGCCCGCCCCCGCCGCCCGCGGCGCCGGCGCCGCCGCGCCTGCGCGACCGTGTCTTCCGGCTCCGGTCGCTGGTCGGGGTCGGCGTGGCCGGCGTGATCCTCGGTGCGGGCGGCGGCGCGGCGGTGACCTACGCGGTCGCCGACGACGACGGCCGCCCCGAGCGCGGCGTCGGCGGCCCGGCCTTCGGCGACCGCGGCCCCGGAGGCCCCGGAGGCCAGCGCGGTGACCGCGACTTCGGCCAGGGCCTCGACCGTGACCGTCAGTGGCGGGGCCAGGGTCTGGGCGAGGGGCAGGCGCCCCCGGCGCAGCCGGACCAGGACGGGGTGGACGGCTCCGACAGCCCCTCGGACTGAGTGCTCTCGGGGTCGTCCGCGCCGAACGAGGCGGGCGGCTCCACCGGCTCCTGCGCGGCGCCGACGTCACCGTGAAACGGCGAGATCCCGCCCGACTGACCGTCGTGGCGGGATCTCGTACCCGGCTCCCCCGGTTGGACTCGAACCAACAACCCTGCGATTAACAGTCGCATGCTCTGCCAGTTGAGCTACGGGGGATCAGCGGCGATTCCTCATCGCCGCGGCCCGCAAACAGTAACAACTGAGGCGTCCAGGGAAGAAATCGGGGCCCCTCACCGGCCCCGTCGCCCCACCGACCCGGTCCGGCTACTCGCCGAGGTCCGAGCGCGCCTGCGCCAGCGCCGCCTCCACCCGCTCCCGGACCAGCGGGTCGCCGGGCTCCACGCCCTCGTCGTACTCGACGAACCAGGCGACCGCGGCGCGCGAGGACGGCGCACGGCGCGCGATCACCCGCGCGCCGCGCTGGCCCCGCACCGCGACGTGCCGCTGCAGCACGATGCTGGCGCTGACCCGCTCCCGGACCAGCTGGAGCAGCAGGGCCGGCGCCTCGAGCCGGCGCACGTGGACGGGCTGGGGCTCGCCCCACTGCCCCACCTCGCGGACCCGCAGCAGCCCGGAGTCGTCGTCCCACTCGGCGGCGGCGACCTCCTCCCACGGCAGCCGGTCCGGCAGGTAGAGCGCGTGCCGCGACCCCGCGACCACCCCGCCCGCGGAGGGCGCCCAGGCGAGGATCCGCTCGCCGCGCGCGGCCGGCAGCACCGGTCGCCGGCGCGCCCGCCACGCCCTCACCGCCACGTCCTCACTGCGACCCGACGATGCGGTCGCGCAGCAGCCGCCGGTGCTGCTCCAGCGCGGCGAGGTCGGCGAAGAGCTGCTGGTACTCCCCCGCCTGCTCCACCGGGTTGGTCCGCTGCAGCTTCGACTTCACGTCCTCGATCCGCCGCTGGGTGCTCAGCTCCAGGAGGCGGAAGACGTGCCCGGCGACGTAGCCGGCGTCGATCTCCTTGGCCGATCGGATCGGCTCGACGGCGAGCTCGGTCACCATCGACGCCACCGCCGGTTCGGTCGCGGCGGCGTGCAGCGTGGCCGCCCAGGCGGCGTCGCCGCTGCCGGCAGCCGGTCCGCCGGCCGCGGCGACCGCGGCCCACACGCCGGCGTACGTCGGGTGGGTGAAGTCGTCGGGGTGGATCTCGGCGGTGGTCCGCCCGATCGCCATCGGGTGCTGCAGCACCAGCTTGAGCGTCTCCCGCTCGATCCCGAAGCGCGGGTCCCGCGCATCCGGTACGACGGCCCGCGGCTGCTCCGCCGCCCTGGCCGCCCCGGCCGCCTCGCCCCGGGGCGCCTCGCCGGCGCCGCCCGGCTGGCGGCCGCCCGTCCGATCACCGACCCGCTGGGCCGGTCGCTCTCCCGGCCGTCCACCCGGGCGCCCGCCGCCGTCGCCCTGCCGGTCGACGCGCCCCGCGGCCCGGCGCACCTCGGCCCGGGCCTCGTCGGGGTCGGCGCCGATCATCCCGGCGAGCTCGCGGGCGAAGGCGTCGACCTTGGACCGGTCGCGGACGCTGGCCACCAGGCGTGCGCCCTCACGCAGCGCGTCGACCCGACCGTCGGCCCGGTCGAGGTCGAACCGCTTGATCACGCTCTCCAGCGCGAACCGGTAGAGCGGTCGGCGCCCGGCGATCAGCTCGCGCACCGCCTCCTCCCCGGCGTTGATGCGCAGCTCGCAGGGGTCCTGGCCGGCGGGCGCGACGGCGATGTAGGTCTGGGAGACGAAGCGCTGGTCGCCCTGGAACGCCTTGAGCGCGGCCTTCTGGCCGGCGGCGTCGCCGTCGAAGGTGAAGATCACCTCGCCCCGGGTGCCCTCGTGGTCGTCGAGGAAGCGGCGCAGCAGGCGCGCGTGGTCGTCGCCGAACGCCGTGCCGCAGGTGGCCACCGCGGTGCCGACGCCGGAGAGGTGGCAGGCCATCACGTCGGTGTAGCCCTCCACGATCACCGCCTGGGCGGAGCGCGCCATCTCCCGGCGGGCGAGGTCGATCCCGTAGAGCACCTGGCTCTTCTTGTAGATCGGCGTCTCGGGGGTGTTGAGGTACTTGGCCTCGATCTTGTCGTCGTCGTGGATGCGGCGCGCGCCGAAGCCGATGGTGTCCGAGGCGCTGTCCCGGATCGGCCACACCAGGCGACCGCGGAACCGGTCGTAGTGGGAGCGCCCCATCGCGACCAGTCCGGCGGCGATCACCTCCTCGGAGGTGAACTTGCGATCGCGCAGGTGGCGCCAGAGCGCCTCCCCCTCGCGCGGCGCGTAGCCGACCCCGAACCGGGCGGCGGCCGCCTGGTCGAAGCCGCGCTCGTCCAGGAAGCGTCGTGCCTCGATCGCCTCCGGTCCGCGCAGCTGGTCGGCGTAGAACTCCTGGGCGATCGCGTGCGCCTCGACCAGGCGACGCCGCTGCGGGCCGCGCGGGCGGTCGTCGGGGCCGCCCTCCTCGCGGCGCAGCTGCACGCCGACCTTGTCGGCGAGGCGCTCCACCGCCTCGGCGAAGGTCAGCCCGTCTATCTTCATGAGGAAGGTGATGACGTCGCCGCCCTCCCCGCACCCGAAGCAGTGGAAGAAGCCGCGGCTCGGCGTGACGTGGAACGACGGCGACTTCTCGTCGTGGAAGGGGCACAGCCCCTTCTGCGACCCACCGCCGGCGTTCCGGAGCGTGACGTAGGACGACACCACGTCGTCGATCCGGGCCTTCTCCCGGACCGTCGCGATGTCCTCGTCACGAATCCGGCCAGCCATGCGGCGATCCTACTGAGCACCCCCTGCCCGGCCGTCAGCTGTTGCGGGTTCCTCGTGACCACTGCGATGTCCCGTCGTTGGAGGAAGTGACGGGACGACGTGAACGCACCGCACAATCTGGGGAGCGACGGGCATGGGGGCAGGTGTGAGCGAGCCGGAGCGCGGCCACCGCGCGACGTCGCTGGTCGTCGCGATCCTGGCCTGCGCCGCGCTGGTCGTCACCCTCCGCGCCTGCGGCGACGACGACCCGACGCCGACCTCGTCCGGCGGCGCGGTCGCCGTCGACCTGCACCGGCTACGGGCCAGCACCACCGACACCGCCTTCAAGGCCGCGCCCCTCGACCCGCACCCCGACCGACCCACGTCAGGGCTGGTGGTCCACCCGCGCCGCATGACGGCCGTGCACGACGCCCCCGCCGGCACCCCGTTCGCCAAGGTCGGGCCGCGCCAGTTCGGCGACACCTGGCTGCCGGTGATCGCCGAGCGGCGCGGCTGGGTGCGGGTGCTGCTGCCCTCGCGCCCCAACGGCTCGACCGGCTGGCTGGCTCGCGCCGGGCTGCAGCGGGCACACAGTCGGTTCCAGATCAGCGTCCACCTCGGCAGCCGCACCCTGACCCTGTCCGAGGACGGCGTGGCGACGCAGACCTGGTCCGTCGCCGTCGGGGCCGGCGCGACCCCCACACCCACCGGGCGGACCTTCCTGCTCGGCCAGCTCGTCGACCAGCAGCAGTCCTTCTCGCCGCTGATCCTCCCGCTCGGCGCCCACAGCCCGACGCTGGACACCTACGGCGGCGGCGCCGGCACCGTCGCCATCCACGGTTGGACCGACCCCAGCGTCTTCGGGCGGGCCGTGAGTCACGGCTGCATCCGCGTGCCCGACGACGCGCTCTCGGCACTGAGCAGGGTGCCGGTCGGCAGCCCCGTCCTCATCGACGACGCCTGACCGACCATCCGACCACCCGGCCCCACCCGACCTCCCAGACCCACCCCAGACCCACCGACCCACACCAGCCGCAGAACCAGAGGGGACCACATGAAGACCACCCGCATCGCCGCGGGCGCGAGCACCGCCGCACTGCTGGCCGCAGCCGGCCTGACCATCGCTGTCGTCGGCGGCAGCGGCTCGGCCGGCGCCGCGACCGGATCGGCGTCCGCCACCGGCCTCACCCTCCGGATCGGCCACCACGTCCTCGTCGACAAGCCGGCCGTGACCTGGACCGGCGGCTCGGAGGTCTCGGACGCCGCGCTCGACCTCGACACCCACGGCGTGTACGCCGGCGTGCTCAACGTCGCCGCCGGCTCGGGCACCGCGAGCGCCAGCCTGACCGACGTCAGCGTCGGCTCCGACCTGTTCTCCGGCCTGGAGAGGCTGCAGCGGATCTTCACCCAGCTCCACCCGGTGTGCGGTGCGCTCGCCCGGGTGGACGCGACGGCCGTCGAGCGGAAGGCGACCGGCCTCCACGGACTCCTCGACACCGACCTGCTCGAGACCGTGCTGAACCCGAAGGGCGCCCACCCCACCGACGTGCTCGACCTCGGGAAGGTGACCTCGATCGACCTCTCGCAGCTCACCGCGGACGACCTGTACGGGACGTGCGCCGTCGAGACGGCCGACACCCCGCTGTTCGGCTTCTCGACGCTGAAGACCGAGTGCGTCGACGGGGCCGGGACCGTGAAGATCGCCGACCTCACGATCGCCGGCACCTACCACGACATCGACGTCGACGACCCGAACACCGGCCTCGGGATCCCCGGGCTGCTGACGCTCGAGGTCAACCACCAGCGCGCCAACCCCGACGGCTCGCTCACCGTGGACGGCCTCTACGTGAACGTGGCCGACGAGGTCGAGCTCGCGGTCTCCACCGCCACGTGCGGGGCTCGGGCCGCCGCCCCGCCGGCACCGCCCGCGCCCGCCGGCACCCCGCCGCCGGCCCCTGTCCCGACCTCGGCGGTCACCACCCACGCCCCGGTCACCGGCTGACCGTCCGCCCGCCCCACCGGACCCGGGGTCGGGCCGCCGCGCCTCCGTGCGTCAGGCTCGGCCCCGGACCCAGGTCCGGTGCCACGCGACCGCGCTCGCGTCGGTCAGCGAGGCGACCTGGTCGACGACCACCCGCAGCCGGGCGGCGTCGTCGCCGGCCAGCGCCCAGTCGGCCGCGAACGGGGCCTCGAGCGCATCGGGGCGTCCCCGCAGGAAGGCGACCAGCTCGGCGAGCAGCTCGCGCTGACGCTCCTGGATCGCCACCCGCCCCTCGCCCTGCATCACGTAGTGGGCCGCCAGCCCCTTGAGCACGGTGATCTCCGCGCGGGTCTCCTCGGGCACGACCAGGTCCGCGGCGTACCGGACGAACGGGCCGTCCGCGGCCGCGAACGTCGCCTGCTGCGCGGCGCCGCAGAACCGGCCGATCAGGTCGCTGGTGACGTTCTTGAGGGCCGCGAGACCGGCCCGCCCGCCGTCGTACGGGGTCGCGGGCCAGCTGCCGACGGCGCGCAGCCGCGCGAGGGCAGCGTCCAGCTGGTCGTCGCTCGCGTCGGGCGCGTACCAGGCGCGGATCGTCGCCCACACCGCCGCGGAGTCGATCCGGGTGAGGTCGATCGTGCCGGCGACCGTACCGTCCTCGACGTCGTGGACCGAGTAGGCCACGTCGTCGGCGAGGTCCATCACCTGGGCCTCCACGCAGCGCCGGTGCGACGGGGCGCCGCGACGCAGCCAGGCGAAGGCGGGCAGGTCGTCGGCGTACACCCCGAACTTGGAGCCCGCCACGGGGACCCCGTCGGCGTGCACGCCGCCGGCGACCGGTGCCTCCGTGGCCGGCCACGGGTACTTGGTGCACGCGTCGAGGGTGGCTCGGGTGAGGTTCAGCCCGACCGAGCGCCCGTCGGCGTCGGCGGTCTTGGACTCCAGCCGCACCAGCAGGCGCAGCGTCTGGGCGTTGCCCTCGAACCCGCCGCACTCGGCGGCGAGCTCGTTCAGCGCACGCTCGCCGTTGTGGCCGAACGGCGGGTGGCCGAGGTCGTGCGCCAGCGCCGCCGTCTCGGTGATGTCGGGGTGGGTGCCCAGGGCCCGGGAGAGGTCGCGGGCGATCTGGGCGACCTCGAGGCTGTGGGTCAGCCGGTTGCGGACGAAGTCGTCGCTCTGCGGTCCGACCACCTGGGTCTTGGCGGCCAGCCGGCGGAACGACGCGGCGTGCACCACGCGGGCGCGGTCCCGCTCGAACGGCAGCCGCTCGGGCGCGTCGACGCGCTTCGGCGGCTCGGCCACCAGCCGTTCGCGCGCCTGCGCGTCGTAGCGCTCCTCGACCCCGTCCACGGGCGCGACCCTACCGAGTGCCGGGCACGGGGCCCGGCAGCCCGGTCAGTACGTCGCGACGTGCACGTGGTCGTAGTGGTTGGCGGTGGCCGACCCGCGGTCGGACATCGCCCGCCACCCCTCGCCGGAGCGCTCCTGGGTCCAGATCCGCTGGCGCCAGATGATGTCGTAGAGGTTCAGCTCGGAGGCGTGGGCGCGCAGGAACTCCGCGATCGCGGTGCCGAGCTCGACGTCGCTGGTCATCACGTCGATGGCCCGACCGGTGGTGTGCTCGCCGTGGGGGTCGAGACCCCCGTAGCTGGTGATCTGCGGGAAGGCGTTGCAGACGGCGCGGTAGACGGCGACGGCACTGCTGGTGAGCCCGCTCTCGACGGAGCCGTCGGGGCAGGGGGCGGTGGAGAGACCGGCTGCGGCGGCGACCTCGGCGACCGGCTTCTCCGCTGCCAGGTACCCGGCGGTGACCCAGCGGACCTCGTCGTCGTAGACGATCTCCTCGCGCTCGCCGTAGGAGCGCCCCGTCACGGTGACCTTGGTGCCCGCGTCGACGACGCCGGTCCGGGTGGCCGCGTCGTCGGGCCGGGTCCACAGGTTGAGGTCCTCGGTGGTCCACATCGGCTGGTCGGCCGCCGCCACGGCGGCCGCCACGGCCTGGGTGGTGAGCAGCTTCTCGACCGCGCTGAGGGGTCGCAGGGCCGGGCGGCTGTCGGAGCGGGACAGGGAGACCCGCCTGCCGGTCGACGCCTCGGCCTTGGCCTGGTCCGTCTCCTCGGTGTCGGCGGTGCCCCGCTCCTGCTCGGACGCCGCCAGGGCGTCGGCGAGGTCGGCGGCGGGGGCTCGGTTCTGGTCGACGGCCACGATCGTGCCGCCGGAACCGGCGCCGAGGACGCCGATCGAGACGGCGGTACCGGTCGCCAGGGCGGCCAACGGGCCTGCGATGAAGGCGGCACGGGGCTTGCGTCGCGCGGTTTCCCGCTTGTGGCTAGAGGCCACGCGCTGATTCCTTTGCTCTCGCGGTCAGGACGTGCCACGAGAACCCCGATGTCCCCATGACAAGGTCAGCACCATAAGCACACCCGCCCCGTGAAACGCCAATCGGGCGTTCAGGTTACGGACGTGTAACGAATCACCCGCCGGTGGTCTCGTCGACGTCCTCGGTGAGGTGGAAGTCGGTGCCGTCGGTGTCGTCGAGCCACCCCTCGGGCAGCGCGATCCGGTCCCGCGGCGACCCCTGGCGCCCGCGCGGGGCGCCCAGCTCCGAGGCCGGGAACGGCTCGTCGGGGTCCAGCCCGTCGAGCAGGCCGCGCAGGCTCTCCAGGCTGCTGACCAGCCCCAACGAGCGCCGCAGCTCACCGCCCGCCGCGAAGCCCTTGAGGTACCAGGTCACGTGCTTGCGGAACTCCTTGCAGCCGCGCTCCTCCCCCATGTGCTCGCTGAGCAGCTCGGCGTGGCGATACATCATCGCCGCCACCTCGCCCAGGGTCGGGAGCGCCGTCGTGTCCTTGCCGGCGAAGGCATCGGCGAGATCACGGAACAACCACGGACGCCCCAGGCAGCCGCGTCCCACGACGACCCCTGCCGCGCCCGTCTGCTCCACCATCCGGAGCGCGTCCGACGCCTCCCAGATGTCGCCGTTGCCGAGGACCGGGATGTCGACGTGCTCGACCAGCGCGCCGATCGCCTCCCAGTCCGCCTCGCCCGAGTAGGCCTGGGCCACGGTCCGCCCGTGCAGGGCGATCGCGGCACAGCCGCTCTCCTGGGCGATCCGACCGGCGTCGAGGTAGGTCAGGTGGTCCGCGTCGAGCCCCTTGCGGGTCTTCATCGTCACCGGTACGCCGTACGGCGCGGCGGCCTGCACCGTCGCCTCGAGGATCCGCGCCAGCAGCCCCCGCTTCCACGGCAGCGCCCCGCCGCCGCCCTTGCGGGTCACCTTGGGGACCGGGCAGCCGAAGTTGAGGTCGATGTGCGCGACGCCGTACTCCTCGCAGAGGATCGCCGCGGCCTTGCCCATGTAGGCCGGGTCGGTGCCGTAGAGCTGGACCGAGCGCACGTCCTCGGCCTCGTCGAAGACGAGCATCCGCTTGGTGCCCTCGTCGCCCTCCACCAGACCGCGGCTGGTGATCATCTCGCAGACGTAGAGTCCGGCTCCGAACTCGGCGCACAGGCGCCGGTAGGCGGCGTTCGTGATCCCCGCCATCGGCGCCAGGACGACCGGGGTGGGCACCTCGAGGGTGCCGAGCGTCAGCGTCACTGGTGGTTCGATTCCTTCGTGCTCGTGTCGTGCTCGTGTCGTGCGCGCCCGTGCGCGCCGGCCTGTGGCTCCCGCTACCGCTTCGCCGGCGGCTGGCCCTTCCACACGATCGGCGCCACCCCGTCCGGGGGCGGGAACACGACCGCGTCGAACCTCCGCCCCGGCGAGAGCAGGTAGACGAGGCACACGGAGGCGCTGTCTCCCTGGCGGAACGGCTTCGGCAGCGTAGCGCCGGGACACGGCTCGAACACCTTCTCGCGGAACCGTTGGGCCTCGACCAGCGTGCCCTCGTCGTCCCGGGCCCAGAGCAGGACGTCGGTGCCGCCCAGGTTCCGCCGCAGCGGGTTGACCGCGCGAGCACGGACGAAGAACGGCGTCAGCCTCGCGGTGGCCTTGTCGATCTTCCACCCCCGGAAGGACCTCGCGAAGGTGGTCCGCTCCACGCTCATGACCCGCAGCTGCAGCACCGCGACCTCACCCTTGCGCGGGCGCCAGGCCACCGTCGCCTTCCGCCCGAGGTACAGCCGGGTGCCGGGGTCGGTCAGCGTGACCGACGCCGGCACCGGGAGGTAGGGCTCCGGGTCGGCGGACCCCGTCTCGGACTCCGAGCCCGACTCCGAGCCCGACTCGGTGTCCGACGCCGTCTCCGACGCCGAGCCCGAGCCCGTGTCGGAGGTCGCGTCGGACGACGCGCCCGGGGAGCCCGCGTCGTCGTCGTCGCCGGAGCCGCCGCACGCGCCGAGCGCCAGCGCTGCCACGAGGCCGAGAGCGACCAGACCGCTCCGCGTCCGGGCCGTGCCCGGACGCCGACCCGAGAACGTGGCGGCGACCCTGCTCACCCCGCCATTCTGACAGGTCGGGCGAACCGGGCTCAGCAGCCGGCGAGTCGCTCCGCGAAGAAGCCGGTCAGCCGGTCCAGCGAGACCCGCTCCTGCGACATCGTGTCGCGCTCGCGGACGGTGACCGCGTGGTCCTCGAGCGTGTCGAAGTCCACGGTCACGCAGTACGGCGTGCCGATCTCGTCCTGGCGGCGGTAGCGGCGCCCGATCGCGCCGGAGTCGTCGAAGTCGACGTTCCAGTTGCGGCGCAGCTCGGTGGCGACGTCCTTCGCCTTGGGCGAGAGGTCGGCGTTGCGGGAGAGCGGGAGCACCGCCGCCTTGACCGGCGCCAGGCGCGGGTCCAGGCGCAGCACGGTCCGCTTGTCCACGCCGCCCTTGGTGTTGGGCGCCTCGTCCTCGTGGTAGGCGTCGACCAGGAAGGTCATCAGCGACCGCGACAGGCCGGCTGCCGGCTCGATGACGTACGGCGTGTAGCGCTCGTTGGCGGCCTGGTCGTAGTACCGCAGGTCGGCCCCGGAGGCCTCGGCGTGCGTGGAGAGGTCGAAGTCGGTGCGGTTGGCGATGCCCTCGAGCTCACCCCACTCCGAGCCGGCGAAGTTGAACCGGTACTCGATGTCGACGGTGCGCTTGGAGTAGTGGGAGAGCTTCTCCTTGGCGTGCTCGTAGTGGCGCAGGTTGTCCGGGTTGATGCCCAGGTCCGTGTACCAGCGGGTGCGCTCGTCGATCCAGTACTGGTGCCACTCCTCGTCCTCGCCCGGCTTGACGAAGAACTCCATCTCCATCTGCTCGAACTCGCGGGTGCGGAAGATGAAGTTGCCCGGCGTGATCTCGTTGCGGAAGCTCTTGCCGATCTGGGCGATGCCGAACGGGGGCTTCATCCGCTGGCTGGTGACCACGTTGGCGAAGTTGAGGAAGATGCCCTGCGCGGTCTCGGGCCGCAGGTAGTGCAGGCCGGACTCGTCCTCGATGACGCCGAGGTAGGTCTTGAGCAGGCCGGAGAACTGCCGCGGCTCGGTCCACGCGCCGCGGGTTCCGCAGTTGGCGCAGGCGATCTCCGTCAGCGCCACGGTGTCGGGGTCGTCGATGCCCTTCTTCTCCGCGTACGCCTCCTGGAGGTGGTCGGCGCGGAACCGCTTGTGGCAGGACTGGCACTCGGTGAGCGGGTCGGTGAAGGTCGCGACGTGGCCGCTGGCCTCCCAGGTCTGGCGCGGCAGGATCACGCTGGAGTCGAGGCCGACCACGTCCTCGCGAGCGCGCACCATCGCGTTCCACCACTGGCGCTTGATGTTGTCCTTGAGCTCGACGCCCAGCGGGCCGTAGTCCCAGGCGGAGCGCGTGCCTCCGTAGATCTCGCCGCAGGGGTAGACGAATCCTCGGCGCTTGGCGAGGGAGACGACCTGGTCGACGACGGACGGCGGCGGCTTGGCCACGGTGGTTCCTTTCTGGGGACGCCCGGCCGGCTGCCGGGCGTACTGTCGCGAACGTGTTGCGAGGGTTCAGGTTACGCGGGGCAGGGCGGTGTTCAGCACGGTGTCCGGCCCCACCAGCTCGTAGGCGCTCGGCTCGTCGATCGCGCGGCTCAGGACCGGCACGGCGCCGGCCTTGACGTCGTACGACGAGAGGGCCCGCCGGTAGGCGCCGACGCTCTCCCAGCGGGTGCTGAGCACCCACAGGTCCGGGTCGTCCAGGCTGCGGCCGAGGCGACCCTCGAGGTAGCCCGGACAGGCCGCGAGGAGCGCGTGGGCCTCCTCCAGGTCTGCCCTGATCCGGTCTCCGGCGAGAGCATCGGCGGCGCGGAACCGGTTGACGACGAGCACGGGCTCCACGGTATCGGTCGGGTGCAGAATTGACCCACCGCCCCTCCTAGTTGAGAATGATTCTCATGCGCTTCGGTATCGTCGTCCCGGCACTCACGGCCCTCGCCCTGACCTCCGCCGGCTGCGCCGCGTTCCAGGAGGAGAGCGCCAGCACCGACGACGGCGTGCAGATCGCGGCGGCGTTCTATCCCCTGGCGTACGCCTCCGACCGCGTCGCCGGCGACCTGGCCGACGTCGAGCTGCTCACCCAGCCCGGGACCGAGCCGCACGACCTCGAGCTCACCGTGAAGGAGACCGCGCAGCTGACCCTGGCCGACCTGGTGGTCTACCAGGGCGGCTTCCAGGCCGCCGTCGACGCCGCCACCGAGCAGAACGCGACCGGCGCGACCCTCGACGTCGCCGAGGTGGTCGACCTCCTCACCACCGACGAGGAGGCGCACGACGACCACGACGGCGAGGACCACGACGAGGATGACGGGCACGACCACGGCGACGTCGACCCCCACTTCTGGCTCGACCCGCTGCGGATGGCCGAGGTCGGCGACGCCGTCGCCGACCAGCTCGCCGAGATCGACCCCGACCACGCCGACGAGTACGCCGCCAACGCCGCCGCGCTCCGCGACGACCTGACCGCGCTCGACGAGGAGTACGCCGACGGACTGGCCTCCTGCGAGCGCGACACCGTCGTGGTCTCGCACGACGCGTTCAGCTACCTGGAGAAGTACGGTGTCCACGTGGCCGCGATCGCAGGGCTCTCCCCCGACGCCGAGCCGACCCCTGCCGACCTCGCCGAGCTGCACGACCTGATCCGCACCGACGGCATCACCACGGTGTTCAGCGAGACGCTCGCGCCGAAGCAGCTCGCCGAGAGCCTGGCCCGCGGCACCGGCGTCGAGACCGCCGTCCTCGACCCGCTCGAGGGGCTGACCGAGGAGACCTCGGACGAGGACTACCTGAGCCTGATGCGGACCAACCTCGAGGCGCTGCGGGCCGCGAACGGCTGCGCATGAGCCTGCCGCCCGCGCCGAGCGCCGACGCCGCAGGTACCGCCGCGCCGTCCGAGGCCGTCGCGACCGAGAACGCCTCGGTGGTGCTCGGCGGCCGACCGATCCTCCGCGGCGTCACCCTCACCGTCCGCTCCGGCGACTTCGTGGCGCTGATGGGCGCCAACGGCTCTGGGAAGTCCACGCTGGTCCGGACCCTGCTGGGCCTCTACCCGACCGCCGGGGGCAGGGTGCGGATGCTCGGCGATCCGCTCGAGGAGTTCGACGACTGGCGCCGGGTCGGCTTCGTGCCCCAGCGCGCCACCGCCGGCTCCGGCATCCCCGCGTCGGTGTGGGAGGTGGTCGCCGCCGGTCGCCTGACCCACCGCGGCCTCTTCCGCCGTCTCGGCCGGGCCGACCGGGCAGCCATCGACGAGGCGCTCGAGGTCGTCGGCCTGGCCGACCGCCGCCGCGACACCGTCAGCCAGCTCTCCGGCGGCCAGCAGCAGCGGGTGCTCATCGCCCGCGCGCTCGCCGGCGAGCCGGAGGTCTTCTTCCTCGACGAGCCGACCGCCGGCGTCGACCTGCCCAACCAGCAGGTCCTGGCCGACACCCTGGCCCGGCTGAAGGAGCGCGGCGCCACGATCGTGCTGGTCGCCCACGAGCTCGGACCGCTGGCGCCGTTGGTCGACCGCTCCGTGGTGATGCGCGACGGCCGGGTCGCCTACGACGGCCCGCCGCTGGCCGACCACGAGGTCCACTCGCCGCTCTTCGCCGAGACCCACGCCCACCATCACCACCCCGGCGCTCCGGGCTACGCCTCCCGCGCCGACCACGTGCCCCAGGTCTCCTCGCCGATCGACCGACCGGCCGGACCGAACGAGGAGACCCGATGAGCGTCGGAGAGCTCTTCGGCCTGCAGTTCATGCAGCTCGCGCTGATCGCCGCGCTGTTCACCGGCGTCGCGGCGCCGGCGGTCGGGACCTTCCTGGTGCAGCGCCGCCTCGCGCTGATGGGCGACGGCATCGGCCACGTCGCCGTCACCGGCGTCGCCGTCGGGCTGGTCTTCAACACCTCACCCACCTGGACCGCAGTGCTGGTGGCGACCGCCGGTGCGGTGACCATCGAGCTGATCCGCGAGCGCGGCAGCACCAACGGCGACGTCGCGCTCGCCCTGCTGTTCTACGGCGGCCTCGCCGGCGGCATCCTGATCAGCGGCATCGGCGGGCAGAGCGCCAGCAAGCTCCAGCAGTACCTGTTCGGCGCCATCACCGCACTGTCGCCCGGCGACGTGGTGGTCACCATGGCGCTCGCGGCCGGCGTGCTGCTGCTCACCGTCGGGCTGGCACCCCAGCTCTTCGCGGTCGCCCAGGACCAGGAGTTCGCCCGGGTGGCCGGCCTGCGGGTGCGGTTCTACAACCTCCTGATCGCCGTGCTCGCCGCGGTCAGCGTGACCGTGGCGATGCGCACCGTCGGCCTGCTGCTGGTCTCGGCCCTGATGGTGGTGCCGGTGGCGACCGCCCAGCAGCTCACCCGCTCCTTCCGCGGCACCTTCGTGCTCGCGATGGGGCTCGGCACCCTGGCCTCGGTGGGTGGCCTGGTGATCGCCGCCCTCGCCTCCTACAGCGCCTCGGTCTCGCCGGGCCCGGCGATCGTCATCACGGCGCTGGCCTGCTACCTGCTGGCCTGGCCGGTCGGCGTACTGCTGCGCCGGCGGGCCCGCCTGCGCGAGCCGTTCGCCCCCGCGGCCGGTGTGGTCGACGAGGACGACCACGAGCCGATCGACGAGCACCCCCACCAGCACGGGCCCCGCTGCGGACACCTGGCGGTGCCCCACGAGGACCACGTCGACTACGTCCACGACGGCCACCGCCACGCGCCGCACGGCGAGCACTACGACGAGCACTAGTGTCGAGATCCGGCGAAGCCTGACGAGCCCGCCAGCCGGAACATCGACGGCCTGCACCCGACCCGGCGGTGTCGGCACACCAGCCGCCCTGGTTGCTCCGTGGAGCGCCCCCGTCCCGGGACGTTCACCGGACGGGCCTACCGGTGACGTCGACCATTACGGAACGTGTCGCCGGGCCGAACGGGCGACGCTCGCCGCTGGGGGTTCGGCTTACGGGGTGTGCTCGTGCGGGCGCGTGAGGTGGGTCGTGTGCCCGAGAACCCGCTATGCCGGGGTGTGGGGCACACAACCCGGCTCCGGGTCTGCGCCGCCGTGCGGAGGGCCCATAAACACCCCGGCCCCCCGGATGCCGATCGGCTCGCGGATCGCGCCAGTGCAGGATCCGCCGGTGGAACGCCAGGAACCTCGCACCCGTCGACTGAACGTCCACCCAGCCTGTAGATCTTGACGGTGACCAGCCCGTCGGCCACGCCGGCGGCGTCAGCAGGCGACGCTGCCCAGCCTCGCCAGGCCCGCGAGGTCGCCGGGTCCGTACGTCGTGCGGTCGCCGGTGTACTCGTACATCAGCTCCCCGCGGTCGTCCACGTGGTCGAGGCCGACGACGTGCGCCAGCTCGTGGTCGACGATCGCCTGAGCCTCGTCCGTCCCTCGCCCCTCGAGCGACGCGAACAGGTCGCGGTCGAGGATCACCTGCCCGGTCACGTAGCGCATCCGCCCGCCGAAGCCGACGGCCGTGCTGCCCCCGATGCCCGCCACCCTGCCGGCGAGCTCGGGATACTCCTCCGGCGTCGCCCACGCGATCAGCACCGGCCCGCGGCCGGCCAGACCCGGGCGCGAGTCGACGTCGCGCTCGTCGGTCAGACCGACCCGGACGAACCGCAGCCCGGTCGCGGCGCCGGTGCGCGCGAGGCCCGTGTCGACCAGCTCGTCGTAGTTCGCGGGCGCTCCGTCGGGGTTGACCACCACCTCGATCTGCCGACAGGGGTTGTACGCGACGGGCTCGTCACTGCCCCGTTGGGTCTGTAGGAACCGGTAGCTGCCGGCACCCTCCACGCTCCCGGCCGCCGGGCCCAGCCGGCCGCCCTCGATCCCCGCGATGCGACGCAGGTTCCGGATGCTGCTCTCGGGGTCGAGCGCGACGACGCCGGCGAGCAGCAGCCCGATGACGAGCAGGCCCGGCAACAGCGCGCCCCGCTGGCGCCGGGGGCGGGGGTCGGAGGGCGGCGGGAGCACGGGGCCATGATGACCGACCCGGCCCGACGGCGCGCCCGGATCAGCCGCCCGGATCAGCCGCCCGGATCAGCCGTGCGGACGGCAGCGTCAGGCGCTGCCGTAGCGCCGGTCGCGCCGCGCGTACTCGTCGATCGCCTGCCACAGGTGGCGCCGGTCCACGTCGGGCCACAGCACGTCGCTGAAGACGAACTCCGAGTAGGCCGCCTGGTAGAGCATGAAGTTGGAGAGCCGCTGCTCCCCCGACGTACGCCAGATCAGGTCGGCGTCGGGCAGCTCGGGAACGTAGAGGTAGCGGCCCAGGGTGCGCTCGTCGACGCGGTCGGGGTTGACCTTCCCGGCCGCCACGTCCTTGGCCAGCGCCCGGGCCGCATCGCCCAGCTCGGAGCGGCCGCCGTAGTTGACGCACATGGTCAGCGTCAGCACGTCGTTGTCCCGGGTCAGCTCCTCGGCGACCTTCAGCTCCTTGATCACCGAGGTCCACAGCCGCGGCGCCCGACCCGCCCAGCGCACCCGCACGCCGAGCTCGTGCATCTCGTCGCGCCGCCGCCGGATCACGTCCCGGTTGAAGCCCATCAGGAACTTCACCTCCTCGGGGCTGCGCGACCAGTTCTCGGTGGAGAACGCGTAGGCCGAGATCGCCTTGACGCCGATCTCGATCGCGCCCTCGACGACGTCGAAGAGCGAGGACTCCCCCTCCTCGTGGCCCTTGGTGCGCGGCAGCCCGCGCTCCTGTGCCCAGCGCCCGTTGCCGTCCATCACGATCGCCACGTGCTGTGGCACCAGCTCCGCGGGGACCGCCGGCGGCCGGGCTCCGGAGGGGTGCGGGGCGGGCGGGCGGATCTCGCGCCGCTCGGGCGCCGGGGCGTCACCCTTGGACCGGGTACGACGGAGGGAACGACTCACGGCTGCAGCCTAGTGAGCGGCTGACCCGCGGACGCAGTCAGCGCTCGACGTAGGCCAGCGACCGCAGCCCGCGCTCGAGCTGCCACTGCACGAACGCCGCCACCAGACCGCTGGCCTCACGCGCGTGGCGAGCCTCGGCGGCCTCGACGACCAGCCAGTCACCGGCCAGCAGACCGCCGAGCAGCCGCAGCGTCTCCGGCGCCGGCGTCGCGGATCCCGGGATCCGGCAGGTCGAGCAGAGCACGCCGCCCATGGACGGGTTGAACCACCGGTGGTGCCCCAGCTCGCCGGTGGCCAGCACGGGCGGCCGGCCGCAGTGGGCGCAGTCGACGAAGGTGGGCGCGTAGCCGGCGATCGCCAGGGCGCGCAGCAGGTAGGAGTCGAGCACGTGGCCCGGCGCCCGCTCCCCGCTCGCCATCGCCCGCAGCGCCGCGGCCAGCAGGCCGAACTGCTGCACGGCCGGCTCCCGCTCCTCGACCACCAGCCGCTCGGCGGTCTCGAGCATCACGGTGCCGGCGGTGTAGCGGTCGTAGTCGAAGCCGATCTCGGCGCCGAACGCGGCGCGGGTCTCGGCCTGGGTCACCGTGTCGAGGTTGCGCCCCTGCGCCAGCTGCAGGTCGACGTGGGTGAACGGCTCGAGCCGCGAGCCCCAGCGCGAGCTGGTCCGTCGTACGCCGCGGGCGACCGCGCGGATCCGGCCGTTCTGCCGGGTCAGCATCGTGATGATGCGGTCGGCCTCACCCAGCTTGTGGGTGCGCAGCACGATCGCCTCGTCACGGTAGAGCACTCCCCCATTCTGCCGTCGGGGTCCGACAGCGCCGCGGCGGCGCGCCCGGCGCTCAGGCGCCGGCGTCGGGCCCCGAGGGGTCCGGCGCGGCCCGGCGGGACCGTCGGATCCCCCGCGGGGGCTTGCCGCACTCCAGCGCGAACCGGGTGACGAGCAGGTCCAGCCGCTCCGGCGAGCGCCGCCACTCAAGCGGCGCGGCGACCTCGAGGGTCGCGCCGGGCAGCTGGTCGGCCAGCGACTCGGCATCGGAGGCGGGGTGCAGCGGGTCGCGCGGCCGGGCCACCACCAGCGCGGGCACCGCGATCGAGCGCCGCTCGTCGTACGACGGTCCCAGACGTCCGAAGAGGACGCCGTGGACGAGCGCCGCGAGCGGTCCCGGGCGCTGGTCCAGCGCGTCGATGGTGCGACGGACCAGCGACGGCACCAGGCGTCGCGGCACCGGTCGGGTCGCCCAGCGCGCCGCGTGCACGCCGAACGGCGCGAACCTGGCGAGGTACATCACCGGCGCCAGCAGCGCGATCTCCACGGCGAGGGCGTCGTCGAGGACCGGTGCGTCGAGGATCAGCCCACGCACGCGGCCCGGAGCCACCACGGCCGTCTCCAGGGCGATGTTCGCGCCCAGCGCGGTGCCGCCGACGACCGCCTGCTGCGCCCCGAGGTGGTCCAGGAGCGCGACCACCTGCTCGGCGAAGCCGGTCACCGAGTAGCTCAGCGGGTCGGCCGGCCGGTCGGACCGGCCGTGGCCCAGCAGGTCCGGCACGACCACGTGCAGGCCCGAGGCCGCCAGCGACCGCGCCAGCCGGGCCTGGACCCGGCGCGGCGCGAGCACCGGCGGCACCAGGACCAGCCAGGCCTCACCGGCGCCGTACTCGGTGTACTCGATGCGGTCCCGGCCCCGGGCGGTGTCCAGGAAGTACTGTCCGACCTGCTCCGAGGCCAGGATCCGCTGCGCCATCGTTCCCCCTGTGCTGCCCGTTCCGGCGGCTAGCCGACCGACGGGATGGTGATCGCCTGGGCGCGGTTCGCGGCGCAGACCACGGCCCGCAGCGAGGCGGTGACGATGTTGTGGTGCAGGCCGATGCCCCACACGATCTCGCCGGCCACCTCGCACTCGACGTACGCCGCGGCCACGGCGTCGCCGCCCGAGGAAAGCGCGTGCTCGGCGTAGTCGAGGACCCGGATGTCGGCGCCGGCCTGGCGCATCCCGTCCACGAACGCCGCCACCGGGCCGTTGCCCTCGCCGGAGAAGACCCGCTCCTCGCCGCGCACCACCAGGTGCACCTGCTGCTGGTCGTCGCCCTCGCCGTCGGTGACCGAGGACCAGCTGGTCAGCGAGTACGGCTCCTCGCGCTCGAGGTACTCGGCGCGGAAGATGTCCCAGATCTGCTGCGGGGTGACCTCGCCGCCGGCGGTGTCGGTGTGCGCCTGGATCACCCGGCTGAACTCCATCTGGGCCCGCCGGGGCAGGTCCAGGCTGTGCTCGGCCTTCAGCACGTAGGCGACGCCGCCCTTGCCGGACTGGCTGTTGACGCGGATGACGGCCTCGTAGGTGCGGCCGACGTCCTTCGGGTCGATCGGCAGGTACGGGGCCTCCCACGGCACCTCGCCGACGGGCTTGCCCTGCTCCTCGGCGATCCGGTCCAGGTCCTCCAGGCCCTTCTTGATGGCGTCCTGGTGGGAGCCCGAGAAGGCGGTGTAGACGAGGTCGCCCGCGTAGGGGTGGCGCGGGTGGACCGGCAGGTTGGTGCAGTACTCCACCGTCCGCCGGATCTCGTCGATGTCGGAGAAGTCGATCTGCGGGTCGATGCCCTGGCTGAACAGGTTCATGCCCAGGGTGACCAGGTCGACGTTGCCGGTGCGCTCGCCGTGCCCGAACAGGCAGCCCTCGACGCGGTCGGCGCCGGCCATCAGGCCGAGCTCGGTGGCGGCCACCGCGGTGCCGCGGTCGTTGTGCGGGTGCAGCGAGATCGCGGAGAACTCGCGCCGCGACAGGTGCCGGCCGAAGTACTCGATCTGGTCGGCGTAGGTGTTCGGCGTGGACATCTCCACGGTCGCCGGCAGGTTGAGGATGATCTCCCGGCCCGCCTCGGGCTGCCAGATGTCCGAGACCCGCTCGCAGACCTCGAGCGCGAAGTCGGTCGGCGTCTGGGTGAAGATCTCCGGGCTGTACTGGTAGCCGAAGTCGGTGCCGGGCAGCAGCTGGTCGGCGTACTTCATGACCCACTCGGTGCCGCGGGTCGCGATCGCGATGCACTCGGCCTCGGTGACGCCGAAGACCACGCGCCGGAACAGCGGCGCGGTGGCGTTGTAGAGGTGGACGGTCGCCTTGTCGGCGCCGACCAGGGACTCGACCGTGCGGCTGATCAGGTCCTCACGGGCCTGGGTCAGCACCGAGACCCGTACGTCGTCGGGGATCCTGTCGCCCTCGATGAGCTGGCGCACGAAGTCGAAGTCGGTCTGGCTCGCGGCCGGGAAGCCGATCTCGATCTCCTTGTAGCCCATCTTCACCAGGAGGTCGAACATCTTCATCTTGCGGGCCGGGCTCATCGGGTCGATGAGCGCCTGGTTGCCGTCGCGCAGGTCGGTGGAGAGCCAGCGCGGCGCGGCGGTGACCCGCTGGTCGGGCCAGGTGCGGTCCGGCACGGTGACCGGCTCGAAGGCGGTGTAGCGGTGGTAGGGCATACCGCTGGGCTGCTGAGCGGGGATGGTGGTCATGAGTTCCTCGGCTGGGGATGTCGACACTGATGCAGGTCGAGGGGTGGCGCCGGGCACGCGACTCACTCCGCAGCGAGGGGTCCGGCTTCAGACCTCGCTGCGGCTACTAAGGAGGAGCGCGCGCATCATGACCCCACCAGGGTAGCGCACCGCGGCCCCTACGCTGTCCGGGTGTCCCGCCTCCTGATCGTCCACCACTCCCCGACCCGGTCGCTGGAGCGGCTGCGCGACGCGGCGGTCGCGGGCGCCCACGACGAGGAGATCACCGGCGTCGAGGTGGTGGTCCGGCCCGCGCTGGAGGCGAGCGCCGAGGACGTGCTGACCGCGGACGGCTACCTGCTGGGCACCAGCGCCAACTTCGGCTACATGAGCGGGGCGCTCAAGCACTTCTTCGACTCCACGTTCCTGGCCGTGGGCGGCGCGCTCGATGACTCCGGCGCGGCCGGCGGCGGTGCCGGCACCGGCGGGGCGACGGCGGGGCGGCCCTACGGGTTGTGGGTGCACGGCCGCTACGACCTGACCGGCGCGGTCCGGTCGGTCGGCTCGATCGTCGGTGCCCTGGGCTGGCGGCAGTCCTACGACGTCCTCGAGGTGCTCGGCGCCGTCGACGAGGCGTCGGAGCGGGCCGCCTACGAGCTGGGCGCTACCATCGCGGCACTGCTGGCCTGACCGGGTCGGCACGCGACGAGGAGGGCCGATGCGGCGAAGCGTGATCGCGCTGCTCGCCGTGCCCGTCCTCCTGCTCGGCGCGTGCGGCACCCAGCCGCAGGGCGGCAACTCCGACCCCGCGCAGGTCGACTCGGTCGAGCAGCCGGAGGTCGGCGCCTGCCGGGCGCTCACCCCCGACGACGTCAGCCGGCCGGCCAACGCGACCCTCACCGTGGACTGCGCGGAGAAGCACACCGCCGAGACGTTCGCGGTCGGCGACCTCCCGGCGAAGTTCACCAACGCCGAGTACGACGCGCAGGACCTCAGCGCCTGGGCCTACCAGACCTGCTCGGACGCCTTCGCCGAGCACCTGGGCGCCGACGAGAGCACGGTGCTGCGCACGATCCTCAGCTGGGCCTGGTTCCGCCCGTCGGAGAAGGCGTGGGCCAAGGGCGCCCGCTGGTACCGCTGCGACGTGGTCGGCGGCAGCGCGACCAGCACCGCCTACGCCCCGCTCCCCGAGTCCACCCACGGCCTGCTCGCGGGGCGGCCCAACGACCGGTGGATGGTCTGCGCCCGGGGCAGGTCGGTGCCCGAGGGCGAGAAGGTGCCGTGCTCGCGCCAGCACGACTGGCGCGCGGTGACCACGATCAAGCTCGGCGAGGAGGACGATCCCTACCCGGGCGACACCGTCGTCGACTCGCGCACCCGGGCGTACTGCCAGAAGTCGATCAGCGCGTGGCTCAACTACCCGGCGACCTTCGACTTCACCTACACCTACTTCCACCGCGCCGAGTGGGAGGCGGGCAACCGCCGGTCGGTCTGCTGGGCGCAGACCGATGCGTAGCCGCCGGGCCCTCGGCACGGTCGCGCTGCTGATCGCCGCCGGCGGGATGCTCGTCGCTTGCACCGACGACGACCCGGACGGCTCCGAGGGCCCGCGCTCCGCGGAGTCGTCGAGCGCCGCGGCCGAGTCCACGGCGCCGACGCCGACGCCGGCCGCCCGGCCGCCGCGGACGCCGAAGGTCGGCGCGTGCTACCGGATGGCCTTCGACGCCGCGCTGGCACCGACCAGCGGCGCGCGGCCCAGGGACTGCGCGGAGCCGCACACGGCGGAGACCTACCGGGTCGGGTCGCTGGACACCCTCGCCGACGGGCACCTGCTCGCGGTCGACTCCGACCGGGCACAGCAACAGGTGGCCGAGGCCTGCCCGGGGCGACTCTCCTCCTACGTCGGGGGCGACCTCACCGACCTGCGCCTGAGCATGGTCCGGCCGGTGTGGTTCACCCCCACCGTCGCGGCCTCCGACAAGGGAGCCAACTGGTTCCGCTGCGACGCCGTCGTGGTCACCGGCAGCGCCGGCCTCTTCCGGACCACCGGCAGCCTGCGCGGCATCCTCGACGGCGCGCGCAGCGACGAGGTGGCGATGTGCGGCACCGCCGCACCGGACGCGGCGGCCTTCGACCGCGTGCCGTGCGCCGCCCGCCACTCCTGGCGCGCGATCTCGGTGGTCACCTTCGTCGCGCGCGACTACCCGGGCGCCGCCGCCGCCCGCGAGCGCGGCCAGGGCACGTGCGAGGACGCCGCCGAGGCGCTGGCCGACGACCCGCTCGACTTCGAGTGGGGCTACGAGTGGCCGACGAAGGCGCAGTGGGGCAACGGCATGACGTTCGGGCGGTGCTGGGCGCCGGACTGACCCCGCGCGGGGGCGCTAGACGAAGACGATCTGCGCGCCCTCGGCGATCTCGATGAAGTCCGACGCGCTGATCACGCCCTCGACGCCGGGGTGCAGGTCCGCCGCGATGATCTTCATCATGTCGTAGCTGAGCTTGCAGGCCCACATGTGCACGCCCGCCGCGTGGATCATGTCGAGGAACTCGGGGATCTCCGGGATGTCCTCGTCGGCCAGCTGCTTCTTCATCATCTTGGTGCCGATGCTGGTCATGCCCGGCAGGCCGCCCATGCCCTGCGGCATCGACTTGTACTCCCACCCGCGTCCGAGGCGTGCGAGCTCGGGCATGTGCATCGCGGTGTTGCCGAGCATCGTGAACTTCAGGTTGTCGTTCATCTTGCGGTTGACGATGTCCAGGCCCCAGAAGGTGAAGAAGATGTGGACCTCGACGCCCTCGCTGAGCGCCGCGTTGCCCATGATCAGCGCCGGGTAGGCCATGTCCAGGTTGCCCTTGGAGCAGATGAAGGCCATCTTCCGCGGACCGCTGTACGCCGGCACGGAGGCGCCGTCCACGGCGCCGCCCGGCTGCGCGGCGACCGCCGGGCGGTCGCCGAAGTCCGGCATCACGAAGCCCTCGGGGATGGTGGTGGCGGTCATGTCGCTTCTCCTCTCACACGCAGCCGACGGGCTTGGGCAGGCCGGCCAGCCAGGCCATCTTCTTGGCCGGCTTGCCGGGGTAGAGGCGGTAGAGGTCGCGGACCTCGAACCCGCCGACAGTCTGCATCCGGCGCAGCGTCGGGGTGTTGCCCTCCTCGCCGGCGTCCTTGCGCATGAACAGCAGCGGCGCGAGGTGCTCCTCGTCGAGCTCGACGCCGATCAGCGCAGCCAGGTCGTGGGCCAGTTCCTCGCTCCACTGGTCGCGGACGGTGAAGAACCCCTCGTCGTCGACGTCGAAGGATCGACCGTTCAGGGTGTTGGTGGGCATCGCAGGCTCCTCCTCGATCCGGCTCAGGCCGACTTCTTGCCGGACATGGACATCTTCACCGGGACCGGCAGCCGGTGGCCCGGCAGCAGCATCCGCCAGTAGATCTGCTCGAACGCGAGCTTCCCGAGGTGGTTGGCCCGGGTGTTGCGCAGCAGCGACATCGGTCCGACCCCGGCGAGCGGGAAGGTGCCGGGCAGCGGCTCGGTGTCGTAGTTGAAGTCCAGCAGCAGCGCCTTGCCCCGGCCGGTCTCCAGGAAGCAGTTGGCGTGGCCGTCGAAGGCGTTCGGCAGCGGCCTGTCCTCGATCGCGGCGAGGAAGTTGTCGATGAAGAGCTCGGTGGCGAAGTGCGCGACCGAGCCCGCCTTGGACGTCGGGATGTTGCTGGCGTCGCCCAGCACGAAGATCCGCTCATGCTCGGTGGAGCGCAGCGTGTGCTTGTCGACGGGGACGAAGCCCATGTCGTCGCCCAGCCCCGAGTCGATGACGAACCGGGCGCCGGTGTGCGGCGGCACCGTGACCAGCAGGTCGAACGGCAGCGCGCGGCCGTCGTACGAGTTCAGCGTGCTGGCCTCGTTGTCGACCCGCTCGACCGCGAAGTCCGCGGCCAGCCGGATGCTGCGGTCGTCGAGGAGGTCGCCGAAGGTCCGCGAGGCGATCGGCTTGGTGAACGCCCCGTCCAGCGGGGTGACGTAGGTGATGTCGACCAGGTGCCGGATCCCCCGCCGGCGGAAGTGGTCCTCGACCAGGAAGGCGAACTCCAGCGGGGCGACCGGGCACTTGATCGGCATCTCGGCGACGTGCACCAGCAGCCGCCCCTTCTCGAAGGTGCGCAGCTTGTCGCGCAGCGCGGTAGTGCCCTCCAGGGAGTAGAACTCGTGCACGGTGTCGCGCCACAGCGGGCCGTCGGCGACCCCGGGCACCAGGTCGGGGCGGGGATGGGAGCCGCTGGCGATGATCAGCCAGTCGTAGGTCAGCTCGGTCCCGTCGCCGAGCTTCACCGACTGGGCATCCGCGTCCACCCGCTCGATCTCGGCCTGGACCATCTCCACGCCGTCGGGCAGGAACGCCCGGCGGCTGCGGACCACCCGCTTCGGGTCCATCCAGAACGGGATGAAGAGGTAGCCCGGCTGGTAGTGGTGGTCGTCGTCGCGGTCGACGATGGTGATCCGCCACTCCTCGTCGAGCTTGTCGCGCAGCAGGTTGGCGGCCATCGTTCCGGCCGTCCCGGATCCCAGGATCAGCAGCTGAGGCATGTCCCCATCGTCTCGGCCGCGGGCAGCGGCGGTTAGGGTCCGACGCCCCTGAAGGCCGCCGCGGAGGTCCTTGAGGAGCGGGACCTGCGACCCCGTTGCCGCGGTGCACGGAGAGACCGGCCAGTGGGTGATCTCCCGACCCCCGCCCCAGGCCTGGTCGGCGTCCGCTCAGTGGCCCGTCAGCGGACCAGGTCGGCGAACCAGACGGTCCGGTGGGTCCAGTTCTCGGCGCCCAACCGGATCCCCGAGCAGACGATGACCACCACCTGCGGCGGGCCGCCGGTCGCGTAGACCCGCGCCACCGCGTCGGGGTCCTCGGGTGTGACCACGATCCTCTCCGCCGTCCGGTAGCAGGCCATCCGCCCGTCGGCGTCCTCCAGCACCATCAGGTCGCCGACCCGGTAGGAGTCGAGCAGTCTGTTGCCCATCGCGGAGCCGTCGGACCAGGTGTGGGTGGTCAGCCCGACGAGGCCGCGACGCGACCCCGGCTGGGCGCCGTCGGCGTCCCAGGCGAACTCCTGCTTCGCGGCGCTGGTCAGCGGCGGTACGCCGAGCACGCCGTACTCGTCGCGCGGAACGGGCCGCACCACGTCGTCCTCGACGATGCCGGGGATCGTCAGCGACGAGGGGACGAAGCCGCCCCGCGCTGCCGAGCGGCACTCGTCCAGCAGCCTCTGCGGGCGCAGCGGCGACGCACCGGGGGCTGCCTCCGGGGCTGCCGCGACCTCCGTCGCCGTCTCCGGCGGCACCGGAGCGGGGTCCGCGGCCTCGTCACCCGAGCCGAGCAGGAGCCAGGAGACGGCGACCAGGCCGACGATCGCGGCGACCACCACGACCACCACGGCCACCCGCAGCCGACGCTCCACCGGCTCCCTCCCCTTCGACGTCTCGGACGCTGACACGTGCGGACCCGGTCAGAAGCCCAGCTTGCGCAGCTGCCGCGGGTCGCGCTGCCAGTCCTTGGCGATCTTGACGTGCAGGTCCAAGTAGACGGGCGTGCCGAGCAGCGCCTCGATCTGCTGGCGGGCCTCGGTGCCGACCTTGCGCAGCCGGGCGCCCTTCCTGCCGATCATGATGCCCTTCTGGGAGTCGCGCTCGACGTACACGCTGGCGTGGATGTCGAGCAGCGGCTTGTCCTCGGGGCGGTCCTCGCGCAGGCCCATCTCGTCGACCACGACGGCGATCGAGTGCGGCAGCTCGTCACGGACGCCGTCCAGCGCCGCCTCGCGGATCAGCTCGGCGGCGAGGATCTCCTCGGGCGCATCGGTGAGGTCGCCGTCCGGGTAGAGCGGCGGGCCCTCGGGCATCAGCCCGACCAGGAGCTGGCCGAGCAGGTCGATCTGGTCGCCGGAGACCGAGGAGACCGGGACGATCTCGGCCCACTCCGTACCGGTGTCGCGGCCCAGCGCGGCGATGTCGAGCAGGTGCTCCGCCAGCCGGTCGGGAGCGACCAGGTCGGTCTTGGTGGCCACGGCGATCTTGGTGGTCCGCCGGACCTTGGCCAGCTCCTCGACCAGGAACCGGTCGCCGGGACCGACCTTCTCGTCGGAGGGGAAGCAGACCGCGACCACGTCGACCTCGGCCCAGGTCGTCTTCACCAGGTCGTTGAGCCGCTCACCGAGCAGCGTGCGCGGACGGTGCAGGCCGGGGGTGTCGACCAGCACCAGCTGACCGTCGGGGCGGTGCACGATGCCGCGGACCACCGTGCGGGTGGTCTGCGGCTTGTCGGAGGTGATCACGATCTTCTGCCCGACCAGCGCGTTGGTCAGCGTCGACTTGCCGACGTTGGGGCGGCCCACGAAGCAGGCGAAGCCGCTCCGGTGGCCCTCGGGCACCTCGGCGCCGCCGAGTCCGGTCATCCCGGTGACGGGCGCGGGCGGCGGGAGGGCGCCGAAGTCCTCGTCGAACTCGGCCTCGTCGTCCCAGTCCTCGTCGTCCTCGTCGTCGTCCTCGTCGTCGTCCTCATCCGCTGAGCCCGCGAGGTCGTCGGCGTCGAGGTCGTCCTCGTCCACCTCGTCCTCGGCGAACTCCTCGGAGTCGGCGACGTCCTTGGCGTCCTCGAGCCGCTCGACCTCCGCGAGGTCCGGCCGCTCGCCCTGCTGCTCGTCCTGCTGCTCGGTCATCGTTCCGCCTTCACTCGGCCTTGGCCCGGGCGTCGTCGTAGTCGGCCCAGATCTGCTCGTCGCTCTTGCCTGCCGCCTTGCCGGCGCGCCAGATGGGGCCGGGGTCGACCGCACGGGGCTGCCGCTCCTTGACCGCGCGCCAGTACCCCATCACGTCGTAGTGGGTGCTGGGCATCTTCCGCTCGCGCATCAGGTGCTTGCGGATCGCGCGCATCTGGGCGGACTCCCCCGCCATCCAGAAGTAGCCCTCGCCCTCGGGCCAGTCCAGCCCCTCGACGATCTCGGCCAGGCGGCTGGTGCCGTCCTCGGCCGGCGCGGTCCAGCTGACGGAGGCGCCCTCGGGCAGGTACGACGCGAGCTCCTCGGGCAGGTCCGCGGCCTCGGCGTGCACGTGGACCGGGATCCGGCCCACGTGCGCCTCGGCGATCCGGGCCATCGCCGGCAGCGCGGTCAGGTCGCCGACCAGCAGCAGCCAGGCGGCGTCCGCCGGTGCGTCGAAGGAGCCCTTCGGCTCGCTGATCGTGACCTGCTGGCCGACCGGGTCGCCGGCGCCGCCGAGCGCCCACTCGGTGACCAGCCCGACCGCGTGCACCACGACGTCCAGCACCAGCTCGGCGCCGTCGAAGGAGCGGACCGTGTAGTAGCGGGACTGGAACTGGCCGGGCACCACCAGGCCGACCCACTCGTCGGGGATGCCGGTGGACTCGAACCGGGCCAGGCCGGGACCGCCCAGGGTCAGCCGCACCAGGTGCGGACTGATCCGCTCCCGTCGTACGACGTCGGCGGTGAACTGCTGGGCACGGACACTCACCGGCCCAGGCTAGCGGGGGCGGTCGTGAACGCGGTCATCGCGCGCGGCCGCCCCGGCCGGCCGTCAGGGGCCGGTACCGCGGAGGTTCCCGCCGACGAAGCCGCCGCCGGACGTTGCTCGCGACGGTCCACTCCGCCGAGCCCCCACCGAGGTGGTCGATCCGCACACCGCTGCGGTGCGCGGAGCCGGACGACCCGGGCGTGCTCGGAACGGGACTCAGAACTGGTGCCGCAGCGGGTACCCGCTCGCCCCGTCGACGGTCTTGGTGGCCAGCACGTGGTGGAGCTGGATCTCGTTGCGCTCGAACGCGATCCGCGACCCCGCCATGTAGAGGCCCCACACCCGAGCGGTGCCCTCGTCGGTCTCGGCGACGCAGGCGTCCCAGTTCGCGGCGAGGTTCGCCGACCAGCCCGCCAGCGTCTTGGCGTAGTGCACCCGGATGTTCTCGTGGTGCTGCACCTCCAGGCCGGCGTTCTCGGCCGCGCGGACGATGGTGCCCGAGCCGGTCAGCTCGCCGTCGGGGAAGACGTAGCGGTCGATGAACGCGCCCGCGGTCGGCTTGCCGCCGCTGTAGTGGCGGGTGATGCAGTGGTTGAGCAGCCGACCCTGCGGCTTGAGCCGGCCCTCGATGAACCCGAAGTACGACGGGTAGTTCGCCACCCCGATGTGCTCGGTCAGGCCGATCGAGCTGACCGCGTCGAAGTCGGTCTCGGGCACGTCGCGGTAGTCGGAGAACCGCACCTCGGCGACGTCGTCGAGCCCCTCCTTCTTGATCGCGTGGGCGGCCCAGTTGGCCTGCTCACGGGAGAGGGTCACGCCGAGCGCCTTGACGCCGTAGTGGCGCGCCGCGTGGCGGACCATTCCGCCCCAGCCGCAGCCGAGGTCGAGCAGCCGCTGGCCGGGCCGGAGGTCGAGCTTGCGGCAGATCAGGTCGTACTTGTGCTCCTGCGCCTCCTCCAGCGTCGCGTCCGCCGTCGGGTAGACCGCGCAGGTGTAGGTCATCGACGGGCCGAGCACGTACTCGTAGAAGGTGTTGGAGACGTCGTAGTGGTGGTGGATCGCGTCGGCGTCCCGCTCCTGGGAGTGCCGTCCCCACCTGCCGAGCGCCCGCAGCCCCTCGAGCCGGTGGCGCCACGCGGGCAGGTGCTCCTGCGGCGGCGGCGCGGGCGGGACCAGGTTGCCCAGCCCGAGCGTCCGGACCAGGGCGAGCAGGTCCCCGGGCTTCGGCAGGCCGAAGTCGGTCATGTCCTTGAGCAGGCTGAACGCCGGGTACGGGTCGCCGGGGTGACAGCCGTGCAGCACCAGGTCGCCGGCGACGTAGGCGCGGGCCAGGCCGAGGTCGCCCGGGGCGGTCAGGATGTAGGCCAGACCGCGCTCGTTGACCAGCTCCAGCCCGAACTCCGAGTCCGGCGGTCCGGCCTGGCTGCCGTCGTACGCCTTGAACCAGAGCGGGAGCCCCCCAGGGAAGAAGGACTCGATCGTCGGCGCGATGCCACGGGTGGTGCTCATCGACTCTTCACCGCCTTGTCATAGAGGTTGGTCAGCCGGTCGTCGGGGTCGTAACGCTGCTTGAGCGCGGACAGGTTGTCGGTGTTGTACAGCGCCGCGAACTCCTCGGGGCCGTAGAACGCCTCGGAGTAGAGCGACTTGTGGCCGCCCAGGGCGTGCACCTTCGCCTCGATCGCGCGGTTGCGGGGCGCGTCGACGGCCTCCGGCCCGACGTGCACGGTGCCCCAGAAGCCGACGTTGACGTAGAGCCGGCCCGGATCCAACGGGTACGTCGACCAGCGCCCGCCGTCACTCGCGCCGGTCGAGACCAACGGGCACAACCACACCGGCCGCATCCCCACCTCGGCGTCGAACCAGTCCAGGAACTCCCCCAGCGCGTCGACCGGGACCTCGATGTCCTGCACCACCCGCTCGCGCTGCGGCCGGCCGGCACGCCGGTCCAGCCGGTCCGCGACGGCGAACCGACGGTCCAGGTGGAGCAGCCTCATGTAGACGTCCGAGCGCCGCCAGCGCCGCGGCCAGAGCCGGCGGATCCTCGGGTTCTGAGCGCCGAACGCACCCGAGCACCAGAACCAGTCGGTGTCCCAGCGCCACAGGTAGTCGTACATCGTCAGGAGGTCGGTCTCGCGCTCGGCGACCGAGCGGAAGTAGACCTGCTGGCCGGTGTAGTCGCTCGGCCCCGCGACCCCGGGGACCTCCGCGGGGTCGTCGGTCCAGCGGGCCAGGGTCAGGTAGTACTCCCCCGGCGCGAAGGCGACGCCGTCCATGCCGTGGACCGGCTGACCCTCGTGCTCGCCCGTCGCGGCGACGGTGGCCATCGCCTTCTCCAGCAGGCCCGTGTCGTCGAACCGGAGATGGCGCAGCGCGACGAGGCCCGGCACGGGCTCCAGCCGGATCCGCAGCCGCGTGGCGTAGCCCAGGGAGCCGTAGGAGTTCGGGAAGGCGTCGAAGAGCGCGTCGCCCGGTCGGGTGGTGACCACCTCGCCGGCGCCGGTGAAGACGTCCATCTCCAGCACCGACTCGTGCGGCAGCCCGTTGCGGAAGCTGGTCGCCTCGATGCCCAGGCCCGTGACCGCGCCGCCGAGGGTGATCGTGCGCAGCTGCGGGACGACGTAGGGGATCAGGCCGTGCGGCAGCGTCGCGTCCACCAGCGCCTCGTAGGTGCACATGCCCTGCACCTCGGCGATCGGCCCGAACGGGGTCTCCGGCAACACCTCGATCACGGCGTCCAGTCCGGAGACGTCGAGGCCCGGGGCGGCGGTCGCGGACCGCGCCCGGAACAGGTTGGTGGTCGGCTTGGCCAGCCGGACGGGGGCGCCCTCGGGGATGGAGGCATAGGATTCCGCCAACCGGGCGACGGCCCGGCGGTGATCTCCCCAGGACCGGTAGGGCATGCCGGTCAACCTACTCCCCCGTAGGTGTCGTCGGGGTTTCAGTTCCGCGAAACCTGGCGTCGTACCAGGTCAGAGGCTCAGCGAGCCGCCGATCGCGCCGCGCGGGTCGCCGGTGTGGACCAGGACCCCCGAGCCACCGGCGACGTCGCCGAGCGCCGCGGCGTCGGCGTCGGCCAGCGCGCCGGACTCGCCGAGCACCACGCAGGCGTCGACGCCCGAGGCGCCCGAGGCGACCGCCATCGCGACCACGGCCTGCACCGCGCTCAGCCGCAGCGAGGGCAGGTCCACCGTCGCGGCGGCGTAGGTGCGTCCGTCGGTGTCGCGCGCGGCGGCGCCCTCGGCGGCACCGATCCGGGCGCGGGTGGCGCGGGCCAGCGTGACCAGCTTCTTGTCCTCGGCCGACAGGTCAGTCATCGTCGGTCCCCTCCTCATCGTTGGCGCGGTCGTGGGCGCGGTCCCTGACCAGGTCTCGCGCGCGGTCCGCGGTGCGGGCGATCAGCACCGTGCCGATCCGGTTGCGGCGCCCCGACGCCTGCTCGGCCTCGAAGCGTAGGCCGTGCGCCTCGACCACCGAGCCAGGGATCGGCACGCGGCCCAGGTGCTTGGCGAGGAGGCCGCCGACGGAGTCGACGTCCTCCTCGTCGACCGAGAAGCCGAACAGCTCGTCCAGGTCGTCGACCGGGTAGCGCGAGGGCACCCGGAACAGCCCGGCCTCGAGCTCCTCGACCTCGATCTCGGCCGCGTCGTACTCGTCGGTGATCTCGCCGACGATCTCCTCGAGCAGATCCTCGATGGTGATCAGGCCGGCGGTGCCGCCGTACTCGTCCACGACCACCGCGACGTGCTGGCGGCGGGCCTGCATCTCGCGGAGCAGGTCGTCGACCGGCTTGGACTCCGGCACCCAGTGCACCGGGCGCATGATCTCCTCGACCCGCTGGGTCAGCTCGACCTCGGGGTCCTCGAAGTCGCGCCGTACGACGTCCTTGAGGTAGGCGAAGCCGCGGATGTCGTCGAGGTTCTCGCCGACCACGGGCATCCGGGAGAAGCCCGAGCGCAGGAACAGCGAGAGCGCCTGGCGCAGGTTCTTGTGGGACTCGATGTAGACCACGTCGCCGCGCGGGACCATCACCTCCCGCAACGTCGTGTCGCCGAGCTCGAAGACGGAGTGGATCATCTTCCGCTCCTCGGCCTCGATCACCTCGGTGGCCTCGGCGAGATCGACCATCTCGCGCAGCTCGGTCTCGGTGGAGAACGGGCCCTCGCTGAACCCGCGACCGGGGGTGATCGCGTTGCCGAAGGCGATCAGCAACCGCGGGATCGGTCCCAGGACCCTGGTCAGCACGGCCAGCGGCGCCGCGGAGTAGAGGGCGACCCGCTCCGCGTGCTGACGCCCGAGCGTGCGTGGGGCGACGCCGATCACCACGAACGAGACGACCAGCATCACCGCGACCGAGACCGCGAGGCTGGTCCACCAGTCGCCGATCTCCTCGGAGAAGAACAGGGTGACCAGCACGATCGCGGCGACCTCCCACAACAGCTCCAGGAGCAGGGCCGTGTTCAGGTGCCGGGGCGCGTCGTCGAGGACGCTGACCAGCCGGCGCGCGCCGGCGCGCCCCTCCTCGACGAGCTCCGCCGCGCGGGCGCGCGAGAACGAGGAGATCGCCGCGTCGGCGGCCGTGAAGAGTCCGGCGAGGACAACGAGGAGGGCAGCCGTTCCCAGCTGCCAGATATCACCGCTCGACATGTCGTCAGGCGCGCCACTTCGCGAGGAGCTCGTCCTGGAGACCGAACATCTCCTTGTGCTCCTCCGGCTCGGCGTGGTCGTAGCCGAGCAGGTGCAGGATGCCGTGGACGGTGAGCAGCTCGAGCTCGGCGAGGGTGCCGTGGCCCGCCTCGGCGCCCTGGCGCTCGGCCACCGCGGGGCACAGGATCAGGTCGCCGAGGACGCCCTCCTCGGGCTCCTCGTTCACCTTCCCCGGACGCAGCTCGTCCATCGGGAAGGCGAGCACGTCGGTCGGCCCCTCCTTCTCCATCCACTTCTCGTTGAGCTCCGCGATGGTCGCCTCGTCGACGGCCTTGATGCAGAGCTCGGCCTGCGGGTGCACCCGCATCCGGTCCATCACGAACCGGGACAGCTCCGAGAAGTGCTTGACGTCGAGGCCGCTGCCGGACTCGTCGAGGATCTCGATGCTCACTTCTCCATGCCCTTCTTCTGGGTCTTGGGGCGCTTGCGGGGCGCCGTGCCGGCGGCTTCCTGCTGCTTCTCGGCGTCGAACGCGTCATACGCCGCCACGATCCGGCCGACCAGCTTGTGTCGGACCACGTCCTGCGCGGTCAGCCGGACGAAGGCGAGGTCCTCCACGCCGTCGAGGATCTCCTCGACGACCCGCAGACCCGAGGAGGTGCCCGAGGGCAGGTCGACCTGGGTGACGTCGCCGGTGACCACGATCTTGGAGCCGAAGCCGAGCCGGGTCAGGAACATCTTCATCTGCTCGGGCGTGGTGTTCTGCGCCTCGTCCAGCACGATGAAGGAGTCGTTGAGGCTGCGGCCACGCAGGTAGGCCAGCGGCGCCACCTCGATGGTCCCGGCCGCGAGCAGCTTGGGGATCGACTCGGGGTCGATCATGTCGTGCAGCGCGTCGTAGAGCGGGCGCAGGTAGGGGTCGATCTTCTCGCTGAGCGTGCCCGGCAGGAAGCCGAGCTTCTCGCCGGCCTCGACCGCCGGCCGGGAGAGGATGATCCGGTTGACCTGCTTGGCCTGGAGCGCCTGGACGGCCTTGGCCATCGCCAGGTAGGTCTTGCCGGTGCCCGCGGGGCCGATGCCGAACGTGATGGTGTGCTGGTCGATGGTCTCGACGTAGCGCTTCTGGTTCAGCGTCTTGGGCCGGATCGAGCGGCCGCGGTTGGAGAGGATGTTGAGGCTCAGCACGTCCGCCGGGCGCTCCTCGCCGCCGCGCTGCTGGCGCAGCATCGTCGCGACCCGGTCCACCGTCTCGGGGGTGAGCCCCTGACCGGTGCGCAGGATCGCCACCATCTCGTCCAGCAGCCGCTCGGCCAGCATCACCTCGTCCGGGTCGCCGGCCAGCGTCACGCGGTTGCCGCGGACGTGGATCTCGACCGCGTAGGCGCGCTCGACCTGGGCGAGGTGCTCGTCCCCGGGGCCGAAGAGGCTGACCATGTCGATGCTGTTGGGCACCACCACGGTGTGGCGGGTGCCGGTGGGGCGGGAGGGGGCGTGTTGGTCGCTCATCCGGGCTTTCTGCGAGTACGGCGGAAGGGTGCCCTCCATGGTACGCGAGGGCACCGCCTGCCAGCGCGGCCCGGGATCAGCCCGCCGCGAACGGCAGGTCGCCGCCGGCCAGCAGGTGCAGGTGCGCGTGGAAGACCGTCTGCCCGGCGCCGGCGCCGGTGTTGAAGACCAGCCGGTAGTCGTCGTGGCCCTCGGCGATGGCGACGGCGCGCGCCGCCGTGACCATCTCGGCGGTGGCCAGCGGGTTCGACTCCGCGATGGCCGCCGCGTCGGGCTGGTGCTCCCGGGGCACCACCAGGACGTGCAGCGGCGCCTTGGGGGCGATGTCGCGGAACGCCACCGTGCGCTCGGTGGTGTGCACGACCTCGGCCGGGATCTCGCCGGCGACGATCTTGCAGAACAGGCAGCTGGGGTCGGTCGGCACGTCCGCGGCGGTCTCGGCAGTCACGGTGCCCAGCCTCCCAGACCCACCGATTCGGTGCCACGCCGTGTCAACCCTCGGCCGGGGTCGCACGTGTGACTAGCGTGACCGTCCATGCAGCCGTCGACGGAGCGCTGCCCGGCCTCGCGGCGCCCACGGGGTACGCCGTGAGCGACGAGCGCGCCCGCGAGGAGGCCCAGCGGGAGGCCGACGCGGCCGTCGAGGAGCTGTACCGCCATCACTGGGACCGCATGGTGCGGCTCTCCTACCTGCTGGTGCACGACGAGGGCATGGCGGAGGAGATCGTGCAGGACGCGCTCGTGGCGCTGCACGAGAAGTGGGACCGGATCGACGACCACGACCACGCCGCCGCGTACCTGCGCCAGACCGTGGTCAACCGGTCGCGCTCGGCGCTGCGCCACCGCTCGGTGGTGCAGCGCTTCCTGGCGCGCCAGACGGGCACGGACGAGGCGCCGAGCGCGGACCAGCCGGTCCTCGCCGACGACCACCGGCACCTGATCCTCGGGGCGCTCGCCGAGCTGCCGCGCCGCCAGCGCGAGGTGCTCGTGCTGCGCTACTACCTCGATCTCTCCGAGGCCGAGATCGCCGACACGCTCGGCATCAGCCGGGGCGCGGTGAAGAGCCACGCCTCACGCGGGTCCGCGGCGCTGCGGACCGTCCTGGACCGTCTCGGGCCCGATGTGAGGGGAACCTGACCATGCCCGACCGTCCCGACCAGCCCGAGGCCGGCGACCCGCGATCCCGCGAGGCCCCGGCCCCGGACGAGCTCCGTTCCACCCTGCACCACGCCGCCGCGGGCCTCGCGCCGGGCGACCGGCTGGGCGACGTCCGACGGCGGATCCGGGCCCGGGCCACGACTCGCGCACCGCGCCGGTGGCTGCCGGTCGCCGTCGGGGCCGCCGTGGCCACCGCGGCGGTGGTGGTCGCCGCGGTCACCGTCGGCCAGGTGACCGGCGCCGCGAGCCGACCACCGGCAGCGGGACGGACGCCGACCGCGGCCACCGCCGGCGGCCCGGTGGCGCTCTACTTCGTCGCCGAGACCGCCACCGGGCCCCGCCTGTTCCGGGAGTTCGCGACCCTGCCCGGCGTCGTCTCCACCCCGGACGGCGCCACGCCGTCGGCCACCGACGCGACGGTGCTGGCGGCCCTCGGCGGGCTCGCCGCCGACCGCGGGCCGGCGGACCCCGACTACCGCACGCTGTGGCCCGCGGGCGCGTTCACCGCCGCGGCGGTCCGGACCGGTCAGGTCGTCGTGGACCTCGCGCCGGCGGCGCTGCGCCGTCCGCCCGGCGTCTCCCGCGGCGAGGCCCTGCTGGGGCTGCAGCAGGTCGTCTACACGGCCGAGGCCGCGATCGGGCGCGCCGTACCGGTCAGGTTCACCGTAGGCGGCGAACCGGCTCCGACCGTGCTCGGCCTGGGCACGCGGGGCACCGTCGACCGCGACCGCCAGTACGCCGTCACGGCGGTGGTCAACATCAGCGACCCGGCCGAGGGCCAGCGCGGCGGCGACACCCTGACCGGCGGCGGCACGATCGGCGAGTACGTCCCGGCCGTGCGCTGGACGCTCACCACCGCTGGCGGCAGGGTCGTCGAGCAGGGCCGGGCCAGGATCCTGGCCGCCGGAGAGGGCGGCACCACCGAGCACGCCCGCGGCTGGGAGACGCCCCCGATCGATCTCGCCGGCCTGCCCGCCGGCGAGTACACCTTCACCGCCCTCGTGCGATCCGTCGGACAAGGCTCCGGCGCGCCCGCCACCTTCACCGACGACCGCACGGTGGTCGTGCCGTGACCCACCCGCTCGCCCCACACCCCACGGAGGTCCCACCGATGCACCGAACCCACCGCCGCCCCCCGCATCCGCCGTCGGGGCGGACCATGGCGACGCTCGCCGCGGCGGCGCTCGCGCTGGTCACGCTCGGCGGGTGCGGGGACGACGCCGGCAGCGACGTCACCGACACCGCCACGGACGGCACGGTCAGCGAGGGCCCCAGCAGCGAGACGACCGTGCCGGCGGGCGACCTGCTGGTGACGCCGTTCTACGTCGGCCAGACCCCGCAGGGCGACCGACTGTTCCGCGAGCTGCACCGCGGCGCGAGCCCGGCGGACGTGGTCGGGTTCCTGATGGACGGCGCCGCGGACCCCGACTACCGGACGCTGGTCCCGGCCGGCAGCCTGGCCGAGGGCACCGGGCTGGACGGCACGGGGAGCGACGGCGCGTACACCGTCGAGCTGGCCGGCGCCTCGTGGACCGAGCGACCCGCCGGGATGAGTGCCGCGGAGGCGCGGTTGGCCGTCCAGCAGGTCGTGTGGACGCTGCAGACGGTGCAGACCGGCGACGAGTACGACCCCGGCGCCCGCAACGACGCGCCGGTCGACTTCGTGCTCGACGGCGAGAAGGTCGACTACCTCGGCCTGCCCAGCGGTGCGACGGCGAAGCCGGAGCTGAAGGTACTCGCGCTGGTCAACGTCGTCACCGGCTTCGAGGCGGGGCCGCTCTCCGGCGACAGCGCGCCGGTGACCGGCCTGGCCAGCTCGTTCGAGGCAACGGTGCCCTGGCAGGTCCTCGACGCCGACGGAGCGGTGGTCGTCGACTCGTTCTCCACCGCCGACGGCTGGATGGACCGCCTCTACCCCTGGACCGCCGAGCTCGACCTCACGGCGCTGGGGCCGGGCGACTTCACGTTCGTGGCGGCCACCGACGACCCCTCGGGCGGGGAGGGCGGCGGGCCGACCCAGGACACCAAGGAGTTCACCGTCGAGTGACGGTGAGCCGGCGGTGAGCCGGCGGTGAGCCGGTGGTGAGCCGGTGGTGAGCCGGCGGTGAGTCGTGTGCTGAGCCGGTGGTGAGTCGTGTGCCTGGGAACCCGCTCTGGGCGGGCGTCAGGCACACGACCCGGGCGGGGCCCTGCGGGCTGGATGTAACACGCCGTTGTACGCACTACCCGGTCGTCGTGGGCGCTTGGAGCCCGTTCGAACGGGCTCGAAGCGGCGACAACGGCCGACCAGAGCCGGGTACGGCGTGTTACATGTCCAGCCGCGCCCCCAGCGGGTCCACGGCCCCTGTCGCACTCACGCGGGCCGACGGCCCGGTTGAGCGTGGCCGGCTCCGCTGATCACTCTCGGGCGGCCGAGGTGCAGGTACGGCGCGGCGCCGACACGGGCGACGGTGGCCGCCCGACCGCTCCCCAGGTCCGCCCCGGCGTGGTGGCCGGCCGGCCGATCAGTCGCCGGCGCCCCAGCGCGCGGTCCGCGACAGCAGCGCGGCCGCCGCGGCGACCCCGGCCGTCGAGGTGCGCAGGACCTCGCTGCCGAGCCGGCAGGAGACGGCACCGGCGGCCACGAACCGCGCGACCTCGTCCTCGGTCAGGCCGCCTTCGGGACCGACCACCAGCAGGATCTCCCCGACCGACGGCTCGGCGATGGCCGCCAACGGCTCCTCGGCGTCCTCGTGCAGCACCACCGCGAGGTCCGCGGCCGCGACCAGCTCGGCCACCGTCGTCGTCGTGGCCAGCGGCTCCACCTCCGGGTGCCACGACCGGCGCGCCTGCTTGGCCGCCTCCCGAGCGGTGGCGGCCCACTTCGCGTGGGACTTGGCGGCACGCTCGCCCTTCCAGACCGCGACGCTGCGCGTGGCCGCCCACGGGACGATCCGTGCGGCGCCGATCTCGGTCAGCACCTCGACCGCGAGCTCCCCACGGTCGCCCTTGGGCAGCGCCTGGACGACGGCGAGTCGCGGCATCGGCTCGGGGTGGTCGGCCACCGCGGTGACGGTCACGTCGAAGGAGCGCTTGTCGGTGCGAGCCACCTCGCCGGTCGCCACCCGCCCCAGGCCGTCGGCCAGCAGCACCGACTCCCCCACCCGCAGCCGGCGTACGACGACGGCGTGGTGTGCCTCGTCCCCCTCGACCGTCACCGTGGCGCCGGCGGCGACACCGTCCAGCGACGGCACCAGGTGCTGCGGCAGGGTCATCGGCGAGCGCCCGGCATCAGTGCCCGAAGGCGTCGCGGAACCGGCCGAAGAGCCCCTTGTGCGCCGCGCGTACGTCGCCGGTGGGCTGCTCCTCGTCGCGGAGCCGGGCGAGCTCGCGGAGCAGCTCCTCCTGGCGGGCGTCGAGCTTGGTCGGGGTCTCCACCGCGACGTTGACCACCAGGTCGCCCCGTCCGCCGCGCAGGCCGGGCACGCCCCGGCCGCGGAGCACGACCTCGTGACCGGACTGCGTGCCCGCGGGCACCGCGAGCTCGAACTCGGTCTCGACCGCGGTCTCCTCGGCGTTCTCCAGGTCGGCCTCGAGCGTCGGCAGCGTGAGCGTGCTGCCGAGCGCCGCGGCGGTCATCGGGAGCGAGACGGTGCAGTGCAGGTCGTTGCCGTGCCGGGTGAACGTCGGGTGCTGCGCGACGTGGATCTCGACGTACAGGTCTCCGGCGGGCCCGCCGCCGGGGCCGACCTCGCCCTGCTCGGAGAGCTGGACCCGGGTCCCGGTGTCCACGCCGGCGGGGATCTTCACCGTCAGCGTGCGGCGCGAGCGGACCCGACCGTCGCCGGCGCAGTCGCGGCAGGGGTCCTGGATCACCGAGCCGTAGCCGCGGCAGGCCGGGCACGGGCGCAGCGTCCGGATCTCGCCGAGGAAGGAGCGCTGCACGTGGGCCACCTCGCCCTGGCCGTGGCAGGTCTCGCACGTCACCGGGTGGCTGCCGGCCGCGGCGCCCTCGCCGTTGCAGGTGGTGCAGCGCACCGCGGTGTCGACCTTGAGCTCGCGGGCGACGCCGAAGGCCGCCTCGGCCAGCTCGACCTCGAGCCGGATCAGCGCGTCCTGACCGCGTCGGACCCGGGACCGCGGACCCCGGCCGCCACCGCCGCCGGCCGCGCCGCCGCCGAAGAAGGCATCCATGATGTCGGTGAAGGAGAAGCCGGCGCCCTGCCCGCCGAAGCCGCCGCCGAAGGGGTCTCCGCCGCGGTCGTAGCTGGCCCGCTTCTGCGGGTCGGAGAGGACCTCGTAGGCAGCCGAGACCTGCTTGAACTGCTCCTGGGCCTCCGGGTCCGGATTGACGTCCGGGTGCAGCTGGCGAGCCAGCTTGCGGTAGGCCTTCTTCAGGGTGGCGTCGTCGGCGTCCCGGTCGACACCGAGGAGCTCGTAGAGGTCCTGGGACACGATCTGGTTTCTTCCTTCAGCTCTCGTCGAGGATCCGCGACACGTAGCGCGCGACGGCGCGCACGGTCGCGATCGTGGTGGGGTAGTCCATCCGGGTGGGGCCGACGACGCCCAGCGAGGCGAGGCCGTCCCCGGGGCCGTAGCCGGAGGTCACGACGCTGGTCGAGGCCAGCTCCTGCACGGGGCCCTCGGCGCCGATCCGCACCGTCACGGTGTCGCCGGAGCCGGCCTCACCGAGCAGCTTGAGCAGCACCACCTGCTCCTCCAGCGCCTCCAGCAGCGGCCGGATCGCGCTGTCGAAGCTGCCCCCGAAGCGGGCCAGGTTGGCGGTGCCGCCGACCACGATCCGCTCGTCGGAGCGGTGGTCGCTCATCGCCTCCACCAGCGCCGGGACCGCGGCCTCGGTGGCGGCGGTGACCGGCTCGTCACCGGCCAGCAGGTCGGTCAACGCGGCGACCGCATCGGCGATCGTCTCGCCGGTGGCGGCGAGGTTGAGCCGGGTCCGCAGTCGGCCGAGCTCCTCGTCGGAGATCGCCTCGGCGAGCTCGACCACCCGCTGCTCGACCCGCCCCGTGCTCAGGATCAGCACGGTGAGCAGCCGCGTCGAGGTCATCGCGACGACCTCGATGTGACGCACCGTCGAGCGGGACAGCGTCGGGTACTGCACGACCGCGACCTGCCGGGTCAGCTGGGCGAGCAGACGCACCGACCGGTGCACGACGTCGTCGAGGTCGACGGCGCCGTCGAGGAACGTGGTGATCGCGCGACGCTCCGCCGTGCTCATCGCACGGACGGTGGTCAGCCGGTCCACGAAGAGCCGGTAGCCCTTGTCGGTCGGCACCCGCCCCGCGCTGGTGTGCGGCTGCGCCAGGTAGCCGGCGTCCTCCAGCGCTGCCATGTCGTTGCGGATCGTCGCCGGCGACACGTTGAGCCCGTGGCGCTCGACCAGCGCCTTGGACCCCACCGGCTCCTCGGTGGCGACGTAGTCCTCCACGATCGCCCGGAGCACGGCGAGCCTGCGGTCCTCCTGCATGCCCACCTCCTGGATCTCGACACCCGACACAACCGGCCGGACGGGGGCCGTCTGCTGGCACTCCGCCCGGATGAGTGCCAATCCTACCGTCGTCGCCGAGGAGGGCCACCTCGGCGCACCCGAGGCCGTACGGTGGGGCGGGTGAGACTCACCGAGATCGCGGACCGGGTGTGGGTCGGCCGCTACCCCTGGTTCGACGTCAACGTCGCCGTCGTCGGTGGGCGCGACGGCCTCGTCGTCGTCGACACCTACGCCTCCGAGGCGTCGGCGCGGACGGTCGTCGACGAGGTACGCGCGCTGGGGGCCGGAGCGGTGCGGGCGGTGGTCAACACCCACGAGCACTTCGACCACGTGCTGGGCAACCACGCGTTCCGACAGGCGTTCCGGCCGGCGGGCGGTGAGCTGCCGATCCACGCGCACGAGGAGGCCGCCGCCCGGACCGCCGCGGCGGTCCGCGCGGTCCAGGACTCCCCCGGCCACGAGGACGACCCGGACTGGGCCGACCTGCGGGCGACCACGGTCGTGCCGGCGGACCACCCGTTCTCCAGCGCCGCGGCGATCGACCTCGGCGATCGCGTGGTCGAGCTGGTCCACCCCGGCCGCGGCCACACCGGCGGCGACCTGGTGGTCCGCATCGGCGACGCCGACGTGCTGCTGGCCGGCGACCTGGTCGAGGAGTCCGGACCGCCGGCGCTCGGCGACGACTCCTTCCCGATGGACTGGCCGGCGACGCTGGACCTCGTGCTCGGGCTGACCACCGCGGACACGGTGGTCGTCCCGGGCCACGGGGCCCCGGTGGACCGCCGGTTCGTCGAGGACCAGCGCGACCTGCTCGGCACCGTCGCCGAGACGATCCGCGACCTGGCGACCCGCGGGGTTCCCGAGGCCGACGCACTGGGCGCCGCCGCCTGGCCGCTGCCCGCCGAGGCGCTCGCCGACGCCGTACGGCGCGGCTACGCGCAGCTGCCGGCCGTGCGCCGCACGCTGCCGATGGCCTGAGCCGCTCCCCCCGCGCCGGCCCGCGGCGTCAGCACGCGGCGTCAGCACGCGGCCAGGCGCGCCAGGGCGTCCGGGACGGAGACCCGCCCGTAGGTCTGCACCAGCAGGCCACCCGCGGCGCGCTCGGCGTGCTCGCGGGCGGCGACCTCGCGGAACCAGGCCGGCACCTCGCCCTGGCGCCGCTCGACCAGGCCGACCCAGCGCAGGATGTCGGCGGGCACCGAGGGACCGGGCAGCGCCACGCTCTCGCCGTCCAGGACCGCCTCGCGCAGCTCGATCGCGCTGGCCAGGGGGTGCAGGGTGGCCGTGAGGTTCTCGTGCACCCGCGCGTCCGTGGCCTCCAGCCGCACGTCCGGGTCCGCCACCGCCCCGGCCGCGCCGTACCGGAAGCAGGAACGCAGCCGATCGGCGGCCGCCGCCTCCTCCGCCCAGGTGCTCGGGCCGTCGCGGAAGGAGCCCAGATCCCCGCGCGGGCCGTCGGGGAGCGCCAGCCGGGTGATCGCGTGGGCGTTGACCGCCTCCAGCAGCGCCAGCGGGTCGCCGGCGGGCAGCCGGACCTCACGACGCGGCGGCCAGAGGTCGAGGTGGCTGCAGTCGCCGTGCGGCCCGCCGACGTGGAAGACGTAGACGTCCGGGTAGGTGGGCCGCCGCGAGCGTCGCTCGGGGCGGACGTCGTAGAAGAGCGCGATCGCCAGCTGGGTGAGCAGGCCCGCGCCGAGCGCCCCGAGCGGCTCGCGGACCACCACGCCGTACCGGTCCGAGGCGGTCCAGCCCGGGAAGAGGTCCTCGGGCGTCGCCTCCTCGCCGTCGACGCTCACCGCGAACTGGTCGGGGTAGAGCTGGTCGGCGACGTGCACGCCGCCGATGCTCCCCCAGCCCCGAGGCCGGGCTGTTGCGCGGCGATCACGCGACTGTGACGCGTCGAACCCGAAAACCCGGCCACCCGCCGACACGCCTCCGCCGGTTCGGGGGCCGGTGATGAGAGTGTCTTCGGTCGTGGCAGACCGATACGGCACCGATGTCCTGGCCGGCGACTGGAACGTCCCCAAGCGGGGGCGGGCGGTGGAGGCCCCCGCCGACCACGGGCTGGTCGTGGAGGAGGTCACCAGCGACTGGTGCGGCGAGATCGTCGCCGTCGACCGCGACCTGCACACCGTCACGCTGGAGGACCGGCGCCGCAAGCGGCGTACCTTCCCGCTGGGCCCGGGCTTCCTGCTCGAGGGCAAGCCGGTGATCCTGGTCGCGCCCGTGCGGCAGAAGGCGCCGGCCAAGCCGACCCGGACCGCGAGCGGCTCCATCGCGGTCCACGACGCCAAGGCGCGCGTGGCGCGGGCCAGCCGGATCTTCGTCGAGGGTCGCCATGACGCCGAGCTCGTCGAGAAGGTCTGGGGCGACGACCTGCGGATCGAGGGCGTGGTGGTCGAGTACCTGGGCGGCGTCGACGACCTGGCCGACCACCTGGTCGGCTTCAAGCCCGGCCCGCAGCGCCGCGTCGGCGTGCTCGTGGACCACCTGGTCAAGGGGTCGAAGGAGTCCCGGATCGCCGAGGCGATCCGCCGCGGACCGCACGGCAAGGACGTCGCGATCGTCGGCCACCCGTTCGTCGACATCTGGCAGGCGGTCAAGCCCGACCGGCTCGGCCTGAAGGCGTGGCCGACGATCCCGCGGAACATCGAGTGGAAGAAGGGCGTCTGCCAGCACCTGGGCTGGCCGCACCGCGACCAGGCCGACATCGCCCGGGCCTGGCAGCACATCCTCTCCAAGGTGAAGTCCTACGACGACCTGGAGCCGGCGCTGCTCGGGCGGGTCGAGGAGCTGATCGACTTCGTCACGGCGCCCTGAGGGCGCCGCCGCTCAGCGCACGATCCGGCCGTTGCCGTCCCGCAGCGTCGCGGAGGCCAGCATCACGATCCCGTCGACGATCCCCCAGAGGATGAACGCCGGGAAGGTCGCGAAGCCGATGAAGGCGCACATCAGCGGCAGGCTGATCAGGGTGCCGAGCAGCTGGGTCAGGCCGATCCCGACGTTGCCGGCGTAGAGCCGCCCGATGCCCGGCAGGCTGAACAGCGACAGGACGAGCTGCAGCACGCCGGCCACGACCTTGGACTTGTCCGAGAGCGGCAGGCCGCTGATCGGGTCGATCCCGTACGGCGCGTGGACGACGGGGTACGCCGCAGGCGGCTGCCCGTTCGGACCGGGTGGCATCGGCTGCCCGTAGGGCAGGTAGCGCTGCTCGCCCGGCTCGGGGTCGCCCGGCTGCCACTGGCTCATGGCCGCATCGTAGGCGACCTCGAGGCGTCTCGGCCCGGAGCCACGCTCAGCCCAGCAGGTCGCGGACCACCGCGTCGGCCAGCAGTCGCCCGCGGCGGGTCAGCACGACGCGGTCGCCCTGCTCGGCCGGGTCCAGCACCAGCCCGTCCGCGACCAGCGTCGGGATCGCCCCGGTCGCCGGCGCCACCGCCACCGGCAGCCCCTCGCGCAGCCGCACCTCCAGGAGCACCCGCTCCAGGCGACGGGTCTCGGCGTCGAGCACCTCACGGCCCTGGGCCGGCGTGCGCTCGCCGCGGATGCGCTCGGCGTAGGCGACCGGGTGCTTGACGTTCCACCAGCGGACGCCGCCGACGTGGCTGTGCGCGCCCGGCCCGACGCCCCACCAGTCGCCGCCCGTCCAGTACCCGATGTTGTGCCGGCACCGGGCGTCGTCGTCGCGCGCCCAGTTGGACACCTCGTACCACCCCAGGCCGGCGGCGGTGAGCGCCTCGTCGGCCTGCACGTACTTGTCCGCCAGGTCGTCCTCGTCGGGCATCGGCAGCTCGCCGCGGCGGACCCGGCGCGCCAGCGCCGTGCCCTCCTCCACGATCAGCGAGTACGCCGACACGTGGTCCGGCGCGCAGGCCAGCGCCGCGTCCAGGGAGGCCGCCCAGTCCGCGGCGGACTCCCCCGGCGTGCCGTAGATCAGGTCCAGGCTGACCTGGTCGAAGCCGGCCGCGCGCGCGGCGGCGACCACGCCGGGCACGCGCTCGGGGTCGTGGGTGCGGTCCAGGACCGCCAGCACGTGCCGGACGCTGGACTGCATGCCGAACGAGACGCGGGTGAAGCCGGCGGTGCGCAGCCGCTCCAGCCGGTCGAGGTCCACCGAGTCGGGGTTCGCCTCGGTGGTCACCTCCGCGCCCGCGGCCAGCCCGAACTCCTCGTCGATCGCCGCCAGCACGGCGCCGAGCGCCTCCGGCTCGAGCAGCGTCGGCGTGCCGCCGCCGACGAACACGGTCTGCACCGGCAGGTCGACGTCGCCCAGCACCTGCCGCGCGCGTCGTACCTCGGCGACGGCCTGGTCGGCGAAGGTCGCCCGGGAGACGCCGGGGCCGAGCTCCTCGGCGGTGTAGGTGTTGAAGTCGCAGTAGCCGCACCGCACCCGGCAGAACGGGACGTGCAGGTAGAACCCGAAGGGACGCTGGCCGAGCTCGGCCAGCGCCGCGGCGGGGAGGGAGCCGTCTTCGGGGACGGGCTCCCCCTCGGGCAATGCGGACGGCACCCCTGAATACTCACACGGCCCCCGCTCGACGGGCACATCGAGCGGGGGCCGTGCGGGACACCGGGAGCGGCGCCCCCGGGATCAGCTGTAGAAGGAGTCGATCAGGCCCTTGTTGTTGGACTCCACGACCGCGCGCTTGACCTTGAGGGACGGGGTGAGCTCACCGGACTCGATGGTGAGGTCGTGGTCGAGCAGCTTCCACTTCTTGATCGTCTCCCAGCGGTTCAGCTGGGCGTTGAGCGCGTCGACGTACTCCCCGACCATCGCCTCGACCTTCTCCGAGCGCACCACGTCGGTGTACGACGCGCCGGCCATGCCGTTCTCCGCCGCCCACGCGGCCATGGCGTCGGGGTCGAGCGTGATCAGCGCGGAGACGAAGTTCCGCTCGGCGCCGAAGACCATGAACTGGCTGGCGTAGGGGCACAGCGCCTTGAACTTGGCCTCGATCGCCGGCGGTGCGACGTACTTGCCACCGGAGGTCTTGAAGAGCTCCTTGATCCGACCGGTGATCTTGAGGAACCCGTCCTCGTCGATCTCGCCCTTGTCGCCGGTGCGCAGCCAGCCGTCCTCGGTGAACGCCTCGGCGGAGGCATCCGGCCGGTTGTGGTAGCCGGCCATGATGTGCGGGCCGCGGAGCTGGACCTCGCCGTTGTCACCGATCCGGACCTCGGAGCCCGGGAGGGCGGGGCCGACGGTGCCCATCTTGTAGTCGTTGGGGTGGTTGACCGTGGCGCCGGCGGCGTTCTCGGTCATCCCGTAGCCCTCGAGGATCAGCACGCCGGCCGCGTGGAACCAGCCGGCGATCTCGGGGTTGAGGGCCGCGGAGCCGGAGATGAAGAACTTCACCCGGCCGCCGAACCGCTCGCGCACCTTGCTGAAGACCAGCTTGTCCGCGACGGCGTGCTGCGCCTTGAGCAGCGCGGGCACCGACTTGCCGGCCAGGGTCAGCTCGTCGACCTTGGTGCCGACGCCGAAGGCCCAGTTGAAGATCTTCTCCTTCAGACCGCCCTCGGCCTGCTGCATCATCACGATCCGCGCGTGGGCCTTCTCGAAGATCCGCGGCGCGGCGCCCATGAAGGTCGGCTTCACCACGCCGAGGTTGTCGACGATCTTGTCGACGCGGCCGTCGATGGCGGTCGGGAAGCCGCAGGCCATCTGGGCCGAGGTCAGCACCTTGCCGAAGACGTGGGCCATCGGCAGCCAGAGGAACTGCAGGTCGTCCTCGTGCAGGATGTCCTGGGCCTTGATCGCCTCGCCCTCGTAGACCCACGCGCGGTGCAGCGTGCGCACGCCCTTGGGCCGGCCGGTGGTGCCGGAGGTGTAGATCAGGGTGGCCAGCTGGTCGGCGGGGATCGACTTGGCGATGTCGTCGATCGCGGTCGGGTGCTCGGCCAGGTAGGCGTCGCCCAGCTCCGCCAGGGCGTCCAGCGAGAGCACGCCCTCGCCGTCGGCGTCGGCGTCGTCGAAGGAGACGACCTTGACGATCGCCGGCAGCTCGGACCGGTGGGCCTCGATCTTCTCCAGCTGCGAGGCATCCTCGATGAAGACCACCCGGCACTCGGCGTCACCGAGGATGAAGGCCGCGTCGTCGGGCTTCGTCGACGGGTAGACGGTCGTGGTGGCGCCGCCCGCGCACATCACCGCGAGGTCCGCCAGGACCCACTCGTAGCGGGTGTTCGAGACGATGCCGACGCGCTGCTCGGACTCGAGGCCGAGCGCGAGCAGGCCGGCGGCGAGCCGGCGCACCCGGTCGCCCGCCTGACGCCAGGTGACGGACTCCCACGCCTCGCCGACGGGGAACCGGAACGCCTCGGCGTCCGGGTTCACCTCGACGCGGTCGAGGAACTGCACGGCGCAGTTCTGCGGCATGTGGTCGATGAAGCTGGTGTCGTACGTGATGGCCATGACGCTCCCTGCGCGTGATGTCGTCTGTCCCGAGTCCGAGGTGGATACGGGAGAGTAACCTAGATCACTCCGGACTCGGGCGCGACGTGACCCCCGGCACGCGATGTTCGTGCGATCTGCACAGACGCGGCCGGTCAGCCGCGTGCGAGGTACTCGTCCATCACCCGCCGGGGCAGCTCCGCGAGGCCGTCGATCGCCGCCAGCTCGGGCAGCCGCGACCGGTCCAGGTTGAGCGCCACGAACAGGTCGACGACCGTGATCCCGTGGGCGGGCACCGACTCGACGACGATCTCCTGACCCGCGGCGACCTCGCCCGGCTCCAGCACCCGGAGGTAGGGCCCCGGGCGCAGCGCCTGCGTGAAGCGGCGCACCCACTGGCTCTCGTCGTAGCCCTGGTCGCCCATCCAGCCCTTGAAGACGTTGCACGGGGTACGCACGGAGGCGACCTCGAACAGCGCCTCGCCGATGCGCCACCGGGTGCCGATCACGGTCGCGTTCAGGTCCAGCCCGACGGTGGTGAGGTTCTCGGCGAACATGCCGGAGGCGATCGGCTGACCCAGCTCGCCCTCCCACCAGTCGAGGTCCTCGCGGGCGTAGGCGTACACCGCCTGGTCGAGGCCGCCGTGCACGTCGGCATGGCCGACCTGGTCGCCCTCGAGGCCGAGCCGATGCGCTCGGACGGGTCCCTCGACCGCGGTCTTGGCGGTCGCGGTGCGGAGGGTGCGGCCGCCCCACTCGACCTGCTGGGGCATGCCGACGCTGACCGCTTCGAGGTGTGCCATGCGCCCATTCTGGTGGCGGCGGCCGACCACGTCACATGCATTCCGGTCGGTGTCCGACGGCAGGACCGACCGGCGCGCTCGGGACGCGATCAGTCCTGGACCGCCTTCGCGACGGTGATGCAGCGGGTGATCCCGCTCCGCTGGTCGGGACCACCGGAGCGGTGCAGACGGTGGGCTGCGAGCACGCTGCGGACGACCACCCAGTCCCGGGCGCGGTGCTCGTCCAGGTCCGCGGTGTCGACCAGCGTGTGGAACCGGCGCCGGATCCCGTCGCGCACCGAACCGAACGCCCCCGGCGCGGCGTACTCCTCGAACCGGTGGCGCAGCATCGGCTCGAGCTCGTAGTGGGGGTCGCCGTTGACCGGACGGGGCGCGATCGCCACCCAGGTGCCCTCCTCCGCGCGGGGCAGCACGTTGCCGTAGTGCAGGTTGCCGTGCACGACGGCCGTCGGCGGCTCGGCGGCCAGGTCCGCTGCGAGCGCGAGCGCCTGGTCGACCATCCGGCGGGGCATCGGCAGCGAGGCGGCGTCCGCGGCGAGCGCCGCCCGCCACTCCCGCAGGTACGACGGCAGCGACCGCAGCTGGGGCATCGGCGCGACGTGCAGCGCGACGTAGAGGCCACCCACCACCTCGCAGGCCTGCTCGTCCCAGTGGTCGGCGAGGTCGACCGGCTCCAGGCGCTCCAGCAGCAGCGCCCGCCGCCCCGGATCGGCGCGCAGCAGCCGGACCGCCCCGCGACCGCGCCAGCGCTGCAGCGCCAGGTGCTCGTCGTCCGCCGCCGGCGCGGGTCGGGCGTCCGCGCGGGTCACCTTCAGCACCGCCGGACGACCGTCGCCGGTGCGGACCGGCCGCACGTCGGCCCGCCGGCCCGCGACGCTCGGCCCGTCCGGCGCCAGCTCCCAGGCGTCGGTCAGCGCGTCGAGGTCGGTCACGCCCCGACCCTGCCAGAGGCGGGGTCGGGGCGGGACGGGAGGAGGCGCGGCAGCGGGCGTCCGCGGCCCTCAGGGCAGCTGTACGTACCCGTGGCGCATCTTCCACAGGAAGTACTTCTCGAAGCCCAGCTTCATCAGGTGGGCCTGCGGTCCGGGGATCAACACCCCGTGCTTGCGCGGCGGCAGCATCTTGTCGGCCAGGATCACCACGCCGTTGTTCCCCGCGTCCATGACGCAGACCGCCTTGATGTCGCCGAACTCCTTGCGCGCCTCCGGCACCTCGCCGCGGATCTGCGCCGCGATGTTCCGCGCGGCCGTGTGCGCCATCTGCTCGGTCGGGAAGCCGGTCTTGGGGATGCCCACCGGGGTCGGGGTCTGCCACGGCACGTCGACCGCTGCGGCCACGCCCACGGCGTACACGTCGTCGTACTTCTCCGACTGGTAGGTGTCGCGGACCCGGACGTAGCCCTTCTCGTCGGCCAGGTCGGGGGTGTCCTTGAGGAACTCCTGCCCGAGGAACGGCGGCACCACCATCGAGTACGCGAACGGCAGCCGGGTGCCGTCGGCGAGCTGCATCATCCCGTCGTCGATGTGGTCGAGGCCGACGGAGATGTGCGCGTCGATGCCCTCCTTCTTGAGGAACATGCCGAGCAGCTGCTCGCCGTGCGGGAGCCCGCCGATGCCGAAGTGGCCGAGGAACGGCTCGGAGGTGACGTAGGAGAGCTTGACGTCCTTGTGCAGCCCGGCCTTCTTCAGCTGGTAGGCGGTGTTGAAGAGGAACTCGTACGCCGCGCCGAAGCAGCCGGCCGACTGGCTGGCCGCGACCACGATGTCGCCGGGGTCCTCGAGGTAGCGACGCCAGCCGGCACCCGCGCGCTCGGCCTCGGGCAGGGTGGTGATCGTGTAGGCGTTCTCGGCGAAGCCGGGCACCACGTCGGTCTTGTTGTGGTAGCCGGTGGCGATCACCAGGTAGTCGTAGCCGAGCCGGCGCCCGTCGGCCAGGACGACGCGGCGCTGGACCGGGTCGACCGCGACGGCGGCCTCGTGGACGAAGACGATCCCGTGCTCCTCCAGCGTCGGCACGACCGGGAACGTGATGTCCTCCCGGTCGCGCTTGCCGAAGGGCAGCCAGATCAGGCTCGGATTGAACAGGAAGTGGTCATCGGGGGCCACCACCGTGACGTCGACGTCTCCGTGCAGCTCGTGACGGACGGCGAGGGCCGCGGTCAGGCCCCCGAAGTTCGCGCCGAGCACCAGCACCCGCTTGCGCATCGCGCACCTCCTGGATCGGTTCTGTGTCCGATTCCAGGGTGACCCCCCGGGGGGATGTTGAGCAGGGGCGAAGGTCCCCCGACCGAGGGACCTGGACCGCCTACTTCTTGGGCTTGTCCCCCGCCGGGCCCGTGGTGGAGAGCGCGGCCACGAAGGCCTCCTGGGGCACCTCGACGCGGCCGACCATCTTCATCCGCTTCTTGCCCTCCTTCTGCTTCTCCAGCAGCTTGCGCTTCCGGGAGATGTCACCGCCGTAGCACTTGGCGAGGACGTCCTTGCGGATGGCGCGGATCGTCTCGCGGGCGATCACCCGGGCGCCGATCGCGGCCTGGATCGGCACCTCGAACTGCTGCCGCGGGATCAGGTCCTTGAGCTTGCCGGCCATCATCACGCCGTAGGAGTACGCCGCGTCGCGGTGCACGATGGCGCTGAACGCGTCGACCGGGTCGCCGTGCAGCAGGATGTCGACCTTGACCAGGTCCGCGGCCTGCTCGCCGGTGCGCTCGTAGTCGAGGCTGGCGTAGCCCTTGGTGCGCGACTTCAGCTGGTCGAAGAAGTCGAAGACGATCTCGCCCATCGGCAGGATGTAGCGCATCTCGACGCGGTCCGCCGACAGGTAGTCCATGCCCTGGAGCTGGCCGCGCTTCTCCTGGCACAGCTCCATGATCGTGCCGATGTAGTCCGAGGGGCTCAGGATCGTGGCGCGCACGATCGGCTCGCGCACCTCGGCGATCTTGCCCTCGGGGAACTCGCTGGGGTTGGTCACCTCGTGCTCGGTGCCGTCCTCCATCTGCACCTCGTAGACCACGTTGGGCGCGGTCGAGATGAGGTCGAGGTTGAACTCCCGCTCCAGCCGGTCGCGGGTGATCTCCATGTGCAGCAGGCCGAGGAAGCCGCACCGGAAGCCGAAGCCGAGCGCACCGGAGGTCTCCGGCTCGAAGGTGAGCGCGGCGTCGTTGAGCTGGAGCTTCTCCAGCGACTCGCGCAGCACGGGGTAGTCGTCGCCGTCGATCGGGTAGAGGCCGGCGTAGACCATCGGGTTGGGGTGCTGGTAGCCGCCGAGCGGCTCGGTGGCGCCGCCGTGCTGGGAGGTGACGGTGTCACCCACCCGCGACTGGCGCACGTCCTTCACGCCCGTGATCAGGTAGCCGGTCTCCCCCACGCCGATCTCGCCGGACTTGACCTGCTCGGGGCTGATCACGCCGAGCTCGAGCATCTCGTGGGTGGCGCCGGTCGACATCATCTTGATCCGGTCGCGGTGGCTCAGCTTGCCGTCGACCACCCGGACGTAGGTGACCACGCCGCGGTAGGTGTCGTAGACCGAGTCGAAGATCAGCGCGCGGGCCGGCGCATCGGCGTTGCCGACGGGGGCCGGGGTCTGCTTCACGATCTCGTTGAGGACCGCCTCGACGCCCTCACCGGTCTTCGCGCTCACCTTGAGCACGTCGGACGGGTCGCAGCCGATGATGCCGGCCAGCTCGGCGGCGTACTTCTCCGGCTCGGCGCTGGGCAGGTCGATCTTGTTCAGCACCGGGATGATGTGCAGGTCCGCACCCATCGCCAGGTAGAGGTTGGCCAGCGTCTGCGCCTCGATGCCCTGGGCGGCGTCGACCAGCAGGATCGCGGCCTCGCAGGCCTGCAGCGACCGGGAGACCTCGTAGGTGAAGTCCACGTGGCCGGGGGTGTCGATCATGTTGAGCACGTAGGTGCCCGGCTCGGCGCCCTGCTCGTTGCCCTCGGCGACGCGCCACGGCATCCGCACGGCCTGGCTCTTGATGGTGATACCGCGCTCGCGCTCGATGTCCATCCGGTCCAGGTACTGGGCGCGGGCGGCGCGCGGGTCGACCACCTCGGTCAACTGCAGCATGCGGTCGGCCAGGGTCGACTTGCCGTGGTCGATGTGCGCGATGATGCAGAAGTTGCGGATGATCGACGGGTCGGTGCGGCCCGGCTGGGGGGCGGCGGCGTTCGGGACTGCGGGCATGGTGCCCCCATCCTCCCAGAGCGGGGCGGCCCACGCTAAACGGTGCCGCCGAAACCCCGGGGCCGGCGCCCGCCACCGGGCGTCGCGGGCCGTCGGCGCATGGCGTCGGCCACACTGTGCGGGTGAGCACCGCCATCCCGACCGCCCTCCCGCACGGCCGGACCGCCCGCCGCCTGGAATGGGCCCACCTGCCGCCCCACGTCCGGGCGCTGGTCGAGCGGCAGTGCGGGTCCCCGGTGGTCGAGGCCGTCTCGCAGACCGCCGGCTTCACGCCCGGCTTCGCGTCGCTGCTGCTCTGCGAGGACGGCACCCGGCACTTCGTGAAGGCCGCCTCCGCCCGCGCGCAGCGGATGTTCGCGGAGTCCTACCGCACCGAGGCACGCCGACTGCGCACCCTGCCCCCGGGCACCCCGGCCCCGCGGCTGCGGTGGGTGCACGACGCCGACGACTGGGTGGTGCTCGGGATCGAGGCGGTCGCCGCCCGGCCACCGCACCGTCCCTGGCAGCCCGACGACCTGGCGGCCGCGTCGGCGACCGTGACGGCGATGGCCGACCTGCTCACACCCGCCCCGGTCGGCCTCACCTCGGCCGTCGAGGAGTTCGCCCCCTGGCTCGAGGGCTGGCGCGGCATCGAGCACCCGCAGGCGGCGGAGTTCCGCGATCTCGCCGGGCGGTACGCCCACGTGGTGGCCGGCGACACCCTGGTCCACACCGACATCCGCGACGACAACCTGCTGTTCCTCGGCGACGGCACGGTGCTGCTGTGCGACTGGAACTGGCCCGTGGCGGGTGCGGCCTGGCTGGACTCGCTCCTGCTGCTGCTCGGGCCGCGCGGGGACGGGCTCGACGTCGAGGCCCACATCCGCAACCACCCGCTGCTGTCGGCGGTGGACCCGGAGGAGATCGACATCGTCCTGGCGCTGGTGCTGGGCTACTTCGTCGCCTCGGCGGCGCAGCCGGTACCGTCGTTCTCGCCGTACCTGAGGGAGGCCCAGGCCTGGCAGCGCGACGTGCTGCACGACTGGCTCACCGAGCGACGGGACCGGACCTGATCGGGCTGCCCCGGCCCGGCGGCGCTCGATTTGGGGCGGGCACCGGCCACTGTTAGCCTTGTTCGTCGCGTCAGGACGTGTCACGACCACGCCCCGACGCCCTCCGGACCGAACCAGTAACTTATCGATCCCCCGGGATCCCGATCTTCAACGAGGCAGACACACCGTGGCGAACATCAAGAGCCAGATCAAGCGGAACAAGCAGAACGAGAAGGCGCGCGAGCGCAACAAGGCCGTCAAGACCGGCCTGAAGACCGCCGTCCGCAAGTTCCGCGAGGCCGCCGAGGCCGGCGACAAGGACGCCGCCGTCATCGCCGGTCGCAACGCGACCCGTGCGCTGGACAAGGCCGTCTCCAAGGGCGTCATCCACAAGAACCAGGCCGCGAACCGCAAGTCGGCGATCATGAAGAAGGCCGCCTCCCTCTGACCTTCCCTGGCTCCGGTCCGGAGTCGACCGCCGAGCGGCGGGAGCTCGCAGCAACGCTGCTTGAGCTCCCGCCGCTCGTGGTTTTCGCGGGGGCCGGCAGCGCGGCGCGACGACGGCGCCACGACGGCGCGACGCGCTCGGCCGATCGGCTCAGCGGCGGTGGTCGCGCAGCGCCGCCACGGTGAGCACCAGGCGCTCCAGCGTGTACGACGCGTCGCTGGCCGCGCCCTTGAGGTCCGCGTCGGCGCGCGCGATCTCCTGCAGGGCCCGGCCGATGCCGTCGGGCGACCAGCCGGCGGCCTGCTTGTTCAGGTTCTTCGCCTTCCACGCCGGCATGCCCTGGACGCGCACGCCGCCGACGTGGTTGGCCAGCGTCCGGGTCTGGGCCGCGATGGCCGAGAGGATGTAGACCTCGGAGGTGCCGGCCTCCAGTGCCCAGCGGAGCTCGCCGAGGGCGCGCTCCCGCTGGCCGGCGAGGATCGCGTCGGCGATCTCGTAGTTCTTCACCTCGGCGCGGCCACCGAAGTAGCGGCGCACCTTCTCCTCGTCGATCCGCTCGCCCGGGAAGTCGTTGGTGAGCTGGTCGACGGCCGCCGACAGCGAGCGCAGGTCGGCGCCGACGGCCTCGGTCAGCACCTGGGCCGCGGCCTTGTCCAGCCGGGCACCGAGGCGCTTGGCCTCGCCGACGGCAAACTCCGGCATCTCCCAGGGCTTGATCTCGGCGGACTTGATCTCGGTCACCCCGGCGGCCTTGCGCAGCTTGGCGAGCACCCCGCTGCCCTTGGCGCCGCCGCCGTGCACCAGCACCAGCGCGACGTCCTCGGCGGGGCCGGCCGCGTAGTCGAGCAGGCCGGCCACCGACTCGTCGGGCAGGTCCTCCAGGCCGCGGACGACCACGCAGCGCACGGACGAGAAGAGCGACGGCGCCGCGAGCTCGCCCAGCGTGGCCAGGGTCAGCTCGGCGGCCGCCGCCTCGGAGAACTCCGACTCGGGGTCGTGGCCGCGCACCGCGGCCTTGACGTCGGCGACGGTGCGGGCGGCGAGGAACTCCTCCTTGCCGGTGATCAGGACGACCCTGCCCAGGACCTCGGCGACGCGCATGGCGCCAGCCTCCCACACGGGCCCGACGCCTCACCGCTCGGTGGCGACCTGCAGCCGACCGCCGTCGCCGAGCAGCACGGCGACCCCTCCGGACCGGTCGGTCCGGAGGACCGTCGCCCCGGCGGCGGCCAGGGCATCGACGGTCTCCTCGGCGGGATGGCCGTAGTCGTTGTCCGCGCCGACGGAGATCACGGCCACCCGGGGCGCGAGCGCGCCGAGCCAGCCGAGGTCCTGGTGACGGCTGCCGTGGTGGGGCACCTTGAGCACGTCCACGGTCAGTCCCTCGAGCCGTCGCTCGAGCGCCTGCTGGGCGGGCGGCTCGACGTCGCCGGTCAGCAGCAGCCGTACCCCGGCGACCTCCACCAGAAGGACCACGCTGGCGTCGTTGGCCGAGGAGCCGTCCCCGGCGCCGCCCTGCGGCGCGGTGAGCGCCGGCGCCAGGACCTGCACGGTCGCGGCGCCGATACGCCGGGACGCGCCGTAGGGAGCCAGGTCGAGCGGGACCCCGGCCCGCCGCGCCCGGTCGGCCACCGCGCGCACCCCGGCGGGCGGGTCCAGCACGCCCGTGGCCTCGATCCGTCCGACGGCCCGGCCGTCGAGCACCCCGCCGAGCCCGGCCACGTGGTCGGCGTGGAAGTGGGTCAGCACGACCAGCGGGACCTCGCGGACCCCGAGCCGGTCCAGGCACCGGTCGACGAGCCGGTCGTCCGGCCCCGCGTCGACGACGATCGCGGCACCGGGGCCGACGGCCACGGCGAGCGCGTCGCCCTGGCCGACGTCGCAGGCCGCCAGCAGCCAGCCGCGCGGCGGCCAGTCGCCGGTCCCCCACCCCGCGGACCCCGGCCACGCGCGCCCGGGGATCCCGAGGACGACCACCAGCAGCCCCACCAGCACCGGTACGCCGACGGCTCGGCGCCGCAGCAGCGCGGGCGCCACCGCGGCCAGCGCGACGCAGAGGACCACGAGGGCGCCGAGGGCGACCGGCCCGGTCCCCCAGCCGAGGGAGGCGCCGGGCAGGCCGGCACCGACCCGGGCGACGACGACCAGCCAGGCCACGCACCAGCCGGCGAGGACGCCGACGGCCGCGCCCGCCGCGGGCCAGGCGAGCCCGACCAGGCCGGCGGCGAGGCCGAGCACCGTGGCCGGGCCGACCGCGGGAGCCGCGGCCAGGTTGGCGACCACGGCCACCAGGCTCACCTCCCCCGAGATGGCGGCGACCAGCGGGGTGCAGGCGAGCTGGGCCGCCAGGGGCACGGCGACCGCCTCGGCGACGCCGGGCGGCAGCCAGCGGGCGAGTGCCGCGGTCAGCGACGGCACCAGCACCACGATCCCGGCGGTGGCGAGCACCGACAGTGCGAAGCCCGCCGAGAGCGCCAGCCCCGGGGAGAGCAGGAGCAGCGCGACCACCGCCACCCCGAGCGCCCGTAGGCCGCGGCGGCGCCCGTCGCGGCCGAGGGCGAAGAGCCCGACGGCACCCATCGCGGCGGCCCGGAGGACGCTCGGCTCGGTACGGGCGAGCAGCACGAAGCCGGCGATGCCGACCAGCCCGAGCACCGGCAGCAGCCGCCCGCGGACCCCCACCGCCCGGGCGAGCACCAGGAGCAGGCCGACCACCAGGGTCAGGTTGGTGCCGCTGACCGCCGTCAGGTGGGTCAGCCCCGTCGTCCGGAACTGCGCCTCGAGGTCGGCCGGCAGGGCCGCGTCGTCGCCGTCGACCAGTGCCGGCACCAGCGCCGCCTGGGTCGGCGGGCGCCCCTGGACCGCGTCGCGGATCGAGGTACGCAGCGCGGTGGCGGCGCGCCACCACACGTCGGGGCGTTCGGTCACCTCGGGCGGCCCGGCGCCGGTGAGGAGGGCGACCAGGCCGGCGTCGTCGGGCACCGCGAGCCGGCCCCGCGTCCGCACGGCGGACCCCAGCGGCACCTCCGCCCAGCGCGGGTCGCCGAGCACCAGCACCGTGCCACCCGTCCGCACCGCCGCACCTCGCGCGCTGACCGCGGAGAGCCCGACCCGCACGACCACCTGGTTCCCGGAGGGCCCCGCGACCGTCCGCGGGTCGGAGGACACGGTGCCGGTGACGACGGCGACGGCGCGTTCCTCGGCGTAGGCGCGGACCGGGCTGTGCTCGCTCGCGCGGTGCCGCAGCTGCGCGCCGGTGGCGACCGCGAGGGCGACCAGGCCCAGCGCCAGCGCCCCGCGGGCGCGCCCGCGCCACCGGGTCTGCCGGGCGCGCGTCAGCAGGGCGGCGCCCAGCAGCGCGCCGGCGCCGGCCAGCGCGGCCCACCACCCGGCGGTGCCGAGCACCGCGACGGCGATCCCACCCGCCCAGGCGCCCAGACCGAGGAGCGGGACGCGGAGGTCCTCCGCCGCCGGTCGGCGGTCCCGCCCCACGTGAGAGCCGACCGCTAGAGCGTGACGTGCGGGCGGAGCGTGGCCAGCGTCTTCTCCCCGATGCCGTCAACCTCGAGCAGCTCCTCGACGCTGGTGAAGACACCGTGCTCGGTGCGCCAGGCGATGATCGCCGCCGCCGTCACCGGTCCGACCTCCGGGAGCTCCTCGAGCTCGTCGGGGGTGGCGAGGTTCAGGTTGACCAGGGGCGCCGGCACCCCGACCCCGGACGCGACCGCCCCGGCGGTCGAGGGCGGCGCCGCCCCCACGGCGCCGACGAGGATCTGCTCGCCGTCGACCAGCGGCCGGGCCAGGTTGATCCCGGTCAGGTCGACGCCGCCACGCGCGCCGCCGGCGGCCTCGAGCGCGTCGACGACGCGGGCCCCGGGGTCGAGCACGACGATCCCGGGGCGGCGCACCCTGCCGGCCACGTCGACGGTCAGCGGGGCCGGCGCGCCGCCGGCGTCGCCGGCGACCTCGGTGGCACCGGCGACGGTGGCACCGGTGGGGACCTCCAGCAACGGGGCAGCGGCGTCGATCGGCACGGGCTCGGGCCGTGGGCGCTCCCGGGTCACCCACCACGCAGCGACCGCCAGCCCGACGGCGACCACGACGGCCACCACGGCGAGGTGGGCCGGCTGCCACCCACGGTGTCCCCCGGGCAGCCATCGCGACCACCGCGCGTCCCGCGTCAGCCCGCCGTCGCGGCGGGCGGCGTGCCGTCCGGGCGCCGGGATCCGGGGCGGCGGGGACGCCGCCGGCGCGGCAGGGGCCGGGGTGGTCGCGGGGGCCGCGGTCGGGAGCTGGCGCACGTGGGTCACCCAGTCCGGCGGCCCACCGACCGACGCGTCGCGCACGATGTCGGCGTCGCCGGCCGCGAGGTCGGCCGCGAGCGCCTCCAGGCGGCGTGCGGCGACCTCGGCGCGTACGCGGTCGGTGGGTCGGTGATCGGCTGCCCGGCGCATGCCCGGACGCTAGGCGGCACCGCCGCCCGCGGGGCCGCCGCGCAGCCCGACTGGGGATGACGGGCGGCGATCGTCGCCTCTGTGGAGGAGAACCGGGCCGCGGTGATCCAGCCGGTGACCCAGCCGGTGACCCTGCCGGTGATCCAGCCGGTGACCCAGCCGGTGACCCAGCCGGTGATTCAGCCGATGACGGGCGCGATGCACACCGCGAGCATCCCGGGGCCCACGTGCGCCCCCAGCACCGCGCCGAGCTCGCGGCAGCGCACCGGTGCCACCAGCCGATCCCCCAGGCGCTCGGCGATCCGCTCGGCGAGCTCGCCGGCCCGTTCCTCGGCATCGAGGTGGGCGACGACCACCTCGACCGGCCCGTCCCCGGCGGCCTCGACGGCGAGCGCCTCCATCCGGCTGATCGCGCGGGCCGCCGTACGGACCTTCGCGACCGGCACCACCTCGCCGTCGCGGATGGTCAGCAGCGGCTTCACGGCGAGGACACCGCCGACGACGGCGGCGGCCCCGCCGACCCGGCCACCGCGGCGCAGGTACTCCAGCGAGTCGACGTACAGCAGCGTGGTCGTCGCGTCGGCCCGCCGCCGCGCGGCCTCCTCGGCCTCGTCCAGCCGGCCTCCGGCGGCGAGCACCGCCGCGGCGGCCTCGAGCGCGAAGCCGGTGGCGGGGCCGATCTGGCGCGTGTCGAGGCAGCGCACCTCCACCCCGGCGTCGCGGGCACCGAGCGTGGCGGACTCGACGGTGCCGCTGACCTCCCCGGAGACGTGCAGCGACAGGATCCCGGTGGCGCCCTCGGCGGCGAGCCGCCGGTAGGTCTCGGCGAAGACCGCCGGCGCGGCCCGCGAGGTGGTCACCGGCCGCTTGTCGCGCAGCGCCGCGGCGATGGCCTCGGGGGTGGCCTCCGGGGCCCCCTCCTCGAAGCACTCGTCACCGATCACCACGAGCAGCGGAACGACCGTGACCCCCAGCTCGGCCACCCGTTCGGGCGCGAGCTCGGCGGTGGAGTCGGTGACCAGGACGATCGGCATGCGGCGAAGGCTAGTGTCCCGAGCTCGAGATCCGCACCGATGGTCGCACCCTGGGCGCGCCCTGTCGGCAGGGATCTCGCGGCCGGGACACCGGCAGGGGCACCGACCGGTCCGCCGGGCGAGCGCCCGGCGGTCCGGCTGCGTGGCGCTGGACCGGTGTCGGCCTCAGACGACGATGTTGACCAGCTTGGGCGCCCGCACGATGACCTTGCGGACCGCGCGGCCGTCGATCGCGCGCTGCACGCCCTCGTCGGCCATCGCGGCGGCCTCGAGGTCGCCCTCGGAGATGTCCGGCGCGACCTCCAGGCGGGCCTTGACCTTGCCCTGGATCTGGACCACGGCGGTGACCGCGTCCTCCACCAGGAGCGCGGGGTCGACGGTCGGCCAGGCGGCGCGGGCGACGGTCGGGGCGTGGCCCAGCCGCTCCCACATCTCCTCGGCCGTGTACGGCGCCACCATCGACAGCAGGATGGCCACCGCCTCCGCGGCCTCGCGCACCGCGGGGTCGGCCGGGCCGCAGCCGGAGTCGATCGCCTTGCGCGTGGCGTTGACCAGCTCCATCACCCGGGCGACGACGACGTTGAACCGGTAGGACTCCACCAGCTTCTCCGCGTCGGCGACCGTGCGGGCGGTGACCTTGCGCAGCGCCAGGTCACCGGCGGCGACGTCCGCGCCGGGCTCGGAGGTGACGTCGCCGGCCAGGCGCCAGGCGCGCTGCAGGAACTTCGCCGAGCCGGCCGGGGAGACGTCGGCCCAGTCGATGTTGTCCTCCGGCGGGCTGGCGAAGACCAGCGTCAGGCGCACCGCGTCCACGCCGAACTCGGCCAGCTGCTCACCGAGGTTCACGCCGTTGCCCAGCGACTTGCTCATCTTGCGGCCGTTGTTGATGACCTTGCCCTGGCTCAGGTACGCCGAGAACGGCTCGTCCCAGGTGAGCAGGCCCGCGTCGCGCAGGGCCTTGGTGAAGAACCGGGCGTACAGCAGGTGCAGCACCGCGTGCTCGTCGCCGCCGATGTACAGGTCGATCGGGCCCCACGCGTCGGCCAGCGCGGAGTCGAAGGCCTGGGTGTCGTCGTTCGGCGACAGGTAGCGGAAGAAGTACCAGGACGAGTCCACGAACGTGTCCATGGTGTCGGTGTCCCGGGTCGCCGGGCCCCCGCACGTCGGGCAGGTGACGTTCACCCAGTCGTCCGCGCCGCCCAGCGGCGAGGTGCCCTTGGGCTTCAGGTCGGCACCGCGCAGCTCGGGCAGCTCGACGGGCAGCTGGTCCTCGGGGACCGGGACCTCGCCGTCGACCGGGCAGTGGATGATCGGGATCGGCGCACCCCAGTAGCGCTGGCGGGAGAGCAGCCAGTCGCGCAGGCGGAAGTTGACGGTGCCGGTGCCGTGCTGGCCGGCCTCCAGCAGCTCGATGGCGGCGTGGATCCCGGCGTCCTTGTCCGCCGTACCGTCCAGGGGCCCGGAGTTCACGTAGGTGCCGCTGCCGGCGGTGGCGACGCCGGAGACCGCCGGGTCCTCCTCGCCGGTGCCGACGACCATCCGCACCGGCAGGTCCATCGCCCGGGCGAAGTCCAGGTCGCGCTGGTCGTGGGCGGGCACCGCCATGATCGCGCCGGTGCCGTAGTCGGCCAGCACGTAGTCCGAGGCCCACACCGGGATCTGCTCGCCGTTGACCGGGTTGGTGGCGTGCACGCCCAGGAAGACGCCGGTCTTCGGCCGGTCGGTGGCCAGCCGGTCGATGTCGGAGGCCTTGCGGACCTCCTCGCGATAGGCCTCCAGCGCGTCCCGCTGCTCGGCGGTGACCAGGCGCTCGGCCAGCTTCGCGTCGGCGGCGACCACCATGAAGGTGGCGCCCCACAGCGTGTCGGGGCGCGTGGTGAAGACCGTGATCGGGTCGTGGCCCTCGACGTCGAAGGTGACGTGGGCGCCCTCGGAGCGGCCGATCCAGTTGCGCTGGGCGTTGACGACCTTGCCGATCCAGGTGTCCTGCAGGTCGTCCAGGCAGTCGTAGAGCTCCTGGGCGTAGGCGGTGGTGCGGAAGTACCACTGGGTCAGCTCGCGCTTGGTCACCTCCGCGCCGCAGCGCTCGCAGGTCCCGTCGGCCAGCACCTGCTCGTTGGCCAGCACCGTCTGGTCCTTCGGGCACCAGTTGACCGGGCTGTTCTTCCGGTACGCCAGGCCCTGCTCGCGCAGCTTCAGGAACAGCCACTGGGTCCACCGGTAGTACTCCGGGTCCGAGGTGTGCAGCCGGCGCGACCAGTCGAAGCTGACGCCGTACCGCTTCATCGAGGCGAACTGGGTGTCGATGTTGCCGTAGGTGTAGGTCGCCGGGTGCTCGTCGTTGCGGATCGCGGCGTTCTCGGCGGGCAGGCCGAAGGAGTCCCAGCCCATCGGGTTGAGCACCTCGTAGCCGCGCAGCCGCCAGTACCGCGAGATCACGTCGTGGATCGCGAACACCTCGGCGTGACCCATGTGCAGGTCACCGCTCGGGTAGGGGAACATCGTCAGCGCGTACTTCTTCAGCCGCTCGCCCGAGAGCACGGCGGCGTCGTCGGCCCGGAAGGGGTCGATCTCGTCCCAGACCGGGAGCCACTTCTCCTCCACCGCGAGGGCGTCGTACGACGCGGGGCCGGACTCCCCCGGCGCCGTGGTGTCGCTGGGGATCTGCTGGTCGGTCTGCTCGCGCATCTGTTCTCTCTCGTGCTCCGCTGGTGGTGCGCCGGACATGCAAAAGCCCCTCGCGCTGCAAGGGGCGGCCGCGTCGTTCGTGAAGGTCGGGGAACGACGCGGCTAGATAAGGAGAAGCGTCCGGATGGTCACCTCTCTAGGGTACCGCCTCCGACCCCGAGCGCGTGCCTCCCAAGGCGGCGCCGTCGCGAGCGGCGTTTCCGGCGCGTAGCAGGCGCGGACCTGGGAGGCACGCCCTAACCTCGTCACCCATGACGCTCCCCGACATGTTCAACCTGGATGGCAAGGTCGCCATCGTCACCGGCGCCTCCTCCGGCCTCGGTGTCTCCTTCGCCCGCGCGCTGGCCGAGGCCGGGGCCGACGTGGTCCTCGGCGCCCGCCGCGTGGACCGCCTGATCACGACCGAGAAGCTGGTCACCGAGGCCGGGCGCCGCGCGCTCAGCGTCGGCACCGACGTCGCCGACCCCGACTCCTGCACCGCGCTCGTCGAGGCCGCGATGGAGGAGTTCGGCGCCGTCGACATCCTGGTCAACAACGCCGGCGTCGGCACCGCCGTCCCGGCCACCCGGGAGACCCCGGAGCAGTTCCGCCAGGTGATCGACGTGAACCTCAACGGCTGCTACTGGATGGCGCAGGCGTGCGGCCGGGTGATGCGGCCCGGCTCCAGCATCATCAACATCTCCTCGGTGCTCGGCATCACCACCGCCGGACTTCCCCAGGCGGCGTACGCCGCGTCGAAGGCCGGGCTCAACGGGATGACCCGCGACCTCGCCCAGCAGTGGACCGGCCGCAAGGGGATCCGGGTGAACTCGATCGCGCCGGGCTTCTTCGCCTCGGAGATGACCGACCAGTACCCGCCGGGCTACCTGGAGCAGCAGCAGACCCGGATCCCGATGGGCCGCAAGGGCGACCCGGCGGAGCTGGCCGCGACCGTGGTCTTCCTGGCCTCCGAGGCCTCGGGGTACATCACCGGGCAGACGCTGCCGGTCGACGGCGGCATGACGATCGCCTGAGGGCGTCGGGGAATCCCCGGTCGACCGGGGATTCCCGGGCGTGACGGCCAGTGCAATGGCCGTCACGCACCGGAACTGGCCGTCCGGTGTGACCCATGAGGTTGCTGAGGCACACGCCCGCGGGCGTCGACACCCGCCACCACGACGAGGCCCCGGACGCCGACGGCGCCCGGGGCCTCGATCACGCTCGAGCAGCCGCTCAGGCCCGGTAGGCCACGCACACGGCCGGCCGCGGGTAGTCCCCGCCGTCGGGCCAGGTGCTCGCCGGCGCGTCGAACGAGGCGCCCGAGACCTCGCCGGGGTGCTGCGGCGCGAAGAAGAGCGACCGGTCGCCGTCGTACATCAGCGGACCGCAGCACTCCGCGCCCTTCGGCACCGACAGGAACTGCTTGACCTGGCCGCGGTTCGGCCCCGCCACCGGGACCCGGAACAGCCCGTCGTTCGCGCCGAGCGCGTTGCCGTCGGTGGCGATCCACAGGTTGCCGGCGCTGTCGAAGGTGACGTTGTCCGGGCAGCTGATCGGGCTGACCTGGTCCTTCGGGAAGCCGCCGAAGTAGGTCTCGGGGGCCTCCGGGTCGCCGCAGACCAGGAGCAGGTCCCAGGTGAACTCCGTCCGGTCGTGGTCGCCGCGCTTCGGCGTCATCTCCAGGATGTAGCCGTTGCGGTTGCCGGTCGCCGTGGTGAGCTCGCTGACCGGGCTGGAGCGCACCATCGAGGTGGTGATCGGGTTGGCCTCGTCGGGCGGGAAGGACGCGCCGCGGTTGGAGTTGTTGGTGAGCGCCGCGTAGACCTTGCCGTTGACCGGGTTGATCTCGACGTCCTCGGGCCGGTCCATCTTGGTCGGGGCCAGCAGGTCGGCGGCGTGCCGGGTGAAGATCAGCACCTCCTCGACCGTCATCCCCGGCACGTACGACGTCGTGTCGGTGCAGAGCGGCAGCCACTCGCCGGTGCCGTCGTAGACGCCGTCCTCGGTGCCGTCGCCGGTCAGTCGGGCGACGTAGAGGGTGCCCGTGTCCAGCAGCCCCTTGTTGTGGGCGCGCGCCCTGCCGCCCCGACCCCGCCAGAACCTCTCGGCGGAGACGAACTTGTAGAGGTAGTCGCCGCGCTCGTCGTCGCCCATGTAGACCACCGCACGGCCGGACCGTGACAGCGTCACGTTGGCGCCCTCGTGCTTGAACCGGCCCAGCATCGTGTGCTTGACCGGGGTCGAGGTCGGGTCCATCGGGTCGACCTCGACCACCCAGCCGAAGCGGTGCGGCTCGTTCGGCTCCTTCTCCAGGTCGAACCGGTCGTCCACGGCGTACCACCGGCGCGGGTCGCTCGAGCTCTGGCCGATGCCGTACCGGCTGTACGACGTGGACAGCTCGGTGCCGTCCGCCAGGGTCGGCCCGGCCGGCACCGCGCCGGGGGTGTTGAAGTACTGGTTGAAGTTCTCCTCGCCGGACAGGATGGTGCCCCACGGGGTGAGGCCGCCGGCGCAGTTGTTGAACGTGCCCTTCACCTTCGAGCCGCTCGCGTCCGCACCCGTCTTCAGCAGGTCGTGGCCGGCCGCGGGCCCGGTCAGCCGGAACGTCGTGTCGGCGTTGATCCGACGGTTCTTGGTGGCCTTGCGCAGGTCGGTCTCGCGGCGCCAGGAGCCGGGCGTGCGGCCCCGCTTGATGGTCACCACGGACAGGCCGTGGGTGTAGATCCCCAGCCAGGCGATCTCCTCGGCGGTGTAGGTGCCCGAGGGGTACATCAGGGTGATGTCGTCGTACTCGTGGTTGACCACCATCAGCGCGGTGTCGCGGCCCATCGGCACCACCCCGACGTAGTCGTTGTTGTAGCCGAACTGCTTCTTGACCGCGTCGACGGTCAGCGCCCGCGGGTCGAACGCCGGCGCCCCGGGCAGCACCGGGTCGCCCCAGCGGATGATCACGTCGTGGTCGAAGCCGTCCGGCAGGCCCACGGCGTCGTTGCGGTTCGGCGGCACGGCGACGAAGTCGGCGCGGGCCAGCGGCCCGCCGGCCCTCCTCGGCGCCGCGCGCCGCTCGACCACGTCGGCCGCGGCGGCGGCCGCGGTCCCGGCGGCCCCGCTGAGGACCAGCGCGCCGCCGCCGATCGCCGCGCCGCGGAGCACCGTGCGTCGGCCGACGGCCTTGGCGATCTCCTCGCCGATGGTCGGGTGGTCGGTGGGGTTGGGGACCGGCTGGTCGCAGGCGTTGCCGCAGCGGTAGAGGCAGGTCAGGTAGGAGCGGGAGCCGTGCCGGTGGCCGGCCCGCTCCTCGAGCGGGATCAGCGGCAGCGGGGTGCGGTGGTCGGGGTGCACAGTTGACATGGCTCGGAGCCAACCGGCGGTCGGTGAATCCGGCCCCGTCGCCACGTGTCCGCGGCATGAACCGCCGATTTCGGGGCGGAGATCCATGTGATGCGCGGCCTGCGCGCCGACCCCGGGCGAGCCGGCGCCGTTCGGGACCGAGACCCGGGTAGCGTCCGCGGGTGGCCAGTCCCCGCCGATCCAGCTCCCGCCGACGAGGCGGCGCCGCGCGCCGCCGGGGCGGGACGCGACCCTCGCCGCGGCCGTTGCCGGTCGCCGGGCCGGGCGAGCGGCTGTGGGTGCTCGACGTCCCCTACGGCACGCAGGTCGACGGCGCCATCTGGCACCCGGCGGTCAAGACCCACCTGTACGTCGGGCGCGCGCTGCCGGCGCACCTCGCGCCGTACGCGCCGGGGCCGCACACGCTCGGTCGGTTCATCGAGAACACCCTCAACCCCGACGCCCCGGCGGCGCCCCCGATCCCGGACCCGCGCGACGCGCTCGAGCCGCGCCGGATCCAGTTCGAGGCCGCCGACGCGATCGCGGAGCGCGCCGCCGCCGGCGGGCGGCTGTTCCTGCTGGCCGACGAGCCCGGCGTCGGCAAGACCATCTCCGCGGTGCTCGGGGCGACGGCGGTGGGCGACCTGCGCGGTGCGCGACGGGTGCTGGTGGTCGCCGACCGACCGGCCGCGATCACGATCGGCCACTGGTGCCGCACCATCTCGGCCCTCGGCGACGGCGGCCTCGAGTGGGTCGTGATCACCTGGGACCGCCTGGAGAAGGTGACCGACCACGCGTGGGACGTGATCATCGCCGACGAGGCCCACGCCCTGCGCCGTACGACGACCAAGCGGTGGAAGCTCTGGGCCCGCATCTCGGGACACGGCAAGCCGCACGACCGGGCGCCGTTCGTCATCGCGACGACCGCGACCCCCGGGCACACGCCGCTCGAGCTGCCCTACCTGGCGCCGGCCTACGCGCAGGTCCTCGGGGAGCCGATGCGGGAGTGGGCCTCGGCGACCCGGCCCGGCGACGCCTTCGCCACCGCGCTCGAGCGCCACGGCGTCGGCGTGGAGCAGGGGCGCTACGGCGCGACCTGGACCGCCGACCCCGCGCGCCGCGCCGCCGACCTCAAGCTGGTCCGCGGCTGGCTCGCCGAGGAGCGGCCCCCGGCGATGCTGCACCGGGCGGCGCCGTGGGGACCGGTGCCGATCTCCGGCATGCCGGTGACGCTGACGCCGGCCGAGCGGGCGGCGTACGAGGCCGAGTGGGGTGAGTTCTGCCGCGAGATGGACATCGCCCGGCGCGGCCGCAACGTCGCGAAGGGCCGCGCCGCGCTGCTGCGGTTCCGGCAGAAGGCCGGCCTGATCCGCGTCGCCTCGACGGTCGACTGGATCGCCCAGCAGGTCCAGGCGGAGCGCCAGGTGGCGTGCTCGGTGGAGTTCGTCGCGACCGCCGCCGACCCGATCACCGACCGGCTCCGCGACGCCGGCATCGAGGTCGCCACGATCTACGGTCGCGACCGGTTCGACGCCGAGGCCGAGCGGCTCCGGTTCCAGACGGGCGAGGCGAAGGTCTGCGTCTTCACCACGGTCGCCTCGATCAGCCTGCACGCCGGCGAGACCCTCGCCGGCGGCCGCCAGGCGAGCACCGAGCCGCGGGTCGGCCTCTTCCACCAGGCGCGCTTCTCGGGCATCGCCGGCCGGCAGGTGACCGGCCGCACCCACCGCGACCACCAGGTCTCGCCGTGGCACATCGCGTACGCCGAGGGCACGGTCGAGGAGAAGGTCGGCAAGGTGATGGTGGAGCGGATCGCCGCGGCCTCCGACACGGTGGGTGGCGACACCACCGGCCTCGCCGCCCTCGCCGAGCTGCTCGGCGCCGACTGGCTGCCCGCCGCGTCGCTGACCGAGGGCGCCTGAGGGACGTCGCCGAGCTGGCGTGGCCGGCGCGGGCGCCGTCCCGGGCTACCGCCAGAAACCCCGGTGCGGACCGGCGGCCTCGTCCTCGATCAGGGGGCCCACCACGTCGATCTGCCGGCTGCCGGCGCCGAGGACCACGCGACACGGGTGCGTCAGCGTCGGGTTGTCCGGGTGGTTCCCGGTGAGGTCGAGGAGGCCGGCCTCGGAGAGGCCGTAGACCACTCGACCGATCCCGGACCAGTAGATGGCACCCGCGCACATCGCGCACGGCTCGCAGGACGTGTACAGGGTGTGCCGCGGCAGGTCGTCGTGCGCGATGGTGCGGGACGCCAGGCGGACGAGGTTGGTCTCGGCATGGCCGGTCACGTCGTTCTCCGTCGTGACGCTGTTCTCGGCCTCCAGCACGACGAGGCCGTTCGGTGCGACGAGCACCGCCCCGAACGGGTGGTTGCCGTGGTCGCGGGCTGCCTGGGACACCGCGATCGCGCGCCGGAGGTGGTCAAGATCGGACGTTGCCATCGGTTCGACTCCTGGTGGTGGGGCGCCGACGCTAGCGGTCCGGCCGGTCGGTGATCTCCTCGTACTCCGGGTGCTTGTCGATCCAGCCGGCCACGAACGGGCAGTGCGGGATGATCCGCTTTCCCCGCTCCCGGACGTCGGCGAGCGCGAAGGAGATCAGGCGCCCGGCGAGCCCGCGGCCGCCGTACGCCTCGTCGATCTCGGTGTGCACGAAGTCGACGTGCTCGTCGTCGGGCAGCCGGTACTGCGTGAGCCCGATCCGCCGCTCGCCGTCGAGGATCTCGTAGCGGTGCCGTTCGGGCGCGTGGCGCGTGTGGATCCGGTCGGTGCTGGTCTCCCCCGCGGCGGGGCCGGTCGCGTGGTCCGTCACGCCGCCATCATGACAGCGCCGGCCCCACCGCAGGGCTGATCCGCCCGACCACCTCGCCCAGGTCGACCTCGCCGCCGTCGACGCCGGGAGCGGTCGCCCGGACCACCACCTCGTCGCCGTCCTCGAGGAAGCCACGGACCGTGCCGTCGGGCAGGGTCAGCGGCTCGGCGCCGTTCTCGGTGAGCTCCAGCAGCGAGCCGGCCTGGTCGGGCGCGGGGCCGCTGACGGTGCCCGAGGCGAAGAGGTCGCCGCAGCGCAGTGTGGCCCCGTTGACCGTCAGGTGCGCCAGCTGCTGGGCGCCGGTCCAGTACAGGGAGGCGGCCGGCGGCGCGGAGATCACGGCACCGTTGACCAGCACCTCGAGCTGGAGATCCAGGCCCCACGGCTCGGCGTCGGTGTCGTCGAGATAGGGCAGCGGCCTCGGGTCGCGCGGCGGCGGCGCCACCCGCGCCGCCTCCAGCAGCGCGAGCGGCACCACCCACGGGGAGACCGAGGTGGCGAACGACTTGCCCAGGAACGGCCCGAGCGGCACGTACTCCCACGCCTGGATGTCCCGAGCCGACCAGTCGTTGACCAGGCAGACGCCGAAGACGTGATCGGCGAACGCGCGCATCGGGACCGGCCGGTCGGCCGGCACCCCGACCACGAACCCCACCTCCGCCTCGAGATCCAGGCGTCGGCTCGGCTCGAACGCGATGCTCGCGTCCGGGCAGCGCACCTGACCCGAGGGACGGGTGATCGGGGTACCGGAGACCACCACCGTGCCGGCGCGGCCGTGGTAGCCGATCGGCAGGTGGCGCCAGTTGGCGGGCAGCGCCGGCTGCCCCGGCCGGAACAGCCGGCCCACGTGCGCGGCGTGGTGCTCGGAGGCGTAGAAGTCGACGTAGTCGGCGACGGTGAAGCCCAGCATCGGCCGGGCCTCGGCGAGCGGGGTCCGGTCGGCTCCGGTCTCGTCCCAGCGCAGTGCCGCCTCCAACGCGTCGGCCCAGACCGCCGGCCCGGCGCTGAGCAACGGGTCCAGCGAGCCTCCCGCCAGGAACGGTCCCAGGTCGGGGCGGTCGCCGCGGGCGAGGGTGCCCAGGTCGAGCACGTGGTCGCCGGCGCGCCAGCCCACCCGTCGTACCCCGCCGTGGTCGAGGTAGACGCCGAATCCGCTCATCGCGGCGCCTCGGTCTCGAGGCTCGGCGCCGGGGCGCCTCGCACCTCAACCAGCGGCACCACCTCAACCACCTGCCCTTCCACCGGCCCAGGTCCAGGCGTAGGCGCCGTCGTCGCAGGCGGCCCCGCCCTCCCCCAGGTCGAGCGGCCGGAAGGTGTCGACCATGACCGCGAGCTCGTCGAACCGCTCGGCGCCGAGGCTGGCCTCGATCGCCTGGGGCTGCGGGCCGTGCGGGTAGCCGCCGGGGTGCAGGGTGATCGAGCCGATGCCGATCCCCGAGCCCTTGCGCGCCTCGTAGTCGCCGGCGACGTAGAACATGACCTCGTCGGAGTCGACGTTGGAGTGGTAGTAGGGCACCGGCACCGCGAGCGGGTGGTAGTCGACCTTGCGCGGCACGAAGTTGCAGACCACGAAGTTGTGGCCCTCGAAGACCTGGTGCACCGGCGGCGGCTGGTGCACGCGGCCGGTGATCGGCTCGAAGTCGGCCACGTTGAACGCGTAGGGGTAGAGGCAGCCGTCCCAGCCGACCACGTCGAACGGGTGGTGCGGCAGCACGTGGACGGTCCCGGCGAGCCCACCACCGGCCCCCGGGCCGCTGCCGCGGTGCTTGACGTACACCTCGAAGCCGCCGTCCGCCTTGTAGTCCCGGTCCTCCTCCTCGTGCGGCGGCGTCGGCGGGCGCAGGTCGCGCTCGCAGTACGGCGCGTGCTCGAGCAGCTGGCCGTAGCGGGAGAGGTACCGCTTCGGCGGGCCGATGTGGCTGTTGCCCTCGATCGCGTAGAGCCGCAGCGGCGCGTCGCCGGTCGGCACCCACCGGTGGGTCGTCGCGCGCGGCATCACCACGTAGTCGCCGGGTCCGACGACCAGGTCGCCGAAGACCGTCTCCACCAGGGCGGTGCCGTCCTCGACGAAGACGCACTCGTCCCCGGTGGCGTTGCGGTACAGCGGCGAGGGGGCGCCGGCGACGACGTACCCGATCCGCACGTCGGCGTTGCCGAGCAGGAGCCGTCGCCCGGTGACCGCGTCCGTCTTGGCCACCGCCTCGGCGTCGACCAGGCCCGCGGCGTCGGCGAAGAGCAGGTGCGGGGTCAGGTGGCGGGGCAGCAGCGGCGTGTTCGCCGTGGTGGCCTGCTCCGGCAGCGCCCACGGGCGGGCGTCCACCAGGGCGGAGGGGACGTGCCGGTGGTAGAGCAGCGAGGAGTCCGAGGAGAACCCCTCCTCCCCCATCAGCTCCTCGTAATAGAGCTCACCGTCGGGCCCGCGGTGCTGGGTGTGCCGCTTGGGCGGTACGTCGCCCATGCGCTGGTAGTGCGCCATGTCGCTGCTCCGTCCTCAGAGGTTCCCGCGCTTCTCCTGCTCGCGCTCGATCGCCTCGAAGAGCGCCTTGAAGTTGCCCTTCCCGAAGCCCAGCGAGCCGTGCCGCTCGATCAGCTCGAAGAAGACCGTGGGCCGGTCCCCGATCGGCTTGGTGAAGATCTGCAGCAGGTAGCCGTCCTCGTCGCGGTCGACCAGGATCCCCCGGGAGGCCAGCTCCTCGATCGGCACCCGGACCTCGCCGATCCGTGCCCGCAGCTCGGGGTCGGAGTAGTAGGAGTCGGGGGTGTCGAGGAACTCGATGCCCGCCGCCCGCATCCGGTCGACCGCCGCCAGGATGTCCTCGCAGGCGAGCGCCAGGTGCTGGGCGCCCGGGCCGCCGTAGAACTCCAGGTACTCGTCGATCTGGCTGCGCTTGCGGGCGATGGCCGGCTCGTTGAGCGGGAACTTCACCCGGTGGTTGCCGCTGGCCACGACCTTGCTCATCAGCGCCGAGTAGTCGGTGGCGATGTCGTCGCCGACGAACTCGGCCATGTTGGTGAAGCCCATGACCCGGCGGTAGAAGTCCACCCACTCGTCCATCCGGCCCAGCTCGACGTTGCCGACGACGTGGTCCAGCGCCTGGAAGACCGAGGCGTCCCCGTCGCCGCGCGCCATGGTGGAAGAGCGGGCCACGTACCCGGGCAGGTACGGGCCGTCGTACCGGCTCCGGTCGACCAGCGTGTGGCGGGTCTCGCCGTAGGTGGCGATCGCGGCCAGACGGACGGTGCCGTGCTCGTCGCTCACGTCGTGCGGCTCGACCAGGACCTGCGCGCCGACCGAGCGGGCGTGCTCGATGCACCGGTCCACGTCGGGCACCTCGAGGGCGATGTCGGTGATCCCGTCGCCGTGGCGCGCGTGGTGGGCGGTGACCGGACTGTCGGGGGCGACCCCGCCGGTGACGACGAACCGCACCGCACCGCTGGTCAGCACGTAGGCGTGGTGGTCGCGGTTGCCGGTCTCGGGGCCCGAGTAGGCGACGAGCTCCATCCCGAACGCCGACTGGAAGAAGTGCGACGTCTGCACGGCGTTGCCCACCGCCCACACCACCGCGTCCCAGCCGGTGACCGGGAACGGGTCGGAGGCGTCGTCGTACTCGACGAGCCCGATCAGCCGGCGCAGCTGGTCGAGGTCCAGGTGGGCCAGGCGCTCGGCGTCGGTGAGGTGGTCGGCGATGGTCATGGGTCTCCCTCCACGGCAGTACGAAACGACGCCCATGTGATGCGCGTCACCTGCGAGCAAAGCCGGTCGCGCCCCGCTGCACAACCTGTCCACCCGGAGGTACACCGACGGCCTAGTGCGACCGGAAGTTGCGGCCGTGAACTAGTCTCTGAGCACAGCACTGCCGCCGGGAGGTACGACATGGAGCTCGACCAGCTGGACCTCGCCCTGCTCACCGCCCTGCGGGACCGGCCCCGGGCCGGGCCGCTGGAGCTGTCCCGGCTGCTGTCGGTGGCGCGGGCGACCGTCCAGGCGCGGATCCAGCGCCTGGAGGACGCCGGGGTGATCACCGGCTACGGCCCCGACGTCGACCTCGAGGCCGCCGGCCACCCGCTCTCGGCGTTCGTCACCCTGGAGATCGCCCAGGGCGCCCTGGAGGAGGTCGCCTCCGAGCTGGAGGCGATCCCCACCATCCTCGAGGCCTACGTGACCACCGGCACCGCCGACGTGGTCTGCCGGGTCGCGGCAGCCGACCACGCCGACCTGCAGGACACGCTGCTGGACCTCAACCGGTCCGGCTCGGTGGTGCGCTCCACCAGCGTGGTCGTGCTCGGCACCCTGATCCGGCCACGGGTGCTGCCGTTGCTGCGGCGGACGGCGGCGAGCCGCGCCAGCCGCTCGCCGTCGTACCGCTGACGTTCCGGCCGGCGCTAGGAGCTCGCCGCCGCGCGCAGCACCAGCCGGGTGACCACCTTCGGGTGGCTGACCATCGGGACGTGGGAGCTGTCGACGCTGGTCACCGTGGCGCCCGCGCGGGCCGCCATCGCCCGCTCGGCCTCCGGCGGGATGATCCGGTCCTGGTTGGCGACCAGGTACCAGCTCGGGATCTCCGCCCACGCGGGCGGACCCGACGGGGCGAAGAGCGTGGAGACGGCCGCCGGCCGCTGGCTGACCCCCATGAACCGCGCCTCGCGGCGCGACACGTCCTGGGCGAAGAGCCGGTGGAAGGCGTCGAGCCGGATGGTCGCGTCGCCGTCGCCCTCGGGCGCCCCGGGGTAGGGCCGGAAGTCGAGGTGGTCGGCGACCTCGGTGTGGCCGCCGCCGAGCTCGTTGGCGGCCGCGAGGCTCTCTCCCTCCGCGGGCGCGTAGGCCGCCACGTAGACGAGCGCCTTCACGTTCGGGCTGCCGGTGGCGCCGTTGGTGATCACCGCACCGCCGTAGGAGTGCCCGACCAGGACCACCGGGCCGGGGACGGTGGCCAGGAACTGGCGCAGGTACTCGCCGTCGCCGACCGGGTTGCGCAGCGGGTTGGAGAACGCGAGAACGGGATAGCCCGCCTCGAGCAGCCGGCCGGCGACGCGGCTCCAGCCGCTGGAGTCGGCGAACGCTCCGTGGACGAGGACGACGGTGGGCTTGGCGGGCGTGGCGACCCGGGCGGGTGCGGCCGCCGGGGCAGGTGCGGAGGTCGCGACGTCGGCCGTGGTCAGGACGGCGCCGACGAGAGCGGCGGCGACGGCCAGGACGCCGACGGTGCGGGATCGGAAGGATCCTCGGATGGCGGTCATTGGACGGACTCCTCGGGTCGAGTGGTGTGATCCGTCCAGCCTCGGCCGGAGGCCGGGACTACGGACCACGTGATCCGCGTAGTCGCTGCTCCTCGCAGGCGGTCCGCCACTCCCGCGGGGTCATCCCGTAGGCGTCGCGGAACCGGTGGGTGAAGTGGGCGTGGCTGCGGAACCCCCAACGGTGGGCCACGGCGGCGATCGTGCGCCGCCGCGCTCCCGGCTGGCCGAGCTCGCGCCGGGCGGCCTCGAGGCGCTCCCCGATGAGCCACTGCTCCAGCTGCAGTCCGGCGCCGGCGAACACGGCGTACAGGTGGCGCAGCGAGATCCCGTGCGCGGAGGCGATGGTGCCGGGCCCCAGGTCAGGGTCGCCGAGGCGAGCGCGCGCGAAGGCCTGCACCCGCAGGACCAGGGTGTCCTCGAGCGCCTCGGGGGCCTCGGGGCTCTCGGCGGCCGTGGCGAGCAACGCCCGGGCCAGGCGCAGCGTGGTCCGGCCGACCAGCCCCGCCAGCGGCGCGTCGTCGAAGTCCTCGGCATGCCGGGCGAGGTCGCCGAGGTGCTGGGCGAAGAGGCCTCCTAGCGGCGCGGCGGCCAGGCGCCTGCGCGCGTCGCGAATCGTGATCTGGGGCATGTCGAGCGCCTCCAGCGGGATCTCGATGCACCAGGGCCACCACGGGCGCCTCGTCGGAGCGCGCTTGGCCCTCGGTGCGGGTCGAGGTCATCGCCGAGATCCGGGTGTGGAACAGGGTCACCGGCCCCAGGCCCCAGCAGTCCATGCGCACGTACGGAGGCCTCGGCCCCAGGTGCACCGTGTGGCTGGCGTACGCAGCCTCCGCCATCACCGTCGCGACGAAGTCCGCACGGTCAGGCTCCGCCACCGTTCTGCTGTCGAGCGCGAGCACGCGCGCCTCCTCACTCCTCCCGGGCAGAAGTGTGGGAGGAGCGAGGAGTCGCTGGCAAGGGTCAGGCGCTGTCCTGCCAGGGCTGGGCGACCTGGGCGTGCTCGAGCGCCCACGTCAGCGCGTGGTCCGCCACGGCCTCCCAGCCGGGCGCTGCGCACGTCCAGTGATCGCGGCCCTCGAGCTCGACGTACTCCGTCAGGGCCGGCGAGTGCCGGTAGTGCTTCGCGTTCGACCGGTTCACCGACGGCGGCATGATGTGGTCCTTCTCGCCGGCGATGAAGAGCAGCGGCGCCCGATCGGCCTTGTAGTCGACCCAGGTGTCCTGGTGTCCGGGCTTGAAGTTGGCGAACAGCCCGTACTCCCAGACCCAGTGCCCCGGGGCCGCGATGGCGTAGCGCTCCCAGACCGCGAGCGACTCCTCCTCGGTCAGGGTGTTGGTGAAGGCGTAGCGGAACTCCTCGGCGGTGAAGCCGACCGCCTTGTGCCGGTTGGCGGGGTTCTTCAGGGCCGGGAGGAGGGAGCGGGCCTGCGAGATCGGGCTGACCCTGACGCCTTCCGTCGGGGCCGAGTCGATGACCACACCGGCCGAGCCGAGGCCCCGGGCCAGGAGCAGCTGGGTCAGGGTGCCGCCGAAGGAGTGCCCCACGACGATCGGCGGCACCTCGACCGACTCGATCACGCTCGCGAGGTGGTCGACGGTCTCCCGCACGGTCAGGTTCGCGATCACGTCGGGGTTGTCGCGCAGCGCCTCGACCTCGATCTCGAAGCCGGGGTACGCCGGCGCCAGCACGGTGAGGCCCTTGGCCTCGTAGTACGCCACCCAGCCCTCCCAGCTGCGGGGCGTCATCCACAGCCCATGGACGAGTACGACGGTGTCAGGTGCGGTCATGTCGGTTTCCTCTCTCTGGAGACGTCAGGAATCGATGAAGGCGAGCAGCTCGGCGTTGAGCCGCTCGCGGTCGGTGTCGGGCAACGCGTGCCCGCTGCCCTCGTAGACGGAGAGCACGGCGCCGTCGACCATCGCGGCCGAGCGCTGGCCGCCCACCTCGAACGGCACGATCTGGTCGTCGTCACCGTGGATGACCAGCGTCGGGACGTCGACCTTCTCCAGGTCGGGGCGGAAGTCGGTGGCCGAGAAGGCCGCGATGCACTCGTAGGCCGCCCGATGACCGCAGGCCATCCCCTGCAGCCAGAAGGCGTCACGGAGCCCCTGGGACACGTCGCCCCGACGGTTGTGGCCGAAGAACGGCCCGTCCGCCAGGTTGCGGTAGAGCTCGGAGCGATCGGCGGCCTCCCCCGCCCGCAGGCCGTCGAACACGTCGATCGGCAGTCCCTCGGGGTTGTCGTCCGCGTGCAGCATCAGCGGCGGCACCGCCGCGACCAGTACCAGGCCGGCGATCCGGGCGCTTCCGTGCCGCGCGAGGTAGTGGAGCACCTCGCCGCCGCCGGTGGAGTGACCGACGAGCGTGAGCTCGCGCAGGTCGAGCGCCTCGATCAGGCAGGCGAGGTCGTCGGCATAGGTGTCCATCTCGTTGCCGTCCCAGGTCTGGCTGGACCGGCCGTGGCCGCGTCGGTCGTGCGCGATCGCGCGGTGGCCGTGCTCGGCCAGGAACCGGGCCGTCGCCTCCCATGCGTCGGAGTTGAGCGGCCAGCCGTGGCTGAGCAGCACCGGTGTGCCGGTCGAGCCGTAGTCGCGGTAGAAGATCTCGGCTCCGTCGTCGGTGGTCACGGTCGGCATGGGCACTCCTGGGGGGACGAGCGGATGGGGTCGCCACCAGGCTGTCCGCCGGACCCGCGGACCGGACCACGTGAACCTCGTAGTCCGCTGCGGTCGCCCCGGCCCGCCCGCGAGCGCGGTTCAGCCGCCCGCGGCCAGCCGGTCGGCGAGCTGGCGGCGCGAGGTGACTCCGAGCTTCTGGAAGACCTTGCGCAGGTGGTAGTCGACGGTGTTCGGGCTCAGGTAGAGGTTCGCCGCGATCTCGGCGTTGGTCCGGCCGGCGGCCGCCTGCTCGGCTACCGACTGCTCGCGGGGCGTCAGATCGTGACCCGGGCCGCCGGCCCTCGGGTCCGGACGCAACCCACACGCCTCCAGCTCGGCCCGAGCCCGCGGGAGGAACGTGTCCGCCCCCGATCGCTCGAGTATCCGGATCGCCTCCTGCAACCGCCGCCCGGCCTCGGCTCGTCGGCGGGCGCGGCGCAGCCACTCACCGTGGACCAGCAGCGTCCTCCCCAGATCGACCTCGGCCTCCGTGCTGGCGAGCGCCTCCTCGGAGGCGAGGAAGTGCTTCTCCGCCTCCGCGCCGTCGGCGACCAGAGCGGCCGCCCGCTCCGCGACGCCGCGACACCACGATGACTGGTTGGCGGACGCCAGGGCTGCGAGCCGCGCGGCCGCGGCGCGGGCCTCGGCGAGGTGCCCGCAGCGCGCCGCGGCCTCGACGTAGTCGGGGAGCTGGAGCGGCGTGACCTGGAGGAACGGGTCCTCGATCAGGGGACGGAGCCGATCGAACGCGTCCCGGTAGCCGCCGTCAGCCAGGTCACGCGCGGCGACCGCCGCGACGGCGGCGGACCCCACCCCGCCGAAGCCGATCGCCGCCGCCCCCTCACCGATCGCCAGGACCACGTCCCGCGGCGAGCCCGTCCAGGCCATCACCGCCGCGTTGATCACGTTCTCCGCGCCGTACCCGATGGTGCGGCGGACCTCGCGGACCGCCTCGGTGAAGGCCACGGCCCTGGTCACCGTGCCGCCGCTGAGCTCGGCCAGCGACATGATCCAGAGCAGCGCGTCGAGCGCCTGCAGTGCGCCGGCATCCCGGGCGAGCGCCGCGGCGCGGCCGAGCGCCGCACTGCGGCCCGCCTCGTCCCACAGGAACGCGCCCAGCGCGGCGAGCGGTACCCCCATCTCCAGGTACTGCTCGTCCGGGAGCGCGAGGAGCGCACCGAACGCCACCCGCGCCGGCCCCACGGCGTCGGCGTACGGGAGCTCGATCAGGGCCGCGAGGCCCCGCAGGACCTCCGCGAGCGGACCGTCCGCCGCGTCGGCGCCCTCGGCGAGCCGGCGCCCGACCCCACTCGGCGTGACGCCCCGGGCGGCCCGCTCCGTGACCGCCAGGGTGTCGAAGGCCCGCAGCAGTGCCCGCTGTTCGAGGTCGGGCGCACGGCCCCGGAACAGGTCGGCCGCGGCGACCAGGGTCGCCGGTGCGGAGCTCAGCGCAACGGGGTCGGCGTTGAACAGCGACAGCGCCGCCCGCACCTGGAGCGTGCGACCACGCAGCACCGGATCGACGCCGGCCGTGCCCGTCTCGGCGTGCCCGTCGAGGTGGTCGAGCAGCCGCGCTGCGAGGTGGGCGGCGCCCGCACCCAACGCCGCCTCGGCTGCGCCGACCCGGCGAGCGTCGCGAACCGGTCCGTCCGGGGTGAGATCCGCGGCGCGTGCCAGCGTGGTGGCGCGCGACAGGACGCCGCCCCGCCGTCCGGCCAGGTCGGCCACCTGCTCCAGCCGGTCCGCGACGCCCGCGTCGGTCCCCACCGTCGCCCGGGCGGCATGCCAGGCCTCGCGCTCGACCAGCCCGAGCTCTTCGGCCGCGACCGCCAGCGCGGCGTGCGCCCGGCGCCGCGCGGGGCCGCCGGCGGCGTTGTACACGGCCGAGCGCACGAGTGGGTGCCGGAAGCGGACGACACCGCGCACCTCGATCAGTCCGGACGCCTCCGCCCCGTCCAGCGCCTCGGCGCCGAGTCCGTGCACCGCCGCCGCCGCCGCGAGCAGGTCCACGTCACCCGTGGCGTCGGCGGCCGCGAGCAGCACCCACGTCGCCACCTCGGCCCCGGCCGCACGGACCGTACTGGCGTAGTGGGACTCGAGACGGCGCCCGATCGGGACCGGCTCGCTGGACACCCCGAGCTCGGCGAGCATGGCGGGCGAGAAGGCCGTCGCCAGGTCGATGAGCGCCAGCGGGTTGCCACCCGTCGCGTGCGCGATCTGCGCCGCTGCCGCGGGGTCGACAGGGCCGACGGCCGTGGCCGCGAGCAGTTCGAGGGCCGCCTCCGGCTCGAGGCCGCTCAGGGTCAGCTCCGGGACGCCACTCAGCCGCTCGACCAGTCCGGCCTCGTCGCGGCCGGCGAAGAGCAGCGCCACGGGCTCGACGAGCAGGCGCCGCGCGACGAAGGCGAGGGCGTCGAGGGTCTCGGGGTCCATCAGGTGGGCGTCGTCGACGCGGCACACCAGAGGGGACGCCGTCGCAGCCCCGGCGAACAGACCCAGCAGCCCGAGCCCGACCAGGTACCGATCGGGAGCCGGGCCGTCGGCCAGCCCGAGAGCGATCTCGAGGGCCCGCCGGTGCCGTTCCGGTACTCCGTCGAACGCACCCTCGAGGGGACGGCACAGGCGCTGCAGGCCGGCGTACGGGAGCGCGGACTCGGCTTCGAAGCCGTCGGCGGCCAACACCCGGAACCCAGGCCCGGAGCCGCCGCGGCGCAGGAGCGTGGTCTTGCCGATGCCGGGCTCGCCGATCAGGAGCAGCGAGCCGCCGCGCCCGTTGCGGGCGTTCCCGAGCAGCAAGGAGAGCCGGTGCAGCTCCTCCTCACGACCGAGGATGCCTGGGGACCTCTCGGGCGGGCGGTGGGGAGAGCTGTCGGGCGCAGATGTGGCCATGCCGCCTCCTGGGACGTCCCGGGCCCTCAGGATGACAGGGCCGCTGCCCGGGGACTTGTCCGACCGCGCTCGATCCTTGCGCCACCGTGCGTCCGCGCGTGGTTCGCGTGGTTTGGGCGTCGACCGGCTGTGGGTACCTCACCGGTACGTCGGCGCACGGGCGCCGCCGAGTCGAAGGGCAGGTCGCGGGTGCGGGAGCAAGGAGCAGGAACCGGCGAGGGAATCGCCCCGATCGGGCTGGGCGCCGACCCGGCGCAGCGCTGGGCGCCGCTCACGGACGCCGCCTCGGCGGTGGGCCGCGACCCGGTCGCGGCGCTCGGACTGGCCGACCGGGTCGCCGACGAGGTTCCGCTGCCCGGGGCCGGCGACACACTGGGGCGCTGGTCGGCGCTCGCCACCCTGGGGGCGACCGACCTCGCGGTGGCCCGGGCGCTCGAGCCGCACCTGGACGCGGTCGCGATCCTCGCCGAGGCGGGGCGCGAGGACCTGGCGACGCCCGGGTCCACCTGGGGCGTCTTCGCCGCCGAAGGCCCCGGCCGCCAGCCCGAGGCCGCACCGGACGACCGCTGCCGGTGGCGCCTCGACGGCGTGAAGCCCTGGTGCTCGCTCGCCGGGGACCTGACGCACGCACTGGTCACCGCGTGGTGCGGCGACCGGCGTGGGCTCTTCGGCGTCGAGCTGCTCGAGCCGGCGGTCGAGGTGCTCCCCGGGGAGGAGTGGCCGGCCCATGGCCTGGCCGAGATCCGCAGCACCCCGGTGCGTTTCGTCGAGGCGCCGGCGCAGCCGGTCCGAGAGCCCGACTGGTACCTGGACCGCGACGGGTTCGCGTGGGGCGGCATCGGCGTTGCCGCGATCTGGTACGGCGCCGGCGTCGCCTTGCTCCGCCGGATGCAGCGCCAGGCGTCGGAACGACAGCTGGACCAGGTCGGCGAGATGCTGCTGGGGCGCGCCGACGTGGCCCTCTCCGCGGCCCGCGCGGTGCTCGCGGACTCGGCACGGGCGATCGACGAGGGGGCCGCGGACGGCGAGCGGGGCGCGACGCTGGCGCTGCGGACCCGGCAGGTGGTCCACGACGCGGTCGAGAGCACGCTGCGCGGGGCGGCGCACGGCATGGGCCCGGCCCCCCTCACCCGGGAGCGGGAGCACCTGCGCCGCGTCTCCGACCTCGGCGTGTACCTGCGCCAGCACCACGCCGAGCGGGACCAGGCGGCACTCGGCCGCCGGGTCGCCGCGGAGCAGCCGTGGTGACCCCCGCGTTCACCCACGACGCCGCCGGGACCCCGGCGGAGGCCTGGTCGCGTCCGGAGCGGGACGCGCTTTCCCTGCTGGAGATCGACCGCTACCGGCACCTCGTCGTCGTCGCCGCGCACCCCGACGACGAGTCGCTGGGTGCCGGGGGCCTGGTCGCGACCGCCGCCGCCCGCGGGCAGCGGATCACCCTGGTCCTGGCGACGGCGGGCGAGGGAAGCCACCCGCGGTCCCCCACGCACACGCCCGGGATGCTCGCGGCGGTGCGTCGCGCGGAGGCCGACGCGGCGCTGGCGCAACTGGCGCCCGGTGCGCGCCTGGTCTTCCTCGGGCAGCAGGACGGCTCGGTCGCCGACGGCGAGGACGCGCTGGTCGCCGCCCTCGTCGACGAGATCGGGCTGGCCGGTGCGGACACCCTGGTGGTGGCGCCGTGGCGCGGGGACGGACACCCGGACCACGAGGCGGCCGGGCGCGCGGCGGCGGCCGCCGCCCGCCGTACCGACGCCCGGCTGGTGGAGTACCCGATCTGGTGGTGGCACTGGGGCACGCCCGAGGAGGCGCCCTGGCACCTGCTGCGCCGCCTGCCGCTGGCCCCGGAGGCCCGCCGGCGCCGCGACCGGGCGGTGGCCGCCCACCGCAGCCAGGTCCGACCGCTCTCCGTGGCCCCCGGCGACGAGGCGCTGCTCTCCGAGCGCGTGCTCGCCCACTTCCGGGGCGGGAGCGAGCACTTCGTCGTGGATTCCGTGACCGACGACCGCCTGGACCGGTTGCACCGCGCAGAGCCGGATCCCTGGGGCACCGACCGCCGCTGGTACGAGGAGCGCAAGCGGCGGCTGGTCCTGGCGAGCCTGCCGCGGCGTCGCTACGCGCGGATCCTCGACCTCGGCTGCTCCACCGGCGCCCTCACCGCAGACCTGGCCACCCGCCTCACCCCCGACGGTCATCTGCTGGCCCTCGACGCGAGCCAGGCGGCCGTCGACGCGGCGCGCGAGCGACTGGCGTCGGCCGACGAGCACCGGGTAGGTATCCGGCGTGGCGAGATACCCCGGGACCTCCCGGACGGTCCGTTCGACCTGGTGGCCCTCTCCGAGGTCGGCTACTTCCTCAGCCCGCGCGACCTCGACGGGCTGCGCGAGCGCGTCGCCGACCTCGTCGACCCCGAGGGCACCGTCCTCCTGTGCCACTGGCGCCACCCGATCGTGGGATGGCCGCTGGACGGACCCCAGGTGCACCGCGCCTTCGAGGACGCCTTCCCCCTTCCCGTGCAGGCGCGCTACCGGGACCGGGACGTCGAGCTCCTGATCCTGTCGGCCGACGAGAGCTGGCCGGCGCCGTGACCGCGAACAGCCACGGGTGGGCGCTCCGGGTGGTGATCCCGGCGCACAACGAGGCCGGCCTCCTGCCGGGCTGCCTGCGCTCGGTGGCCGAGGCCGAGCGGCACCTCGCGCAGGCCGGCCGCGGATCCGCGCCTCCGGTCGACGTGACGGTGGTCGTCGACGCGAGCACCGACGGCACGGCGGAGGTGGCCGCCGCGCACGGCGCCGCCGTCCTGGCCGTCGACACCCGCTGCGTCGGCCTCGCTCGCGCGGCGGGCGTCGACGCCGCGGCCCGGGGGCGGGAGGCGCGGCCGAGCGAGGACGTGTGGATCGCGATGACCGACGCCGACACCACCGTCCCCGCCGACTGGCTCTCCGCGCAGGTCGAGATGGCACACTCCGGGATCGAGCTGTTCGTCGGCCGCGCGCACCCCGACCCCGACGACCTCCCGCCCCGAGCGGTCGAGCAGTGGTGGCGCCTGCACGCCGATCCCGACGAGCTCCAGATCCATGGCGCCAATCTCGGCTTCTCGCTCGCGGCGTACCGCCGGACCGGCGGCTTCCGACCGTTGCCGGAGCACGAGGACGTCACCTTCGTCCAGGACGCGCTCTCGGCCGGCCTGACCTGGACGCACGCCGGCCCGTGGGTACGCACCTCCGGGCGGCCCTCCGGCCGCGTGTCCGGGGGCTTCTCCGGTCACCTCCGCACGCTGCTGCCGGACGGCGCCGCCGGCCTGTAGCGCGAGCGCCCCGAACACCTCCTCACCGTGGCCGCCGTACCTGAACCGGTCAAGAATCTCGCCGCTCTCTCAGGATTCGTTAACCCCCCGGGGGGTTGTGCTACGTTCTCGCGCAGACATCCCCCCGGGGGGTTAGAGACGAAGCAGAAGGAGACGCCGCCGTGGCGCAGTTGACGGAGACGCCGCCGTCCATCAAGACCGGACCTGGCCCGCTGGGCCGGCTCGGCATCTGGGTGACCGAGCACCGCAAGCTCGTGACGATCGTGTGGGTCGCGATCGTCATCGGCCTGGGCATCTTCGCCCCGGCCGTGGAGAAGAACCTCTCCGGCGCCGGCTGGCAGGCCGACGGCTCCGAGTCGGTCGCCGTGCGCGAGCTCGCCGAGGAGCACTTCGGCGGCAACGCCAGCCACGCGATCCAGGTCGTCGTGCACAGCACCGACGGCTCGCTGGAGTCCGAGGAGGGCCAGGAGGTGCTCGGCGAGGTCGTCGACATCCTCGAGGCCGAGCCGCGGCTCGCCGAGGTGTTGCAGCCGATGCCCGGCGTGAGCCTGTCCCAGGACGGCTCGACCGCCGTGGTCCTCGCCGGCGCCGGCGTGGACACCAACGAGATGGTCAAGGTCGCCACCGACCTCAAGGAGGAGCTCCAGGAGCTCTCCACCGACGCCGTCCAGGTGAACCCGACCGGCTCCTCGCTGCTCTGGTCGGACTTCAACGAGGCCAACCTCGAGGCGATGATGACCTCGGAGATGTACTCCTGGCCGGTCACCATGGCGATCCTGGTGCTCGCCTTCGGTGCGCTCGTCGCCGCGGGCCTCCCGCTGCTGCTGACGCTGGCCGGACTGGTCGCCTCCGCCGGCTCGCTGGTGCTGCTCAACGAGTTCATGCCCGTCTCCATCTGGGCGATGAACTTCGCGATGATGTTCTCCCTCGCCCTGGGCATCGACTACGCGCTGTTCCTCGTGGTCCGCTACCGCGCCGCCCGCGAGGGCCACAACAAGACCGCCCGTCAGGCCGTCGCCGAGACGATGGACACCGCCGGCAAGGCCGTGCTCCTCTCCGGCGCCACCGTGCTGATCTCGCTCTCCGCCGTGATGCTGGTCCCCTCGCCGTCGTTCCGGTCGATGGCCGGCGGCATCATGATCTCGGTGGTCTTCATCCTGGCCGCGACACTGACGTTGCTGCCGCTGGTGCTGTTCAAGCTCGACCACAAGATCAACAAGTTCGCGCTGCCCTGGGTGCACACCGGCGAGCACCGCTCGCCGAGGTTCCAGAAGTGGGGCGAGCACCTGTGGCGCCACCCGCTGGCCTGGGGCGTGGGCTCCGTCGTCGTCCTGGTCGCGCTCGCCGCGCCGATCCTGGGCCTGAAGACCGCGATGCCCTCGATCAAGGTGCTGCCCGAGGACGCCAGCGCCCGGGTCGGCTACGACCTGGTCCAGGACGCGTTCGGTGACGGCGCCCCCGGCATGCTCCAGGTCGTCGCCGACAGCGAGGACGCCGAGGCCACCTCGGCCGCCCTGGCCGCCGACGCCGGCATCGCCGGCGTGATGCCCGCCGTGCCCGCCGCCGACGACAGCGACCTGGTCCTGATCCAGGCCTCGCCGACCGTCGACCCCTCCGACGAGGAGCTCTTCGACATCGTCGACCGGCTCCGCGCCGACCTGCCCGACTCCGCCCAGGTGGGTGGCGCCGCGGTCGAGAACATCGACCTGAAGAACCAGCTCGACGAGTCCACCCCGATCGTGATCGCCGTGGTCCTCGCGCTCGGCTTCCTGCTGCTCCTCTTCGCGCTGCAAGCCCCGCTGATCTCGCTGCTGGGCACCCTGGCCAGTCTGCTCTCCACGGGCGCCGCGTTCGGTGTCGCCAAGCTCGTCTTCCAGGACGGCCACGGCTCGAGCCTGCTGGGCTTCGAGCACCAGGGCTTCCTGGACGCCTGGGCGCCGGTCTTCTTCTTCGCGATGATCTTCGCGATCGCGATGGACTACACCGTGTTCCTGCTGGCCTCGGCCAAGGAGCACTGGGAGCGCTCGGGTGACGCCAAGGAGGCCATGGTCGGCTCGCTGGCCCACTCCGGCCGAGTGATCTTCGCCGCCGGCGGCGTGATGGTGGCGGTCTTCTTCACCTTCGCGCTCTCCGGCCCGCTGCCGCCCAAGGAGATGGGCGTCATCCTCGGTGTCGCCGTCCTGCTGGACGCCTTCCTGGTCCGCCTGGTGCTGCTGCCGGTGATGCTCCGGATGGCCGGCAAGGCCGCCTGGGCCACCCCGGCCTGGCTGAAGCGGATCCTGCCCACCATCACCTTCGCCCACGACTGAGCCGGACGAGAGGAGCACAGACGATGAGTGCGATGAACATCGACCGCGCGGTCTTCTTCATGGCCGGCACGCTGGCCCTGGTCGGCGCCCTGCTCGCGGCGACGGTCTCCCCGTGGTGGCTGCTGCTGGTCGCCTTCGTCGGCGCCAACCAGCTGCAGGCGAGCATCACCGGGCTCTGCCCGGCCGCGTCGATCCTGCGCCGGGCCGGCATGCGCTCAGGGTGTGCCTTCGAGGCGCGCCGCTGACGCACCGGCGAACCAGACCCGACGGCCCGGCCTCCCTCCCGGAGGCCGGGCCGTCGGCGTCCCCGGGGGCCTCGACGCGGCTAGGTTCGTCGCCATGCACCTCACCGACGGCGACCAGATCCGCAACCTCCTCGGTCGCTACTGCCACCTGGTCGACGCGGGCGACTTCGCGGGCGTCGGTGAGCTGCTCGCCCGCGCCACGCTGTGCGGCGAGCACGGCACGCCCCTGGCCCGGGGCAGCGCCGAGATCGCAGCGTTCTACGAACGACTCGTCCTCCGGTACGACGGCAGGCCGGGCACCCAGCACGCGGTGGCCAACACGGTCCTCGAACCCGCGGGCGACGGCGCCCGGGCCACCTCGACGTACGTGGTGCTGCAGGCGGTCGAGGGCCTCCCCCTGCAGCCGATCATCACCGGCACCTACCGGGACACGTTCGCGCGGGACGAGACCGGCTGGCACTTCACCGAGCGCCGCTTCGCCGCCGGCCTTTCCGGCCGCCTGGACCGGCACATGGCCGGCCGGGCCGGCGGCTCCTAGACGGCGCGCACCGGCACGCTGGCGTAGCCGGCGACGTTGCTCATCGACACCCGCCGCAGGCCCTCCCGGTCCACGTCGTAGCGCGGGACCAGGTCGAGCAGGAGCTCGAGCGCGATCCGGCTCTCCATCCGGGCCAGCGCGGCCCCGAGGCAGGAGTGCACGCCGTAGCCGAAGCCGATGTTGGGGCGACCGGTGACGGGTCGGTCGATGTCGAACCGGTCCGGGTCGGCGAAGGCGCGCTCGTCGCGGTTGGCCGAGCCGACCAGCAGCATCACCGCCGACCCCTCGGGGATCGTGACGCCGTGCAGGCGGACCTCGCGCATGCTGCGGCGCACGTTGTACTGCGCGGGCGCGTCGAAGCGGAGCGCCTCCTCGACCGCGGCCGGGATCCGGGAGCGGTCCTCGCGCAGCGCGGCCCACTGGTCGGGATGGTCGGCCAGGGCGACGAGCGCGCCGCCGACCAACTTGGTCACGGTCTCCGCGCCCGCGCCGCCGAGCAGGCTGAGGAAGCTGGTGATCTCCAGGTCGTCCAGGCGTGTCGACGCGCCGTCCTCGTCGCGCGCCACCTCGGCCTCGACCAGCGCGGTGATCATGTCCGGCTGCGGATCCGATCGCCGCCGCCCGATCAGGTCGAGGAAGTAGGCGCCCATCTCCGCCGTCGCCCGCTCGCCGGCCGGCCCCATCTCCTCCTCGCCGGGCTCGCGGTGGAGCGCGGCGTCCAGCCAGTGCCGGATCTGCTGCCGCTCCCCCTCCGGGATGCCGAGCATCCGGCTGATGATCTCGACCGGGAAGAGCGCGGCGAAGTCGGCGACCCCGTCGAAGCCGGCCGGGTCGCACTCGGCGAGGAACCCGCCGATCGTCTCCCGGGCCATGGGCTCGAGGGCCGCGATCGCGCGCGGGGTGAAGACCTTGTTGACCAGCGCCCGCATCCGACGGTGCTCGGGCGGGTCCATCATGATCATCATCGGCAGTCCGCGCCACCTGCCCGAGTGCACGGAGGCCACGTCGACGCCGTAGGCGGAGGAGTAGGTCGCGAAGTCCTTCTGGGCGGGCGCGACGTCGTCGTACCGGCTCAGCGCGTAGAAGTCGCGCTCGGCGTTGTAGTAGACCGGCGCCTCGTCGCGCAGCCGCCGGTAGGCCGGATAGGGGTCGGCGAAGTACTCCTCCGAGAACGGGTCGAACAGCGCGCCCACCGGGTCAGGCCTCCGCCGGCAGGCCGAGGCCCGGACCGAGACGCTCACGGGCGAGCCGCGCCAGCGGGACGTCGACGCCGAGCTGATCGGCCATCTCGATCGCGAAGCCGAGGTCCTTCTCGGCCAGGCCGCGCAGGTGGCCGAAGACGCCGGTCCAGAAGTCGTCCGGGGCCAGGGACGCGGTGGTGTCGCGGTACATGATCGCGCCAGGGCCGCCGGTGATCGCATCGGTGTGGCGGACCACCTCGCCGAGCGCGACCAGGTCGAGGCCCGCAGCCTCCGCGAGGCGCTGTGCCTCGGTCGCTGCGCAGAACGACGCGTAGTGCATCAGGTTGCGGGCCAGCTTGAACCGGGTGCCCGCGCCGATCGGTCCGGCGTGGACGACCTTGCCGGCCATCGCGTCCAGCACCGGCCGGACCGACGCGAACGCCTCGTCGGTGCCGCCGACCATGATCGCCAGACGACCGTCGGCGGCGCCCATGGAGCCGCCGGAGACCGGGGCGTCGACCACACGGACGCCGTACGGCGCGGCGAGGGCCTCGAGCTCGGCCGGGGTGCCGGGAGCGACCGTGGAGTGGATCACGAAGGTGAGCGGCCGCTCGCGGGGCACCTCCAGCACCTCCGCCAGCACGCTGCGCACCTGCGCGTCGGTGTTCACCTGCACGCAGAGCACGTCCGCGGTGGCCAGCTCCGCCAGGCCGCCGGCCGGCTTGGCACCCGCCGCGACCACCTCGGCGACGCGATCCGGGGCGAGATCGAAGACCTCGAGGTCGAGCCCGGCCTCACCCTGACGCGCCGCCAGGCAGCGGGCCATCGGCCCGCCGATGTCGCCGAGCCCGACGAAGCCCACCCGCGTGCTGTCCGCCACCGTCTCACCCTCCACCGCGCCTCAGCCGGTGGTGCGACGTCGCACCGCCGGATCCTCGGTTCTTCCAGCCGGTCACTGGACACCTGTCCAAACGTAGGCGCCAGGTCGCCCGAGGACAACAGGAAAAGAGAACTTGTTCTACCTTCCGGCCGATCACCGGAACGACCACTGGAACAGGTTCTACTCCCGGGTCTACTGTCCGGACATGGACCTCGAAGCGATCGAGTCGATCAAGCGCCTCAAGCACCGGTACTTCCGCACCCTCGACCTCAAGCAGTGGGACGAGTTCGCCGACTGCCTCGCCGAGGACGTCCGGGCCCGCTACGGAACCATGGCGATGGGCGAGCCGCTGCACTTCGACAGCCGCGCCGGCGTCGTGGACTGGATGCGCGAGCAGCTGTCCGGCGGCACGATCACCGTGCACGTCGCCCAGCACCCGGAGGTCGACGTGGACGGCGACCGGGCGAGCGCCTCCTGGGCGTTCGAGGACACCGTCATCGTGCCCGACTTCAAGGTGGTCATCCGCGGCGCGGGCTACTACTCCGACGAGTACCGCCGCGACGCCGACGGCTCCTGGCGGATCGCTGCCACGAAGTACGAGCGCATCTACGAGGCGATCACCTCGCTCGACGACACCCCCAGCTTCCGCCTGCTCGCCAACCGCTGGGACTCCTCGCTGGCCCACCACGGCGGCTGAGCGCCGGGCCTCCTCAGGCCCGGGCGTCGGGCACGGCGGACCGGGACGGGTCGGCGTCGGGGAAGAACCGGCGGGCCCAGAGGCTGACGTAGACGAGACCGACCAGCACCGGCACCTCGATCAGCGGTCCGACCACGCCGGCCAGCGCCTGGCCGGAGGCGACCCCGAAGACCCCGATCGCCACCGCGATGGCGAGCTCGAAGTTGTTCCCCGCGGCGGTGAACGAGACGGCGGTCGCGCGCCGGTAGTCGAAGCCGAGCGCCCGGGTGAGCACCATCGAGCCACCCCACATCAGCACGAAGTAGGCCAGCAGCGGCAGCGCGATCCGGGCCACGTCGAGCGGCTGGTTCGTGATCGCGTCGCCCTGCAGCGCGAACATCACCACGATGGTGAACAGCAGCCCGTAGAGCGCCACCGGACCGATCCGCGGCAGGAAGGTGGTCTCGTACCACTCCCGCCCCCTGGCCCGCTCCCCCAGCGTCCGGGTCAGGTAGCCGGCCACCAGCGGGATGCCGAGGAAGATCAGCACGGACCTCGCGATGTCCCACATCGAGACCTCCAGCGCGGCCTGGTCCAGGCCCAGCCACCCCGGCAGGACCTGGAGGTAGAAGTACCCGAGCAGGGCGAAGGCGAGGATCTGGAAGATCGCGTTGAGCGCGACCAGGATCGCCGCGGCCTCGCGGTCACCGCAGGCCAGGTCGTTCCAGATGAGGACCATGGCGATGCACCGCGCCAGACCGACGATGATCAGGCCGGTGCGGTACTCGGGCAGGTCCGGGAGCAGGAGCCAGGCCAGCGTGAACATCAGCGCCGGGCCGAGGACCCAGTTGAGCGCGATCGAGGTGACCAGGAGGCGCCGGTCGCCCGTCACGTGGCCGAGCTCGTCGTACCGGACCTTGGCCAGCACGGGGTACATCATCACCAGCAGCCCGATGGCGATCGGCAGCGAGACCGAGCCGATCTCGACCGCGGCCAGGGCGTCGTCGAGGCCGGTGACCCACCGGCCGAGCAGCAGGCCGGCCAGCATCGCCACGCCGATCCACACCGGCAGGAACCGGTCGAGCGTCGAGAGCCGCCCCATCACCGCCGCGTCGGCGGCCGGCGCCATCGACCGGCGGTCAGCCACGCGGCGCCCCCGCGACCTCGGCGGCCGGCGCGAAGAGCCCAGCGAGCGCCGCCATCGCCTCCGGGCGCGCCCGGTAGTAGACCCAGGTCCCCCGCTTCTCCCGGTCCAGCAGGCCGTTCTCGTGCAGGACCTTCAGGTGGTGGCTGATGGTCGGCTGCGACAGGTCGAACGCCGGCGTCAGGTCGCACACACATGCCTCCTGGCCCTCGTGGGAGAGCACCAGGGAGAGGAGGCGCAGGCGGGCGGGGTCGGCGATCGCCTTGAGCATCGGCACCACGGCGACCGCCCGCTCCGCGCTGATCGGCTCCCCGGCCAGCGGGACGCAGCAGGCGACCGGGTCGTCCGCGAGCGGCAGCGCGACGGGGGCGGCATCCGACTTAGACATACGTCAATATTGCCCGCGGTCGATACCCCCGGCAACCCGCCGGGCCGTCGGCTCGCCCGTCACGCGCGCTTCAGGGTCGACCCCGCTGCGCCCCGTGGTGGGCGTAGCCGTCGGCGTCCGTGGTGAACTCGGCGCCGCTGTAGCGACGCAGCACCCGCTCGACCTTGCGGACCAGGCGGCGATCGGCCGCGTCGCGGAGCACCGGGATCCGGCCGGCGACGGCGTACGGGACGACCCGGGTCGCCAGGTAGAGGCCCGCTGCCACCGCCCGGGCGCGGTCCGCGCGGGTGACCGGCACGCCCATGGCCGCGGCGCGGTCCTCGTCGCCGTCGAGGTAGGCGTTGAGCAGGAAGAGCGTCGACATGCTCCGCTCGAACGGCGTGCGGAAGGAGTTGAGCCGGGACTTCTCACGCTCGATGTCCGCGCTCATCGTGGCCCGCACGAGGCGACCGCAGGTGTCGTCGTCGAAGTCCCGGCGCAGGGTGGCGTGTCGGGTGGCCAAGGCGTCCACGATCACTGGGGGCTCGGTCGGCAGCAGGTCCTCGGGAAGGCCCAGCAGGAAGCAGCGATAGCGCGCGAACTCGACCCGCGCGCGCTCGTCGGCGGTGAAGGCGGTGCGTCCCCGCCTGACCGCGCGCAGAGCCAGGAAGAACGCGCTGGTGAAGCCCGCGGGCATCTGGTCCGACTGCGGGATCGGCACCCCGTAGACCGAGCTGTCCCACTGCGCGCGCTGCATGATGTTGAAGCGCACCATCGAGTGCATCAGCCGGACCATCGCCGCGGAGGCGAAGGCCGCCCCGCCACGGTCCAGCGCACCGGGCAGCACCGAGGAGATGAAGAACGCAGCGGTCTCGTTGGCCCGCTTGCCGGCGGTCTTCTCCGAGAGTCCGCCGGTGATCGCCATCGGCAGCGCGGCGTACGTGTTCATGAAGGTGCCGAGCAGTGCCCCCCGGATCACGTAGGGCAAGAGGTGCGCGGCGAGGTTGCGCTCGAGCGCCGCGCCACGCGCGACCAGCTCCAGGTCGATCCAGTCGGGCACCCGCTCCATGTCGGCGAGGAAGGCGGCCAGCTCGGGCGGCGCGCCCTCGACCGCGTCGACCCCGCGCTCGCACGCCACCACCAGCATCTCGACCAGTCGCTGGAACCCGTGCTCCGGCATCAGCGAGGCGTAGGCGTCCCCGACCCGGTCCCCCAGCATCGTGTAGCCGGCGATCCGCTCGACGAGCTCGGCGTTGGCGAGCAGCCGCGGCCGCTGGTCCTCCATGTCGGGTCGCATCTGCGCCGGCACGTCCAGGTCGGTGGTGAACCGGTACGGCATCGAGGAGAAGTCGATCGACCCGTAGATGAGCGGTAGATCCACCTTCTGCGACGCGGCCGCGGACCGGAGGTCGGGGGTGTCGGCGACGGTCATGCGGCCTGCCTCTCGCGGGTGCGACCACTGAGCCGAACGTAAGCGATTGCTCGCGTCTCAGCAAGGACCTCGCCGCGCCGAGCCAGGGCTGAACAACGGACCGGGCACCGGGCCGAACGCAGGCGGCACGCCAGCCCACATCGAGGGGGCGTCAGGCAGGCGCCGCCGGGGATCTACCCGCGAGCGCCGGTCGGCTCCTCGGCCTCGACCTCGTCGAAGACGGCGACGACGCCCCGCAGGTAGCGCTCGACGACCGCGCGCTCCGCGTCCGTGAAGGACCGGTCCAACCGGTCGAGGGCGACGAACATCGGCAACAGCTGCGAGAGCACCTCCTCGCGCCCGTCGGGGGTGATCTCGACCTCGGTACGGCGCCGATCCCGCTCGTGCGGCCGGCGCCGGACGTGGGCTCGCTGTGCGAGGCGGTCGACCAACGCGGTCGCCGCGGCCGTGCTGACGTCCAGGATCCGGGCCAGCTCCGCCGGACCGAGGGGGCGACTCATGAGGTGCTCGAGCGCCACGAGGTCACTGGTCGTGAGCCGGGCCCGCCGAGCGATGACGTGGCGCAGCCGGCCGCCCCGCTCGATCGCCGCCCGCAGCGCCTGGAGGCTTCCGTCCTGCGCCCAACCCTCGACGAAGGAAGTCCCGGGGCCTGTCATTTGCTCACCCACCTAGTTGCTAGATTGCTTAACCAATCTAGCCCATCGAAGGAGCATCGGTGCCCCTTACCTCCCGCATCACCGGCCGCCGCGCAGCGTGGGCCTACTCCGTCGTCCCGATCCTCCTGGCGCTCGCCGTCATCGGGGGGATCGGTCAGGCCGAGCACCAGGCGCAGCCGACCGACTGGCTCCCCGACGACGCCGACAGCACCGCGGCCGCACTGCTCCTCGACGAGCTGCCGGAGGCCGACACGACCGCCGCCCTGGTCCTGTGGACCGCCGACGCCGGCGAGCTCACCGACGACCAGATCGCCGCGTTGCGCCGTCAGGCACCCGACGGCCAGCTGGTGCCCGCGCCCGACGGCACCGCTGCGATGACCGTGGTCACCCTCGACCAGGGGGACGCCGACACGGTCGGCGAGCAGGTCGGCGCTCTGCGCCAACAGCTCGACGGGGACGCGCCCGCCGGCGTGACGGCCCAGGTGACCGGGCCGGCCGGCATCCAGGCCGACCTCGGCGCGGTCTTCGACGGCGCCGACCTGCGACTGCTGCTGGCCACGATGATCATCGTCGCGGTGCTGCTGGTGATCACCTATCGCAGCCCCGTGCTCTGGCTGGTCCCGCTGGTCGTGGTGGCCATCGCGGACCAGACCGCCGTCGTCGCCGCCACCCGGACGCTGGAGGCCGTCGGGCTCCCCTGGGACGGGACGACCACCGGCATCCTCTCGGTGCTCGTCTTCGGCGCGGCCACCGACTACGCACTGCTGCTGATCTCGCGCTACCGCGACGAGCTGCGCTCGACCGAGTCGCGGCACCAGGCCATGGCCCACGCCCTGCGCCGGACCGCCGAGGCGGTCCTCGGGAGCGCGATCACGGTCTTCCTCGCGGTGCTCACGCTCCTCCTCTCGCTCACGCCCGCGACCCGTGGCCTCGGGTTGGCCTGCGCGGTCGGCATCGTGATCGCCGCCGCCTTCGCGCTCGTCGTGCTGCCGGCGACGCTCGTGCTCTTCGGCCGCTGGATCTTCTGGCCGATGGTGCCCCGCCCCGGCGACCTCCCCGCCGCCCAGCGCACGTCGATCTTCCACCGCACCGGTCGCATGGTCGCCCGGCGCCCCGCCGGCGTCGTCGCCGTCACCCTCGCACTGCTCGCCGTCCTCGCCAGCGGCATGCTCGGCGTGCGCGTCGGCCTCGACCAGGCCGACCAGTTCCTGGACGAGCCCGAGGCGATCACCGCGGCGCAGCGTCTGGCCGAGTCCTTCCCGGCCGGGACCGTCGAGCCGACGACGGTGGTCACGCGAGCGCCCGCGGCGGAGGTCCTGGCCACGATCCAGGGGACCGAGGGCGTCGAGTCGGCCCGGGTCGCCCTGCAGTCGGACGGGATCAGCGAGATCGAGGTGATCCTCACCGGGGAGCCGGGGTCCGAAGCGACCTCGGCCACCATCGACGACCTGCGCGGGGAGCTCGCCGGGACCGCGGCCACCCATGTCGGCGGCGCCGAGGCCGAAGGCATCGACGACCGCGCCGCGGCACAGCGCGACCTCAAGGTCATCGTCCCGCTGATCCTGACGATGGTGCTCGTCGGGCTCGTCGTGCTGCTCAGATCGCTCGTCGGACCGGTGCTGCTGGTGCTCTCCGTGGTGGCCACCTACGGCGCCGCGATGGGGGCGTCCTGGTGGCTGTTCACCGGGGTGCTCGGCTTCGCGGCACTCGACACCCTCGTGCCGCTGTTCGCGTTCCTCTTCCTGGTGGCGCTCGGCGTCGACTACAACATCTTCCTCGTCACCCGGGCGCGCGAGGAGGCGGCCGAGCACGGCCCGCGCGAGGGCATGCTGCGCGCGCTCACCGTGACCGGTGGGGTGATCACCAGCGCCGGCATCCTGCTGGCCGCGGTGTTCGCCGTCCTGGGCGTCCTGCCGCTCGTGGCGCTGGCACAGCTCGGCACCATCATCTGCCTCGGCGTACTGCTCGACACCCTCGTCGTGAGGACCCTCCTCGTCCCGGCGATCGGGGTGCTGCTCGGCGAGCGGTTCTGGTGGCCGCGTCGGGTCGGCGACCGTTCCGAGCACCAGGACGCTGCCGCTCTCGTGTCGTGACCGGCGGCGGGCGGGTCGGCGCGGACGACCGTCAGTCGGCCGCGCCGACCTGACCCGCGACCCAGTCCCCCATCCGCCGCACCGCGGCGGGGTCGGCGCGGGTCCCCGGGCGCACGTGGGTGGGCCGTTCCCGGCGGTCGTGCCACAGCCCGCCCCCGGGGAGCGGGGGCTCCTGGGCCGCCAGCCACACCGTGGTCTCGGCGCCCGCGTCGGCGTCGCGGAGGAACGGACCCACCAGTCGGCTGAAGGTCGGCAGCGACTCGGCCAGGCCGGGCGTGTCGACCCATCCCGGATGCGTGGCGTAGACCTCCACACCGGCCGCGCGCCAACGGTCCTGGAGCACCGGCAGCAGCTCCACCTGGGCCCGCTTGCTGCGGGCGTAGGCGGTGGTCCCCGAGTACTCCCCGGCCCGGTACTCCGGGTCGTCGTCGCGCAGCCGCTGGGCATACATGCCGCCCGAGGTGACCAGCACGACCCGGGCGCCGCGACCGGCCATCAGCGGCAGCAGGAGATCGGTCATCAGCACGGGGCCCAGCACGTGCAGCGCCATGGTGAGCTCGTGCCCCTGGGGCGACTCCGTGCGCGTGGCCGGCAGCGCACCGGCGTTGTGCACGAGCACGTCGAGCCGCGGGATCTCGGCGACGAGCCGGGCTCCGAGGCGTCGTACGTCGTCGAGGTCGGCGACGTCGCAGCGGTGGACCTGCACGACACCGCCGGGGACCCGGTCGAGGAGCTCGGCACGCACCCGCTCCGCCTTGTCCGTGCTGCGCACCACGAGGTGCACCGTCGCGCCGAGGCGGAGCAGGCCGAGTGCGGTGGCGAGGCCGAGGCCGGAGGTCGCCCCGGTCACGGCGGCGTGCTGACCGGCGAGCGCGCCGGCGGGCGGGTCGGCCGGCCAGGCCGACAACCGGCGCCGCACCGCCGGGCCGATCCGGGAGAACCCGAGTGCCACGGACCGGTCGAGCGCGGTGTCCGCGGCCCGGCCCAGGGCGTCCGTGACGCCCCGCCGTTCGGGGCTCATCCGGTCGCCCTCGCGTCCAGCACCCGGCGGAGCTGGGCGGCGGTGTCGTCACCCAGCCGCTTGAGGAACGGGCCCAGCAGCGGGCCGACGACGCGGGCCAGGCCGGCGAACTCGAACTCGGCGCGGTAGTCCACCACGCTGCCCGCGGCGGACCGGGCGACGGTCACCGTGTCGGTGCTGGTCACCGTGCTGTTGCGACCGACCACGACGAAGGTGAGGTGGTCCGCGTCGACCCGCTCCACGACGTAGTCGAGCTCGGTCTCGCGCCCCAGGAACCGGGACACGTTGCGGTACCGGGTGCCGACCCCGCCGTCCCCGCTGACCCGTTCGCAGCTGACCGTGCCGGAGTCCCACTCCTCCGCGCGCGAGAAGTCGAGGAGGTAGGCGAACACGTCCTCGGCCCCCCATCTCGTCGGTACGCGTCGTCGGACCACCTGCGTCATGACTCACCAATCCTCAACACTCTGTCTAGGTTACTGTTGAATTATGCCTGCCGAAGCCAAAGGTTCCGGTCCGATCGACGCCGAGGTGCTCGTCGTGGGCGCCGGGGTCGCGGGACTCCGCTGCGCCGCCGAGCTGCACGAGGCCGGTGTCGACGTGCGGGTGCTCGAACGCTCCGCGGCCGTGGGCGGCCGGATCCGCACCGACGTCGTCGACGGCTTCCGCTGCGACCGGGGCTTCCAGCTGCTGAACCCGGCCTACCCGGCGGTCCGCCGGTACGTCGACGTGCCCGCCCTCCGGCTGCGGCAGTTCGGAGCGGGGGCGCTGGTACGGCGCGAGGGCGCCCTGGCCACCGTCGCCGACCCTCGCCGCGCGCCGCGGCTCGTCGTCCCGACGCTCCGCTCGGGCCTGATCTCCCCCCGGGAGGTGGCCGCGCTGGCCCGGTGGTTGGCTCCCGTCCTGACCCGGCCGCGCAGCGTCCTGGAGGCGCCGGACACCACGCTGTCCGCCGCGCTCACCGAGGCGGGTGTCACCGGACCGCTCCGGCGCGAGCTGCTCGAGCCCTTCCTGGCCGGCGTGCTGGCCGACGCCGAGGGCGTCACGTCCGCCACCTTCGCGCGGCTCCTGCTGCGCTCGTTCGCCCTGGGCGCGCCGGGCGTCCCGGAGGACGGCATGCGGTCGCTGCCCGAGCAGCTGGCGCGCCCGCTCGGCGACCGGGTCACGACCGGCATCGAGGTCGTCGGCGTACGGGCCGGAGCCGCCGGGGTCGAGGTCGACGCCGGCGACCGGACCTGGCGCGCGGAGGCCGTCGTGGTGGCCGTCGGCGGCGAGGCGGTGGCGCGGCTGACGCCGTTGCCCCCGGTGCCGACGAAGTCCCTGACGACGTGGTGGTTCGCCAGTGACGCAGCGCCCGCACCGCTGCCGCTGATCGCGGTCGACGGGCGGCGGCGCGGCCCCGTGCAGAACGCGTTGGAGCTGACCTCGGCCGCGCCCAGCTATGCGCCGGCGGGACACCACCTGGTCGAGGCCACCACCCTGGCGCGCGGCACGGACTCCAGCGAGGAGGCCGCCGAGGGCGAGGTCCGCGCCCACCTGGCGGAGATCTACGGCATCGACACCCGCGCCTGGCGGCTCGTCATCCGCCACCACGTCCCGCACGCCCTGCCCAGTCAGCCGCCGCCGCTGTCCGCCCGGCAGCCGGTCGAGCTCTCCGACAGGCTCCTCGTCGCCGGCGACCACCGCGACACGGGCTCGATCCAGGGGGCGTTGGTGTCGGGGACGCGCGCCGCGCACGCGCTGCTGCGGCGCCGGGGCCCGGCCCACCGTCCCGCCGCGACCTGAGGCCACCGGCGCGACGGTGACGCCGGCCAGCGCCGCCGTGGGCCCGGCGCGCACGCCGGGCCCACGGCGCAGCCGCGATCAGCGGTGCTGCTTCGCCTTCGTGGCCTTCGTGGCCGGCTTGGCCGACCTGACCACCTTCACGGTCACCGGAACGGCCGAGGAACCGAGCGCCGTCGGCGATCCCAGGTAGGTCGCCCGGTAGCGGTGGGCGCCCAGCGCCGGCCGCAGCCGGACCGACGCCGCGCCGGACGTCAGCCGCAGCACCCGGATGGTCCGGCCGCGGTCGGTGATCCGCACCTTGCCGGCGACGAAGGTCGGCGCCACCCGCACCCGGAGGGTCACCGCACGGCCCTTGACCACCTTCGTCGCCGAGGCGCTGAGGCGGGTCGTCGTGCGCATCGAGGCGGCGAAGAGCCGCTGGGCCGCGCCGAGCTCGACCAGCTGGGTCTCGCCCGTGGCGTCGTCGAGCCCGTCGTTGTCGGTGACCGCGAAGACACGACCGTCGGCCGTGATCCCCAGCCCCTCGACCTTCTCCTGCGTCCAGCCGTGGAAGGCCCGGAGCGCGGGCAGCACGTCGACGGCGAGCCGCTTGGTCACCGGCGTGACCGCGTCCGGCGTGCCCGCCGGAAGGTCGACGGTGTAGACCCGCTTGAGCGCGGCGCGGTCGCCCTGGAGCTTGTCCCGCTCGATGACGGCGACGGTGTTCCGGTCGATCGCGACGATCTCGGAGAGGCCGATCCAGTCGCCCTCGACGTCGGTGGTCTCCAGCTCGTAGCCGAACCAGGTCCAGGTGCCCGCTGCGACGTCGTAGCGGCCGATCCGCGCGGCCGTCTCGCCGGCGAGCGCACGCTGGAGGACGACGTACACCTGCTCGCCGGCCCCGGTGCCGGTGGCCGTGACGCCCTCGATCCCCCACTTGCCCAGGCCGGCGGCCACCTCCTCGGGCAGGGCCAGCGACTCCTGGATGACGCCGGCGGCGTCGGTGCGCAGGATCTGGTTCGCGTCGCCGGTCTTGCCCTCGACGCCGACCCAGAAGCCGCCCTGCGGGCGGGCGAAGAGGCCCTCGATGTCGATCTGCGGCGCGGTGACGCCGTCGGTGGTGACGGTGACGACCCCGTCGATCACCGCCGGCTTCGCACTGACGTCGACGGCGTAGATGCGCCCCGTCGCGTACGCCGAGTCGCTGGCCGCGTAGAGCCGGTCGGCCTGCCCGGGCACCCCCGTGAGGGCGCCGAGCGCGCCCCACCCGATCGGCGCACCGGTGCCGGCGGCCGGGTCCTCGGCCGACTCGATGGTCGGGAACTGCGGGACCGCGCCGGCGGCCAGGTCGTGCAGCCGGTAGAGGCCGACGGTGGCCCGCACGCCGGCGTCGGCGTCGTCCACCTCCGAGGAGACCACCAGCAGGTCGCGCTCGGGGACCGGGAGCAGGCCCTCGGGCCCGTTGGTGGTCGGCAGGGCCTGCCGGTACGCGGGCGCGGTGGGGTCGCTCAGGTCGTAGACGGCGACGAAGTTGCTCCGCTCGGAGCCGACGAAGCCGTAGGTGGTGCCGTCGTACTCGGCCACCGTGAGGCCCTCGGGCTCGGCGCCCTTCTTGGCCGCGCGGTCCTCGTTGTGCAGCCCGAGGCGGGTGGCGTGCCGCTCGAAGGTGTTGCCGGCGTCCCAGGCCACGCTGCCGTCGGTGCTGTCGAAGACGGTCCAGCCACGGGTGCCGCCCTTCCAGTCGCCCTCGTTGGCCGTGGCGAGGTAGCGCTCGTCGATCCAGTGCACGGAGTCGGGCTCGCGGGGCTCGGTGATCGTGTCCGCCTGGTCGAAGAGGCCGTCCTTGGTCGCGTCGATGCCCTCGACGGTCGCGTCGCCGGCACTGAAGACCTTCTCGACGTCACCGCTGGGGAGGTCGATCAGCACGATGCCGTTGTTCTCCTGCAGGCTCAGCACGAGCAGGTTGTCGGCGTTGATGTCGACGTACTCGGGCTCGGGGTCCTCGGGGGTGTCGATGCCGGCAGCGACGAGGGCGGGCAGGGCGTCGCCGCCCTCCTCGGTCAGCGGCACCGTGCGGATCCCCCAGGTCGCGGGGTCGGCGTCGGCGACGTCGATGATCTGCACGAATCCGGCGGGCAGCTGCGGCAGGCCGCCGTCGCCGGCGTCCTCGTCGCGCTGGTTCTCCATGGCGATCGCGGCATAGGCACCGTCGGGGCTGACCGCGATCGAGTCGGGCTGGCCACCGAGGTCGATGGAGCGCACCCGCTCCTGGTCGGAGAGTCGCACGACGTCGAGGCGCCCCGAGGGTGCCGTGAAGCTGCCGCCGCTGGTGTCGACGACCACGAGCACGTAGCCGCCGACGACCGCGACCGAGGTCGGTTGGTCGTCGGCGTCGCCGAGCTCGCTGAGGTCCAGCGTGCCGGCGCCCACCGGGTGGGCCGGATCGGTGATGTCGAGGAACCCGATCCGCTTCCCGGCGGCATCGGTGTAGACGACCGTCATCCCGTCCTCGCTGACGGCGGAGATCTCCGCGACGGTCTCGTCGGTCGGATCGACGCCCTCGGGCACGTTGTGGAACACCGGGTACGTCGCCACCCGGTCGAACGCGCTGCCCGCCCCGGCGGTCGGGGCTGCGGTCGGGGCTGCGGTCGGGGCGGCGTCGGCGGTGCTGGACAGGGTCAGCGGCAGCAGCCCGATGGGCAGCGCGGCCACGGCCATCGCGGCCAGGCCACGGGTTCGCGCGGAGCGGTGATGCATGAGGTGCCTCTCGTCTCGGCAACGTGTCCGGGACGGCCGTCCGCCCCGTCGGTCGTTGCGGAGGCTTTCGGCAGCCGGCGACGATGCCGTGGCAACCGGGTGAACGCCACCCGAAGATCGCGGGGCGTTCCGCGATCTTCGGGTGGCGTTCCGCGAACCCGGCCGGCGTCGGGCGCGGCTCGGTGGCACGCCCTGCCCGTGCCCTCCCCCGCCGTCGGGCGCCGGTGCGCCCTACCATCGCGTCTATGTCCAGCCACGAGGTGCCACGTGGCCGCCCCGACGGGAACCGGGTGGGCCGGGGCGGCCCACTCGCGCGGCTCTGGTGGATCGGCCTGCCCCTGGTGCCGCTCCAGGGCTACCGGCTCAAGCGGACGCTGCCGCGCTTCGCCGACGCCGACGGCACGACCGGCCGGGTCGGCTCGGGCGCCCGGCGCCTGAGCGTCGTCGCGCTCGGGGACAGTGTCACCGCCGGATACGCGCTCGATCACCACCGCTCCTCCATCGCCGGCCAGCTGGCCCTGCGGCTCGCCGAGCGGTACGACGCCACGGTCGACTGGCGGGCCTGCGCCAGGTCGGGGGCCACCGCGGGGGAAGCGTTGGAGCTGGTCTCTCGCGAGGCGCTGGCCGGAGCCGACCTGGTGTTCGTCTCCATCGGCGTGAACGACCTCAAGAACCTCCACAGCACGACCCGCTACCGGCGCGAGCTCGAGGGGCTGCTCGACGAGGTCCTCGCCGCCGCTCCGCGCGCCCAGGTCTGCCTCCTCGGCATCCCGCCGCTCCAGCACTTCCCGGCGTTCCCCCGACCGCTGGCCGATGCCCTCGGCTGGCGGGGCCGGGTCTTCGACGCGATCGGTGTCCGAGCGATCCGCGCCCGCCCGAGGACCTTCCGCATCGAGACCGACGAAGCACTCGGACCGGACATGTTCGCCGGCGACGGGTTCCATCCCAGCCCCACCCTGCATGCCGCGTTCGCGGACGCCGTCATGGCGATCCACCGCCTGCCCGCGGAGGACTCGGGAAGCCCGGGGCGAGGGGCTGACTGACCTTCCGACCGCCGATCGCGCGCCGGATGCGGCGGCGTGACGCCGGCCAAGCCCGAACGCCGATCCGCGTGCGGTGCCGGCGGCGGGTCGTGTGCCTGAGACATCGGCATAGCGGGTTGCTGGGCACACGACCCCACCCGCGCCCGGACTCACCCCGGGTCGTGTGCCTGAGACACCGACATACCGGGGCCCCAGGCACACAACCCCACCCACGCCCAGACTCACCCCGAGTCGTGTGCCCCAGACACCGACATACCGGGGCCCCAGGCACACAACCCCACCCACGCGCGCCGGCAGATCCACCACCGCCGCCATCGCCACCACCACCGAGCGCGTCACCCTGGGCGGACGGCCGAGCCCGCAAGCTTCGAGTCCCACCGGCACGGACGCCCAGCCCACCACCGGGTGCGTGACCTCACCACACCGCACAGCGGCGCGCCGACCGGGACCGCGCCAGGAACCTCATCGCAGCAGGGTCCTCCCCGTCGCGGTCAGCGCTCTCCCGTCGCGGTCAGCGCTCGGCCGCCGCGGCGGCCGCGGCGGACGCGGCCCGCTCGACCCACCTCGGCACGTCGCCGTAGCGCTGGCTGGGGATCAGCTCGCCGGCAGCGCAGCAGTCGATCAGCTGGGCCATCCGCCGCTCGCGGGTGGCCTCCTGCTTGGCCGAGGTCACCCAGGCGGTGCAGACCTTGCGGTAGGTCACCGTCGACGCCGCCCAGAACGCACTGGCCGCGGGAGACGCAGCCAGCCGGGTCGCGTAGGCGTCGGGGAGCGCGGCCGGGAGGCCGACGTGACTGTACGCCTCCTCGTCGCTGCGACGCTGCTCCCAGATCGCCAGTCCGCTGGGCTGCATCCTGCCCTCGGCGCGCAGCTTCTCGACGAGGTCGATGTTGACCTTGCTCCAGCGTGAGGTCTTCTTGCGCGGCGTCCATCGCTGCCGCCGGGTGTCGGCGTCGATGCGCTGGACGACCGAGTCGATCCATCCCCAGCACAGTGCCTCGGGCACCGCCTCCTCCCACGTGAGGCCGCGGTCGGGCACGTGCGCCCTGTTGAGCCCCATCCACAGCTCGGTCTCGGTGTCGTGGCAGAGCGCCAACCACGCGCCGAACTCCTCAGGACCCGCGAAGAAGCGCGCGGGTCGTTCGGGCGTGCCGCCCATGCGCCCCGGGAGGTCGTCCGCTGCCTGGCCGTGCGTCATGGCAGGAGCCTGTCACCGAGTGCCGACACCCCCTCGGTCGGCCACCCCGTCATCCGTCGAGCAGAGCCAGCTCGTCGGCGGTCAGGTCCAGGGCCGCAGCCGCGGCCGAGTCGGTCACCGACGAGGCACGCTTGGCGCCGGGGATCGGGATCACCACCGGCGACTGGGCCAGCTCCCAGGCGAGCGCGACCTGCTGGGGGCTGACGCCGCGGTCGTCGGCCACCCGCGCGAACGCCGGGTGGTGCGCGGCCAGGTCCTTGGCGTCTCCGAGGCCGCCCAGCGGGCTCCACGGGAGGAAGGCCAGCCCGAGCTCGGCGCACACGTCGATCTCTGGGCGGCTGCTGCGGAACTTCGGGGAGAACTGGTTCTGCACGCTGACCAGCGCGTCGCCCAGCTCCGCATGGGCGGCCCGGATCTGGGCCTCGTTCGCGTTGGACAGCCCGATCATCCGCACCTTGCCGCTGTCCCGGATCTCCGCGAGCGTCCCGATCACCTCCTCGTACGGCGTCGCCGGGTCGGGCCGGTGGTGCTGCCACAGGTCGATCCGCTCCACCCCCAGCCGCTCCAGCGACGCGTCCACCGCGGCGAGCAGGTGGGACCGCGAGCTGTCCGTGGCCCAGCCGCCGCCCTCGGTGCGCACGTGGCCGCCCTTGGTCGCCAGGAACACCCGGTCCCGGACGCCGAGCTCGTCGAGGAGCGAGGCGACCAGCCGCTCGTTCTCCCCCTGGGCCCGCTCGCCCTTCTCCTCCCCGGGGCCGTAGGCGTCCGCGGTGTCGAAGAGCGTCACACCGGCGTCCAGTGCGGCGCTCACGGTGTCGAGCAGCTGCTGGCGCGGCTGGGTGCCGGTCTGGTCGAAGGTCATCAGGCCGAGGCCGACCGCGCCCACCTCGACGCGCCCGACGGTGTCGTTGCCGATCGTCCGAGTCCTCATGCCCCGCTCCTACCCCGCGGGCCGGGTACCGAACCCTGTCGGCGGCGGGACCTTCGCCCCGCGGGGTCACGCTCGTCTCCCCTGGCGCGCGCCCTCGGCCGCGGGGATGCTCGAAGGATGGAGTCCCTCCGACGCAACGCCGTGCTGCTGGAGTTCGCGGCCGGGACGGCGCTGCTGCTCCTCGGCTCCGCGTTGTGGCTGCTCGGCTCGGGGGCGGCGGACCTGGCGTGGCTGGCCGCCACCCTCCTCGGGCTGGTCGCCTCGCTGGCCACCACCGTCGACGCGGTACGCCGCCGGCGTCCCACAGTCGACGTGATCGCGCTGCTCGCGCTGGCCGGCGCGCTGGCCGTCGGCGAGCTCTTCGCCGGCGCTGTGGTGACGGTGATGCTGGCCAGCGGACAGCTGCTGGAGGCACGGGCCGAGGCCCGCGCCCAGCGCGAGCTGCGGCTGCTGCTGGAGCGCTCGCCCCGCACCGCCCGCCGGTACGGCGACCGCGGCGGCGACGGCGGCGTGACCGAGGTGCCGGTCGAGCGGGTCGCCCTCGGGGACCGGCTCCTGGTCCGCACCGGCGACGTCGTCGGCGTCGACGGGCGGCTGCTGGGGCCGGCGACCCTGGACGAGTCGACACTCACCGGGGAGCCGCTGCCCCGCGAGCGCGCCGCGGGCGAGGAGGCCCGCAGCGGCGCGGTCAACGCGGGCGGGCCGTTCGACCTGCTGGCCACGGCGTCGGCGGCGGAGTCGACGTACGCCGGCCTGGTCCGCCTCGTCCAGCAGGCGCAGGCGTCCTCGGCGCCGTTCATCCGAGTGGCCGACCGGCTGGCCGTGCTGTTCGTGCCGCTGACGCTGCTGCTGGCCGGCGCCGCCTGGGCGGTGGCCGGCGACCCGGTGCGCGCGGTCGCGGTGCTGGTCGTGGCAACGCCCTGCCCGCTGCTGCTGGCCGCGCCGATCGCCTACATCTCGGGGCTGTCGCGGGCGACCCGCGCGGGAGTGGTGGTCAAGGGCGGCGGCCCGCTGGAGCGGCTGGCGGCGGCCCGGGTGGTCCTCTTCGACAAGACCGGCACCCTGACCCGGGGCCGACCCCAGCTGGTCGAGACGGTCACCGGCGACCCGGACCGGGTGGGCGCCGAGGAGCTGCTCGCGCTGGCGGCCTCCCTCGACCAGATGTCGCCGCACGTGCTGGCCACCGCGATCGTCTCCGCGGCCACCACGCGCGGTCTGCCGCTGCAGCTGCCGGCCGACGTCGTCGAGGAGCACGGCTACGGCCTCACCGGCCTGGTCGGCGGCCGCCGGGTGGCCCTCGGCCGCCGCTCCTGGATCGCCCCGGACCCCGCGCCCGCCTGGGTCGACCGCGTGCTGCGGCGCGCCGCACTGGACGGCTCGCTGACGGTCTTCGCCGCGGTCGACGGGAGGCCGGCCGGCGCGTTCCTGCTCGAGGACGTGATCCGACCCGACGCGCCGCGGATGGTCCACGGGCTGCGCGCAGCCGGGATCGAGCGGGTGGTCCTGGTCTCCGGCGACCGTGCCGACGCCGCGGAGTCGGTCGGCAGGATCGTCGGCGTCGACGCGGTCCGCGCGGAGTGCGACCCGGGCGAGAAGCTGGCGGTGATCGGCGCCGAGCGGGCCGCCGGCACCACGCTGATGGTGGGCGACGGGGTCAACGACGCCCCCGCGCTGGCCGCCGCCGACGTCGGCGTGGCGCTGGCCGCGGCCGGCGCCACCGCCTCCTCCGAGGCGGCCGACGTGGTGCTCACGGTCGACCGCGTGGACGCGCTCGCCGACGCCATCCTGATCGCCCAGCGCTCCCGGCGGATCGCACTGCAGGCCGTCGGGGTCGGCATGGGGCTGTCCCTGGTGGCGATGCTGGTCGCCGCGGCCGGCTACCTGCCGCCGGCCCTCGGCGCGCTGCTGCAGGAGGCGATCGACGTGCTCGCGATCGCGCTGGCGCTGCGCGCGGTCCTGCCCGGCCGGACCCACACCGTGACGCTGCCCGCCGGCGACGTGGCCGCGGGGACGGCACTGCGCGCCGAGCACGACGCCGCGCTCGCGGTGGTCGAGGAGATCCGCGAGGTGGCCGACCGGCTCAGCGCGCAACAGCCCGACCTGGCGGCGGCACGGCACCTGCAGGAGCGGCTGCGTAGCGAGCTGCTCCCCCACGAGCGCGCCGACGAGGAGCGCCTCGTGCCGATCGTGGCCCGCGCGCTGGGCAGCGCGGCGACGTACTCGCTGAGCCGGACCCACGCCGAGATCGAGCACCAGGTGGTGCGGATCGAACGGCTGCTGGACCAGCTCCGAGCGGGCGACGTGCACCCCGAGGACGTGGTGGAGCTGCGGCGGATGCTCTACGGCCTGTACGGCGTGCTCCGCCTGCACAACGCCCAGGAGGACGAGACCGCGTTCAGCCTGCTGCCGCCCGAGTCCCGCACCGGCCGCTAGCCGCGCGAGGTGCTCGCGGCGCGCGGGTCCTCCGGAACCGCCGTGCTCGCTGCTGCCCCGTATCGAGACCTCACCGACTCCCCAGCCGGCAGACGGCGCGCACGAGTCCCCGCACGACGCATGGGCCCCGCCGAACCCGAGTCGGCAGGGCCCATGACGTCGGGGCGTCGTCAGACCGCGTGGTAGATCAGCGTCGGCCGATCGGCGGAGAGCGCCTCGGCGGCCAGACGGCCGAGGTCCTCGACGTCCTCGGCCACCGCGCCGTGCGCCCCGATCGCCCGCGCCAGCGCCGGCATGTCGGGCCGGGCGAGGTCGACCGCCTGCGGGGCGATGCCCCGGTCGACCATCTGCTCGCGGATCTCGGCGTAGCCGCCGTTGTCGACGATCACGACCGGGATCGGCAGGCCCTGCTCCGTGGCGGTGATCAGCTCCTGGATGGAGAACATCGCCGCACCGTCGCCGAAGACGGCCACCACCGGCCGCGCCGGGTCGGCGATCTTGGCACCGATGGCCGCCGGCAGGCCGTAGCCCAGGGTGGCGTACCCGGTCGGGTACAGCAGGCGGTTCGACGGCGTGAACGGCCAGTAGTGCACCGTGCCGTAGTAGGTCACCTGCGAGCTGTCGCCCGCCACCACCGTGTCGCCCGGCAGCGCCGCGCGCAGCACCCGCTGGATCTCCGCCCACGGGCCGGCGTCGGCCTCCGCACCGGCGTCCACCGCGGCCCTGTCGGCCGGGTCGACCGTCCGGGCGGCGAACGCCTTGCTCCGCAGCACCTCGACCAGGTCCGCCAGCACGACGGACGCGTCGCCGACGAGCGCGAGGTCCGCCTGCACGTTCTTGTGCATCTGTGCGGGGTCGAGGTCGATCCGGACGACGATGCGGTGCGCCCCGCCCGGAGCGACCACGCCGCCCCAGAGGTCGGAGTCACCCAGCTCGCTGCCGACCACCACGACCACGTCGGCGTCGTCGATCAACGCATGCGCGGCCTCCAGCCGGATGCCGGCGCCGAGCGACGAGGGGTGGTCCTCGTCGAGGATCCCCTTGCCGTTGACCGTCGACAGGACCCGGATGCCGAGGTCGGCCAGCGCCCGCACCTGCTCGCCGGCGCGGCGCGCACCGCCGCCGACGATCAGCAGCGGTCGCGCGGAGCCGTCGAGCGCGGCCGCGATCTCCTCGACGGCGGCCGGATGGGCGCCGGTCGGACCCGGCAGCGGGCGCGCCGCGACGGGGCGCCGCTCCCACGTGCCCTCGAGGACGTCGACCGGGATCTCGAGGTGCACCGGGCGGGGCCGCGCGGTGGCGAAGCCCTCGAAGATGGCCGCCACGACCTCGGGGATCTCGTCGGCCGACTCCACCCGGATGCTGCGCCCGCAGACCGCGTCGAGCGCCGCCTGCTGGTCCTTCACCTCGTGCAGCCAGCCGATGTCCTTGCCCACCGTGCCGCGGACCGGGCCCGGCGAGATCGCGAGCACCGGCACCGAGTCGGCGTACGCCGTGGCCAGGGCGGTGATCGCGTTGGTGATGCCGGGGCCCGAGGTGGTGATCAGCACGCCGGGGCGGCCGCTGGTGCGGGCGTAGCCGTCGGCGGCGTATCCGGCACCCTGCTCGTGGCGCGTGACCACGTGCCGGATCCCGGAGTCGGGCAGGTAGCGGTAGAGCTCCAGGTTGTGGGTGCCCGGGATGCCGAAGACGTCCCGGACGCCGTGCGCCACGAGGGCGTCGATGACGGCAGCGCCGCCGGTGATCAGGTCAGTCGTCATCACAGCACCTTCGAGAGGAACGAACGGGTCCGCGCATGCCGCGGGTTGGCGAAGACGTCCTCGGGGGCGCCCTCCTCGACGATCACGCCGCCGTCCATGAAGACCACCCGGTCGCACACCTCGCGGGCGAAGCCGATCTCGTGGGTCACCACGATCATCGTCATGCCCTCGGCGGCCAGGCCCTTCATCACGTCGAGCACCTCGCCGACCAGCTCGGGGTCGAGCGCGGAGGTCGGCTCGTCGAACAGCATCAGGTCCGGCTCCATGGCCAGCGCCCTCGCGATGGCGACGCGCTGCTGCTGGCCACCCGAGAGCATGCTCGGGTAGTGATGCGCGCGCTCGGCCAGGCCGACCCGCTCGAGCAGCGCCAGCGCCTGTTGGCGCACCTCCGCCTTGTTGCGCCGCTTGACGTAGACCGGCGCCTCCATCACGTTCTCCAGCGCCGTGCGGTGCGGGAACAGGTTGAAGCGCTGGAAGACCATGCCCACGTCGCGCCGGGCCGCTGCGATCTCCTTGCGGCGCAGCTCGTACTTCTTGCCGTGCGCGCGGCGGTAGCCGACCAGCTCGCCGTTGACGCTGATCTCGCCGCCGTCGATGCGCTCGAGGTGGTTGATGCAGCGCAGGAAGGTGCTCTTGCCGGAGCCGGAGGGGCCCAGCAGCGAGACGACCTCGCCGCGGCGCACGGTGAGGTCGATGCCCTTGAGGACCTCGTTGTCGCCGTACACCTTGCGGACGCCGACCGCCTCCACCATCGGGATCGTCTCGGTCACAGCTCCGCTCCCCTCACCCGCGCCTTGCGCGTCTTGCCGGACGGGGCATGTCCCCTGTTCATCCGCTTCTCCAGTCGGCCCTGGACGATCGTGAGGACCGTGGTCAGGGAGAGGTACCAGATGCTCGCCACCATCAGGAGCGGGATCTGCTGGAAGTTGTGCCCGTAGATGAGCTGGGCCGCGGTGGTCAGGTCGACCACGCCGATCACGAGGACCAGCGACGTCTGCTTGAGCATCGTGATGGTCTCGTTGGCCGTGGGCGGGATGATCAGCCGCGACGCCTGGGGCAGGATCACCCGCCGGTACGTCGTGACCGGGCTCATCCCGAGTGCCTCGGCGGCCTCGGTCTGCCCCTTGTCCACCCCGCCGATGCCGGCGCGCACGATCTCGGCCATGTAGGCGGCCTCGTTCAGGCCCAGCCCGAGGACGGCGGCGACGAACGGCGTGATCACGGCGTTCGTGTCCCAGCTGACGAGCTCGGGCCCGAACGGGACACCGAGGCTGATCTGCGGGAGCACGGAGGCCAGGAAGAACCAGAAGAAGAGCTGGACCAGGATCGGCGTGCCGCGGAAGAGCCACACGTAGCCGGCCGCGGACCAGCGCAGCACGGGGTTCTCCGACTGGCGCATGACCGCCAGGACCGTGCCCAGCGCCACGCCGACGAGCATCGCGATCACGGTGATCTTGAGCGTCGTGAGCAGGCCGTTCAGGATCGACGCCTCGAAGAGGTAGCCGAACACGAGGTCCCAGCGCAGGGCCTCGTTGGTGGCGAGGAACTGCACCGCCACCGCGGCGTAGACCGCGATGACGGCGACAGCGACCCATCGCCAGGGGTGGCGGAGCCGGACGATCGGCTCCTCAGCGTGGTGCTCCAGCACCGGGGTCTCGGTGCTCATGTCACTTGCCCGAGTTGATCGGAGCCCCTTCGAGCGACTGCTCGGTCAGGTTCCACTTGGCCAGCAGCTCGTCGTACGCGCCGTTCTCCTGGAGGACGAGCAGGGCGGCCTGGACGGCGTCGCGCAGCGCGGTGTCGTTCTTGGGGACCGGGATGCCGACCGGGAGCAGGCCGAACGGCTTGGACATCTCGAATGCCTCGGGGTCCTGCTTGACGTTGTAGGCGAGGGTCAGGTCGAGGGCGAGGACGGCGTCGGCGCGGCCGGCCTTGAGGGCCTGGACGGCGCTCGCCTGGTCCGGGAAGGGGGCCTTGTCGAGCGCCTTCTCGCCAGCCTTCGTGCAGTCGGCGCTGATCTCGTCCGCGACGATGTCGCCGGTCGCGCTCTTCTCCACCGCGACGGTCTTGCCGCACAGGTCGGACTCGACGGCGAGGCCCTCGGGGTTGCCCTTGACGGTCATGAAGGCGACGCCGGAGTTGAGGTAGTCGACGAAGTCGACGTCCACCTGGCGCTCGGCCTTGTCGATCATCGAGGTGAGGCCGAGGTCGAAGCGGCCGGCCTTGAGGCCGCCGATGATGCCGTCGAAGTTGGTGTTGTTGAACTCGAACTCCACGCCGAGCACCTCGCCCAGCGCCTTGCCGAGGTCGGCGTCGAAGCCCAGCACGGTGGTGTTGTCGGTGTCGAAGTACTCCATGGGCGGGAAGCTGATGCCCGAGGCGACCTTGACCACACCCGCGTCAGCGATGTCGGCGGGGAGCAGCGCAGCGGCCGCGTCATCCTTCTCGACGGTCTTCACCTGGGCGGTGGGCTCGGCGGCGCTCTCACCGCTGGCCTCCGGGGCCGCGCACCCGGTCGCGAGGAGCGCCAGACCGGCCAGGGCGGGAAGGGTGTTTCGCAGTCGCATGATCTCCACTCCAAGTTTTCTCTTGTGCAACAAACGTTGTTCTGCAAGCATCGTGGGCCAGATCACATCTCGTCAACGGCCGTGACACACTTGTGACAACAAAAGTTGCCCCAGAAGGGACAGTCGCCATGCGCCCCGTCGCCGTCTCCCCCACCCACGAGCGCCACATCGGGCCCAAGCTGCGCGCCGCGCGGACCGCGCTCGGGTACACGCTCGACCAGCTGGCGCAGGCGACCGGACTGACCAAGGGATTCCTCAGCCGGATCGAGCGCGACGAGACCTCCCCGAGCGTCGCCACGCTGCTCACCCTGTGCGAGGTGATGAGCATCGACGTGGGCTCGCTCTTCTCCGTGCCCGAGGTCGCACTCGTCCGCGGCGCGGAGGCACCCGCGATCAACCTCGGCGGCAACGGGCTCTCCGAGCGACTGCTCACCCCCCGCGGCCAGTCCAAGGTCCAGCTCGTCCGGTCCACCATCGAGCCCGGGGGCAACGGCGGGGACGAGCTCTACACCGTCAACTGCGATTTCGAGGTGCTCCACGTGCTGTCCGGGAGCGTCGAGGTGCGCTTCCGCGACCGCAGCCACCGGCTGGAGGCGGGCGACGCCCTCACCTTCTCCGGCGGCGAGCCGCACACGTGGACCAACGCCAGCACCGACCCGGCCGAGGTGGTGTGGGTGCTCGTACCGGCCCCGTGGAGCGGCAGCGCCTGACGGGACGGACCGGGACCGGGACGCGGATCGACTCTCGGCGGTCAGCCGGCCGGGCGGGGGTCCAGCAGGGCCGCCAGCGCGGCGGCGTACATCCGGGACTTGATGGTGCCCAGCGTCCCACCGGCCTTGGCCGCGTTGGCCTGCGCCATCTCCATCGCAGCGGGGAGGACGTCCGCCTCCGCGGTCGCGTGGTCGACCACGCCGCGCGCGACGGCGTCACCGCCGCCGTACCGGCGCCCGGTGACCATCGCCTCGTGGGCGGTCTGCGGGGTCAACCGGCTCTGGACCAGCGCACTCATCCCCGGGGAGAACGGGATGTCGATGTCGACCTCCGGCAAGCACCAGAAGCCGCGGTCCTCACGCATCACCCGGAAGTCGTGGCACAGCGCGAGCATGGCGCCGGCAGCGAAGGCGTGGCCGGGGATCGCGGCCACCGTCACCACCGGCAGCGATAGCAGGCGCGCGTACATCCGCTGCACGTCGCCGACGTAGGACTCGAACCGATCGGGATGAGCCCCGAGCCAGTCCAGGTCGAGCCCGTTGGAGTAGAACTTGCCGCCCGAGGCGGAGGTGACCAGCGCCCGCGGACCGGAGGCCCGCTCCACCTCGGTGAGGGCATCGGCGACCGCCGCCAACCAGTCCGGGTGGAAGCGGTTCTCGTCCTCGCCGAGGTCGAGGACGAAGACGTTGTCGGTGCGGTCGAGCGTGGGCATGGCACTCCTCCGGGCGATGGCGGCGACCGGGTCAGGATGCCAGGCCGCCGACCACGGTCGGCGACACCCCTAGTTCCCGACCCCGGGGCGCGGCCGCCCGTCCGGATCGAACAGCGCGTCGTAGAGCCGTGGCGCCCAGGTCAGCTGGAGCGCGGTGAGCTCGGGGGCGGCCAGCCGGCGCAGCCGACCAGGGGGCCGCTCACGGTCGTGCTCGCCGGCCGCGAACTCCTCCGCGCGCTCCACCACGCGGCGCCGGCGACGCTGGTGGCCGGGGAGGACCCGGCTCACCGACCGCGGCACCGGCACGGGACGGCTCGGGCGCTTGGCCGAGATGACACCGCGCACCCCCGTGAGCTGGTCGCGCCCGGCTCCGTCGTACCAGGCATCGAGGGCGTCGGCACACGACACCATCGCGTCGAAGAGGTCGTGGGGATCCTCGGGCACCTCGTCGGGGTGGCAGCCGAGGTGCTCGGCGACCAGGGTCCGGAGCAGCACGCGGGGGAAGGAGTCGGCGGGCGCCGGGTCGCCCGCCGCGCCGCGCTCGTCGATCACGGCGCACGCGATCTCGCTGTCGCTGGTCCACGACCGGCGGTTGAGGTTGTCCGAGCCGACGCTGGCCCAGCGGTGGTCGATGATGCAGGTCTTCGAGTGCACGTAGACCGGCATCCCGGCCTCGTTGGTCAGCCCGAACACGGCGACCCGGTCGCCGCCGGCCTCGAGGATCCTCTGCATCGCCAGGAAACGACCGTAGAGCTGCGGCACCTCGGCCGCGGCGCCCTCGCGGTCGGGCACCATCGGCAGCACGACGATCAGCCGCAGGTCCGGGTTGTCACGCAGCGCGCCCGCGAAGTGCTCACCGACCTCGGCGGACCACAGGTACTGATCCTCGACATAGACCAGGCGCTCGGCCCGTGCGATCGCCTTGGTGTTGCCGAGCATCACCGACCGCTCCCCCTCGGGCGCGAAGTCGTAGGGCTTCGGAGCGATGACGGGGAAGGTCCTCATGATCTGCACGACCTCGTTGCCGCCGGGGCGCCGCGGCGGGGGCGGCGCCTGCGCGCCGAGCGGCGCGGGCACCAGCTCCTCGCGGTGCAGCAGGCTGGTCAGCAGCCGCCCGGGGTGCGCGGTCAGCGGAGTGCTGTCCTCCCAACGCTCACGGAACGTCGTCTCGACGTCGTGGACCGCCGGCCCCTGGATCGCCACCTGCACGTCGTGCCAGGCGGGGCGGGGGCCGTAGGCGCTTGCCATCTCCACCGGCTGCGCGTCGCCGCGGTGCCGGTCGTCGTCGCGCCGGCCGTGGCACAGGTCGATGCCGCCCACGTAGGCGATGTCGCGCGCGGGGTCGGACGCGTGACGGATCACCACGAACTTCTGGTGGTGCGACCCGCGGGTGCGGACCCTCATGTCGCGCAGGCACTGGCCACCGGCCTCGCCGATCTCCTCGCCGAGATGGCGGTGCAGCTGGGAGTTGAAGCCGAGCCGGCGCCAGTGGGAGCGCCAGAGCAGCCCGCGGACGTCGACGCCGCGCCGCGCGGCATCGACCAGGGTGTCGTTGAGGGTGGACCGGGGGTCGTCGGTCAGTCGCTGGTCGGGGTCGCCCTGCCAGTCCGCGAAGTAGAACCGGTCGCCGGGGCCGAGGGCGCAGATCCGCTCGTGGAGCTCGGCGAAGTAGTCGCGTCCGTGGACCAGCGCACGGACGGAGTTGCCGCTGCTCCACGCCGTCCCGTCGCCCCGCACCGCGTCGATCACGGTGTGCGGGTTCTCCCGCTCCGCACTTATGAGGAACCACTGCGTCACATCCACGACGGCCATTCTGCTCAGCCTCGACCCGCTGCACACCGTCACGGGCTGGAAAGGTTCGCCCGCAGGTCAGACGCGGGCGTACCGGGCGCGCGCGAACGAGTAGACGCCGTACGCCGCCAACCCGAACGCGATCACGATCAGGACCACCACGCCGGCGGGCAGGTCGCGCAGCGACTTCAGCGCCCCGTCGAGCCCGGTGGCCTCGCCGGCCTTCTGCCGCACGGCCGCGACCACGAACAGGACGCCGACCGCGCCGAGCGAGATGCCCTTCGCGACGTACCCGATCCGTCCGGCGACGACCGCCCAGCCGCCCGGGTGCTCCTCGAGGTCGTCGAGGAAGCCCCGCGTCCACCCCTTGTAGACGTGATAGGCGCCGATGCCGGCCACGATCACCCCGAGCAGTCCGACCAGCACCTGGCCCGCGGGGGCGTCCATCAGCGTGCGGGTGAAGTCCTTGGTCTGCTGGTTGCTGGAGGTGTGCCCGCCGAGCGCGAAGGTGAGGGTCGTCCACGCCAGCGCGCCGTACATCACCGCCTTGCCGCCGGCCTTCGCCTTGTCGGTCAGCTCCTCACCGGTGACGACCTCGGTGAGCTGCCAGAGCGCGAGCAGGCCGAAGCCGACCGCCAGCAACCACAGCAGGACCTCCCCGAACGGCTGCCGGGACAGCGTCGCGACGGCGCCCGACTGGCTCGCCTGCGCTCCCGAGCCCATGGTCACCTGGACCGTGAGCCACGCCAGCACCAGGTGCAGCACGCCGCTCGCGGCGAACCCCGCACGCGCGCCCCACTCGACGACCGGATGGTCGTTCGCACGGGCGACCGCTCCCTTGGCGGAGCCGCTCGCGCCTGCCGCGCCTGACCCTGACCTGTGCTGACCCGTCGACGTCTGCCTCACGTGAGGAGGTCTACCCGTTTCCGGCCGCTGCTACGCCTCGGCCGTCGAAGGAGCCGCCGCCCGACACCGCGGGGCGGTCCTCCGCCGAAGGCGCTCGGCAAGGTCCCCGGCTCCGCCGCGGGTCGGCCGGCCCGGCGAGGTCGGTCGGGTCGGTCGGTCGGGTCGGTCGGTCGCGCGGCGTGATGGGCAGGTCTGCCCAGCGGTACGACGGCGCACCAGCAGCACCGCCGCCACAGCGTCGGTCACCTACCCCGCTCTCCCACCCGGTAGGAGGGCGCGAGCCGGCCCGAACCCCACCACGCGCCGCCGTCGTCGCTCCAGTGGTCCATCGGGTCGACATCCGGGTGCTCGGTGACCTCACGGAGCAGCTCAGTGCCCGAGTGGGCGTTGCCGGAGGTCGCGGCGGCCAGGAGCGCCTCCTCGCCCTGGTCGGGCGTGAAGCCGGGCGGCACCACCAGGACGTGGAGCAGGGTCCGGTCCGAGGTCGTCAGATGGATCAGGTGCGTGTCGTCGCGGGGGAAAGCGCCGACCTTGACCGACCGCCCCCCGACCCGGACGACGCGCGGCACCGCGTCCCAGTCGGGCGGTGACACCAACGCGCGCACCACGCGACCGAGGGTCCGCGGGAAGTGATCGACGAGGTCGGCCAGCTCCACCGCCAGGTCGCGGCTCTGGGGCCACCACCCGCCGTCCAGGTGGTTGCCGTCCGCGGTGCGGGCCATCCGGAGCCGCAGCGGGGATCGGCTCGCCGCGATCGGCTCGGCGACGGCGACGAGGTGAGGACCGTTCGACGTCGCCATGGCGGCCCGCCTCTCGACCGGCACGGGACGTCCGGGATGGAGGCCACATCTTCGGTCGGTCCCCCTGAGCCTACTCCGACGGAGCAAGGGTCCCGGCGGCCCGCCGCGAGACGTCAGAGGCGGCTGGCGAGCCGGTGGTACGCCGCGTTCCAGCGCAGCTCGCGCTGGAACGACCGGGGCGTGGTGTCGGCGTCGATCACCACGATCTCGGTCCCGGTCATCTCCGCGAAGTCCTCCAGCACCTCCACCCCGATCGCCTTCGACAGCACGGTGTGGTGCGGGGCGCCGGCCATCAGCCAGGACTCCGCCGAGGTGGACAGGCTCGGGCGGGGCTGCCAGACGGCGCACGCGACGGGGAGCATCGGGAGCGCCGCGTCGGGCTCGACGACGTCGACCTCGTTGACCGTCAGCCGGAACCGGTCGCCGAGGTCGGACAGACCGGCGACGACGGCCGGGCCGGGGTCGGCGGTGAACCGGAGCCGGACCGGGTCCTCGCGACCGCCGATCGCCAGCGGGTGGATCTCCAGCGACGGGCGGGCCGAGGTGATCGTCGGGCACACCTCGAGCATGTGGGCGCCGAGGATCTTCTCCTCGCCGGGCACCAGGTGGTACGTGTAGTCCTCCATGAACGAGGTCCCGCCCGGCAGCCCGGCGGCCATCACCTTCGTGGCGCGCAGCAGGACCGACGTCTTCCAGTCCCCCTCGCCGCCGAAGCCGTAGCCGTCGGCCATCAGCCGCTGCACCGCGAGTCCCGGCAGCTGGCGCAGACCTCCGAGGTCCTCGAAGTTGGTGGTGAAGGCGCCGAAGCCGCCGTCGGCCAGGAAGGCGCGCAGCCCCAGCTCGATCCGGGCGCCGTAGCGCAGCGACTCGTGCCGGTCGCCGCCGGGCAGCAGCTCGACCGCGACCGAGTAGGTGTCGGCGTACTCGTCGACGAGCTTGTCGATGTCGGCGTCGGCGACCTGGTCGACGACCGCGACCAGGTCGTTGACGCCGTAGGTGTTGACCGAGACGCCGAACCGCAGCTGGGCCTCGACCTTGTCCCCCTCGGTGACGGCGACGTCGCGCATGTTGTCGCCGAAGCGGGCCAGCCGGAGACTCCGCAGCTCCTGCCGGCCGAGGCACGCCCGAGCCCACTGGCCGATCCGCGCCGTGACCACGGGCGACTCGACGTGGCCGGCGACGGTCTTGCGCGGCACGCCGATCCGGGACTGGATGTAGCCGAACTCCCGGTCGCCGTGGGCGGCCTGGTTGAGGTTCATGAAGTCCATGTCGATGGTCGCCCACGGCAGCGCCGCGTCGGCCTGGGTGTGCAGGTGCAGCAACGGCTCCTGCAGCGCGTCCAGCCCGGCGATCCACATCTTCGCGGGCGAGAACGTGTGCATCCACGCGATCACGCCGACGCACTCCGGGGCGCTGTTCGCGGCGAGCATCTGGCGGTGGATCGAGGCCGCGTCGAGCAGCACGGGCTGCCACACCACCCGCACGGGCAGCCCCGGCGTCGCGGCCAGCCGGTCGGCGATCGCTCGCGACTGGGCGGCGACCTGATCGAGGGTCTCGGGGCCGTAGAGGGACTGGCTGCCGGTGAGGAACCAGACCTCGGGCACACCGGTGGATCCGGCGGTGGACGTGGCCGACAGGGTGGTCATGTCAGGGAACTCCGTTCGGGGGGACCGCGCTGCTCAGCGCTGGCCGTAGACGTTCTGGTAGCGGTCGTAGAGGGAGTCGATATGGTGCGCGGCGACCGGGACCGGCGTGCCGAGCTGGCGGGAGATGTGGACGGTCCGCGCGACGTCCTCGCACATCACGGCCGCCTTCACCGCCGCCCTGGCGGTGGGGCCGATGGTGAAGACGCCGTGGTTCTGCATCAGCACGGCCGGAGAGCGGCTCCCCCGCAGCGTCTCCACGATGCCGCGGCCGATCGAGTCGTCGCCGATGATCGCGAACGGCCCGACCGGTATCTCGCCGCCGAACTCGTCGGCCCCCATGGTGAGGACGCACGGCACGGGCTCGGCGCGCGCGGCCCAGGCCGTGGCGTACGTCGAGTGCGTGTGCACGACGCCGCCGACGTGCGGCAGGTGGCGGTAGACGTAGGCCTGCGCCTCGGTGTCGGAGGACGGCGCGTGCTCGCCCTCGACGACGCGACCGTCGAGGTCGCAGACCACCATGTTCTCCGGGGACAGCTCGTCGTAGGAGACGCCACTCGGCTTGATCACCAGCAGGTCGTGGCCGGGGACGCGTGCCGAGACGTTGCCGGCGGTCCACACCACCAGCCGGTAGCGGGTGAGCTCGGCGTGCAGCGCGCAGACCTCGCGGCGCAGGGCGGCGATGGTCTCCGCGACGTCGGCCACCGCGGTGGTGGGCGCGGTCATGGTCAGGCCTCCTTGCTCGCCACGGCGGCACGACGCAGCGCCTTGAGCGTGCGCATCGCGGTGGAGTGCCGCCCGAACTGGTCGTGGAGCTCGAGGTAGATCGCGAACAGCCGGTCGTAGGCCTGCGCGCGGGCCTCGTCGGGGACGTAGACCGCCGTGCGGACCTTGCCCATCGCCTTCGCCGCGGTCGGCACGTCCGGGTAGCAGCCGGCCGCCACCGCGGCGTGGATCGCGGAGCCGAGCGCGGGCCCCTGCTCGGAGTCGATGACCGACAGCGGCAGGCGGGTGACGTCGGCGTAGATCTGCATCAGCAGCGGGTTCCTGGCCAGGCCGCCGGCGACGATGAGCTCCTCGACCGGTACGCCGCTGTCGCGGAACGTCTCGACGATCACCCGCGTCCCGAAGGCGGTCGCCTCCAGCAGCGCCCGGTAGACGTCCTCGGGCCGGGTGGCCAGCGTCTGGCCGATCACCAGCCCGGAGAGCTCGTGGTCGACGAGCACCGAGCGGTTGCCGCTGTGCCAGTCGAGCGCGACCAGGCCGTGCTCCCCCACCGCCTGACGGGTGGCGAGCCGGGTCAGGTGCTCGTGGACCGACTCGCCGGCCGCTCCGGCCGCATCGGCGCACCAGCCGGGCACGCCGTTCGCGACGTACCACCCGAAGATGTCGCCGACGCCGCTCTGCCCGGCCTCGTAGCCCCACGAGCCGGCGACGATGCCGCCGTCGACCACCCCGCACATGCCGGGCACCTCGCGCAGCACCTCGGCGCTCATCACGTGGCACGTCGAGGTGCCCATGATGGCGACCATCTGGCCCGGCCGCACCGCCTGGGCGGCGGGCGCGGTGACGTGCGCGTCGATGTTGCCGACGGCGACGGCGATCCCCTCCGGGAGCCCGGTCCAACCGGCGGCCTCCGCGGTCAGTCGACCCGCTCGCTCACCCAGCTGCCCGATCCGGTGGGCGACCTTCTCCTCGACGAACGACCCGAATCCGGGGGCGAGCGCCTCGAGGTAGTCGCGATCGGGGTAGTGGCCGTCCTGGTAGATGCCCTTGTACCCGGCGGTGCAGGCGTTGCGGACGTACTCCCCGCACAGCTGCCAGACGATCCAGTCCGCCGCCTCGACCCACCGGTCCATCAGGTGGTAGAGCTCGGGGTCCTCCTCGAAGAGCTGCAGTCCCTTGGCGAACTCCCACTCCGAGGAGATCAGGCCGCCGTAGCGGGGCAGCCAGGCCTCGCCGCGGTCGGCGGCCAGCCGGTTGATCCGGTCGGCCTGGGGCTGCGCCGCGTGGTGCTTCCACAGCTTCACGTAGGCGTGCGGCCGGTCCGCGTGGCCGGCCTCGTCGAGCGGGGTGCCGTCGGCCAGGCACGGCACCATCGTGCAGGCGGTGAAGTCGGTCGCGATCCCGACCACCTCGGCCGGGTCGATGCCGGCCTGGGCGACCGCCGCCGGGACCGCGGTCCGCAGCACCTCGCGGTAGTCCTCGGGCACCTGCAGCGCCCACTCGGGCGGGAGGCCGCGGCCCGACGGCAGGTGGGTGTCGAGCACCGCGTGCGGGTACTCGTGCACGGCCGTGCCGAGCTCGGCGCCGTCGGCGACCCGGACCACCACCGCCCGTCCCGAGAGGGTGCCGAAGTCGACCCCCACCACGTACTGCTCCGGTTCCGACATCGGTGTCACTTCCTCTTCCTGGCTGGGGGGATCGACGCGCTGCTGGCCCGCACCACGAGCTCGGGCGCGATCAGCCGGTCGGGGCAGGTCTCCCCGGCCAGGGCGGCCCGGATGATCTCGATGGCGCGCTGCCCGACCGCGGTGAAGTCCTGGCGCACGGTGGTCAGCGGCGGGACCAGGTACGCCGCCTCGGGGATGTCGTCGAAGCCGACGACGCTGATGTCGCCGGGGACCGAGCGCCCCGCCTCGGACAGCGCACGGAGCAGCCCCAGCGCCATCTGGTCGTTGGCGCAGAACACCGCGGTCACGTCCTCGCGGCGCGCGATCTCGGTGCCGGCCTCGTAGCCGCTGCGCGCCGACCAGTCCCCCTCGATCGGCGGCGCGGGGCGCAGCCCCGCGGCGTGCATCGCGTTGCGCCAGCCGGTCTGGCGGGAGCGCGACTCGGTCCACGACGGTGGCCCGCCGAGGTGCAGGATCTCGGTGTGCCCGAGCTCGATCAGGTGCGCGGTGCCCAGCTCGGCGCCGGCCACCTGGTCGACGCCGACGGTCCATCGGGTCCGGGACGGGTCGCCCTCGACCACGAGCACCGGGGTGCCGAGGTCCTCCTGTTCCCGGGCGACGGCGAGGGCGTCGTCGGTGCCGCCGATGAGGACGATGGCCTCGACGCTCTGGTCGCGCAGGTGGTCGATCGCGTCGACCAGCTCGTCCCGGGTCAGGCTGGGCAGGTTGGCCGAGCTGACGAAGTAGCCGGCCTCGCGGCCCGCCGCCTGGATCGTGCGGTGCACCGTGGTCGGCCCCCAGTAGCCGCCACGCGAACCGACCACGCCGATGGTGGCGGAGCGACGCGTGACCAGGGCGCGGGCGGCGGAGTTGGGCCGGTAGCCGAGCTGGCGGACCGCGAGGAGCACCCGCTCCCGGGTCTCGGGCCGCAGGTTGCCCTGGCCGTTGACGACGCGCGAGACGGTCTGGAGCGAGACGCCGGCGAGGCGTGCGACGTCCGCCATGACCGGGGTCCGCTCGAGCGGACCGCGCCCGATGATCTCCGTCACCGCTGCCGCCGGGTGGCGAAGCGCTGGACGAGCACGAAGGCGAGGAGCAGCACGCCGGTGATGATCCGGACCCAGTACGAGCTCAACGTGCCGTCGAAGGAGATGAGCACCCGGATCAGGCCGAGCACGAGCACGCCGAGCAGCGAGCCGACGACGTAGCCGCGCCCGCCCGTGAGCAGCGTGCCGCCGATGACCACTGCGGCGATGGCGTCGAGTTCGGTGCCGACGGCATGCAGGCTGTTGCCGGAGAGGATGTAGAACGAGAACAGCAGCCCGCCGAGCGCGGCGCAGAAGCCGCTGATCACGTAGACGCCGACCTTGGTGAACCCGACCCGCAGACCCATCAGCATCGCCGAGCTCTCGCTGCCGCCGATCGCGTACACGGTCCGGCCGAACCGGGTCCGAGCCAGCACGTAGATCCCGATCGCGACCACGACCAGCGCGACGATCGCCGTCCACCGCAGGTAGTAGTCGCCGACCCGGACGGTCTTGAACGCGAACTCGGTGAAGGTCGCGTCCTTGATCGAGATCGACTCGACGCTGATCAGGAAGGTCAGGCCGCGGGCCAGGAAGAGCCCGGCGAGCGTGGCGATGAAGGGCTGGATGTCGAAGTAGTGGATCAGCAGCCCCATCAGCAGGCCGAAGAGGATGCCGGTGCTGAGGACCGCCCCGATCGACAGGTACGGCGACCAGCCCATCTCCAGGGTCTTCGCCGCGATCATGGTCGACAGCGCCACGACCGACCCGACCGAGAGGTCGATGCCGCCGGTGAGGATCACGAAGGTCATGCCGACGGCCAGCACGATCAGGAAGGCGTTGTCGATCAGCAGGCTGAGCAGCACCTGGGGGTCGGCGAACCCCTCGTAGCGGACGCCGCCGACGGCGAACAGCCCGAGGAACAGCGCGAGCGTCGCGAGGACCGGGTAGTAGCGCGACGGCGGCGTGTAGCCGCGGACGCGGTCCCAGAGCGAGTCGGCGGGGACGGTGGCGGTGCTCATGCGGCGGATCCCTTCGCGAGGACGGGGACGGCGGGGCCTCGCCGGCGGACCCGGAGCAGCGCCCGTGCCCGGGGCGACTGCAGGAGGCAGACGGCGATCACGACGACGGCCTTGAACAGGTAGTTCGCCTCCGACGGGATGCCGATGTTCGGGATCGTGCGGGCCAGCGTCGCGATGAAGAGGGCGCCGATGAGGGTGCCGGTCAGCGAGAACCGGCCGCCGGCCAACGAGGTGCCGCCGATCACCACCGCGAGGATGGCGTCGAGCTCGATCCACAGGCCGAGGCTGTTGGCGTTGACGGAGTTGGTGTTGGCCGCGATCACCAGGCCGGCCACCCCGGCGCAGAAGCCGGAGAACGCGTAGACGGTCCAGATGATCGTGCGCGAACGGACCCCCGCCAGCCGGCTCGCCTCGGGGTTGATGCCGACCGCCTCGATCAGCATCCCCAGCGCGGTACGACGGGTCAGCAGCGCGGTGAGCACGAAGACCGCGAGGGCGAGGATGAACGCGACCGGCAGGGTGAGCACGTACCCCGAGGCGAGGTCGCTGAAGTGCGGGTTGTTGACGGTGGTGATCTGACCGTCGGTGATGGCCATCGAGATGCCGCGACCGGCGACCATCAGGATCAGCGTCGCGATGATCGGCTGGATGCCGGCCACCGACACCAGGAACCCGTTCCAGGCACCGAGCAGGACGCAGACGACGACGGCGTACGTGATCGCCATGACGGCGGTCGACAGCGCCGCCTCGTCGCCGGCGCCCACGATCCGGGTGCAGGCGACGGCGGCGGCGATGGCGGCGATCGCCCCGACCGAGAGGTCGATGCCGCGGGTGGCGATCACCAGCGTCATGCCGAGCGCGATCAGCAGCACCGGGGCGCTGTTGCGGACGATGTCGACGAGGTTGCCGTAGAGGTGGCCGTCCTGGATCCGGACGTTGAGGAACGACGGGTTGGCGATCAGGTTGACCACCACCAGCACGCCCAGGGCCAGCGACGGCCACAGGAGCGGGTGACGCAGCATGCGCTGCGCGGTCGTCAGCGTCTCAGGCATCGGACGCCTCCTCCAGCCGGGACTCACCAGCGATCGTCTCCAGCACGTCGGCGACGGTGACGTCCTCGTTGACGCGCTCGTCGATCTTGCGTCGGTCGCGCATCACCACCAGCCGGTCGCTGAGGCGCAGCACCTCCTCGAGCTCGGCGGAGATGAAGACCACCGACATCCCCTGGGCGGCGAGCGCGGCGACCTCGGCCTGGATCTGCGCCTTGGCGCCGACGTCGATGCCGCGCGTCGGCTCGTCGAGGATCAGCACCTCGGGCTGGGTGATCAGCCACCGGGCGAGCAGGACCTTCTGCTGGTTGCCGCCGGAGAGGTTGCGCATCAGCAGGGTCGGGTCGGCGGGCCGGATGTCGAGCGCCTCGACGTACCGGTCGACGAGCTCGTTGCGCGTCGCCTGCGGGATCGGCCGCAGCCAGCCGCGCGAGGCCTGCAGGGCGAGCAGCATGTTGTCCGCGACGGTGAGGTCGCCGACCACGCCCTCGGCCTTGCGGTCCTCGCTGGAGAACGCCACCTTGCGGTCGATGGCGTGCCGCGGGCTGCGGAAGCGGCGGCGCTCGGAGCGGACGGTGATCTCGCCGGTGTCGCAGGTGTCGGCACCGAAGAGCAGCCGGGCGAGCTCGGTCCGGCCCGAGCCGAGCAGGCCGGCCAGGCCGATCACCTCGCCCTCGTAGAGCGCGAGGTCGGTGGCCTCCAGGGAGCCCTTGCGGCCGATGCCGAGCGCACGGAGGACGGGCTCACGCTCGCCCGAGGTCTCGCGCGTCCCCCGTCGCTCCAGTCGGTCCAGCGACTCCAGCTCCCGACCGATCATCAGCTTCACCAGCTCCAGCTGGCTGGTCGCGGAGACCATCCGCTCCTCGACGAGCCGGCCGTTGCGCAGGATCGTCATCCGGTCGGCGATCTCGTAGACCTGGTCGAGGAAGTGGGAGACGAAGACGATGGCGACCCCCTGGTCGCGCAGCCGCCGCATGACCTCGAAGAGCTTCTCGACCTCGTCGGCGTCGAGGCTGGAGGTCGGCTCGTCGAGGATCAGCACCCGGGCCTCGACGTCGACCGCCCGCGCGATCGCCACCAGCTGCTGGATGGCGATGGGGTGGTCGCCGAGGAGCGAGGCGGGGTCCACGTCCAGGCCGAGACGCTCCAGCGTCTCGCGGGCCTGGCGATTCATGGCGCGCACGTTGATCGCGCCGAACCGCCGCGGCTCGCGGCCCAACAGCATGTTCTCGGCGACCGAGAGGTTCGGCACCAGGTTGACCTCCTGGTAGACCGTGCTGATGCCCGCGGCCTGCGCGGCCGCGGGCGAGTGGAACTCGCGCTCCTCGCCATCGACCAGCACCTGGCCGGCGTCGATGCTGTAGACGCCGGTGAGGGCCTTGATCAGCGTCGACTTGCCCGCGCCGTTCTCCCCCATCAGGGCGTGGACCTCACCCGGGTGGATCCGCACGGAGACCTCGCTCAGGGCCTGGACCGCGCCGAAGGTGATGGAGATGTCCCGCATCTCGATGACAGGTCGGCCGCGGTCGACGGCTGCCGCGGAGGTCTGCACGTCCATCTGCGTCATCTCGTTCCTCTCCCCTGCTGACTGCTCGTGCTGCCGGCGACACGGACGGCCCGTGGTGCCGGGCCCGCCCGAAGATCGTTCGAGCGGGCCCGGAGTCGCGTGGCCGGTGCTACCGGGGTCGTCCGGTGTCAGTACTGACGGTCCGGCAGCGCTTCCTTCGCCTCGGCCTGGGTGAAGGTCGTCTCCTCGGTCAGGATCCGCTCCTCCACCTCCTCGCCGGCGACGACCTTCTGGGCGATCTCCATCAGCTGGGGACCGAGCAGCGGGCTGCACTCGACGATGTAGTTGATCTCGCCGTCGGCGAGCGCCTGCATCCCGTCGTGCACCGCGTCGACGGTGATGATCATGATGTCCTTGCCCGGCGTGAGCCCGGCCGCCTTGATCGCCTCGATGGCGCCCAGGCCCATGTCGTCGTTGTGGGCGTAGACGACGTCGATCGTGTCGTCGGACTGCAGGAAGGACTCCATGACCTTCTTGCCTCCGTCGCGGGTGAAGTCGCCGGTCTGGGAGGCGGTCACCTTGATGGACGGATCGGCGGAGATGACGTCCGCGAAGCCGTCGGCACGGTCGATGGCCGGTGCGGCGCCCGTGGTGCCCTCGAGCTGGACCACGTTGATGGTGCCGTCGCCGTCGACGTCGGCATCGCCGGCGTTGTCGACCAGCCACTGGCCGGCCTTCTCGCCCTCGACGACGAAGTCGGAGCCGAGGAACGACTCGTAGAGCGAGGTGTCGTCGGAGTCGACGGCGCGGTCGGTCAGGATCACCGGGATGCCGGCGGACTTGGCCTCCTGCAGCACCGCGTCCCATCCGGTCTCGACGACCGGGCTGAACGCGATGACGTCCACCTTCTGCTGGATGTAGGACCGGATCGCCTGGATCTGGTTCTCCTGCTTGCCCTGGGCGTCGGTGAACTTCAGCTCGATGCCGGCGTCCTCGGCGGACTCCTGGATCGACTTGGTGTTGGCGGTGCGCCATCCGCTCTCGGCGCCGACCTGGGCGAAGCCCATGACGATCGTGTCGTCCGAGTCGGAGTCGGGCGAGTCGGCGCCGGCTCCGCATGCGGTGAGCGCGAAGGCGCTCAGGGAGATCGCGCTCGCCGCGATCAGGGTCTTCTTGATCACTGCTCATCCTCCAGATCAGGGGGCTCGGGCCCTGTGTGACCTCTGTCACTGTTGGTCGAGTGTGAGCGCTAACATTCGAGCGCGTCAAGGCTCTCCGGCAGATTGGCCGGGCAAAATGTGAGCGCTCACCCGATTCACCCGAGCGCGGGCCTCAGGCCTGGCGCCGCGACCTCGAGAAGGCCCACTGCAGCGTGGCCGCGTAGGTGTCACCCGGCGCGACCTGGGCAGACGGCCACGCGGGCCGGTTGGGCGTGTCCGGGTAGAGCTGCGGCTCGAGGGCGATCCCGTCGCCCTGCCGATACCTCACGCCCGAGGTCGAGGCGGGCGAGCCGGCGAGGAAGTTGCCGGTATAGACCTGTAGTCCCGGCTGGTCGGAGGACAGGTCGAGCCGGATCCCCGAGCGCGGGGACTCCAGCGAGGCGTGCCGGCGCATCCCCGTACCCCGGACGACGAAGTTGTGGTCGATGCCTCCGGACCCGAGGACCTGCGGATGCCCCGAGCGGACCACGGCCCCCAGGCGCACCGGGGTGCGCAGGTCGAACGGGGTGCCGTCGACCGGGGCGTGGTCACCCACGGGGATGCTGCCGCCGTCCACCGGCGTGTACTCGTCGGCCGCGACCGTCAGCAGGTGGTCGTCGACGGTGCCCGCGCCCTCGCCGTCCAGGTTGAAGTACGCGTGGTTGGTCAGGTTCACGACCGTCGGCGCATCGACGGTGGCACCCATCTCGACCCGGACGACGTCGCCGGCCACGACGTAGCGGACCGTCGCGACCACCTCCCCCGGGAAGCCCTGGTCGCCGTCCGGGCTGACCAGGCGCAGGGTGACCTCGTCCGGGCCGTGGGCGACGACCTCCCAGACCCGGCGGTCGAACCCGTCCGGCCCTCCGTGCAGGCTGTGGCCGCGGTCGTGGACGCCGACCACCACCTCGCGCCCGTCCAGCGGGAAGCGTCCGTGCGCGATCCGGTTCGCGTAGCGCCCCACCGTCGCACCGAGGTAGGCGCCGCCGGCCAACCGGTCCTGGATCGTTGCGTGGCCGAGGACCACGTTGCGGCGTACGCCGCCCGGGCCGCTGACCTCGAGGCGGTGCACCGACGCGCCCAGCGTGAGCGCCTCGAGCACCACGCCGGGGGCTCGTCCGAGGGTGATCCGGTGGACCGCGCGACCATCGTCCAGGACGCCGACCTCGGTCGGTCCGGCAGCGTCGATCACGGTGTGAACGTTAACATCACGCGGACCGCGGCGCGGCCGTCGAGGAGCGGACGACGAGCTGCGGCGCCACCAGGGCGGCGACGGGTGCGACCTCGCCATCGAGGGTGCGCAGCGCGAGGTCGACCGCCCGACGCCCCAACACGGAGAACGCCTGGCTGACGGTGGTCAGTCCCGGCCAGAAGTACGCCGCCTCGGGGATGTCGTCGAAGCCGACCACGCTCACCCGGCCGGGTACGTCGAGGCCGCGCTCGTGCAGCGCCTTGAGCACGCCGAGCGCCATCCCGTCGTTCGCCGCGAAGACGGCCGTCACGTCGGGATCATCGGCGATCAGCACGCCCGCCTCGTAACCGCTGCGCGGGGACCAGTCGCCGGCGATCTCGGGCCCCGGCAGGAGGGACCGCGCCTCGTGGGCAGCGCGCCAGCCGTCGCGCCGCTGCCCGGCCTCCACCCAGTCCGCCGGCCCGGTGACGTGGGCGACGTGCCGGTGGCCGAGGTCGAGGAGGTGGTCGGTCGCCAGGCGGGCGCCGGCCTCCTGGTCGATGCCGGCCGCCATCGGCTCGCCCTCACTGACCCCCTGGACGAGCACCACCGGGACCGGCAGCTCCAGCGAGGTCACCAGCGCCGTCGCGTCGCGGTGCGCGACCGCGACGACCAGCGCCTCGACCGCCTCGTCGAGGAGCCGGTCGACCGCGCTCCGCAGCGACCCGGCGGAGAAGTCCGACAGGCCGACCAGCGAGAGGTCGTACCCCGCGGCGTGGCAGGCCTCCTGGACGGAGACGGCGATCATGCTCGGCCCGTGCAGCGCGAGGTGCGCCGAGATCATCCCGATCCGCCCGGAGCGGTTGGTCGCCAGCATCCGCGCGGCGTTGTTGCGCCGGTAGCCCAGCTGCTCGATGGCGTCCAGCACCCGAGCGCGGGTCTCCTCCTTGACCAGCGGCGACTCGTTGAGCACCCGGGACACCGTCTGGTGCGAGACGCCGGCCAGCTCCGCGACCTTCGCCATGCTCGGCGACCGCTCCCTGCTCCGACTCCCCGACGCGCTCATGCTCGGCATCGTAGTTGCGAGCCGCGCGCGATGGGCCGCGGCAGCCGGGCCGGCAGGCGCTACAGCCCCAGCTCGTAGGCGGGCCCCACCGGGCGCCAGTCCTGGGGCAGGTGGTGGTAGTACGGGGCCAGCATCCCCGGCGGCGTCACCACCTTCCGGAAGCCCCGGTCCCGCAGCCGGGGCGCCTGCCGCCAGACGAACTCCCCCGGGGTGAAGTCACGGAACCGCGGAGTCACGTAGTCCAGCAGCACCTGGGCCACCTCGCCCTCGCGCCGGATCAGCACCACGCCCACCGTCTCATCGCCGGTCTGCACCTGGAACGCGAGATCGCCCTCCCCCAGCCCGCCGGCCGAGAACCCGGGCTGGTGCCGCGCGATGTCGGCCTCGTGCACACCGAGGAAGTGGCGCAGGTAGGCATCGCCGGCGCCGACCTCGAGCACCTGGTACGCCGCCTCGGAGTGCCGGCCGCGGAGCATCCTGGTGATGAAGAAGATGTTGATCGCGCTCGTGGCGAGGTTCATCCCGACCATCGGCCACACGGCGACCAGCGCGTTGAAGATCACCAGGATGACCGACGCGGACAGGTTGAGGAGCCGGAACCGCAGGACCCGGGTCTGCAGCAGCGAGACGATCAGCAGCGCACTCCCGAGCCAGCCGAACAGGCTGAGCCAGTGCTCGCCGAGCCAGGTCACCCGGGCAGGCTACCCCCGTACGGGTCGACGCGGCCGGCTACGCCCGGTCGGCACGCTCGAGTCGACCGGCGCACGACGTCCCCAGCGGACGAGGTGTCCCGAAACGCCAGAAGGCCGGACCATTCGGTCCGGCCTTCTGCCTACGGTGGAGGTGAGGGGACTCGAACCCCTGACCCCCTGCATGCCATGCAGGTGCGCTACCAGCTGCGCCACACCCCCGTGTTCTGTTGTCGTCCCCGTCTCCGGGCGACGAGAAGAACATTAGCAACACCGATTCTGAACGACGAAATCGGGGGCCACCTTCGCGCCGACGGGGCCTCCGGCACCGCGTCCGGTCACGCCGTGAGGTTGTACGCCGCGAGCCGCCAACCGCCCACGGAACGCTCCTCGAGCACCGCGTAGCCGCAGTTCTCCATGCCCCGCAGCTCGCCGCCGAGCTCCAGCGGCCACCCGAGGAACGTGACGATCCCGGTGCGGGTCGCGGCGCCGTGGGAGACCACGACGCCGGTCCCGTCCGTCCCGAGCGCCGCGACGGCGTCGTGCAGCGCGGCGACGAAGCGCTCGGCCACGGCCTCCGCCGACTCCGCCCCCACCACGTGCGACCAGTCGCCGGTCTTGAAGCGCGCGAAGCCCTCGGGATCGACCGCCGCGTACTCGGCGTGGGTGAGCCCCTCCCGCTCCCCCAGGTGGAACTCCCGCAACCGGGCGTCGTACGACGGCACGAGCCCGGTCTCGTCGGCGACCGCCTGGGCGGTGTCCCGGGCCCGGGACAGGTCCGAGGACCAGATCGCCGCGGGCCCGAACCCGGCCACCACGGGCGCCACGGCCTTGGCCTGCAGCCGCCCGGTGTCGTTCAGCGGCGCGTCGAGGTGCCCCTGGATCCGCTTCGCGGCGTTCCAGGAGGTCTGACCGTGGCGGAGCAGGACGAGGCGCCGCGGCACGCGCTCAGGCCCCGGCGTCGCCAGTGCCGTGCGGCGCGCGCACCTCGGCCGGCAGCTCGATGGTCGGGCAGTCGCGCCAGAGCCGCTCGAGCGCGTAGAACTGCCGCTCCTCGGTGTGCTGGACGTGCACGACGATGTCGCCGTAGTCGAGCAGCACCCAACGACCGTCGCGGGCGCCCTCGCGACGGATCGGCTTGGCCCCGACCTCGCGGAGCTTGTCCTCGACCTCGTCGACGATCGCGTTGACCTGACGGTCGTTGGCGCCCGAGACGAGCAGGAAGGCGTCGGTGATCGCCAGCTGCTCGCTGACGTCGAAGGCGACGACGTCGGTGCCGAGCTTGTCGGCGGCGGCGAGCGCGGCGGTCCGGATGAGTCCGACGGCGTGGTCGGTGGCGGTCATGCTTCTCCTGACGACGGCACTACGCGTCCGCGACGGGACGGTAGAGCCGGTGCTTGGTGATGTACTGGACGACGCCGTCGGGCACGAGGTACCAGACGGGCTGTCCCTGGGACTGCCGGCTGCGGCAGTCGGTGGACGAGATGGCCAGGGCGGGCACCTCGAGCATGGTGACCCGGTCCGGGGGCATCGCGGAGAGCGTGGACGGATCCATCTCCGCGCCCGGGCGGGTGCAGCCGACGAAGTGGGCGAGCTCGAACAGCTCGTCCGCGTCCCGCCAGCTGAAGATGTCGGTCAGCGCGTCGGCGCCGGTGATGAAGTACAGGTCGGCGTCGGGCCGCTCGGCGCGCAGGTCGCGCAGGGTGTCCGTGGTGTAGGTCGGGCCCTCGCGGTCGATGTCGACCCGACTGACGGTGAACCGCGGGTTGGCGGCGGTGGCGATCACCGTCATCAGGTAGCGGTGCTCGGCCGGGGAGACCTCCCGGGACGCCTTCTGCCAGGGGCGACCGGTGGGCACGAAGACGACCTCGTCGAGGTCGAACCACCCCTGGACCTCGGAGGCAGCGACCAGGTGGCCGTTGTGGATGGGGTCGAAGGTGCCACCCATCACCCCGATCCGGGGTCGCCGCGCCGGTGTCGGGCCGGTCATCGGACCGGCCTCATGCGGCCCTCATCGGACCCTCGGCCGGCCTCATCCGTCGCAGGCTCCGCTGCGGTCTCAGCTGTGCTCGCGCCCGCCGGCGAACGCCAGCAGGCCGACCAGCAGCAGGAGGAGGATGGCCAGCGTGCCACCGCCGACGACCCACGGGTTGAGCCCGCCCTCGGAGTGCTCCTCGGCGGCCTGGACGAGAGCGAGCGCGGTCTGGTTGATCAGCATGGTGCGGATCCTATCGAAGCGCGCGCCTGGCGCGGAGTCGGGCCGGAGCGCCGGCCCGGACGGCGGTCCGGACGGCGGCACCACCGGCGTCCGCGGCGGTGCTCAGTGGATCGCGAGGTCGACGCCCAGGAAGAGCAGCGAGAAGCGCAGCGTGCGGCCCAGGAAGACCGTCGGCAGGAAGATCCACATCGGCATCTTCAGGATCCCGCCCACGGCGGACATCACCAGCAGCGGCGGGATGCCGGCCGAGGCGGCGAGGAACATGATCCCGGCGGCGTACCAGGGCCGGCCGTGGGCACGCGCGACCCACTTCTCGTAGCCGGCCCGCACCTTGGGCGAGGAGAGCTTGCGCTGCGCCCACGCGGAGTCGATCCCGAGCCGCGCCGCCTGGTACCAGACGACCTTGCCGACCGTGGCGCCCGCCCCGGCGGCCACCCCCAGCCAGATCGCCTCCCCGGTGCCGGCCACCGCCGAGCCGGCGCCGACGATGTAGACCTCGATCGGCAGGAACGGGAGCAGTGCGGAGGCGATGCTGAAGGCGAACGTGGCCAGCCACAGGATCATCGCGCCGCGGCTCCCTCCCGGAGGGCACCGCCGACGGTCGGGACGGGAAGGCCGAGCTGGAGGAGCCAGCGCAGCGAGACGCACTTCAGCACCAGCAGGGCGATCGCGATCACCAGGCCGAGCCAGACCCAGCCGGTGACCAGGAGCAGCACGGCGAACAGGCCGGAGTTGGCGGCCTTGCCCACGCGCGACCAGTTCCACAGGTAGATCCGCCGGTCCACGACGTGGAAGTAGTTGGGGCTGCGGATCGGCCAGGCGAGGAAGGCCATCGACAGGTACATGTCGATCACCATGAACTCGAACAGGTAGACCGCCACCGGCAGCGCCACCAGCGTCATCGGCTCGTCGCTGAACAGGCCCGACGGCTGCAGCCAGGCCAGCCCGAGGTAGAACGCAGCGCAGCTGAGCCGGTCGCAGAGCATGTCGACGACCGCGCCGATCCGGGTCTCGCAGTCGAACCAGCGCGCCCACTCGCCGTCGAGGGTGTCCCCGACCCAGTACACGACCAGGCCCACCACGAGCAGCGTCAGGCTGCCCTCGTAGGCGCCCCACAGCGACAGCACCAGGGTGGCCACCGTGCGGACGAGGGTGATCGCCGTCGCCCCGGTGAGGAGTCGTTCAGTCGCCGGATCAGCCATGATCCGGTCCGGGGAGCCTGCCATGAGGCGCAACCTATCGCGCACTCCGTGGCGATCGGTCAACGCACCCCCGGAGCGCGCGCGAACGGTCAGCGAACGTGGCCGTCGCCGACCACGACGTACTTCGTCGAGGTCATCTCGGGCAGCCCCATCGGCCCCCGCGCGTGCAGCTTCTGGGTGCTGATCCCGATCTCGGCTCCGAACCCGAACTCGCCGCCGTCGGTGAACCGGGTCGAGGCGTTGACGAGCACCGCCGCGGAGTCGACCTCGGCCACGAACCGGCGCGCGGCCCCCTGGTCCTCGGTGACGATCGCGTCGGAGTGCTGGCTGGACCACGTGCGGATGTGCTCGATCGCCTGGTCGAGGTCGTCGACGACCCGGGCGGCGATGTCGAGCGACAGGTACTCGCGGGCCCAGTCCTCGTCCGTGGCCGGCTCCACACCGTCGTACGCCGCGAACTCCGCGTCGCCGTGCAGGGTCACCCCGGCGTCCTGCAGCGCGGAGACGACCCGCGGCAGGAACTCCCCCGCCACGTCGGCGTGCACCAGCAGCGACTCGGCGGCGTTGCAGACCGAGGTCCGGTGGGTCTTGGCGTTGACCACGATCGCGAGCGCCTTGTCCAGGTCGGCGGCCCGGTCGACGTAGACGTGGCAGTTGCCGACCCCGGTCTCGATCACCGGAACCGTGCTCTCCTCGACGACGGAGCGGATCAGCCCGGCACCGCCGCGCGGGATCAGCACGTCCACGTGGCCGCGGGCGCGCATCAGCGCCTTCACCGAGTCGTGGGTGTCCCCCGGGACCAGCTGGATCGCGTCCGCGGGCAGGCCGGTCGTGGCGACGGCGTCGCGGAGCACCGCGACGATCGCGGCGTTGCTGGCCTTCGCCGAGGAGCTGCCGCGCAGCAGCACCGCGTTGCCGGACTTCAGGCAGATACCGGCCGCGTCGGCGGTCACGTTGGGCCGGGCCTCGTAGATCATGCCGACCACGCCGAACGGCACCCGCACCTGCCGCAGCTCCAGGCCGTTGGCGAGCACGCCACCGCGGATCACCTCGCCGACCGGGTCGGCCAGGCCGGCGACGTCGCGCAACCCCTGCGCCATCCCCTCGAGGCGCTCGTCGGTGAGGCGCAGCCGGTCGATGATGTTGGCCGGCGTGCCGCCCGCCTCGGCCGCGGCGATGTCGCGCCCGTTGGCCTCCAGCACCTCCGTACGGCGCTCCAGGAGCGCCGCGGCCATGGCCGCCAGCGCGGTGTCCTTGCGGGCCCGGGTGGCCAGGGCCAGCTCCCTGCTGGCGACCCGCGCGGCGCGGGCTGCGTCGATGACGTCGTCGGCGATGCTCACCGGACCAGCCTAGTTGCGCGATCAGGCAACCTCCGGGTCGTCTCAACCGTCACACTCTCGCCAGACAACCCGAGAGGAACGACCATGTCATTGCACGCGTTGCACCGCCCCCACCGTCGCGGGCGTCCCCGGAGCCGGGCCGCGCTCCTCTCCGCGGCGCTGTGCGCCGTGCTCCCGCTGACCGCGCTCACCGCGCTGGCCGGGCCGCCCGGAGCCGGGGCCGCCGAGGACCCGCCGGTCGCACCGACGCTCCGCCTCTCGATGCCCGCCCGCCAGGTGGTCGAGTCCTGGGGACCGCGGGTCTACACCGACCTCGGCATCCGACTGCTCGTCGAGGGCGCGGACCTCGAGGTGCACCTCAACCGGTCCTCCTACGACGACCCGATCACCGCGTCCCTGAAGCTCTCCGACGGCTCGCTGAGGACGCTCGGCGACGACCTGACCCCCACCCTGAACCGGCTGCGCCGCTTCCTGGTGCTGCGCTTCGAACCACTGGGCGACCGCGAGCCGTTCACCCGGGGCCTGCGCGCCTGCCTGGGCCAGGTCTCCGACCGGGTGGACCCCGACGCCGCGCCGAGCTCGCCCTACCCGCGGTACTGCTACTACAACCCCTACAGCCTGGGCGCCGTGCAGGGCATCCCCGCCGGCTACGCCGGCACGATCGGCGACCCGTGGCGCCGGATGGAGATCCCCCGGGGCCGGTACGACGTCTCCGTCACCGTCGCCCGCCGGTGGGCCGCGGCGCTCGGCATGAGCCAGGACCAGCGCACCGCGACCACCCGCCTGGTGGTCCGCAAGGAGCCGTCCTGCGGCGTCTTCCTGCGCGGCTGTCGCCCGCACCCCACGCGCCCCGCCCGACCCGACGCTGAGCTGCGGCCGTCGGCGGTCCGACCGACGCCGGCCCGCGCGGTGGACCCCGGCGACCTCCCGCCGGACACCCCGCAGCCCGACCTGCGGGCCCTTCCCGCGTGGGGCCTGCAGATCTCGCGCAACGGGAACTTCCTGCAGTTCGCCGCGACCGTGTGGAACGCCGGCGACTCCCCGCTGGTCGTCGACGGGTTCCGGCGCAGCGGCGAGGACCTGATGGACGGCTACCAGTACTTCTTCGACGCCGAGGGCCACCAGCTCCCCGACTACGTGCGGGTCGGGAGCTTCGAGTGGGACCCGAAGCGGACACACCAGCACTGGCACTTCCGGTCGTTCGCGTCGTACTCGCTGCTCCCGGTGGGCGAGCGGCCCGACGTCGCCGGGGAGCACGACCACGGCGTGGAGTCCCGCAAGGAGGCGTTCTGCCTGGCCAACACCGACGCGGTGGACCTGACCGTCGACGGCGCGGTGTGGAACGTGGACAACAGCGACCTGAGCACGGCCTGCGGCGACCTCGACTCGCTGTCGATCCGCGAGGTCCTGGACTCCGGGTGGGGCGACACGTACGCCCAGTTCCGCGCCGGGCAGTCGTTCAAGCTCCGCGGGCTGCCGAACGGCTGCTACAACATCTGGGTCGAGGGCAACCCGATCGCGCACGAGGCGACGGGCGCCCGCACGCTGATCGAGTCCGACTACACGAACAACATCAGCAGTCGCAAGGTCTGCATCGGCGGCAAGGACGGCGCCCGCACGATCCGCCGGGTGGAGCAGATCGGCCTGGTCCAGGAGTAGCCCGGCCCTCCACCCCGCACACGACGAAGCGCCCCGTCCGGACCAGGTCCGGACGGGGCGTTTCGCGGTACGACGGGTCGAGCCGTCGGGCGGCTCAGCCCTTGCGCTTCTCGATCTCCGCGGTGGCGGCGGGCAGCACCGAGTGCAGGTCGCCGACGACGCCGAAGTCGACGAGCTCGAAGATCGGCGCCTCCTCGTCCTTGTTGACCGCGACGATGGTCTTCGAGGTCTGCATGCCGGCCCGGTGCTGGATGGCACCGGAGATGCCGTTCGCCACGTAGAGCTGCGGCGAGACGACCTTGCCGGTCTGGCCGACCTGGAAGGTGTGCGGCTTCCACCCGGAGTCGACGGCGGCACGCGAGGCGCCGACGGCGGCACCGAGCGAGTCGGCCAGGCCCTCGACCGCGGCGAAGTCACCGCCGGTGCCACGGCCACCCGAGACCACGATCGCGGCCTCGGTCAGCTCCGGGCGACCGGTGGCCTGACGCGGCTGCGAGGCCACGATCTGGGCGGTCTTGGCGGCGTCGGAGATGGTCGCGGCGAACTGCTCCACGACACCCGCCCCGGCGCCCTCCTCCGGAGCGGCGGCGTTCGGCTTCACCGTGATGATCGGCGTGCCCTTGGTGACCTTGGCGGTCACCGTGAAGTTGCCCGCGAACACCGACTGGGTGGTCACGCCGCCCTCGGCGACGTCGACGGCGTCGGTGATCAGGCCGGAGTCCAGCTTGATCGCGAGGCGGCCGGCGATCTCCTTGCCCTCGGCGGAGGAGGGGATCAGGATCGCAGCCGGGGACGCCTGGGCGGCGACCTGCTGCAGGACCTCGGCCTTCGGGGCGACCAGGTAGCCGCGGATCTCGGTGTCGTCCACCGTGTAGATCTTGTCCGCGCCGTAGCCCTTCAGGGTCTCGGCGGCCGCGGCGGCCTTGTCGGCACCGCCGATGAAGACCGCGGCGGGCTCGCCGAGGCGCTTGGCGATGGCGAGGAGCTCGAAGGTGGGCTTGCGGATCGCGCCGTCGACGTGGTCGACGAGAACCAGAACTTCAGACATGTCTCAGTGCGCTCCTCAGATGAACTTCTTCGAGGCGAGGAACTCGACCAGCGCCGTGGCGCCCGAGCCGTCCTCGTCCTTGACGATCTCGCCGGCGGTGCGCGGCGGGCGGGCGGCGGTCTCCTCCACGGCGGACCAGGCCACCGAGAGGCCGACCTGGCCGGCGTCCACGCCGAGGTCCGCGAGCGTGTAGGTCTCCAGCGGCTTCTTCTTGGCCGCCATGATGCCCTTGAAGGACGGGTAGCGGGCCTCGCCGGACTGGTCGGTCACCGAGATGACCAGCGGCATGGTGCCGCCGACGACCTCGGTGGCGGTGTCGCCGTCACGCTTGATCCGGACCTGGTTGCCCTGGGTCTCCACGACCGCGGCCATGGTCACCTGGGGCAGGCCGAGGCGCTCGGCGAGCATCGCCGGCACGACGGACATGCCGGCGTCGGTGGAGGCCATGCCGCACATCACGACGTCGGGCTGGCCGATCTTCTCGATCGCCTTGGCCAGCACCAGCGACGTGGCGACGGCGTCCGAGCCGGCGATCGCGTCGTCCTGGACGTGGACGGCGGAGTCCGCACCCATCTGCAGCGCCTTGCGGACCGCGTCGACGGCCTTCTCCGGACCGACGGTCAGCGCGGTGACGGTGATCTCCTCGTCGGCGCGCTTCTCCTTGAGCTGCAGCGCCTGCTCGACGGCGTACTCGTCGAGCTCGGAGAGGAGACCGTCGACGCCGACGCGGTCAACGGTGTTGTCCGACTCGAACCGCCGGTCGGCGGTGGCGTCGGGGACGTACTTCACACAGACAACAATGTTCATGGTTGTGGCCGGAACGGCCCCTTCCTCTTCCTGTGCACTCTGGCGTCCCCGCAACGGGGACGTGTGGCCCGGGTTGGACGGCGTTGGGCAGGCTACCCTCCGCGGTTAACGGGATGAAACCGGTCCCGAGTGGGGTACCTCACACGCCCAGCCGCGCGCGGCGTCAGGGGCGGATCAGCCGCTCCAGGATCCGGCCCACCACCAGGTAGGCCACCGCGGCGGCGCCGTAGTTGGCCAGCGCCGTCTTCGTCAGCGCGTTCGGGCCGTCGGGGTCGGCGGCCCACACCGGGTTGTCCAGGTCGAACCACCCCAGGTCGAAGAGGTCGGCGAGGTGGCGCACGGCCTTGACCAGGTCGTTGTTCGCATTGGCGTCCAGCGCGTAGCTGAACGCCGCGGACGCGAGCACCAGGGCGATCAGGAAGCAGGCCACCCAGACCACCCGGGCCACCGCCCCGCGCGCCCGCTCCATGCTCACCGACGGCACCGGACGGCGGCGGGGGGCGGGCGCGGCCGCCTCCGACACGTCGGCGTCGTCGGCCCGCTCGGGGCCGGTCGAGGGTTTCTCCGTCATCGGGGGTTCCGTCGCTTTCGGTGGGGTACGCCGGTTCGCCGGCGGGAGCAGACCACTGCCGGCATTGTGCCCTGCATCACGCCCCGGGAACACCCGGATCGGGGCCGAACCCCTCAGGCGCCACCGGCGGCGGGGCACAATGACGCGGTGACTCCAGGGATGTGGCAGACACTCGGGGAGCGGGCGCCGACCTGGCCCGGCCGCAACTGGCCGCTGGGCGCCACCTGGACGCCGGAGGCGACCAACTTCGCGGTCTACTCGCCCCACGCCGAGGCGGTGTGGCTGTGCCTCTTCGACGAGGACGGCGGGGAGCGTCGACTGCCGCTGACCGAGCAGTCCCTCGGCATCTGGCACGGCGCCGTACCCGGAGTCCAGCCGGGTGACCGCTACGGCTACCGGGTCGACGGCCGGTGGGCGCCGACCCACGGGCTGCGGTTCAACCCGAACAAGCTGCTCCTGGACCCGTACGGCCTCGCGGTCGCCGGGACGATCACGCCCGGACCGGCGCTGCTGGCACACGACGCCGAGGACCGCGGACTGCCCAGCACCCTGGACTCCGCCGACGCCACCGCGCGCAGCGTGGTCGTGGACCCCGCCTTCGACTGGGAGGGCGACGCGCCGATGAAGACGCGGTGGCGCGACACCGTGATCTACGAGGTGCACACCAAGGGCTTCACCCAGCTGCACGACCGGATCCCCGAGCACCTCCGCGGCACCTACGCCGCGCTCGGTCACTCCGCGGTCACCGACTACCTCAAGGACCTCGGCGTGACCGCGGTCGAGCTGCTGCCGGTGCACCAGTTCTTCTCCGAGCCGGCGCTCACCGATCGCGGCCTGGGCAACTACTGGGGCTACAACTCGATCTCCTACTTCGCCCCCGACGCCTCCTACAGCGCGTCGGGCGACCGGGGCGGGCAGGTGCGCGAGTTCAAGCAGATGGTCAAGGACCTGCACCGCGCGGGTCTCGAGGTGATCCTCGACGTGGTCTACAACCACACCGCCGAGGCCGGTCCCGACGGACCCTCGATCAGCTTCCGCGGCTTCGACGACCGCGGCTTCTACCGCCGGGTGCCGCCCAACGGCGGCCCCACCACCGTCGACGACGCCGACCCCCTGCTCGGCCCGTTCGACGACACGTACTGGGACGTCACCGGCTGCGGCAACACGGTCAACGCCGAGGACCCGCTCGCGCTGCGGCTGATCCTCGACTCGCTGCGGTACTGGGTCACCGAGATGCACGTCGACGGGTTCCGCTTCGACCTGATGTCGGCGCTGACCCGCACCGGCGACGCCACCGGCGCCGGCATCGACATGGCCTGCCGACTGCTGATCGCGATCGGTCAGGACCCCGTGCTGCGGCACGTCAAGCTGATCGCGGAGCCCTGGGACGCCTCGATGGACGGCTACCTCGTGGGCCGGATGCCGCCGCCGTGGGTGGAGTGGAACGACCAGTACCGCGACACCATCCGGGACTTCTGGCGCGGCCGGTCCAGCGGCCTGCACGCGGTGGCGACGCGGCTGGCCGGCTCCTCGGACCTGTACGCCGACGACGGCCGTTCGGCCTACAACTCGGTCAACTTCGTCACCGCCCACGACGGGTTCACGCTGCGCGACCTGGTCTCCTACGACCACAAGCACAACGAGGCCAACGGCGAGGAGAACCGGGACGGCTCGGACAACAACCGCTCCTGGAACCACGGGGTCGAGGGCGAGACCGACGACGCCGACATCGTGGCCCTGCGACGCCGCCAGGCCGCCAACCTGATGGCGACGCTGTGCCTGTCCAACGGGGTGCCGATGCTGACCGCCGGAGACGAGCGCGGGCGCACCCAGCGCGGCAACAACAACGCCTACTGCCAGGACAACGAGATCTCCTGGGTCCGCTGGCAGGCCGAGCCGGGCGCGGACGGCGAGCCCGAGGCGTGGCTGGACGTCTACCAGATCACCCGGGCCGCGCTGCGGCTGCGCCGCGACCACCCCGCGCTGCGCCAGCGGCACTGGTTCGAGGGCCGGCCCACCATCGCCGACGGCCCGAAGGACCTCGCCTGGCTGCACCCGACCGGGCGGGAGATGACCCCGGCGGACTGGCACGACCACGGCCTGCAGACGCTCGGGATGTTCCTCTCGGGGCGCCCGCTCCGCGCGCCCGGACCGCGGGGCGAGCAGCAGGTCGACTCCTCGTTCCTGCTCTGGTACCACGCCGGACCGGACCCGGTGGACCTGTTCCTGCCCGACAACGACTGGGTGGCGCGCGGCACCGTCGCGCTCTCCACCGATCCCGATCTGGCGTGCGGCACCGAGGTCAGCGCCGGAGAGAGCCTGCGGATCAGCGGGCGCAGCGTGGTCGTGCTCCAGGAGTCCTGACCGGCGGCCTCACGCGGTGGCGACCACGCCCAGCTCGGCGGGCGAGATCAGCAGCGGGTGGCGCGGCACCACCCGCACCGTGTAGCCGAACGCCCCGCTCCTGGTGAGCTCGACGCCGCCGTCGTACCGGTGCCGGTTGCCCTCGTAGGACTCCACCAGCGCCAGCGGGCTCGCGCTCGCCCCCTCCAGCACGTCCTCGGCGTCGACGCGGCCGTGCACCAGCTGCACCTCGACGTCCTCGGGCGCCAGCTCCCCCAACGCCACGTAGCAGTGCACCTCCAGGCTGTGCCCGACCTCGGTGACGTCAGGGAGACCGTGCGACTCGACGTGCTCGACCCGGACCCCGGACCAGGCGCCGCGCACCCGGGCCTTCCACGCGGCCAGCTCCCGGGCGCGGCGGTAGCCGTCGTCGGGGGTGTCCAGCGTCCTGCCGACACCCGCCGCGGGGGCGTAGAGGCGGCGCACGTAGTCGCCGACCATGCGGGTGGCCAGCACCTTGGGACCGAGCTCCTTCCAGGTGTGGCGCAGCATCTCCACCCAGCGCACCGGCACGCCGTCGGCGTCGCGCTCGTAGAACCGCGGCGCCACCTCGTGCTCGATCAGGTCGTAGAGGGCGGCGGCCTCGAGGTCGTCGCGCGTGTCCGGGTCGCCGGAGAGGCCGGGGCCGTCGGCCGAGGGGATCGCCCAGCCGAACTCCGGCTCGTACCACTCGTCCCACCAACCGTCGAGGATGGAGAGGTTGAGCCCACCGTTCAGCGCGGCCTTCATGCCCGAGGTGCCGCACGCCTCGTAGGGGCGCAACGGGTTGTTGAGCCAGACGTCGCAGCCGGGGTAGAGCGGCTGCGCCAGCGCGATGTCGTAGTTGGGCAGGAAGACGATGCGGTGCCGCACGCCGGCCTCGTCGGCGAACCTGACCAGCTCCTGGATCAGCCGCTTGCCGCCGTCGTCAGCGGGGTGCGCCTTGCCAGCGATCACCAGCTGCACCGGGCGCTCGGGGTGCAGCAGCAGCCCGCGGAGTCGGTCGGGGTCGCGCAGCATCAGCGTCAGCCGCTTGTACGACGGCACCCGGCGCGCGAAGCCGATGGTCAGCACGTCGGGGTCCAGCGCCTCCTCGATCCAGCCGAGCTCGGCCGGCGTCGCGCCCCGCTTCTCCCAGGAGCGACGCAGCCGGCGCCGTGCGTCCGCGACCAGGTGCTCGCGCAGCCGACGCTTGGTGGCCCACACCTCGGTGCCGGGCACCTTGTCGACGGCCGCCCAGTAGGCCGCGGTGTCCTCGGCGGAGCCGACCTCTGTCGGGTCGGCCAGCGCCCCGTGGGCGGCGGCCATCGCGAACACCTCGGGATGCACCCAGGTGGGCGCGTGCACGCCGTTCGTGATCGAGGTGATCGGCACCTCCTCGGTGTCGAAGGCCGGCCACAGGCCCTTGAACATGCCGCGGCTGACCTCGCCGTGCAGCAGCGAGACGCCGTTGAGGCGCTGGGCCAGCCGGAACCCCATCACCGCCATGTTGAAGACGCCCGGGTCGCCACCCTCGTAGTCCTCGGCGCCGAGTGCCAGCACCCGGTCCGTGGGCACCTCCGGCGTGGCGCCGCCGGCCGCGTCCAGGTACTGCTCGATCAGGGAGCGCGGGAACCGGTCGATACCGGCCGGGACCGGGGTGTGGGTGGTGAAGACCGTGGAGCCTCGGCCGACCTCCAGCGCCTCCTCGAAGGTCAGGCCGGGGCCGCCGTCCGCGGTCAGCTCGCGGATCCGCTCGATGCCGAGGAAGCCGGCGTGGCCCTCGTTGGTGTGGAAGACCTCGGGGGCGGGGGCGCCGGTGATCCGCGACCAGACCCGCAGCGCGCGGACCCCGCCGACCCCGAGCAGCAGCTCCTGGCGCAGCCGGTGCTCGCTGTTGCCGCCGTAGAGCCGGTCGGTGATCTCGCGGTAGTGGTCGGGGTTGCCCTCGACGTCGGTGTCGAGCATCAGCAGCGGCACCCGACCGACCTGGGCCACCCAGATCCGGGCCAGCAGGTCGGGGCCGCCGGGCATGCCGAGGCTGATCGTGGCCACCGAGCCGTCGGCCTCGCGCAACGGCGAGATCGGCAGCTCGTCGGGGTCCAGGACCGGGTAGGACTCCAGCTGCCAGCCCTCGCGGGAGAGCGACTGCTTGAAGTAGCCGTGCCGGTAGAGCAGTCCGACGCCGACGATCGGCACGCCGAGGTCGCTGGCCGCCTTGAGGTGGTCGCCGGCGAGGATGCCGAGGCCGCCGGAGTACTGCGGGAGCACCGAGGTGATCCCGAACTCCGGGGAGAAGTACGCCACCGCGGCCGGCCAGGCGGTCTCCGCCTCCGCGACGCTGACCTTCTGGTACCAGCGGTCCGCGCTCAGGTACGACGCCAGGTCGGCGCGCGCCCGCGCGACCCGTTCGACGAAGCCGGTGTCGGCGGCCAGCTCCGCCCACCGCTCGCTGCTGACCGCGCCGAGCAGCCGGACCGGGTCGTGGTGATGGTCGGCCCACAGGTCGGGATCGACCTCCGCGAAGAGCGCCTGGGTCGGCGGGTGCCAGGACCAGCGCAGGTTGGCGGCGAGCTCGCCGAGCGCGGCGAGGTCGGCGGGCAGGACCGGGCGGACCGAGAAACGGCGGATCGCACGCATGCGCCGAACCTAGCGCCGTCTCTGGATCGTTAAAAGAACCAATTGGATATGAGCCGTAACACTGTGACCCGGTGTCACGTTAAACGGTCACCGCGGGCGAGGAGGAGTCATGGGGGCTTCCTCGCCCGCGGACCCAGCGTTGGATGGCGCGAGCGATGTCGCTCGCTGCGCTCGCGCCACGCTGCCGCGCACGCAGTCGGCCGCCGCGGTGGTCGCGGTGTCCTGGCGTCTCGCCGCGTCTGCATCGCGGGAAAGCTCGCTCGCTGCGCTCGCGCCACGCTGCCGCGCACGCAGTCGGCCGCCGATCGCCCACCGGTGGTTGAGGTGCGAGGCGCCCCGGCGCCGAGCCTCGAAACCACCGGACGCCGCGACGCCACCACTACGCTGGCCCGGTGGCCCCCGTCCCCGTCGTCGAGCACCAGCGGCGCGTCGCGCTCCTGCTCGACGCCGGCAACCCGACCGGGCTGGGCGCCGAGCGGATCGGCACCGGCGACGCGCTCGGACGGGTGCTGGCTGAGCCGGTGACCGCGCCGGAAGCGCTGCCCTCGTTCGACAACTCCGCGATGGACGGCTACGCGGTCCGGGCCCGCGACATCGCCGGCGCCTCCCCCGACTCCCCCGTCGACCTGCCGGTGGCCGCCGACATACCGGCCGGCGCCGCCCGCGGCGCGCTCGAGCCCGGGACGGCCCACCGGATCATGACCGGCGCGCCGGTGCCGACCGGCGCCGATGCCGTGGTCGAGGTCGAGGAGACCGACGGGGGCACCGAGCGGGTCCGGATCCGCGCCGCGCGCGCCGCCGGCTCCTTCGTCCGCGCCGCCGGCTCCGACGTCGCCGTCGGGCAGGAGGTGGTCGCCGCCGGGACCCTGCTCGGCGCGGCCCAGCTCGGCGCGCTGGCCGCGCTCGGCGTGCGCGAGGTGCTGGTCCGCCGGCGCCCCCGGGTGCTCCTGGTCTCCACCGGCTCCGAGCTCGCCGCGGACCCGCTGCCGGAGTCCGGCCAGATCCGCGACTCCAACAGCGCGATGCTGGCCGCGGCGGTCGCCGACGCGGGTGGCGAGGCGCTCCGTCGTCGCTGGGTCGCCGACGACGTACCAGCGTTCCTCGACTCGCTCGAGGAGTCGCTGGCCGCGCACGCGCCGATCGACCTCGTGATCACCTCCGGCGGGGTGAGCGCGGGCGCCTACGAGGTGGTCAAGGAGGCGCTCGCTCCCCGCGGGGTCGCGTTCGGGAAGGTCGCGATGCAGCCCGGGATGCCGCAGGGCGCCGGCTCCTTCGCCGGCACGCCGGTGGTCTGCCTGCCGGGCAACCCGGTCAGCGCCCTCACCTCGTTCGAGGTCTTCGTGCGCCCCGCGCTGCGTCGGCTGCTCGGGCACCCGGTCCCCGACCGGCCGACCGCGACCGCCACGCTGACCGAGGACCTGGTCTCCCCCGATGGCAAGCGCCAGCTGCGGCGCGGACGCTGGGACCGCGCCGCCGGCACCGTCGCGCCGTGGGGCCCCCCGGGGTCGGGCTTCCTCGGCTGGTTCGCCGGTGCCGACTGCCTGATCGACCTGCCCGCCGAGCAGACCGCGGTGCGCGCGGGCGAGCCGGTCACCGTCTGGGACCTGCTCATCGGCTGACCGTGCCTCAGCGCCGGCGCCGGCTTCCTGCGTTCGGCTGCCGCCGGACGCGTCGTCGGGCACCATGCGCCGGTGACCACGACCACGACACCCACCCTCCGACGCGGCACGCCGTGGTGGGTGCCCGCACTGGTGCTGACCGCCACCGTCGGCCAGCTGCTGCTGGCGACGCTGGCCCCGGACCTGCCGCAGTTCTCCGGCAAGGCGTTCGGGGCCCGACTGGTCGCCTACCCGCTGATGATGCTCGTCGCACCGGCGTGGTGGTGGCTGGCCACCCGCCCCGGCCGCCGTGCCGGCGCCGAGCCGTCGCCCCGGCCGACCCCGCCGTGGGGCGCGTTCACGCTGGTGATGCTGCCGTTCCTGATCGACGTCACCGGCAACACGCTCGACCTCTACGACACGGTCGTGTGGTGGGACGACGCCAACCACTTCGTCAACTGGTTCCTGCTGTGCGCCGGGATCGGCCTGCTGGCCTGTGGCGCCGTCCGCCCGCGGTGGGCCGTGGTGCTGCTCGTCGCCGGGCTCGGGGCGCTGCTCGCGATCGGCTGGGAGCTCGGCGAGTGGTACACCTTCATCCGGCACGGCACCGAGCTCGGCACGGCCTACGAGGACACCCTGGGCGACGAGGCGCTGGGCTCGCTCGGCGCGCTGCTCGCTGGGCTGGTGGTCGCCGCGACGCTCTCGCGGCGCCCGCCCCGCGGATGACCTGCTGAGACTCTCGACAAATCCGTCTCGATTCGCACGCGGCACCTTGCACGGACCGGCGGTCACCGGTTGGGTGGGCGGCATGGTCGGACGCATCCCGGTGATCGACGTGAGCCCCGTGCTCGCGGGCGGCGACGCCCCTACCAAGGCGGCCGTCGGCGAGCCCTTCCCCGTGTCGGCGACGGTGTTCCGCGAGGGCCACGACCGGCTCGGCGCGGAGGTGGTGCTGGTCGCCCCGGACGGTTCACGGCGAGCGCCGGTGCGGATGGATCCGCTGCCGACGATCGACCGGCACACGGTCGACCGGTACGGCGCCTGGGTCGCCGCGGACCTCCCCGGCGCCTGGGCGTTCGAGATCCACGCGTGGTCCGACCCGGTGGCGACCTGGCAGCACGACGCCGGGATCAAGATCCGCGCCGAGGTCGACACCGAGCTGATGTTCCTCGAAGGACGGCTGCTGCTGGAGCGGGTCGCCGCGACCCTGCCGGCCAGCGCCGCGGCGGAGAGGGACGCGCTCGCCGGCGCACTGGCGGCGGCCACGGACACCGCCCGCCCGGTGCCCGCCCGGCTGGCTGCCCTCGAGGCGCCGGAGGTGATCGCGGCGCTGCGCGCCCACCCGCTGCGCGAGCTGGTCACCGTGGAGGGTCCTTTCCCGTTCTTCGCGGACCGGACCCGCGCGCTGTACGGCTCCTGGTACGAGTTCTTCCCCCGCTCCGAGGGCGCCCGGATCAAGCAGAAGAGCGGCAAGGTCGTCCCCGGCACGCTGGCCACCGCGGCGAAGCGTCTCGACGCCGTCGCGTCGATGGGCTTCGACGTGATCTACCTGCCGCCGATCCACCCGATCGGCGAGGTCAACCGCAAGGGCCCCAACAACACGGTGTTCACCGAGCCCGGCCCGACGCCCGCGGACTGGGCGGGCTCGCCGTGGGCGATCGGCAGCAGGCACGGCGGCCACGACGCGATCCACCCCGACCTGGGCACCATCGACGACTTCGACGCGTTCGTGGCGCGCGCCGGCGAGCTCGGCCTGGAGGTCGCCCTCGACCTGGCGCTGCAGTGCGCGCCGGACCACCCGTGGGTCACCGAGCACCCGGAGTGGTTCACCACGCGCGCCGACGGCACCATCGCGTACGCCGAGAACCCGCCGAAGAAGTACCAGGACATCTACCCGCTCAACTTCGACAACGACCCCCAGGGCCTGGCCGCCGAGGTGCTGCGGGTGGTCCGGTACTGGATGGACCACGGCGTCCGGATCTTCCGGGTCGACAACCCGCACACCAAGCCGGTGGCCTTCTGGGAGTGGCTGCTCGCCGAGATCCGCCGTACCGATCCCGACGTGCTGTTCCTCTCCGAGGCGTTCACCAAGCCGCCGATGCTGCAGACGCTCGGCGCGGTCGGCTTCCACCAGTCGTACACGTACTTCACCTGGCGCACCGCCAAGGGCGAGGTCGAGGACTACCTGCGCGAGGTGAGCGCGGAGTCCGCGCACCGGGTGCGGCCGAACTTCTTCGTCAACACCCCCGACATCCTGCACGAGTACCTCCAGTACGGCGGCCCGCCGGCCTTCAAGATCCGCGCCGTGCTGGCCTCGATGGCCTCGCCGGCGTGGGGCGTGTATGCCGGCTACGAGCTGTGCGAGCACGTCGCCGTGCGGCCCGGCAGCGAGGAGTACCTGGACTCGGAGAAGTACCAGGTCCGGGTCCGCGACTGGGCGGCCGCCGAGGAGGCGGGCACCAGCCTGGCGCCGTACCTGACCCGCCTGAACGAGCTGCGCCGCGCGCACCCCGCGCTGCAGCAGCTGCGCAACCTGCGCGTCCACGCCACCGAGGACGACCAGGTGCTCTGCTTCAGCAAGACCGCCGCGTCCGGCTCCCCCGACTCCCCCGACGGCGTCGACCGGCTGATCGTGGTGCTCACCCTGGACCCGCACCACGCCCGGACCACCCACGTCCACCTGGACCTGGCCGCGCTCGGCCTGCCCGAGGGCGCCACCTTCGCCGTCCACGACGAGCTGAGCGGGGCGGACTGGACCTGGGGCCCGCACAACTACGTCCAGCTCGACCCGCACGGCGAGCCCGCGCACGTGCTGAGCGTGAGGTGGTCGCAGCCATGACAGGCACGGGCCTGACCCCACTCAACGACGAGCCGGAGTGGTACCGCACCGCGGTCTTCTACGAGGTGCTGGTGCGCTCCTTCCGCGACGCCAACGCCGACGGCACCGGCGACTTCCGCGGCCTGATCGAGAAGCTGGACTACCTGCACTGGCTCGGCGTCGACTGCCTGTGGATCCCGCCGTTCTTCACCTCGCCGCTGCGCGACGGCGGGTACGACGTCGCCGACTACACCGGGATCCTCCCCGAGTGCGGCACCGTCGAGGACTTCCACGCGTTCCTCGACGCGGCCCACGAACGCGGCATCCGGGTGATCATCGACTTCGTCATGAACCACACCAGCGACCAGCACCCGTGGTTCCAGGCCTCGCGGTCGGATCCCGACGGCCCGTACGGCGACTTCTACGTGTGGTCCGACACCGATGAGGAGTACGCCGAGGCGCGGATCATCTTCGTCGACACCGAGCCGTCCAACTGGTCCTGGGACACCGAGCGCGGCCAGTACTACTGGCACCGGTTCTTCCACCACCAGCCGGACCTGAACTTCGACAACCCGGCCGTGCACGAGGCGATCCTGGACGCGATGGCGTTCTGGCTGGACATGGGCCTGGACGGGTTCCGTCTCGACGCGGTGCCGTACCTCTACGAGCGGCCCGGCACGAACGGCGAGAACCTGCCCGAGACCCACGCCTTCCTCAGGACCGTGCGCAAGTTCGTCGACGACCACTACCCGGGCCGGGTGCTGCTGTGCGAGGCGAACCAGTGGCCCTCGGACGTGGTGGAGTACTTCGGCGATCCCTCGGTCGGCGGCGACGAGTGCCACATGGCGTTCCACTTCCCGGTGATGCCCCGCATCTTCATGGCGGTGCGCCGAGAGTCGCGGATCCCGATCTCGGAGATCCTGGAGCAGACCCCGCAGATCCCCGACGGCTGCCAGTGGGGCATCTTCCTGCGCAACCACGACGAGCTCACCCTGGAGATGGTCACCGACGAGGACCGCGACTACATGTGGGGCGAGTACGCCAAGGATCCGCGGATGAAGGCCAACATCGGCATCCGCCGCCGGCTCGCCTCCCTGCTCGACAACGACACCAACCAGATCGAGCTGTTCACCGCGCTGCTGCTCTCGCTCCCCGGCTCCCCCGTCCTGTACTACGGCGACGAGATCGGGATGGGCGACAACATCTGGCTCGGCGACCGCGACGGCGTCCGCACCCCGATGCAGTGGACCCCGGACCGCAACGCCGGGTTCTCCTCGGCCACCCCCGGCAAGCTGCACCTGCCGGTGATCCAGGACCCCGTCTACGGCTACCAGTCCGTCAGCGTCGAGGCGCAGCTGGAGAGCCCCTCCTCCCTGCTGCACTGGACCCGGCGGATGATCCACGCCCGGCGCCAGCACCCGGCGTTCGGGCTGGGCACCTTCACCGACCTGGGCGGCTCCAACCCGACCGTGCTCTCCTACGTGCGCGAGCTGGCGCCCGACCCGGAGCGGGTCGGCGCGGGCGCCGGCGGTGACGTGATCCTGTGCGTCAACAACCTCTCCCGGTTCCCCCAGCCCGTCGAGCTGGACCTGCGCCGCTTCGAGGGCTGGGTGCCCGTCGAGCTCCTCGGCGGGGTCCCGTTCCCTGCGATCGGGGAGCTGCCGTACCTGCTCACTCTCACCGGCTACGGGTTCTACTGGTTCCGACTGACCGCACCGGACTCCGGGAGGCCCGTGCTCTGATGAGCGACCACATCCGCGCAGACCTGCACACCTTCCTGGACCGGGCCCGGTGGTTCGGCGGCAAGGGGCGCGGCTTCGAGGTGAGCCACGTGCGTCGCCTCCTGATCACCGATCCGGTGCCGGAGGGCCCGCGGATCGCGGTCGACCTGGCCACGGTGACCTACGAGGACGGCACCTCGGAGCAGTACCAGGTACCGCTCTCGCTGTACGACGTCCCGCAGGAGCAGCTGGGCCACGCCACCGTCGGCGTCTGGGACGACCCCGACTGCGCCGGGGGCACCGTCTTCGCCTACGACGCCGTGCACGACCGGGCGGCGATGGCCCGGGTGCTGGCCGCCTTCGTGCCCGGCTCCGCGCCGGGCGACGACACCGAGGGACTCGTCTTCGTCCGGCTGGCGGGCCACGACCTGGACCTGACCGCGCCCGCCAGCCTGTTCACCGGCGAGCAGTCGAACTCCTCGGTGCTCTTCGGCGAGGACGCGGTGCTCAAGCTCTTCCGCAAGGTGACCCCGGGGTCGAACCCGGACATCGCCACCCACCGGGTGCTCACCGAGGTGGGCTCCACCCACGTCGCCGAGCTCTACGGCTGGGTGGAGTTCCGCGAGGAGGCCGAGCCCCCCGAGGGGCCGCTGCAGCTGGGCATGCTCCAGCAGTTCCTGCGCACCGCGACCGACGGCTGGGACCTGGCGCTGACCAGCGTCCGCAACCTGTTCGCCGAGGCCGACCTGCACGCCGACGAGGTGGGCGGTGACTTCGCGGCCGAGGCGGCCCGCCTCGGCATCGCGCTGGCCGACATCCACGCCGAGCTGCGCGACGCCTTCGGCACCGGGACGGTCCCCGGCGACGAGGTCTCCGCCGGGATGCTGGCACGCCTCGAGGCCGCGCTGGAGGTCGTCCCCGAGCTCGCACCCCACGCGACGCCGCTGCGCGCAGCCCTGCGCGCCGTCGCCGACGTCGCGGAGATCGAGGTCCAGCGCGTCCACGGTGACCTGCACCTCGGCCAGACCCTGCGCACCACGCTCGCCTGGAAGGTCGTCGACTTCGAGGGCGAGCCGGCCAAGCCGCTGGCCGAGCGGCTGCGGCCCGACTCCCGGTGGCGCGACGTCGCCGGCATGCTGCGCTCCTTCGACTACGCCGCCCACGCGCTGCTCGCCTCCAGCACCGACGACGACCCCGACGTCCTCGCCCAGCTGGGCCGGCGCGCCTGGGAGTGGGCCGCGCGCAACCAGGAGGCCTTCCTGGCCGCCTACGTCGGCGCGGACGCCGAGGCCGGCGCCGAGGTGCGTGACCTCACCGCCGCCGAGCACACCCTGCTGACGGCGTACGTGCTGGACAAGGCGGTGTACGAGTGCGCCTACGAGGCCCGCAACCGGCCGCTGTGGCTGCCGATCCCCCTGGGCGCCGTGGAGCGGATGACCTGAGCCCGGCGCGGTGCCTAGTCTGGGTGGCATGGCTGACGACGGTTCCGGCGACGTGCCCGGCGAGTGGGACATCACAGACGAGGAGATCGACTCCTGGTTCGAGGAGCTCGAGGCGGTCGACCAGGCCGCGGCCGACTACCTCGCCGAGCGGGTCGACGGCCTCGGCGACGAGGTCGGCGAGGAGGACGCGCGCTGGCTCGACGCCCTGGCCGAGACGATCGCACCGGACGACGAGCCGGACGAGGACCGCGAGCTGGACGACCTCGAGATCGAGACGATGTCGGCCGTCGCGGCACTGCAGCACGCGGACTGGCTCGGCCTGGCCCTCGGCGTCGTCGACCGCGGGCCTGGCTCCGCGCTCGACCCCGAGGCCGTGCTCGCCGACGTCAACGCGCTGGAGGAGATCGAGGGCGAGATCGACGACCCCGAGGGCTTCCTCGAGGTGCTGGCCGCGGCGCTCAGCCACCTGACCCCGCAGTGGCGCGAGCTCGGGGTGCTGGACGCCGACGACCGCACGACCGCGCGCGGGGTCTGGGGCCTACCGCGGGCGCTGTACCGGCTCTGGAACGCCGCCTGACTCACCTGGTCGATCACCGTTCGACACCCGCTACCCGACCGTGACCCCGGGCTCCCCGAGCGCCGCGCCGCGGCCGAGCCGGCGCCCGGTCGCCGCCGCCGGGCCGCTGGAGGGGCTGCCCGGCGGCGTCGGGGGGGCGATCAGGCGCGGAAGCGCCGGAACAGCGCTCCTGCGCAGCCGAGCATGGCCATCAGGCCCCACCCGCCGAGCATCGGGACCTCGGACCGGTCCCGGTCCGTCGAGGCGGCGGCCGGCCCGACCCCCTCGTCGCCAGAGGCGGCCTGTGGCGCCCCGACGATCCTGCCCGTGGCGGGAAGCGACGTAGCGACCGGAGCGGTACGGGAGGCGACGAGCTGGACCGCGGTCACCTCCGGCGACGACGTGACAGGGGGGATCGGCAGGTGCGGCGCCGCGACCTCGTCCTCCTCCGCGTCCGGGACGCCGGCGGGGGTCTGCTCCTCCACGGCGGGGCTCTCCTCCGCAGCGGGGCCCTCGTCCACAGCAGGGTTCTCCTCGACAGCGGGGCCCTCCTCGGCCGTCGGGCTCTCTGCCTCGGGGACGGGAACCTGCTCGGGCTGCGGGATCACCGACGAGGCCAGTGTGAAGGTCAGCGTCGTCTCGTTGCCGAGGGCGTCGTAGGCGACGAGGATGTTCTCCCCGGCCAGGGCGCCCCAGTGGTTGCCGTCGATGATGTCGTTGACGTCCGACCACCGGCTGACGGTCAGCGGCCGGTCCTGACCGTTGACACGGACTCCCGCGACTCCGCTCCCCAGCTCGCCGTCGTCGATCGAGTACGAGCGGGAGGTCTCCGACGACCCGTCCTTCTCCGTGAGGACGGGCCCGGTGGTGTCGAGCGTGAAGGTCACCGTGGTGACGTTGCCCGCCACGTCGTGGACCTCCATCGTGTTGACGCCC
>NZ_STGK01000012.1 GCF_004919105.1 Nocardioides sp. GY 10113
CAGCGCCGATGGTACTGCAACCGCGAGGTTGTGGGAGAGTAGGACGCCGCCGGACAAACATTGAGCAGGCGTGGGCCGCGTCCCCGACGCGCCGCTTGCGAGTAGAGGCCACCCTCGGGTGGCCTCTACTGTATTTGCACCACCTACACGAGAAGAGAGAGCTGGTCGTGGCAGAGCAGCAGGGTTCACGCCGCAGCGGCGGTCCTCAGGGACGGTCCGGCTCCGGCGCAGGCAGCAACGGACGACGCGGTGCCCAGGCCGGTGGCCAGGGACGCGGCGGCGGACAGTCGCGCTCCGGCGGATCTCGGTCCGGCGGTCGCAGCAGCGACGGCGGCGACCGTCGGGGTCAGAAGCCTCGGGCCGGAGGGTCCGGCGGCGGGCGTCCGCCGCGGGATCGTGTCGAGCGCACCAAGGAGCAGGCGGTCTACGACGGCCCGCCGCTTCCCGACGAGATCACCGGCAAGGAGCTCGCGCCGGCGGTCCGCGCCCAGCTCAAGGGCCTCCCGGACAAGCTCGCGTCCCGTGTCGCTCGGCACCTCGCCGCAGCGGGTGCGCTGATCGACGAGGACCCGGAGACGGCCTACCAGCACACGCTGGCCGCACGAGCGCGCGCCTCCCGCCTGGCGGTGGTGCGCGAGGCCGCCGGCGAGGCGGCCTATGCCGCTGGCCACTACGCCGAGGCGCTCTCCGAGCTGCGGGCCGCCAAGCGCATGAACGGCGCGACGGCGTACCTGCCGATCATGGCCGACTGCCATCGGGCGCTGGGCAACGCCAAGCGCGCGCTCGAGCTGGCCAAGAGCCCCTCGGTGGCGAACTTCGCGCCCGAGGCGAAGGCGGAGATGACCATCGTCGAGGCCGGCGCGCGCCGTGACCTCGGTCAGTTCGACGCCGCGCTGCGGACGCTGGAGCTGGCGCCGATCAACAGCAAGTCGCGCGAGGCGTGGGTGCTGCGGCTGCGCTACGCCTATGCCGACACCCTCGAGCAGGCGGGCCGCCTCCAGGACGCCCTCACGTGGTTCCACCGCACCGACGCGCTCGACGGCGAGGAGCTGACCGACGCGGCGGAGCGAGCGGCCGCGCTCGAGAAGCGGATCGGGGACTGATCGCAGGGCGCGCGGCGGTCTCGTCGCGCGCCGTACGCCGGCGCGGGCTCAGCCCGCGCCCAGGACGACCGTCGCCCCGGCATGCCCGGCGGGGACGGTGTCCCAGCGCAGGTCCTCGCGGAACGCCACCCGGATCCGGTCGACCTGGGCGACCAGCGCCTGCTCGCCGCTGACCTCGAGCACGATCGAGTCGCCCTCGCCGAGGGTGGCGCCGGCCGGATCGATCAGCTCCTCGCAGAAGTGGTCCGGTGCGCTGGTGACACCGATCGTGCCCCCTCGGCAGAGCAACGGCGTCACCGCGACGTCGGCCGAGGCGGTGGCGCTGGTCTTCACGCCGGCCACGTGCAGGGTGCGGTCGAAGCCCTCGGGTGCCGCGAACATGCCCAGGTAGACCGGTGCTCGGGTGGTGCCCGTGGCCGCCACCTCCCGGTCGTCCACGGGCAGGGGCTCGGGTGTCGCCATGTACCAGGCCACCCACCCGGCGAGCAGGCCGATCGCGGCTGCGACGAGTGAGACGCGTCGCCAGCGGCCGTGGCGGCGAGGGCGCCCCGGAACGCCCAGCGACAGCGCCGGTCCCGCCGCGGGGCCGTTCGAGGAGGGGGGCTGGCCGCTGCTCATGGCCGAAGGCTAGGACATCCGCCGCTGGCCGCTGCGCAGCCCGCGCCCACATGTCAGACTCCACCGCATGAGCCTGCATCCACGGTCGACCTCCACCGGTCACGGGGGACTGGAGCGGCCGACGTTGGAGGGCAGCATCGCTGTCCGGGACGGGCGTCGGCTCAGCTTCGCGGAGTACGGCACCCCGCGCGGGCGTCCGCTGGTCTGGCTGCACGGAACGCCCGGCGGGCGGCGACAGATCCCGGTCGAAGCGCGGGAGTTCGCACTGGAGGCGGGGATCCGGATCATCGGGATCGACCGTCCCGGCATCGGCACCTCGACGCCGCACCTGTACCCCGACGTCCTCGACTGGACCGACGACCTCCGTCTGGTGCTGGACGCGCTCGCGGTCGACGAGTTCCGGGTCATCGGACTCTCGGGCGGCGGGCCGTACGCGCTGGCGGCCGGTGCCGCGCTGCCGCACCGGACGCTCGGCGTCGGCGTGCTCGGTGGCGTGGCGCCCACCCGTGGTCCCGACGCGGCCGAGGGCGGACCGATCCAGCTCGCGGTGCGGCTGGCCCCGGCTCTCACCGCCGTGCGGGTGCCGCTGGGCGTCGCGCTCACCGGGGCCATCCGGGTGGTCAAGCCGCTGGCCGGGCCCGCGCTCGACCTGTACGCCGCGGTGCAGCCGGCCGGCGACAAGGCCCTGCTCGCGCGTCCGGAGTTCAAGGCCATGTTCATCGACGACCTGCTCAACGGCAGCAGGTTCCAGATCTCGGCGCCGTTGGCCGACCTGGTCCTCTTCACGCGGGACTGGGGCTTCGCGCTGGGCGACGTGAAGGCTCCGGTGCGCTGGTGGCACGGGGGCCAGGACCACATCGTCCCGTTCGCGCACGGCGTGCACGCGGTCTCGCTGCTGCCGGACGCCGCGCTGACCGTGATCGACGGCGAGAGCCATCTGGGCGGACTGGGTATCGCTCGGACGGTGTTGGAGGCCATGATGGGGGTGGGCGCCACTCCGGGACTCGGGTTCGACGGGTGACGACACCTCGCCACGCCTGCACAATCGCTGGTTTTCCTCCGTCACATCGGTAACATCGGAGGCACAACTCCACAGGAGTCACTCGAGAACCACTCGATGCCGACTCGCTTTCGTGAGACCGCTGGGGAAGGCGTATCTCGCGCCGGAGGGAAAGGCAGATCGAGGAGTTCACGGTGACCCACAACAACAGTGCTACTCGCGGCGTGTTCTACGTCCACTCGGCACCGTCCGCGTTGTGCCCTCACATCGAGTGGGCTGTGGGCGGTGTTCTCGGTGTGGCCGTCAGCCCGGACTGGACCGCTCAGGCGGCACAGGCCGGGACCTATCGGTGCGAGTTCTCCTGGACCGGCAAGCCCGGGTCCGCCGCCGCGATGGCGTCGGCGCTCCGAGGCTGGAACCACGTGCGGTTCGAGGTCACGGAGGAGCCCACCCTCAGCACCGAGGGTGCCCGCTTCTCCTACACCCCGGACCTCGGTGTCTTCCACGCCGTGACCGGCCTGCACGGGGACATCATGATCCCCGAGGACAGGCTGCGCGCGGCGACGGTCCGGGCGGGCCTGGGCGAGACGACGATCGAGAACGAGATCGACAAGCTGCTCGGGAAGCCGTGGGACGACGAGCTGGAGACCTTCCGGCACGCCGGCGACGGCGCACCGGTCCGGTGGCTGCACCAGGTCGTCTGACCGAGGACGTCCGAGGGACCACGAGCCCCCGCGCGTAGCACAGCAGAGAAACACAGAGGCCGGCCGAGCACTGCTCGGCCGGCCTCTGTGCTGTCAGGCGCCGGTGCGCGCCGCTCAGCCCGGCCCGGGGTCAGACGCTGCCGAAGGCGACGGCGACGTTGGCGCCGCCGAAGCCGAAGGAGTTGTTGAGCGCCACGATGTCGCCGATCGGGAGGTCCCGCGGCTTCGTCGCGATGTCCAGCTCCACGGCGGGGTCCTGGTTGTCCAGGTTGATGGTCGGCGGCGAGATCCGGTGGTGCAGCGCCAGCACGGTGGCGACGCCCTCCAGGGCGCCCGCGCCGCCGAGCAGGTGTCCGGTCATCGACTTGGTGCTGGTCACCACGATCTCGTTGGCGTGCGAGCCGAGCACGGCGTGCAGCATCAGGCCCTCCGCGACGTCGCCCTGCGGCGTCGAGGTGGCGTGGGCGTTGACGTGCGCGACGTCGGACGGGGAGATGTCGCCGTCGGCCAGCGCCCGCCTGAGCGCGCGCGTGCCGCCGCGACCCTCGGGGTCCGGCTGGGCGATGTCGTGGGCGTCGGCGGTGATGCCGCTGCCGAGGACCTCGGCGTAGATCCGCGCTCCGCGGGCACGGGCGTGCTCCTCGGACTCGAGGACCAGCGCGCCGGCGCCCTCGCCGAGCACGAAGCCGTCCCGCCCGGTGTCCCACGGGCGGGAGACCGTCGTCGGGTCGCCCTCGTTCTTGGACAACGCCATCATGTTGGAGAAGGCGGCCACCGGCAGCGGGTGGATCGCCGCCTCGGTGCCGCCGGCGACGACGATGTCGGCGCGACCGAGTCGGATCTGGTCGGCGGCCAGGGCGATCGCCTCGTTGCCCGAGGCGCACGCCGACACCGGGGTGTTGACCGCGGCCCGGGCGCCGAACTGGAGGCTGATGGTCGCCGCAGGGGCGTTCGCCATCAGCATCGGCACCGCCAGCGGGGAGACGCGGCGCGGGCCCTTGGCCAGCATCGCGTCGTAGTTGGTGAGCAGCGTCTGGACGCCGCCGATGCCCGACGCCATCGCGACGCCGATCCGGTCGCCGTCCAGCTCGCCGTCGGCGAGGGGCTGGTCCAGCCCCGCGTCGGTCCAGGCCTCCATCGCGGAGACCAGGGCCAGCTGGGAGGAGCGGTCGAGACGGCGGGCCCGAACCCGCTCCAGGACCTCGCTCGGGTCGACCGCCGCGGGTGCGCCGATCTGGACCGCGAGGTCGGCCGGCCAGTCAGCCGTACTCGCGACCTCGGTCAGGCGGCGCACACCGGACCGACCGGCGATCATCCCCTCCCAGGTGCTGGCGACATCGCCGCCCAGGGGGTTGGTGGTGCCCAGCCCGGTGACCACGACACGTGTACGACTCATCGTCTCGACCTCTCGACTCGCTCCGAACCCAGCTCTGCGATCAGGCCGCCTGGGCCTTCTCGATGTACGACACGGCGTCGCCGACGGTCTTGAGGTTCTTGACCTCGTCGTCGGGGATGGTGACGCCGAACTTCTCCTCGGCCTCGACCACGACCTCCACCATCGACAGCGAGTCGACGTCGAGGTCGTCGACGAACGACTTGTCGAGCTGGACGTCGTCGGCGTCGACGCCGGCGACCTCGTTCACGATCTCGGCGAGGGCGGCGCGGATCTCTTCGGTGCTCATTCTGTTTGTCTCCATCGGTTGGGTTGGTGATGCGTAGGTGGGGTTCTGGGGACGTCGGCCGGCGGCGCCGGTGACGTCGGCGCGGCCCGTCAGGGGAGGACGACGACCTGCGCGGCGTAGGCCAGTCCGGCGCCGAAGGCGATCAGCAGCGCCCGGTCGCCCGACTTCGCGTCGCCGTCGGCGTACATGCGGTCCAGCGCGAGCGGGATCGAGGCGGCCGAGGTGTTGCCCGCGTCGACGATGTCGCGGGCGACCTTCACGGTGGCGGGAAGCTTCATGGCACGGACCATGGTGTCAGTGATCCGGTTGTTGGCCTGGTGGGGGATGAAGCAGTCCAGGTCGTCGGCTGTGATACCGGCGCGGTCGAGCGCCTGCTGCGCCACCTTCGCCATCTCGTACGACGCCCAGCGGAAGACGGCGCTGCCCTGCATCGTCAGGTTCGGGTTCGTCGGGCTGACCGAGCGGATCAGGTCCTGGTGCTCCCCGTCGGACCCCCAGACCACCGGTCCGATCTGCGGGGTCTCCGACGGGCCGATCACGACGGCGCCGGCACCGTCCGCGAAGATGAAGGCGGTGCCGCGGTCGGTCGTGTCGGTGATGTCGCTGAGCCGCTCGACGCCGATCACCAGGACGTGACGGGCGCTGCCGGAGCGGACCATGCCGTCGGCGAGCGCGACGCCGTGGCAGAAGCCGGCGCAGGCGGCGGAGATGTCGAACGCGGCGGCCTGGTCGGTGCCGAGCTCGTGCGCGATCGCGGCAGCGGCCGACGGCGTGGCGAGCAGGTGGCTGACGGTCGCCACCACCACGGCGTCGACCTGGCGTGCGTCGATCCCGGCGTGCTCGAGGGCGTGACGGGAGGCCTCCACGGCCATCATCGCCACCGTCTCCTCCTCCGACGCGATCCGGCGGGTCTTGATGCCCGAGCGCTGCTGGATCCACTCGTCGCTGGAGTCGATCGCGTCGACGATCTCCGAGTTCGGGACGAGCCGGGCGGGTCGGTAGCTGCCGACGCCGAGGATCGCCGAGTAGGGCGCGCCGGTGATCGCGTTCAGGCCGCTCATGCCGCGCCTCCCTCGTCGCCGGTGGGGGTGGCGCCGTGCTTCGCGCAGAACTCCCGTGCCGCGTCGAGCTGGTCGGGGCCGCCGAGGGCGAGGGTCTCGACCGGCTGCGGCCCGCCGCGGAAGTAGCGCTTGGCGATGCCGGCGAGCGTGCCGGACGGGGGGAGCTCCAGGATGCCGGTGACCCCGAGGTCCGTCATCGTCTCGAGGCAGAGGTCCCAGCGGACCGGACGGGCGATCTGGCCGACGATCTTGGTCAGCACCTCGCGGCCGTCGCGCACGACCGTGCCGTCGGCGTTGGAGATGAACGCCGTGCGGGCGTCGTGCACCGGGACCGCGCCGGAGAGCCGGGTCACGTGGTCCACCGCGGGCGCCATGTGCGCGGAGTGGAAGGCCCCGGCGACCGAGAGCGGGCGGAGCTTCGCCTTGGGCGGCGGCTCCTCGGCGAACGCGGCCAGCTGCTCCATCGTGCCGGCGGCGACGATCTGGCCGGGTCCGTTGTCGTTCGCGGCGGTCAGACCGTGCTTGTCGATGGTTGCCAAGACCTCGTCCCGGTCGCCGCCGAGGACGGCGGTCATCCCGGTCGGGGTGACCGCGGAGGCGGCGGCCATCGCGTTGCCGCGCTCGCGGACCAGCACCATCGCCCGCTCGGGGGAGAGCACGCCGGCGAAGGCGGCGGCGCCGATCTCGCCGACGCTGTGGCCCGCGACGGCGCCGACGGCGGCGAGGCCGTCCGAGGGGTCGTCGCCGGACGACGGGAACAGCTCGAGCGCGGTCAGGATCGCGGTCGCGACCAGCAGCGGCTGGGCGATCTTGGTGTCACGGATGGTCTCGTCATCGGCATCGGTGCCGTAGTGGGCGAGGTCGAGTCCGGCGACCGCGCCCAGCCACTCCAGTCGGGCGGCGAAGATCGGGTCGTCGAGCCACGGACGGAGGAAACCTGCGGTCTGGGCACCTTGGCCAGGAGCGAGGATCACGAGCACGGTCTCAGCCTGCCCTGTGGGGATGCACAACGGCTGCTCGGAGCCCGACGAACTTGTCGGCAGTGCCTTTGTGAGATCCCTACAAATCCGCCGTGGGCGCTCATGCCCTCAGATCCCCTGGGCGGCGTCCTGGCGCCCGAGCATCAGCGCGATCTGGAGCACCAGCGCGTCGCGGGCGCGGTTCGGGGTGAAGCCGGTCAGCTCGGCGATCTGGCCGAGCCGGTAGCGGACCGTGTTGGGGTGGACGAAGAGCGCCCGGGCGGTGGCCTCGATGGTCTGCCCGTGGCTGAAGTACGTGGTCAGCGTCTCCACCAATGAGCCGCGGCCCGCGGCGATCGGGGCGTAGACCGCGTCGATCGCCTCACGGCGGGCGTCCTCGTCGCCGGCGAGGATGCGCTCGGGCAGCAGGTCGTGGGAGCAGACCGGGCGGGGCGCGTCGGGCCAGCCGGTGACGGCGCGCAGGCCGGCGAGCGCCGAGCTGGCCGACACGTGGGCGTGCGCCAGGTCGGTGGCCACCGGGCCGACCACGACCGGCCCCTCGTCGTACCCGCGGACCACGGAGGCGGCGGCCTTCTCGGGGTCGGTGACGCCGCCCAGGATCACCACCAGCAGATGACCCTGCACCGCGCACAGCGCGTCCAGGCCGGCGTTGCGTGCGGCCCGACGGACCTCGTCGAAGTCGCCGACCTCGGCCTGGTCGGGCGTCGCCCGGCCGACCACGACGGCGACCTCGCCGCGGGCCGCCCAGCCGACCGCGCTGGCGCGGGAGAGGATGGCGTCGTCGGACTCGGCGCGCAGCACCGAGTCGACCACGAGCGCCTCGAGGCGCGCGTCCCAGGCGCCGCGCATCTCCGCGGCGCGGGCGTAGACCTCGGCGGTGGCGAACGCGACCTCGCGGCCGTACCGCAGGATGCCGGCGTGCAGCTCCGGGGTGATCTCGGGGTCGAGGATCTGGTCGATCTGTCGCTCGGCCTCGTCGATCGTGAGCCGGATCAGGTCGACGGTCTGGCGCAGGTCGATCACGCCGGCCAGCGCCTGCGGGACGGTGCCGAAGAGGGAGACGACCAGGTCCTCCTCCCGGGGCAGCGCGACCTCGCCCTCGGCGCCCAACCAGTCCAGGAAGCCGCGCACGCCGGACTGCACGATCTGGCCGACCCAGGCGCGCTCCTCGGCCCGCAGGTTGCGGAACCACGGGCGGTCGTGCTCGATCCGCGTCACCGCCGCGCGACTGAGGTCCCCGGCGGCGGCGCGGAGCTGCTCGATCGCGCGGCTGGTGGGGTCGGGGGCGGGCATGAGGTCCAGCCTAGAACCACCCCTCCCGGCCGCCCGGACCGGTGACCCTCGACGGAGTTTCGTGGTTGAATCGACAATCACCCCCGGGCAGCGCGGCCCGGGACGACGTATCCCTCGACAGGAACGTGCCGCACCCGCCCGGCGGAGGTGGGGCGCGACCAGGAGGTCGCCATGGGCGAGCCCGACCGCGCAGCGACCCGCCAGGGCCGGCACGAGGTCCACTACGTCACGATCCACGGCAAGCGGCGCGCCTACCTGAAGGAAGGGGAGGGGCCCGTCGTGCTCCTCCTGCACGGCCTCGCGTGCGACCGCCGGACGTGGGACCCGATCATCGACGCGCTGGCGGAGAAGTACACGGTGATCGCTCCCGACCTGCTCGGGCACGGCCTCTCGGACAAGCCCCGCGCCGACTACACCCTGGGCGGCTACGCCAACGGGATGCGCGACCTGCTCACCGTGCTCGGCTACGACAAGGCGACGGTGGTCGGCCACAGCTTCGGCGGCGGGGTGGCGATGCAGTTCGGCTACCAGTTCCCCGAGCGCACCGAGCGCGTGATGCTGGTGGCCACCGGCGGCCTGGGCCCCCAGGTGACCCCGTTCATCCGGCTGATCCAGGCGCCGGGCTGGGAGGCCGCGATGTCGCTGCTCACCCTGCCGGGCGTGCGCCACGTCGAGACGGCGGGGCTGCGCGCGCTCGGCGCGGTCGGCGGCCCGTTGCGGCCGCTCACCCGGGACCTGCCCGAGATCGCCGACATCATCGACTCCTGGCAGGACCGCGGCACCCGCTACGCGATCCGGCACCTGGTGCGGGCCGTGGTCGACTGGCGCGGCCAGGTGGTCACCATGGCAGATCGGGCCTACCTGACCGAGGCGATGCCGATGGCGGTCGTGTGGGGGCGCGAGGACCAGGTCATCCCGGTCTCCCACGCCGCCAACGCGGCCGAGATCGCGCCGGGCGCCCGGGTCGAGGTGATCGAGGACGCCGGCCACTTCCCGCACAAGTCCGACCCGGAGCGCTTCGTGCGGATCCTGGACGACTTCATCTCCAGCACCGAGCCGGCCCGCTACAGCCGCGCCCGCTGGCGCCGACTGCTGCTCGCCGGCCCCGCCTCGCCGGTGGCGCCGGTGACGCCGTTGAAGAGCGTGCCCTCGCCGGGCGCCAGCGCCTGAGGCCCAGCCGGCACGCCTGCCCGTACGACGACGGCCCCGTCCCACCCGGGACGGGGCCGTCGTCGTCACGGCAGGCTCAGGCGTCGCCGCCCTCCTGCTGGACGCCGGCCACGGCGGTCGGGTCGTCGATCTGGTAGCGGTCGACGGCCTCCTTCACCCGGGCCGGGTCGATCTGGCCGGCCGCGGCCAGGCCGGCGAGCGCCTGAACGACGACCGACTGGGCGTCGACGTGGAAGTACCTGCGGGCGGCGGGGCGGGTGTCGGCGAAGCCGTACCCGTCGGTGCCGAGGACCCGGTAGTCCGCAGGCACCCAGCGGGCGATCTGGAGCGGCACGGCGGCCATGTAGTCCGAGACGGCGACCACGGGGCCGTCGACGCCGGCCAGCTTGTCGGTGACGTAGGGCCGGCGCGGCTGCTCGCTGGGGTGGAGCAGGTTCCAGTCCTCCGCTGCGACCGCGTCGCGGGCCAGCTCGTTCCACGAGGTCACCGACCAGGTGTCGGCCTGGACGCCCCACTCCTCGGCCAGCAGGCGCGCGGCCTCCTCGACCCAGGGGTAGCCGACCCCCGAGGCGAGCAGCTGGACCCGGGGGCCGTCGCCATCGGCGACCGAGACCCGGTGCATGCCCTTGAGGATGCCCTCCACGTCCACGCCCTCGGGCTCGGCGGGCTGTGCCACCGGCTCGTTGTAGACGGTCAGGTAGAAGACCACGTCCTCGCCCTGCGGGTGCTCCTCGCTGGAGCCGTACATCCGCTCCAGGCCCGAGCGCATGATGTGGCCGACCTCGTAGGCGAACGCGGGGTCGTAGTGCACCACCGCCGGGTTGGTGGCCGCGAGCAGCGGCGAGTGACCGTCGGCGTGCTGCAGGCCCTCGCCGGTCAGCGTGGTGCGGCCGGCGGTGGCGCCGACCAGGAAGCCACGCGCGAGCTGGTCGGTCATCGCCCAGATCGAGTCGCCGGTGCGCTGGAAGCCGAACATCGAGTAGAAGATGTAGAACGGGATCATCGGCTCGCCGTGCGTGGTGTACGACGACCCGGCCGCCGTGGCCGAGGCCATCGCGCCCGCCTCGGAGATGCCCTCGTGCAGCATCTGGCCCTGCGGCGACATCTTGTAGGACAGCAGCATGTTGCGGTCCACCGACTCGAACCGCTGGCCGTGCGGGTCGTAGACCTTGGCCGAGGGGAACATCGCGTCCATGCCGAACGTGCGGTACTCGTCCGGCGCGATCGGCACGATCCGCTTGCCGATCTCGGGGTCGCGCATCCAGTCCTTGAGCAGCCGGACCGCGGCCATCGTGGTGGCGACCTTGTTGTGGCCGGCGCCCTTCTTCAGGTCGGCGTAGACCTTGTCGCCGGGCAGCGTCAGCGGGGCGGAGCGGTTCTTCCGGCTCGGCACCGAGCCGCCGAGCTGGCGGCGCCGCTCCATCATGTACTCGATCTCCGGGGCGTCCATGCCCGGGTGGAAGAACGGCGCGGTGCCGGTCTCCTCGTACGCCGTGTCCAGGTCGCGGTCGCTGATCGGCAGGTAGAGGCGGTCGCGGAACTTGCGGACGTCGTCCTTGGTCAGCTTCTTCATCTGGTGGGTGGCGTTCTTGCCCTCCAGGGCGTCGATCGTCCAGCCCTTGACCGTCTTGGCCAGGATCACCGTCGGCTGGCCGACGTGCTTGGTGGCGGCGTCGAACGCGGCGTACACCTTGCGGTAGTCGTGGCCGCCGCGGGGCAGCTTGCGGATCTGCTGGTCGGACATGTGCTCGACCATCGCGCGCAGCCGGGGGTCGGAGCCGAAGAAGTGCTCGCGCGTGTAGGCGCCGTCCTCGACCGAGAACGTCTGGAACGCGCCGTCGGGGGTGGAGTTCATCTGGTTGACCAGGACGCCGTCGACGTCGCGGGCCAGCAGGTCGTCCCACTCGCGGCCCCAGACGACCTTGATCACGTTCCAGCCGGCGCCGCGGAAGTTGGACTCCAGCTCCTGGATGATCTTGCCGTTGCCGGTCACCGGGCCGTCGAGCTGCTGCAGGTTGCAGTTGACCACCCAGACCAGGTTGTCGAGCTCCTCGCGGGCGGCGATCCGGATCGCGCCCAGCGACTCGGGCTCGGCCATCTCGCCGTCGCCCAGGAACGCCCAGACCCGCTGGTCGCTGGTGTCCTTGATGCCGCGGTTCTGCAGGTACCGGTTGAACCGCGCCTGGTAGATCGAGTTGATGCCGGTCAGGCCCATCGAGACGGTCGGGAACTCCCAGAACTCCGGCATCAGCCGCGGGTGCGGGTACGACGACAGGCCGGCGCCGGTGCCGTGCTGGACCTCCTGGCGGAACCGGTAGAGCCGCTCCTCGGTCAGCCGGCCCTCGAGGAAGGCGCGGGCGTAGATGCCGGGGGAGGCGTGGCCCTGGATGAAGACCTGGTCACCGCCGCCGGGGTGGTCGTGGCCCCGGAAGAAGTGGTTGAAGCCGACCTCGTAGAGGCTGGCGCTGGACTGGTACGTGGCGATGTGGCCGCCGACCTCCAGTCCCTTGCGGTTCGCGCTGGAGACCGTGACCGCGGCGTTCCAGCGGATGAACGCGCGGATCCGGCGCTCGATGTCCTCGTCGCCGGGGAACCACGGCTCCCGCTCCGGCGGGATGGTGTTGATGTAGTCCGTGCTGCGCAGCGCGGGCACCCCGACCCGGGACTCACGCGCGCGCTCGAGCAGGCGCAGCATCACGTAGCGCGCCCGCTCCCGACCACGCTCGTCGACCAGGGCGTCGAAGGACGCCAGCCAGTCCTGGGTCTCGTCGGGATCGATGTCGGGCAGCTGGGTCGGCAGGCCCTCGTGGATGACCGAGCGTGCCGACCCGCGCGCGGCGGAGGTGGTGCCGCTGGGCGATGAGGTGTCGTGGGTCACGGTGCCCATCGTTGCACTCATCGCGGACGCGGAAAATCTACCCCGGAGTATTCCGCGAGGCGGTCACACGCAGGGCCCGGAGGCGGGACACTGGGGGGCGAATGTGCGACATGGGTTGCGCCGACCGCGCGGACTGGGCTGGACTACTGCCGATCCGCGCTCGGCGGACCGTTGACTCAAGGAGTTGGGAAACACCGTGACATCCACCGCCGGTGGCGGGACCGCACCGTCAGGCACCGGGGAGCGCCTGGGCCTGAAGCCCGGCATGATCGTTCAGGAACTCGGCTGGGACAGTGACACCGACGACGGCCTCCGGGTCGCGATCGAGGACTGCATCGACGGCGACATGGTCGACGGCGACTACGGGAACGTGGTCGATGCCGTCGTGCTGTGGTGGCGTGACGAGGACGGCGACCTGGTCGACGGGCTCGTCGACTCCCTGACCGACCTCGCCGGGGGTGGCGTGATCTGGTTGCTGACGCCGAAGATCGGCCGACCCAACGCGGTGGACGCTGCGGACATCGCGGAGGCGGCCCCGATCGCCGGGCTGTCCCAGACGACCACGGTCACCGTGAGCAAGGACTGGGCCGCGACCCGGCTGGTCGCGCCGAAGACCCAGGGCTGAGGCCCGCCGCGCGCAGGCCGCGCCCCGCCGTCCGCGGCGGGTCGCGGCCGCCTCGGGCCCTCGTGCGCGGGATCGACACCGCCGGCGCACCAGCGCGCCGGCGGCCAGGAATCGACCGGCCCTGGCGCCGGTGCCGAAGGGGTAGCGTCCCCGAGTGGACGCGACGCCGCGTCGAACAGGAGTTGGGCATGGGATCGATGACCGCGCGGGCCTGGGACAGGCTGCGGGGCTCCGCCGACGCGGTGCGGCTGCTGACCGAGGCCGGCGTCGTCCGCCCGTACTCGCCGACGGTGCTCGCCGACGTGGTGCTGACCCTGCGTCGCTGGGGCTCCCACCCCGCCGGCGGGTTCCGGACCGCGGCGCTGCGGATGCCCGACAAGCTGGCGATCATCGACGAGCGCGGCTCGCTGACCTACGCCCAGCTGCACCGGCGGACCAACGCCCTGGCCAACGCCCTGGCCGACCGCGGCGTGGGTCCCGGCGACGGCGTCGCCGTGCTGTGCCGCAACCACCGCGGGTTCATCGAGTCCTCGATCGCGGTGAGCAAGCTCGGGGCCGACGTGCTCTACCTCAACACGGCCTTCGCCGGTCCCCAGCTCGCCGACGTGCTGGAGCGGGAGCGGCCGCGGGTGGTGATCCACGACGAGGAGTTCACCGACCTGCTCGCGGGGGCCGAGGTGGAGCAGCGGGTCCTCGCCTGGACCGATGAGGAGCCCGGGGACGGGGGCGCCGACGAGGCCCGACCCGACACGCTCGAGGCCCTGATCCGAGCCGGCAGCGAGGACGACCTCGACGCGCCCGAGCGTGGCGGCCGGACGATCATCCTCACCTCCGGCACCACCGGTACGCCGAAGGGCGCACCGCGCCCGCAGGGCGGTGTCCCCGCCGCCGTGGCGCTGCTCTCCCGGATGCCGCTGCGCTCCGGCTGGCGCTGCTACGTCGCCGCGCCGCTCTTCCACACCTGGGGGTTCGCGCACTACCAGCTGGCGATGCTGCTGGGCACCACACTGGTGCTCACGCGGCGGTTCGACCCGGCGGAGGCGCTGGAGGTCCTCGACCGCCACCACTGCCAGTCGTTCGCGGCGATCCCGGTGATGCTGCAGCGCATCATGGCGTTGCCCGAGGAGGTCCTGGACGCGCATCCGCTGCCCGACCTGTCCGTCGTCGCGTCCTCGGGCTCGGCGCTCCCGGGAGACCTGCCGATCCGGTGGATGGACCGGTTCGGCGAGAACCTCTACTCGGTCTACGGCTCCACCGAGATCGCCTGGGCGTCGATCGCCACCCCGGCGGACCTGCGCAGCGCCCCGGGCACCGCGGGCCGGGTGCCGCACGCGACGGAGGTGCGGATCCTCGACGGACACGGCCGCCCGGTGCCGGTGGGCGAGTCCGGGCGGATCTTCGTCGGCAACGGGCTCCAGATCGAGGGCTACACGGGCGGCGGCGCCAAGGAGGTCGTCGACGGCCTCATGTCGTCGGGCGACGTCGGCCGGTTCGACGACGACGGCCGGCTCTACGTGGAGGGGCGCGACGACGAGATGATCGTCTCCGGTGGGGAGAACGTCTTCCCCAAGGAGGTCGAGGACTGCCTGGCCGGCCATCCTGCGGTGCACGAGGTCGCGGCGGTCGGGGTCGCCGACGACGACTTCGGCCAGCGGCTGAAGGCGTTCGTGGTGCTGGAGGCCGGCGAGGCCGGTGCCGCGACCGAGGACGAGCTGAGGGAGCACGTCCGGGCGCAGCTGGCCCGGTATAAGGTTCCGCGCGACATCGTGTTCGTCGACGCGTTGCCGCGCAACGCGACCGGCAAGGTGCTGAAGAGGGAGCTGGTGGACCTGTCGTGACCCCGCGGACAGAACCCCTGGGCGTGGGGGACCGCGCGCCGGAGTTCACCCTGCGCGACCAGTTCGGGCAGTCGACCGCCCTGGCGCAGTACCGGGGGCGCAAGGCGGTCGCCCTGGTCTTCTACCCGTTCGCGTTCTCCGGGGTCTGCACCGGTGAGATGTCGCTGATCCGGCAGCGCCTGGACGAGTTCCTCACCTTCGACACCGAGGTGCTGGCCATCTCCTGCGACCCGATCTATGCGCTGCGCGTCTTCGCCGACACCGACGGGCTGAACTTCCCGTTGCTCAGCGACTTCTGGCCGCACGGCGAGGTCACCCGGGCGTTCGGGGTCTTCGACGAGACCACCGGCGCTCCCCGGCGCTCGTCCTTCGTGCTCGATCCGGACGGGGTCGTGACCTGGGCGGTGCACAACGCGCCTGAGGACAGCCGGGACGTCGATGAGCACCTTGCACAACTGCGCGCCGCGGCAGGGTCCTAGTCGCCGTAGCCCGTTCGTGCGGGACGACTAGTCCATTTGGGCTAGATGCTCAGGAAGAATGTCACGAATACCGGCGAATCCGTTGACGCGCCAACTGCCACGGGTACGGTTGTACCTGTTGAACCGCTGGTGACCCGAGACACCGGCGGTTCGACGCTTTTTCGGGTCCGCCGGATCGCGGAGCCGCCCGGCTTCTCGCGCCCGGCCTCCCGCGTCCGACCTCTCGCGCCGAACCGTCGGCGTACATCGGTGGTGCTTCGGCGGGGGTGAGGCCCGTCCAGTAGGGTGAGCGCCGCTCCACGGACGCATAGCTCAGCGGTAGAGCTCCTCGCTTACAACGAGGCGGTCACAGGTTCGATCCCTGTTGCGTCCACCGCACCTCCACGACCGTTGGTCGCACCTCCGCCGCCGCTCGGCGCGTGGTCCCTCTCAGGGGAAGCGTGATCCGGCGCGCCTGCCTATGGTGGCGACGATCACATCTACGGAGGTGCCATGTTCGTTCCGTTCAGCGTCAACGACTTCCTCGACCGCGCGGAGACGGTCTACGGGGATCGGATCGGGATCGTCGACGAGCCGCAGCAGCCGGCGGCGAGCCTGGGAGACCTGACCTACCGCCAGATGGCCGACCTCGCCCGTCGGCAGGCGGCCAAGCTCGACCAGCTCGGGATCGCGGTCGGCGAACGGGTCGCCGTGGTCAGCCAGAACAGCGCCCGGCTGCTCACCTCGTTCTACGGCGTCAGCGGGTGGGGCCGGGTGCTCGTCCCGGTGAACTTCCGGCTCCGGCCGGACGAGGTGGCCTACATCGTGGAGCACTCCGGGGCCCGGGTCCTCTACGTCGACCCCGAGCTCGAGGAGGCGCTCAAGGGCGTCGACTGCGAGCACAAGTTCGTGCTCGGCACCGATTCCGACCTGTACGCCGAGCCCGGCGCCGAGCCGGTGCCGTGGGAGCACGACGAGAACGCGACGGCGACCATCAACTACACCTCGGGCACCACCGCGCGCCCCAAGGGCGTCCAGATCACCCACCGCAACATCTGGACCAACGCGCTCACCTTCGGGCTTCACGCCCAGATCGGCGACCGCGACGTCTACCTCCACACGCTGCCCCAGTTCCACGCCAACGGGTGGGGGATGCCGTTCGCGATGACCGGGGTCGGTGCCCAGCACGTGATCCTGCGGAAGGTCGACGGCGCCGAGATCCTGCGCCGCGTGGAACAGCACGGCGTCACCGTGATGTGCGCGGCCCCGGCGGTCGCCGCGGCGGTGCTGGAGGCCGCCCAGGGCTGGGAGGGCCCGATCCCCGGCCGGGACAGCGTCCGGATCATCATGGCCGGCGCCCCGCCGCCGACGAAGACGGTGATCCGGGTCCAGGAGGAGCTGGGCTGGGAGTTCATCCAGATCTACGGGCTGACCGAGACCTCGCCCCTGCTCACCTTCAACCGCACCCGCGCCGAGTGGGACGACCTGCCCGCGGAGGAGCGCGCCGCGCTGCTCACCCGGGCCGGGGCGCCGGCGATCGGGGTCACGCTGCGGATCGACGACAGCCCGGAGGGCAGCGGCGAGGTGCTGGCCCGCTCCAACGTGGTGCTCGAGGGCTACTGGGACAACCCCGCGGAGAGCGCCCGCTGCCTGGCCGACGACTGGTTCCACACCGGCGACGGCGGCGTCATCGGCGAGGACGGCTACCTGACGATCTCGGACCGCAAGAAGGACGTGATCATCACCGGTGGGGAGAACGTGTCGTCGATCGAGGTCGAGGACGCGCTCTTCTCCCACCCGGCGGTCGCCGAGGTCGCCGTGATCGGCGTGCCGAGCGAGAAGTGGGGCGAGACGATCAAGGCGCTGGTGGTGCTCACCGCGGACGCTGAGGCCGGCCCCGAGACCGAGGCCGCACTGATCGCCTGGTGCAAGGACCGGCTGGCCGGCTACAAGGCCCCGACCTCGATCGAGTTCCGCCAGGAGCTGGCGCGCACGGCGACCGGCAAGCTGCAGAAGTTCAAGCTCCGGGAGGAGTACTGGAGCGGGCGGGACCGCCAGGTCAACTAGGAGACGCACTCGGCCCCCCCGCGCCACCGCGCCGACCCCCACGCGGCGCGGTGGCGCGGGGCACGCGACAGGTAGCGTGCGTGGTCGTGACCGATCCCGCAGCCCACCCGCCGATCCGCGTGGTCGCCGTCTCCGTCCGCGACGCCCGGGGCCGCTTCCTGACGGTGCGCAAGCGCGGCACCGACGCGTTCATGCAGCCCGGCGGCAAGCCCGAGCCGGGGGAGAGCGCCATCGAGACCGGGATCCGTGAGCTCGACGAGGAGCTGGGCGCCGTCGTCGCCGACGTCGCGTGGCTGGGGGAGTGGACGGCTCCCGCCGCGAACGAGCCGGGCCGGGTGATCGAGGCGGTGGTGCTCACCGCCCGCCTGGTCTCCCTCCGTGGGCCGCAGGCCGAGATCGAGGAGCTGCTCTGGTGGGACCCCGCCGATCCGGCCGTGCCCGCCGAACGGATCGCGCCCCTGCTGCGCGACGTCGTCGCGCCCGCCCTCGCCGCGACCGACCGCTAGGCGCGGGGAGCGCCCTGGCTCCTGAAAGCCCCCGCTCCGGGCGCAGGGGCGCCCGCTAGCCTGGCCGACATGCCCGCCCTCAAGGATGTCCTGGACCTGATCCACCGCTGGTACCCGCCGGGCACGGCCGAGGAGTGGGATGCCGTCGGCCTGGTCTGCGGCGATCCGGACCAGGAGGTGCGCCGGGTGATGCTCGCCGTCGACCCGACGCTGGAGGTCGCCCGCGAGGCGGCGGAGTGGAAGGCCGACCTGCTGGTGGTCCACCACCCGCTGTTCCTCAAGCCGGTCCACGGGTTCCCGGCGACCACGCCCAAGGGCCGCACGCTGGCCACGCTCGCGGGCTCGGGCTGCGCCCTGCTGACCGCCCACACCAACGCCGACCAGGCCGTCGACGGCGTCTCCGAGGCGCTGGCACGGGCGGTCGGGCTCACCGATCTCGCGCCGATCCTGCCCGCGGCGGCCGAGCCGATGGACAAGCTGACCGTCTTCGTGCCGGCCGACGCCGCCGCGCCGGTCCGGGCGGCGATCGCCGAGGCCGGCGCCGGCCGGAAGGGGGACTACGAGTTCGCCTCGTTCACCAGCGCCCCCGGCGAGGGACGCTTCCGCCCCCTGGACGGCGCGCAGCCGATGATCGGCACCGTCGGCGAGCTGGCCACCGTCGAGGAGGTCCGCGTCGAGGCCGTGCTGGCCCGGTCGCACCGCGCCGCGGTGGTGCGCGCGATGCTCGCCGCGCACCCCTACGAGGAGCCCGCCTACGACGTCAGCGAGCTGGCCGACCCGCAGCTCGCCGCGACCGGCACCGGCCGGATCGGCAGCATCGCGCCGGTCACCCTGCGGGAGTTCGCCGAAGGGGTCGCCAAGACGCTGCCGCACACCGAGCACGGCGTCCGGGTGGCCGGAGACCCCGACCGCGTGGTGTCGCGGGTCGCCGTCTGCGGCGGCGCCGGGGACTTCCTGCTGGACCGCGTCGCCGGCAGTCCCGTGGACGTCTACCTGACCAGCGACCTGCGGCACCACCCGGCCGCGGAGTTCGTCGAGAAGGGCGGCCCGGCGCTCGTCGACGTGGCCCACTGGGCGGCCGAGTGGACCTGGCTCCCGGTGCTCCAGGACCGGCTCCGAGGTGCACTGGGTGAGACGTTGGAGACCCGAGTGAGCACAACTGTCACCGATCCCTGGACAATGAGGCTATGAAGGCTGACCCGTCCGCCCAGCTGAAGCTGCTCGACCTCCAGTCGATCGACTCTCAGATCGACCAGTTGCGTCACCAGAAGGCTCGCCCGCCGCAGGCGGCCGAGGTCGCCACGCTCACCGCGCGTCGTACCGAGACCGCCGGCTGGATCCGCGACCAGCAGATCGTCGTCGACGACCTGGCGGTGGTGCAGAAGCAGGCCGACGCCGACGTCGAGCAGGTCAAGGCGCGCCGCAAGCGCGACCAGGACCGGATCGATGCCGGCCTGATCGGCAACCCCAAGGACCTCGAGCGCATGCAGCACGAGATGGAGAGCCTCGAGCGCCGCATCACGACCCTCGAGGACGAGGAGCTCGAGGTCATGGAGCGGCTGGAGGAGGCCCAGACCGGGCTGAGCGCGCTCACCGCCGACCTGGCCGAGATCGACGCCCGGCTGACCGAGCTCCTCGCCGCCCAGGAGGCCGAGCAGGGAGACCTCGACGAGCGGATCGCCGCGGTCGAGGCCCGCCGCGCCCCGGTGGCCGAGCAGCTGCCCGCGGACCTGCTGGCCCTCTACGAGAAGCTGCGCGCGTCCAAGAACGGTGTCGGCGCCGCGCTGCTGCGCGCCCGCCAGTGCGGCGGCTGCATGCTCACCCTGGACAACCTGGAGATCGCCCACATCCGCAACCGCGCCGCCGACGACGTGGTGCGCTGCGAGGAGTGCTCGCGGATCCTGGTGCGCACCGACGAGAGCGGCCTGTAGCACCGATGGCCGCGGCCCCCGCGGACCGGCCCACCACGCTGGTGCTGGTCCGCCACGGCGTCACCGAGCACACCTCGGCGCGGCGCTTCTCCGGCGGCCTGGGCGGCGACAACCCGCCGCTGTCGGAGGAGGGCCGCGACCAGGCCGCGCAGGCCGCTCGATGGTTGACCGAGCTCGGCGACCGCGTCGACGCGGTGCTCACCTCGCCGGTACGGCGGACCCGGGAGACCGCCGCCCTGATCGGGGCCGAGCTCGGGCTCGCCGTCACCGAGGAGCCCGCGTTCGCCGAGATGGACTTCGGCCGCTGGGACGGCAGGTCGTTCGCCGAGGTGGCGGCGGAAGACCGGGCGGGCATGGACGCCTGGTTCGCCGACCTCGCGGCCGCGCCGCACGGCGGCGAGTCCTTCCACGACGTCCGCGAGCGGGTCCTCGGCGGATTGGAGAGGGTGCTGATCGAGCACGCCGGGCAGACCGTGGTGGTCGCCTCCCACGTGACACCGATCAAGACGCTGGTCGCGCACGCGCTCGGCGCGCCGCTGGAGGCGCTGTTCGCGCTCGAGCTGGCGCCCGCGTCGGTGTCGGTGGTCGCCTACTACCCCGACGAGACCGCGCCGGACGGGCGGCGCCCCTCGCTGCGCTCGTTCAACGGACTCGCACCGGGGCGCCGGACGCTGCTCGACACCGGCCGCTGGTAGCGGCCGGGGTCGAGCGGCGTCGCTCGCCGGTCAGGGGAGGTGACTCCCGAACTCGCCGTACAGCCAGTCGAGGTCGTCGGCCCGGTCGACCCGGTAGACGCCGCCCGTTCCGGCGCAGGTGCTGTTCAGGCCGAACGACGTGACTCCGGCGATCACCAGGCTGTCGCCGATGAAGTTCGGCCCGCCGGAGTCGCCGAAGCAGGTGCCGCCGGTGTGCGCGTTGTTCGACAGCAGCAGCGACCCGTCGCCGGTGAAGCCGGTGTTGATCTGGATCAGCTTCGGCGTCGCGACCATCCGGATCCGCTCGGCGACCTCCTTCCACTCCGCCGCGGTCGGGAAGGCTCGCTGCAGCCCGTAGCCGACCGCGGTGAAGGTCAGGTCCTTCTTGCCGCGCCGCGTGGCCAGGGCGTCCAGCTGATCGAGCTCGGGGAGCACCCCGTACTCGTCCATCACGACCGGCTCGTCGAGCACGACCACGCCGAGGTCGTGCAGGTAGAACGCGTCGGGGTCGTAGTCCGGGTGCGTGTACGGCGTCCCGCCCACGTCGCCGTCGTCGGGGTAGCCGTTCTCCGGGATGCCGGACTGCACGTCCGCGTCGAACCAGATCTCGACGTGGGTGGCGGGCGACTCGGTGCAGTGGCCGGCGGTCAGGAAGAGCGTCGGGGAGATCAGCGTGCCGCTGCACCGCCACAGCGCGCCGTCGTCGTCCTGGGCGACCATCAGGCCGACGAAGGGGTGCCCCTCGCCGTCCAGGTCGCCGTACTTGACCGCCGACGCCGGAGAGGCGAGCGCGGTGATGGTGGCCAGGGCGGTCGCCCCGGCAGCGAGCAGTCGGGTGAGGCGCATGGGTGGTCCCTCCTCGAGCGGGTCCAGCGATGGTGGAGCGATCCTCGCAGCGCCCTGCGGCGCCGACAAGAGGTCCGGTGCCCCGAGGTCCCGCCTACTCGCCGAGCACGCGACGCAGGTAGCCGTTGGCGAAGACCCGCTGCGGGTCGAGCCTGTCCCGCAGCGCCTGGAACTCCGACAGGCGCGGGTAGACGGCGGCCAGGTCCGCGGCGGTCCGGGTGTGCACCTTGCCCCAGTGCGGGCGGCCGCCGTGGTCGACCATGATCCGCTCCATCAGCGCGAAGTAGGCCAGGTGGTCGGCGTCGCGGTGGGTGTGGAAGGCCAGGTAGAACGAGTCGCGCTCCGACGCGGTGGACAGCGGGATGTCGTCGGCCGGGGCCACCCGGATCTCGACCGGGAACGAGACCCGCAGGTCCGAGGCCTCGACGACCCGCCGGCACTCGGCCAGCGCGGCCAGGCCCGCCTCGCGGGGGACGGCGTACTCCATCTCGCGGAAGACCACGTTCCGCGGGCTGGTGAAGACCCGGTGCGCGACGTCGGTGTAGGTGCGCGGCCCCAGCATCCGGGCGGCGAGCCGGTTGGCGGCCGGGATCGCGCCCGGGAGCCGGTTGAGCACCGCGGTCTGGGCGCCGAAGACGGTGTTGGAGAGGAACTCGTCGTCCAGCCAGCCGCGCCACCGGGCCACCGGGTCGGCGGCCGCGAGATCGGTCCCGGCGCGGTAGTTGCGCTTGGTCAGCATTCGGTCGGTGTGCGGGAACCAGTACATGTCGACGTGGTCGGCGCTCGCCGCCATCGCGTCGAAGGTGCTCATCGCCTCGTCCCACGACATCGGCTGCTCGACCGCTCGCAGCAGGAACTGCCGCTCCACCGCGAAGGTGATGGTGGTCAGCACGCCGAGCGCGCCGAGCCCCACCCGCGCGAACTCGAGCACCTCCGGGTTCTCGGTCGCGGTGGCGCGGACCAGTTCGCCGGTGCCGGTGACCAGCTCCACGCCGACCACCTGGGCGGCGAGCCCCGCGGCGCGGCCCCCGGTGCCGTGGGTGCCCGTCGAGATCGCTCCGGCCAGCGTCTGCTCGGCGATGTCGCCCATGTTGTGCAGGCTCAGCCCGAGACGCTCCAGCGCGGCGTTCAGCGTCTTCAGCTGGGTGCCCGCGAGCGCGGTCACGGTCATCGCGTCGCGGTTCACGGCGACGATCCCCGCCATCGCGCCGGGCAGCAGGTGGACGTCCTCGGGCCGGGCGATGGCGGTGAAGCTGTGCCCGGTGCCGGCTGCCTTGACCGTGCGCCCGGCCTCGGCCGCCGAGCGGACCACCGCGGCGACCTCCGCGGCGCTCGCCGGGGTCACCACCTCCAGCCCGGAGGCCTCCTCCAGGCCGGACCAGTTACGCCACGTACCCGGCTTGCGGTCCGTCAACGCGTTCGTCATGGGACCGCACGGTAGCGCCCACCCGGAGCAGAAGGGCGCCCACCAGGCCGGCGACACCCCCGGCGACGCAGATCAGGTACGCCGGGGAGGCGCCGGCGCCGTCGATGACGAGCCCGGCGACCGCCGCGCCGGGCGCCACCCCGGCGGCCAGCCCGGTCTGCAGGAACGCCATGCCCTCCGTGAGCCGCGACGTCGGGAGCACCTGCTCGGCGAGCGACATGGTGGCGATCAGCGTCGGCGAGATGGCCAGGCCGCTGATCAGCAGCAGCACCGCCATCGACGCCATCGACGGGGCCAGGGCCAGGGGAGCCATCGCGACCGCCATCGCCAACGCGCCGACGCGGAGCCGGGTCAGCGTCGAGCTGCGCCAGGTGATCGCGCCGGAGGCGAGGCCGGAGAGCAGGCTGCCCAGCGCCCAGAGCGCCAGCAGGACGCCGGCCAGCCCCTGCTGTCCCTGCTCGTCGGCGAACGCCACGGTGGTCACCTCGGCCGCGCCGAAGACCACGCCCATCGCGATCGACACCGCCGTCAGCGGAACGATCGCTCCCCACGGGATCGGCGCCCGGCGGACGCCGCGGGCGCGGCGGGGGTGCGCCGGCGGCTCGGTGCCGCGCTGGGCGGCGAACGCGTAGGTGCCGAGCGTGCCGACCGCGAGCGCCGTCGCCAGGCCGGCCACCGGGTGCACCGCGGTGGCGAGCAGGGTCACCGTGATCGGGCCGACCAGGAAGGTGGACTCGTCGGCGACGGCCTCGAACGAGAACGCCGTGTGCAGCCGGGAGGGCTGGTCGGCGAGGGTGTGGGACCACCGGGCGCGCACGCACGTGCCGACCGACGGCAGCGAGGCGCCCGCCACCGCGGCGAGCGCGAAGGTCGCCGCATGCGGCCAGTCGGCCCGGAGCGACCACATGGTGGCGGCCAGCGCCACGCCCCAGAGCGTGATCACCAGCGACAGCACCCGGCCCTGGCCGAACCGGTCGATCAGGCGCCCCTGCGGGATCGCGAACGCGGCGTTCGCGATCAGCGCGACGGCGGAGACGGCTCCGGCGTACCCGTAGGAGCCGGTCTGGTGCTCGGCGAGCAGGACGAGGCCCAGTCCGACCATGGAGATCGGGAGGCGTGCGACCAGCCCGGTGAGGCTGAAGGCGGCGCTGCCCCGGGTGAAGATCGCGCGGTAGGTGTCGAGCATGGCCTGCGCATCCTCCACCCACCCCGCCCCGGCGGCCAAGCCCGGGGAGCCACCGCGGGTCCGCGGGTGGGGCGCGGTACCTAGGATGGCGGCGTGGCGACCTCGGAAACCTCGACGACGACCGTGACCGACCCCTACGACGCCCTGCTGCTGGTCTCCTTCGGCGGACCGGAGAAGCCCGAGGACGTGGTGCCGTTCCTGGAGAACGTGACCCGCGGCCGCGGGATCCCGCGGGAACGTCTGGAGCAGGTCGGCGAGCACTACTTCCTGTTCGGCGGGAAGTCGCCGATCAACGACCAGAACCGGGCGCTGAAGGCGGCGATCGAGGCCGACCTCGCCGCCGCGGGGATCGACCTCCCGGTCTACTGGGGGAACCGGAACTGGGGGCCGTACCTCAACGACGTCGTCGAGCAGATGGCCCGCGACGGAGTACGACGAGCGGCCTGCCTGGCCACGTCGGCGTACTCGTCCTGGTCGAGCTGCCGCCAGTACCTGACCAACCTCGAGGACGCCGTCGCGGCGGTGCCCGAGGGCCTCCAGGCGCCCGTGCTGGACAAGCTGCGCCCCTACTACGACCACCCCGGCTTCGTGCAGCCCGCCGTCGACGCGACCATCGCCGCGCTCGGCGAGCTCCCGGGCGGGCCCTCCGGCGAGATCGGCCGGGCGGCGCGGCTGGTCTTCGTGACCCACTCGATCCCGACCGCCATGAACGACGAGAGCGGTCCGGTGGACGCCGGCGGCGGCGCCTACCTCGCCCAGCACCTCGAGGTCGCCGGCGTCGTCGCCGAGGCCGTCGCCGCCAGCACCGGCGTCACCCGCCCGCACGAGCTGGTCTTCTGCTCCCGGTCCGGGTCCCCGCGCACGCCGTGGCTGGAGCCGGACGTCAACGACCGGCTCGAGGAGCTGGCCGCCGAGGGCTGCCCCGGGGTGGTGATGATCCCGATCGGCTTCGTCTCCGACCACATGGAGGTCGTCTACGACCTCGACACCGAGGCGCTGGCGACCGCGGAGCGGCTGGACCTGCCGGCTCGGCGGGCCGCCACCGCCGGCACGGACCCCCGCTTCGTCGCGGCGATCCGGGACCTGCTGGTGGAGCGGGCCGCGGCCGAGCGCGGCGAGGAGCCCGAGCGTGCCGCGCTGGGCTCGCGTGGTCCCGTCTGCGACCGCTGCCCCGCGGGCTGCTGCCTGCCCCGGAACGGCTGACCGGCCGGTGAGCGCCCCGTTGCCCGAGCCGCGGGTCCTGGCCGACCTGGCGGCCGCCGTCGCGGCGGAGGCCGCCGACCTCGTCCGCGGCCACGCCGGCGTCGGGGTGGCCGCGACCAAGTCCAGCGAGGTGGACGTGGTCACCGTCGCCGACCGGGCCGCCGAGGAGCTGATCCGCGCGCGCCTCCTGGCGGCCAGGCCCGACGACGCGATCCTCGGCGAGGAGGGCGACGACCAGCCGGGCACCAGCGGCGTGCGCTGGATCGTCGATCCGATCGACGGCACCGTCAACTTCCTGTACGGCCGTCCCGAGCACGCCGTCTCCATCGCCGCGGAGGTCGACGGCGAGGTGGTGGCGGGCGTCGTGCACGGCGTCGGGGCGGACGTCGTCTACCGTGCCCACCTCGACCCGACCGCGCCCGGTGGCGGCGTCACGACCCGCGACGGCGCGGCGCTGGCGGTCCGCGGCCCGGCCCCGCTGTCGCAGCGGCTGCTGGCCACGGGCTTCAACTACAGCGCGGAGCTGCGTGCGCTGCAGGCGACGGCGATGACCCGGTTGCTGCCACGGATCCGGGACATCCGCCGCGGCGGCTCGTGCGCCCTCGACCTGTGCCAGGTCGCGGAGGGGTCCCTGGACGGCTACGTCGAGGAGGGCGTGAATCTGTGGGACCACGCGGCCGGCGGGCTGATCGCTCGCCTCGCGGGCGCGCGGGTGGAGGTGCGGACCGGCGTCGGCGGCCGGGAGCTGATCCTGGCCGGTCCGGGGCACGGTTTCGACGAGCTGCTGGAGGCCGTGCGATCTGCCGGATTCCTGGGGGAATAGCGGGCCCCCGACCGCTGTTCCCTGACTCGCACCCAGACCGGAGTCGCGATCCGACGCCACATGGTGCACAATCTGCCGCGCCGCTCAGGCCCGCAGACCACCGCGAGATACCCCCGCGCTGTACCCCCACAGGGGAGAGGAGAACGTCATGGCGACCGACTACGACGCACCGCGTAAGAACGAGGACGAGCAGTCCGAGGAGAGCATCGAGGAGCTCAAGGCTCGCCGCCACGACAAGAACTCCGGCAAGGTCGACGAGGACGAGACCGAGGCGGCCGAGGCGTTCGAGCTGCCCGGTGCCGACCTCTCGCACGAGGAGCTCGCCGTCGAGGTGAAGCCCAAGCAGGAGGACGAGTTCACCTGCATGAGCTGCTTCCTGGTGCACCACCACAGCCAGCTCGCCGACCCCGCCAAGATGATCTGCCGCGACTGCGTGTGAGCGCGACCTCCGCGTGATCTGAGGATCAGCAGTAGGCGGAGCCGCTGGCTCCGCCGACGACGACGCCGGGCCCCCACGTGGGAACCCGGCGTTCTTCGTTTCCGGACGAGGTGGCGGACGTCTGCGCGGTCAGGCGTTGGCCGGCTCGTCCTTGCGCAGCGGGGGCGGCAGCTCACCGGTGGACTTGAGGTAGTACGTCGCCGCGCGCCGCGTCGCGGCCATCTTCGCGAGCGCGATCAGCGTGCCGCTGGCGGCCGCCCAGGCGACCGCCTCCCAGACGTCCACGTCGGGGTCGGCGGGGTTCGCCGGGGGCTCCTTGCCGGTCGCCGCCTTCCAGCCGCCGCGCAGAGCCTTGCGTGCGACGGCCGCCGCGCCCAGGCCCGCGACGAGCGAGAACGCGGACCAGACCTTGGAACTGTCATCTGCCATGGTCCGACCCTAGCGTCCCGGTCCGCCCTGTGAGCCTCGGAGGCCCGGCGCGGATCCGGGCTCAGCCCGCGTGGCGGGAGCGCGCAGCGTTGAGGGCTCCGGCCAGCGCGTCGGGGTGCCGCGAGCTGACCAACCAGTACGGCGTGGGGTCGGCCGGGTCGTCGATCTCGATCCGGACCGCTCGCCGCAGGTACGGGCGCAGCAGCAGGAAGGCGCGGGCGTCGGCCTCGGGACCGGCGACCCGCCAGGTGTCCTGCGCGTCCAGCGCCGAGACGGCGCCGAGGTGCATGGTGCGGATCCGGGCACGGCCGGCGCGGAGCCAGCCGTCGCGCACCTCGATCCGCGCGTCGCCGTACCAGTAGAGGCAGGCGGCCAGCAGGGCGAGCGCCAGGCCCGTGAGGATCCACGGCAGCGGCTTCTCCGGGATCGCCACGATCATGGCGATCCACACGCTCGCCACCAGCATCGTTCCCTGGGCCCACCACCGCAGTGGGACGCCCAGGCGCTCGTGGTAGTCCGCCCGCGCACCGCTGTCGTTCACGACATGAATGATCCCATCCGGGTCCCGCGCGCCGAGCGCTGGGTCTTGCGTAGGGTCTGCCGGGTGAGTGAAGCCGACAGCGCCGTACGCGCCGCCGACCCGACCGCGGCGCCGACCACCCCGGTGACCGGACAGCTGACCGTGCAGGTCGCCCGCCTCGACCCCGACGTCCCGCTGCCGGCGTACGCGCACCCCGGCGACGCCGGAGCGGACCTGGTCACCACCGTGGACCTGACGCTGGCTCCGGGGGAGCGGGCGATGGCTCCCACGGGCATCGCGATCGCGCTCCCCGACGGCTACGTGGCGCTGATCCACCCCCGGTCCGGGCTGGCCGCCAAGCACGGCCTGTCCATCGTGAACACGCCCGGCACCATCGACGCCGGCTACCGGGGCGAGATCAAGGTGATGCTGATCAACCACGACCCGCGCGAGCCGATCGAGCTGCGCCGTGGGGACCGGATCGCCCAGCTCGTGATCCAGCGGTTCGAACGCGCCGCGTTCACCCCTGTCGAGGACCTTCCGGACAGCGTGCGTGGCGATGGGGGCTACGGTTCTACCGGTGGGTTCGGATCGCCCTGAGCGTCCGACGGGGACTGCGACGGCCCGGGAGCGGGTCGACGAGGAGGCAACAGTGAGGCTGCGGCGCAAGGCGGGCCGTGCGGAGCCGTCGGTCGAGGAGACCGACGCGACCGGGGCGGCCGAGGTCGCCGAGGTCGGCGACGGCGCGACGACCGACGGGGCCGGCGCGAGCGAGCCCACCGGCCCCTACGACATCGAGGACGTGGACCTGGAGCACCGCTCCCGGCCGCTGATCGACCTCGGCGCCCTCCTGGTGGCGCCGGTGCAGGGCCGGAACCTGCGGGTCCAGGTCGACGAGGCCACCGGGGCCGTGAAGGCCGTGCTGCTCACCGACGAGTCCGGCGCCGTCGAGCTGCGCGCGTTCGCCGCGCCGCGCAACGGCGACCTGTGGGCCGAGGTGCGCCCGCAGATCGCCGCGGAGACCCACCGTCGCGGCGGCACCGCCACCGAGTCCGAGGGCCCGTTCGGCACCGAGCTGCACTGCGAGGTGCGGGTCGCCCTGCCCGACGGCAACCCGGGCGTCCAGCACTCCCGCGTCGTCGGCGTGAACGGACCGCGCTGGATGCTGCGCGCGACCTTCCTGGGCGAGCCGGCCCGCCAGTCCGAGGCCGCCGCGGCCTGGAACCAGACGATCGCCGGGATCGTGGTGCGCCGCGGCGCGCACGCGATGCCGGTCGGCGAGCAGCTCCCGCTGACCCTTCCGGAGGGACTGCAGCGCATCGACAAGCCCGCGGACTGAGCGGCCGCGGATGCCCGAGAAGAGTCGCCTGCGCCGCACCATCAGCAGGTGGGCCAACAGCCACGAGGCCGAGGCACGCGAGCTGCGCCGCCAGTTCTCCGGCACGGGCGTGGTCTGCATCGCGGATGCGCCGAACCGCGAGACCGTCCACCTGCGCGGCACGCTGCGCACCGTGACGCTGCGCCCCCGCGGCGGCGTGCCCGCCCTGGAGTCGGAGCTGTACGACGGCACCGGCACCGTCACCGTGATCTGGCTCGGGCGGCGCCGGATCGCTGGCATCATGGCCGGCCGGGGCATCGAGGTCACCGGCCGGATCGGCGAGCAGGACGGCGTCCGCGTGCTCTACAACCCGAGGTACGAACTGCTGTGAGCACCACTCATCCCGTCGGCATCGACACCGTCGAGGCGCTTGTCCGCCACCAGCTCGCCCGCGCGCTGGGAGGGCGTCGGGGCATGGCCGAGGCCGGCATCCCCGGCATCGTCTTCACCCTGACCTGGCTGGTCACCAAGGACCTGCAGGCCGCGCTGGTCGGCAGCCTGGTGGTGGCCGGGGTGGCGCTGGTGCTGCGACTGCTCCAGCGCTCGACCCTGCAGTTCGTGCTCAACGCGCTCTTCGGCATCGCGATCGGCTGGGTGTTCGTGCGCATCGCGGCCAGCTCCGGCGGCTCGGAGACCGACCAGGCGCTGGCCTTCTTCCTGCCCGGCATCCTGATCAGCCTCGGCTACACGATCGTGATGGGCTTCTCCTGCCTGGTCCGCTGGCCGGTGCTCGGCTTCATGCTCGGCAGCGTCACCGGGGACCCGACCGCGTGGCACGACGATCCGCTGGTGGTGCGGCTGTGCAGCCGGCTCACCTGGGTGATGCTCGCCCCCGGCGCGATCGGCGTACTGCTCCAGGGGCCGATCTGGCTCCTCGGCCACGCCGACGTGATCGAGCCCGACCTCGCCGTCCTGCTGATCACGATCCTGCGCACCGGCCTCGGCTGGGTGCTCCGGATCGGCTCGTGGTCGCTGATGATCTGGCTGCTGGCGCGGAACGCGACGCCGCTGCCGCCGACCGGCGCCGAGAAGGCCGCCGAGGAGGCCGTCGACCTCGAGAGAGCCGAGGCGGAGGCCGCCGCGCCCGAGGCCCGCGAGGACTGACCCCGCTGGTTGAGGTGCGAGGCGCGCTAGCGCCGAGCCTCGAAACCAAGGCGCGCGCGGACTGTCGCCGCTGGTTGAGGTGCGAGGCGCGCTAGCGCCGAGCCTCGAAACCAAGGCGCCCGCCGGGTGGTGGTTTCGAGGCTCGCTTCGCTCGCACCTCAACCACCGGTGAGGCTCGCTCGCACCTCAACCCCCGGTGAGGCTCAGCCCGGGTGGGCGGAGGGCGCCAGCAGGCGCTCCAGCTCGTCCTCGGCCTCTGCCGGCACGACCAGCAGCAGCTCGTCGCCCGCCTCCACCGGCTGCTCCTTCTCCGGCACGTAGACCTGTCCGTCGCGCAGGATGGTGACCAGCGCGCAGTTCTCCGGCAGGGGGATCAGCCCGCACGGCTTCCCGACGTACGGCGAGTCCGGCGGCAGCGTCATCTCGACCAGGTTCGCGTTGCCCTGCCGGAAGGTGAACAGCCGGACCAGGTCGCCGACCGTGACCGCCTCCTCGACCAGCGCGGACATGATCCGCGGGGTGGAGACGTTCACGTCGACGCCCCAGGCCTCGGTGAAGAGCCACTCGTTGTTGGGGTGGTTGACCCGGCCCACGGTGCGCGGCACCCCGAACTCGGTCTTGGCCAACAGCGAGGTGACCAGGTTGGCCTTGTCGTCGCCGGTGGCGGCGATGACCACGTCGCAGCGGTCGAGTCGAGCCTCCTCCAACGAGGAGAGCTCGCAGCTGTCGGCGAGCAGCCACTCCGCGTCGGGGACGCGTTCGGGGCGGATGGAGCTGGCCGACTTGTCGATCAGCAGCACCTCGTGCCCGTTCTGGATGAGCTCCCGCGCGATGGAACGTCCGACCGCGCCGGCGCCGGCGATGGCGACCCTCATGTCTCTCCTCCGGCCTCAGCGGCCGTCATCGTGCTCGGGCCCGCGGGCCAGTACGTCGTAGGCGAAGCTGGCGTGCTCCTCGCGGATCGCCAGGTGCAGCTCGTCGCCCTCCTGAATCACCGAGTCGAAGGTGGGCAGCATGCCCTCGCCGAGCCGGTCGATCCAGGCGATCCGGGCGCGGGCCTGCTCCTGCAGGGCGCCCACGCGGGCGCCCACCCAGACCTCGGGGACCATGATGTGGTCGAGCCGGATGGTGCCGGAGGGGTCCCGGAAGTCCGGCTCGGCGCCCGCGGGCACGATCCGGCGGAGGAACTGGTCGGAGGTCCAGCGGACGGTCGCCACGGTGGTGATCCCCAGCCGCTGGTAGACCTCCGCCCGGCCGGGGTCGTAGATCCGCGCGACGACCTGCTGGATCCCGAACGTCTCCCGCGCGACACGCGCGGCGATGATGTTGGAGTTGTCGCCGCTGGAGACGGCCGCGAACGCGTCCGCCCGCCGGATGCCGGCCTTCTCCATGACCTGCTGGTCGAAGCCGATGCCGGCCACCTTGTCGCCGTTGAAGCCCGGACCGAGGCGTCGGAACGCGTCCGGGTCGGTGTCGATCACGGCGACGGTGTGGTTGCGGTCCTCGAGGCTTCGGGCCAGGGTGGAGCCCACTCGGCCGCAGCCCATGATCACGACGTGCACGGCATCACCGTAGCGTGCCGTACGCTTCTCGCCCGTGGGTGTCGGTGACGTCTCTAAGCGGATCCTGCTGGGCCGCAAGCTGCGCAGTGCCCAGCTGGGGGAGACGCTGCTTCCGAAGCGGATCGCGCTGCCGGTCTTCGCCAGCGACGCGCTCTCGTCCGTGGCCTATGCGCCGGACGAGGTCTTCATCATGCTCTCGCTCGCGGGCGCCTCGGCGTACGTGTGGTCGTGGAAGATCGGGATCGCCGTCGCGGTGGTGATGGCGGCGGTGATCGCCTCCTACCGCCAGACGGTGCACGCCTACCCGTCGGGCGGCGGCGACTACGAGGTGGCGACCGTCAACCTCGGGCAGACCGCGGGCACGGTGGTCGGCAGCGCGCTGCTGGTCGACTACGTGCTCACGGTCGCGGTGTCGATCTCGTCGGGCTCGCAGTACGCCGCGGCGGCGATACCAGCGATCCAGGGCCACGAGGTGCTGGTCGCGGTCGTCATGGTGCTGCTGCTGATGGCGATGAACCTGCGCGGCATCCGGGAGTCGGGCGCGTTCTTCGCGTTCCCGACGTACGCGTTCATGTTCGCCATCCTCGGCATGTGCATCTACGGCTTCTTCGAGCTGGCGATCGGCGACCTGCCGATGGCCGAGAGCGCGGGCCTCGACATCACCGCCGACCCGGACTTCCAGCAGCCGCTGACCACGATCGGTCTGCTGATCCTGCTGATGCGGGCGTTCTCCTCGGGCTGCGCCGCGTTGACCGGCGTGGAGGCGATCTCCAACGGCGTACCGGCCTTCCGGCGGCCCAAGAGCAAGAACGCCGCCACCACGCTGCTGCTGCTCGGGATGATCGCGATCACGATGATGATGAGCGTCATCGTGCTGGCCAAGCAGATGGGCCTGCGCTACGTCGATCCGCACCAGCTGGACCGGCTGACCATGAACGGCCAGCCGCTGCCCGACGACTACGACCAGCACGCGGTGATCGCGCAGATCGCCCGCGGTGTCTTCCACGACTTCTCGCCCGGCTTCTACCTGGTGATCACCGTGACCGGCGTGATCCTGGTGCTCGCCGCGAACACCGCGTTCAACGGGTTCCCCGTGCTCGGCTCGATCCTGGCCAAGGACGGCTTCGCGCCGCGCGCGCTGGGCTCGCGCGGTGACCGGCTGGCGTACAGCAACGGCATCGTCTTCCTCGCGGTGCTGGCCTGCCTGCTGATCATCGTCTTCGAGGCCGAGACCACGCGCCTGATCCAGCTCTACATCGTCGGTGTCTTCGTCTCCTTCAACCTCAGCCAGCTCGGCATGATCCGGCACTGGACCCGGGCCCTGGAGCGCGAGCCGGACGCGGCCGAGCGCCGCCGGATGATGCGCGCGCGCCTGATCAACGCGATCGGCCTCAGCTTCACCTCGGTGGTGCTGGTGATCGTGGTGATCACCAAGTTCCTGGCCGGCGCCTGGATCACGATCCTGGCGATGGCGTTCTTCTTCATGGTGATGCGCGCCATCAAGGGCCACTACGACAAGGTGGCCGACGAGCTGGCCGCCGGCGACGAGGACAAGGTGATGCCGACCCGCGTGCACGCCATCGTCCTGGTCAGCAAGCTGCACAAGCCGACGCTGCGGGCGCTGGCCTTCGCGAAGGCGACCCGGCCCAACGCGCTGGAGGGCGTCTACGTCTCCGTCGACCAGGCCGAGACCGCCCAACTGCTGGAGGAGTGGGACCGCCGCAACACCGGGATCCCGCTCAAGGTGCTGCACTCGCCGTACCGCGAGGTGGTCCGGCCGATCGTGGACTACGCCTCCGCGATCCGGCGCGCCAACCCACGCGGCGTGGTCGCGGTCTACATCCCCGAGTACGTCGTCGGGCGCTGGTGGGAGCAGCTGCTGCACAACCAGACGGCGCTGCGGCTCAAGGGCCGGCTGCTGTTCACGCCGGGCGTGATGGTGATCTCCGTGCCCTACCAGCTGCGGTCCTCCCAGATCGCGCGCGAGCGCGGGGAGCGCGACGAGCTGCGGGTGCACCCCGGCGACCTGCGGCGCGGGCGGGTCCGCCTGCGCGACCGCGACCGCGACCGGCAGATCCAGCGATGACCCGCAAGGCGCCCCGCCGGGGCCGCCCCGCCGGGCACGGAGCCAACCGGGAGCGCACGGCGCGCGGTGCGTCCGTGGTGGGCCGGCGCTTCGAGGTCGAGGCCGGGCCGGTGGCGCACGGCGGCCACTGCGTGGCCCGGGTGCCCGTCGAGGACGGCCTGCGGGTGGTCTTCGTCCGGCACGCGCTGCCCGGCGAGCGGGTGGTGGTCGAGCTGACCGAGGGCACCGAGGGCGACCGGTTCTGGCGCGGCGACGCCGTCGAGGTGCTCTCGCCCTCTCCTGATCGGGTGCCGGCACCCTGTCCGGTCGCGGGCCCCGGTGCCTGCGGCGGCTGCGACTTCCAGCACGTCTCGCTCCCGGCCCAGCGCGGTCTGAAGGCCGCGGTCGTGCAGGAGCAGCTGCGGCGGCTGGCCGGGCTGGACATCGAGGTCTCGGTGGAGGCGGTTCCCGGGGACGAGGACGGTCTGCGCTGGCGGACGCGGCAGCGGTACGTGTCCTTGCCGGACGGTCGGCGGGGGATGCGCAAGCACCGCTCGCACGACGTGGTGCCGGTCGAGGACTGCCTGCTCGAGGCGCCGACCGGGCCGTCGTACACGGTGCGGGGGCATGCGTTCGAGGTGGCCCAGGACGGCTTCTGGCAGGTCCACCCCGGCGCACCCGAGGCCCTCGTGGGGGCGGTGCTGGACTACCTCGACGTGCAGCCGGGGGAGTCCGCGCTGGACCTGTACGCCGGCGTCGGCCTGTTCAGCCGGTTCCTGCTGGACGCGGTGTCGGCGGGCGGTGCGACCGGCCGGGTGGTCGCGATCGAGGGCGAGCCCCGCGCCAGCGAGCTCTCCACGATCAACTGCCCCGGCATCGAGGCCTCGGCCGGCGACGTGGGCTCCGTCCTGGAGTCCCGGTACGCCGAGCACTTCGACGTCGTCGTACTCGACCCGCCCCGGGTGGGCGCGAAGCGCGCTGTCGTCGAGGCCGTCGTGGCCCGGACGCCGCGGGCCGTGGCGTACGTGGCCTGCGACCCGGCGGCGCTGGCGCGGGACGTCGCGATCTTCGCCGAGCACGGGTATCGGATGGTGTCGCTGCGTGCGTTCGACCTCTTTCCGATGACGCATCACGTCGAATGCGTCGCGTTGCTCGAGAAAAGTTGATCTGACCTGCGGCGGAGCGTTGAGCCCTCGTAGGGCTCAACGGCCGAAAGTGGGCCAAGGGCGCGCTTTGGGCGCGGTTTGAGCGTCGCGCCAGCGTGGGGCGGCGCGGGCCCGCGGTAGCCGAGCAGCCGCGATGCCAGCGCCTTGCGGACGTGCGTGTGGCCGCGGAGGGTGGATTGACGCGGAGGGTGGATTGACGAGGTCGATTCCGGCGGTTGCTGCACACTCCCTGACATATCGGTGACGCGCTGCGACCGCGCGGCGCGATCAGCAGTAGGTAATCGATATGCGGTGAAGCCCGCAGTTCATACTGCTGCAGCCCAGGCTCGGCGTCAGGTGACCGCGCCGGGGCTCGGCGCTGTCACCTGTTCGTGCAGCAGTCCCCGTTGTTGTCGCGCGATCGTGCAGCAGACCCGGTTGCTTCATCCCCGACAGAGCAGGCGCTACTGGTCGATGGGCGACGGCGTCAACACTGGAGCCGGCGCTTGACGATCTTTCCGTTGAACCTAACTTGAACGCGAGTGCCCGATCGCTGTTTGCGCAGGACCAACCGCTTGGCCTTGCCAGCCTTCAACTTGTGGACTCGGTGCTTTGTTTTCCCGCGAATGGGATCGACTACCACCTTGTAGCGCGTCATCTTGGTGGCCTTGCGACCGTCCAGAACCACGCGCACCTTGTGGGCCCGGCACTTGCTGATTCGGGCCTTCGGCCGGCTCCGAGGCGCGTCTGCCGCCAGTTGCTGGAGCGCGTGCGTCAGGGTGGAGCGCAGGTCCGCCGGGATGTCCTGACCGTCCGATCCGGCGGACTTCAGGGCAGACCTCGCCGCATCCGGGTCGTTCCGCATCACGGGAAGCGTGACGGTGCGCGTCGACAAGAGCTCTGCTTCCCCGGCCGCGGAGACAGCAGCCGACACCTTGAGCGCTGACCCCGAGACGTCAGTCACGGGAACCTGCACATCCGTGGAGGCCCTGGCAGACACGGTGATGGTCCGCGTCGGCTGGGCAATCCCGCCGAGCGAAACGTCGAGGGCGTAGCTCGACGCGACGTTTCCAGGGTTCGTCACCCGGACGGTCAAGGATTGGCGAGGGAGACCGGCGAAGAGGGCTGTAGGTGCGACGACGTCGACGCCGCCATCACCGTCCTCGCCCGCCATCCCGTTCGCAAGCAGATCTGCGTAGTCCGGCTCGGTGCCGATCACGGGGTCAGCCAGGCTGCCGGACGACAGTCCGCCGATCCCGCCCCCGGTGAATTCCAGTTCGGGCCAGTCGGCGAACACGCTGTAGGACTCCGCGGGATAGGGCGTTCCCCCGGAGTCGATGCAGGACTGGATGTTCGCCAACGCCGGCGCGGGGTTGCCTGTCGACGAGCTCGACTCGTACTGGAGCCCGACGCCCCTCAGCTGGAACTGGTAGTTCATGACGCTCTTGTAGGCCGGCTTGCAGTTGAGGTCGCTGCCCGCTTGCCGGCGCGGCCCACCATGATTCAGCCCGAGGTTGTGGCCGAGTTCGTGCATGATCGTTTGGACCAGTTCGGCGTCGGAGGCCACCGCCCCTCCCGATACGAACAGCACGGAGCCCGGCGTGTAGCCGAATCCGGTTGTGCGTGAGGTGCCCCAGGGATGATCGCCGATCACGACGAGGTGGAAGCTCTGCTTGCGGGCGTCCGATAGGCCGGTCTCGTGCGCGGCGTCTAGTGCCTCACCCTGGTGCTCATTCGAAGAGCTCTCAGCGAACGACTCGCGGTACTGCACGGACATCCCGCCAAGCGGCAGCGGAAACTCGCGGCCGTCGCTGTTCAGAGGTGATCTCGGTCCGGCGTCGATGTGGAGGTTGATCCCCTCGTCTGCGAACGCGTCTCGGAGTGCCGCCAATCGGGTCCTACTGGGCGCGAAGTCCTTGGACCTCTCGGTGCATTTGATCCAGAAGTTCGCCCATCTGCACTCGCGGTACCAGTGGGTCGACATCCAGTTCACCTGAAGGAACACGTCCTTCTTGGCAGGGTCGGCCCCCCATGCGTCGAGGGGCACGTGGATCCCGCCGTAGTCGTAGCCGGAGGTCTCCCACTCGTCCTTCAGGCCATCTCCGTCGAGGTCGTCCGTGCCCGCGTCCGGAGTGAAGGCGATCCGGCTGGTGGTTGACCGTTGCCCACCGCTCGGTACCGAGAGATCCCAGCTGAGGCCGAGTCCGTTGTCGAGATGGGAGTCGCACAGGCAGGAGTCGTCGAAAGGCTCCTGCTGGCCGATCACGCTCCACACGGACGAGTAGCCCGCTTCGTAGGTATGGGCTCCGCCGGAGACGTCGGTGAATTGGAGGATGCGCTGCTTGGTCTCGTCGACGCAAGCGGTCCAAGCTGCCCCCTTCGCGCCGTATCCAAGGTCTGAGTCCGCGAGGTAGCAGTCGCCCGCTCTGTACAGCCGCACGGACGTGGCCGAGCCGCTCGTGTTCTGCACGACGAGGCGGGTGTCGTATGCCTCCGACCCCGTGACGTACGTGTCGGTCTGGGTCAGACGCACGCCCGTCGCTCCGAGCTCGACGACCGTGGTGATGGAGTACGGCGAGCTGGAGGTTCCGCTGCCCGACACGGCTGATTGCGAGATCTCGGTGAAGGGAGTCCTGGGTGTCGCAGACGATCCAGCGGGGATGCTGTCCGGCCCGAACAGTTCGCCGTCGACGACAGCGAGGGTTCCGCACGCCGTGTCGCCGTAGAACGCGGAATGACTGAAGTTGACGTGCTGCACGGAACAGTTGAGGTCGGAGGAGATCGCAACCTCGCTCAACGGACCGCTGGATTGGATCGCACGCGTTGCAGCGACCGCAGGCGATGCCGAAAACAGCAGCGGGAGGACGGTGACGATCAGCACCAGGATCATCGCGCTAGCGAGCGAGACGCTCCGGTGTCGGTTGACCTTGTGCATGACTCCTCCGTGCCGCGCGGGCGCGAGCCGAGGCGACCTTGCTCGGCTTTGCCCCTGGCGATTGACTCGCCGAAGGTAGCGGCGGTGGAAGTGGTTGCTGCATCCCTAAATGTTTGGATACCGGGCGGGCCTGCCGCACCTCCGCGAGATCTCGGTGGGGCCCCGCGACGCGCCACCGCGCCGCGGCTGAAACAGGCATGCGGTGAAGGCGGCAGTCCATGCTGCCGCAGAAGAGTGCGTCCGTCAGGATCAACCCGACCGCCTAGACCAGTTCACTGGTCGCGCACCGACAAGTAGTGAACTGTCGCGATTCGTGGGACAGGGTGCCGTGTGCCGTGGTCATGTGTCGCCGCGTCTACGGCCAAAGAGAGCGGAGTGCCTTGTGCGAGCGAACCGGATCGTGATCGGTGCCGCGATCCTCTGCCTGCTCGCGGCCGGCGCGCTGGTAGGTGTCGTCTCGCCCGCGGCGGCTTCCCCGCAGGGTGAACCGGCAACTGCGGGCTCGGCACAGCGAGTCGATGCGGCGTTGCTGGTCGATGCGGCTGCCCGCCGGGGAACCGTCAAGCGCAGCGTTCGTCTGGTGGTCCCGAAGCAGACAACCCAGGGTGTTCGATCCCGGGCACGGGTGACGGTTCGCGGGGTCCAGGGGCGGGTCCGGGTGCGGTTCAAGGTGAGGTACGCCGGGCAGTGGGTTCAGGTCGGCTCGAAGAAGACCAACCGCCGCGGGAAGGCAACTTTCTCGCTGAGCAACGCCGCAGTAGGTGTCCATCGGTATCGCGTGACGGCGAAGGTGGGCTCCGGAAAGGTGATCGCCTCGAAGGCGAAGCGCGTCAAGGTGACGGCCGCCCTGCCGTCGACGGCGCCGTCGAGTGTCGTCACGATCGAGTCCCCGACACCGGACTCCCTTGTAGCGGGGGAGGCGTTGCGTGCAGGGGAGCAGTTGGTCTCACCCAATGGCGAGTATCGGCTGGTCATGCAGGGCGACAACAACCTGGTGATCTACAAGGCGGGAACTGGCGCGACCTGGGCCAGCAGCACCGTCGGCAGTGGCGCCGACCGACTCACCATGCAAGGTGACGGCAACCTCGTGATGTACCAGGGCAGTGTGGCGCGCTGGAATACAGCGACGGTCAACACCGGCGCGGACGCGCTGCAGATGCAGGATGACGGCAACCTTGTCCTGTACGCGGGCGCTCGAGCGATCTGGAGCACCAAGGGCGGCTACATCGGCGACCGGCTGAAGACGGGCCAGACGCTTTACCCCGGCGAGCGCCTCTACTCGGTCGGCCGCAAGTACAGCCTCGTACTTCAAGGAGACGGCAACCTCGTCCTCTACGAAGGAGGAACAGCCCGCTGGAATACCGAGACCGACGGCTCCGGCGCGAACCGTCTAGTCCTTCAAGGCGACGGCAACCTGGTGCTCTACGCGGATGCAACCGCACGCTGGGCCACCTACACGGTCGGCAAGGGCGCGGACCGCCTCGTCCTTCAAAGCGACCGGAACCTGGTCCTCTACAGCGGCTCGGCCGCCGTCTGGCACACCCACACGAACGTGAGCACGAGCTCCGGCTCGGCAGGCGGGGGCGACGACTACCCTGCCGGGCTCCGTGCCCCCGTCGCCCAGGATTCCGTGGTCGATCCGTGGCGGTTCTACAACCGAGAGTGCACCTCCTGGGTCGCCTGGAAGCTGAACAACAACAACCACGTCCAGTTCTCCAACAACATGACCGGACCGAATGGAAAGTCCGGGCACTTCGGAAACGCCGGCAACTGGCACACGAACGCAGCCGCCATCGGTTACACGGTCAACGGCACTCCCAAGCGAGGAGCGATCGCCGAGTGGTCCGGCCACGTCGCCTGGGTGCTGCAGGTCAACTCCGATGGCTCGATCGTCATCGAGGAGTACAACTACGGATACACCGGCCTCTACAACAAGCGCACGGTGACCCGGTCCAACGGATGGCCGTCGTGGTTCATCCACATCCGAGACCTCTGAGTCAACGACACCGACCCAGACAGCCCCATATGAGGGACGGTCGATGGTTCTGCGATTTACCGGTCTGGCGTGGGTTCAAGTAGTCCGCCATGTGGCGTGTGATGTCGCAAGACATCGGAATAGCCCGGACCCACGGAATGTGGGTCCGGGCTAGTTCGTTTTTCCGGGCCCGGGTGGTCTGCCGGTGGGCTGGTAGTCCCGGTTGGGGTCGATGATCAGTTCGCGGAGGAGTTCTCCGGTGGCGGCGTTGACGACGCGTGCGTGCAGGTCCTGGAGGAGCACGATGACGTGGGTCCGGGCGTGGGCTCGACCGATGCCGATGTGGTGCAGTCGCCCGTTCACGCGGGCGGTGACGGTGCCGGAGCTGTCGATGATGCTGGTCAGCACCCGGTCGTGGGTGTCGCCGCTGCGGTCGACGCCGGGGCTGGCCTTCGGCCGGGCGGTGTAGGCGGCCGCCGGTGTCGCTCGGTGTGCCAGCGAGCGGTGCGGTCGCTGCTGGTTGTACTCGGCGCGGAAGGCGTCGATCAGCGCCTGCAGTTCGGCCAGGGTCCTCGGCTGGACGGGTTGGGCGCGTAGCCACTTCTTCATGGTCTGTTGGAAGCGTTCGACCTTGCCGCAGGTGGTGGGGTGGCCGGGGCGGGAGTTCTTCTGCCGGACCCCGAGTCGGCGCAGCTCGGCCTCGAGCTGGGTGCGGCCCCCGCGGCGTCCCTGGCCGGCCAGACGGACGGTGTAGACCATCCCGTTGTCGGTCAGGGTGGATGCGGGATACCCGTGCTGGCCTGCAGTTTCGGTGAACGTGGCGGCCACGATCGGGGCCGTGATCCGGGTATGGGCGCTGATGTGGAGTGCGTAGCGGGAGTGGTCGTCGAGCCAGGTGATGACCTCCACGTCCGCGCCCGGGCTGCCGTCGGGCCGGGTGAGTCGGTAGTGGGTGAAGTCGGACTGCCAGGTCTCGTTGGGCTGCTCGGCCTCGAAGCGGATGTAGGAGGACTTGGGGCGCTTGTTCGGTTCGGGGGTGACGGTGCCGTGGCGGGTCAGGATGCGGTGGATGGTGGCCCGCGACAGTGTCTGGTCGTGGTGATGGGTCAGGTGCCAGGCGATGGTGTCCGCGCCGGCGTCGTGGCCGGCGTCGGTGAGCTCTTTGCGCAGCCGTAGGACCAGTTCGACGGTGGCTGGCGGAGTTGCGGTGGGGCTGGTCTTCGGGGCGCGGGAGGCGGGTTCGAAGACGGCTTCGCCCTCGGTGGCGTAGCGGGTCATGAGGCGGCTGATCCAGCCTTGGGAGACGCCGTAGGTGCGGGCGACCTCGGACTGGGAGGCGCCGGCCAGGACGGCGGTGATGACGAGGCGACGTTTCGACACCGGGCAGCCTGCCGCCGCTGGTTGGTGGGGTGGTGGGTGCCATGCCGATGACGCGAGACATGGCTATTCCGATGTCGTGAGACACCCCATTCCGATGTCCTGAGCCAGAACAGTCCGCCATGTGGCGCGCACGCGTCGCACCACCCTGTAAGGAGACCACCTTGTTCAACCGAAACTCTGCGTCTACGTCGACAAGCCCTTCTGCTGCACCCGCTGCCGCGCCTGCTGGACGGCAGGCTGTCGAGCCGCTCCTGGTAGAGGGGGAGGATCTCCTCGCGACGCTCGGTACCGACAACCGCGACATTGCGGTGACGAATCGGCGTGTGTTCTTGATGGAGGACGGCGGGAACTGGGCGGTCATTGCGGTTGCATCGGTGTCGTCTCTCGAGATCAGCGACGCCGGCGCGGGCAGCGTGTTCGCCAAGATCCATTTCGGCGGTGGTCTGAGCCGCACCGTGAAGCTGAACTCGTTCAATGACGCTGCGGCGCTCGCAGGAGCTCTCGCCCTGTAGGAGCCCGGCGCTGGGCTGCTTCCCGGCCCCAGTTTCTACGTCGACCTGCTGGTGGATCCGCGCCTGGCGCCGCCGTCAGTCTCGGTCTGGCGGACCCAGCCGCGCAGCGTCTCGCGGTGCATGCCGAGCTGCTCGGCCACGCGAGTGATCGCGCCCTGCTTATGGCCGGGGCCTGCCGGAACTCAACCGCCATCCGGGTGGCGCGCTCACGCACCCCGTCGGGTACTTGCTGGGTGCTGCGATGGCTCTCAGCCTCCATGGACTGAGAGCCTTCATCAGGCCCGGCGTGATTCATTCCGACAGCGCAACACGGTCTTCCAGCCGCGATCGGCGCTCCAGCTGGCTGCGTCGGATCGAGCAGGGGTGGGGTCGGCCGTTGCCGGCGAGAGGACCCTGTCGCCTGGTCGTGCCGCTTTCCCGCCGACCTCCCCGGTGTCAAAAAGCCCTAGACCAGCATCCGGGCAGATCGGCCGAAATATCTTCTACCCCGATCGCAGCTGGATCGAGTCAGTAGGGTCGCCGACTGTGACCCTGGAAGCAAGTGTGTCGACCGTCGTCGGACTGCTCGAGCAGCAGAACCGCGCCCGCACCACCGGCTATTCGCTCGAGCGTCACTACGACGCCGAGAGTTTCGCCACCGGAATCAGGGAGTCCGGTTTGACAGAGGTGATCTCCGACGGGCTCGCCGGAGTGCAGGATTCGTTGCGCGAGTCGTTGTTCGGAGCTGCGGCCACGCTCGGAGTCGGTTTGAGAGACATCGCGCGCGGGGTCGCCAACTCCAACGCTCTCCTCCGCGGCATCGAGGAAGTGCTCCGCACGCCGCTCGGCACAGCCGCGAGGGAGCGCTACCACCGGGGCATCCGCGCGTATGAGCGGGAGTGGCTGCCTGAGGCCGAGACTGAGTTCACGGCCGCCGTGACGGACGACCCCTATCTCGCGATCGCTCACCTGATGCTCGCCCTAACCATCCTGCGGGCACCCGACCGTGAGCCGGACGCCGTCGCGCCGCTGTCGAAGGCGGTCCGCTACGGGACGCCGGACGAGCCACCACTGGCAGTTGGCGCAGCACTCCTACTCGCGCGTCTGCATTCTGAGGCAGGCGACCTCGCCGAGGCGCTGGCTACCGCCACTCGCGCCCATCAGGACTATCCGACCTGCGCTGAACTGGGGCTGCTTCGAGTCCAACTCGGCGACGACGCATCGGTCCTTTCATCGTCGATTCTCGTCGCTCCGGAACTCGTGAGTGTCGCGATGCTCCGCACGCCCGACCAACTTGAGGAGGCTGCCGTCGGCGGAAGCCTCGCGCCGACCCTCGACCTTGCAGCCGAGCTCAGGCGGCTCCTTGCTCAGGTCGCGGCACTTCCGTTCACCTCATGCGAGTCCTTTGGTCAGCTGGCCGTGCCGAGTTCTGGTCTGTCGCCACTCGATGAGGTGCTTGAAGCCTGCGACCTCCTGCTGCGGGCGCCGGAGTTGGTCGATGCCCTCCGACAGAAGGCAGACGCTGGCTTGCGGGCCGCCGCGGGGACGATCCAGGGCGAGCACCGTGCAGAGCTGGAGTTGCTCGAGTCGAGCACTTTGGTGTCCTCGCGCGAGGAGGTCGCTCACATCAGAGGCCAGATCTCCACGAAGGAGCTGGCCTGTAAGGACCTAGTCGTCGACGGAGGTCAGGCGTACCGGAGGGCCCGGGAGGATGAGATCGGTCACCTCCTGAACCAGGTTAGGTGGTCTCAGTTCGAGGAGGAGATGGCGGAACGCCTTAGTCAACAAGTGTTCCTCCTTGAGGGTCTGCGCGCTGGCAAGGGATGGGCGTCGACTATCGGCCGTGTCCAGAAGGTGACCGCTGATGATCTCGAGTGGAGAGTGACCGAGGCTCGCCGCCTACTCGACCAACTGCCGGCCGACCTCGAGAGGGAGCGCCAGGACAGGGAAGCCCGCATCTCCGTTGGGAGCGCCGAGATCGAGGCCCTCCGAAAGCAGGCAGACCAGATCGAGGCCGAGATTGTCGGCACTCTAGCGGCTCCCCGCCACAGGCACGAGCAACAAGTCGCGGACATCGACGCGAGTCGGGCACAGGTCCAGGACCTGCTAAGCCAGTTGCGCACGCTGCTGGCCCGCGCTGCTCCCGCCGACCGGGTCCGGCCACTGACGCGGTCTCGGTAGCACCCGCGGACGCGGTCATCGCCGGTGTCCCGGCAAAGCTGATCCGGGCGACGGGAATCGACGCCTCGGTCGACTGAGAAGGCGGCCCCGCCTGGGGGTTTACTCGGGCAACGGCGCCACACGTCGGTAGCGTGGCTCGAAAGACCGATTGTTGGCGCTGCCCCGGGTAGCACGCCCACGTGCTGAGGCCCCCCGAGATCCTTGGCGATCTGGGAGATTGGCTTGTCCCGTTGACGGCCCAGCTCGATTGCCCGACGACGGATCTCGGTTCTTCGGTGCCGGCATGGGGACTCCTCTCGGGCGACGATCGTCGCCTCAATCAAGGTGTCCGGGCTACCGGGGCCACTTCAGGGGCATCTGGGTGCTCCTGCGCGTGTGGGCGGTGCGGGTGGGTGGGGCAACCCGCCCCTATGCGGTCGCCGTCGCAGCCGGGCGACCCGGCCCGCAGATTCTGCGGGCCGGGTCGCGGGGTCAGTCGCAGTCGAGGTCGCTGAGGTCGGCGGTGGGCTCGTGGTCGGGCAGCACCTGCTGGGCCTTGAAGTAGGTGGTCGCCTCGGTGGCCGCGCACTCGACCAGGCGCTCGTCGGGAGCGGTGTCGTGATGGAAGGGGATGCCGTTGGTGAGCGGGAACCCGTAGCCGGCGCAGAAGTCGTCGTCCTCGTCGCACCACGAGCCGACGAACCGGTGCTTCTCGAACTTGGCGCGCTTTGTGAGGAACCCGTTGCTGTCGGTCTCGCTGCCCCGGTCCACACGGTGGTCTGCGGCGTTGCGGGTCGGGTCGGCCAGCAGTGCGGTGTAACGGATCTGGTCGAGGTGGCGGTCTGCGCTGCTGCTGGCCAGCCAGTTGCCGGTGGCCTGCGCGCCCTGGGAGTACCCGAACAAGATCACCTTCGCGTTCGGGCAGGCGTCCTCGATCGCGTTCATCGTCGTGTTCAGCGCCGTGACGCCGGCCTTGACCGAGTTGGTGTAGGTCGAGGACAGGTGGAACTTGGCGGTCGCGGCGTTGAGGGCGCCCACGGCCGGGTAGTTGACCCAGATCGAGGGCAGGGTGCGTTCCGCGACGCCGACGGCCTTGCGGATCTGCTTGGCGAACTCCTTGCCTTGGACGCTGATCTTGGGGTTGCGCCCGGTGACGTCCTTGCTCTGGCCCGAGCCGCGCACGTCGACGATGTAGCCGCTGGCGCAGGGCACCGCCTTGGCGGCGGCGTAGCGCCAGGGGCTCTTCCTTGCCGAGGAGTTGATGGCCTGGACCTTGATCGTGGGCTTGGCAATGCCGCCGCGCATCGCCGTCGTGATCGCGGGCACGACCGCGGAGGTGACGGTACTGCCCTTGGCGGTGACCGTCTTGGTGGTGAGGGCGCCCTTCGCGCCGGTGACGGCCGATACCTCGACGGTGTAGGCGACCGCGCCGGTAACCTTGGTCCAGGCGACCTTGTAGCCGGATCCGTAGACGCTCACGGTGACCTTGGTCGGCGCGGGCGGGGGTGTGCCACCTCCGCCGGGTGGGGCGGCGTCGGCGGGGGTGGGCAGTGCCGCCAGCCCGACGAGGGCGACGGCGAGGGTCAGCATCTTCTTCATGGTGCTCCTGTTCGGCGACGGCAGCCGGGCACGCGGGGATGCGTCCGGTCCCCGCGCCGCGTCGGCGGGGGCGGCTGTCATTGCTGTGTTCGGCGCGTGGGACGTGACGTTGAGCGTCGCGGCCCCGATCGTCAGCGGAACGTGACCTTGACCGACGCCGACCCGTGTCGCCACCGCGGCGAAGGCGAAGCGGATCGCTCAGCGTCCGGTCGCGCAGCAGATCGCCGCCGCCAAGCGGGCTGATCAAACCCTCCGTAACGGTCGGGACTGCTGCACCATCCGTGACAACTCGGTGAGGCGCGGCGCTCGGCAGCGTCGCCCCGGCAGCAGTAGGTAGTAGATACGCGGTGAAGCCCGTAGTTAACACCGCTGCAGGCGTCCACCCTTTGCTGGTCGGACCGCTGACTAGGTGTCGCCGGTCGGCCTCTGTGCGTCAGCGGACCTTGGCGGTCACCGTCTTGACGGCTCCCTCGACCGTGCTCGAGGAACGCTGGCTGATCCGGTAGCTGTATCGACCAGGCTTGCTGGGGGTCGTCCAGGTCACCGAGGTGCCGTCTTCAGTGGCCCCCCATACGCCGACCCGGTGTCCGGAAACCTTGAATATCGTGCGTACTCGCTTGGCGCCAGTGAGGTGAATGGTCGCCTTGAACCTGGTCAGGGTGTGGCCGTCGCTGCGGAATGTGCGGCGAGAGACCGTGAACGAGACGCCCACGCGGACCCGGACGGCCTTGGCGGCGGCGGTGCCACTATGGCCATCCGAGGTGGTAGCGGTGACTTGGACGGCGACCTTCTCTCCGAGGTCGGCCTTTGTGGGCTTGTAGGTGGCTCGGGTTGCGCGAGCGATCGGCTTCCCCGAGCGGGTCCACTGGTAGTTGTAGGAGGCCACTGGGTGGTTCCAGTTGCCGACGCGCGCCCGCAACGTCTTCCCGGGATGGGGCTGTCCTGCCACGGTGGGCGGCCTGGTGGCCACCAGGTTCTGGATGAGTACTGGGTCGGACACCGATGCGCCGGCGTTGTACCCGTCCCGGTGGGCGGTGACATGCAGCGTGATCGTGTGCCCGGCGTCCGCGCTGGTCGGGACGTAGCTATGGGGCCCGTTGCGGGCGAGGACCTTTCCGTCGTCGCGGACGACCGTGTACGACCACATCCCGGGAGCGACGCTCCAGGCGGCATCGCGGAACGCCAGGGTGTCTCCGACCCATCCGCTGCCCAGCAGTTCGGCCGGTTCGAGCGCCACGATGGACTGGGCGTAGACGGGGGAGATGGTCAGCACGAGCTGGGGGTCGTCATTCTCGTTGACGACGACGTCTGTCGCCTCGTCGAAGTCGGTGGTGTCGCCGTACCAGGTGGGCAGGCCCTCGCCGTTGAGCAGGAAGCGGTAGCGGCCCGGTTCGATGACCCACCCGAACAGTGCTTGGTCGGTCAGTCGGTAGAGGGGTCCCCAGGTCTGGGTAGTCTCGTCCCACCGCCGGGCCGACAGCGTTCCCCAGGTTCCGTACGAGAGGCGGACGGTCTTCAGGATCTCGAGGCTGGTGACATCGATGGTGTGGGTCGACCCGGCGGAGGCGTCCACGATCGAGGCAGACGCCCGCGTCCCATCCGGACCGACCCAATGGGAAGCGTAGAAGCGTCGCTGGTCGACAATCCGTAGCTGGTACTGGCCCACCGGGACCACCAGGGTGAAGCGCCCTTCGTCGTTCGTGGCCGCCTCAGCCACTGGAAGCTCGGCCGCATCCGGCGGGGACTCCGCGGCGCCCAGCGAGTAGGCGGCCACAGATGCCTTGTCGAGCGGCTGACGGTGGCTGCTCACGCGCCCCGTGATGGTGGCCGTATCGGTTCCCTCGGCTGCCGACGCGGAGGTCGGCACCACGGCAACCGAGGCAACCAGGCACGCGATCGAGGTGATGACCCAAGCCAGGATGGAGGGGAAGCGAGTACCGCGTATCGGCCCGGGAATCCCTAGGTTGTTCTGACGCACGACTTCTACTCCTACGGCACTGTGCCGGTCTACCGGTCTACCTGTCGATGGTCGCATCGCCGGGAGACGGCCCACGAATCCGAGCCCACCCAGGGGCGTGCTGCACCGTCCGTGACAGCTCGGTGTGGCGCCGACACCCGCCATCGTTGCGCCGCCAGCAGTAGGTAGTGGATACGCGGTGAACACGCCGCAGTTCAGACGGCTGCAGCCGCAGGACGACGTCGGGCGTTCGCCGGCCGTAGCCGCGGTCACCTGATGGTGCGGGGTCTCGCTGTGGGTCAGGGCCAGGTGGCTGCGCGGCCCGCTTGCCTCACCAACAAGCGGTGCTGTCCGGATATCCCTCGAACGTCTCGGCACTCTTGGGGACGAAAAGGTCGTCGATGAGGTACTTCTTGAAGGTCTTGGAAACCCCAGCAGGGATGTTCGGGTGGTCCTCGATGGTGGCGCCGCCGACGATGTTGTCAGCGCTGTCGCGGAAGACCAGGTAGATGGGGCACAGTTCGCCCACGCCTTCGGAGGACCCCGCGGTGATGGTGAGGTCAGCGTTGGTGTCGCGGCCGAGAATGGCCCCGGTGGCAGACCATTCGGAGTCGATGAAGTACTCGCCGTCCACCTCGTCGTAGGTATCGAAGTCGACGGAGAAGCCGAGGTCCCCGGCGAACGGGTCCAGCGGGACATATCCGCCGACTGGCGTCACGCTGTTCGGCTTGAGCGACACATCGACGCTGTAGGAGTCACTGATGGCGCCGTCACCGTCCAAGACCTCGACGGTGATCTCTGCGTTCGGGAAGTACTCGGTCGGGTTGTCGAGAGTGACGCCCCAGCTGGCTACGGCTCCACCGAACATGCGGGTGAACCCGGAGTCGAGGATGGTCACGTCGCCGTCGTACATTCCGGGGCCCTCGGCGCTCATCTCCTCCTCGAGGGCCTGCTCGGCGTTTTCGGATCCAAGAGCGTCGGCCCTTCCGTCCCCTGAAGTGCCGCTCCCGGCTTGCGCAGGCCGAGCCTGGGAACCGGTCGGGGTCGAGTCGTCGGTGGCGAGGACTGTTGCCACACCCGCTCCGGCGGCTACCAGGAGGGTCGCACTGGCGGCGAGCGCGATCCGTGTTCGCTTGGAGCTGACCACTCCAGAGGTGGCGCCCCCGGGTGCCGGATCCGCCGGGGAGCTCACACCTCGCTCCGTAGGCCCGGGAGCGCCGTTGCTGCGGAGGATGTGCTCCTTGGCGGCGGCGAACTCCTCGTCATCGAGACTTCCGGCTGCGTGCAGATCGGCGATGCGACGCAGTTCCTCGGCAATGGACATGTGACGACTTTCTTCGAGTGTGTTCCGGATGACGGCAGGGCGCAGTCATGTGGCGTTGGTGCTGGGAGAAGCCGTGGTAGGCACTCACGAAGGGTTGTTCGCGGCGAGCCGTTCGTCGAGCCACTTGCCGCACCCGAGACCTCGCAGGGACGGATACACCTCAGCCATCGGCTTTCCCTGTGCAGCCAGATCGTCACTCAGCGCCTGGCACTCGGCGTCGGGGCGCTGCTCGATCTCCTCGTTCGGGCGGCCGTCGTCTCCGAGTGAGCTGACCAGTGCGACCCCGGCAACAAGCGCGACGAGTGTCGCAACGACAGCACCGGCGATCCAGCTTCGCCGGCGCGGACCGGCGAACAGCCCCGGGTGGTGTTTCTCCGGCGGAAGGCTCGCTGACAACGACGCGCCTGTATCGGTCGATTCGGTAGACGAAGAAAGGAGTCGGCGCTTGGCTTCGGTGAACTCCGGCTCGGAAAGGACGCCCGTGCGGCGCAGCTCGGAGAGCTCCTCCAGGTCGTCCGCCAGCGTCACCCGATCCTCGTTTCGTGCTTGTCCTCACTCGCAGGGGTGCGAGAAGTCATCGGAGTGTACGAGGTTGAGTCGTCATCCTTCGGCGGATTGTCTCGTGTGTCGACGGCGCCCAAAATCCGCCGTAGAACTCGCCCGACGGAAAGGGTCAGGTTTCGACCGTCGTTTGCATCGCGCCGGTTCAGTTGTTGCGTGCCGGGGCTGATGGGGGTGCTCTGCACTCGGCGCGCATGCTAGGGCCGCCGTCACCCGTCGCTATCGCAGCCTGGCTGCATGAGAGGTGACACCTGAGGATCAGGTCGGCGGTGGTCCATCCGAGGCCCGGAAGAGGGCGCGCTTTGGTCGCGCCCCGAGTTCAGCAGCCCCGCTGCTGGGCCAACTGCTCGTTGATCCTGTCGAGGTACAGGCTGGCGACCTCCGCGAGCTTGGCGCGGGCCTCCTCGATGATCGGGCGTACCCCCTCGTGGTCCTCGATCGGCTGGTAGTCGTGCTTGGCCGCGTGCGTGTCGAGGTCCCCGATGCGCATCCGAGCCTGCTCCGGGTCGGCGGCGTAGAACGTCTCGAGGAACTCGGTGTAGGTGGTGTTGCTCTTCCTGCCGTTGCAGGAACCGCAGGCAGGGACGAGGTTGCCGAGTCGGTGCTCGCCCAGGTGGATCCGGTTGATCGGTACGGCGTGGTCGATCGTGGTCTTCTTGGTCTCGCCGCAGTAGGCGCAGGTGCCGCCGAAGTCGCGGGCCTTCACTGCCTCCCAGTCGTCCTGGGCGAACGTCTCGTAGGGGAGGTTGCTAAGGAGGTAGCGGACGAGTGCGTTCTGCGCGACGCCGAGGGCGGTCGATCGGTAGCGCGCGCCGCCGGGTGCTGCGCTGGTGGTGCCGAACTCATCGACGGTCTCCTGCGCCCAGGCGATGAAATCCTCGCTCACCCCGATGGGTTCGATCCCCTTGCTGATGAGGTAGACGATGAAGTGCGCGGTGTGCAGGTTCGACACCCACTCCGACGTGACCCAGTAGCCAGCGTCGCTGAATGGGCCTGAGCTCTTCGCAGCCCAGCACTTCGACGGCTTGCTCTCGCCCGTGCGTGCGCGCAGGACGGCGTAGGACTGCCGGAAGTTCGTGAGGCAGTACTCCCGATCCTGGAGGTTGGCGAACTCCTCGGGGTTCGCCTGGCAGTAGGCGAGGATCTGGGGGAGGTGCTGACGGACGAAGGCGCCGATCGGCGCGGCCTCGTTGCGAATGGGCAGTTGGCTCACTGGTTCCTCTTCGGTGGTTGGGCCTGGGTGACGCTGGTCATGACGTTGAGCTGGACGCGGGACAGCGCCTCGAGCCGCACCGCGACGGGCAGCGCGTCGATTGCGGCGGTGGCGGCCTCGACGGCTTCGTCGAGCGAGGGCTTCCGGCTTCTGGTGGTTCGGCTGGATGCTCCGGGTCCGACGTCCATGCCGGTCGAGAAGAGCTCGTCGAGGGAAAGCCCGAGCGCCTTCGCGATGGGGACCTGGTGTCGGCTGGACGGAAGCCGGTAGCCAGTCTCGATCTGGGCCACATATGGGTAGGACAGGCCGGTCGCCTCGGCGAGCTCCTTGCGGGACATCCCCAACTCGGTGCGCCGGGCGGCGATGGTGCGACCGAGCTCCAGGTCGCCTGTCTTGGGTGACGCCACCACGTCGCTGCTCCTCAGGTCGAGTTCTTCGGCCGGACTATGCACGAAGCATAACATGATCGCATCCAGGCGCATTGACAATGTGGTACGTTCGGCTGCATCAGACTTATGCGGATCGCATAGCATGCGAGGGGGATGGCATGACACTGAGCGTGACTGACGAGGTCGCTCGGCTGTACCGGCCCGATTGTCCGGTGGAGTTCATCGCGGTGTCCGACTTCAAGGCGCGGATCCTTGCGGATCCGACCTGGCCATTGGCGTGCGCGACGCGCTACCTGGCGGCTCGGCCGAGCGCATGGGATCTCGACTGTCTCGCCAAGCGGGGAGACATCGCAGAGGACCTGTTGACGGAGGCTGCCATCAAGGGCTACCGGAGGACGCCGCCGGGCTTGGCGAGGGCCCGCTACCTGCAACTGCCATTCCTCTCGACCGACACGTTGCGCTCGCTGAGCGACAGCAACGAACTCGAGCTCAGGGTGGCGTTGCGCCACCCCCAGTGCCCGGAGCAGATCGTGACCCGGTGCCTGACGTCGCCGCGGGCGGCGGTTCGCTGGTCGGCTCTTCGGGCTGTCCGACGGCGGCGCCTGCCGATCGACTCGGCGTACATCCGTGCCGCAGCGGACCTGCCGATGACCGAGTCCGCAGGTGGACCGACGACTGGGTACCGCCGCCGGGTCGAGAGCGTCGCCAAGCAGATCCTGGAGTCACGATGAAGCTCACCTCGGCCCAACTCGACCGCGCCGTGGGAGTGCTCGTCGCGTCCGCGGCGGGTGACGCGCTGGGGGCGGGCTATGAATTCGCCGCGATCCCGGATGGCTTGGTGCCGGAGATGATCGGTGGCGGACTCGGTGGCTTCGCGCCCGGGGAGTGGACCGACGACACGGCGCAGGCGATGGCCATCGCCGTGGTCGCTGCGGACGGACTCGATCTACGCAGCCCGACGGCGCTGGACCGGATCGCCCAGGGCTTCGCCGACTGGTACGGCGGTGGCCCAGCCGACGTCGGCGTGCAGACCTCTGAAGTGCTCCGACTCGCGGGTCCGCGCCCGACCGGTGCGACGATGGCGGAGGCTGCCCGCCGCGTCCACCAGCTGCGGGGACGAAGCGCGGGCAACGGGTCGCTGATGCGGACCGGACCCGTCGCGCTGACTCACCTGGACGATCCCGTCGCCCTGGTCGAGGCCGCGATGGCGGTCAGCGCACTGACCCACCACGAAGCCGTGGCAGGGGAGGCGTGCGCGGTGTGGTGCCTGATGATCCGGCACGCGGTGCTGACGGGCACTCTGCCCGTATGGTCCGACATCGAGCAGTGGTGCCCGAACCCCGCCTACTGGCGCGAGGTCCTTGCCGAGGCCGAAAGTCGGCACCCGGCAGAGTTCACAACCAACGCCTGGGCGGGAGGGGCACTGCAGGCGGCGTGGTCGGCCATCACCCACACCCCGATCCCGGCCGAGGATCCCTGCGGACAACTGGTCGACGCGCTGGGGTCCGCCGTCCGGATCGGCCACGACACCGACACCGTCGCCGCCATCGCCGGTGCCCTCCTCGGCGCCCGCTGGGGAGCCAGCGCGGTACCCGCCCGATGGCGGCGGATGCTGCACGGCTGGCCGCGCGCGTCCGCCCGCACCCTGGAGGAGTTGGCCTACCTCGCCGCAACCGGCGGGGCGCCCGGCCCGTACGGGTGGCCGCTGGCGGACCACATCGACTACACGGACTGGCAGGGCGCCACGCCCGCGCTGGCCCGGCACCCCCACGACACCGGCGTGTGGCTCTCCTCGGCCACCGCGCTCGACGACCTCCCAGACGAGGTCGACGCCGTGGTCAGCTTGTGCCTGGTGGGCCGCACGCAGGTACCCGAAGACCTCGAGGGAGTCGGGTTCCGGCTGATCGACGTGCCCGACCCCGCCGCGAACCCGAATCTGGACTTCGTCATCCGCGACGCGGCCCAGACGGTAGCCGCGCTGCGAGCCGAGGGCAAGGCGGTGTTGGTGCACTGTGTCGCAGCGCAGTCACGCACCCCAACCGTCGGCGCCGCCTACGCCATGCTGCGCGGAGTCGAGCACGACCGCGCGGTCGCCGAGGTGTGCTCCGCCTTGCCGTACGCCCGCCCCAACCGGACATTCCGAACCGCCCTGAAACGACTCGCCGACAAGGGGATCCGCGCTTGAATCGACCCATGCCGACCGGCAACAACCGACACGGTCTGCGCAACACCGCGCCGACGACCTGGGAGAGCAAGCTCCGGGGACTGATGATCGGGCTCGCCCTGGGCGACGCGATCGGCTCGCGCCGCAGCGATGTCCCGGCGACCGGGGTCCTCGAGGGGGGAGCGGCGACCCAACTCGCGGCCTGGACGGCCGAAGGCCTGCTGCGCTCAGCGACCCGATACGGCGGATACATGCTGCCGAGTACCGAGGACGTCCTCCGGCATGCCTACCAGCGCTGGGCGCTCCTGCGTGGCGGGCGACCCAACCCGGAGTGGTGGTACCCGGTAGGGGACATCGACGAGGTGTTCACGCGCGGCTGGCTGATCGACGTACCCGCGATGGGAGAAGCCAGGGGAAGTTCGCCGGCCACCCTGGATGCGATCACGCGCGGCCGCCCGAGAAAGTCAGCGGGCTGCCAGGCACTGCTCCGCTCGCTCCCGATCGCCTCGTATTCCCGGCGCGAGCCGTCCGACGCCGTGGAGGCGCTGGCGTGTTCCGCGGCCGGTCTCACCCACGACGATGGCAACCGCAACGCGGCTACCGGCTTCGCGGTTCTTCTCGCCGGCGCGTGTCTGGGGGCCGACAGCTTCCAGCGCGCGTTCGACCACACGATCGGAGAGGGCGTGCCCGCCGCGGTGATGCCCGCCATCGACCTGATCGTCGACCGGGGCATGGCGGAGCCCTGCGTGCCACAACTGCTCGAACGGCTGGCCCCCGACAAGACCGCCACGTCCGCGCTCGCCGGTGGCATCTACGTGGCGCTCTCGTTCCCGGACCTCGACACCGTCGAGGAGGCGCTCGAGTTCGCCGGCTGGGCGCCCGACGGCGACTCCGTCGCCGCGGTGGCAGGTGCTCTCCTCGGCGCGGTGCACGGCTACGAAGCCTTCCCGACGCCTCTCGTGTCCCGCCTCGAACTCGGCTGGGTCATGGACACCCTTGCGCGGGACCTCGCACGGCAGACCACCGAGAATCAGGCCGGTGAGGGCTGGAAGGGCGACGGGTACGGCGACGACCCGATCGACCCGTGGTGGGAGGACACCAAGTACCCGGGGGTCTGACCTCGCCCCGGAGGCAAGAGCCGGTCGCGAGCGGGGCATCTGGCCGCCCGCGAGGACAGCCATACGAGCGTGCGGCGCGGGTGGCGTTCCTGCGCACGCTCCGCGTCCCGGAGGACGGCTGGTATCCCTTCCCGCCTGGCCTCGGCAGGTTTCCGTTGCGGCGGGCCGAGGACCCCGACACTGCGCCGGCGGAGTGGCTGGCTCGTGGAGAGTGATGCTGCCGGTCTATCAGCGCGAAGCGATGTGGCTGTTCTTTGAGGCCGACGAACCGGCTGCGCTTCAGGTGGGCGTCGGCCGGGTGCGCGCCGTCAGCGGTAACGACTGGGCGCTGCGCCTCAGTCAGGACCTGCAGAGCTACGCCCCCGTGCCCGAGCAGCCCTGGCATGCCGGGATCAACGCTGGCGACGGCTTCATCCGACAGGTCGTCGCCGTACCGCTGGGGCACGGCGCCACGGTCGAGGCGCAGGTGCGCGGCGAGGAGGTCGACGAAGCCGTCCAACTCCGGGCCATCGGTCTCACCGCCGCCGCCCTCGCGCAGCGGATCGCGCGCCCTCGGCGGGACGACGCCGAGATGGACATGGTGATGTCCCCGCACCGCCGCCTGGTGCGGCCGTGGGCCTCGGCGCGGGCGGGCGGGTGAAGCAGGAGAATTCCGCCGGCGACCGCACTCTCGCCGCGTACGACGCGGATCTTTCCTGGCGGGTGTTCATCCACCTGTGCTCGGCGGCCGAGTGGACGGCCATTGCCGGCGAGGCCCCGCCGCCGACGCCCATCGACCGCGGGACGTACGTCTGGTGCGGCCGGTTCGACTACCACGACGCCGACCACGCCGATCTCGCGCCGAGCGACACCCTCACGAAGGTGAGGACGATCGGCGAGGTGCTCGTCGAGGATCACGCGCCCTTCACGCCGGTCGACCTGGCGACGGTCGTCAAGATCTTCCCCTCGGTGACACGTCGATCGCGGCCCACGAGGTTCGCCGGCCGACACGATCCCTACAGATCCGACCGGTTGGGCTCGCGGCCGGGCACACTCCTTCCGTGCCTCGTCTGATCCCGGAGAAGCCCGTGTTCGTCACTGCCTCCGAGCAGGCGGTCTGGGAGCTCCTCCGCGACCAGCTCGGAGACGACGACGTCCTGCTGGCCAATGTGCGCCTGACCACCGAGGCCCAGGACCACGAGGCCGACCTGGTCGTCGTGATGCCCGGGTACGGCGTACGCGTGCTGGAGGTCAAGGGCGGTTCGGTCTGGTACGACGACGGCTGGTGGCAGTCGGCCGGCGGCGAGCACAAGGAGATCCACCCCGTCGATCAGGCCCGCAACAACAAGTACGCGCTGCGCTCCTTCGCCGAGCACCAACCACGGTGGGGCAGCCGAGGCCGGGTCGCGTGGGCACACGGCGTGGTGGCGCCGTACTCCTCGTTCGCCGAGGACGACGCGATGCCCGACCTGCCCCGCTTCGCACTGCACGGCCGCGGCGACCTGGCGCACCTGGCCACCCGCGCCCGGCAGAACGCCTACCGCCTCGACCGCGACCAGCGCCTCACGAACCACGACGACGTCGAAGCCCTCGTCGACATCCTCACCGGCAGGCTGGCCCGCGGTACCCGCAACCCGAACGCGGAGGCCGAAGATCGGGCAGCCGAGGCCGACCGGCTGACCGAGCAGCAGGCGATGATCCTGCAGGTCACGCGCCTGCTGAACCGGGTCGAGGTGCGCGGCGGCGCGGGCAGCGGCAAGACGGTGCTGGCGCTGCAGAAGGCCAAGGAGTTGCAGCGCGGCCGCGCGGACGTCCCCGCGCAGCGGACTGCGCTGCTCTGCTACTCGATCGGGTTGGCCGAGTACTTCAAGCGAGAGGTCGCCACCTGGAAGCGTCGTGAGCAGCCCGCGTTCGTGGGTACCTGGGAGGAGCTCGGTCGGATGTGGGGCGCCCCGCCCGGCACCCGCGAGGACTCCGAGTTCTGGGAGGAGACCCTGCCCGGCCTGATGACCGACCTGGCCGCCGACCTGCCGGACGGCAAGAAGTACGACGCGGTCGTGGTCGACGAGGCCCAGGACTTCGCCGACTCCTGGTGGCGGCCGCTGATGACAGCGCTTCGCTCGGAGGAGGACGGTGGTCTCTTCGTGTTCGCTGACGAGAACCAGCGGGTCTTCTCCCGCTTCGGCCGCCCGCCTGTACAGCTGGTTCCGCTCGTCCTCGACCACTGCCTGCGCAACACCAAGCAGGTCTTCGAGGCGTTCGGTCCGATGACGCCGGGACGGATGTACGCCCGCGGCGGGGAGGGCCCCGCGGTCCGGTTCGTCGCGACGACGCCGGAGGATGCGCTCGAGGTCGCCGACGACCAGGTCGACGCGCTGCTCGAGGCGGGATGGGACCCGGGCCGCGTCGCGCTGATCACCAGCGGCCGCCGCCACCCTGTCCAGCTCGAGATCACCGAGCGCCACGGCCAGGAGGCCTACTGGCAGGGCTACTTCGACGACGAGGACGTCTTCTACGGCCACGTCCTCGGCTGCAAGGGCCTGGAACGTTCCGCCGTCGTGCTGTGCCTCAACGAGGACGGCTCGCGCGATCGCGCCCGCGAGCGTCTGTACGTCGGCATGTCACGCGCCACCGACCAGCTCGTGGTGGTTGGGGATCCCGAGATGGTGCGCGCCGTCGGTGGGCCGGAGGTGGCCAAGCGCCTCGGGATCTGACCCGTCTCGGAGCCTGCGGCACTCCCGAATGCCACACGAGACGACTACAGCGACACCTCGAAGTCGGTGACCTCGAGCGCATGGGCGGGAGCCGTGCCGTTGATGTGCAGCACGATGATGTCGCTTCCGTCTTGCCCGCTCTTGTCGAGGTATGCGAGCGCTACCGACTTGATCGGTTCGCGGGCTTCGCGGAAGCGTTCCTCACCTGCGTCGCCGAAGCAGGTCACTTCGCTTCCGTCCCAGACGTGGAGGAACCCGGTTTCATAGTCCTTGTATCTAAGCTTCATGGCTGAAGAGTGCCACGCGGATCGAGGGACGGTGGCGACTACTTGCCGCGATCGTCGGCAAGGCGGCAGCGACGGCGCTGACCGGGCCGGAGCGTCACTACCACGACCTCGCGCTGCTCTGTGCGCTCGTCCCGGACCCGTTCGAGTTCGCCGAGCAGATGACCCGCAAGGGCCAGTGGAGACTGCGCCTGGCGACCAACCTCCTGGACGACGGCCATCCCGCCTGGCTGCTTGTGCCCGCCGCCGGGAGTGCGGGGCAGATCGCCTGCGGGGTGCTTCACGGCTGAGTCGGAGGTAACATGGCGGTGTCCTGGAGGGCGGCGATCCCAGGAGCCCCGCACTCGCGGAGGACCGAAATGTCGGCCGGATGAAGCCATCTGAAGCACCCGAATGAGGGCGCGCTTTGGGCGCGGTTCGAATCGCGGATCGCTTCTCGAGTGAACTCACGCGCGAAGCCGCCTCCAGTCGTGAAACAGCAGTTCAACCATGGTTTTCTGCCGAATTGAACAACGCGAACCAGGCAATTTCGCCCGCGCTCAGAGGCCCAGATGCTGTTGCGATGACGCATCACGTCGAATGCGTCGCGTTGCTGGAGCCGACGACGGTCTCCTGAACATCTCAACCTTCGGCGGACACTGCGCGTCATCATCGAGCGAATCGATGACAGGGGGGACGGCGGTGGGTGGACACGATGCGGACCGATCCGGTCGGTCGCCTGGTCGCCGCGTGCTGACGCGCCGCAGCCTGCTGTGGGGGGCCAGCACTGCCGTCGCCCTCGGCGGGGCGGGGGTCCTCGCGATCGAGGATGGGATGCTGCCCGGGCGGACGCGGCTGAACAGCGCGCTCGGGCTCGACGGGCCCGACGGGACCGTGCCCGACATCGAACCCGGTCCGACCGTCAGCAGCTCCTTCGACTCCGCTGCCCGGGGCACCGAGGTCGGCTGGACGATCGCCCGACCGCCCGGCGCCTCCGGGCGGCTGCCGGTGGTGGTGGTGCTGCACGGCCGGGGCGGCAACCACGCGACCCCCTTCCGCGGCACTCACCTCGCGCTGGACCGGTTCCTCGCCGCCGCGGTCGCGGGCGGCGTACCGCCCTTCGCGCTGGCCAGCGTGGACGGTGGCGAGGCGTACTGGCACGACCGGGCCGACGGTGATCGGTGCGGGTCGATGGTGCTCGAGGAGTTCCTGCCACTCCTGCGCGAGCACGACCTGGACATCGATCGGATCGGCTTCTTCGGCTGGTCGATGGGCGGCTTCGGGTCGCTCCACCTCACCCACACCCTGAGCGAGGCACGCGGCGGCACGCGGGTCGCCGGGGTGGCGGTGATGAGCCCGGCCCTCTTCCGTACCTACGCCGACACCACTCCCGGCGCGTACGACGACGCCGCCGACTTCGAGCGGGTCGCCGTGATGCACCAGCAGGCGACGTTCGACGACGTCCCGTTGCGCGTCGACTGCGGGGAGGGCGACCCGTTCTGCTCCGCGACCCGGGAGTACGTCGCGGGCTTCGACGCCCCACCGGCCGGCGGGTTCGAACCGGGTGGGCACGACGTCGGCTACTGGCGCCGGATCGCACCGCACGCGCTCGAGCACCTCGGGAACGCCTTGGTGGATTGAGACGGCTCAGAGCACTAGCCGCATCGCGAGCTGCAGCAGGTTCAACGCCAGGAAACCGCCCCCGACGACGGCCGCCACGATGATCGGCACCCGTCCCTGAGGGTGGCCCCGCCGTACTGCCCGGTGCCCGAAGTACCAGACGGCGGCGACGGGCAGCGCGAACACCAGGATCGCCGGCAGTCCCGCCGCCAGCGCGACCCCGACGGGGACGTCGACCAGGTCGGCGTACCCGAAGGCGGCGGCCAGGCCCTCGCCGATGACGAAGGCGGCGACCGTGGACGGCACGAAGAGCGCGAGGCTCCACCAGGCGCGTCGCACGTCGCGATCGCTCCCCGTGGCCTGCGCCGGGCGTCCGGACACCGTCCTCACCTCCGTCAGTCGACACCCTCATGCTGGCCGGTCCGGCGCGGCGGGGTCAGAGGCGATGAGCGGCGCTCCGCGGGTCGTTGGTCCTGATCGATCCGTCCCCTCAGCGCACCACGTCGTAGACCAGCTTCTGGATGCCGTTCGCGTACGACTCGCTCTCCACCAGCGTCAGCATCTGCTTGTCCTTGTCGGTGTCGCTGAACAGCCGCTTCCCGGCTCCGAGCAGCACCGGGAAGACCAGCAGGTGGTAGCGGTCGATCAGCCCGGCGTCCGAGAGCGACCGACCGAGGGCGGCGCTGCCGTGCATCGAGATCGGGCCGCCGTCGGTCTCCTTGAGCGCGGCGACGTCGTCGAGGGAGCGCAGGATCGTGGTCTCACCCCAGTTGTCGACGAGGTCGGACTCGTCCAGCGTGGTGGAGACGACGTACTTGGGCATCGCGTTGTAGAGCGGGAACTCCTCGGTCATCGAGGGCCAGACCGGCGCGAACGCCTGGTAGCTGACGCGGCCCATCAGCATCGCCGTGGCCTCCTGCTGCTCCGACCCCTTGATCGTGTACGCCTCGGGCACGAACTCGAGGTCCTGGAAGGTCCAGCCGCTGTTGCGGTAGCCGGGCTCGCCGCCGGGTGCCTCGACGACGCCGTCGAGGGAGACGAAGGCGGTGCTGATCAGGGTGCGCAAGGGTTCTCCTCGGGTTGTGGTCGGATCCTCATCCTCGTGGATCGACCGGCTGGAACGGGACAACTCATCGGCGTGGTGGTCGAGGGGCTCGCGCGCTCGCACCTCGGCCACCGGCCCTCCCGCTGGACCTCATGTCCACGTGAAGTCCTAGCGTTGCGCCCATGAGCATGGAGATGGTGGCCCGGCAGCAGATGTTCCGCCGGTCCCACGGCACGGAGGACCGCGGGTCGTTCTCGTGGGCGACCGCCCGGCGGGTGCTGGCGTTCGCGCGCCCGCACCGGCGGAAGCTGGCGGGGTTCCTCGTCCTGAGCGTGGCCACGGCCGTCCTCGCCGTGGCGACCCCGATCCTGGCCGGCCGCGTCGTCGACGAGATCATCGCCGGCTCCTCCAGCCGGACGATCGTGCTGCTGGCCAGCGCCATCGCCGTCGTCGCCGTGGTCGACGCAGGGGCCGGCCTGTTGATGCGCTGGTTCTCCTCCCGGATCGGCGAGGGGCTGATCCTCGACCTGCGCACCACCGTCTTCGACCACGTGCAGCGGATGCCGGTCGCCTTCTTCACCCGCACCCGCACCGGCGCGCTCGTCAGCCGCCTCAACAACGACGTGATCGGCGCGCAGCGGGCGTTCAGCGACACCCTGTCGGGCGTCGTCGGCAACCTGGTGATGCTGGTGCTCACCCTCGGCGTGATGCTGCGCATCTCCTGGCTGGTCACCGTGCTCGCGCTGGCGATGCTGCCGGTCTTCGTGATCCCCGCCCGTCGGATGGGCAACCGGCTCGCCGGCATCCAGCGCGAGGCCGCCGACCACAACGCCGCGATGGGCAACCAGATGACCGAGCGCTTCTCCGCGCCCGGCGCGACCCTGGTCAAGCTCTTCGGACGCCCGGACCAGGAGTCGGCGGAGTTCGCCGGCCGGGCCCGCCGGGTCGCCGACATCGGCGTGAAGACCGCGATGGTGCAGACCACCTTCGTCACCTCGCTGACGCTGGTCTCCGCGCTCGCCGTCGCGGTCGTGTACGGCGTCGGCGGCGTCGGCGCGCTGCGCGGCTCCCTGGAGGCCGGCGCCGTGGTCACCCTGTCGCTGCTGCTGGCCCGCCTCTACGCCCCGTTGACCGCCCTGGCCAACGCCCGGGTGGAGGTGATGTCGGCGCTGGTCAGCTTCGAGCGGGTCTTCGAGGTGCTCGACCTGGAGCCGATGATCTCCGAGCCGGACGAGCCGCGGGCGCTGCCGGAGGGACCGCTGGCGATCGAGTTCGACGACGTCCGGTTCGCCTACCCCTCGGCCGACAAGGTCTCCCTCGCCTCCCTCGAGGACGTCGCGGTGCTCGACACCCGCGGCGGCGAGGAGGTCCTGCACGGCATCTCGTTCACCGCCGAGCCCGGCCAGATGGTCGCCATGGTCGGCTCCTCGGGCGCGGGCAAGTCCACCATCGCCCAGCTCGTCCCGCGCCTGTACGACGTCGACGCCGGCGCCGTACGCCTCTCCGGCGTCGACGTGCGCGACCTGACCGCCGCCGACCTGCGCGGCGCGGTCGGCGTGGTCACCCAGGACGGCCACCTCTTCCACGACAGCATCCGCGGCAATCTGGCGCTGGCCCGCCCCGAGGCGACCGACGCCGAGCTGTGGGAGGCGCTGGAGCGATCCCGGCTGGCCGACCTGATCCGGTCGCTGCCCGACGGGCTGGACACCGTGGTGGGGGAGCGCGGCTACCGGCTCTCCGGCGGGGAGCGCCAGCGCCTCACCATCGCCCGGCTGCTGCTCAAGCGCCCCCGCGTGGTGATCCTGGACGAGGCGACCGCCTCGCTCGACTCCACCTCCGAGGCGGCCGTCACCGCGGCGCTCGGGGAGGCACTGGACGGCCGCACAGCGCTGGTGATCGCGCACCGGCTCTCCACGGTCCGCGCCGCCGACCTGATCCTGGTGATCGAGGCGGGCGAGATCGTCGAGCGCGGGACCCACGGGGAGCTGTTGGCCGCGGGCGGGCGCTACGCCGAGCTCTACCGGACGCAGTTCGCGGAGGACGCTGCCGTCGGCTGAGGCTGCTGGCCCCGCGTCACATGGATTCTCGCCCCGACACGCCGGGGGGAGGGGCCAGAATCCATGTGACGACGCGCCCCGGGCGGCGGGCCGGGCCGGATCACCGGCGAGGCAGCTCCCCGGACGGGCGCTCGTTGCCCATCACCCGGGTCACGGTGATCTCGATGACGACGCGGTCGGGATTCTCGCGGGGCGCCCGGTACCGCGCGGTGTAGCGCCGGACCGCCTCGGCCACGGACTCCGGGTCGTCCTTCACCTGCGCGGTGCCCTCGAGGGTGCACCAGCGGGCGCCGTCGACCTGGCTGACCGCCACCTGGGCGCCGGGGCCGGCGGCCAGGACGTTGCGGACCTTCTTGCTGCCGGCGCTGCTGATCACGCGCGCGATGCCGGCGTCGGGGTCGAAGGTGACTCCCACCGGGACGAGGTGCGGACTGCCGTCCGGGCGGTGGGTCACCAGGAAGCAGATCCGGCGCTCCTCCCAGAAGGAGTCGCCCGTGGACTCGGGCTGCGGTGGGTCGACTGCCATGGGCGGTCCTCCGATGAGATGGCGGTGGGGCGGGGTTCCCATCCTGCCCGGTGCGGGGTCGTGTGCCTGACGCCTCCCTATGCCGGGCTCTCGGGCACACGACCCGATCCGGGTCGGCACGCCACCCCGCCACGACCCGGCCCAGGAGCGGGCGCCGCCCCGATCCTCACCGTCTGGCCGCGTAGATCCGCCGAACGACGTCCTCGATGTCGGGCTCCTCGATCGCCAGGTCCCGCACCTCGACCCGCTCCCCGATCGCGGCCAGCACCCGGGCGGCGGTGGTCAGCTCGGGGTCGAACGACAGGCGCTGGCGCAGGCCGTTGCCCTCGCTGGCCAGGTGCCGGGTGGCGGGGATGCCGAGCAGGTCCGCGGTGGGCGAGACCAGGTCGACCACCAGCACCCGTTCCGCGCCGACGGTCCGGGACAGGCCGGGCAGGTCGCCGTCGTACGCGAGCCGGCCGTGGTCGATCACCAGCACCCGGTCGCAGAGCCTCTCGATGTCGCCCATGTCGTGGGTGGTCAGCAGCAGCGTGGTGCCGTGCCGGGCCCGTTCGGCGAGCAGGAACTCACGGAGCCGCTGCTTGGACAGCACGTCCAGCCCGATCGTCGGCTCGTCGAGGATCACCAGCCGGGGTGAGTGCAGCAGCGCGGCGGCCACCTCGGCCCGCATCCGCTGGCCGAGCGAGAGCTGGCGCACCGGCGTGCCGAGGAAGTCGCCCATCTCCAGGTGCTCGACCAGCTCCTCGAACCGCTCCCGCTCCTCGGTGGAGGACAGGTGGTGGATCGCGGCCAGGATCCGGAACGACTCCCGCACCGGCAGGTCCCACCACAGCTGGGAGCGCTGCCCGAAGACGACGCCGACCTCGCGGGCGAGGCGCCGGCGGTCGGGCACCGGCCGCAGGCCACAGGTGGTCACCGACCCCGCGGTCGGCACCAGGATCCCGGTGAGCATCTTGATCGTGGTCGACTTCCCGGCCCCGTTCGCGCCGATGTAGCCAACGGACTCTCCCGCGGTGATCCGGAGCGACAGGTCGTCGACGGCCGTGATCCGGCGGCGGCGCAGCCCGTCGCGCACCGAGAACTCCCGGGTCAGCCCGGCCGTCTCGACGATCGCCTCGGAGCCCGCTTCCGGTCCGCCCGTCCCGTCCATCCCCGTCATCCTCCCGCTCCGCGGCTCCGTCATCCTCCTGCTCCGCGGCTCCGTCATCCTCCTGCTCCGCGGTAGTGCCGCACGCCGGCCCGCCAGAACAGCAGCGCCATCGCCCACGCCCAGACCGCGGCCAGCGGCGCGCACCAGCCCAGCCACGACGGCATCCACTCCGGGCCGGGCAGCCCCAGCAGGGTGACCACCGGCAGGAAGCCGGTGAACGCCATCGGGAACAGGAAGCCGAAGAGCACCACGAGCGGCTTCGACCAGACCGAGGCGGGCTGTGTGGCGGCGTACCGGCCCCCGTAGACGAACGCGTTGGTCGCCTCCGCGCCGTCGACGAGGAAGAACTGGCATCCCGCCGCCCAGACGAAGAGCGCGCAGAACGTCGCGTAGGCGCTGACCAGGGCCAGCGCCACCAGCAGCACGTGCGCCGGCGTCCAGTCGACGTCGTTGACGGCGAACCCGGCGACCAGCGCGATCAGTCCCACCGCCGCGCGGGCGAGCCGGCGCAGGCTGATGTCGGAGGTCACCAGCTGCAGCAGCAGCGGCTGCGGACGCAGGTAGAAGACGTCGAGCGTGCCCGCCCGCAGGTACGTCGGCAGGTTGTCGCAGTGACCGAAGGAGAGGTCGGCCAGGGAGAAGCAGAGGTCGGCGATGCCGAACACCAGCAGCATCTGGTGGAACTCCAGGCCGCCGAGGCTGACCACGTTGTGGAAGATCACCCAGACCTCGGCCAGCTCGATGATCCCGACCAGCAGCGAGCTGGCCAGGTCGGTCGCGAAGTTGGCGCGGTAGGTGCGCTGCGAGCGGATCCGGGAGCCGAGCACCGCGCGGTAGGGGCGCAGCCGCTCGGCGAGCGTGCCCGCCGAGCCGGGGGAGCCGGGGGAGCCGGGGACGTCAGCCACCCTGCACCTCCAGCCGCCGTCGCCCGCCTCGGGTGAGCGCCTGCCCGACGGCCGCGATCACGATCAGCCAGCCGACCTGCGCGGCGACCAGCCCGAGCGCGTCGAGGCCGGTGGCCCGCCCGGAGAGGACGTCGACGGGATACATCATCATCGCCGGGAACGGCGTCGCCTGGGCCAGCGCCTGGAGCCAGGCGGGGAACAGGTAGATCGGCACGAAGAGCCCGGCGAGGAAGCCGGAGACGACCATGTAGAAGACCTGCGCGCCGCGGGTCTCCACCAGCCAGAACCCGGAGACGCCGACCAGGTAGACCGTCGCCGCCGAGACCACGATCCCGAGCAGCAGGCTCACCGCCCCGAGCAGGTACGCCGCCAGGCTGGGCGGCGCGGCCATGCCGACCACGAGCGCGCCGATCAGCACGGACGGGATCCCGCGGGGGATGAGCGCGAAGAGCGACTGGCCGACCTCGGTGACGACCGCCGCGGCGTGCACGTCGACGGGGCGGAGGAAGTCGACGGCGACCTGGCCGCCCTTGATCCGCTCGGCGAGGTCGGAGCGGCCGAACAGGTTGACCGACCCCAGCAGCCCCTGCGAGAGCCAGACGTAGGTGCTCATCATCGCGGCGTCGTACCCGGCGAGCTCGCCGCCGGCGGCCTCGACCGTGGCGAGCAGCACGGCGACCTTGAGCAGGCCGAAGGTGACGTTGGCGACCAGGCCGCCGAGGGCGGCGAGGCGGTAGGTGGACTGGCGCCGGAAGCCGGCGACGAGGATCCGCCAGTAGACCCGGGTCGTGGCGCGCATCGACGGCGACGCTACCGGAGCGGCGCCCGGTCGGAGCGGCAGTCGAGGGGTGGTGTTGGCCCGACCTCCACGGTGATGTATCTTGATATCAAGATATTCCGGGTCCGAGCCGCTCGCGAGTCGCTCTCGACGGTTAGGTCTGCCTCACTACCGGCGCGGTTGCCGGCGGCGGCAGGATGGTCGGAGGCGAGGCGGACCGGCCCCGGGAGAACCTCGAGCCGGATCAACGAATCAGGACGGAGACGCGATGCCCAGCGTGAACAGCTTCGGTGCGAAGAGCACCCTGGACGTGGAGGGGAAGTCCTACGAGATCTTCCGCCTCGACGCCGTGACCGGCGAGGGGCTCGACGTCGCCTCGCTGCCGTACTCCCTCAAGGTGCTGCTGGAGAACCTGCTCCGCACCGAGGACGGCGCGGACATCACCGCCGACGACATCAAGGCGCTGGCCGGCTGGGACGAGACCGCCGAGCCCGACAAGGAGATCCAGTTCACGCCGGCCCGCGTGATCATGCAGGACTTCACCGGCGTGCCCTGCGTCGTGGACCTCGCCACCATGCGTGAGGCGATGGCCGACCTGGGCGGCGACGCCTCCAAGATCAACCCGCTCGCGCCGGCCGAGATGGTCATCGACCACTCCGTGATCGCCGACGTCTTCGGCACCCCCGAGGCGTTCGAGCGCAACGTCGAGATCGAGTACCAGCGCAACGGCGAGCGCTACCAGTTCCTGCGCTGGGGCCAGGGCGCCTTCGAGGACTTCAAGGTCGTCCCGCCGGGCACCGGCATCGTGCACCAGGTCAACATCGAGCACCTCGCCCGCGTCGCGTTCACCCGCGAGGTCGACGGCGTGCTGCAGGCCTACCCCGACACCTGCGTCGGCACCGACTCCCACACCACCATGGTCAACGGCATCGGCGTCCTGGGCTGGGGCGTCGGCGGCATCGAGGCCGAGGCCGCGATGCTCGGCCAGCCGGTCTCCATGCTGATCCCGCGCGTCGTCGGCTTCAAGCTGACCGGCGAGCTGCCCGAGGGCTCGACCGCCACCGACCTGGTGCTCACCATCACCGACATGCTGCGCCAGCACGGCGTGGTCGGGAAGTTCGTCGAGTTCTACGGCGAGGGCGTCTCGGCGCTGCCGCTGGCCAACCGCGCGACGATCGGCAACATGAGCCCGGAGTTCGGCTCGACCTGCGCCATCTTCCCGATCGACAGCCAGACCACCGACTACCTGCGCCTGACCGGTCGCTCCGAGGAGCAGATCGCGCTCGTCGAGGCGTACGCCAAGGAGCAGGGCCTCTGGCTCGACCCGGCCGCTGAGCCCCGCTTCTCCGAGAAGCTCGAGCTGGACCTCTCCACGGTGGTGCCGAGCATCGCCGGCCCGAAGCGCCCGCAGGACCGCATCGAGCTCGCCAACGCCGCCGCGGCGTTCGGCGAGGCGCTGCCGACCTACTCCGAGACCCCGGACGTCAAGGTCCCGGTGACGCTGGAGGACGGCACCACCTTCGAGCTGGAGAACGGCGCGGTGACGATCGCCTCGATCACCTCCTGCACCAACACCTCCAACCCGTCGGTCATGATCGGCGCCGCGCTCCTGGCGAAGAAGGCCGTCGAGAAGGGCCTGCAGCGCAAGCCGTGGGTCAAGTCGACCCTGGCGCCGGGCTCGAAGGTCGTCTCGGACTACTACGAGAAGGCCGGCCTCACGCCGTACCTGGACAAGCTGGGCTTCAACCTCGTCGGCTACGGCTGCGTCACCTGCATCGGCAACTCGGGCCCGATCATCCCCGAGGTCTCCGCCGCGGTGAACGAGCACGACATGGCCGTCGTCTCGGTGCTCTCGGGCAACCGGAACTTCGAGGGTCGGATCAACCCCGACATCAAGATGAACTACCTGGCCTCGCCGCCGCTGGTCATCGCCTACGCCCTGGCCGGCAACATGAACGTCGACCTGTTCAACGACGCGCTCGGCCAGGACGCCGACGGCAACGACGTCTTCCTGCACGACATCTGGCCGACCCCGGCCGAGGTCGAGGAGACGATCGCCAGCGCGATCAACTCCGAGATGTTCACCAAGGACTACGCCGACGTCTTCGCCGGTGACGAGCGCTGGCGCTCGCTGCCGACCCCGGACGGCAACACCTTCGAGTGGGACCCGGCCTCGACGTACGTCCGCAAGGCGCCGTACTTCGACGGCATGCCCGACACCCCGGAGCCGGTCACCGACATCGACGGCGCCCGCGTCCTGCTCAAGCTGGGCGACTCGGTCACCACCGACCACATCAGCCCCGCCGGTGCGATCAAGAAGGACAGCCCGGCCGGTCAGTACCTGACCGAGAACGGCGTCGAGCAGCGTGACTTCAACTCCTACGGCTCGCGCCGGGGCAACCACGAGGTCATGATCCGCGGCACGTTCGCGAACATCCGCCTGCGCAACCAGATCGCGCCGGGCACCGAGGGCGGCTTCACCCGCGACTTCACGCAGGAGGGCGGCCCGGTCACCTTCGTGTACGACGCGAGCGTGAACTACCAGGACGCCGGCGTGCCGCTGGTCGTCCTGGCCGGCAAGGAGTACGGCTCCGGCTCGTCGCGTGACTGGGCGGCCAAGGGCACCTCGCTGCTGGGCGTCAAGGCCGTCATCGCCGAGTCCTACGAGCGCATCCACCGCTCCAACCTGATCGGCATGGGCGTCATCCCGCTGCAGTTCCCCGCGGGCCAGAACGCCGAGAGCCTGGGCCTGACCGGCGAGGAGACCTTCTCCATCACCGGCATCACCGCGCTCAACGACGGCGTCACGCCGAAGACGGTCAAGGTCAAGGCCGGCGACGTCGAGTTCGACGCCGTGGTCCGGATCGACACCCCCGGCGAGGCGAACTACTACCGCAACGGCGGCATCATGCAGTACGTGCTGCGCAACCTGCGGAAGTCCTGATCCGGGCTGATCCGCCCGGTTCGGCCGACCGCGGACGCGGTACGACGGCCCGTCACCCCTCGGGGTGGCGGGCCGTCGCGCTTCCCGGCGTGGATCCGTCGTGCCTCCCACGATCCGGGCGGCCCGATCGGCAGGATGTCCCGGTGATCACCCGCTCCCGCCGCCCCCGTCCCGCCGTCCTGGCCGCCGCGGCACTCGGCGCCGTCCTCGCGGGCGGGCTCGTCACGGGTTGCGACGCCGCCGAGAAGCCGGTCGCCACCCCGGTGCCCGCCGAGGCCGGCAGCTCGCCCGCCGCAGCGGCGCCGCAGACCACCCCCGCCGCTCAGGAGACCTCCTCGGCCGCGGCGGAGGAGGCCAGCACGGCGACACCGGGGGACGCGGGGCCGTCGACCGCAGCCCCGGCGTCGGCTGGCGCCGGATCGGGCAAGCCGGTCGTCGACCGTCCGACGACGTACGCGGAGGCCGAGGCCGAGATCACGGACCAGGTGACCTCCGGCGCGAGTGTGAAGGCCGTCGCCCGCTTCTCCACCCCCGGCGACGCGATCTACTGCCTGTTCGACGGCTTCGTCGCCTGCGAGCTGCGCGTCGGCGCGATCGCCGACCCCGACATCTGCGCCAACGCGCTCGGCGACGCGGTCGGCCGGATCGAGTTCACCGACCAGGGTGCCCTGCCGCAGTGCAACACCGACACCATCCGTGAGCCGGGCGCGACGACCATCGCCCCGCCCGCCGTGGTCACCGCCGGCGCCGTCACCTGCGCCGTCGAGAAGATCGGCGTGACCTGCGTCGACGAGTCGACCCGCACCGGGTTCTTCCTGGCGCCGGGGGACTACGCGACCTTCAGCTGAGCACTGGTCCGAGCCTTCCCCCGGGCCTGCCGCCGCGCCGGCTAGCGTGGGCGCCATGATCGCCGCCTTCAGCATCGCCCCGACCGGAGCCGCCGCCGACGAGAGCGGGAGCGTGGCCGAGGCCGTCGCCGCGGCCGTCCGCGTGGTGCGCGAGTCCGGGCTGCCCAACGAGACCAACGCGATGTTCACGAACGTCGAGGGGGAGTGGGCTGAGGCGCGACCATGTGGGTATGGGAACAGCAGGACGGGCCGCGATCTACGCCCGCATCAGTAGGGACGACCGGCACGATTCAGACGGGGTGACGGCGCAGCAGAAGCGATGCCGCGACCTAGCCGACCGCCTCGGGCTGGAGGTCGTCGAGACCCGTTCGCGGACTCGCTCACTCGTTACGACACCGGCAACAGTCGCGCCGTGTTCGGTGTCATCGACTCCCTCACCGGGGCCGCCTGGATCAACGAGGCCGACGCGAAGCCCGACGTGTCCGCGTCCGTGTCGTCCTACGTCGCTGTCGCCCAGGAACTGGCGGGCATCCCGCTGGTGTCCGAGCGGGCGGTGCGTGACACGAAGGTGAACCTGCTCGCCGAGGTGCAGCGGGTGCTGCGTCTCTACTTCGGGCGCGTGCTCGACGACGGGCTGCTGCACGGCAACGGCACCGCGCCGAACCCGACGGGCGTGTTCTCGTTCGCGGAGGAGGCCACCGGGACGGACCTGTGGTCCTCGGTGCACGCCGCGAAGGCGGCCATCGTGACGGCGGGCGGTTCCCCGACGACGGTGGCGCTGCCACCCTCGGCCATCGTCGCTGAGGAGGCCCGGCTGGACGCCCAGAACCGTCCGCTCTATGACGGGGCGCTGACCGCGTACGCGGGGCTGGAGGTGGTCGCCGTTCCGGCGATGGCCGCCGACGAGGGGCTGGTCTACGACAAGTCGGGTTGCTACCTGATCGTCGCGGAGGACTTCGTGGTGACGCCGTCGCGGGACTACGCCCCGGCGTATCAGCGTGACTCGGTGGCGCTGCGGACCAGCGGTCAGTTCACGGTGGGTGTGCCGGTGCCGGATGCTTCGATCCGGGCGCTGTCGGGGGTGCAGGGTGCCGCGTTCAGCAGCGCCTACGGTCTCGGGTACGACAGCGAGTCGGGCTCGCCTGCGACGCAGAAGGCGCCGGCCACGAGGAAGAAGTAGGCAAGGCCGTCCCCCGACCGTCCTCGCCGGTCGGGCGACTCGCGCCCTTCCAGTGGGGGACGGCCGTAGTCCTGCGCAGTCTGTGGAGTCAGTCGCCTTGGGCGAGTCGTAGGAGTCGTGCCTTCGACGTCGACCACTCGGACTCCAGGAAGGTCACGGGGCCGACGCAGACAAAATCGCCGGTTTCACCGTCGAGTTGAACTTGCATCTGCGTCTTTGTTGCACTCGGCACCTGGTCCTGAACGACTGCCCAGGCTTGCGGCATCATCCACTCGAAGATCGCTTCCATCGACGCGGTTTCGAGGGTGCGCGGGTCCTCGACAAGGAGGAGCTTCGTGTACCCGGAGTACCAGGTGCGCCCTCTTGCCCCCTGATCCAGCGTGAAGATGACGGGCCCGGAAGGAGCGAACTTGAACCGCAAGATCATCTGCGCGGAGACCGGCGTCTCTTTGTTGATTACGGCTGCTCTCTTGTTACCGAACCAACCCATGAGACTCGCTCCTCTTGCTTGCCCTCCGTGGCTGCCGCGCGGATGCGAGGCCAGGAGTTGCTAGATGCAACTGGGCCCGGATGATGACAGGACGAACCGCCGGGGGGCTGCTGAACCGTTCATTCTTTACTGTCCGGCGAGGCATCGACCCCTGACGTCGGTATCTCGACGCCGAGATAACTGCGGGGCCGGAAATTTCGCTGGCCGGGGGTTCCTTGTGTGGGCTGGGCCGCAGGGGCCTCCCCACCCTTCCGCAGGAGTGCGCGCGCCTTCCCCTACGGTGTGGCACATGCTGGTCGCCTTCTCCATCTCGCCCATGTCCTCCGACGGCAGCGGCTCAGTGACCGACGCTGTAGCGCGGGCTGTGCAGGTTGTCCGCGAGTCCGGCCTGCCCTGCGAGACGAACGCGATGTTCACGAATGTCGAGGGCGAATGGGACGAGGTCCTCGCGGTGGTGAAGCGGGCTGTGGACGCAGTCGCTGAGGTGTCTCCGCGGGTCGGCCTGGTGCTGAAGGCGGACATCCGGCCCGGCTACGAAGGCCAGATGTCGGCGAAGGTGGAGCGGATCGAGGCGGCGCTGTCCGCGGACGGCGGTGCGGCGGAATGAGTGCTCTGACCTGCGAGCCTGTTCAGCGCCACTACCCCCATGGATTTGCCTCAGAGTGGGACGAGGTGATGGCGGTGGTCAAGGCCGCCGTCGACGCCGTCGCCGCGGTCTCGCCGCGGGTGTCGCTGGTGCTCAAGGCCGACATCCGGCCCGGCTACACCGGGCAGCTGACAGCGAAGGTCGAGCGGATCGAAGCAGCGCTGTCCGAGTGAGCGCGCGGCCGTTCGGGCGGGGCGCCGTCGCGGCCCTGCTCGCCTGCCTCGCCGCGGCCGGGTGCGGGATCGACGTCGGCGTCGAGGGGGCGAGCGCGGACCCGTTCACGCTCCCCGTGGGCCCGACCGAGTGGGACGTGCCCGTCGCGGCCTGGTACCACGACGGGACGCTGCACGTCGGGGACGAGAGGCTCGAGCTCGGCGCCGTCGAGGAGTTCGTGCTCGGCGCGACCGGGGTCTACTGGGTGCGTGACGGGATGCTGATGTTCACCAGCGCGGCCGGACTCACCGAGCAGGTCGCGGAGGTCGGTTGGGCGAACCTGGCGATCTCCGCGGACCGCTCCGTGCTCGCGACCGTTGACCAGTCGCGCGGACCCACCGACCGCTACGGCACCCACGTCCTGCAGGTGGCGGCGTTCGACACCCGTACCGGCGAACAGCTGTACCGCACCCCCGACCGCGAGCCGGCCGACGGCGACGACCTGGCCGACCTGTACGGCGAGATCATGCCGCTGCTGCGGGGCGTGAGCGACGAGCTGCTGTTCTTCGACCGCTCCACCATCCACCTCGACGACGGCTCGTCCGACCCGGCGACCCGGGACGCGGAGCGCGTCGAGGTCTACGAGGGGTACGCCGACACGCTGTTCCCCGACGGCTACCACGTCGGCATCGGGGGAGAGGGCCGGCGCCGTGAGATGACCGGTAGCGAGGCGTTCGGTGTGGGGCGGCTCTCGCCGGACCGGAGCACCCTCTTCGACGCCTCCAGCTGGCCGGCCGCCGCGGTCGTGTACGACGCGACGACCGGGCGCCAGCGCCGGCTCGACGGCCCGTCGCGGTACTTCACGCTCGGTGGCTGGAGCGACGAGGACACCTTCATGGGCATCGCGGAGCGGGTCGGCGGCAGCGCGAAGGCGCGGCAGGTCGTCACCTGCGAGCTGGCCAGCCTCGCCTGCTCGCCGGTCAGCCCGGTGCTCCGGTCGGGCTACCAGGAGAGCGGGTACGCCGACCTGCTGCTGGAGGCGGGCACCTGGCCCTGACCGGCCGCCACCTCGCGCGCCGAACGGGTGGCGGCGTGCCCCGGCCTACGCCAGCATGGGCAGGTGATGGCGGTTGCGGTGGCGCTCCTGGCGGTGGCGCCCTGCGTGCTGCTCGCGCTGCTGACCGGCCTCGGCCAACGCCGCCGCGGGACGTCGGGTCCCCTGGTCGCGCTGGCCGGTCTCGCCTTCCCTGTCACCTGGCTCATCTGGTACCTGCGGGACGAGAGGCCGTTCCGCCGCCCGGCCTGACGACCGCGCTGACCTTCACGCCCCTGGCGGCGGGAGAGGGCAGGCCCAGGGCCGCGCCCGGGCTGGTGGGTCACCGTGAGGCCGACCACGCAGCCCACCGAACCGATCGGCAGCGTCCGCGCCGCTCAGGGGAGGACTCAGGGGAGGATCCGTGCGAGATTGCGGACGTAGCGGAGCACGTCGTCCACCACGGTCGCCTCGACGACGCTGCCGATGCGAGCCAGGCGCTCGCCCAGCGCGGACGTCGCGCGCGGCGGTGGGTCGACCTCGTCGAGCTCGTCGAGCAGCTGTGAGCAGCTCCAGGTGGGGCCGAGCAGCGTGTCGGCGAGGAGGTGGGTCAGGCTCGCCTGCGGGTCCTGCGCCAGTGACCAGGCCGTCGCCACGTCCTGGGCGCAGCCCGCCACGCTCTGCGCTCGCGCCCGGTCCGGCGCCAGCCTGTCCTCGGCGTACCCGACGAGCTTCGAGGTCGCGTACGCCAGCACGACGGCCTGCGCCGGCACCTCGACGGTGACGGTCGCCGGCTGGCCGGTGACGACGACCCAGCCCCCGGGTGGGACCGCCGCGTGGCCGGGTGGAGTGGCGAAGGCGCCGGCGGCCTCGAGGTTCGTCAGGTCCTCGAAGGTCTCGGGCTCGTTCGCGCCCGCTTGGCTGACGCCGGCGCCCGGGCCGGGCCCGACATCCAGGAGGACGGCGGAGTCGTTGACCAGCAGCACCGCGCCGCCATCGCCGGTGTGGCAGATGCTCGCGACCCCCGCGACCCAGTCGGTCGGCGTGTAGACGGTGCTGAACTCCCCGTACGGGCACTGCACCGCGGCCGGCGGCGCGGTCGCGCCGGCGTCGCCGGACTCGCCGGCCTCGCCGGCCTCGCCGGTGGCGCTGGTGGTCCCGGCGTCGCTGGCCGCGCCGGTGGTGCCGGCGTCGCTGGTGCTGCCGGGCTCGTCGCCGCTCCCGCATCCCGTCGCGCCGAGGAGCGCGGCGGCGACGACGGTCGCCACGCACGTGCTCACCAACCTCATCGGTCGCTCCCGTCGGCCCGACGCTGGGTCCCGCCCGCCGCGGTGGCGGAGGGGCGCCCGGCGACTCTACGCGCGGGGACGCGGGGCGCGCAGCGATCGGTGTCGGCGCCCCGGCGCCGCTGGTCACCCGCAGGCCATGCGGGTGATCCGGTCTAGCCGGCGCTGGCGGCCCCGCCCCGTGCGGTGGATCCTGCACAGATGGGCGAACACGCTGCGGAGGCGACCGATCCTGTGGGCACGACGCCGGCCCCCAAGACGACGCCGCTGCTCATCTACGTCCCCGGCCTCGGCGCGTCCGAGGAGAACACCGCGGACCAGGTGGCGGACTCGATCCGGGCCAGCCTGGATCCCCAGAGGCCGGGGTCGTTCCGGCTCGTCGACGCCGCCGGCGTTCCCTCGCCGTCCGGCCTGAGGGTCAGCAAGACCATCGTCGACGAGAACGACGTCGAGGTCCTCCAGCTGTTCCAGTTCGACTACGCCGCGAGGCTGGTGCCACGGTCGAGCGGCGCCCTGCCGCCGGTCGTACCCGGTGCGGTCCGGGCGGTCGCGCTCACCGGCCAGGCCATCCTGGCCCTCGCCGCCGCGTTCCGCCGGCCGGCGAAGCGGTGGCAGACCAAGGTCCAGCTCTGGCTCGGCGTGGGGGCGTGTGCCGTCCTGGCCTTCGGGGCCGTCTACGCGGCCGTCGGGCTGCTGGCGGCCCTGGGCGTCACGATGCCGTCCTGGCTGAAGGGCTTCTACGACGGCGGGGAGAGCCCCTGGATCAGCATCTCCTCGCTCGGCGTGGTCGTCACCTGGGCCGCGCTCCGCAACCGCCTGCTGGGCGTGGTCGGGGCGATCCAGGCCTCGATCTGGTTCGTGAAGAACACCGACGTCATCGCGGACTCCGTCAGCCAGGCGCTCGACCAGGCGATCGACGGCCTCCGGCCCAGCGGCTGGGTGGGCCCGGTGCACCTCCTCGGCTACAGCTTCGGAAGCCTGGTGCTGTTCGAGACGTTCTTCCCGCGCGACGGCTCGCTCCGCGACTTCGCGCCGCCCGAGGAGGTCGCCTCGATGGTGACGGTCGGCTGCCCGCTGGACATGGTGCGCCTGTTCAGTCCCGGCTACGACGACGGGCGCATCGCCCGCAAGGACGACCTGCGGTGGACGAACGTCTTCATCGAGGCGGATGTGTTCGCCTCGAACCTCGTGAACGGCGACGACAAGGCTGAGGGCGCCGGCGACGTCAGCATCGGCGCGGTGCGCCCCACCTCGATCCGGTACACCGAGCGTGGGCTCAGCCCGCTGCAGATCTTCACCTCGGGGAAGGTCCACGCCGGGTACTGGGGCAAGGACCGCGCCAGCTGCTTCGGCGAGCTGGCGCCGTCGTTCGTCGCGCCGGCTGCACCCCGGGCCTGACGCCGGCGTTCGGCGACCCGGGCACGGGCACGGTCGGGCGCACTGACAGAATCCTCCGGCCCGCGGATCGGTGAAGGAGGGTGACCGTGAACGACGAGACGACGGCCCCGCCGCCGCCCCCGCCGGCATACCCGCCCGTCCCGCCTCCGCCGTACCCGCCGCCCGGGTACCCCCAGTCCCAGGGCCCCACGCGGCCCCGGCGCACGGCGCTTCCGGTGGCGCTCGGCGTGGTCGGCGGGTTGCTGGTCCTCGTGATCGCGATCGCGGTCCCGGCCATCCTGGTCGACGGCGACGGCAGCGTCGGCCTGAGACCGGCGGGCGAGACCCGGCAGGCGCCGGCCGACCTCGACGAGGTCGTTGCCTACGACAACCTCTCCCGCGACCACGAGCGGGGCCCGATCGACTATCCGCAGTCGCCGCCCGTGGGCGGACCGCACGCCCCGACCTGGCTGGACTGCGGGGTCTACGACCTGCCGGTGCCCGCCGAGAACCTGGTGCATGACCTCGAGCACGGGACCGTGGTGATCAGCTACCGGCCGGACGCGGTCGACGGCGACGGGGTCGGCACCCTGGCCGCGCAGCTGCCGAGCAACGGCATCCTGACGCCGTGGCCCGCGCAGCAGGCGCCGGTGGTGATCACCGTCTGGGGCCGCCAGCTCGAGCTGACCGGCGTCGACGACCCGCGGCTCCCGCTCTTCATCGCCGCCTACGGCCACGGCGAGACCGCGCCGGAGCCGTTCGCCTCCTGCGCCGGCGGGGCGCGCCCCGACCAGGGCCGACTCGCCTGACCCCACCGCCTGAGCCCACGACACGGCGTTCATCGGCGGCCGTCGCGGTCGGTCGCTACGGTGGGCCGGTGACCCGCTTCGCCTGTGTCGTCCTCGTGGACCCTCGCGGCTGGGTGCTCCTCCAGGAGCGCGACGAGCACGCGCGGATCGCCCCCGAGCGGTGGAGCTACAGCGGCGGGCACGTCGAGCCGGGGGAGTCCGACCTGGACGCGGCGGTGCGCGAGCTCGCCGAGGAGACCGGCATCGAGGTGGCCGCCGCCGACCTGCGCCTGCACGGCCACTTCGACCTGTTCCACCCCGAGACCCGGTCGCAGGACACGATCGCGTTCTTCACCGCGCCGACCGAGCTGACCGACGACGACGTGGTGCTCGGGGAGGGGCGCCAGATCGTCTTCGTCGACCCGGAGGTCGCCCGTGGGCTGCCGCTGAGCGACCTCGCCGCGACCACGCTGCCGGCGTTCCTCGACTCCGACCTGTACGCCGAGCTCAGCAGGAGGCCCGCGTGACCCGTCCCGTGACACTCTCCGTGACCCGGGTCCCCGCCGGCGGCGCCGAGGACGTCGTCGTCGCCACCCATGGACCGGACACCGGCGCGGCCTTCACCGGCACCGAGGACGGCTCGGTCTTCCGGATCAGCGCCGACGGCCAGCGCATCGACAAGGTCGGCTACACCGCGGGCCGCCCCCTCGGCATCGAGTACGCCGCCGACGGCCGCCTGCTGATCTGCGACGCCCGCCGCGGGCTGCTGTGGCTGGATCCCGCGACGGGCGCGATCGAGACGATCGTGGACAGCGCCAGCCCGGAGGGCCGCCGCGAGCTGACGTTCTGCAACAACGCCGCCATCGCCGCCGACGGCACCATCTGGTTCAGCGACTCCTCGACCAAGTTCGGGATCGACCGCTGGCGGGAGGAGATGGTCCAGCTGACCCGCACCGGCCGGCTGATCCGGGTCGACCCGGACGGCACCCGCACCACGGTGCTCTCCGGCCTGGCGTTCGCCAACGGCGTCGCCCTCGCCGCGGACGACTCGTTCGTCTGCGTCGCCGAGACCAGCACCCGCGACGTGGTCCGGTACTGGCTGACCGGGCCCAGCGCCGGGATGCGCGACCGGCTCTGCTCCGACCTGCCCGGCTACCCGGACAACATCTCCCGCGGCAGCGACGGGTTGATCTGGGTGACCCTGGCGAGTCCGCGGGACCGGGTGGTCGAGCGGCTGCAGCGCTCGCCGATGCTCCTGCGCCGCGTCGTGACCACGCTGCCCGAGCCGCTGCAGCCGAACCCGAAGCGCACGGTGCGCGTGCAGGCCTACGACGCCCGGGGGCGGCTGGTGCACGACCTCGACCTGGACCCGGACCGCCCGGGGTCGGCGTACCACATGGTCACGGGGGTGCGGGAGCACGACGGCACGGTCTGGCTGGGCAGCCTGCACGAGCCGGCGGTCGCGCGGTTCGACCTCGCCGGGGCCGCGCGGTAGTGGCACGCCCTAGACTCGGCGCCATGGCAGTCCTCGACACGATCTCCGGCCCGCGCGACCTGCGTGACCTGTCGGAGGACCAGCTGACCGACCTCGCCGCCGAGATCCGCGACCTGCTGATCCGCACGGTCGCCACGAACTCCGGGCACCTCGGCCCCAACCTCGGCGTGGTGGAGCTGACCCTGGCGATCCACCGGGTCTTCGACTCGCCGCGCGACAAGGTCGTCTTCGACACCGGCCACCAGGCCTACGTGCACAAGCTGGTCACCGGCCGCGCCGGTGAGTTCGGCACCCTGCGGCGCGAGGGCGGACTGAGCGGCTACCCGAGCCGGGCGGAGTCCGAGCACGACCTGGTCGAGAACTCCCACGCCTCCACGGCGCTCAGCTACGCCGACGGCATCGCCAAGGCGTTCGCGATCCGCGGCGAGGACCGGCACACGGTGGCCGTGATCGGCGACGGCGCGCTGACCGGCGGCATGGCCTGGGAGGCGCTCAACAACATCGCGATCGCCGACGACTCCAAGCTGGTCATCGTCGTCAACGACAACGGCCGCTCCTACACGCCCACGATCGGCGGCCTCGCCCAGGCGCTGGCCGGGCTGCGCACCAACCCGCGCTACGAGCAGGTGCTCGAGCTGATCAAGAAGCGGCTCAACGCCGTGCCCGGCGTCGGGCCCACCGCCTACGACGCGCTGCACGCGGTCAAGCGCGGGCTCAAGGACGCCCTCGCCCCGCAGGGCCTGTTCGAGGACCTCGGCCTGAAGTACGTCGGCCCCGTCGACGGTCACGACCGGGTCGCGATGGAGCAGGCGCTGGGCCAGGCCAAGCGCTTCGGCGGCCCGGTGATCGTGCACGCGATGACCCGCAAGGGCTTCGGCTACGACCCGGCCGAGCGGCACGAGGCGGACCAGTTCCACGCGCCCGGACCGTTCGACGTGCAGACCGGCGCCGAGAAGCCGAAGGGTCCGATCTGGACCGATCACTTCGCCGACCACATGGTGCAGATCGGCGCCCGCCGTCCCGACGTCGTCGCGATCACCGCGGCGATGATGCACCCGGTCGGGCTGGACAAGTTCCAGGCCCGGTTCCCCGAGCGCACCTTCGACGTCGGCATCGCCGAGCAGCACGCCGCGACCAGCGCCGCCGGCCTGGCGATCGGCGGGCTGCACCCGGTCGTCGCCGTCTACGCGACGTTCCTCAACCGCGCCTTCGACCAGGTGCTGATGGACGTCGCGCTGCACAACTGCGGCGTCACGTTCGTGCTGGACCGCTCCGGCGTCACCGGCGACGACGGCGCCTCCCACAACGGCATGTGGGACATGTCCATCCTGCAGGTGGTGCCGGGGCTGCGCCTGGCCGCACCCCGCGACGTGACCCGGATGACCGAGCTGCTCGACGAGGCGGTCGAGGTCGCCGACGCGCCCACGGTGGTCCGGTTCCCCAAGGGTCCGCCGCCGAGCGACCTCCCGGCGATCGACATCCTCACGGGCGAGCACGGCCCGATCGACGTGCTCTACCGCGAGGGTGCCCGTGACGTGCTCGTGGTCTCCGTGGGCGCGATGGCCGGCGTCGCGATCGACGTGGCCGAGCGGCTGCAGGCCCAGGGCATCGGGGTCACCGTCGTCGACCCGCGCTGGGTCAAGCCGGTCGACGCCGCCCTGGTCGAGCTCGCCCGAGGCTTCCGTCGCGTCGTCACCATCGAGGACAACGGCCGCGTCGGCGGCGTCGGCGCGGTCCTGCTGCAGGAGCTCAACGACGCCGGCGTCCACGTCCCGGTCCACCTGCACGGCATCCCCCAGGAGTTCCTGGACCACGCCAAGCGCGCGGTCATCATGGAGCGGGTCGGGCTCTCGGCCCAGGCCATCGCCCTGGACGTGGTGCACGCGATCACGGCCGACCCGGACACGGAGCCGGACGTCCGCGCCGCAGCGCGGGCCCTCCTCGATGCGGACGGGACGCGCTGAGCCGGGCCGGAGCCCCGCCCGTCGTCGTACGCTCGGTGTCCCGGTCCTCCTGCTGAGCCTGCTCCCGTTCGTCGCCTGCTCCGCCGATCCGCCCGGCCCGATCGAGCCGACCTCCGCGCAGCTCGAGGCCGACCTGACCACGGTGCTGCGCAAGCGCGCGCGAGCGATCCTCGACGACGACGCCGCGGCGCTCAAGCGGACGCTGGCGCCCGGCGACGCGATCCGCCGTCAGCAGGCCACCTACCTGGCCAACCTCGCCCAGCTGCCCGTCGAGGTGCTGCGCTACCGCGTGGAGAGGGGATCGGTCACCGCCGACCCGGACGACCAGCGCAGCGTGTGGGCGGTCGTCCAGACCAGCCTGCAGCTGGAGGGGTACGACGCGGTGCCGGTGCGCACCCGCGACCGGTGGCGGTTCACCCTCGGCGAGCACGGGCGACGCTACGTGCTCGCCTCGACCCGTGATGCCGCCTGGGAGGAGGAGCACACCTCCGCGGAGCAGCCCTGGGACCGAGGTCCGATCCGGGTCGAGGAGCGGCTGGACGCGCTCGGCATCTTCGACGCGACAACGATCGGCGACGCTCCGATGGTGCTCGACGCGGTCTCCGACGGCCGGTTCGAGGTCGGACTGCAGCTCCCCGAGGAGCGGTCGTCGGCCGTCGACGGTGACGGCGCTGACGGTGCTCCGCGCGACCTCGGCACCGTCGTCTACGTGCTCTCCGACCGGTCGGCGGTCGACGACCTGACCGGCGACACCGTCGGTGACCCCGAGCGCGCCGACGGGCTGACGATCGCCATCCCCAGCGTCCCCGGCGACAGCTCGAGTCCGACGGCCGGCTTCCGGATCTCGCTCAACCCCCGCGTCCTGGCCCAGTCCGCGTCGGTGCGCGACCGGCTGGTGCGCCACGAGCTGACCCACGCCCTGCTCGGCGCGGAGGGTCGCGGCGCGCCGCTGTGGATCACCGAGGGGATCGCCGAGTACGTCTCGGTGCAGCCGATGGACGCCCTGCAGCGAAGGCTGCCGGCGGCCGCGCTCGAGGTCGGCGCCGGCGCGAGCGCCCTGCCCTCGGCGGAGGACTTCCAGGGTCCCGACGCCGTCGGCTGGTACGCCGTGGCCTGGTGGGTCTGCGAGTACGTCGCGAACACCGAGGGGCCGTCGATGCTGTGGGTGCTCCTCGACGAGCTGGCCGGCGGCGCCGACCAGGCGGGGGTGCTCGCCGACCGGCTGGGGCTGACCGAGGACCAGCTCGTCCAGCGGGGCGTCGCGCTGATGACCAGCACCTATCGTCGGTGATCCGACGCGGCGGAATAGGGTTGTGCCCGTGAGCAACTCCGCCCGACTCGTCCACATCGTCGACGACGTCCCCGAGCTGGACGGCGTCACCGACCTTCGCCTGGTGATCGCCCTGGACGGCTTCCTGGACGCCGGGAACGCGGGCGCGGTCGCCTGCGCCCATCTGGTCGAGTCCGGTGCCAGCGGCGGCGGCGTGGTCGTGGCGACCTTCGACGTCGACGAGCTCCACGACTACCGGGCACGCCGCCCCCCGATGTCGTTCGTCCGCGACCACTACGAGGCCTACGACGCCCCGCGCCTGGTGGTGCGCCTGCTGCGCGACGCCGGCGGCACGCCGTACCTGCTGCTGCACGGGCCCGAGCCCGACATCCGGTGGGAGGCGTTCTGCCGGGCCGTGCGCGACGTGATCGTGCGGTTCGACGTGTCGCTGGTGATCGGCATCGGCGCGGTGCCGATGGCGGTCCCGCACACCCGCCCGATCGCGATCACGCACCACGCCAACAACCCCGACCTGCTCACCGGCACCAGCCCCTGGCGCGGTGAGCTGCGGATCCCCGGCAGCGCTCAGGCGCTGCTCGAGGTGCGGCTGGGGGAGTGGGGACACGACGCGCAGGGATTCGTCGCGCACGTGCCGCACTACCTGGCGCAGCTGGACTACCCGCGCGCCTCGCTGGCGCTGCTCGAGCACGTCGAGCTGGCCGCACGGCTGACCATCGACCTCGGTGACCTCCGTCTGCTGGCCGAGGAGCGCGAGGGCGAGATCGCGCGGTACCTGGCCTCCAACGAGGAGGTGGCCGGGGTCGTCGCCGCGCTGGAGCAGCAGTACGACACGTTCGCTCGCGCGGAGGAGGAGGGCTCCAGCCTCCTCGCCGCCGACGAGCCGCTGCCGACCGGCGAGGACCTCGGTCGCCAGTTCGAGCAGTTCCTCGCGGGCCTCGAGGGGCCCGACGAGGGCACCACCGGAGGGGGAGCATGAGCGACACGACCACGCCGACCGACGAGTCGGCCGCCGGGACGAACGAGTCGGCCCAGGCCGAGACCCGCAAGCTGGTCGGGCTGCTGAACCTCGAACCGCTGGACGTCGACCTCTTCCGCGGCAAGCAGCCCGAGACCACCCGGCAGCGGGTCTACGGCGGTCAGGTCGCCGCCCAGGCGCTGATCGCGGCCAACACGTCGGTCGACCCCGCCTACACGGTGCACTCGCTGCACTCGTACTTCCTGCGCCCCGGCGACTACCAGGTGCCGATCATCTACGACGTGGAGCGGATCCGTGACGGCAAGTCCTTCCTCACCCGCCGGGTGGTGGCCCGCCAGCACGGCCGGCCGATCTACTACCAGACGCTCAACTACCAGCGCCCCGAGGAGGGCTTCGAGCACCAGGACGTGATGCCGGAGGTCAAGCCGCCGGCCGAGGGCGTCGACCTGCTGGAGATGATGCGGTCGCGCGAGTCCGACTACGGGCTGGCGCAGGAGTGGGCCGCGCTCGACGTGCGCTGGATCGGGAACTCGCGCTTCGGTGGCCTGGCCGACGACCCCAGCCGGCCGTCCCGCGCCGCGGTCTGGCTCCGGGTCGCCGGACGGCTCTCGGAGGATCCGCTGGAGCACCTGGCGCTGTTCACCTACGCCAGCGACGTGACGCTGCTCGGCGTCTCCCTCGCCGCGCACGACACCAACCCGGCCAAGGTGCAGATGGCGTCGCTGGACCACACGATCTGGTTCCACCGGCCGTTCCGCGCGGACGAGTGGTGGCTCTACGACCAGTGGTCGCCCTCGGCCACCGGCGGCCGCGGACTCTCCATGGGCCGCGTCTTCGCCCAGGACGGGACGTTGGTCGCGACCGTGGCACAGGAGGGCCTGATCCGGCCCAACGCCAACGTGGAGCGCCCCCACGGCTGACCGACCCGGGCCTCCGGCGACCGTCGACCCGGGCCTTCGACCCGGGCCTTGGGGACGGCCGAGCCGGGAGTAGGGCGCCGACAGCGAAGCGGGCGCGGTCCCCGGTGGTGCCTGAGCCCCGGTTCGGGGGTGCCTGAGCCCCGGGTCGGTGGTGCCTCAGGCCCGGCTCGGGGCTGCCTCAGCCACGGTTCGGCCGAGGAGGTGCGGGGCGCCCGAGGAGGCGCTGGAGAGGCTGAACTCCCAGCCGGCCTCCGAGGGCCGTACGCCGAACCTGACCCGGCCGGGCAGGAAGAGCGGCTTCTTGAAGCCGACCTCGACCCGGACCGCGTCGGGGAGCCGGTTCTCCAGGGCGGCCACGCAGCGCGCCAGGCTCCACATGCCGTGCGCGATGTGCCGGGGGAACCCGAAGGCCTTGGCGGTCAGCGGGTAGAGGTGGATCGGGTTGCGGTCGCCGGAGACGGCGGCGTAGCGCCGGCCCAGGTCGGCGGGCAGCCGCCACTCGGGGGCGGTCGGCTCGACCGGGGCGAAGGTCGTGCCCGGGTCGCCGTGCTCCTTGTCGCCGCCGCCGAGCCGCAGGTAGGTGGAGGTCGACTCCCAGACCGTCTCGCCGCCGGCCTTGGCGGAGGCGACGATGTCGAAGGCGCGGCCCTTGGTGCTGGCCCGCAGGTCCCGGGCGCCGACGCTGACCTCGACGGTCTCGCCGATCCCGACCGGGCGGTGCTGGGTGATGACGTTCTCCAGGTGCACCGTGCCGATCGCGGGGAACGGGAACGACGGATCGGTCATCAGCTCCATGTGCAGCGGGAACGCCAGCAGGTGCAGGTAGGGCAGCGGGGCGGTGTCCTTGACCGGGAAGCCGCAGACCGCGGCGTACCGGTCCACGTGGTCGCGCTCGACGGTGACCAGCGGGCGGCGCAGCACCACGTCGGGCAGCTCGGTGCCGGTTCGTCGGACCCCGGGCAGCCGGTTGAGTCCCGGCACCGCCGGCAGTGCCGCCCGGACCATGGTCCCCGTGCCGGCGGAGCGGTCGACCACCCGGATCGGCGTGACCACCTCAGGCACCCAGCATCATCTGGCCGCAGACCCGGACCACGTTGCCGTTGACGCCGGAGGAGGCCGGGTTGGCGTACCAGGCGATCGTCTCGGCGACGTCGACCGGCAGGCCGCCCTGGGACATCGCGTTGAGGCGCTGACCCACCTCGCGGGTCGCGAACGGCACCGCCGCGGTCATCTGCGTGATGATGAAGCCGGGCGCCACCGCGTTGATCGTGATCCCGTCGGTCAGCTCGTCGGCCAGGGAGTCGACCAGGCCGATCACGCCGGCCTTGGAAGCGGCGTAGTTGGTCTGTCCCACGTTGCCGGCGATGCCGGCGATCGAGGCGACGCCGATGATCGAGCCGCCCGGGCGGACCACGCCCTGGTCGAGCAGCTCGCGGGTGATCAGCTCCGGCGCGGTCAGGTTGACCCCGATCACCGCGGTCCAACGGTCGCCGCGCTCGTCGGCCGCCATGTTGGCCAGCTTGCGGTCCTTGGTGATGCCGGCGTTGTGCACCACCGCGTCCACGCCGCCATGCTTCTCGGTCAGGTGGTGGGCGATCCGCTGCGGCGCGTCCTTCGCGGTGATGTCCAGGGTCAGCCAGTCGCCGTCGAGCTCCTTCATCAGCGACTGCAGCTCGCTGGCCGCCTGCGGTACGTCGAGCCCGACCACCGTGGCGCCGTCGCGGTGCAGCACCCGGGCGATCGCCTCGCCGATGCCGCGGCTGGCGCCGGTGACCAGGGCGACCTTGCCCTCGAGCGGGCGGGCCCAGTCCTCGACGTTGGTGTGGGTCGCCGCGCCGTGGGCGCCGATCCGGACCACCTGCCCGGAGACGTAGGCGGACTTGGGGGAGAGCAGGAACGCCAGGGTGCTGGTCACCGCCGCCTCCTGGCCCGCGGCGACGTAGACCAGCTGGACGGTGCTGCCCCGGCCGACCTCCTTGCCCAGGCTGCGGGTGAAGCCCTCCAGGGCGCGCTGGGCGACGCGCTCGGCGCCGGCCGTCTGCTCCGGCGGGGTGCCGAGCACGACGATCCGCGCGCACGACGCCAGGCTGCGCAGCACCGGGGTGAAGAAGTCGCGGAGCGCGACCAGCTCGGCGCTGCTGGTCAGGCCGGTGGCGTCGAAGACGATGCCCTTGAACGGCTCGGTCTCGCCGCTGGTCGGGTCGCCGGTGGAGGTCGCGCCGATCAGGTCCAGCAGACCGTGCAGCGACTCGGCCAGCCGGCCGGTGCCGCCGACCAGCACGGTGCCCTGCACGAGCGGGTCGCCCTCGGCGTACCGCTCGAGGGGGGTGGGGTTGGGGAGGCCGAGGTTCTTGACGAGGAACTTGCCGACCGGGGAGGTCACGAAGCCCTGGTACTTGTCGCTCATGGTGTGCGCCTGCGCCTTTCGCCAGCTGCGAGGGAGTATTGCGAGAATGGTCACGGCGGGCGCCGCCCGCTGGTCGAATGTAACTGTATGTGTAACTCTGAGTCCACATTTCTTGAAGCACCCGCGCGGTGACCGCCGCGGGACCCGAGTACGAGGATAGGAACCATGGCTGACACTGCCCGCCGGGCCGCCGTGATCGGCGGCAACCGCATCCCGTTCGCGCGCTCCAACGGTGCGTACGCCGGCGCGTCCAACCAGGAGATGTTCACCGCCGCCCTGGACGGCCTGGTGGCGCGGTTCGGCCTCGAGGGCGAGCGCCTCGGCGAGGTGGCGGGTGGCGCCGTGCTCAAGCACAGCCGCGACTTCAACCTGGTCCGCGAGTCCGTCCTCGGCAGCAGGCTCGCCCCCGACACGCCGGCCGTCGACCTGCAGCAGGCCTGCGGCACCGGCCTGCAGGCGATCAACTACATCGCCAACAAGATCAAGCTGGGCCAGATCGAGGCCGGGGTCGGCGGCGGCGTCGACACCACCTCCGACGCCCCCATCGCGCTCTCCGAGCGGCTGCGCAAGAAGCTGATCAAGCTCAACAACGCCCGCACCAACGCCGACCGGCTGCGGGTGCTCGGGTCGCTGCGGCCCGGTGACATCGGGCTGGCCATCCCCAGCAACGGCGAGCCGCGCACGCGGCTGTCGATGGGCGAGCACCAGGCGCTGACGGCGCTGGAGTGGCAGATCACCCGCGAGGCCCAGGACGAGCTGGCCGTCGCCTCCCACCACAACCTCGCGGCGTCGTACGACGAGGGGTGGCAGGACGACCTGATCACCCCGTTCCGCGGCCTGGAGCGCGACAACAACCTGCGCGCCGACTCCTCCCTGGAGAAGCTCGCGAAGCTCAAGCCGGTCTTCGGCAAGGGCGAGGCGGCGACGATGACCGCCGCGAACTCGACCCCGCTGACCGACGGCGCCTCCGCGGTGCTGCTGGCCTCGGAGGACTGGGCCGAGGAGCACGGGCTGACCCCGCTCGCCTGGTTCGTCGACTCCGAGGTCGCGGCCGTGGACTTCGTCAACGGCGCCGAGGGCCTGCTGATGGCGCCGGCGTACGCCGTCCCGCGGATGCTGGCGCGACACGGCCTGACCCTGCAGGACTTCGACCTGTACGAGATCCACGAGGCGTTCGCCTCGCAGGTGCTCTCCACGCTGGCCGCATGGGAGAGCCCGGTGTTCTGCAAGGAGCGCCTCGGCCTGGATGCCCCGCTGGGCTCCATCGACCGCGACAAGCTGAACGTGAAGGGCTCCTCGCTGGCCGCGGGACACCCGTTCGCCGCCACCGGTGGGCGGATCGTGGCCAACGCCGCGAAGCTGCTCGCCGCCAACGGCGGTGGCCGGGCGCTGATCTCGGTCTGTGCCGCGGGCGGGCAGGGCGTGGTGGCGATCCTGGAGGCGTGAGCCCTGGAATCCCCGGTCGACCGGGGATTCCCGCGCGTGACGGCCACTGCAATGGCCGTCACGCGAGGGAAGTGGCCGTCCGGTGGGGCGCGTGGGGCGCCCGGGACACGGTCAGGCCGTCGTACGCGCGGGCGACATCAGTGCCAGCGCCGAGGCCACGAGGTAGGAGCGGACCTGCTCCGGGGAGACCGCGCCGACGGTGGGGATGCCGGGCGCGGACTCTCCGACCAGGATCCCCAGCCGGGCGAGCTGCAGCGCGCCGAGGCCGCTGGAGTAGAGCATGTTGGCCAGCAGCGTCGGGTCCTCGCTGCTGGCGAAGATCCCCGAGGCCTGCCCGGCGGCGAGCGCGTCGGAGAGCACCTTGAGGGTGGAGCTGATCGCCCGGCCGACCCGGAACAGGGCGCTTTCGGAGAGCTCGTCGAGCAGCTCGTGGCCGGGCCGGGTCATCAGCGCGTGGGAGCAGTCGATGAACGCCGGGTGCGCCACCCCGTAGTCGACGAACGCGCCCACCAGCGCCTGCAGCTGCTCGACCGGGTCCGTGGAGGTCGCGACCGCCGCACGCAGCGCCTCGCCCAGCTCCTCCAGGTAGCCGACCAGCGTCAGGGCGACGATCTCCTCCTTGCCGGTGAAGTGGCGGTAGACGATCGCGCGGTTGATCCCGACGGCGGTCGCGATCTCCTCGATCTGCACGTCCCGGACGCCCTTGGCGTCGAAGATCTGCCGGGTGGCGCCGATGATCTGAGCCTCGCGCTCGCGTCGTCGCGCCGCTGCCGCCTTGCGCCGACCATCCGTCGGCGGTGCCGGGGTGACCATGTCAGCGAGTGTACGGCGTGTGCAACTCGCAGTTGCACCGTTGTTGCACGGCACGCTCCGGGCCGTCCGGGTGAGGGTCAGTCAGTGCTCGGTCCGCCGCCCAGGTACGCCCGCACGGTGTCGATCGTGTCGGCCTCCGCCACGGGCTTGTCGTCGCGGTAGTGCACGACCCGCGCGAAGCGCAGCGCCGCGCCACCGGGGTAGCGGGTCGACCGCTGGACGCCGTCGAACGCGATCTCGACGACCTGCTCGGGCCGGACGTGGACCACATGGCCGTCGCGGTGCGTCTCCAGTTCAAGGAACCGCTCGGTCTGCCACGCGAGCATCGCGTCGGTCATCCCCTTGAAGGTCTTGCCCACCATCACCCAGCCGGAGCCGTCGGCCGCCCGGGCGCCGAGGTGGATGTTGGAGAGCCAGCCGCGCCGCCGCCCCGAGCCCCACTCGACGGCCAGCACCACCAGGTCGAGGGTGTGCACGGGTTTCACCTTGACCCACGCCGAGCCCCGGCGGCCCGCGTCGTACGGCGCCCCGGGGGCCTTGACCACCACCCCCTCGTGGCCCGCCGCGAGCACCCGCCGCGCGAACTCCTCGGCCGCCGCGGGGTCCGCGCCGCGCCACCGCGCCACCCGGTGCTGCTCGGGCACCAGGCCCGCCAGCAGGTCCCAACGCTCCTGGGCGGGCGCGGCGAGCAGGTCCCGCCCGTCGAGGTGCAGCAGGTCGAAGAAGTACGGCGCCACGCGGGCGCCGCCCGCCCCGGTGCTCGCGGTGCGCGCGGCCGTCTCCTGGAACGGTCGCGGGCGGCCGTCGGGCCCCACCAGCAGCGCCTCGCCGTCGAGCACGAGGTCGCCACCGGGCAGTGCCGCCACGACGTCGACCACCTCGGGCAGGCGGGCGGTGATCTCCTCCAGGGTCCGGGTCACCAGCAGCACCTCGCCGCCCCGCCGGTGGGCCTGGATCCGGATGCCGTCGAGCTTGGCGTCGACCGCGAGCCCGGTGCCGGCCGCGCCGGCGACAGCACCGACCTTCTCCCACGCGGCGGCGAGGTCGGGCGCGGAGGCGGCGAGCATCGGCAGCACCGGCCGGCCGACCTCGAACCGGATCGCGTCCAGGGTCCCGGCGAACGCCTGGGCCACGACCGGCGGTACGCCGCCGGCGAGCATCGCCGCCCGCCGTACCTCCGCCACCGGGTGCGACGTGGCGGCCGCGAGCGCATCGACGAGCAGTGCGTCCGAGGCGCCCTGCCGGACCTCGCCGAGCGCGGCCGCGCGCAGCCAGGCCTGCTCGGCCTCGGTGGCGCCGGCGAAGAGCGAGGTCGCGGCGGCGGTGCGGGCGCCCGCCGAGCCCGGGCCTGCCAGTGCGGCCATCGCGTCGAACGCCGCGTCCACCGCCACCACGGTCAGCGAGGGCGCGGGAGCCGGCGGCGGCAGGTCGCGCAGGGACCGCCAGCCGAGGCCGGTGCGCCGCTGCCGCAGCCGCCCGGCGAGGTAGCGCGCCACGAGGGCGCGCTCGTCGGGCTCGGCGGCGGCCAGGGCCTCGGCGATCAGCCGGGTCTTCTCGGTCCGAGCCGGGGTGGCGGCGACCGCCGCGGAGGTGGAGACCAGGTCGCTGAGCAGCACGCGATCACCTTGCCACCCGGGTCCGACGCCGATCAGCCGGTGCCCGGCCGCGTCAGTGCGTGGCCTCGAGCACCGCGGCGGTGACCGCCCCGCGGATCACCAGCTCGAAGATCTCGTCGAGCTCCAACCCCGGCTGGTCCTCGACCCCGTCGAAGTCGCCGAAGTAGCCGGCGACCTCGAGCGAGACGAAGCCGTGCAGCGCGGCGAAGACCGCGGTGCCGGTCATCAGCAGCCGATCCTCGGGGAGGCCGGCCGAGCGCACCATCACGGCGAGCGCCTCGATCGCGTCGATCGCCGCGCTGTAGAACGCCTCGCGGTCCAGCGGCGGCCGGGTCAGGGCGGCGTACCGCTGCGGGTTGGCCAGCGCGAACGAGCGCAGCTCGTGGCTGAGCGCACGCAGCCCGTCGGCGCCGGAGTGCCCCATCGCCGCGCGCCGGACGTGGTCGCCGAGCATCCGCATCGCGCGCACCTGGATCAGCGCGCGCAGCTCCTCGAGGTTCGCCACGTGGTTGTAGAGCGAGGAGACCCGGGCGTCGAGCTCCGCGGCCAGGGATGTCATGGTCAGGGCGTCGTAGCCGTCGCGGTCCACCAGCGCCTCGGCCGCCTGCAGCACGACCTCCTGGTCCAGCCGCCCACGGCGGGGCCGTGCACTCTCGAGGCTCACGGTGTCTCCTGTGTGCGAAGGTATTTCGTGCTGACACGAGACATCGTAGTGGTGCGGCCGTCGACCGCGACCGGGCGGTCCGTCGGGCGTCGTGACCGGCAGCGTCCTGGCTAGAGTCGTCGGCATGTCGGAGACGCCGTCGCGGCGCACGTGGCGCCCGGGCCGCCCGGTCCCGGTCGGGCGCCTGCTGGGCCAGCACCGGCGCGGCGGCGGGGACCCGACGCTCGTGGTCCGCGGGCACCGGCACTGGCGGGCCTGCCGCACCCCTGTGGGCGCGGCGACGCTGGCGGTGTCGGCCCAGGCCGGCGACGGCACGATCGACGCCGAGGCCTGGGGGCCCGGCGCCGACTGGGCGCTCGAGCAGCTCCCGGAGCTGTTGGGGGAGGCCGATGACTGGAGCGGCTTCGAGCCGCGCCATCCGCTGCTGGCCGAGATCCGGCGCCGCCACCCGCACCTGCGGCAGGGGCGCACCGGTCTGCTGCTGGAGGCCCTGGTGCCGGCGATCATCGAGCAGAAGGTCACCGGGCAGGAGGCCTTCGGCGGGTTCCGCGCGCTGGTACGCCGCCACGGCGAGGACGCTCCTGGCCCCGGCGCCGAGCTGCGGCTCCGGCTCCAGCCGGACGCCGCGACGCTGGCGGCGATCCCGTCCTGGGAGTGGCTCGCGCTGCACGTCGACCCGGCCCGCTCGCGGGCGCTGGTGCAGGTGGCGCGGCGCGGCGACGCCGCCTGGGCGCGCGTCGGGGCGGGGTCCGCCGAGGAGGTCGACCGGGCCCTGCGCAGCATCCCCGGCGTCGGCGTCTGGACCAGCGCCGAGGTCCGGCAGCGGGCGCTGGGCGACCCGGACGCGGTCTCCTTCGGCGACTACCACGTGGCCAAGGACGTCGGTTGGGCGCTGACCGGTGCCCCGTTCGACGACCGGGCCCTCGCGGCGTACCTGGAGCCCTGGCGCCCGCACCGCGGCCGGGTGCCGTTCCTGATCGCGGCCGCGGCCCTGGGCAAGCCCCGCCGTGGCCCCCGCATGGCCCCGCGCGCGCACCTCCCGTCCCGCTAGCGTTTGCGCAGGTGACGGCGTCGGTCCAGGGTCCGCGGGCCCACCGGGGCCGGGCGCGGGCGGTGGGCCGGCTCCACTAGATTGTGCGCGTGGGCAACGAAGCGGGCGAGGCCAGCACCGGCAGGGTCAGCCTCCGTGCCTGGGTGCGCCGCACACTGCTCGCCTTCTTCGGGATCCCGATGCTGGTGGCGATCGCGATGTCGCTGGTCGACTCCTACCGCCGCCGCGGCAAGCGTCCCAAGCCGTTCCCGGTGTACGGCCCGGGGTCGGCCGCGATCGGCGAGGGCGAGGTCACGGCCTACACCTTCGGCAAGGACCTGTACGACGCCATGCTGGCCGCGATCGACGGCGCCGAGCGGCAGATCCTGTTCGAGACCTACATCTGGAAGGGCGACGCCGTCGGCGAGCGCTTCAAGGAGGCGCTGCGCGCCGCGGCCGAGCGCGGCGTCGAGGTCTACGTGATCTACGACGCCTTCGCCAACCTGGTGGTCTCCCCGCGGTTCCAGCGGTTCCCGTCCTCGATCAAGGTCCTGCGCTACCCGGTCTACCCGGCCGGCTGGCGGTTCTTCGACTTCCGCCGCTACGGACGCGACCACCGCAAGATCCTGGTGGTCGACGACGAGGTCGGGTTCGTCGGCGGCTACAACATCGGGACGGCGTACGAGACCGAGTGGCGTGACACGCACGTGCGGATCACCGGTCCGGCGGTCTTCGACCTCAAGCGCAGCTTCGCCGACTTCTGGAACCTCAACCGCCGCCGCCGGCTGCGCGCCTCGGAGCGCCCGCTGCTGCTGGAGACGGCGTCGACCTGGGAGCCGCAGATCCGGATCCACCGCAACGTGCCGCGGCTGCTGGTGTTCCCGATCCGCGGGATGTACCTGGAGGCGATCAACCGGGCGAGCCGCAACGTCTGGATGACCCAGGCCTACTTCATGCCCGACCAGGACCTGGTGGACGCGCTCAAGGCGGCCGCCCGCCGCGGCGTCGACGTCCGGCTGCTGCTGCCGCTGAAGTCGAACCACATCGTCGCCGACTGGATCTCCCGGGGCTACTTCAGCCAGCTGCTCGACGCCGGCGTACGGATCCTGCGCTTCCGCGACGCGATGGTGCACGCGAAGACCGCGACCGTCGACGGCCGGTGGAGCACGGTGGGCACCGCCAACATCGACCGGCTCAGCCTGCAGGGCAACTACGAGATCAACGTCGAGTTCATCAATGCCGACGTGGCGCGCGAGCTGGAGGAGGTCTTCCGGGTCGACGAGTCCAACTGCCTCGAGCTGACCCGCGAGGAGTGGGCGGCCCGGGACCTGCATCGCAAGTTCACCGAGCTGGTGCTCACACCGCTGCGTCCTCTGCTCTGAGCCGACCCGCGCCGGGCGGCGCCGTGAGCAGGGCTGTCGGCGCCACCTCGTAGGCTCGCACCATGCGTCCGGTCACCGATCTCGAGCGTCGCGTCGCGCCGCTGCACGTCGAGTCCGACTACCAGCCCTCCGGCGACCAGCCCGCGGCGATCAAGGAGATCACCCGCCGGCTGAACGCGGGTGAGCAGGACGTGGTGCTGCTCGGAGCCACGGGCACCGGCAAGACGGCGAGCGTGGCCTGGGTCGCCGAGCAGGTGCAGCGGCCGATGCTGGTGCTGCAGCCCAACAAGACGCTGGCCGCGCAGTTCGCCAACGAGCTGCGCCAGCTGTTCCCCAAGAACGCCATCGAGTACTTCGTCAGCTACTACGACTACTACCAGCCCGAGGCGTACGTCCCGCAGACCGACACCTACATCGAGAAGGACTCCTCGATCAACGAGGAGGTCGAGCGGCTGCGCCACTCGGCGACCAACTCGCTGCTGACCCGCCGCGACGTGATCGTGGTCTCCACGGTCTCCTGCATCTACGGCCTGGGCACCCCGCAGGAGTACGTCGACCGGATGGTCCGGCTCCGGGTGGGGGAGGAGCACGACCGCGACTCCGTGCTGCGTCGGCTGGTCGAGATCCAGTACACCCGCAACGACCTCGCGTTCACCCGTGGCACCTTCCGGGTCCGGGGCGACACCCTGGAGATCTTCCCGGTGTACGAGGAGATGGCGGTCCGGATCGAGTTCTTCGGCGACGAGATCGAGCGGCTGATGACGCTGCACCCGGTCACCGGCGAGGTGCTCACCGAGGACTCCGAGCTCTACATCTTCCCGGCCAGCCACTACGTCGCCGGCCCGGAGCGGATGGAGCGGGCGATCGCCGGGATCGAGGCGGAGCTGGCCGAGCAGCTGGCCGCCTTCGAGCGGCAGGGCAAGATGCTCGAGGCCCAGCGGCTGCGGATGCGCACGACGTACGACATCGAGATGATGCGCCAGGTCGGCTCGTGCTCGGGGATCGAGAACTACTCGATGCACATGGACGGCCGCGGCCGCGGCACCGCGCCCAACACGCTCCTCGACTACTTCCCCGAGGACTTCGTGTTGGTGATCGACGAGTCGCACGTCACGGTGCCGCAGGTCGGTGGCATGTACGAGGGCGACATGTCGCGCAAGCGCAACCTGGTCGAGCACGGCTTCCGGCTGCCCAGCGCGATGGACAACCGGCCGCTGCGCTGGGAGGAGTTCGTGGAGCGGATCGGGCAGACCATCTACCTCTCCGCGACGCCGGGCGACTACGAGCTGGACCGGGTCCAGGGCGACGTCGTGGAGCAGATCATCCGCCCGACCGGGCTCGTCGACCCGCACGTCGTGGTCAAGCCGACCAAGGGCCAGATCGACGACCTGATCGGCGAGATCCGCGCGCGCACCGAGAAGGAGGAGCGGGTCCTGGTCACGACGTTGACCAAGAAGATGTCCGAGGACCTCACCGACTACCTCCTCGACGCCGGGATCCGCACCCGCTACCTGCACTCGGAGGTCGACACCCTCAAGCGGGTCGAGCTGCTCCGCGACCTGCGGCTGGGCGCCTACGACGTACTGGTCGGCATCAACCTGCTGCGCGAGGGCCTCGACCTGCCGGAGGTCTCGCTGGTCGCCATCCTGGATGCGGACAAGGAGGGCTTCCTGCGCTCGGACAAGTCGCTGATCCAGACCATCGGCCGCGCGGCGCGCAACGTCTCCGGCGAGGTCCACATGTACGCCGACAAGGTGACCCCGTCGATGGCCTCGGCGATCGAGGAGACCGAGCGTCGCCGGGCCAAGCAGATCGCCTACAACACCGAGAACGGGATCGACCCGCAGCCGCTGCGCAAGAAGATCGCCGACATCACCGAGATGCTCGCCCGCGAGGACGAGACGACCCAGGAGCTGCTGCAGACCTGGGCCGACGTGGGCCAGAAGGGTCGGGCCGGTGGCGTGAAGGCCCGCCAGGGCTCGCCGACCCCGGCGCTGCGCTCCACCGACGTGGGCGCGCACAGCAAGGACCTGGCCGGCCTGCCCAGCTCGGACCTCGCCGCGCTGATCCAGGACCTCACCGACCAGATGAAGGCGGCGGCCGCGGAGCTGCAGTTCGAGCTGGCCGCACGCCTGCGCGACGAGATCGGCGAGCTCAAGAAGGAGCTCCGCCAGATGATGGAAGCAACGAAGTGAGGAGGAACTGCCGAGCGAGGAACGAGCTCGAGTAGTTCCGACGAACGAGGAGCAGCGCGAGCGAAGCGAGCGCCGGCGACCAAGTGAGCCGACTGAAGGTCGAGCGGGTACGCGCTCGTCAGTCGGGTCGCTAGCTGGCGACCGCGTGAGCCGCCACTGGTGGTTCGCCGGCCTCGGGCGTTCCCCATCCCGAGCGCCCCAGCGCAGTCGCCGCGACGCGGTGTCACGCATTTTCTCCCGAGGCCGTGACCGTCGCCACACCTGCCTCGTTGGATCACTTGAAACAAATGGTCGCGCATCGGGCCGTAACGCGAACGTGCCTTGTTGCGTTGGTCACAACGAGAACACGTTCTAGTCGGCCGATGGCGATCGATTCGGGAGGAGAGCGATCCGTGGCGTTCAACGCGGTGGCTGTGATCCGTGGACCGGGCGAGATCGCCCTGATGGTCCTGGAGGTCACCAAGCGGATCTTCACCCGTCCGTTCCAGTTCCGTGAGTTCCTGGAGCAGGCCTGGTTCGTCACCAGCGTGACGCTGATGCCGACGATCCTGGTCTCGATCCCGTTCGGCGCGGTGATCTCGCTGCAGGTCGGCAACCTGACCGGTCAGCTCGGCGCGCAGTCGTTCGCCGGCGCGACCGCGGTGCTGGCCACGGTCCGCGAGGCGGCGCCGATGGCGGCGGCGATGATCATCGCCGGCGCGGCCGGGTCGGCGATCTGCTCGGACATGGGCGCCCGGAAGATCCGCGAGGAGATCGACGCGATGGAGGTGCTCGGCGTCGACCCGTTGGAGCGGCTGGTGGCGCCCCGCGTGGTGGCCACCATGTTCGTTGCGCTGATGATCAACGGGATCGTGATCGGCGCCGGGATCGGCGGCGGCTACTTCTTCACCGTGATCGTGCAGGGCGGGTCCGCCGGCGCGTTCCTGAGCTCGTTCACCGCGCTCGCCTCGCTGCCCGACCTCTACATCTCGATGATCAAGGCGGTCATCTTCGGATGGCTCGCAGCGATCATCGGCGCCTACAAGGGGCTGGGCGCGGGCGGTGGCCCCAGCGGCGTCGGCCGGGCCGTCAACGAGTCGGTGATCATCGCGTTCATGGCGCTCTTCTTCCTGAACGCCGTGATCACCGCCATCTACTTCCAGGTCGCCCCGCCGGTGGGCCTGTGAACACGGCAGTGGACAGGGGAGTGCGCTGATGGCCTTCAGCATGCCGATGGGGATCCTCGGCGGATGGCGACGCTCGGTCGAGGGCTACGGCGACCAGCTGCTCTTCTACGTCAAGGCGCTGGGCTGGGTGCCGCGGGCGATCGTCCGGTACCCCCGGGAGATCCTGAACACCCTCGCCGAGGTGGCCTTCGGCGTCGGCGGCCTGACCCTGATCGCGGGCTCCGCGGGGGTCATCGGGTTCATGGCGTTCTTCGCCGGCACCGAGGTCGGCATCCAGGGCTACGCCTCGCTGAGCCAGATCGGCGTCGCGAAGTTCAGCGCGTTCATCTCGGCGTACTTCAACACCCGCGAGGTGGCGCCGCTGGTCTCGGCGATCGCCCTGGCCGCCACCGTCGGCTGCGGGTACACCGCGCGCCTGGGCGCGATGCGGATCTCGGAGGAGATCGACGCGCTGGAGGTGATGGGCATCCCGTCGTTGCCGTTCCTGGTCACCAGTCGGATGATCGCCGCCTTCGTCGCGGTGATCCCGCTCTACATCGTCGCGCTGTTCGCCTCCTACCTGTCGCCGCGACTGATCGTCACCCTCATCTACGGTCAGTCGCCGGGCACGTACGACCACTACTTCCTGCAGTTCCTGCCGCCGATCGACATGCTCTGGTCCTTCTTCAAGCTGCTCTTCCTGGCGGTCGCGGTGATCCTGATCCACTGCTACTACGGCTACACCGCCTCCGGTGGCCCGGCCGGCGTCGGCCGCGCGGTCGGCCAGGCGATCCGGACCAGCATCGTGACGATCGTGGTCGCCGACTTCTTCCTGAGCTTCGCGATCTGGGGCTCGACCACCACGGTCAGGATCACAGGATGAACCACCCCACGATCTTCTTCTCCGCCGCTCCGCTCCCCCGAACAAGATCGTGGGGACCCCGGTGATGCTGGTCAACGTCCACCACGACTCGCCCCGCGAGCACGCCCGGCTCTTCGTCGCCGGCGTCGCCTTCCTGACCGCGATCGCGCTGCTGATCGTCCTCTCGATCGCGATCTACAACAAGACGTTCCAGCGGGCCACCTGGGTCACCGTCGAGGCCGACCGGGCAGGTCTCCAGCTCGCCAAGTACGGCGACGTGCGGATCGACGGTGTCCTGGTCGGCCAGGTCCGCGAGATCAGCCAGGACGGCCAGCAGGCGGTGATCCGGTTGGCGCTGGACCCCGCGGCTGCCGAGGGGATCCCCAGCAACATCTCGGTCGAGATCCTGCCGACCACGCTCTTCGGACAGAAGTTCGTCTCCCTGGTCCGCCCGGCCCAGCCGTCGACCACCCCGATCGCCGACGGCGAGGTGATCCCGGCGAGCCGGGTGCAGACCAACGTGGAGCTGTCGCAGGTACTGAGCCAGCTCTTCCCGCTGCTGCGCTCGGTCCGTCCGGCCGACCTCAACGCCACGCTGAACGCGATCGCGACCGCCCTCAGCGGGCGCGGGGAGCAGATCGGCCGCACCATGGAGCAGCTGGGCGGCTACCTCACCGCGATCGACGATCACCTGCCGACGCTGCGCCAGGACCTCGTCGAGCTGGCCGACGTCGCGGACGTCTACGACCTGGCCGCGCCGGACCTGCTGGACACGCTGGCGAACCTCACCGTGACCAGCCGGACCATCGTCCAGAAGCGGCGCGACCTGGACACGTTCTTCTCGGACATCTCCGGGCTCGCCGGTGTGGCCAACCGGGTGCTCGACGACAACGAGCAGAACCTCGTCCGGATGGGACAGGTGAGCGAGCCGGTGATGGCGGTCCTGGACACCTACTCGCCGGAGTTCAGCTGCCTGCTCAAGGGCGCTGCCCGGTACGAGCCGATCCTGTCGAAGACCTTCGAGGGGAACGTGGTCAAGCAGTACATGTTCCTGGGCACGCCGCAGTACCGGAACTTCGACGAGCGGGACAAGCCGGTCAACGGCGAGGTGGGCCATGGCCCGTGGTGCTTGGGCCTCCCGCACTTCACCAGCCCGGCGCAGCGGATCCCGCTGGACCAGGGGTCGCCGATGGACGAGAACCCGCCGACCAGCTGGGTTCCCGTCCAGCTGCAGGACGAGTTCGGCATCGACAGCGGTGACATCGGCCGCGGGGGAGGCCGCACGACGACCAGCGGGAACGCGGGCGGGGCCGGCGGCGACGCCCGGGGCGTGAGCAGCGGCTTCGCGGGCACCGACAGGGACAAGGAGCTGGTCAACGTGCTGCTGGCCGAGCAGAGCGGGAAGGAGCCGGCCGCCTACGGCGCGCTCGGCAGCCTGCTGTACGGCCCGGTGGTCCGCGAGGGGCAGCCCGCCGGGGAGCAGGTCGCCGAATGAGCCGGCGCAACAACGTCACGATCGCAGCGGGCGTCAAGCTCGGCATCTTCACGGTGATCTCGGTGGTGGTCACCGGGATGCTCGCGATGCTGATGGGCAACGTCGGCCTCGGCGGCGGCAAGACCTACGCGGCCGTCTTCACCAACGCGAGCATGGTGCAGAAGGGCGACGACGTCCGGATCGCCGGCGTGAACGTCGGCGAGGTCAAGAAGGTCGAGCACTACGAGCGATCGATGGCGAAGGTGACGTTCCGGGTCGCCGAGGACGTCGACCTGACCACGGCCTCCACGGCGGAGATCCGCTTCCTCAACCTGGTCGGGGACCGCTACATGGCGCTGGAGCGCGGCACCGCGAAGGGCGCGGCCCCCCTCCCGGACGGCGCCACGATCCCCGTGTCGCAGACCCAACCGGCGCTGGACCTGACCGTGCTGTTCGACGGGTTCAAGCCGCTCTTCCAGGCACTCACGCCGGACCAGGTCAACGAGCTGAGCATGAACATCGTGCAGGTGCTGCAGGGGGAGGGCGGCACCATCCAGGGACTGCTCGCGAACACCTCCTCGCTGACCAACACGCTGGCGGACCGGGACGCGCTGATCGGTGAGGTGGTCTCCAACCTGAGCCAGACGCTGGACACCGTCAACGGCCGGCGCCAGCAGCTGAGCACGCTGGTGATCGAGCTGAAGGACTGGATGCAGGACCTCGCCACGGACCGCGAGACCATCGGCTCCTCGCTGGACAACATCTCCGACCTGACGGTGGTGGTGGCGGACCTGCTGCGCCAGGGCCGGCCGCTGATCAAGCAGGACGTGGCGGCCCTGGACCGGCTCGCCCGGCTGCTGAACCGGCCGAAGCAGCGGGCCTCGATCATCGACCTGCTCGACCGGATGCCGGAGATGATGAGCGACCAGACCCGGACGGGCACCTACGGCTCCTGGTACCAGTACTACGTCTGCGGCATCTCGGTCGCGATCAAGCTGCCCTACATCGGCGACATCCCGATCGTGAAGCAGCTCCAGGACAAGATCGCGGGCTACGAGCTCGCCTCGACCGCACCCCGGTGCCAGGACCGCTGATGGCCAGAACGAACGACAAGCAGGTCCTGCGACTCGGCGTGATCACCCTCGCCGTGCTGGTGCTGGTCTCTGCCGCGACCTTCAACCTCTCCAAGTTCCCCGGCTTCCGCGGGACCACCTACTACGCCGAGCTGAGCGATGCCAGCGGCCTGCACAAGGGCAACATCGTGCAGGTCGGCGGCATCCGCGTCGGTCGCGTCACCGACCTCAACCTCGACGGACCCAAGGTGGTCGTGACGTTCGAGGTGGACGGTGGGGTGGACTTCGGCCCCGACAGCAAGGCCTCGGTCGACGTGCTGAACCTGCTGGGGGAGAAGTACCTCAAGGTCGAGCCCGACGCGTCGGGCCAGCTCGAGGCGGGCGGCACGATCCCGGTCGAGAACACGACGGCGGCCTACGACATCGTCGGTGTCTTCGGGGACCTCGCTGAGACCACCGAGGGCATCGACACCCAGAAGCTCACCCAAGCGCTCGACGTGGTCGCGGACACCCTGGACGCCGCGGCGCCCGAGGTGCAGGGCGCCTTCGAGGGCATCGCGCGGCTCTCGAAGACGATCGCCTCACGCGACGAGGAGCTGCAGACGCTGTTCAAGTCGACGGCGCAGGTCAGCGAGGTGCTCCAGGCACGGAGCGACGACATCGTCGACCTGATGAAGAACGGCGACCTGGTCTTCGACGAGCTGCAGAAGCGGCGGCGGGCCGTGCACGACCTGCTGGTCAACGCCCGCGTGCTGGCCGACCAGCTCAAGGGGGTGGCGACCGACAACGCGGCGCAGATCGGCCCGGCGCTCGCCCAGGTCGACCAGCTCACCTCGCTCCTGGTCGAGCGGAAGAAGCAGCTCAAGGCGACGCTCGCCCAGCTCGGGCCGTACGTGTCGATCCTCAGCAACATCGTCGGCACCGGCCCGTGGTTCGACGCGTACGCCGCGAACGTCCTGGGCGTCGTCACCGGCGAGTTCGAGATCGCCCCGGGGAGGTACTGATGGTGGCGAAGATCTGGAGTCGCATCGACCGGCGCATCGTGATCCTGGTGGCCGTGATCCTGGTGGCTGCCGTCGCGCTCAACGTCGTCCGCTCGCCCGCGCAGATGAAGACCGTCACCGCGCACTTCCCGCGCGCGGTCAGCGTCTACCCCGGCACCGACGTGCGGATCCTCGGCGTGAGCGTGGGCAGGGTGACCGCCGTCATCCCCGAGGGCAACTCGGTCCGGGTGGACATCGAGTACGACGCGTCGTACCGGGTGCCCGAGGACGCGAAGGCGGTCGTGGTCACCCCGACGCTGGTGGCCGACCGCTTCGTCCAGCTCACGCCGGTCTACACCCGGGGCGACGTGATGGCCGACGGAGCCGACATCCCACTTCCCGACACGGCCGTGCCGGTGGAGCTCGACCGGATCTACGCGAGCCTGCAGACCCTGACCACGACGCTCGGCCCGAACGGCGTCAACAAGAACGGCACCCTCAACAACGTCATGAAGGCGGCGCGCAACGCGTTCGACGGCCAGGGCGCCCGTGGCAACCGGATGATCCGGGAGCTGTCGGTCGCGGCCGAGACGTTCGGCGAGGGGGCCGGGCCCCTGTTCGAGGCCGTCACCCAGCTCGCCGAGTTCACGACGACCCTCGCCGACAACGACCAGCTGGTGCAGGCGTTCATGAAGGACCTGGCCGGCGTCTCCGACCTCCTGGCCGACGAGAGTGACGAGCTGCAACAGGCCGTCGCCGCCGTGGCCGGCGCGGTCGGCGAGGTCAAGGGCTTCCTCGGGGACAACCGGACCGCCCTGGTCAAGGACGTGCGTCAGCTGACCACCACCATCTCCGCGATCGCCTCCGAGCGCGACAACCTCGACACCGCGCTGCGGATCGCGCCGGTCGCGATGGCCAACCTGAACCTCGGCTTCGACATCGCCAGCATGACCCAGAACTCGCGGATCAACTTCGGCAACAACATCTGGGACCTCGACGGGTTCATCTGCGCGACGGTCAAGCTGAACCCCGACATCTCCAAGTCGATGAAGAAGCTCGCCTGCGACCTGCTCGAGGAGTACCTGGAGCCGCTGGTCACCTCGCTGCCCTGGAAGCCGGCCGGGATCACCGACGACAACCAGAACGCCTCGTACGCCCCGGGCGACACGCAGCGTGGCTTCGAGGTGCCCGTCCGACCCGTCACCTACTCCGCGCCCGACGACGCGTCGGTGACCGGACTCCTGGGAGGTGCCCAGTGATCGGCTCCAGGATGATCGCCTCGACCGCCCGCGCCCGGCTGGTGCGTGCCGGCGCGGCGGCGGTCGCCGGCGCGTTGGTGCTCGGCGGCTGCTCGCTCGAGGCCTACGACCTCCCGCTGCCGGGGTCACCGGTGGGCGACGACGACTCCTTCGAGGTCACCGCGGACTTCGCCGACGTGCTCAACGTCGTCCCGCGCTCCACCGTGATGGTCGACGACGTGGTGGTCGGCGAGGTGGTCGACGTCGAGCGGATCGGTTGGAACGCCCGCGTGACGATGCGCATCAAGGACACCGTCGACCTGCCCGACAACGCCGTCGCCGACATCCGGCAGGTCTCCCTGCTCGGTGAGAAGTACGTCGCGCTGGAGGCGCCGAAGGGGGCCGGGGCGGTCGGCAGGCTCTCCGACGGCGACCGGATCGCGATGAGCGCGACCGGTCGCAACCCGGAGGTCGAGGAGGTCCTCGGCGCGCTCTCCTTCCTGCTCACCGGCGGCGGCGTCGCGCAGCTGGGCACGATCATGAAGGAGGCCAACGCGGTGATGTCCGGCCGCGAGGGTCGGCTGCGCAACCTGATGGGGTCGCTGGAGGGCGTGATCGGCACCATCGACGGCCAGAAGTCGGACATCATCCGCGCGCTGGACTCGCTGAACAGCCTGACCGCCACGCTCAATGCCGAGAAGGGGACGATCACCGACGCCCTCGACGCGACCGGTCCGGCGATCCGGGTGCTCTCCGACCAGCACGACGAGCTCGTCGACATGCTCGGCGCGCTGGACGAGCTGGGCAGGGTGGGCACCCGGGTGATCAACGCGAGCAAGGACGACGTGCTGAAGATCCTCCGCCACCTCGACCCGGTGCTGAACCGCCTCGCCGACTCCGGGGACGAGCTGGGCCCGGGCCTGAACATGCTGGTCAGCTTCCCGTTCCCGAAGTCCGCCAACGCGATCGTGCAGGGCGACTACGCCGACACGATCATGCGCGCCGACCTCGACATCGAGCAGATCCTGAGCAACGTCGGCGTCGAGCTGCCGAAGGTGAACGTCCGCGGGCTGCTCGGCCGGGTCCTGCAGAGTGCGGTCCGGGGCTGCGTGCGCGGCGGCCGGATCACCAGCGAGAACTGCACGACCGCGCTCCAACAGGTCTCCACTCGCAAGAGCCTCACCGAGCGCTGCGAGCAGCCGGGGCTGCGTCGCAGCCCCGTGTGCGAGGTCATCGCGACCGTCCCGGCGGTCGAGCTCAAGCGGCTCGCGGACCGGCGGGTGGCCGAAGCGGGGCTGGCGGCGGTGCAGGGGCCGGAGGGGCTGACCCGCGGCATCGCCGGCGGTACGGCGGATCCGGCGACCACGACCGCGACCCTGCTGGGAGGTGCGGCATGACCCGCGCGGTGCGGATGCGGCTGATGGCGTTCGTCATCCTCAGCGCGGTCGGGATCACCTACGTGACCGCCTCCTACCTCGGCGTGGTGGACCGGATCACCGGACGCCGACTCGAGGTGACCGCGACCCTGCCCGGGTCCGGCGGGCTGTTCGTCGGCAGCGAGGTGACCTATCGCGGCGTCAAGATCGGCAAGGTGGCCGCGATGACCCCCACCGCGAAGGGCGTCACGCTCGGTCTCGACCTCGACCCGGACTCGCGGCTGCCCGTCGAGTCGAAGATGTACGTGCACAACCTCTCGGCGGTCGGCGAGCAGTACCTCGACTTCCAGCCGCCGGACGACCAGCCGCCGTACGCCGAGGACGGCACCGTCTACCACGGCAGCAGCGACTCGCTGCCGGTCGACGAGGGCGACCTGCTGGTCGACCTCAACGACTTCGTGCAGTCCGTCGACCAGGAGAACCTCCAGGTCACCGTCCGCGAGCTCGGCCGGATGTTCCGGGGCACCGGGGACGACCTGCAGCGGCTCCTCGACGGTGGCACGGCGTTCATCGAGGAGGCCTCCGCGCACACCGCCGAGACGGTCAAGCTGCTCGACAGCGGTCTCACCGTGCTGCGCACCCAGCGGGGGCAGAAGGAGAACATCCGCAGCTTCTCCGCGGACCTCGCGACCGTGACGGCGGCGCTGCGGCGCAGCGACGGCGACCTGCGGACCGTGATCGGGCAGACCCCGGGCGCGGCCCGCGAGGCGCAGGCGCTGCTCGAGGACCTCGAGCCGACGCTGCCGGTGCTGCTGAACGACCTCTCCACCACCACCCAGACGGTGCTCACGCACCTCGACGGCGTCGAGCAGCTGCTCGTCACCTACCCGGTGATCATCAACGGCGGTCCGAACGGCATCACGGAGGACGGCTGGGGGCGGATCAACCTCCAGTTCGACTACGAGGTGCCGCCGTGCACGCAGGGATACCTGCGCCCCAGCGAGTGGCGCTCCACCCAGGACCTGACCGATGCGCCGATCTTCCCGGCGAGCTGCACGGCGGGGGCGCCGTACGTGCCCCGTGGGTCGAAGTCCGCCCCCGGTGGCTCGGGCGCCAACGCGTCGGCCCCGCGGGCCTACACCAGCGCGTACGACGCCGCCACCGGTGACGTGGCCGGCGTGGTCGACGCCGAGGGCAACCCGGTGCGGTTCAACCCGCCGGCAGCCATGTCCGTCCTCGGTGGGGACGCGTGGAAGTGGATGTTGGTAGGACCAGTGAAGGGACGATGACGATGAGCGTGGCGAGCGGCCAGGGACGGCGGCTCCGGGTGAACATCGCGCTGTGGGTGCTGGTCATCCTCTGCGGTGCCGCGGCGACCTGGGCAGGGATGCGGATGGTCGACCAGTATCGGAGCGACGGCGGCGACACCTCGGGCAACGTCCTCGAGCGGACCGTGGCGGTGATCGCGGACCGGCAGCCCACGGGCGAGGAGGCCGGCGCCGCGCTCGGGGCCCGCACCGTGAAGGCGGTCGACGAGGCACCCGAGTCCGAGCAGGAGCGCAGCGCGGCGATCCTGCAGGCGACCTCGGCGATCGCCACCGCTTTCGTCAACCTGGACTTCGACGCTGTCCGCACGTACGCGACCGGGGCCTTCCAGACCCAGTGGGACAAGTCGGTGAAGAGCCTGGTGAAGATGACCGAGCGCGCCCAGTCGGAGATGGAGGGCGAGGTGCTGTGGTCCGGGATCGTCGACAGCGACGACGACTCCGCGACCGTGATCGCGGCGACGACCGGGTCCGTGAAGAACAAGGTGACGAAGTTCCAGCCGCAGGCGCGCAACTACCGGTTGCAGATGGAGCTGGTGCTCAAGGACCGCCTGTGGCTCGTCCGCGACCTGCAGTTCGTGGCGTGAGGGGGAGGCAACGATGAGCAAGAACATCGCACGCCGCAAGCCGTCGTCGTCCGGCGCCACCGCCCGTCCGCGCAAGCTGGCCGGACAGGGCGCCGCCGCGCCCCGGACCGAGGTGTCGACCGCCGACGCGCCGGTCCTGGACGAGCCGGTCCTGCACGAGCCGGTCCTGCACGAGCCGGTCCTGCACGAGCCGGTCCTGCACGAGCCGGTCCGGGACGAGCGGGGCCGGGACGAGCCGGTCGTCGAGCGGTCGGCGATCCTGGCGCCGGAGGCCCCCGAGCCGGCGGTGGAGCCGGCTGTCGCCCAGCCGCCCGCCGCCGGCGCCGGGTCGGGCTCGCCCCTGGCCGGGCGCCGCGTGACCCGCCTGCTGGTCGTCGTCCTCGCCCTCCTGGGCGTCGTGCTCGCGGTGCAGGGCGTCTGGTTCGCCCGCCACGAGCCGGCGCCGGTCCACGTCGACGACACCACCGCCGCCGAGCGGGCCGAGCTCGACGTGCCCGACGGCCGACCCGTGGTGGCCAACGAGGCCGACGCGCTGGCGGGCGTCGACGCGGCGGCGAAGGCGCTGGACCTCGTCGTCAGCCGCAACTTCAAGTCCTACGACCGGGACGTGGAGAAGGCGGCGGCGACGATGACCGAGCGATTCGCCGCGGAGTACCGCACCACCACCGACCAGATCCGCGACGAGTTCATCGCCAACCGCACCGCGGTGCAGTCCCGCGTGGTCGCGCAGGGCGTCGTGCGAGCCACGGACACGCAGGTGGAAGCGCTGATCTTCCTCAACCAGTACACGACCAAGGGCGAGAAGGGGCAGGAGCGCACCACGTACACCCCCTACCGCGCGGTCGTCACCGTCGTGAACACCGACCGCGGATGGCTGGTCGACGGCCTCGACACCAAGTAAGTCTTGTCGCGTGGCCAATGGGAACGGGATACCGAGAAGAACTAGAACACGTTACAGTTCGACCGTGACAGCGGGAGAGGGCGGCGACGAGGCCGAGATCGTGAGCGACGTGGTCGTCGACGTGGTGGTGCTCGGCGCGGGACCGGCGGGACTCTACGCCACCTACTACGCCGGCTTCCGCGGTCTCTCGGTCGCGCTGGTCGACTCGCTGCCGGAGCTGGGCGGCCAGGTCACCGCGATGTACCCGGAGAAGGCGATCCTCGACGTGGCCGGCTTCCCGACCGTCAAGGGTCGCGAGCTCGTCGCCGGACTGGTGGCGCAGGCCCAGACCGCCGACCCGGTGCTGCTGCTCGGCCGCACCGCGACCGACCTGACGTGCAAGGACGACGGGGTCGTGCTCGGCCTCGACGACGGCACCACGGTCCGGGCCGGCGCGCTGATCATCACCGCCGGCATCGGGAAGTTCAGCCCGCGCCCGCTGCCCGCCGGCGGCGAGTGGCTGGGTCGGGGCCTCGAGTTCTTCGTCCCGTCCTTCGAGCCGTACGCCGACAAGGACGTGGTCGTGGTCGGCGGTGGCGACAGCGCGTTCGACTGGGCGCTCCACCTCGAGCCGGTGGCGCGCTCGGTCACGTTGGTGCACCGCCGCGACGCGTTCCGCGCGCACGCCCGCACGGTCGCGGAGGCGCGGGAGTCCTCGGTCGAGATCATCACGAAGGCGCAGGTCACTGCCCTGCGCGGCGACGATCACGTCGCCGAGGTCGAGCTGGACGTCGACGGCGAGACCGTCGTCCGGCCCTGCCAGGCCGTGGTCGCGGCGCTCGGCTTCCTCGCCGACCTCGGCCCGCTGCAGGCGTGGGGACTGGAGACGGAGAAGCGACACGTGGTGGTCGACGGCGCCATGAGGACGAACCTGCCCCGGGTCTTCGCGGCGGGCGACATCACCGAGTACCCGGGCAAGGTGCGGCTGATCGCGGTCGGCTTCGGCGAGGCGGCGACCGCGGTGAACAACGCCGCCGTCGCGATCGACCCCGACGCGCACCTCTTCCCGGGCCACTCCTCCGAGGGCACCTGAGACCGAGCCGGCGTCGTACCGCGCCCGAGCCCTCGGCACCCGAGCATCCAGCATCCGAGCATCCACAAGGAGAAGGAAGATGAAGATCAAGGTCGACTTCGACCTCTGCGAGTCCAACGGGCTGTGCGAGGCGATGGCCCCCGACGTGTTCGAGCTGGACGACGACGACCTGCTCCACGTGCACACCGACGAGACGACCCCGGAGAACCTCGACGCCGTCAAGCAGGCCGTGGCCGCCTGCCCGCGCGCGGCGATCAGCCTGGAGGGCGACGCGTGAGCGCGCTGCAGGGGCCGACCAGCCTGGACGGCAAGGTCGCGATCGTCACCGGCGCGGGTGCGGGGCTCGGCCGCGCCGAGGCGCTCGCGCTGGCCGACGCCGGCGCGCGGGTGGTCGTCAACGACCTGCCCGGTGCCGGCGACGAGGCGGTCGAGGAGATCCGATCGCGCGGCGGCGAGGCGGTCGCCGTCGGTGGCGACGTCAGCCAGCGCAGCACCGCGGACGCGATGATGGCGGCCGCCGTGGACGGCTTCGGCCGGCTCGACATCGTGGTCAACAACGCCGGCATGACCCGCGACCGGATGCTGTTCAACATGAGCGACGAGGAGTGGGACGCGGTGATCGCGGTCCACCTGCGCGGCCACTTCCTGCTCTCCCGCAACGCCGCGTCGTACTGGCGCTCCCAGGCCAAGGCGTCCGAGTCCGGCACCGTCGAGGCCAGCGTGGTCAACACGGCCTCGGAGGCGTTCCTCGGCGGCTCCCCGGGGCAGCCCAACTACGCCGCTGCGAAGGCGGGCATCGCCGCGCTGACGCTCTCCACCGCGCGCGGCCTGTCCAGGATCGGCGTGCGCGCCAACGCGATCTGCCCGCGTGCGCGGACCGCGATGACCGCCCAGGTCTTCGGCGAGGACACCTCCGGCGACGCGGTGGACCCGTACTCGCCCGACCACGTCGCGCCGCTGGTCGCCTACCTCGCCTCCCCGGCCGCGGCCCAGATCACCGGTCAGGTGTTCGTGGTCTACGGCGGCATGGTCGCACTGGTCGCGGCGCCGGTGGTCGAGCAGCGGTTCGACGCCGCCGGCGACCTGTGGACCGCGGACGACCTCGACAAGCAGCTCGGCGGCTTCTTCGTCGACCGGGACCCGTCGGTCGGCTTCGCCGCCGACTCGATCATGCAGCTCACGGTCTGAGCGCGACGTACCGAAGGAGGAGGACCAGATGGGTCGGTTGGACAACAAGGTCGCCATCGTCACCGGCGGCGCGCAGGGCCAGGGCGCGGAGATCGTGCGGCGGTTCGTCGCGGAGGGCGCGAAGGTGGTGATCGCCGACGTGGCCAAGGAGGCCGGCCAGGCGCTCGCCGACGAGCTGGGCGCCGCGGCGCACTTCACCCACCACGACGTGAGCGACGAGGCGTCGTGGACCGCGCTGGTGGTCGACACCAACGAGCGGTTCGGTCCGGTCAACGTGCTCGCGAACAACGCCGGCGTGCTGCGCTTCGGCGACATCGAGCGGATGCCCGCCGCCGAGGTCGAGCTGCTGTGGCGCGTCAACCAGCTCGGCACCTTCCTGGGCATGCAGGCCGTCACCCGCACCATGCGCAAGAACGGCGGCGGCTCGATCATCAACGCCTCCTCGGTGGAGGGGCTCGCCGGCATGCCCGCGTGCACGGCGTACGCCGCGACCAAGTGGGCGATCCGCGGCATGACCAAGTGCGCCGCGATGGAGCTCGGGCCGAAGGGCATCCGGGTGAACTCGGTGCACCCGGGCATGATCGACACCCCGATGACGCGCGTCCACGGCGGCGACGCCGCGATGGAGTACGGCGCCTCCAAGGTGCCGCTGCGCCGGGTCGGCCTGCCGGAGGACATCGCGCCGCTCTACGTGTACCTCGCCTCGGACGAGTCGGGCTACGTCAACGGCGCGGAGATCGCGATCGACGGCGGCGTCACCTCGACCCACGCCTTCGGCGCCTGAGGTGTGCCCGGCGCCTCGGGGCGCCGGATCAGCGCAGCACGAGCCGGACGGCGGTCTCCATGTGGGCCGCCGTCTCGGCCGCCGTGGACCGTCCGGTCACCCAGGCGACCAGGGTCGAGAGCCACACGTCGCCCAGCACGCGGGCGATGGCGACCTCCTCCTCGGTCGTCTCCGCGGAGGTGTCCTCACCGTGCAGCGCGTGGGTGACGATCGACGTCATCGCCATACCGACCTGGTGGATCTCGGTGCTGACGCTGCTGTCGGCGAACATGAAGGCGCGGGTCAGCGCCTCGGTGAGCTTGGGGTCGCCCTGCATGCCGCGGGCCATCCGCTTGAGCACGTAGAGCACCCGGTCGGCGGCGGTGTCGCCCGGCACCGGCTTGGCCGCGAGCCGCGGCGCGGCCTCGTCGAACTGGCGGCCCAGGGCCGACACGAGCAGGTGGATCTTCGAGGGGAAGTAGCGGTACAGCGTGCCGAGCGCGACGTCCGCCTTCTCGGCCACCGCACGCATCTGGACGGCGTCGAAGCCCCCGTCGCTGGCCAGCTCGTAGGTCGCGTCGAGGATCCGGCGACGGCGGTCCCGCTGCGCGGCGGAGCCGCCGCGGTCGGTCGGCGCGCCGCCGTCGGTCGACGCGGGCAGCGAGTTGGTGGTCACAGACATCTCCTCGGTCGTTCGTTCCTCACCCGTCGGACATGCCTCGCACCGATGTTCCGGATGGTGGCCCTAGGCTACTCACCTGTAGCGCATAATCAGCAACACGTTCCAGTTCCGAGTCGGCCCAGCTCCCTGCGAGTGCGGCGCCGTGACCGGCGTGAGGAAGCGCCACGACACCGGCCATGAGTCAGCGCCCACCAGGGAGGAGAAGAGTCGAATGCGGATCGCCCTGCTGTCCTACCGCAGCAAGACCCACGTCGGAGGGCAGGGGGTCTACCTGCGTCACCTCAGCCGAGAGCTGACCGCGCTGGGTCACACCGTCGAGGTCTTCTCGGGGCAGCCCTACCCCGAGCTCGACGAGGGGGTGGCGCTGACCAAGGTGCCCAGCCTCGACCTCTACCGCGAGCCCGACCCGTTCCGGATCCCCAAGCCGCGCGAGTTCCGCGACCGGTACGACCTCCAGGAGTTCGCGATCATGTGCCTGGCCGGTTTCCCCGAGCCGCGCACCTTCGCGCGCCGGGTGACCCGGGTCCTCGAGGAGCGCAAGGGCGACTTCGACATCGTCCACGACAACCAGGTGCTGGGACACGGGCTGCTCGAGATCGAGGAGCGGGTCGGCGTGCCGATGATCACGACGATCCACCACCCGATCACCTTCGACCGGCGGATCGACCTGGCCCAGACGAAGAACCCGTGGCGCAAGCTCACCCTGCGCCGCTGGTACGGCTTCCTGCGGATGCAGGCGGCCGTGGCGCGCCAGGCCCGCTGGATCCTGACCCCGTCGGAGACCTCGAAGCGCGACATCGCCAAGGACTTCGGGGTCGACCCGGCGAAGATGCAGGTGATCCTGCTCGGCGTCGACGGCAAGTTCGTGCCGCCGACCAAGCCGAGGGTGCCCGGCCGGATCATGGCGATGGCGAGCGCGGACGCCCCGATGAAGGGGATCTCGACGCTGCTCGAGGCCTTCGCGAAGCTGCGCACCGAGCGCGACGTCGAGCTGGTCCTGGTCACCCGCCCCGCGCCGGGCGGACGCACCGAGCGGCTCATCGACAAGCTCGGGATCGGCGACTCCGTCCGGTTCGCCAGCGGGCTGACCGACGAGGAGCTCGTCGACCTGATGGGCTCGGCCGAGGTTGCCTGCGTCCCGTCGCTCTACGAGGGCTTCTCCCTGCCCACCGCGGAGCTGATGGCGTGCGCGACGCCGCTCGTGGTCTCGCGCGCCGGTGCCATCCCCGAGGTGGTCGGCGCCGACGGCGAGTGCGCGGACCTGGTCACCCCCGGCGACGTCGGCGAGCTGTTCACCGCGCTCGAGCGGATGCTCGACGACCCCGAGCGACGCGCCCGGATGGGTGCCGCCGGCCGCGCCCGCGTCGAGGAGCACTTCAGCTGGCGCGCGGTGGCCGAGAAGGTCGCCGAGGCCTACCAGCACGTGATCGACGACTTCACCAGCGAGAAGGAGAGCCACTGATGCTGACCGTCGACTTCGACCGTCTCGGCCTGCGCCCGGGGGACCGGGTGCTCGACATGGGCGCCGGTGCCGGACGGCACAGCTTCGAGATGTACCGACGCGGCGCGGACGTGATCGCGTTCGACCTCGACGCCGACGAGCTGGCCGGGGTGAAGGACCTCTTCGTGGCGATGGCCGAGGCCGGCGAGGTGCCGGCCGGGGCCGAGGCCGACGTCAAGCAGGGCGACGCGCTGGCGCTGCCGTTCGCGGACGGCGAGTTCGACCGGATCGTCGCCGCGGAGGTGCTGGAGCACATCCACGCCGACGTCGACGCCATCAAGGAGCTGGTCCGGGTGCTGCGCCCCGGCGGCACGTTGGCGATCTCGGTGCCCCGGTGGCTGCCGGAGGTCATCAACTGGAAGCTGTCGGCCGACTACCACAACGCGACCGGCGGCCACATCCGCATCTACACCGACCACGAGCTGATCGACAAGGTCACCAAGGCCGGCCGGTTCAACGACGGCACGCCCGGCGACGCGATGGTCTTCGAGGGCAAGGAGTACACCCACGGCCTGCACGCGCCGTACTGGTGGATCAAGTGCGCGGTGGGCGTCGAGAACGACGAGCACCCGCTGGCCAAGGCGTACCACAAGCTCCTGGTCTGGGAGATCATGAAGCAGCCCAAGGCGCTGCGGTGGGCGGGCAAGGTGCTCGACCCGATGATCGGCAAGAGCATGGTGCTCTACTTCCGCAAGCCGCTCGACGCCGAGCGCGCCGACCATCGGGACGTGCTGGGGGCCGCCGATGCCGGCTGAGCCCGAGGTCCCGCTCGCCCGCATCCCGTACGTCGACGGCCTGCTCAGCGCGCAGCAGGTGGCCGACACCGCCGCCGCCATCGCCGCCATGCAGGAGCCCTGGGGCGCCGTGCCGTGGACCGTCGGCGAGCACGTCGACATCTGGAACCACGTCGAGGCCGCGATGGCGATGCTGATCGGCGGCCAGGTCGAGGCCGCCGAGCGCGCCTACGCGTGGGTGCCGACGATGCAGCGTGCCGACGGCTCCTGGCCGATGAAGATCGTCGACGGCAAGCCCGAGGACGAGCGCGGCGAGGTCAACATGTCGGCGTACTTCGCCGTCGGCGTGTGGCACCACTGGCTGGTGCGCCGGGACATCGCCTTCGTCCAGCGCTACTGGCCCTCGGTCCGCGCCGGGCTCGACTTCGTGGTCAGCCTCCAGCAGCCGTTCGGCGGCATCCAGTGGACGCCGGTCGACGACTTCTGCCTGCTCACCGGCAACTCGAGCATCTACCACTCGCTGCGCGCCGGTGTCGCGCTGGCCGAGCTGATGGACGACCCGCAGCCGGAGTGGGAGCTGGCCGGCGGCCGCCTCGGTCACGCCATCCGCAGCCACCGCGACGCGTTCGCTGACAAGTCGACGTACTCGATGGACTGGTACTACCCGGTGCTCGGCGGTGCCGTGCGCGACGAGCAGGCGCACGCGCTGCTCGCCGAGCGGTGGGACGACTTCGTGGTGCCCGGGCTGGGCATCCACTGCGTCGACACCAATCCGTGGGTGACCGGCGCGGAGACCTGCGAGCTGGCGATGGCGCTGGACAACCTCGGCGAGACCGAGCGCGCCCGGAGGCTGGTCTCCGACGTGCAGCACCTGCGCGAGGACGACGGCCGGTACTGGACGGGTTGGGTCTACGACGACCCGCGCCGCCCGTCACCGAGCGACGAGCCCCGCAACGTGCACTGGCCGGTCGAGCACACCACCTACACCGCCGCCGCCGTGCTCCTCGCCGTCGACGCGCTGGGGGAGACCTACGGTCACGCGACGGCCGGCTCGGGCATCATGCGCGGCACCTCCCTGGCGCGTCACTTCGAGGAGATCGCGCTGGAGTGCGGCTGCCTAGCGGGGGAGAGCGTCGCCCGCTGAGCCGGCGGTGCGCTCGAGGATCCGCATCGAGCCGACCGCGGCCACCTCGGTGAAGTGGCCGCTCGCCAGCGCGGGCAGGTAGATCTGCTCGTACGGCGGGCGGCCGCCCTCGGCCGGGTCCTCGAAGACGTCGTGGATCGCCAGGTAGCCGCCGGCCTGGACCCAGCGCGGCCAGGACTCGAAGTCGTCGCGCGCCGGCTGCTCGCCGTGGCCGCCGTCGATGAAGAGCAGCGACAGCGGCGTGCGCCAGTGCGCCGCGACGGCCGCGGACCGCCCGACGACCGCGATCACGTGCTCCTCCAGGTCGGCGCGGGCGATCGTCCTGCGGAAGACCGGGAGGGTGTCCATCCGGTCGAACTCGGGGTCCACCAGGCTGCTGTCGTGGTGCTCCCAGCCCGCCTGGTTCTCCTCGGAGCCGCGGTGGTGGTCGACGGTGAAGACCGTCGCCGGCCGCGCCGGATCGCCGCTCCTCTCTCGGGTCATCTCGCGGGTCACCTCGCGGGCGGCCGCGCCCAGGTAGACCCCCGACTTGCCGCAGTAGGTGCCGACCTCGAGCGCGGGCCCGTGCGGGAGCCGCGCTCGCGCGGCCCGGTGCAGCAGCTCACCCTCGTCCTCGGGCATGAAGCCCTTGGCGTCGCGGGCGTGGGCGAGCAGGTCGGCGGGCATCCGGATGTCGGGCAGCGGGATCATCGGCACGCGCCTCACTCTAGTAGTGTTAGAACACGTTCTACTTCGGTCCCCGGTGGCCGCGTGTCGACGCGAAGGAGCCCGCATGTCCCTCGGCATCAGCGACGAGCAGGTCGAGCTCGCCAGCACCCTGCGCAAGTGGGCGGCGAGCCTCGGCCCGATCGAGGCCGCCCGCGCGTCCGAGGGCGAGGTCGCGGCCCGCTTCGACGAGCAGTGGACGGCCATCGAGGAGATGGGGCTGCACGCGATCGCCCTGCCCGAGTCGGCCGGCGGTGGCGGTGGCTCGGTGCTCGACCAGGCCGTCGCCCTCGAGGCCTGCGCCCACGAGCTGCTGCCCGGGGGGCTGCTCGGTGCCGCCGTCGGCGGGCTGCTCACCGGCCGCCCCGGTCGGTACGGCGTGCAGGTCGGCGACGTGGTCTGGGACGGCGGCACCGCCGCCGAGCCGCTGCTCGCCGACGGCGCCGTGGCCGGCACCCCGGCGCTCGGTATCGACCTCAGTGCCCGGCACGCGGGCGCCTCCGGCGCCTCCGACGACGCCCGCCGGCGCCGGCTCGCGGTCACCCTGGCCGCCGCCGAGGCGGCCGGCGTGGCCCGGTGGTGCCTGGAGACCGCCGTCGACTACGCCAAGGTCCGCGAGCAGTTCGGGCGCAAGATCGGCGCGTTCCAGGCGATCAAGCACCTCTGCGCCCAGATGCTGGAGACCGCCGAGGCCGTCACCGCCGCCGCCTGGGACGCGGCCGCGGCCGCCGACGGCGAGGACCAGGACCAGTGGGCCTTCGCCGTCGACGTCGCCCAGGCGACCTGCTTCGACGGAGCCGTGGCGGTGGCCAAGGACTGCATCCAGGTGCTCGGCGGGATCGGCTTCACCTACGAGCACGACGCCCATCTCTACCTGCGGCGTGCGCTGAGCGTGCGCGCGCTGGCCGGCTCCGCCGACGCCGCGGCGGAGAGGCTCACCGCGGCGGCCGTCGGCGGCGTACGGCGCCGGGTGGACGTCGACCTCGAGGGCCGCGACGAGGCGGTCCGACCGCAGGTCCGCGCGACGGTCGAGGGGATCGCGGGGCTCGCCGAGGACCAGCGCCGCGCGGCGCTGGTCGAGTCGGGCTACCTGACCCCGCACTGGCCCGCGCCGTACGGGCTCGGCGCCGATCCGACCACCCAGATCGTGATCGACCAGGAGCTCGCGCGGGCCGGCGTGACCCGACCCGACCTCGTGATCGCCGGCTGGGCGGTGCCCACGATCCTGACCCACGGCACCGACGCGCAGCGCGAGCGGTTCGTCCGCCCCTCGCTGCTCGGTGACCTGATCTGGTGCCAGCTCTTCTCCGAGCCGGGCTCCGGCTCCGACCTCGCCTCGCTGCGGACCAAGGCGGTGCGGGTCGAGGGTGGCTGGTCGCTGACCGGGCAGAAGGTGTGGACCTCGATGGCCGAACGCGCCGACTGGGGGATCTGCCTGGCCCGGACCGACCCGGACGCCCCGCAGCACCAGGGCATCACCTACTTCCTGGTCGACATGCGCTCGGCCGGCATCGAGGTCCGGCCGCTACGCGAGATCACCGGCGAGGCGCTGTTCAACGAGGTCTTCCTGGACGACGTCTTCGTGCCCGACGAGTGCGTGGTCGCCGAGCCGGGCGACGGCTGGCGGCTGGCCCGCACCACCCTCGCCAACGAGCGGGTGGCGATGGCCAGCGCGCGGCTGACCAAGAGCGTCGAGCGCGCGGTGGCGCTGGCCGCCGCCGGCGGGCTGGACCCGGTGCAGCGGGTGGCCGTCGGTCACCAGGTGGCGCTGGCCACGGTGTGTGGCCTGCTCGGGGTGCGCACCACCCTGAGGGCCCTCGGTGGGCGTGGCCCGGGTGCGGAGTCCAGCGTGGCCAAGCTGCTCGGCGTACGGAGTCGTCAGGAGTCGTCCGAGCTGGTGGTGCAGCTCCAGGGCGAGGCCCTGGCCCTGCTGGCGGGCGTGGGTCGCGACGCCGACGCCGAGCCGGGCGCCGAGCCGGGCGCCGAGCTGGGGGCCGACGTCTGGGAGCAGCTCAACACCCGCTGCCTCTCCATCGCCGGCGGCACCACGCAGATCCTGCGCAACGTGGCGGGCGAGCGGATCCTCGGCCTCCCGCGCTGACCGCCGACGCGGGCCTGGGGCACCGCCGACCCGGGCCTTGGGCGCCCTCGACCCGTGGCTTGGGCGCCCCCGACCCGGCGGTTGAGGGCCGGTCGAACCGGCAGCCACGGCTCATGGATGGTGCCTGAGCCCCAGCTGGGCGGGGCCTGAGCCCCGGCTCGGCGGCGCCTCAGCCCCGGCTCGGCTGTGCCTGACTGCCGGCTGGGCGGTGCCTGAGGCCCGGCTCGGCGGTGCCTGACCCACGGCTCGCGCGGTGGGTGTTCCAGTGCCAGTGCAGGTACCGGTCGATCGCCCGGACCACGTGCGCCGAGCGGATCGAGGGGAAGAGGTCGAAGGCGTGCTGGGCGCCCGGGAGCTCGGCGTAGACGACGCTGCGTCGCGACGTCTCCCGGAGCCGAGCCACGAAGGCGCGGGCCTGGCGGACGTCGACCAGGGTGTCCGAGGCGCCGTGCAGGACGAAGAAGTCCGGGGCGTCCTCGGTCACCCGCAGCAGCGGTGAGGCCGCCTCGAAGACCTCGGGTGAGTCGGCGAAGCTGGTCTGCATGACCTTCGGCGCGAGGAACCTGTCCCGGGTCTGCAGCACCCGGGGGATGCCGGTGGCGCCGGCCAGGTCGTACACCCCGTAGTGCGGTACGGCGGCCTGGACCGTCGTGTCCGCGTCCTCGAAGCCGGGCTGGAACGCCGGGTCGTTGGCCGTGAGCGCGGCGAGCGCGGTGAGGTGGCCGCCGGCGGAGCCGCCGGTGATCACCACGTAGTCGGGGTCGCCCCCGTACTCGGCGATGTTCGCCCGCACCCAGGCGATCGCTGCCTTGACGTCGACGATCTGTGCCGGCCACGGGGAGCGGGGTGCCAGTCGGTAGTTGATCGCCACGCAGACCCAGCCCTTGGCGGCCAGGTGCTGCATCAGCGGGAGTCCCTGCTGCTCCTTCTCCCCGATCGTCCACGCGCCGCCGTGCACCTGCAGCAGCACCGGGGCGCCGGAGGCGGGCGTCAGCGTCGAGGTGTAGATGTCGAGCAGCCCGCGCTTGCCGTGCGCCGCGTCGTAGGCGACGTCGCGCAGCACCTGGACGCCGGCGCGGCGGCGCGCACGGCCGTACGCGAACGGGTTGGCGATCGAGCGCCACGGGGTGGCCAGGTCGGCCGGCGTCGGCGCCGCGTCCAGCTGCTCGGCGTAGTCGATCCCGAGCCCCTCGGTCAGGGCCTCCTCCGCGGCGGCGCCGACCTGCCGGCTCTGCCGGATCAGGTAGGCCAGCCCGGCCGCGGAGGCGCCGGCGAGGGCGAGCCCGCGCGTGTCGCGGCGGCGGCCCGTGGCGTGCAGCGCCGCGTCGGCCACGGTGAGCCCCAGCAGGTGCGGGGCGAGCTCTCCGGTCAGCCACCCGGCGAAGAAGGCGGGGATGCCGGTACGGAAGCCGGACAGGGGGCGGATCGCGTTGGCGGTGAGGGCCGCGGTGAGGAGCTGTCGCCCGACGAATCCCATGGATGGACTCTAGTGCGATCGTCCGCGGCCCTTGCAACAACTTCTGGGCCCCGCGATGATTCGGCGCACCGAGCGAGGAGTGGGTCGATGGAGCGTCTGAGTGGGCTGGATGCGAGCTTCCTGTATCTGGAGACGCCGGCGCAGCTGATGCACGTCTGCGCGGTGCTGGTCATCGACCCGAGCACGATGCCGGAGCCGTACTCGTTCCCACGCTTCCAGCGTGCCCTGGACGCACGGGTGCGGGGGCTGCCGACCTTCCTGCGCAAGATCCGCGGCGTGCCGCTCGGGCTGGACCACCCGGTCTGGGTCGAGGACCGCAACTTCGACATCGAGCGTCACCTGCACCGGCTGGCGCTCCCGACGCCGGGCGGCTACGCCGAGCTGATGGAGCTGGCGGCGCACTTCGCGTCGCTGCCGCTGGACCGGTCGCGCCCGCTCTGGGAGATGTGGGTGATCGAGGGCTACACCCCGGACCCCGGTGGCGGCGAGCGGATCGCGGTCCTGGTCAAGAGTCACCACGCGACGGTGGACGGGGTCTCCGGGGCCAACCTGCTCTCACACCTGTGCGCCCTCGAGCCGGACGCGGAGTTCCTGAGCGTCGAGGAGCGTCCCCTCGGCGGCGACCCCACGCGGGGGGCGCTGCTGGGGCGTGCCGTGATCGACACCGTGACCAAGCCGCTGAACCTGGTGCGGGTGATCAAGCCCTCGGTGTCGTTCATCGCGAACACCATCGGGCGGGCCCGCGAGGGCACCGCGATGGCCGCGCCGTTCTCGGCGCCGCGCACCGCGTTCAACGGGATCATCACCGGGCGCCGCGCGATCGCGCTGGCCGACCTGTCGCTCGACGAGATCCGGGAGGTCAAGCGCGACAGCGGCGCGACGGTGAACGACGTCGTGCTCACCATCGTGGGCGGCGCCCTGCGGGCCTACCTCGAGGGCCGCGGCGAGCTGCCGGACACCACCCTCCTGGCCGCGGTGCCGGTCAGCGTCCGCGAGGCCTCGAACCGGGCGGAGGGTGCGAACAAGGTCTCGGCCCTCTTCTGCAAGCTGGGCACCGACCTCGGCGACCCGCTGGAGCGGCTGCGGCTCCTCGCGGAGCGGAACCGGTACGCCAAGGAGCACCACGACGCCATCGGCGCCGACACCCTGCAGGACTGGGCCGAGTTCGCCGCGCCGCGCACCTTCGGGCTCGCGGTGCGTGCCTACGCGGCGCTCCGGCTGCCGGAGAAGCACCCGGTGGTGCACAACCTGGTGGTCTCCAACGTGCCGGGCCCGCCGATCCCGCTCTACTTCATGGGCGGGCGGATCGAGGGGCTCTACCCGCTCGGGCCGGTCTACCACGGCTCCGGGCTCAACATCACGGTGATGTCGAACGCCGGCCGGGTGCACGTCGGCGCGATCGCGTGCCGGGAGTCGGTGCCCGACGTCGAGACGCTGGTCCGCGAGTTCCCGCGCGAGCTCGAGCGCCTGCGCAAGGAGGTCGCCGAGCGCGGCGCCGAGGACCGGGCCGAGGACCAGGTCGAGGAGTGACCTGCCTTCCCGATGGGCGGGAGGCATCGCGGCAACTAACTAGAACACGTTACAGTTCCAGTTGTGGATGCAGACGCGATCAACGCAGTAGGCGAAGTGGTCCGCGAGGTCCTCGACCGCGAGGCGGACGCGACCGACTGGTCGGCATGGGCCGCGGCGGGGCTCACCGCGCTGCCCGTCCCGGAGGCGTACGGCGGCGAGGGGCTCGGGCTGGCGGCGGTCGCCGTGCTGCTGCGCGAGGCCGGGCGCCGGGGCGTGCAGACCCCCGCCTGGGACACCCTGTGCTGCGGCGCGCTGACGCTGGCGGCGTACGGCACCGAGACCCAGCGCAAGGAGCTGCTGCCCGGTGTCGCGGCCGGCGAGGTGCGCCTGGCCGCGGCCCTTCGCGAGCCCGGCCTGGGGCTGGGCCCGGCGAGCGGCCCCGACGACCTCCCGGCCACCACCGTCGCCGACGGCCGGATCACCGGCCGCAAGATCGGCGTGACCCACGCGGCCGAGGCCTCCCGACTGCTGGTCACCGCCCGGCTCGGCGAGCAGCGGGTCGTCGCGCTGGTCGACCCCGCCGCCCCCGGCGTCCGGCTGATGCCGGCCACCGCGTCCAGCGGGCAGGACCAGCACACCGTGGTCCTGGACGGCGCCCCGGTCGAGCTGCTCGAGGACGGCGCCGCGGACCACCTGCTCGACCTGGCCCGGGCCGGCCTGGCGGTGACCGCGGCCGGCGTCCTGGCCGGCGCCCGCGACCTGACCGCCGACTACGTGAAGGGGCGCCGCCAGTTCGGCCGCGCGCTCGCGGAGTTCCAGGCCGTCTCGCTGCAGATGGCCGACGTCTACGTCACCTCCCGCACGCTGGACCTGGCTGCCGACAACGCGGTCTGGCGGGTGGGCGAGGGCCTGCCGGCCGGTGACGACCTCGCGGTCGCCGGCTACTGGGCCAGCCAGGTCGCGCCGTACGCCTTCCGCACCTGCCACCACCTGCACGGCGGCATGGGCGTCGACATCACCTACCCGCTGGTCGGCTACTCGACCTGGGGCACGGACCTCGCGCACGCGCTGGACACCACCGCCGCCCACGTGCCGGTCGAGGACGCCGACGCCAAGAACCTCGAGCTCACCGACGCCCAGCGCGCGCTCAAGTCCGAGCTGCGCGCCTGGTTCGCCGGGCTCTCGGAGGAGTTCGGCCACCCCGCCGACCCCGGCCCGGACGGTGCCGTCGACCGGCACGGCCCGACGTACCAGCGGCTGATCAAGCGGATGGGCGACGACGGCTGGATGGGCGTCGGCTGGCCGAAGGAGTACGGCGGCCACGGGCTCGGCGAGATCGAGCAGACGATCTTCGCCAACGAGGCGCAGTACCACGACGTGCACCTGCCGTCCGTGACGCTGCAGACGGTCGGCCCCACCCTGATCCGGTACGGCAGCGAGAAGCAGAAGGAGATGTTCCTCTCCCGGATCCTGGCCGGCGACGTGCACTTCGCGATCGGCTACTCCGAGCCGGACGCGGGCACCGACCTGGCCTCGCTGCGCACCACCGCCCGGCGGGACGGTGACCACTATGTGGTCAACGGCCAGAAGCTGTGGACCACCGGCGGCCACCAGGCCGACTACCTGTGGCTCGCGGTGCGGACCGACCCGGACGCGCCCAAGCACAAGGGCATCTCGATCCTGATCGTCGACACGAAGGACCCCGGGTACTCCTGGACGCCGATCATCACCGCCGACGGCTCCCACCACGTCAACGCGACGTACTTCAACGACGTCCGGGTGCCGGTCGACATGCTCGTCGGCGAGGAGAACCAGGGCTGGAGGCTGATCACCACCCAGCTCAACCACGAGCGCGTGATGCTCGGGCCGGCCGGGCGGATCGAGGGCCTGCGCGACAAGGTGGTGGCCTGGGCGGACGCCGCCGGCGTCCGCGGCGCCGCCGACGTGCGGGAGGCCCTCGGGCGCACCACCGCGGTGTTCCGGATCAACGAGCTGCTCAACTGGGAGGTCGCCCGGGCGGCGGCCGCCGGCGAGATCAAGGTCGCCGACGCCTCCTCCTCCAAGGTCTTCGCCGCCGACCAGGTCCAGCACCTGCTCGCCGACCTCATCGCGCTCGTGCACCGGCACGGCGACCCGGGCGAGCCCGCGACCAAGGAGCTGCTCGACTACCTCGACGCGCAGGCCAAGCGGAACCTGGTGCTCACCTTCGGCGGCGGCGTCCAGGAGGTCCAGCGCGAGCTGATCTCGATGTTCGGCCTCGGCCTGCCGCGGGTGCCCCGATGAGCGCCGAGGTGGCCCAGGAGCTGGTCCCCGCCGAGGTGCACGCGCACGTCCTGGCGGAGGCGGAGCGGATCAGGGGCTGGGGCGAGGCGGCCGAGCGTCGCGCCCGCGACGAGGTCAACCAGCCCACGATCAACAACTGGCTCGAGGCGATCGGACTGGACAACCCCCGGTTCACCGAGGGGGAGGCGCCGCCGTCGATGGCGCAGGTCTGGACGATGTACGGCCTGGGCGGCAAGCCCGCCGCCGACGACCCGCTGCACTCGATGATGCGCGTGCTGACCGACGCCGGCTTCACCGCGGTGCTCGGCACCAACTGCGAGCAGACCTACGACCGCTACCTGAGGGTCGGGGAGCGGGTGCGGGTGACCACGGCGCTCGACTCGGTGGTCGGGCCGAAGGCGACCGGGATGGGCGTCGGCTACTTCGTCACCTCCCGCAACACCTGGTACGTCGACCACCCCGACGGCCGCACCGAGAAGGTGGCCTCCATGCTCTTCCGGGTCCTCAAGTTCATCCCGAAGGGACGAGCGTGAGCGGCCCCGTGCGCCCGGTCGTCAACCGGGACAACGCGTACTTCTTCGACGGCGCCCGCGCGCAGGAGCTGCGGATCCAGAAGTGCAACAAGTGTGGCGTGCTGCGGCACCCGCCCGGCCCGGCCTGCCCGGACTGCGGCGCCCTGGACCGCGGGTTCGTGGTCGCGGGTGGGGAGGGCACCGTCTTCTCCTACGTGGTCCACCACGCGCCGCAGGTGCCGGGCAAGGAGCTGCCGCTGGTGATCGCGCTCGTCGACCTCGACGAGGGCGTGCGGATGGTGGCCGAGGTGACCGGCGTACCGCCCGAGGGGCCGGACGGCCTGGCCATCGGCGACCGGCTGGCGGTCGGTTGGAACGTGATCGACGAGGAGCTGACCCTGCCGATCTGGCACCGGGTGGCCCGAGCGGGGGAGGACGCATGATGAACGTCGGTGACACGCTGCCGGAGTGGACCCTGCCCATCACGCCGACGCTGGTGGTCTCCACCGCGCTGGCGACCCGCGACTTCCAGGACGTGCACCATGACCGGGACGTCGCGCAGGCGGCCGGCTCGAAGGACATCTTCGTCAACATCCTGACCTCGACCGCGCTCTGCGAGCGCTACGTCACCGACTGGGCGGGGCCCCAGGTGCAGATCAAGGGCATCGCGATCCGGCTCGGCGCCCCGGCGTACCCGTACGACACCTTCACCTTCACCGGCGAGGTGGTCGACGTCGCCGAGGAGGACGGCGTGAAGGTCGCCACGATCAAGGTGGTCGGCGCGGTCTCGCTCGGCGACCACGTGGTCGGCACCGTGAAGGTGGCGGCATGAGCACCCTGTCGGGCAAGGCCGCGATCGCCGGCATCGGCGCCACCGAGTTCTCCAAGGAGTCGGGCCGCTCCGAGCTGCAGCTCTCCGTCGAGGCGGTGCAGGCGGCGCTGGCCGACTGCGGCCTCGCCCCTGCCGACGTGGACGGCCTGGTCACCTTCACCATGGACACCTCCGCCGAGATCGCGGTGGCCCGCGAGCTCGGGATGGGCGACCTGCGCTTCTTCAGCCGGATCAACTACGGCGGCGGAGCCGCCTGCGCGACCGTGCAGCAGGCCGCGATGGCGGTGGCCACGGGCGTCGCGGACGTGGTCGTGGCCTACCGGGGCTTCAACGAGCGATCCGGGCAGCGCTTCGGCCAGGTGCAGAACTGGGCCGCCGCCCAGGTCAACACCAACGGCCTGGACAACGCCTGGACCTACCCGCTCGGGCTGAGCACGCCGGCGGCCACGGTCGCCCTGCAGGCGCGCCGCTACATGCACGAGTACGGCGCCACGTCGGCCGACTTCGGGGCGGTGGCCGTCGCGGACCGGCGCCACGCGGCGAACAACCCGCACGCGTTCTTCTACGGCAAGCCGATCACCCTGGAGCAGCACCAGTCGTCCCGGATGATCGCCGACCCGCTGCACCTGCTCGACTGCTGCCAGGAGTCCGACGGCGCCGTGGCGCTGGTCGTGGTCTCGGCGGAGCGTGCCCGCGACCTCAAGCAGCGTCCCGCCGTGATCGCGGCGGCCGCGCAGGGCTCGGGCCGCGACCAGTTCGTGATGACGTCGTACTACCGCGACGACATCGGCATCCCGGAGATGGGCGTGGTCGGTCGGGAGCTGTGGCGACAGTCCGGGCTGACCCCGGCCGACATCCCCACCGCGGTCCTCTACGACCACTTCACGCCGTACGTGCTGATGCAGCTGGAGGAGCTCGGCTTCTGCGGCCGCGGCGAGGCGAAGGACTTCGTCGCCGACGGCGCGATCGAGGTCGGCGGCCGGCTGCCGCTCAACACCCACGGCGGGCAGCTGGGCGAGGCCTACATCCACGGCATGAACGGCATCGCCGAGGGCGTGCGCCAGATCCGCGGCACCTCGGTGAACCAGGTCGACGGCGCCGAGCACGTGCTGGTCACCGCCGGCACCGGCGTGCCGACCAGCGGGCTGATCCTGGCGGGCTGACCGCGGCGGGGCGGTCCCGGGATACTCGGGGCATGTCCGCTGACAGTGTGCCGACCGTGACCGGGCTCCACGTCGCCAAGGCGACCCGGCTGCCGATGCGGTCGACCGCGGAGGTGTGCCTGGAGGCCGGCAAGGGGATCGTCGGAGACCGCTACCACGGCACCAGGCACCGCCACGTCACGGTTCAGTCCGCGACGTCGCTGGCCGAGGCCGCCGAGGCGCTCGGCGCCGACGTCCCGGCCCACCTCACCCGGCGCAACGTGACCGTCAGCCACGGCGTCGTACCGCGCGAGCCGGGCGTGCGGCTGCGGATCGGCGAGGCGCTGCTGGAGGTGGTCCGGGTCGCGGCGCCGTGCCGTCTGCTGGACGACACGATCGGCGACGGCGCGCAGGAGGCGCTGCGCCGGCGCGCGGGCACGGTCTTCCGCGTTCTCGAGGGCGGGCGGGTCGCGGTCGGCGACCCGGTCCGGATCGAGGAGCGGGTCGAGCAGCGCGCCCATACCGAGGGCTGATCGAGAATTCTTCGGATCCGATGCATCTGAGTCGGGGGTTGGTGCGTCTACAGGGAGAGCCCCGATCGGGGCCACGGCGCCGCGGCGCCGCCACCCATCGCACAGAGACCGTCACGCCATGACCAAGAACACTCGCCTCGCCACCGCCGTCACCGCCGTCACCGCCACCGCCGCCACCGCTGCCACGCTGCTGGTCGGCGGCCTGGCCACTCCCGCCGACGCCGCCGTCGTCCGGGTGACCGACGCCGACGACTCCCCGCACGGATCGGACCTTCTCGCGGTTCGGATCGCCGACGGGCCGCGGCGCCTGCTGGTCACCACGACCCACGACAACCTCCGGCGCAGTCCGAGCTCGGGCTCCGCCGGTACCGTGTTCGTCGACACCGACCCGAGCGACCCGGGCCCGGAGTTCGTCTTCGTCGGCGGCTACTTCGAAGGCACCGACTACCAGCTGCTGCACACGGACGGCTTCGGCTACCGCACCTGGGGCGACCCCGTGGACGGGCCGCACTCGATGCGGATCGACTACCGCCGCGACAAGGTGCGGATGCGGATGTCGAAGACGGCCCTGGACGGTGCCGAGGAGGTCCGGATCGCGGTCCGCGTCTCCGGCACGCGACGCGACGGCACCAGCCGCGGCCTGACCGACTGGCTGGACGCGCCGCGCCGCTTCACCCCGTGGGTCGCCGAGGGCTGACGCCCGCCGCTCAGGACAGGCTCAGCACCACGTCCGAGAGCACCGGGGCGCCGTCGCGCTGGCCGTCGTGGATCGTCGCGGAGCCGACGATCCCGTCGGCCTCGCGCCACCCGGCGACACGGATCGTGTCGCCGGGGAAGACGACCCCGGCGAACTTGCCGCTGAAGCCGCCGACCTTGGCGGCGTCGCCGTCCAGCAGGCCGTCGGTGAGCTCGCGCAGCACGATGCCGTAGGAGCACAGCCCGTGCAGGATCGGTGCCGGGAAGCCCGCGGCCTCGGCGAAGGCAGGGTCGGCGTGCAACGGGTTGCGGTCCCCGCACAGGCGGTAGAGCAGCGCCTGCTGCGGGGTGACCTCGTAGGTCGTCACCAGGTCCGGGGTGCGCTCGGGCAGCACGACCGGCTCGGCCGATCCGCGCTCGCCCCCGAACCCGCCCTCGCCGCGGACGAAGATCGAGGAGCGGACCCGCCACAGCTCGGTGCCGTCGTCGGCGCGCGCCACGCCCTCCTGCCAGATCACCGCGGCCCGGCCCTTGTCCCAGATGTCGGTCAGCGTGACGGACAGGTGGGCGGTGCCGGAGGTCGGCAGCGGGCCGCTCACCTGGATCGACTGCGAGCCGTGCACCACCTGGGCGAGGTTGATGTCGCAGCCCGGCAGGTCCAGCGGCGGCGGGTCGGTCTCGTGGAAGGTCGGCGCCACCACGCCGAACGACGGCAGCACCTGCAGGTCCGGGCCGTCGAGCGTGTAGCGCAGCGCCGCGGGGGAGAGGTTGTCCCCCTCGCGGGACCCGGCGCCGATGCCCAGGTGGTAGAGCAGGACGTCGGACTCGGTCCAGGAGAAGGTGCGGGTGCCGAGGTCGGCACCGATCGCGACGGACGGGTCGATGGGCATGGGTAGCTCCTTCGGAGGTCGTGCCTTGGTCTCGAGGCTCGGCCGCGGACGGCCTCGCCGCTCAACCAGCGGCGGTGGTTGCGAGGTCCTCGGCAGCCAGGTAGCCGAAGACGATCGCGGGGCCGATGGTGCCGCCGGGGCCGGGGTAGGTGTTGCCCATCACCGCGGACGAGACGTTGCCGGCGGCGTACAGGCCCTCGATCACGGTGCCGTCCTCGCGGAGCACGCGGGCGCGCTCGTCGGTGACCAGGCCACCCTTGGTGCCCAGGTCGCCGGGGACGATCTTGACCGCGTAGAACGGGCCCTTCTCGATCGGCGCCAGCGAGCAGTTCGGCTTCACCGTGGGGTCGGAGTAGTACTTGTCGTACGCCGACTCGCCGCGCCCGAAGTCCTCGTCGACGCCGCTGCGAGCGAAGCCGTTGAACCGCTCGACGGTCGCGTCGAGCGCGTCGGCGGGCAGCCCGACCTTCTCGGCCAGCGCGGCCAGGGAGTCGGCGCGGGTGACGACGCCCTCCTTGTACCAGCGGCCCGGGAAGGGCTGGCGGCCGGCGACACCGGCGAAGAGGTACCGGTTGCGGTAGGTCTGGTCGAACACCATGTAGGCCGGCACGTGGTCCACGCCGGTCGCCTGGCCGGCGTAGATCTCGTGGGTCGCCTCCACGTAGGGGAGCGCCTCGTTCATGAACCGCCGGCCGGCGGAGTTCACGATGATCGAGCCCGGCAGGTTCCGCTCGGCCAGGCAGAACCAGGCGCGGCCGGGCAGCGGGATGGTCGGCCCCCACCAGGCGTCGTCGAGCAGGTCGGTGGCCGCCCCCGCGGCGGTGCCGGCGAGCAGGCCGCCGCCGGTGTTCGAGGCGGCGCCGGTCGACCACTCCGCCGAGGTCGGGGCGGGCAGGAACTTCTCGCGCAGCTCCTGGTTGTGCTCGAAGCCCCCCGACCCCAGGATCACGCCGCGGCGGGCGCCGATCTCGCGGCGGTTGCCGTCGGCGTCCACGACCACCACGCCGGTGACCCGGCCGTCGGTGACGCGCAGGTCGACCAGCGACTGGCCGTACTCGACCGGGACGCCGGCGTCGGCCAGGCCCTTGCGCAGCCCGATCGCGATGGCGTTGCCCATCGCGTACATCTTCCTGCCCAGCATCAGCGACACCATGCGCTTGAGGAGCACCTTGACCATCGTCAGCGGGCCCTTGATCGTGCGCAGTCCGAGGCTGATCTTCCGGAAGTCCGCCTGGGTGACGATCATGTTCGCCGGCGCCTTCGTGTACGGCGGGTGCAGCCGGTCGAGCTCGTCGCCGAGGAACCGGGCGTCCATCGGCACGGGCTCGACGCTGCGCCCCGCCGCTCGACCGCCGGGGCTCTCGGGGAGGTAGTCGGCGTACTGGGGGACCCAGGTGAAGCGCAGCGGCGTCTTCTCCTTGAGGAAGTCCAGGACCTCGGGGCCGCGGTCGAGGTAGGTGTCGCGGCGCACCTTGGGGACGACGTCGCCCACGATCGCGTCGAGATAGGTCTTCGCGGCGTCCCGGTCACCGGGATCGACCTGCTTGGCCTCCTCGAGCGCGTAGTTGCCGGGGATCCAGACGCCGCCGCCGGAGCGAGCGGTGGAGCCGCCGAAGTACTCGCTCTTCTCGATGAGCACGGTGTCCAGGCCGCGGTGCGCGGCAGAGAGCGCGGCCGACATGCCGGCGCCGCCGGCGCCGACCACGACGACGTCGTAGGAGTCCTTCATGGCAGAAAACTGTAACAGGTTCTAGTATCGACGAGTGACCTCTCCCGACGCCATCGCCGCCGCCGTCGACCGCCTCGCCGCCGCCCAGGAGTCCCGGGTGCCCTGTGCCGCCGTCCGGGACCTGATCGGGACCGACGACCTGCCGGCGGCGTACGCCGTCCAGCAGGGCCTGGTGCGCCGTCGGCTCGCCGCCGGCGCCACCGTCGTCGGCCGCAAGATCGGCGCCACCTCGGAGGCCGTCCAGAACCAGCTGGGGGTCGACCAGCCCGACTTCGGCTACCTGCTCGACGACATGGACGTGAGTGCCGACCACCCGATCTCGATGGGCACGCTGGTGCAGCCGCGGGTCGAGGCCGAGGTCGCCTTCGTGCTGGGGGCGGACATCGACCCGGCGACGGAGGAGGAGATCACGCTGGCCGCGGTGCGCGCGGCGGTCGAGGTCGCGCTCCCGGCGCTGGAGATCGTCGACTCCCGGATCGAGGGCTGGGACATCGGATTCACCGACACGGTCGCGGACAACGCCTCCAGCGGGCTCTACGTGGTCGGTCGCGAGGGCCTGCGGCTCGACGAGCTTGAGCCCCGCGAGGTGGAGATGTCGCTGACGATCAACGGTGAGGAGCGCTCGGCCGGCAACGGCGCCGCCTGCCTCGGCGATCCGTTGGAGGCGCTGCGCTGGCTCGCGGTGCAGGCCTGGCGCTTCGGTGACCCGCTGCGCGCCGGGCACCTGGTGCTCTCCGGGGCGCTGGGGCCGTTCGTCCCGTTCGCCCCCGGTGACAAGGTCGAGGCCGCGATCAGCGGGTTCGCCCCGCTGGTGGTCGAGTTCGGCCCCTGAGTACCGGCGCCGATCCCGTCGGATCCCGATGAGCGGGCAGGTCGGCATTCCGAAAAACTAGAACGTGTTCTACTATCAATCAACGGCCCTTCGCCCCACCCAGAACGAGGAGAGCTCCCCATGAATCAGACCTTCCCGGCGGAGGTGCAGTCCGTCCTCGACGGCGTCCGCGACCTGCTGCCCACCTTCCGTGAGCGCGCCGACGAGACCGAGCGCCTGCGGGTGGTGCCGGACGCGTCGGTCAAGGAGCTGGAGGAGACCGGCTTCTTCCGGCTGTTCCAGCCCCGCCGCTTCGACGGCCTCGAGGCCGACCCCCTGGCGTTCTACTCGGCGGTGCGCGACATCGCCTCCGCGGACGGCTCGACCGGCTGGATCGCCAGCGTGGTCGGCGTCCACCCCTGGCAGGTCGCGCTCTTCTCCGACGAGGCGCAGCAGGCGGTCTGGGGTGCGGACACCAGCGTCCGGCTCTCCTCCTCGTACGCGCCGACCGGCAAGGCCGTCCAGACCGAGGGCGGGTTCATGCTCTCGGGCAAGTGGAGCTTCTCGTCGGGCTGCGACCACTGCTCGTGGGTGCTGCTCGGCGGCCTGGTCTTCAACACCGAGGGCCAGGTGGTGGACTTCCGCACCTTCATGGTGCCGCGGGAGAAGTACGAGATCGTCGACGTGTGGAACACCGTGGGCCTGCGCGGCACCGGCTCCAACGACATCATCGTCGAGGAGACCTTCATCCCCGAGGCGTTCACGCTCTCCATGGGCGAGACCGGCCAGTGCAAGGGCCCCGGCCAGGAGATCAACACCAGCGACCTCTACAAGCTGCCGTTCCACTCGATCTTCACCTCGACCATCGCAACGCCGATCATCGGCATGGCCCGCGGCGCGTACGCCGAGCACGTGGACATGCAGCAGAAGCGGGTGCGTGCGGCGTACCTCGGGGAGAAGGCCTCCCTGGACCCGTTCTCCGCGGTCCGCATCGCCCGCGCCTCCTCCGAGATCGACGCCGCGTGGGCGCTCCTGATGAGCAACCTGGCCGAGGAGCAGGCGCACGTCGCCCGCGGCGAGCAGATCCCGCTCGAGCTCCGGCTGCGGGTGCGCCGCGACCAGGTGCTCGGCACCGCCCGCGCGATCGAGGCGATCGACACCCTCTTCGAGGCCTCCGGCGGCCGCGCGCTCGCCGAGGGCACCTACCTGCAGCGGGTGTGGCGCGACGCGCACGCCGGCCGCGTGCACGCCGCCAACGACCCCGAGCGTGCGCTCCAGATGTACGGCGCCCAGCAGTTCGGGCACAAGATCGACCCCGGGATGTACTGATGCCGCTGCACCCACCGCTCGCCAAGGACGAGGTCCGCGCCTCGGCCACGGTCAAGACCGAGGCCGCTGGCGAGATCACGCTCAACTACTACGAGGCCGACCTGCGCGCCGGCGCGGAGGCCGCCGACCGGCTGCCGCTGGTGATGCTCCACGGCGGCGGACCCGGCGCGTCGGCCTGGTCCAACTTCGGCTCGGCCCTGGCGGGCTTCGCCGGGGAGTACCGCACCCTGCTGGTGGACCAGCCGGGCTTCGGCGGCTCCGACAAGCCGCCGGTGGTCGGCAACTACTACCGGTTCGCCGCCGACGCGGTGGTCGCCCTGATGGACCAGCTCGGGCTGGAGAAGGTGCACCTGCTCGGCAACAGCCTCGGCGGCGGCACCGCGATGCGGCTGGCGCTGTCCTACCCGGACCGGGTCGGCCGGCTGATCCTGATGGGCCCCGGCGGCCTGTCGCTCAACCTGTTCCACGCCGACCCCACCGAGGGTGTGCAGCGGCTCATGGAGTTCGGTGCCAAGCCGTCGCGGGAGGCGCTGCGCGCCTTCATCTCCACCATGGTGGTGAACCAGGCGCTGGTCACCGACGAGCTGGTCGAGGAGCGGTTCGCCGACGCCACCGCGCCCGGGGCCCAGGAGGCGATGCGCTCGATGGGCATGTCGTTCTGGAACCCCGACACCGCCGAGGACGGGATGCTCTGGCGCGAGGCCCACCGCCTGCGCCATCACACGCTGCTCACCTGGGGCCGCGAGGACCGGGTGAACCCGCTCGACGGCGCCATGGTGGCGCTCAAGCTGATCCAGAAGGCTCAGCTGCACGTCTTCCCGCGCTGCGGTCACTGGGCGCAGATCGAGGCCGCCGACGAGTTCCGCGAGGTCGCGGTCGGCTTCCTCTCCCGCCACCGCGAGCGCACCCAGCCCTCCGGAGGTTCGCAGTGACGATCGACATCAAGTCCATGGGCTACGTCCGCGTGGCCAGCACCGACCCCGAGGCCTGGCGGACCTTCGCCGGCAAGGTGCTCGGCCTGGCCGAGGGGCGCGGTCCGAACCCGGCCCACCAGTACTGGCGGATCGACGAGGTCTCGGCGCGGCTCGTCGTGGTCCCCGCCGACGTGGACGGCCTGGAGTGCTGTGGCTGGGAGCTCGCCGACCACCAGGCCCTGCAGGCGGCCCGCGAGCACCTGACGAAGGCCGGCGTGGAGTTCGAGGAGGGCACCCGCGAGGAGCTCGACGAGCGTCGCGTGCAGGAGATGATCCGGTTCCGCGACCCGTGGGACAACGTCTTCGAGCTGTTCCACGGGATCACCTACGAGTCGCGGCCGGTCGTGCCGCCGTACGGCGCCCGGTTCGTGACCGGCGACCAGGGCATGGGACACATCGTGATCCCCGTGCTCGACGACGTGGAGGCGCTGCGGTTCTACACCGAGGTGCTCGGATTCCGGCTGCGCGACTCGATGAGCATGCCCGGCGAGTTCGTCGGCAAGGAGCCCGGCAGCAAGATCTGGCTGCGGTTCCTCGGCGTCAACCCGCGGCACCACTCGCTCGCGTTCCTGCCGATGCCGAACCCGTCCAAGTGCGTGCACATCATGCTCGAGGTGGACGAGCTGGACCACGTGGGTCGCGCGCTGGAGCGGGTGCGCAAGCACAAGGCCCCGCTCTCGGCGACCCTGGGCCGCCACATGAACGACGAGATGATCTCGTTCTACGTGAGGTCGCCCGGCGGGTTCGACGTCGAGTTCGGCACCGAGGGCCTGCGCGTGGACGACGACCGCTGGGTCGCCCGTGAGTCCACCGCGGTCTCCTACTGGGGACACGACTTCGGTGGCGGGGCCTGACGCGGGCGGGGACGGGATCACTACCGTGGGTGCCGTGCCCGTCGATCCGACTCCCGAGCTCCCCGAGGGGATGAGCCCGGACGCCCGCGCCACCTGGCCGCCGTCGACGCTGATCGACTCCTGGCTCGGCGACGCCGAGGTCGACTTCGAGTTCCGTCCCGGCGAGGAGGTGGTCGTCCACGACGACCCCGAGGCGAAGGCCGCGGCGCGGCGGTTCCGCGACGTGCTCGGCTGCTTCGCCTCCGGGATCACCGTGATCACGACGATGTCGGGGGACCAGCCGGTCGGGATGACCTGCCAGTCGTTCTCCAGTGTCTCCCTCGACCCGCCGCTGGTGATGTTCATCCCGGCCAAGACCTCCCGCGCCTGGCCGCTGATCCAGCGCTCGGGCAGGTTCTGCGTCAACGTGCTCGCCGCCGACCAGGAGCACCTCTCCGCGGCGATGGCCACCCGCGGCATCGACAAGTTCGAGGGCGTCTCGTGGGCGCCCGCGGCGGCGACCGGGTCGCCGGTGCTCGACGGCACGCTCGCCCACCTGGACTGCACGATCCACACCGTGCACGAGGCCGGCGACCACTACCTGGTGGTGGGCCGCGTCCAGCACCTCGAGGTGCACGCCGAGGACGCCCCGGTGAACGAGCCGCTGCTCTACTTCAAGGGCCGCTACCGCACCACCGACGGCTGACCCGGGAGCCACCGATGCGCCGCGCGCCGGCCGGGCGTCGGTGGCTCCCGGCTCGGCCCGAATCCGGGCCGAGCAGCCGCAGCCCCTCGTGACCCGGGGGGCTCTCGTGCGTTAATGCGAGTGTGAACTCGGTCACCCCTCGGCGGTGGGGGCGCGGTGTCCGCGGCCTCCAGTTGATGGTCCTGCTGGTGGCGCTCGGCCTCGCGGTCGGGCTCCTCGGCGGACCCGCGGCCTCGGCGCCGGCGACGGCGCGGGCTGGCCCGGGCGACGGCACGGGGGGCGACGCATCTCCGATCCGGGTGCTCGACCGTCCGACGGCCACGCGCCCAGCGGCGGCGCGCCGCTACTGGACCGCCGAGCGGATGGCCGCGGCCATCCCGCTCGACCTGGTGGCGAGTCCCGGGACCGCGAGCGACGCCGCGGTGTCGCCGCGGCGGTCGGCAGGACGACTCGAGGCGAGCGCACCGCGTCGCGCCGCGGTGGCCGCTGACGCCTCGGTCCCGGTGCCGCGGTGGGTCGGCAAGCTCTTCTTCCGTGACGGGAGCGCCGACTACTCCTGCAGCGCGGCCGCGCTCCGCAACGGCGCCCGCAACCAGGTGCTGACCGCCGGCCACTGCGTGCACACCGGTCCCAACCCCTCCGGCATCCCGATCGTGGGCGGCCTGCTGGACGAGCCGCGCTTCTACTCCGACTGGGTCTTCGTGCCTCGCTACCGCAACGGCCGCGCGCCGTTCGGCCGCTGGGCCGCCCGCACCGCGTACGTCACCGCCGGTTGGGCCGAGCAGGAGGACTACGCCGAGGACCAGGGCGTGGTCGTGCTGCGCCGGCGCGACGGGAAGCGGATCGTCGGCGCCGTCGGTGGCGGGCGGGTCAGCATCGGCCTCGCGCCCCGGCAGCGGCGGGTGCGGATCTGGGGGTGGCCGGCCGCCGCCCCGTTCGACGGGCAGAAGGCGTGGCGCTGCGACGGCCGCACCCGACGCACGAACAACGCGGGTGCCGTCGGGGACGCGATCCTGCCGTGCACGATGACCGCCGGCGCCAGCGGCGGTCCGTGGATGGTCCGGCCGAAGAGGAAGGCGAAGGTCGGGCCGATCTGGGCGGTCACGTCCCGGGGACTCACCACCCGGCCACGGCTGATCGCCCAGCCGTTGGGGGAGCCGGTGCGCCGGCTGATCCGCGCCGCCGCCAGCGGCTGACCCCTCGCTGGTCGAGGTGCCGGCGAAGCGAGCCTCGATGCCGCGTCCGCGGGTGCGGTGGCGGCGAGGCTCGGCCGCGGGCGGCCCCGCACCTCAACCAGTCGAGCGTCAGAGGGTCACGGCGGCCCGGTGCTGGTGCGGCGCGCCGGCGAGCTGGCTCAGCGCGTGCGCGCGCTTGAACCACAGGTGCGCGTCGTGCTCCCAGGTGATCGCGATGCCGCCGTGCAGCTGGATCGCCTCGCCGGTCACCAGCTGGGCCGCCTCGACGGCATAGGACGCGGCGGTGTGCACGAGCGAGGCCACCTCCTCCCCGTCGGCGGCGGGGTCGCCGAGCGCGTAGGAGGCCGCCCACGAGGCGGATCGCGCGATCTCGGTGCGCACCAACAGGTCGGCCGCGCGGTGCTTGAGGGCCTGGAACGAGCCGATCGGACGCCCGAACTGCTCCCGCGTCCGGAGGTAGGCGACCGTCTCGTCCAGGGCGCGCTGGGCGACCCCGACCGCGAGGGCGGCCACGCCCGCGGCCGCGACCAGGTCGGCGCGCGCGGCGGCGCTGACGCCGTCGCCGATCACGGCGCTGGTGGCGCCGGCGAGGTCGACGAGCCCGAGCCGGATGGTCTGGTCCATCGACTCCGCCCAGGTCACCTCGGCGCCGGTCACCTCGACCAGGTCGTCGCCGACGATCGCCAGCACGATCGCGGCCCGGTCCGCGTCCAGCGCCGGCCGGCCGTCGCGCACCAGGGTGCCGATCTCACCCGCGGCGAGCCGGGGCAGCAGGCGTCCGCGGGCCTCCTCGGTGCCGCCGGCCAGCAGCGCCGACGTGGCGAGCGTGGTGCCCAGCAGCGGGCTCGGGGTCACCGAGGCGCCGAGCTCCTCGAGGACCACCGCGGTCTCGAAGAACGACGCCCCGACGCCGTCGTACTCCTCCGGGACGGCGAGCGCGGCGACGCCGATCTGCTCGGCGAGCGTCGCCCACAGCGCCGGGTCGTAGCCGGCGGCGGAGTCCGCCGCGGCGCGGACCGCGGCGGAGTCCGAGCGCTTGTCGAGCAGCGTCCGCACCGTGCTGGCCAGCTCGCGCTGCTCGGCGTCGAGGGCGAACTCCATCAGCGACCACCCCGGCCCGGCGCGGCGAGCAGCGACGTCAGGATCCGCTCACGGTGGAACGACGGCGTGCCCCAGGCGCCCACGAGCGCACGGATCTTGGTGATCCAGACGCTCAGGTCGAACTCGCTGGTGTAGCCGATCGCCCCGTGCACCTGGAGGCCGGTGCGGGAGGCGAGGTACGCCGCGTCCGCGCAGGCGACCTTCGCCGCCGAGACGGCCCGGGCGCGGTCGGGGCCGTCCGCGGCCAGCGCGGCGCCGGCCACCAGCGGGCGGGCGAAGTCCAGCGCGATCCGCACGTCCGCCAGGTGGTGCTTGATCGCCTGGTAGGAACCGATCTCGCGGCCGAACTGGCGACGCTGCTTGACGTAGGCCACCGAGTCGGCGAGCACCCGCTCCCCGGCGCCGAGCAGCTGCGCCGCGGTCGCCAGTGCCGCCAGGTCGAAGGCCTCCTCGGCGCGCGCGGCTGCCACCCGGACCTCGGTCGGGTCGAGCCGGAAGAGCCGCCGGCTGCCGTCGACGGAGGCCTGCGCCTCGGCGGCGGTGGCCTCGCGAAGCCCGTCAGGGGCGGCGAGGTAGGCGCGCTCGGCCACGTCGGCGTCGAGGCCGTACGGCGTCCACGGGGCGACGGCGACCGTCGCCACGGCGCCGGCGGCGACCGCCTCGCGGTCCTCGCCCTCCAACGCCGTGGCCAGGTAGGCGGCCGACTCGACCCACGGGCCGGGCACGGCGTGCCGGCCGAGCACCTCGAAGGCCACGACCAGCTCGACGGCGCTCGCGCCCATCCCGCCGGCCTCCTCGGGGACGACGAGGGCGTTGACGCCCTGGTCCGCGATCCGCTTCCAGAGCGCGAGGCCGGGCGTGGCGTCGCCAGCGGCCCAGGCCCGGGCCGCGCCGACCGGTGCGCTGCCCGCGACCAGTCCGTCGAGCGCGGCGGCGAAGTCGCGCTGGTCCTCGGTGAGCTCGAACCTCATCGAGCGGCTCCCTTCGTCTCGCCCTTGGGCTCACGCGGCAGGCCGAGGATGCGCTCGGCCACGATGTTGCGCTGGATCTCGTTGGTGCCGGCGTAGATCGGCCCGGACAGCGAGAAGGTGTAACCGTCGAGCCAGCGGGACGCCACCTCGGCCTCCGGGCCGAGCAGGTCCAGCGCGGTCTCGTGCAGGGCGACGTCCAGCTCGCTCCACCAGACCTTGTTGACCGACCCGGCGGCGCCGATGTCGCCGCCGTCGGCCAACGTGGTCACGGTGCCCCAGGTGTAGAGGCGGTAGGCCTCGGCCTTGATCCAGGCGTCCGTCACGCGGTCCGCGAGACGGGCCGCGCCCGGCTCGTCGGCGTGGTCGGCGTACAGGTCGAGCAGGCGGTCGGCGGCGGCGGTGAACCGGCCGGGGGAGCGCAGCGACAGGCCGCGCTCGTTGCCGGCGGTGCTCATCGCGACCCGCCAGCCGTCCCCCGGGGCGCCGAGCACGTCGGCGTCGGGCACGAAGACCTCGTCGAAGAAGACCTCCGCGAAGCCGGCCTCGCCGTCCAGCTGGGCGATCGGGCGGACCGTGATCCCCTCGGCGTCGAGCGGGAACAGGAAGTAGGTCAGCCCCCGGTGTCGCTCGGCCTGCGGGTCGGAGCGGAACAGGCCGAAGCCCCAGTGGGCCAGCGCGGCCCGCGAGGACCAGGTCTTCTGCCCGTTCAGGACCCAGCCGCCGCGCTGGTCGTCGCGGCGCGCGGTCGACTTGAGGGAGGCCAGGTCGGAGCCGGCCTCCGGCTCGGACCAGCACTGCGCCCAGATCCGCTCGCCGGTCGCCATCGTGGGCAGGAAGCGGTCCTGCTGCTCGGGGGTGCCGTGCTCGAAGAGGATCGGGGCGAGCAGGAAGATCCCGTTCTGGGAGACCCGCCCCGGGGCTCCGGCGCGGTAGTACTCCTCCTCGAAGATCACCCACTCCACCAGGGAGGCCTCGCGGCCGTGGTACTCCCGCGGCCAGGAGACGACCGACCACCGGTCGGCGGCCAGCCGGGCCTCCCATTCCTGGTGCAGCGCCCAGCCCTCGGGGGTGTCCATCGAGGGCAGCGGCTCGGCCGGCACGTTGGCGGCCAGCCAGGCCCGCGCCTCGGCCTTGAAGGCCAGCTCGGCCGGGGACAGCGTCAGATCCATTGCATCTCCTTCTGAGGTGGTGTCGAGGCTCGCTTCGCTCGCACCTCAACCACCGGTCCTCAGCTCGTTCTTGAGCACCTTGCCCCCGAGGTTGCGGGGGAGGGCGTCGACCTTCGCCACGCTGCGCGGCACCTTGAAGTTGGCCAGCCGGTCCTTCGCGAACGCGATCACCGCCTCGGGCGTGGCCGAGCCGACGACGTACGCCTTGCCGACCTCGCCCATGCGTTCGTCGGGAACCCCGACCACGGCGACGTCGTCGACGCCGTCGAGGCGCAGCAGGGCCTGCTCCACCTCGGCGGGATAGACGTTGAACCCGCCGCAGATGTACATGTCCTTGAGCCGGTCGGTGATCCGCAGGTTGCCGGCCCCGTCGAGCGTGCCGACGTCGCCGGTGTGCAGCCAGCCGTCGGCGTCGATCGCGGCGGCGGTGGCCTCGGGGTCGTCCAGGTAGCCGAGCATCACGAAGTCGCCGCGGACCAGCAGCTCGCCGGCGCCGGTCTCGTCGGGCGCGTCGATCCGGGTCTCCATGCCCGGCACGGCGCGGCCGCAGGTGGTGGCGACCAGCTCGGCGTCGTCGCCGTCGCGGGCCATCGTCACCACGACGGCCTCGGTCATCCCGAACGCGGTCACCACCTGGTCGATCCCCAGGCCCTCGGGGGCGGCGGCGCGCATCCGCTCGATCAGCACCACCGGTACGACGGCTGCGCCCGTGACCGCCAGCCGCAGCGACGAGAGGTCGTGCTCGCCGCGGTGCGGCGCGGTGAGCAGGGACTGGTAGATCGTCGGCGCCCCCGGGATCACCGAGATCCGCTCGGACTCGATCAGGGCCAGCGTGCGGTCGAGGTCGAAGGTGGCCACCGGGTAGAGCGTGGCGCCGGTGGTCAGGCCGGTGACGATGCCGACCTTGTAGCCGAAGGAGTGGAAGAAGGGGCTGATCACCAGGTAGCGGTCCGCCGCGGTGACGCCGCCCAGCTCGCCCCAGGTCCGGGCCACGCCGACCGTCTGCCGGTGCGCGGTCATCGCGCCCTTGGGTCGGCCGGTGGTGCCGGAGGTGAAGAGGATGTCGGCGATGTCGTCGCCGGTGACGGCGTCGGCGCGGGCCTCGATCGCGGCCTCCTCGACCGCCTGGCCGCGCAGGACCAGGGTGTCCAGCTCGGCGAGGTCGAGGATCTCGGCGACGGCGGGCAGGTCGGAGGCGGCGCGCAGCTCGGCGATCTGGTGCCGGGCGAGGAAGCCGTCGGCGACCACCACGAGCCGGGCGCCGGAGCGGTCGACGATGTCGGCGGCCTCGTGGCCGGTGTAGCGGGAGTTGAGCGGCACCAGGGTGCCGCCGGCGTAGGTGACCGCGAGTGCGGCGACCACCCAGTCGATGCTGTTCGGCGCCCAGAGGCAGACCCGGTCGCCCGGCTGGAGCCCCGCGGCGACGTAGCCCCGGGCGACGCCGCGCACCTGGTCGAGCATCCCGCTGAACGAGACGGTGCGCTCACCGTCCACGTAGGCGGGATGGTCCGCGTAGGTCGCGGCCGCTGCGCGCAGCGCGGCCGGGATCGTCTCCGGGAGCGCCGTCGCGCCCGGCCCCGCGGGTCTCGTCTCGGTCATCCACTCTCCTCCGGCATCTGCCTACCAAGCATTTGCTTGGTAGGGTAGCACCGTGGACTTGACCGAGAGTGCGGACGACCGCGCATTCCGCGCCGAGATCAGGCAGTGGCTCGCCGACCACCTCGCGGGTGAGTGGGGAGCCCTCAAGGGACTCGGCGGCCCGGGGCGTGAGCACGAGGCGCACGACGAGCGCCTCGCCTGGAACCGGCACCTGGCCGCTCACGGCTGGACGGCCGTGGGCTGGCCGACCGAGCACGGTGGCCGGGGCCTGTCGCTGTGGCAGCAGGTGATCTTCCACGAGGAGTACGCCCGGTCGAACGCGCCGGCGGGCGTGAACCACCTCGGCGAGCAGCTCCTCGGGCCGACCCTGATCGCCTTCGGCACCGAGCAGCAGCGCCAGCGCTTCCTGCCGCGGATCGTCGACGTGACCGAGCTGTGGGCCCAGGGGTACTCCGAGCCCGGGGCCGGCTCCGACCTGGCCGGCGTGCAGACCAGGGCGCGGCTCGACGGCGACCACTGGGTGGTCGACGGGCAGAAGGTGTGGACCTCGATGGCCCACGTCGCCGACTGGTGCTTCGTGGTCGCCCGCAGCGAGCCGGGATCCCAGCGCCACCGCGGACTCTCCTTCCTGCTGGTGCCGCTGCGCCAGGACGGCGTGGAGATCCGCCCGATCGAGCAGCTGACCAGCGGCTCGGAGTTCAACGAGGTGTTCTTCTCCGGTGCCCGCACCGACGCCGACCTGGTGGTCGGCGAGCCCGGCGCCGGCTGGGGCGTGGCGATGGGCCTGCTCGGCTTCGAGCGGGGCGTCTCGACCCTCGGCCAGACCGTCGGCTTCGCCCGCGAGCTGGACGACGTGGTGACCCGGGCGAAGGCCAACGGCAGCATCGACGACCCCGTGGTCCGTGACCGGCTGGCCGGGCTCAAGGTCGAGCTGTCCGCGATCCGCAGCTTCGCGCTGCGCGCACTGGCGCTGGTCGAGGGTGGCCAGGACTCCGCCGCCGGTGGCGGCGCGGGCTCGATCTTCAAGCTCGCCTGGGCGCAGTGGCACCGCCGGCTCGGCGAGGTGGCGATGGACGTCGCCGGCGCCGACGGCCTGCTCACCCGCGCCGGGCGCGGGCTGAGCCAGGAGCACTACGACCTCGACGCGCACCAGCGCCTCTTCCTCTTCTCCCGCGCCGACACCATCTACGGCGGTAGCGACGAGATCCAGAAGAACATCCTCGCCGAGCGCGTGCTCGGCCTTCCCCGAGAGATCAAGGGAGCCTGATGACCACGAGCAAGATCGAGCAGCCGATGCCCGACTACGTGCCCGGCCACGACCTGCTGGCCGGCAAGGTGGTCGTCGTGACGGCCGCCGCCGGCGCCGGCATCGGCGCCTCCGTCGTACGGCGGGCGCTGGAGGAGGGCGCGAAGGCCGTCGTCTTCAGCGACACCCACGCCCGCCGGCTCGCCGAGGCCGAGAAGGCGCTGGCCGAGGAGTTCGGCGGCCACCGCGTGCGCCAGCTCGTCTGCGACGTGACCGACGAGGACCAGGTCGCCGCGCTGCTGGACGCCGCCGAGGAGTTCGGCGGCGTCGACATCATGATCAACAACGCCGGCCTCGGCGGCACCGCCGACATCCTGGAGATGACCGACGAGGAGTGGGGCCGGGTCCTCGACATCACCCTGACCGGCACGATGCGCTGCGTCCGCGCCGCCGGCCGCCGGATGGTCGCCGCCGGCAAGCGCGGGGTGATCGTCAACAACGCCTCCGTGATCGGCTGGCGCGCCCAGGAGGGCCAGGCCCACTACGCTGCCGCGAAGGCCGGCGTGATGGCGCTGACCCGCTGCTCGGCCTCCGACCTCGCGCAGCACGGCATCCGCGTCAACGCCGTCTCGCCGAGCCTGGCGATGCACCCCTTCCTGGAGAAGGTGACCTCGGCCGAGCTCCTCGTCGAGCTGAAGCAGCGCGAGGCGTTCGGGCGGGCCGCGGCGCCCTGGGAGGTCGCCAACGTGATGGTCTTCCTGGCCAGCGACTACGCGTCGTACATGACCGGCGAGGTGGTCTCCGTGAGCAGCCAGCATGCCTGAGACGAGCACCCAGTCCCCGAGGCCGAGCGCGTCGGCCCGCCGGGCCGAGCTGCTCCGGGTCGCCGCCGGGCTGTTCGCGGAGAAGGGCTTCCGCAACACCACCGTGCGCGACATCGCCGACGCCGCCGGGATCCTGTCCGGCAGCCTCTACCACCACTTCGACTCCAAGGAGTCGATGGTCGACGAGATCCTCTCCACCTTCCAGGAGCAGCTCTTCGGCCAGTACGACGAGATCCTGGCCAGCGGGGACGACCCCCGCGCGAAGCTCGAGCGGGCGGTGCGGGTCTCCTTCGAGGCGATCGAGAACCACCACGACGAGGTGGCGATCTACCAGAACGACGCCGACCACCTCGGCACCTTCCCGCGCTTCGCCTACCTCGCGGACCGCAACGCCCAGTCCCGCCAGGTCTGGATGACCCTGATCGAGGAGGGCCTGCGCACCGGGGTGCTGCGCGAGGACCTCGACGCCACGCTCACCTACCGGTTCATCCGGGACACGGTGTGGGTCGCCGTCCGCTGGTACCAGCCCGGCCGCGGCCTGACCCACACCGACATCGCCGACCAGTACGTCCGGATCCTGCTCGACGGGATCGCCAAGCCATGACTCCCGGTGGTCGAGGTGCGAGCGAAGCGAGCCCCGAGACCACCTTTCGGAAAGGATTGAGAATGCCTGAGGCCTACATCGTCGACGCCGCCCGGACCGCGGTCGGCAAGCGCGGGGGAGCACTGGCCGAGGTGCACTCCGCCGACCTCGCCGCCCACACCCTGAGCGCGCTCGTCGAGCGGACCGGGGTCGACCCCGGCGCCGTGGACGACGTGATCCTCGGCTGCTGCGACACGATCGGCTCCCAGGCCGGCGACGTCGCGCGCACCGCGTGGCTGGTCGCGGGCCTGCCCGACCACGTCCCGGGCGTCACCATCGACCGGCAGTGCGGCTCCTCCCAGCAGGCGGTGCACTTCGCCGCTCAGGGCGTGCTCTCGGGCACCCAGGACCTGGTGATCGCCGGCGGCGTGCAGAACATGAGCGCGATCCCGATCTCCGCGGCGATGATCGTCGGCCAGCAGTACGGCTTCACCACGCCCTTCGCGGAGTCGCCCGGCTGGCTCAAGCGGTACGGCGACCAGGAGGTCAGCCAGTTCCGCTCGGCCGAGATGATCGCCGGCAAGTGGGACCTCTCCCGGGAGCAGATGGAGGCGTTCGCGCTGGCCTCCCACGAACGCGCCCGGACGGCGATCGCCGAGGGTCGCTTCGCCGAGGAGATCGTGCCGTTCACGCTGGCCGACGGCTCGACGTTCGAGGTCGACCAGTGCCCGCGCGAGACGTCGCTGGAGAAGATGGCCGGCCTCGAGCCGCTGGCTCCTGGCGGCCGGATCACCGCCGCGGTCGCCTCGCAGATCTGCGACGGAGCCTCCGCGATGCTGATCGCCTCCGAGCAGGCCGTCGCCGACCACGGCCTCACCCCGCGGGCCCGGATCCACCACCTCTCGGTGCGCGGCGACGACCCGGTGTGGATGCTGACCGGCCCGATCGAGGCGACCAAGCACGCCCTGGCCAAGACCGGGATGAGCATCGAGGACATCGACCTCTTCGAGTGCAACGAGGCGTTCGCCTCGGTGGTGCTGGCGTGGATGAAGGAGACCGGCGCCCCGCACGAGAAGGTCAACGTCAACGGCGGCGGCATCGCGCTCGGCCACCCGATCGGCGCCACCGGCACCCGGCTGATGACCACGCTGCTCAACGAGCTCGAGCGCACCGGCGGCCGCTTCGGCCTGCAGACGATGTGCGAGGGCGGCGGCCAGGCCAACGTGACCATCATCGAGCGGCTGGGCTGAGTCGGACCGAGGCAGGGAGGCGTCGGGTGCGGGTCCTCGGGGTCGACGCCTGCCGGCGCGGGTGGGTCGGGATCAGCGGCGACCTCCGCGGCTACTTCGGCGCGACGATCGCCGACGTGGTCGCGGCGGCCGATGACGAGGGCCGGGTGTCGGTGGTGGGGATCGACATCCCGATCGGGCTCTCGTCGTCGGGTCCGCGGGTCGCCGACCAGGTGGTACGCCGCCTGGTCGGCGCCCGCGCGTCCTCGGTCTTCGCCACCCCGGTGAGGGCGGCGCTGGAGGCACCCACGCACGCCGAGGCGACGGCGCTCAACGTGGCCGCCACGGGCAAGGGGATCAGCCAGCAGGCCTTCGCCCTGCGGCACAAGATCCTCGACGTCGACCGGTGGCTTCCGAGTGCCGGTCGCACCGTGCTGGAGGTCCACCCCGAGCTCGGCTTCGCCACCGCGGCCGGCGCGCCGCTGCGGCACCCGAAGTCGACCTGGGCCGGGGGAGAGGAGCGGCGGGCGATCCTGGCCGCGGTGGGTCTGACGGTGCCGGCCGAGCTCGGCACGGCCGGCGCGATGGCCGGCGTCGACGACGTACTCGATGCGGCGATCGTCGCCTGGACCGCCCAGCGGTACGCCGACGGCCGGGCGACCTGCCACCCCGACCCGCCCGAGGACCTCGGCGGCGGCGTCAGCGCCGCGATCTGGGCCTGATGCCGCGGATCCACACGCGGGCTCAGGCGTCCGGCACCGGCTGGTCGTCCTCCCGCGGTCCGAAGACGCCCAGCGTCGCCGGGTCGAGTGCGTCCCCGGCCCACGCAGCGATCTGGCCGACCGATCGGCGGGAGAAGAGCACCCGGAACAGCTCGTACGGCTCGATGGCCAGCTCCGGCCCGCCAGCGCCGTACGACGTGTCGCCGGAGCGGATCGTGACCGGCTGCTCCGCGAGGAACCGGGGCGCGGCCGCGCGCACGATCGGTAGCCACATCCGCTCGGGCAACCGGCCGAGCCCGAGCGCCTCGTGCAGGTCGGCGTGGTGCACCGCGATGTCCCAGACCATGGCGGGGGTGGGGGTGTCCTCGGCCTGGTCGGCGAGCGGGCCCACGTTGCCGGCGATCTCCTCGAGCAGCTCGGCGACGCTCCGGTCGGCCCGGGACGCGAGGTGGCGGGCGGTCCACGCGGGGGAGCCGGCATCGGCCATCTGCCCGTTGGCCGCGTCGGTGCCGCTCGCGGCCAGGTGGCGCAGCACGTCGAGCACGGTCCATTCCGGGCTGGCCGGCACCCGGGTGGCGAGGACGTCCTCGTCCCACCCCGGTGCGCTGTGCTCGAGCGCCGTCGCGTTGGCCGCGTACACCGCTCCCCAGTCGGTCACCCGTCCAGGGTAGGCCCGATCCGGCCGGGTGGCATGGCGTGGGGCGAGGCGGGCTCGAGCTGGGGGCGGGGCGGGCTCCGCTCGCGCCTCGACCACGGGCTGGGGGATATCGATCGGGCGTCCCGGCGGCCCTGTCGATACCATCGAGTGACGCTCGGATCCGGGCGTCGTCCGGCCAGCTCCATCGGCCCGTCCCATCAGCCAGCCCAGGAGGCAGCGCAGTGTCCGAGATCAAGGTCGCCAGGATTCACGCCGGTGAGCGTGAGGAACGGGTGACCACTACGGGCACCAAGGCCTGGGAGCTGTTCGCCGACCACCCCGACGTGATCGCGGCGCGCGTCGGCGGCGAGCTGAAGGACCTCTCCTACGAGCTGGTCGACGGCGACGACGTCGAGTCGGTGGAGATCGGCAGCGCCGACGGCCTCGACATCCTGCGCCACTCGACCGCGCACGTGCTGGCGCAGGCCGTGCAGCAGGTCTTCCCCGAGGCCAAGCTCGGCATCGGCCCGCCCGTCGAGAACGGCTTCTACTACGACTTCGACGTCGAGACTCCGTTCGTCCCCGAGGACCTGGTCAAGCTCGAGTCGGCGATGCGCAAGATCATCAAGGAGAACCAGCGCTTCTCCCGTCGCGTGACCACCGACGCGGACGCGCTGGTCGAGCTCGCCGACGAGCCGTACAAGATCGAGCTGATCGGCCTCAAGGGCGGCGGCGACGGCGGCGAGGAGGCCGCCGAGGGCGCCAGCGTCGAGGTGGGCGGCGGCGAGCTGACCATCTACGACAACATCAACCGCAAGGGCGAGGTCGCCTGGAAGGACCTGTGCCGCGGTCCGCACCTGCCGACCACCAAGCGGATCCCCGCGTTCAAGCTGATGCGCAGCGCCGCGGCGTACTGGCGCGGCGACGAGAAGAACAAGCAGCTGCAGCGGATCTACGGCACCGCCTGGCCGAGCAAGGAGGAGCTCGACGAGCACCTGCACCGGCTCGAGGAGGCCGAGCGCCGCGACCACCGCAAGCTCGGCCGCGAGCTGGACCTGTTCAGCTTCCCCGACGAGATCGGCTCCGGCCTGCCCGTCTTCCACCCCAAGGGCGGCGTGCTCAAGCGGGAGATGGAGGACTACGTCCGCCAGCGCCACATCGAGGAGGGCTTCTCCTACGTCGGCACCCCGCACATCTCCAAGGACGGCCTGTTCCACACCTCCGGCCACCTGCCGCACTACGCGGACACCATGTTCCCGCCGATGGAGTTCGAGGGCGCGAACTACCAGCTGAAGGCGATGAACTGCCCGATGCACAACCTGATCTTCAGCAGCCGCGGTCGCTCCTACCGCGAGCTGCCGCTGCGGCTGTTCGAGTTCGGCAGCGTCTACCGGTACGAGAAGTCCGGCGTCATCCACGGCCTGACCCGGGTGCGTGGTTTCGCCCAGGACGACTCGCACTCCTACTGCACCCCGGAGCAGGCGCCCGCCGAGGTCAAGCACCTGCTGAACTTCATGCTCAGCGTGCTCCGCGACTTCGGCCTGAACGACTTCTACCTCGAGCTGTCGACCCGCGACGACTCGAAGAAGGACAAGTTCATCGGATCCGACGAGGACTGGGCGACCGCCACCGCGATCCTCGAGCAGGTCGCGACCGAGTCCGGCCTCGACCTCGTCCCCGACCCGGGCGGCGCCGCGTTCTACGGCCCGAAGATCTCGGTGCAGGCCAAGGACGCGATCGGCCGCACCTGGCAGATGGGCACCGTCCAGTACGACTTCAACCAGCCGGCACGGTTCGGCCTGGAGTACACCGCCGCCGGCGGCGAGAAGCAGCAGCCGGTGATGATCCACTCGGCGAAGTTCGGCTCCATCGAGCGGTTCCTCGGCGTGCTGGTCGAGCACTACGCGGGCGCCTTCCCTCCGTGGCTGGCCCCGGTCCAGGTGCAGGGCATCCCGATCGCGGAGCGGCACATGGACTACCTCGACGAGGTCGCCACCCAGCTGCGCAAGCGGGGGATCCGGGTGGAGATCGACCACTCCGACGACCGGATGCAGAAGAAGATCCGCAACGCGCAGCTGCAGAAGGTGCCGTTCATGGTCATCGCCGGCGACGACGACGTCGAGGCGGGCGCGGTCAGCTTCCGCTACCGCGACGGTCGCCAGGACAACGGCGTGCCGATCGCGGAGGCGATCGAGCGCGTGGTCGCCGCGGTCGCCTCCCGCGAGCAGGTCTGACGCGATAGTTTCCGGCCGTGCTCCGCTCCCGCCTCCGGCCACGCTCGGCCCCGCTCCGCGTCGCCGCGGCCCTGGCCGCCACCGTCCTGGTGGCGGCGGGCTGCGCTGCGGGTGGGGGAGGCGGCGCCTCGGCCGATGACCCGGGATCCGGCAGGGGCTCGGGCTCCGGGGGTGCGGCCGGCACGTCCGCCGACGGCTCGGGCGGCGCCGGCCTCGACAGCGACGCCGGCGAGCTCGCCGACCTTGCGGAGCAGCTGGCGCAGGGCGAGGACGGCGTCGTCAGCGGCACCGGCGGACAGCGCGGCCCGTCCGGCAAGAAGTCGGACGCCGACGCTCGCGTGGGCAGCGAGGTGGTCATCGGCTCCGACATCAGCTGGCCGCAGTGCCCGCGGGGCATGGGGATCCCGGAGAAGCGCAGCCAGGGCATGCCGATGCCGCTGCCGGATGCCGAGTTCGTGATCGTCGGCCTCACCAACGGTCCGGGGTTCACGCCCAATCCGTGCCTGGCCGACCAGGTCGACTGGGTCCTCGACCACCGGCTGCTGGTGGCGGCGTACGCCGTGGCGAGCTATCCCGATGCTGCCACGGTCGACGCCTACGGCGACCAGGGGCCGTTCCCGGCCGCCACGAAGATCGGCCGGCTGAAGAACGTCGGCTACCAGCAGGCGCGGTTCAACGTCGGCTCGATGGGGGCGGCCGGGCTGCAGACCCCGATCGTGTGGATCGACGTCGAGCCCGTGCCCGACTTCCCCTGGAGCGCCGATCCGATCGCGAACGCCGCGGTGGTCGAGGGGCTGGCCCGCGGGTACGCCGATGCCGGCTACGAGATCGGCGTCTACTCCACGCCGTCCCTGTGGCAGGGCGTGGTCGGCGACCTGAGCCTCGGGGTGCCGGAGTGGCGCGCCGCCGGGCAGACCTCCGCCGCGGAGGCGCTCTCCCGGTGCGGCGCGGACTGGTCGATCCAGGGCGGCGACGCCGTGCTGGGGCAGTGGGTGGAGGACCGCCGTGACCGGAACCTCACCTGCCCCGGCGTGGAGTCGGATCTCGTGACCTGGTTCCACCAACCCTGAGCCCGACGGGGACCCGCTACGCTGCCCCGCGCGGGGGGACCACAAGCGGGTCGACGGGACGGACGAGGTATGACGGGCAAACCTGACGGTCGCCAGGCACGCTGGGACGAGCACAACCGCGCTCGCCGGCGAGCCATCATCGACGCGGCGATCGGCGCGCTCGAGAGCCACCGACCCGGCGAGGAGGTCCAGCTCCAGGCCGTCGCGGAGGCGGCGGGCATGGCGCGGACCGTGGTCTACCGGCACTTCGACGACCGAGCCGACCTGGACCGCGCCGTCCAGAAGGCGGTCTTCGCCCGGATCGGCGAGGAGCTCGTGCCGGCGCTCGCCATCGACACCACGCCGAAGCAGATGACCGAGCGCGTGGTCGGTGCGTTCGTGCACTGGTCCGTCGCGCACCCCAGCCTGATCTGGTTCGCCGGCCGAGACCTCTCCGGCGGCGGCCCCAGCCCGATGAACGTCGCGATCGAGAACCTCGCCAGCGGCATCGAGGCCGTGATGGAGCACGTGGTCGCCGCTGCCGGCGCCTACCTCGGGCCGGACGACCGCGCGGCGCTGGACCCGTGGGTGTTCGGCATGGTCAGCGGCGTCTTCGCCTCGGTACGTCGCTGGCTGGCCCGCGACGAGCGGCGACCCGCGACCGACGCCTTCGCCGCGATCCTGGCGGAGTCCTTCTACTCCCAGCTCACGACGCTGGCCTCGAGCCGCGGCATCGACCTCGACGCGATCCCCGTCTCCGAGCTCGTGAAGCCGCTCGGCGGTGGCGCGAGGTGAGTGGCGGCCCCGGCGAGGCATCGGGCGGCGGCGACGGTCTGGAGCGGCTGTGGACCCCGCACCGGATGGCCTACGTGCGCGGCGAGGAGGAGGACGACCTCGGCCCTGACGGCCTGCCCAAGCCCGCGTGCCCCTTCTGCCGGATCACCCGGGACCCGGCGCACTCCAGCGACGACAGCCTGGTCGTCGTACGGGGGGAGACGTCGTACGTCGTGCTCAACCTGTACCCGTACAACCCCGGCCACCTGATGGTGCTGCCCTACCGCCACGTCGGCGACTACACCGACCTGGACAAGGACGAGACCGTCGAGGTCGCGGAGCTGACCCAACGGGCGATCGCGACGATCCGCCGGGTCTCCCAGCCGCACGCCTTCAACGTCGGGCTCAACCTGGGGGGACCGGCGGGCGGGTCGCTCTCGGCACACCTGCACCAGCACGTCGTGCCGCGCTGGTCCGGCGACGCCAACTTCATGACGGTGGTCGGCGGCACCAAGGTGCTGCCGCAGCTGCTGGAGGAGACCCGCGACCTGCTGGCCGAGGCCTGGGGCTGACCCGGCCCGACCGTGGCCCGACCGTGGCCCGACCCCGGCCCGACCCCGGCCCGACCCCGGCCCGCCCGGGGCTGGCTCCTCCGGGCGGCGCGGCGCCGGCTAGGGTGCTCGCGATGTTGGAGCGATTCAAGGACTTCTGGTCGGGCGTTGTCTTCATGCCCGTCGTGCGCCTGTTCATCGCGCTGGGGATCAGCCCCGACGCGGTGACCCTGGTCGGCACCCTCGGCGTGGTCGCCGGTGCGCTGATCTTCTTCCCGCAGGGCATGCTGCTCGCCGGCGTCCTGTTCATCACCGCCTTCGTGTTCAGTGACCTGATCGACGGCAAGATGGCGCGCGAGCTCGGGCGCAAGTCCCGCTTCGGCGCCTTCTGGGACTCCACGTTGGACCGGATCGGCGACGGTGCGGTCTTCGGCGGCCTGGCGCTCTACTTCGCCGGGACCGGCCCCGACCAGGGCGACTCCTACCTGTACCTGTGCCTCACGCTGTACTGCCTGGTGATGGGCTCGGTCACCTCTTACGCCCGCGCCCGTGCGGAGTCGCTGGGGATGGATGCCAAGGGCGGCATCGCCGAGCGGGCCGACCGGCTCGTCTCGATCCTGGTGATGACCGGTCTGGCGGGCATCTTCGACGCGCCGGTGCTCATCTACGTGACGCTCTGGGCGCTCGCGCTCGCGAACACCTACACGGTCGGCTTCCGGATCCTGAAGGTCTACCGGCAGGCCGTGGCGCTCGACGCCGCGGACGCCGGGCACCGGCCTGGACCCGCGGGGGAGTGACGTCCGCCGCGACCTAGACTCGTCGTATGAGCGAGCAGCAGGAGCAGGTAGCGACGACCCGCGTGAAGCGGGGCATGGCCGAGATGCTCAAGGGCGGTGTGATCATGGACGTGGTCACCCCCGAG
>NZ_STGK01000013.1 GCF_004919105.1 Nocardioides sp. GY 10113
TGCTCCAGCGCATGAACGACCTCGCCGTGCAGTACAACAACGGCACCCAGTCCGCCGACTCCCGGTCCGCCCTGTCGGCTGAGTTCCTCCAGCTGGCCAACGAGATCGTCCGCATCGAGGACAACACCAAGTTCAACGGCAACCAGATCTTCGACGGCTCCGCGAAGGCCTTCCAGGTCGGCTTCGACTCCGGCGACACCATCTCCATCTCGACCACGGCCGCCGCGGCGTTCACGACCACCGCCACCGCGGGGACGTTCGTCGCCGGCGACAGCATCGCCGGCGTGGCCGTCAGCATCGCCAACAGCAACGGGATCCAGACCGCGATCACCAACGTCTCGACCCAGCGGGCCGAGCTCGGTGCGATCCAGAACCGGTTCGAGCACACCGTGAACAACGTCAACACCGCGATCGAGAACCTCTCGGCCTCGGAGTCGCGCATCCGCGACACCGACATGGCCGCCGAGATGGCCGCCTTCACCCGCGCCAACGTGCTGTCCCAGGCCGGCACCGCGATGCTGGCCCAGGCCAACTCGACCTCGCAGAACGTGCTCCAGCTGCTCCGCGGCTGATCCCAGCACCTGAACCACCTCGCGTGCCGGTGGGCCTCTGAGCAGGCCCACCGGCACGCGTCGTTCCGCCCGGCGTCACTCCGGCGGACGACCCGGCCGACAACCCGGCCGACAACCCGTTCGGCCAGCCGCTCAAGCAGCCGCCCATCCGGCCGATGAACCACTCGACGACGAACCCCAGGGAGACGTGCGATGGCCTCGACCTCGAGCATCAGCGGACTGGTCAGCGGACTGGACACCGCCAGCCTGATCGACCAGCTGATGTCGCTGGAGGCGCGCCAGCAGACCAAGCTGAAGTACCAGGTCACCACCGAGACCTCCAAGGTGACCGCCCTGCAGCAGGTCAACAGCGCGCTGGCCACGCTGGCCGAGAAGGCCGCGGCGCTGGCGACCGCCTCCACCTCCGGCGGCACCTGGGGCAGCCTGACCGCCACCTCGTCGAGCACCGCGGTCACCGCGACCGCGACCGGCAGCGCCCTCCCGGGCAGCCTCACCGTCTCCGTCGACACCCTGGCCACCACGTCGCGGGCCACCGTGACCAGCGCCCTCACCGCGGGCTCGACGTACTCGCTGACCCTCGCGGACGGCAGCTCGGTCTCCTACACCACCGACGCCGACCCGAGCTACGCCGAGCTCGCCGCGCAGATCAACGCCTCGAGCTCGACCACCGGCCTCCAGGCCGTGGTGATCAACGACGGCTCGGCCGGCGGCGTGCTGCAGATCCGCTCCACCGCCACCGGCGACGCCTCGAACTTCTCGATCTCCGACGGGACGCACACGATCTCCTCGCGGGACACCGCGACCGGCGGCGTGGCCGGGGTCGACGGCCGGATCACCGTCAACGGCGTGACCGTCACGGGATCCTCCAACACCTACGCCAACGTCGTCGACGGCGTCACCCTCACCGCCACGGCGGAGACGACGACCGACGCGACCGTCACGCTCGCCCGCGACGCCAGCTCGCGCAGCGACGCGATCAAGGACCTCGTCGACAGCGTCAACAACGTGCTGACCCTGATCGGCACGAAGACCGCGGTGAGCTCGAGCAGCAGCGGCACCAGCGCGTCCACGCTCACCGGCGACTCGACCGTGCGCCAGGCCTCCTACGCCCTGGTCTCCGCCATCTGGCCCGACGGCGGCGGCTCGTTGTCGCAGTACGGCGTCGAGCTGGACCGCTACGGCAAGTACACCTTCGACGCCGACAAGTTCGCGGAGGCCTACGCGGCCGACCCCGACGCCACCACGGCCGCCTTCGTCGGTACCGACGGCCTGGCCGCGCGGGTGCAGGGCGTCGCCGAGGCCGCCTCGGACAAGTACGACGGCTACATCACGAACTCGGTCAACGGGCACAACAGCACCATCGAACGGCTCAACGACCGCATCGCCGAGTGGGACGACCGGCTGGCGCTGCGTCGCACGACGCTGGAGAAGCAGTACACCGCCCTGGAGACGCTGCTCTCCAACCTCAACGCCCAGTCGAGCTGGCTGACCAGCACGATCTCGTCGATGACGAGCTCGTCCTCGGAGTAAGGGAGACCACCTTGTACAGCAGTGCCCTCGGCGCCCGCGCCGCCTACACCGACAACTCCCTCGCCACCGCCTCGCCGGCGCGGCTCCTGGTCATGCTGATGGACCGGCTGGTCCTCGACATCGAGCGCGGCCTCGCCGCCACCGAGGCCGCGGACTGGGAGGAGGCGCGCCGCAACCTGCTGCACGCCCAGGACATCGTGCTCGAGCTCGAGGTCGGCCTCGACGCCGACGCGATGACCGGCGGCAAGCAGCTGGCCGCTCTCTACGCCTACCTTCGGGGCCGGCTGGTGGACGCCAACGTCCACCGTGATGCCACCGCAGCGACCGAGGCCCGCGGCCTCGCCCAGCACCTGGCGGAGACGTGGCGTCAGGCCGCCCTCCAGGCGGCGGTCCAGTGAGCGCGCCGGAGTCGTGGGAGGAGGCGCTGGTGCGCCTCGAGGCCCACGTCGACCGCGCCGAGGGGATCATCAGCGGGCTGGCCGCCCCTGACGACGAGCGGGACGCCGAGCCATGGGTCGAGCCCACCGGACTGGGACCGATGCCGACCGAGTTCCTCTTCCGGGCCAAGGAGCTGCTGGAGCGCCAGCAGAGGCTGATGGCCACGCTGCCGGCGCTGCTGGCCGACAACCAGGCACAGCGGCAGGTGGCGAGCAAGGTGAGCGACGCCACCGCGACCAAGGCCGGGCCGGTCTACCTCGACGTCACGGCCTGACGGTCGGGTGGTTTCGAGGCTCGCTCCGCTCGCACCTCGACCACCGCAGGCGGATCGCTTCGCTCCCACCTCAACCACCGGTCCGCCGCTGGTTGAGGTGCGAGGCGCCCCGGCGCCGAGCCTCGAAACCAAGGCACCACGCGCGAGTCGGCAGGAAGTTTCTGCCGGCTCGCGGCGCTTTTCGCCCCGCCGCCTCAGAAGTCAGTCCGCGCCGACGATGAGTACGGCATGCGCGCGTTGATCATCGACGACTCCCGCACCATGCGGAGCATCCTGCGGCGGATCGTCACCGGGCTCGGGTTCGAGACCGCCGAGGCCGGCGACGGCCAGGAGGCCCTGGACGCGATGGAGGCCGGCTTCGTGCCCGACCTCTGCCTGATCGACTGGAACATGCCGGTGATGGACGGCTACACGTTCGTCACCCGGGTCCGGGACCGCGAGGAGTGGCGCGACGTGACGCTGATGATGGTCACCACCGAGAGCGAGCACTCCCAGATCGTCCGCGCCCTGGCCGCCGGCGCCCACGAGTACGTCATCAAGCCCTTCACGCCCGACGCGATCATCGACAAGCTCGACCTGCTCGGGCTTCTCACCACCCAGGAGGCAGTGTGAGCACCACCGAGGCCCCGGCACCGCTGCTCGAGGACGTCCTCGCCGTCACCCAGGAGGTCTGGCACTCCCTGGCCGGCGACGGCGAGGAGCTCCTCCCCCACCCGGTCGCCGCCGGCGCGCGCTTCGACGCCGACGAGCCGTGGTCGACCACCGTCACCGTCAGCGGCGGCTGGCAGGGCAGCATCACCGTCGAGCTCGGCCTGGACCTGGCGCGCACGCTGACCCGGCGGATGCTGGCGATGGGGGACGACGAGCCGCTGGACGACGCCGACCTCGCCGACGCCGTCGGCGAGCTGGTGAACATGGTCGGCGGCAGCCTGAAGAGCATCCTGCCCGGGCCCAGCGCGCTGTCCCTGCCGACCGTCGCCGCCGGACGCGCGGCGTTCGGCTCCGAGATGAACCGGGCCGCGTGCCTGGACGTCCGCTGGCACGAGCACCCGCTCCGCGTCAGCGTCCACGTCCCGGCCTGACCGGCCGCCCCCACCCCGCACCGAGCAGCACCCCGAGGAGCACCCATGAAGATCCTGATCGCCGACGACAGCCGCGTGATGCGTCAGATCGTGATCCGGACCCTGCGTCAGGCCGGCCACGGCGGCCACGAGATCGTCGAGGCCGAGAACGGCCGTCAGGCGCTGGACATGGTCACCACCGAGGCGCCCGACCTGGTGCTCTCGGACTGGAACATGCCCGAGATGAACGGCATCGACTGCCTCACCTCGCTGCGCGGCGCCGGCTCCCAGGTCCCGTTCGGCTTCGTCACCTCGGAGGGCTCCGACGAGATGCGCGAGCGCGCGGCCGCGGCCGGCGCCGCGTTCCTGATCGCCAAGCCGTTCACGCCCGAGGCGTTCGACGAGGCGCTGCGCACGGTCATCTGACCGCACCGTCCCTGCTTCACTTTCTCGGAGGATCCCTGTGCCCGTCCACCTGCCTCAGCCCAAGGAGATGCGCGACGTCCTGGGCGACCTGCTCGGTCGCGAGGTCACGCTGCGCCCCGGCATCCCGTTCGCGCCCGGACCGGACACCCCGGCCACCGTCGCCTTGTACGTCGACGACACCGTCCGCGTCTCGGCGGTGATCGCGTGCGACCTCGCCTTCTCGGCGTACGCCGGTGGGGCGATCGGCCTCACCCCGCTCGCCGACACCCAGGCCGCGGTCAACGCCGGCAAGCTCGACGACACGCTGGCCGAGAACCTGGGCGAGGTGCTCAACATCATCGCCTCGATCTTCAACGTGCCGGGCGCCGACCACCTGCGCCTGCACGGCGTGCACCCGGCCGGTCCGCCCCTGGAGCCGTGGGTCCGGATGCACACCCTGACGCTGGGCCGACGCGAGGACCTGGTGGTCGACATCGCCGGGTACGGCCAGGGCCAGCTCTCGATCATCCTGACCTGAGCGATCGGCCAGCGCCTGCGGGACGTTCGTCCTGACTTTGTCGCCGGAGTCACACCAGGCTCAGGTTCACCAGGCCGCGGCCGATGACCCACGCGAGCACGGATCGCTCGCCCCCCTGCCGAAGGACCGGCGCCCTCCACCATCTCGGGTGGACCACACAGAGGGAAGACACGTGTCCTTTGCTGCAACCGACGCCGTCGGCCTGGTGCTGCACACGGCGATCAACGGCCTCGCCCTGCGCCAGCAGGTGACCGCCGACAACATCGCGAACGTCGACACCCCCGGGTTCCGGGCCAGTGCCGTGGAGTTCGAGAGCGCCCTCAGTGCGGCGATCCAGCGCGGCGGCTTCCGCGGCGAGGTCACCCCGACCACCGAGCCGACCACGACGCCGCTCGGCGAGAACGGCAACAACGTGGACCTCCGCAAGGAGTCGCTGTCCGCGATCCAGACGCAGTACCAGTACCAGATCATGGGTCGCGCGATCAGCGACCGGCACACGATCCTCACCACCGTGGCAGGTGCCCAGTGAGCGCCTTCGACACCCTGCGGATCGCCAACACCTCGCTCGGCGCCCACCAGACCTGGCTGGACGCACTGGCCAACAACATCGCCAACGCGAACACGATCAGCCGCACCGACGAGGACGCGTTCCAGGCCACCTACGTGGTCTTCGACTCCCGCGACGACGGCGGCGTGGCGGTCACCGGCTTCGAGTCCTCCGACGCCGCCGGCCGGATGGTCAACGACCCGGCGAGCCCGCTGGCCGACGCCGACGGCTACGTCCGCGCCCCCGACATCGACATGTCGGCCCAGATGAGCGAGCTGATCATGGCCCAGCGCGGCTTCCAGGCGTCGGTGCAGACCACCAAGCACGCCCAGGAGACCTACGCCTCGGCCCTCCAGATCGGGGCGAAGTGAGCATCGGGCCCCTGGAGCCGCTCTCCAGCATCGTCGGCGGCTCGACGAGCAACCTGGCCACTGCCGTGTCGGGCAGCACGCTGCTGCCCACGGACGTGTCGGGTGTCTCGGGCGCCTCCGGGGTGACCGCCGCGAGCCGCGCCAACGGCGCCGAGTTCGGCGACCTGGTCATCGACGGCATCGACCGCCTCGAGGGACTGACCGACAAGGCCGACCACCTCGCCGTCCAGGCCGCCACCGGGCAGCTGGACAACATCCACGACTACACGATCGCCGCCAGCGAGGCCCAGGTCGCCACCCAGCTGACCGTGGCCCTGCGCAACAAGGCGCTCGAGGCCTTCAACGAGATCATGCGGATGCAGGTCTGAGGGGGCCTGACCGATGCGCACCAAGCTCACCTCCACGCTCGACCGCGCCCGCGCGACCTTCACCGAGTTCACCGCCGGCCAGAAGGCCGTCGCGATCGTCGGCGGCGGCGCCCTGCTGATCGCCGCGTTCCTGGTCTTCCGATGGGTCGCCGCGCCGACGTACGCGCCGCTGTACTCGGGCCTCTCCGGCGCCGACGCGTCGGCGGTCATCGACGAGCTCGAGACCGAGGGCGTGTCGTACAAGATCACCGGCAACGGCAGCACCGTCATGGTGCCGCGCGCCGACGTCTACTCCACCCGGATCGCACTGTCCGGCAAGGGCCTGCCCGCCAGCAACGACGGCGGCTACTCGATCCTCGACGACTCCAGCCTCTCCACCTCGGAGTTCAAGGAGCAGACCGACTTCAAGCGCGCCATGGAGGGCGAGCTGTCGAAGACCATCGAGGCGATCGACGGCATCCAGACCGCCGTGGTGCACCTGGCGATGCCGGAGAAGGAGGTCTTCACCGACACCCAGGACCCGGTCACCGCCTCGGTCCTGGTCGACACCAAGACCGGCGTCACGCTCGGCGACGAGCAGGTGCAGGCGATCGTGAACCTGGTCGCCTCGAGCATCGACGGCCTGGACCCGAAGAGGGTCACGGTCGCCGACGCCAGCGGCAAGGTGCTCTCCAGCCCCAACGACGACGCGAACGGCGTCGCCTCCACCCGCGCCAAGGCCGTCGAGCAGTACCAGAGCTCCGTCCAGGCCAAGATCCAGGCGCTGATGGACACCGTGGTCGGCCCGGGCAACTCCAGCACCGTGGTCACCGCCCAGCTCGACTTCGACAAGGCGGTCACCGAGACCAACGAGTACCTGCAGCCCGCTGACGACGCCCCGCCGCTGACCTCCTCGGAGACGAGCGAGGTCTACAGCGGCGACCCGGGCGCGGTCGACGAGACCGGCGGCGTGGTCGGGGCCGACGGCGACATGGGCACCGACACCACCGCCGGCGACGGCTCCTACTCCAACCGCAGCCTCACCCTCGACAACCCGTACGGCACCCGCAACGAGCGCCGCGAGTCGGCCGCCGGGGCGCTGCAGCAGCAGAACATCAGCGTCGCCGTGGACGCCACCGCCGCCGCCGCCATCCAGCCGGAGGCGATCAAGGCGATGATCTCCTCCGCGGTCGGGATCAAGCCCCGGCGCGGCGACACCGTCGAGGTCACCGTCGTGCCCTTCGACCGCTCCGCGGCCGACGCCGCCGCCGATGCGCTGGCCAAGGCCGAGGCCGAGGACGCCCAGGCCGCGCGGATGGAGATGCTGCGCAACATCGGCATCGCCGGGTTCATCGCCCTGGCGATCCTCCTCGCCTGGTTCCAGGCCCGCCGCCGCGCGGCCGCACGCGCCGAGGCGACCGAGTACCTGGTCGAGCAGATCAAGGCCGACCAGGCCGCCCGGGCCATCGAGACCGCCCCGGCGGTCGCGGCCCTCGAGGTCGCCGAGGAGACCGAGGAGGACCGGATCCGCGACGAGCTGCTCGACCTGGTCGACAAGCAGCCCGCCGACGTCGCCGCGCTCCTGCGCGGCTGGCTCGTGGAGCCGCGCTCATGACGCTGATGACCACCACCGGACCGATCACCTCGGGCCTCGGGATCCGCAAGGCTGCCGTGCTCCTGGTGCAGCTCGGCAAGGACCGCGCCTCCCAGGTGCTGTCCCACCTCTCCGACGCGGAGGTCGAGGCGATCTCCGCCGAGATCACCCGCCTGGACTCGATCACCGCCGCCGAGACCGTCGCGGTGATGGGCGAGTTCCACGACCTGGTCACCGCGCACGCCCACGTCGTGCAGGGCGGCTTCGGGTTCGCCTCGCAGCTGCTGGAGGAGTCACTCGGCCCCGAGCGGGCCAAGGAGGTCCTCGAGCGCCTGCAGGCCGCCGCGGTCCAGATGCCGTTCCAGTTCCTGCACCGGGCAGACCCCGCCCAGCTGCGCGGCTTCATCGCCGACGAGCACCCGCAGGTGATCGCGCTGGTGCTGGCGCACATGGCCCCCGAGAAGGCTTCCCTGCTTCTCAGCGGCCTGCCGGCGCACCAGCAGGCGGTGGTCGCGCACCGGATCGCGGTGATGGACCGGACCTCCCCGGAGATCATCCGGACCGTCGAGAGCATCCTGGAGCGCAAGCTCTCCTCGATGCTCTCCCCCGCGGAGGTCTCCCAGGTCGGCGGTCTCGACCCGCTGGTCGACATCATCAACCGCTCCGACCGGCCCACCGAGCGCCAGATCGTGGAGGGCCTCGAGGGACTCGACGCCGCGCTCGCCGAAGAGGTCAAGAGCCGGATGTTCATGTTCGAGGACATCGTCAGCCTGGAGGACCGTTCGGTCCAGCAGGTGCTGCGGCAGGTGGACACCGCCGAGCTCGCGCTCGCGATCAAGGGCGTCAGCCAGAGCGTCCGCAGCAAGATCACCTCGAACCTGTCGGAGCGCGCCGCCGAGAACCTGCTCGAGGAGGTCGAGATGCTCGGCGCGGTCCGCCTGGCCCAGGTCGAGGAGGCCCAGCAGGGCGTCATCCGCACCATCCGCCAGCTCGAGGAGCAGGGTCAGATCACGATCCGCCGCGGAGGCGAAGATGAGTTCGTCGTCTGAGTTCCGCGCCGCGAGGCCCGACACCGCCGGTCCGACGGCGGTCGCCCCCGCGGAGTCCGCGGCGGGTGCGGGGCTCCGGTCACTGCCGCTGCCCGAGCTGCGCCGGGGCGGCTGGACGCGCCTGGGCGGCTCGTCGGTGCTCGGCGACCAGCTGACCGAGTCCCTGCTCGGCGAGCTGGCCGAGCAGGCGCGCAGCGCCGCCACCGCCCAGGGGTACGCCGTGGGCTGGGCGCAGGGTCGCCGGGAGGCCGCCGCGGAGGCGGCCGAGCGGGAGGCCGTCGTGGCCGCGCGGCGCGCCGCCGAGGACGAGCGCCGCGAGGCCGAGCACCGCGAGGCGCTCGCCGGGATCGGCCGCGCGGCGGACGAGGTCCGCGGCCTGCTCGCCGACCTGGCCGGCAGCCTCGAGGAGCAGGGCACCGAGCTGGCGTTCGCGCTGGTCGCCGAGCTGCTGGGGCACCAGGTCCGACTCGAGGGCGGGGCCGACGTGGTGCGGCGTGTGCTGGCCGTGCTCCCCGACCGTCCCCTGGCCACCGTGCGACTCTCCCCCGCGGCGGCCGACTCCCCCGCGGCCACCGAGCTGGCCGAGCGCGGCGTCGAGGTGCGCCGCGACGCTGCCCTGGGACGCGGCGACGCCGTCGTGGAGTGCGACGGATCCATCGTCGACCTGCGCCTGGACCGTGCGCTGGAGCGCGTCCGCGCTGCCCTCGACGTGGCCTCCGATGGGGCTTCCGGGGTGGCTGAGCGCTGATGGCCGTCCTGACCCCCGAGGCGGCCGCGCGCGCCCACGCCGCCGCCCGCCCCCTGCACCTGGGCACCGTCACCGAGCTGGTCGGCCTGCACCTGGAGGTGCGCGGGCTCGCCGCCGCCGTCGGCGACCTGCTCGAGGTGCGCACCGCGACCGGCCCGCTGCTCGCCGAGGTCGTCGCGCTGCGCCCGGGCGCCAGCGTCTGCCTGCCGCTCGGCGGCACCGCCGGCGTGCGGATCGGCGACCCGGTGGCCAGCACCGGCGGCCCCCTGCGGATCCACGTCGGCGAGGCGCTGCGCGGGCGGGTCGTCGACGGCCTCGGCCGCCCCGTCGACGGCGGCCCGGCCCTCGGCGCACCCGGCGACGGCACGGTCCAGGTGGAGGTCGACAACGAGGCCCCGAACGCGCTGTCGCGGCCCCGGATCGCGCAGCCGCTCGCGCTGGGCGTGCGCGCCCTCGACGCGTTGGTGCCCTGCGGTCGCGGCCAGCGGATCGGGATCATGGCCGGCTCGGGCGTCGGCAAGTCCTCCCTGCTCTCGATGATCGCGCGCGGCACGGACGCGGCGATCAACGTGATCGCGCTGATCGGCGAGCGCGGTCGCGAGGTGCGCGAGTTCATCGAGGGCGACCTCGGCGCCGAGGGCCTGGCCCGGTCGGTGGTCGTCGTCGCCACCTCCGACGCACCCGCCGTGGAGCGGATGCGCGCCGCCTTCACCGCCACCCGGATCGCCGAGTGGTTCCGGGACAGCGGCCGGGACGTCGTACTGATGATGGACTCGCTGACCCGCGTCTCGATGGCGCAGCGCGAGATCGGCCTCTCCGCCGGGGAGCCGCCCGCCACGCGTGGCTACCCGCCCAGCGTCTTCGGCCTGATGCCGCGACTGCTGGAGCGCGCCGGCACCTCCGCGACCGGCTCGATCACCGGCCTCTACACCGTGCTGGTGGAGGGCGACGACCTGCAGGACCCGATCGGCGACACCGCCCGGTCGATCCTCGACGGTCACGTGGTGCTCTCCCGCGACCTGGCCACCAGCGGCCACTTCCCCGCCATCGACGTGCTGGAGTCGATCTCCCGGGTCACCTCGGCGGTGACCACGGCCCCGCAGCAGGAGTCGGCCCGCGCGCTGCGCCGGATGCTAGCGGCCCACCGATCGGTCAAGGAGCTGGTGGAGATCGGCGCCTACGTGCGCGGCGCCGACCCGTACGCCGACGCCGCACTGAACCGGCTGCCGCGGATCGAGGAGTTCCTGCAGCAGCGGATGGACGACACCACCCCGGCCGCGGAGACGTGGCAGCGGCTCGCGGAGCTGGTCGCATGAGCACCCACCGCGACGACCGGGGGCTCGCCGCCGTGCGCCGGGTCCGGGAGGTGCGCGAGCAGGACAGCCGGCTCGGCCTGCAGCGGGCAGCCGCCGAGGAGGGCGTGGCCACGTCGCTGTTCACCGGTCTGCAGGACCGGCTGGCCGGCACCGGGGTGCCCGCCGAGACCGCCCCCGGCTCGCTGCTGGTGCTGCGCACCGCGCTGGCCGGGCTCGGCGACCGGGTGGTCGAGGCCCGCACCGCGGCGGCGACCGCGCACGCGGTCACCGACGAGGCCCGCAGCCACTGGTCCGCCGACCGCACCCGGCTGGCCGCGATCGAGCACCTGCTCGCCCGTCGCGCCGCGGCGCGCCGCGCAGAGGCGGACCGCCGCGAGGCGCGTGAGGCCGACGACATCGCGGCGCAGCGGTGGCTGCGCGCCAGCGGCGACCACCGGGAGGCATCGCGATGAGCATCGACACCGTCACCGCACGGATCGCGGAGATCCAGGGCCGGATCGCCCGGCTCTCCCTGCTCGGCGCGCCGGGCGTGGCGACCACCGCGACGTCGGCCGCGTCGAGCGGCTCCTCGAGCCGGGCGACGACCGCCGCGGACTTCGCCGCGACGCTCGCCGCCGCCCGCACCACGACCGGGACCACCGGCACCTCCGGCAACGACGGCCGCGTCACCGGGGAGGACGTGGTCGCCGAGGCGCGCAAGTACCTCGGCCTGCCCTACGTGTGGGGCGGCACCGACCCGTCGAAGGGCCTGGACTGCTCCGGGCTGGTCCAGCTCGTCTACAAGAACCTCGGCTACGACCTGCCCCGCGTCTCCTACCAGCAGGCGGCGGAGGGCCGGCCGGTGGCCAGCCTCGCCGAGGCCCGGCCCGGCGACCTGATCGCGTGGGACAACTCCAGCCGCAACGACGGCGTCGACCACATCGCGATCTACATCGGGAACGGCAAGATGATCGAGGCGCCCCGCACCGGCCTGGACGTCCGGATCATCGACGTGCCGACCACGCCGGACGTGATCCGGCGGATCCTCCCGGACTCCACCACCGGCGGCGCGTCCGGGGTCAGCGCGCTCGCCGCGCGGACCGCCGTCGACGCCATCGGGCTGGCCGGCCTGGATGCCCGCGTGGACGGGTCGGTGCCCTATGCGAGCCTGATCAACGCCGCGGCGGCGCGCACCGGAGTGCCCGGCGAGCTGATCGCCGCGGTGGCCCGCCAGGAGTCGGCCTTCAACCCGAAGGCGGTGAGCTCCGCCGGCGCCCAGGGGCTGATGCAGCTGATGCCGGGCACCGCGGCCGGCCTCGGCGTGACCAACTCCTTCGACCCCGCGCAGGCGATCGACGGCGGCGCACGCCTGCTGTCGACCCTCCTCGACCGGTTCGGCCGGGTCGACCTCGCCCTGGCCGCCTACAACGCCGGCCCCGGCGCGGTCCTCCGGTACGACGGCGTGCCGCCGTACGCGGAGACCCAGAACTACGTGAAGAGCGTGATGGCGATGGTGAGGTCCTGATGAGCGTGACCCCGTTCCTTCCGATGCCCGCGCCCGCCCCCGCGGCCGCGTCGGCGAGTCCGAAGGGCTCCGACCGCGGTGACGCCGAGGGCCAGCAGGGCTCGGGCGACCAGTCCTTCGCCGCGCTGCTGCTCGGCTTCGCCGCTGCTCCCGCCGCGCCCGTCGTGGTCGAGGCCGTCGCTGCCCCGGCCGGGACGGCCGCCGCCGGTGCGCTCGCGGTCGACGCGGGCACCGGGGCCGGGGCCACCGCCTCCACCGCCTCCACCGCCCCCGCCGGCGTGCCCACCGGCCCGGCCACCGACGTGGCCGCTCTGACGGCTTCCGCCGCCGCGGACGTGCCGACCGACGCGGCCATCGCGCCGGCTGCCGTGCCGGCGCCGGGCGTCGGCACGACGGCCGGCACCGCGGCGCCCAGCGCTGCCGGCGAGGCGGACGGCACGACCGGCGCACACGGCGCGGCACCCTCCGCCGCCGCGCACGGCGCCGCCGGCTCCGACGCGTCCGCCGACCGGGGCACCGGCCAGGAGACCGACGGGGCGACCGGCCGGTCCGCCGAGGCGGCGCCGGCCGCGGCCGCGCACCGCTCCGCCGCCGCGGAGCCCGGTCCCAGCACGAGCCCCACCACGAGCGCCGCCACGAGTGCCGGCGCCGGTGCGCCGACCGTCGCCGCGCCGGAGGCCGCCGCTGCTCCCGTCGGCACCCACACCGGCACCGACGCGACGGCGGAGGCCGCGCTGCGGCGTACCTTCCCCGAGATCACCAAGCTCTCCACCGGCGGCAACGGCACCCACCGGCTGACCATGGTGCTGCAGCCCGAGCACCTCGGCGAGGTGCGGGTGAACCTGGTGGTCCGCGACGGCTCGGTACGGGTCAGCATCGCCGGCGACCCGGGCAACGCCGCGGTCCAGCGGGCGCTGGAGTCGGGCGCGGGCCAGCTGCAGCGCATGATCGAGCTCGCCGGCGCCTCCGACGCACGGGTCCGGATCGGCGACCACGCGGGCTTCGGCCTGCTCGCCACCGCCGCCCCCGCGACCGCCCCGTCGGCCGGCCAGCAGGCCTCCGGCCAGGGGACGGGGCAGGGAGCCGGGTCGGGCAGCGACCAGCAGTCGGGCGCGACCGACGCGGGTGCCGACGGCGGCGCCGGTCAGGGCGGCTCGGCGGCCGGTTCGCACCGCCAGGGCGACGGGCGCACCTGGCTCGACCGGCTCACCGCCCAGGCGTCCGCCGGCAGCTCACCCGTCGGCACCGCGGCCGCCGCCCCCACGGGCGCCGCCACCGACTCCACCGCCAGCCAGACGGGCCGCCCGACCGGGCGCCTGGACCGGAACCTCTGAGGAGAGACCATGTCCGTTTCCGGAACCGAGAGCGTCACCTCGCCCTTCGCGCTGACCGGCGCCGCCCCGACGACGTCCACGAGCACGACCTCGGCCAGCGACGACAAGCAGATGTTCCTGGAGCTGATGGTCGCCCAGCTCCGCTACCAGGACCCGCTCAACCCGACCGACTCCAGCGAGATGCTCGCCCAGTCGGCCCAGTTCAGCGCGCTGGAGGCGATGCAGAACGTCGCCGACCAGACGGCGCTGGTGGCGACCTCGACCCTCGCCTTCGGGGCCAGCGGCATGATCGGCAAGACCGTCCGCTGGACCGACGCCGACGGCATCGAGCAGACCGGGACCGTCCAGGGCGCCACGTTCACCGCGTCGGGCCCCGTGCTCAGCGTGGACGGCCACGAGGTCTCGCTCTTCAGCCTGACCAGCGTCGGCGACGCGCCGACGATCACCGACCCGACCGACTCCAGCACCGACTCCAGCCCCGACACCCGCGCCTGACCCGGCACCACTGATCCAGCACCAACGAAAGGTTCACCACCATGTTGCGTTCCCTCTTCGCCGGCATCAGCGGCCTGCGCACCAACCAGTCCATGCTCGACGTCACCGGCAACAACATCGCCAACGCGAACACCACCGGCTTCAAGTCCAGCAGCACCGTCTTCTCCGACACCCTCAGCCAGATGCTGACCGCCGCCTCCGCCGGCAACGCCGACCGCGGCGGCACCAACCCCGTCCAGGTCGGCCTCGGCGTGCAGCTCGCGGCGACCGCCCTCAACCTCAACCAGGGCTCGGCACAGACCACGGGCCGCACCACCGACCTGATGATCCAGGGCGACGGCTTCTTCGTCCTGCGCGACGGCCAGGAGAACGTCTACACCCGCGCCGGCGCCTTCACCTTCGACCAGTCGGGCGTCCTGGTGGCCCCCAGCGGCATGCGGGTCCAGGGCTACGCGGTCGACGCCGCCGGTGCGGTGGACACCACCGCACTGGTCGACGTCACCCTCGACACCACCGCGCTCGGCCTCGGCGTCGACGCCAGCGGCAACCCGATCGAGCTGACGTCGTACTCGATCTCGGCCGACGGCAAGATCCGCGGCGTCTTCTCCGACGGCGTGCAGCGCGACGTCGCCCAGCTCGCGATCGCCGACTTCAACAACCCCGCCGGCCTGGAGAAGATCGGCGACACCGCGTTCCGCGAGTCCGCGAACTCCGGCGTGGCCGAGCTCGGCACCGCCGGCCAGGGGCAGCGCGGCCAGCTGATGGCCGGCGCGCTGGAGATGTCGAACGTCGACCTCTCCGCGGAGTTCACCAACCTGATCCTCGCCCAGCGCGGCTTCCAGGCCAGCTCGCGGGTGATCACCACCAGCGACCAGGTCCTGGAGGAGCTGGTCAACATCAAGCGCTGATCCCGCGCCCGCGGTGACGCGGGAATCGTCACACCCGCTCAGGTAACCCATGGCCCGGCCGATCAGATGATCGTCCGGGCCATGGACGGTCCGCTCCCGCCGACGCGCCCCCGGGGTGCGGCCAACCGCACACGGAGGTGCGCACGTGATCTCGTTGACCCGTCTTTCCGGTACGTCGTTCCTGCTGAACGCCGACCTGATCGAGCGCGTCGACAGCACCCCCGACACGGTGGTCACCCTCGTCGACGGCACCAAGTACGTGGTCTCCGAGGGCCCCGACGTGGTGCTGGCCGAGGTGGTCGACTACCGCGCCCGGATCGTTGCCCGGGCACCGCTCTTCGAGCACGGCCCGCTCGGCCCCGGCGGCACCGGAGCCGGCTCCCACCTCTCCGCCGTGCCCAGCACGGCCGTGCCGACCACGGCCGGGCGGCGCGCCAGCAGCCAGCGCAACCGAGGAGGCGACTCATGAAGAAGGACGCCGCATCCACGCTGGGCATCGGCCTGGCGTTCGTCATCATCGTCGTCTCGAACATCCTCGAAGGCGGCAACCCGACCAGCCTGCTGCTGCTGCCGCCGATGCTGCTGGTCCTCGGCACCACGATCATGGTGACCATCGCCGGCGGCACCATGGCCGACGCCAAGGACGCGGTGAAGAACTTCAAGCGGGCGCTCACCGGCGGTGTCGCCCCCGCCGAGGACCTCGTGCCCGAGGTCGTCTCCCTGGCGGAGCGGGCACGCCGCGAGGGCCTGCTCGCCCTGGAGGACAGCGTCCGCGACGTCGACGACCCGTTCCTGGTCAAGGGCGTCACGATGGCCATCGATGGCACCGACCCCGAAGAGCTCCGCGACATCATGGAGGCCGAGCTCCGCGCCAAGCGCAAGGAGGACCGGCAGGCCGCGAAGTTCTTCAACGACGCCGGCGCCTACGCCCCGACGATCGGCATCATCGGCACGGTCATGGGCCTGGTGCACGTGCTGGAGAACCTTGCCGAGCCCGAGGAGCTGGGCCACCTGATCGCCGCCGCCTTCGTGGCGACGTTGTGGGGCGTCATGTCCGCCAACGTGATCTGGCTGCCGATCGGCAGCCGCCTCAAGCGGATCGGCGAGCTCGAGTGCGCCAGGATGGAGATGGCCATCGAGGGCGTCGCCGCCATCCAGGCCGGCTCGAACCCCCGCCTCGTGGCCGAGAAGCTGCGCTCGCTGCTCCCCACGGCCGCTTCGGACGCCGAGGCGGCCTGATGTCGTCCGCTCCGAAGCGGCGCCGCGCCCGCCACGACGACGACCACGAGGAGCACGAGGGCGGACACGAGCGCTGGCTGGTGACCTACGCCGACATGGTCACGCTGCTGATGGTGCTCTTCATCGTCATGTTCGCGATGTCCACCGTGGACGCCACGAAGTACGAGAACCTCAAGGACAGCCTCGCCAACGGCTTCGGCCACGAGTCGGTGCTGAACGGCAAGAGCTCGGTGATGGAGGGCTCCGGGTCGACCCTCGAGAGCGACTTCGACACCCTCATGGAGGCCCTGCCCGCCACCACCCGGGCCACGGTCACCGAGGTGATCCAGAAGGCCGACCAGCTGCGCAACCAGCGCCGCTACGCCAAGGCCCAGGCCGAGCTCGACAAGATGGTGCGGATCTGGGACGAGGCCGACGCCGCGCTGGAGAAGGCCGGGTTGCGCGGCGACGTCCGGGCCAGCGTGAACGACCGGGGCCTGGTGATCAGCCTGGTCTCGCAGCACGTCGTCTTCCTGCCGAACATCGCCGACCTGACCACGCGCGGCGAGCGGGTCGTCGACGCCCTCGCGCCGGTGCTCGACGCGCTGCCGCAGCAGATCGAGATCGACGGCCACACCAACCAGGTCAAGGTGAAGCCCAAGTACTTCCCCACCGACTGGGAGCTCTCGGCCGCCCGCGCGGTGCACGTGCTCCGCCGGCTGCAGGAGGTCAACGGCCTGCCCGCCGACCGACTCCAGGCGACCGGTTTCGGGCACACCCGTCCGCTGGTGAACCCGAGGAAGCAGGGCTCTCAGCGGGTCAACAAGCGGGTCGACCTGGTGGTCCTCAGCGACGCCGCGGCCTCGACCCGCGCGCTGGTCGAGCAGCTGTTCTCCGATCGGTACGGCGAGAACGGGACGCTGCCGCACCTGCGCGGACGCGTGAAGGCAGCGGCGCAGCCCGCCGTCGCCCGCCAGACCGTCGCCGACACCGCTGCCGCCGCCGACACCCACACCGCCCAGGAGGCGACCCCGTGACCGCCACGCTCTCTGCCGCCGACGCCACCGCCGCGCCGCCGCGCAAGTCCCGCATCAGACTGATCCTGGCGGCGCTCGTCGTCCTGGCGCTGGCCGCGGGGGCCGGATACGTGTTCCTGATGCCGGCCGACGCGGAGAAGCACCCCGAGCCGGGCGAGGTGATCACCCTCGAGCCGATCCAGGTCAACCTCGCCAGCGGCCACTACCTGCGCCTCGGCCTGGCGCTGCAGCTCAGCGCGGACGCCCACGGGGTCGACGGCGCCAAGGCGCTGGACGCCGCGATCGGCCTCTTCAGCGGACTCCCGATGTCCGAGGTCAACAAGGGCAACTCGCGGGAGAAGCTGCGCGAGCGGCTCCAGGAGCTGCTCGAGGTCCGCTACCACCACGAGGTGCTCGAGGTGTACTTCACCGAGTTCGTCACCCAGTAGCCGCCGTCGCACCCGGGACCGGATCCCGGGCGTGGAGGGCTTTCGTCCCACCCCTCCTGGCTCCTTCGAGCCATAGGGGTCCCAAACCTGGGCCCACAGGGTCCCAGGGTCGACGTTGTGCCTCAGGTCCCGGATGCGGGCGACGATCAGGCAGGCGTGACACCACCCGCCGTGGCCTCCGGCCAGCGCACCCGCCGGCGCACCCGCGGCGTCGACGCGACGCCGTACGACTTCCGGCGGCCGATCCAGCTCTCCCGTGAGCACCAGCGCACCCTGCAGCTCGGCTTCGACGGCTTCGCGCGCCAGGCGACCACGGTGTTCACCAGCTCGCTGCGCACCGTCTGCACGGTGAGCCTGGTCGACATCGCGCAGCGCTCCTACGCCGAGTACGTCGACAGCCTCGACTCGGCGACCTTCATGACGCTGTTCTCGGCCGAGCCGGTGCCCGGCACGGGCGTGCTGGAGATCCCGATGTTCGCGACCATGTCGTGCATCGACCACATGCTCGGCGGGCCGGGGTCGGCGAGCCAGCCGAACCGGCCGCTGACCGAGATCGAGCAGGGCGTGATCCGCGGCCTGGTCGACCGGCTGCTGGCCGAGATGCGCTACTCCCTCAGCGGCATCGTGACGCTGGACCCCCAGCCGACCGGCATCGAGTACAGCCCCCAGTTCGCCCAGGTCGCCGGTGCTGCCGACGTGATGGTCGTGGTCACCTTCGACCTCCGGATCGGCGACCAGGACCACCGGCTGACCGTCTGCCTGCCGTTCAGCGGACTGCTCCCCTATCTGGCCCACTCCACGGGCCCCGGCGCGATGTCGGACCGCGAGCGCGCGCAGCGCGCCCACTCGTCGCAGCTGCTCGAGCAGCACTTCGCCGAGGTCCCGGTCGCGGTCTCGGTCCAGTTCCGGTCCTTCCGGCTCGACCCCGCGACCATCGCCGGCCTGGAGCCGGGCGCGGTGCTGCACCTGGGGCACCCGTCCTCCGCGCCGCTGGAGGTCAGCGTCGCCGGCACCACCTTCGCCCACGCCACCCCCGGAGCCCGGGGCCACCGGCAGGCGGCACTGATCGTGAACACCCCCGAGGAGAACGCATGACCGACGCACCCGAGCAGCTCGCCGAGGCACTGGCGGCCGCGGTCGCGACCGCGCTGCCGTCGCAGGCGCCGCTGACCACCGCCCCGGCGCAGGAGGGCACGGTGCACGTCACCGCCGCCTTCGCCGGCGCCGTCGCCGCCGACCTCGACGGCGGCGTGCCCGGTCCGCTGGTGATCTGCGTGGGCACCGAGCTGGTGGAGGCCCTCGCCGAGAGCCCGTTCGGGACGCTCGACCTGGCTGCGGCGGTCCAGCCCGCGCTGGACCTGGCCGCAGCGCAGCTGGGCGCGCAGGCCCGTCAGGCGCGCACCCTCGACCTGTCGGCCGAGGGCTTCGACATCGCGGCCGTGCTGGGCGGACCGTTCCTCGCGGTCCCCCTGATCGGCACCGGGATCGCCGCGGCGGTCCTGCTGTCGCACGCGTCCGCGCAGGGGGCCCGCACCCCGGTGGCCGTCGCAGTGGGGGCGTCGGCCGAGCCGGGAGCTGCGGCCGACGCGGGGACGGCGGACCGGCCCGCCGAGCCGTTCGTCCCCGCGTTCGGAACCCCGCCGCCGCCGCGGATGGCCCGCGGCCTGGAGATGCTGCACGGCGTCGACATGGAGGTCACCGTGGAGCTGGGCCGGACCCGGATGACGGTCCGCGACCTGCTCGCCCTCACCCCGGGCGCCGTCCTCGAGCTCGACCGCGCCGCGGGCAGCCCCGCGGACCTCCTGGTCAACGGCCGGCTCGTGGCCCGCGGCGAGGTCGTGGTGGTCGACGAGGACTTCGGTCTGCGCGTCACCGAGATCGTCGACGCCGCCGCGGCGGGCTGACCCGTGCTGGACGGTGCTCCCGGGATGGCCGAGCTCGCCTTCCGCCTGATCGGCTCGCTGGCCCTCGTGGTCGGCCTGCTGCTGCTGATCGCCCGCCTGGTCAACCGCCGTTTCACCGCCGCCGCCGGCGCACCGGTCCAGGTGGTCGCCCGGCAGCAGATCACGCGCTCCACCGGAGTCGCGGTGGTCACCGTGGGCGGTCGCGTCCTGGTGGTCGGCACCACCGACAACCAGGTCTCCCTGCTGGCCGAGCTGGAGCCCGACGAGCTGCTCGACGCCGACGGCCTCGCCGCGGCCGACGCCGGCGCCGGCGCCGCGCCGCTGGCCAGGGCGGCGGCCGGCACCACGGGCGGCGCCGCGGCCGGGCCGTTGAGCGGATCCCTGCTCTCGCCCCAGACCTGGAAGCAGACCCTGGCCCACTTCGGCGGCGCGGGCGCGTCCCGGTCCGAGTCCGCCGACCGGGCCGACCGGGCCGACCGGGCCGACGTCGCCTGACCGGCGCTCCCCCTCTCGGACACGAACCCATGAGCCCGTCCCCGCCCCGCGGCCTGCGCGCCGCGCGCCGCGCCTTCCTGGTCCTCGTCGGCCTGCTGGTCCCCCTGCTCGCGCTGCCGGTCTCGGCGTACGCCGAGCCGACGGGCCCCAACGGGCCGAACGGTCCGACCGGGGACGCGACCGTCTCCATCGACATCGGCGGCCTGACCGACAAGCCCAGCAACGGGCTGGTCATGCTGCTGGCGCTGACCCTGCTCGGTCTGCTGCCGTCGATCATGCTGACCTGCACCAGCTTCACCAAGATCCTGGTGGTCCTCGGCCTGACCCGCAACGCGCTCGGCCTGCAGCAGACGCCGAACAACCAGGTGCTGGCCGGGCTGGCCCTGTTCCTCAGCCTGTTCATCATGGCTCCGGTGCTGGGCGCCATCAACGACGCCGGCGTCCAGCCCTACCTCGACGGCCAGAAGAGCACCTCCCAGGCGTGGAACGACGGCTTGGAGCCGCTGCGCGACTTCATGCTGGACAACACCGGGGACGACGAGCTGAAGCTGCTCACCAGCGTCGCGGACCGTGAGCTGCCCGAGGACCGCGCCGACGTCTCGACGGCCACCCTGATCCCGGCGTTCGTGCTCTCCGAGCTCAAGGACGCGTTCATCATCGGCTTCATCATCTTCATCCCGTTCCTGGTGATCGACATCGTGGTCAGCGGGGCGTTGATGAGCCTGGGCATGATGATGATGCCGCCGGTGATGGTCTCGCTGCCGTTCAAGCTGCTGCTCTTCGTGATGGTCGACGGCTGGGCGCTGGTGATCCGGTCGTTGGTCTCCTCGTACGGAGGTGGCGGATGACCGACACCGCCATCATCGAGATCGCGATGAAGACGATGCTCGTCGCGATGCAGCTCTCCGCGCCGATCCTCGCCACCTCGCTGGCCGTCGGCTTCGCGATCTCGCTGTTCCAGTCGATGACCCAGATCCAGGAGGTCACGCTCTCCTTCGTGCCCAAGCTGGTCGCGGTCGGCACCGCGCTGCTGGTCTCGGGCAACTGGATGCTGCACACCCTGATGGCGTTCACCGTGGAGCTCTTCGCGATGCTCCCCGGCCTGCTCTCCTGAGCCCGGCCCGGCAGATGACGATCACGGTCGACGGTGCCCCGCTGCTGGCCCTGCTCCTGGCCTCGCTGCGGGTGGTCTCCTGGCTCGTGGTGGTGCCACCGTTCTCCACGCGGGCCGTGCCGACGGCGGCGAAGGTCGTGATCTCGCTGGGGCTCTCGATGGCGATGGCCCCGACGCTGGCGTCCAGCGCCCTGCCGTCGACGGTCATCGAGCTGCTGGTCAGTGCGCTGACCCAGGTGCTGATCGGCGTCGCGATGGGCTACGTGACGATGCTGCTCTTCGCCGCGATCGCCGCCGCGGGCTCCCTGGTCGACCTGTTCGGCGGCTTCGCCGTCGCCAGCGCCTGGGACCCGCTGACGGCCAACAGCAACACCGTCTTCGGGCGGTTCCACCAGCAGCTGGCCATCGCCCTCCTGCTGGTCTCGGGCGGTCATCTGCTGGTGATCGGCGGCCTGCTGAAGACGTTCACCTTCGTCCCGCTCGGCGGCCCGGCCGGCCTGCCGGACGTCTCGGGGTGGTCGGACCTGCTGATCACCGCGTTCTCGATGTTCTTCCTCGTCGCCGTGCAGATCGCGATGCCGATGATCGCCGTGCTGTTCGTCGCCGACCTCGCGCTGGCGCTGCTGACCAAGGTGGCGCCGCAGCTCAACGCGCTCAACGTGATGTTCCCGGCCAAGATCGGGCTCACGCTGCTGCTGCTCGGCCTGACCTTCCCGCTGCTGCCGCAGGTGGTCTCGCGGATCGTCGACCTCGCCAACGAGGCGATGTCGACGATGGTCGGCGCGGGGTGAGGAGGTGAGGAGTCGATGAGCAAGGACGCCGGCGGCGAGAAGACCGAGAAGCCCACACCGAAGCGCAAGAAGGAGGCGCGCAAGGAGGGCCAGGTCCCCCGGACCCCCGAGCTCGGCGGTTGGCTGGGGCTGCTCGCGGTCGCCCTCCTGCTCGGCCCGCTGATGGACCGCGAGGTCGACGCGATGACCACGATGATGCACGGGCACCTGCGCGCGCTCCAGGACCCGACGCCGGAGATGGCCCTGGTGCTGCTCGGCGAGGCCGCTCGCCACGTCTTCGTCACGCTGCTCCTGCTCGGCTCCTCGGTGATGGTGATCGGCGTGCTCTCCGCGGTGGCCCAGGGCGGCATGTACTTCGCGCCGAAGCTGGTCAAGCCCAACCTGAAGAAGCTCAACCTGATCCAGGGCGCCAAGCGGATGTTCGGCCCGCAGGCGTGGTGGGAGCTCGCGAAGACCCTGATCAAGAGCACGGTGGTCGCCGTCATCGCCTACCAGGCGGTGCGCGAGATCATGCCGCTGGTCGGCGGTTTCATGCCGATCCAGCTGGTGCTCAGCGAGGTCGACAACAAGGTCACCAACCTGCTGCTGACCGTCGGCGTCGCCGGCCTGGTGATGGCGGTGGCCGACTACGCGATGCAGCGCCGCCGGATCGGCAAGCAGATCCGGATGAGCCTCCACGAGATCAAGCAGGAGCACAAGCAGTCCGAGGGCGACCCGCTGGTCAAGAGCGCGATCCGGAGCCGGCAGCTGGCCGCGGCACGGAACCGGATGATCGCGGACGTCGCCGAGGCCGACGTGCTGCTGGTCAACCCGACCCATGTGGCTGTGGCGCTGCGCTACGACCCCGAGCGCGGCGCCCCCCGCGTCGTGGCCCGGGGGGCGGGCGCGATCGCGGCGAAGATCCGCGAGAAGGCGGCCGAGGCCCGGGTCCCGCTGGTACGCGACGTGCCGCTGGCCCGCGCGCTGTACCGCTCCACCGAGGTCGGCCAGGAGATCCCCCGTGAGCTGTGGGCCGCGGTGGCCCAGGTGCTCGCGTTCGTGCTCAGCCGTCGTACCCAGGGACAGCACGGGGGCGAGCACCGCAGCCCGCGGAGCGCGGAGGACCTCCCGGAGGTGCTCGCCCGCGGCCGTCGCGCCCGCCAGCCCGCCGCCCCGCCGGTTCCCGACCAGCGACCGGCGGGTTCCTGACCGCCGCGAGAGCCGCACCAGGTACGACGAAGCCCGGCCGCCGTACGGGCGACCGGGCTCAGCCGGATGTCACGCTCCGCTCAGGCGAAGGCACCCTCGACCAGCGAGGTGAAGAACCCGAGGCCGTCGGTGCCGGAGCCGGTCAGCGCCTCGACCGCGTGCTCCGGGTGCGGCATCAGGCCGACCACGTTGCCGCGGTCGTTGGTGACGCCGGCGATGTCGTTCATCGAGCCGTTCGGGTTGACCTCGAGGTAGCGGGCGACGACCTGGCCCTCGCCCTCGATCCGGGCCAGGGTCTCGGCGTCGGCGACGAAGCCGCCCTCGCCGTTCTTCAGCACGACCCGGATCTCCTGGCCGGCCGCGTAGGCGGAGGTCCAGGGCGTCGCGTTGTTCTCGACGCGCAGCAGCTGGTCGCGGCAGACGAACTTGCGGTGGTCGTTGCGGATCAGCGCGCCGGGCAGCAGGTGGGACTCGCAGAGGATCTGGAAGCCGTTGCAGATGCCGAGCACCGGCATGCCGCGACCGGCGGCGGCGACCACCTCGGTCATCACCGGGGCGAACCGGGAGATCGCGCCGCAGCGCAGGTAGTCGCCGTACGAGAAGCCGCCGGGCAGGACGACCGCGTCGACGCCCTTCAGGTCGGCGTCACCGTGCCAGAGAGCGACGGCCTCGTTCCCGCCGATCCGCACCGCGCGCTGGGCGTCGGTGTCGTCGAGCGAGCCCGGGAAGGTGACGACGCCGATCCTCACTGCTCGACGCTCACCGTGTAGTTCTCGATGACCGGGTTCGAGAGCAGCGTCTCGGCCATCTTGTCGACCTCGGCGAGCACCTCGTCGGTGATCTCCCCGGCGAACTCGATCTCGAACCGCTTGCCCTGACGGACGTCGGCGACCCCGGTGAAGCCCAGACGGGGCAACGCCCCCTGGACGGCCTTCCCCTGGGGGTCGAGGATCTCGGGCTTGGGCATGACGGCTACGACGACTCGGGCCACGACGCAGATCATAGGGCCGATCAGGCCCGGGAACCGCATCGGGCGGGCGTGACCCTCGTCGGACGACCTCGGGTGCGGCAGACTGGACCGGTGAGCAACTTCGCGCGCGCTGGAATGACCGGATCGCCCCTCCGGCTGCAGTTTCCGCAGTCGCTGGCGGTCTACGACGACTACGCCGCCGCGCAGCGCACGGTCGACTATCTCGCCGACCAGAAGTTCCCGGTGCAGCAGTGCATGATCGTCGGCACCGACCTGAAGCGGATCGAGCGGATCACCGGTCGCCTCACCACCGGCCGGGTCGCCATCGGCGGGATCATGTCGGGCCTGTGGATCGGACTGTTCGTCGGCCTGATCTTCAGCCTCTTCACCGAGGAGGGGGTCTTCGCGGTGATCGTCTCGACCATGCTGATCGGCGCCGGCTTCGGCGTGATCATGGCGCTCGTCGGCTACGCGATGAGCCGGGGCCGCCGCGACTTCTCCTCGATCACCCAGGTGGTGGCCACCCGGTACGAGGTGCTCGTGGAGCACAAGAGCGCGGCGCAGGCCCGCCAGCTGCTGGGCGGCCTGCCCGGCGCGCTTCCGAACCCGTTCGAGTGACCGGGATGCTCAGAACGTCTCGCCGGTGAGGCGCTCGAAGGCCTCGATGTAGCGGCTGCGGGTCCGCTCCACGACGGCCTCCGGCAGCGAGGGCGGCGCCTCGCCGGACGGCTTGTCCCAGCCGCTCTCGGGCGAGAGCGCCCAGTTGCGCACGATCTGCTTGTCGTACGACGGCTGCGTCTGTCCCGGCTGCCACTCGTCGGCCGGCCAGTACCGCGAGGAGTCGGGGGTGAGCACCTCGTCGCCCAGCACCAGTGCGCCGGAGCCGCCGGGAAGCGTGCCGAACTCGAACTTGGTGTCGGCCAGGATGATCCCGCGCTCGCGGGCGATCCGCTCGGCCCGTCCGTAGACGGCCAGGGTCAGGTCGCGCAGCGCGGCCGCCTGCTCCTCCCCGACGGTCGCCGCGACGGCCGCGTAGGAGACGTTCTCGTCGTGGTCGCCGAGCTCGGCCTTGGTGGCCGGGGTGAAGATCGGCACCGGCAGGCGGCTGCCGTCCTCGAGCCCTGCGGGCAGTGCGACGCCGCACACCTCGCCGGTGGCCCGGTAGTCGACCAGCCCGGAGCCGGTGAGGTAGCCGCGGGCGACACACTCCACCGGAAGCATGTCCAGCTTCTCGCAGATCACGGCGCGGCCGCGGACCGCGGCGGGGAGGTCTGCCGGGTCGGCCGAGACGACGTGGTTCGGCACCAGGTCGGCGAGCTGCTCGAACCACCACAGCGACATCCGGGTCAGGATCTCGCCCTTGCCGGGGATGGTCGTGTCCAGCACGAAGTCGAAGATCGAGAGGCGGTCGCTGGCCACCATCAGCAGCTTGCCGGCGTGCGGGCCCTCGGTGAGCTCGTAGAGGTCACGGACCTTGCCCGAGTGAAGGTGGCGGGCGCCGGGCAGGGCCGGCGCGGGCGGGATGTTCGCGAGCGTCACGGGTCCAGCCTAGTGACGGCGCGCGGACGCCGCGCGCCGGCTCGACCCGGCGGGGTGAGGGGCGGCGGCAACAGGGCGGCCAGCCGAATCAGGGGGGTGCCGCCCCGCCAGGCCCCGCGGGGTGGCACAGTGTGGCCATGTTGGAGTCTGCTGAGACGCCCCTGGAAGTTCCCGGTGTCGACCCCGCGTCGATCGTCTGGGAGGACGAGATCTGGGTCCTCGCTCGCCACGACGCCGGCGACAGGCTGGGGCTCACCCTGCACCACCGCGAGCCGGAGGCCCTCGGCCAGCTCAGCGACGACCACGCGTCGCAGCTGGGTCGGATCGGCAACCGCCTGGTGCGGATCATCGAGAACCTGCCCGACGCGGGTGCGGTGTCGCTCGGCCGCAACCCGGACGTGCACGCCAAGCTCTACTTCGAGGTGGCCGACGTCGCGGACGACCGCCTGCACGAGATCGCGGTGAAGCTGTCGAACTGGGGCGGCAGCGCCCGGGCCTGACCGGTCCGGTGGTTTCGAGGCTCGCTTCGCTCGCACCTCAACCACCCTCGAGGCTCGCTTCGCTCGCACCTCAACCACCCTCGAGGCTCGCTTCGCTCGCACCTGGGCCACCGACGATCAGTAGGCTCACAGCATGTCGGTCGTGAAGATCAACGCCATCTCCGTGCCACCCCAGGCCGGACCCGAGCTCGAGAAGCGCTTCGCCGCGCGCGCCGGCGCGGTCGAGGGATCGCCCGGCTTCCTCGGGTTCCAGCTGCTCCGGCCCACCGCCGGCGAGGACCGCTACTTCGTGGTCACCCACTGGGCCGACGAGGAGTCGTTCGTCGCCTGGCGTGACGGCGACGCACGCGCCGCCCACGCGGCGCCGGAGGGCGAGGCGCCGCGCAGGCCCGTCTCCACCGGGGCGGACCTGCTGGAGTTCGAGGTCGTCCTCGACGTGAAGCCGACCTCCTGAGGCTCACCGCAGCATGGCACCGGCGGTAGCGGGCCGTCCGCCACCGCCGATGCCGCGTCGGCGCTACTCGGTCGCGGGCTTGGAGAGGCTGAGCATCGCCCAGCCGACGAGCGCGAAGAGGACGCCCAGCCCGGCCACGAGCGCCGCGACGCCGAAGGCGACCACGGACGTGAAGAGGCTGGCGCGGAGGAACGACGCGTTCATGACCGTCGGCCGGCGCTCGTCGTCCTGCGCGAGCTCGGCGTAGGTCTTGCCGTCGGCGATCTCCTCCGCGTGCTTGGCGATGATGTCGGCCTGCGCGTAGGCGCTGAAGGGACCATCGACGTCGTCGCCACCGAGGAAGTCGGCGTCGTCTGAGACGGTGATCTGCTCGTCGGCGAGCGTGTTGGAGACCATCGCGTAGGTCCCGATGCCCACGACGAAGAAGATCGCCCCGAGAGCCATCAGGATGATCGCGACGATCTTGACGGTGTTGTTGCCCTTGGTGCCGGCCGGAGCGGCCGGAGTCTGCGGTGCGCTCATGAAGCCACCAAACAGCACCTGACGCGTGGCGGCAAGGGACCAACGGCGTCGAGTTGCGCGGGCTTCTTCGCTAGGACGCCCCGACCCGTCAGTAACTTGCACCCCAGGAGCCACGCTTGAAACGCGCAGAGCGACCCGCCACGTCGCGTGGCGGGCCGCTCAGGCGCTCAGTGATCTGCCGTCAGCGGCGGGTCACTTCATCAGGTAGCAGGGCTCGGTGAACTCGTAGGACTCCGCGGTCGGCCCCGTGAACGGCTCCACCGCGACCTTCACCTTGTCCTCCGCCTTCGGGTCGACGGCGTTGAGCTGGGTGACCCGGACCGCGTCCTCGTTCGGGTCGCCGGCCCAGTTGCCGGTGCCGTCGGGCAGGGTGCCCTCGCTGTCGATGCCGGTCAGGCTGTTGGCCGTCTCGACCATCCCGTCGCGGGTCAGCGCGTCGTCGTCGATCGCCTTCTCCAGGATCGCCTTCATCACGTAGCCGCTGCCGTAGCCGATCGCGTACCAGTCGTTGGGCGCCATGTCGCCGGCGGACTCGCGCATCTTCTCCTGGCCCGGGGTGTCGGCGTTCCAGGTCGGGAACGACGTCGCCTGCATGTAGAGCGCCTCGATCGCCGGACCCGCCGGGGAGTCGACGATCGCGGTGTTCCAGGTCGGGATGGAGCCCACGAACCGGCCGGTGAAGCCCTTCTGCGCCGCACCTCCGATCACGGTGGCGACCTCGAGCGGACCGGTGGAGATGATCACGAAGTCCGGCTTCGCCTTGAGCAGCGCGCCGACGGCCGCGGACTGGTCGTCACCCCCGTCGACGGTGCCGGTGGTGATGTCGGTGAACTTCAGGCCCCGCTCCTCCGCGGCGATCCGCGCGCCGACCATCGCGTCGTCGCCGTAGTCACCGGGGAAGTGGACCGCAGCGATGGACTTCGCACCCTGGTCGGCGGCGTAGTCGACGACGTTCATCGCCTCGGCGCAGTAGCTGGTGCCGACCTCGATCGCGACGTCCTCCCAGATCCAGTTCGAGCCCAGCGACGCCGGGCCGACCAGGATCGACTCGCTCTTGGCGTCCTCGAGGATCGCGTTGGTCTGGGCGGTGCCCAGGGACTGGGCGACCGCGAGCACGTCGTCCTTGATCTCGTTGAAGAGCTCGGCGTGCTTCTCCGGGTCGTAGCCGGTGTCCTTGACGTACTCGGTCACGTTGACCTCGTAGTCGCCGATCCCGCCGGCCTCGTTGATGCCGTCCCAGAACGCCTTCTGCCCAGCGGTGAACGGCTCACCGACCCCCTTGAAGACACCAGTGAGGTCGGTGAGGGTGCCGAGGTAGATGCAGCCCTTGCTGTCGTCCACGGCGTCCGGACACGCCTCGTCGGTGACGCCGGGCGCGGACCCGGCCGAGCTGTCGTCGTCACGGCCGCATCCGGAGACGGCCAGGGTCAGGGTCAGGGCAGTGGCGAGCGCGCCCAGACTTCTCGACCTTCGGATCACGGTTCCTCCTGGTTTTCCTTGTGTGGGTCGACCCCGTCTCAGTAGGAGAAGGGGAAGCTCTTCCAATAGGTGCGGACGCGGTGCCAGATCCCGAAGAGTCCGCGGGGCTCGAAGAGCAGGAACGCGACGATCAGCACGCCGTAGGCCACCTGCTCGAACTCGAAGATGTTGGGGTGCTCGCTGGCCGAGCTGGACAGGAAGGGCAGGTACGCCGGCAGCTCGCTGGCGAACCTGGGGAGCATCGCGATGAGCAGCGCACCCATGATCGTGCCGCTCACCGTGGCGACGCCGCCGATCAGCACGATGGCGATGAACTGCACCGACATCAGCAGGTTGAACGACTCCGGCGAGATGTGGCCGCTGGCCGAGAACATCAGCGCGCCCGCGATCCCGGCGTAGAACGCCGAGAGCGTGAACGCCACCAGCTTGTAGCGGGTCAGGCCGACGCCCATCACGCCAGCAGCCACGTCGCGGTCCCGGATCGCCGCGAAGGCACGGCCCACGCGCGACCGCGCGATGTTGCGGGCGGCCACCGCCGCCACCACCAGGATCGCGAGGAACAGCCAGTACAGCTTCTGCTCGTCGGTGTAGCCGCCCTGGAAGCCGTTGTCCGCGGCGAAGTCGATGCCGAGCAGCGACGGCTCCGCCGCCCGCCGACCGACGCCCTGACCACCGGTCAGGTCGGTCCACTCGAAGAAGACGTACTGGCCGATGAAGACCAGCCCGAGCGTGACCACGGCCAGGTAGAGGCCGCGCAGCCGGATCGCCAGCGGCGCCACCAGGGCGCCGAAGAGCGCGGAGACGACGCCGGCGCCCAGCAGCCACACGGGCGTCGAGTCGATGCCGAAGCCGAGGTAGCGACCGTCCGGGTCCCCCGCCATCGCGGCGGCGGTGTAGGCGCCGACGCCCACGAAGAAGGCGTGCCCGAGGGAGACCTGCCCGGCGTACCCGGTGAGCAGGTTGAGGCCGAGCGCTCCGATCGCCAGCACGAGGCCGGAGCCGAGGATCACCAGCAGGTCGTCGGAGAGCGTCAGCGGGAGCAGGGCGGCGACCAGCAGGATCGCGCCCACCCCGACCATCTTGGAGCGGGTGTTGAGCAGCGCCATGTCCTGGCGGTAGCTCGTGTAGAGCTCGGGGCGACCGAACCGCGTCATGGTCGTCATACCCGCTCCACCTCCTTGGTGCCGAAGAGGCCGTACGGTCTGACGAGCAGCACCAGCACCATCACCAGGTACGGCGTGATCGAGCCGAGGTTGGTGTCCAGGTAGGGGAACCACTCGCGGTGGTAGGCGACCACGATCTGCTGGGTGACGCCGATGATCAGGCCACCGAGGACGGCCCCGCCCAGGGAGTCCAGGCCGCCGAGGATGATCACCGGCAGCGCGGCCAGCGCGACCAGCCACAGGTTCTGGTCCATCTGGCGTCCCGCCGCGGCGAAGACACCGGCGATCGCGGCCAGCGCGCCGGCCAGCGCCCAGGAGACCGCGAAGACGGTGCCGACGCTGACGCCCTGCGCCATCGCGGCCTCCTGGTCCAGCGCGGAGGCGCGCATCGCCAGGCCGATCGGGGTCCACTGGAAGAACGCGAAGAGCGCCGAGACGAGGATCGCGGTCACCACGACCGCGGCGATGTCCCGCTGCTCCACCGTGATCCCGAAGACGTCGACCGTCTTCAGGCCCCACGGGTCGCCGACCTGGCGCGGGTCGCGGCCGATGAAGGCGCCGGCGACCACGCGGACGATCACGTCGATGCCGATCGTGATGATCGCGATCACGAAGACCTGCTTGCCGACCATCGGCCGGATCGCGACCCGCTCCACGACCAGCGCCACGCCGGCGATGGCGATCGCACCGACGACCACCGCGGGCCAGAACCCGATCGAGGGCGACAGGTAGGAGACCAGCACCGCGCCGGCGAACATGAAGGCCGGCTGGGCGAAGCTGATCACCCGCATCGCCTTGTAGATGATCACGAAGCCCAGGGCGAGCAGGGAGTAGACGGCACCGCGACCGGCACCGCCGGCGACGGCCTCGAGGAACTCGGTCACGCGGCACCTCCGAGGTACATCGACTCGACCAGGTCGTGGAACATCGCGTCGATCGCGGACCTCTTCACCTTCTGGGTCGCCGTCAGCTCGCCGTCCTCGTGGTCCAGCTCCTTGGGCAGCAGCGCGAACCGCTTGATCTGCTCGACCCGGTTGAACCGGGTGTTCACCTCGTCGACCACGCCCTGGACCAGCTGGAGCACCTCCGGCTTCTCGGTCAGGTCGCGGTAGGTCGTGAACCCGATCTGCCGCTGCTGCGCCCAGTCGCCGACGGTGTCCAGCTCGACGCCGATCAGCGCGGTCAGGTACTTGCGACCGTCGCCGATCACGACGGCCTCCTTGATGTACGGCGAGGCCTTGAGCGCGTTCTCGATCTCCGACGGCGCGACGTTCTTGCCGCCCGCGGTGATGATGATGTCCTTCATCCGGTCGGTGATCCGCAGGTGCGTGCCCTCGACCCACTCCCCGACGTCGCCGGTGTGCAGCCAGCCGTCCGGTGTCTTGGCGCGGGCGGTGGCCTCCGGGTCGTTCCAGTAGCCGGCGAAGACCGCGTCGTGCCGGGTCAGGATCTCCCCGGTGCCCTCGTCGAGCTTGAGCTCGATCCCGTTGTGGGCCTCGCCTACCGTGCCCAGCCGGACGCGGCCGGGACGGTTGGCGGTCGCGATGGCGGTGTTCTCCGTCATCCCGTAGACCTCGTGCATCGGCACGCCGATGCCCATGAAGAACTGCAGCACCTCGGGGGCGATCGGCGCCGCGCCGCTGCTCGCGTGCCGGACCCGGCGCAGGCCGAGCCGGTCGCGCAGCGCGCGGTAGAAGAACACCCACCCGATCGCGTAGCGGATCCGCGTCGAGAGCGTGTGCCGTCCGCCGTTGGCGGCCAGCGTGGTGCCCAGCGCGTCGGCCCGGCGCAGCCAGAACCGGGCGTAGCGCCGCTTGGCCGGGGTCGCGGAGTCGAGCTTGATCCGCGCGGTGGCCAGCAGCTTCTCCCAGATCCGGGGAACCGCGAAGAACAGCGTCGGCTGCACCTCGCGCAGGTTCTGCGGGACCGTCTCGATCGACTCGGCGAAGTTGACCTGGGTGCCGGCGCCCGCGTTGTACCAGGAGGTCAGCACCCGCTCGGCGACGTGGCACAGCGGGAGGTAGGAGAGCGTCATGTCCTTCGGACCCGGCGGCGGGTCCGCGAACGGGCTGTTCACCAGCACCGTCTCCAGCGCGAACTCCGCGTTGCGGTGGGTCAGCATCGCGCCCTTGGGCGGGCCGGTGGTGCCCGAGGTGTAGACGAGGGTGATGACCTCGTCGGGCTCCGCCGCCTCGATCAGCGCCTCGACCGCGCCCGGGTGCTCGGCCCGGTGGCCGCGGCCGATCTCGACCAGCCGGTCCCACGACATCAGCCGCGGGTCGTCGTAGTCGCGCAGCCCGCGCTGCTCGACGTACACGATCTGCTGGAGGTCGGGCAGGGAGCCCACCTCCAGCACCTTGTCCACCTGCTCCTGGTCCTCGGCCAGGTGCAGGCGAGCGCCGCTGTGGCCGAGCATGTACTCGGTCTCGGCCGACGGGTTGGTCGGGTAGAGCCCGACGGTGGCGCCGCGGACGGCGACGCAGGCCATGTCCAGGATCAGCCACTCCGGGCGGTTCTCGCTCTGGATCGCGACCCGGTCGCCGGGCTGGACCCCGAGCGCCAGCAGCGCGTGGCCGACGTCGAGGATCGACTGCCAGTAGTCGGCCCAGGTGATCTCGTGCCAGATCCCGAGCCGCTTCTCGCGCATCGCGACGCCCTTGGGCATCGTGTGGGCGCGGTCGCGGATCCGGGTGACCAGGGTGTGGGCGGTGGCGCGGGGCTCGGTCGCGGTGCTCATGCCAGGGCTCCCTCGTTCTCGGCGTCGTCCTGGCCCCCGGGCCCGGACCCACCCTCCGCGCCTCTGCCGGCGTCCGGGTCGTCGCCGTCCCCGCCGAGGTAGGCGCGGATCACGTCGGGGTTGCTCTGCACCTCGGCGGGACGCCCGGTCGCGACCGGGGTGCCGAAGTCGACGACCATCACCCGGTCGGCGATGTCCATGACCAGGCCCATGTCGTGCTCGACCATGATCATCGGGATCTTCAGCTCCTCGCGGATGTCGAGGATGTAGCGGGCCATGTCCTCGGTCTCCTCGAGGTTCATGCCGGCGACGGGCTCGTCGAGCAGCAGGAGCCGCGGCTCCATGGCCAGCGCCCGGCCGAGCTCCACGCGCTTCTGCACGCCGTACGGCAGCAGGCCGACCGGCATCTTGCGCCACTGCTCGAGCTCTAGGAAGTCGACGATCTCCTCGACCCGCTCGCGGTGCCGCAGCTCCTCGTTGCGGGCGCGCCCCCACCAGGCGATGGCGGCCAGCGTGCCGTAGCGGATGTGCTGGTGGCGGCCCAGCATCAGGTTGTCGAGAACGGTCAGGTTCGAGAACAGCTCGATGTTCTGGAACGTGCGCGCCATGCCCAGCCGGGCGATGGCCGGCGGCTTCATGCCGAGGATGTCGGTGCCGTGCAGCGCGACCCGGCCGCGCTGGGGGCGGTAGACGCCGGAGAGGACGTTGAAGATGCTCGTCTTGCCGGCGCCGTTGGGGCCGATGACGGCGAACAGCTCGCCCTCGTCGACGGTGAAGCTGACGCCGTTGACGGCCGTGACCGCGCCGAACGAGAGGTGGACGTCGTCGAACTCCAGCACCGGCTTGCCGGACGGGGTGCTCGGCTGGCTGCTCGCCTGCGCGCTCATGCCGCCCACCGCTTCCGGCGCCGGTAGTGCTTGACGGACCGGAAGGACTTGGCGGCCTCGCCCTCGGCGCCCAGGCCGAGGTAGAACTCACGGATCTCCGCGTCGTCGCGCAGCTCGGCGGCCGAGCGGTCCATCACGATCCGGCCGTTCTCCACGACGTAGCCGTGGTGGGCGATCGCGAGCGCCATCGAGGCGTTCTGCTCCACCAGCAGGATGCCGGTGCCCTGCTCGTTGATCTCCACGATGATGTCGCGGATCTGGTCGACGATCTTGGGCGCGAGGCCCAGGGACGGCTCGTCCAGGAGCAGGTAGCGCGGGTCGGACATCAGCGCGCGACCGATCGCCAGCATCTGCTGCTCGCCACCCGAGAGCAGCCCGGCCTGGCCGTCGCGACGGTCGCGGAGCACCGGGAACAGGCCGTAGACGCGCTCGGTGTTGGCCTTCAGGTTGCTGCGGTCGGCGTACGCCCCGACGCGCAGGTTCTCCTCGACGCTCAGCTCCTTGAAGACCCGCCGGCCCTCCAGGACGTGCTTGATGCCGCGCCGGGCCAGCGCCGACGGGCGCAGCTGCCCGACCGACTCCCCGTCGAGGGTGACCATCCCCTTGCGGATCTCGCCGTCGTGGATGTCGAGCAGCCCCGAGAGCGAGCGCAGCAGCGTCGACTTGCCACCGCCGTTCGCGCCCAGCAGCGCGACGATCTTGCCGTCCGGTACCTCCAGGCTCACGCCCCTCAGCGCGAGCACCACGTCGTCGTAGACCACTTCCAGGTTCTGTACTGCCAGCACGCGGGCCCTCCCCTTGTGTGACTCGGCTCACAAGTGGTGGCGAATGTAACTGGCCTCACGCGAAATGGCAGCCATCTCCGGCCAAAAAACGAACGATTACTAGGAAATCTCACTCGTCGACCGTCAGAGCGGTCCCCGCGCGGCGCAGATCGGCCCGGATCGCCCGACGTGCGAGGGCGCCGAGGAGGGGCCCGAGGCCGGCACCGGAGACCTCGAAGTCGGCCGTCACCCGGGTTCCGCCGGGCGGTCCCTGGCCCGCGGCCAGGGGCGAGAACGTCAGCGCCAGGGTGGCCCGGAACGGGCCGAAGACGCCCTCCTCGACCCACCTGTCCGGGGTCGAGGCGACGATCCGCATCCGCGGCCGGACCCCCGGCACCGCGGTGACGTCGACCCAGGTCGTGCCGACCCCGCCGGGGCCGTCGGCACCCGGCTCGAGGTCGGCCACGGCACGCAGGCTGGACTGCCAGGCGGGCCTGTTCCCGGGGTCCCTCAGATAGGCCGCGACACGGTCGACCCGCGCCGGAAGGTCGACCGTGATCCGCGGCATCGCACCGGTGCGGGCGTCAGAGGATCTCGCCGGGCCCGTAGGCCGCCGCGGCCGGGTACCGCTCGGCCCACGCCGCCGCCTGGCGACAGACCTCCTGGGTCTGCGCGACGGCGGCGCCGGTGAAGGTGATCGGCTCGGCGACCAGGCTGTCGAGCTGGGCCGGCGTGAGGCCGAGACGCTCGTCGGCGGCGAGCTTGGCGAAGACGTCGTTCTCGGCCTGGCCCTGCCGCATCGCCAGGGCGGTGCCGACCGCCGCCTCCTTGATCGCCTCGTGGGCGCTCTCGCGGCCCACCCCGTTGCGCACGGCGGCCATCAGCACCTTCGTCGTGGCCAGGTAGGGCAGGTAGCGGTCCAGCTCGCGCTGGATGACCGCCGGGAACGCGCCGAACTCGTCCAGGACGGTCAGGAAGGTCTGGAACAGCCCGTCGACGGCGAAGAACGCGTCCGGCAGCGCCACCCGTCGTACGACGGAGCAGGAGACGTCGCCCTCGTTCCACTGGTCGCCGGCCAGCTCGCCGACCATCGACAGGTAGCCGCGGGTGACGACGGCCAGGCCATTGACCCGCTCGCAGGAGCGGGTGTTCATCTTGTGCGGCATCGCCGAGGAGCCGACCTGGCCCTCCTTGAAGCCCTCGGTGACGATCTCGTTGCCGGCCATCAGGCGGATCGTGGTGGCCAGGTTGGACGGCGAGGCGACCAGCTGGACCAGCGCGGAGAGGACGTCGAAGTCGAGGCTGCGCGGGTAGACCTGGCCGACGCTGGTCAGCACCCGCTCGAAGCCGAGGTGGGCGGCGACCCGCTGCTCGAGGTCCTGGAGCTTCTCCGCGTCGCCGCCGAGCAGGTCCAGCATGTCCTGGGCGGTGCCCATCGGGCCCTTGATACCGCGCAGCGGGTAGCGGGCCAGCAGGTCCTCGACCCGCTCCAGGCCGATCATCAGCTCGTCGGCGGCCGTCGCGAACCGCTTGCCCAGCGTGGTCGCCTGCGCGGCGACGTTGTGGCTGCGGCCGGCCATCACGGTGACCTCGTGCTCGCCGGCGAGGCGCGCCAGCCGCGCCAGGGTGGCGACGCCGCGGTCACGGAGCAGGGCCAGCGACTGGCGGACCTGGAGCTGCTCGACGTTCTCGGTGAGGTCGCGGGAGGTCATCCCCTTGTGGATGTGCTCGTGCCCGGCGAGGTCGGAGAACTCCTCGATCCGCGCCTTCACGTCGTGGCGGGTGATCCGCTCACGGGCCGCGATGGAGTCCAGGTCGACCTTCTCCACGACCGCCTCGTAGGCCTCGATGACGCCGTCGGGGACGTCGATGCCGAGGTCCTTCTGCGCCTTGAGCACCGCGATCCACAGCTGGCGCTCGAGCACGATCTTGTGCTCGGGAGACCAGATCTGGGCGAGATCGGCGGCGGCGTAGCGGGTGGCGAGGACATTGGGAACCGTCACGGTGTCCGATTCTCCCACGGGCGGGGGCGGCGCGCCCGATCGGCGGGGTGGCGGGCGATGTAACACGCTGTTGCGGGCGCTGGTCGGCCGTCGGGCCATGTACACGCGGTTGCAGGCACTGACCGGCCGTCGGCGGTGGTTGAAGGCCGTTGCAACGGGCTCCTACCGACGCGAACAGCCGACCAGAGCGCCGGACAGCGTGTTACAGCCCCACCCCGACCGGCCGCACCATCACCAGCTCGCCGTCCTCGGTGGTCCCGCGCAGCTGGGTGAACCCGTGCCGCGCGAGCACCTTCAGGCCAGCGGCGTTGGTCGGCGCCACGCTGGCCCGCACCCGCACCGGCCCACCAGCACCACCCACAGCACCCACAGCACCCACAGCACCCGCAGCACCGGCCGCGTCCACCGCGGCCAGCAGCCCGCCGAGCGCCTCGGTGCCGATCCCGCGCCCCCGGCCGCGGGGCACCACGCCGTAGCCGACCTCGACCTCCGGCACGCCGTCCTCGGCGGCCTCCGGGCCGCCGAAGAAGCCGATCGAGCCGACGATGTGCCCGGTCTCGGCCCACACGATCGACCGCGTGGTCCACGGGTCGCCCTCGCGCCACAGGCCCGCCGCGTCGAGGTCGTCGCGGCGCGGGAACTCCGGGTGCCACTTGGGCAGGCGGTCACCGGCACGCAGCGCCCGCACGGTGGCCGCGTCCCACACCCGCAGCACGAGCCGCGGGGTGACGACCTCCGGCGGCAGGGCAACCCCCTCGACCACGGGTCTCAGTCCTCGAGGACCGAGGCGCCCTCGATCACGCCGAGCGGCTCCGCCGCGATGTCGGTACGCCGCTGCAGGCCGTCGAAGGAGATCAGGTCGGCAGCGGCGTAGGCGCGGGCGCGGGCGTCGGCCACGTCGTACCCGACCGCACGGACCGCCAGCACCCGACCGCCGGCCGTCACCAGCCGGGTCTCGCCGTCGACCTCCACCAGCGCCGTACCGGCGTGGATCACGTCGACGTCGGCGACCCCGTTGGCCGCGCCGACGCCGGTGATCACGTCGCCCTTGGAGGAGGACTCCGGGTAGCCGGCGGAGGCCAGCACCACGGTCACGGACGCGCCGTCGCGGAACCGCGGCGCCTCCACCGTGTCCAGCGCACCGGTGGCGGCCGCGTGCAGCAGCCCGCCGACGCCGCTGTCGATCAGGGCCAGCACGGGCTGGATGTCGGGGTCGCCGAAGCGGCAGTTGAACTCGATGACCCGCGGGCCGGCCGAGGTCAGCGCCAGCCCGACGTAGAGGCAGCCGACGAAGGGCGCGCCGCGGCGGCTCATCTCGTCCAGCGTGGGCTGGACCACCGACGCCATCACCACCGCCGCGAGGTCGTCCTGCGCCCAGGTCAGCGGGGAGTAGGAGCCCATCCCGCCGGTGTTGGGCCCGCGACCGCCGTCGAAGATCCGCTTGAAGTCCTGGGCCGGCTGCAGCGGGTAGGCGCGCGAGCCGTCGCAGACCGCGAACAGCGAGACCTCGGGGCCCTCCAGGAACTCCTCGATCACCACGCGGCCGCACTCCGCGGCGTGGGCCAGCGCCTCGTCGCGGTCGCGGGTGACCACCACGCCCTTGCCGGCCGCGAGGGCGTCGTCCTTGACGACGTACGGCGCGCCGAACTCGTCGAGCGCGGCGGCGGCCTCCTCGGGCGTGGTGCAGGTGCGCGACCCGGCGGTGGGCACGCCGGCGGCGGCCATCACCTCCTTGGAGAACGCCTTGGACCCCTCGAGCCGCGCGGCGGCGGCGGACGGGCCGAAGACCGCGATGCCGCGCTCGCGCACGGCGTCGGCGACGCCGGCGACCAGCGGCGCCTCGGGGCCGACCACGACCAGGTCGACGCCGAGCTCCGCGGCCAGCGCGGCGACGCCCGGGCCGTCCATCGGGTCGGCGTCGTGCAGCGTCGCGAACGCTCCGATCCCCGGGTTGCCGGGGGCGGCGTGCACGGCGGCGACGCCGGGGTCGCGGGAGAGGGCCAGGGCGAGGGCGTGCTCGCGGCCGCCGGTGCCGACGACGAGGCAGGTGATCGGGGTGCTCACGGGGCCTGAGCCTAGTGTCCGGCTGATCCCGGCGGCCGAGCGGCCGCGGCCTCAGGCGGGGCGCCGGCCGGGGCTCGGTCCGGCGCGTCAGGCCGGCGCGTCAGGCCGGGGCGTCGCCGTCCGGCGCCAGACCGACGCGGGCGAGGAACTCCAGGGCCACGTCGGCGACCTCGCCCCAGTGGCTGTCGATCACCAGCGAGTGGCCCGCCCCGGGGATCTCGACCAGCTCGGTCACGTGGTGGGCGTTCTTCTTCTGCCGCTGGTAGGCGGCGTTGCCGAGCGCGAACGGCACGATGTGGTCCCGCTCCCCCGTGACCACCAGCATCGGACCGCGGTCGGGGCTCTCGACGTCGACCTTGGTGACCGCCCACGGGTTGACGTTCGCGCTGGCCGCCTCGAAGAGCGGCCGTGCCGGCGCCGGCACGTGGAACTCCTCGTAGAGCGCGCGCGCCTCGGCCTCCCCGACGGCGTTGGCGAACCCGTAGCGGAACTGCTCGAAGGTCAGCGTCACCGTCTTCTTGAAGTTCAGCGGGTTGCCGAGCACCGGGAACGACGCCTTGAGCGTCGAGATCGGCAACGGCAGCACCCCCTGGCTGGGCGCCGGGTCGATGCTCACGGATCCGGCGGCGAGCCCGCGCCCCGCGACCATCTGCGCCAGCAGTCCGCCGAAGGAGTGGCCGATCACCACCGCCCGCCGATCCAGCCCGGCGAGGACCTCCGCCACGTGGTCGGCGATGTCGACCACCGAGAGACCGGCCAGCGCGTCGGGCTGCGCGAGCGCGGCGGCGACGTCGGGCTGGTCGCCCGGCCAGTCGACGGCGACGGCGGCGTACCCCTCCTCCTCGAACCGGGTGCGCCAACGGTCCCAGCTGCCGGCCAGCAGCCACAACCCGTGGACGAAGACGACCGGCGGACGGCCGGAGTCGTTGGCGGCGGCGACCTCGGCGGCCTCGCGGGCGGTGACGGCGGTGGCGCTCATGGACAGTCCTCGGCTCGCGGCATCGGTCAGTGCCAACAGTCCCCCGAGGACCGGCGCCGCGCAAGGGCGGTCTGGCCGCCCGCGCGGCGCGCCGCTGGACCGGGACGGGTCAGCGCAGCGGGTGCCGCACGACCGCCTGCTCGCGCTCCGGGCCGACACCGACCACCGAGATCCGGGCCCCGGACTGCGCCTCGGCGAACTCGACGTACTCCTGGGCCGCCTTCGGCAGGTCGTCGAAGGAGCGGGCGCCGGAGATGTCCTCGGACCAGCCGGGCAGGTACTCGTAGATCGGCTTCGCGTGGTGGAAGTCGGTCTGGTTGACCGGCATCTCGTCGTGACGCACGCCGTTGACGTCGTAGGCGACGCAGACGGGGATCTGCTCCAGCCCGGTCAGCGTGTCGAGCTTGGTGAGCACGAAGTCGGTGACGCCGTTGATGCGGTGCGCGTACCGGGTGATCACCGTGTCGAACCAGCCGCAGCGGCGGGGCCGGCCGGTGGTCGTGCCGTACTCCCAGCCCGCCTGGCGCAGGAACTCGCCGTTCTCGTCCTCGAGCTCGGTCGGGAACGGCCCCTCGCCGACCCGGGTGGTGTAGGCCTTCGCGATCGCGATCACCTGGTCGATCCGGGTCGGCGGGATGCCGGAGCCGGTGCACGCGCCGCCGGAGGTCGCCGAGGAGGACGTGACGAACGGGTAGGTGCCGTGGTCGACGTCGAGCAGCGTGGCCTGGCCGGCCTCCAGCAGCACGACCTCGTCGCGGTCCAGCGCCTGGCCCAGCAGCAGCGTGGTGTCGCAGACGTACGGCGCCAGCCGGTCGGTGTGCGCGAGCAGCTCCTCGACGGTCTGGTCCACGCTCGGGCCGCGCCGGTTGTAGACCTTGGTCAGGATCTGGTTCTTGAGCTCGAGCGCGCCCTCGACCTTGGCGCGCAGGATCTTCTCGTCGAAGAGGTCCTGCACCCGGATGCCGATCCGGTTCATCTTGTCGGCGTAGGTGGGGCCGATGCCGCGGCCGGTGGTGCCGATCCGGCGGCTGCCGAGGAACCGCTCGTTGACCTTGTCCAGGGTGCGGTTGTAGTCGGCGATGATGTGCGCGTTCGCGCTCAGCTTGAGCCGGGAGGTGTCGATGCCGCGGGCCTCGAGGCCCTCGATCTCGTGGAACAGGACGTCCACGTCGACGACGACGCCGTTGCCGATCACCGGGGTGGTGCCGGGGGTGAGGATGCCGCTGGGCAGCAGGTGCAGCGCGTACTTCTCCTCGCCGATCACCACCGTGTGGCCGGCGTTGTTGCCGCCGTTGAACTTGACGACGTAGTCGACCTCGCCGCCGAGGTGGTCGGTCGCCTTCCCCTTGCCTTCGTCGCCCCACTGGGCACCGACGATCACGATCGCGGGCATCTGCTCGCTCCTTCACTCCGGACGGAGTCCCTCCGTCCCGCCGTCGGCGAGCCGGCTGCTCAACGCACCACTCTGTTGGGTTCGGGTTGTCCTGACAAGCAAACAGCCCCGGCAAGACCGGGGCTCTTGCGGCCATACGTTACCAAATCGCGTTCCGGCGGTTAGATTCACTCGGGAACGAGAACACGTTCTATTTCTCGTTCCCACCTCCGCCGATCCGTTCAGTCACCGCCGACAGGAGCCACCATGGCCGCCAGCCGCGAAGCCATCCTCGAGACCGTCCAGCGCTACGTCGACCTCGTCGCCACGGGGAGCTCGTCCGACGTGGTCGCCCTGTACGCCGACGGCGCGACCGTCGAGGACCCCGTCGGCACCCCGGTCCGCACCACCCGCGAGGAGATCGCGGAGTTCTACGGCGCCCTGGACGGCCTGGAGCAGGAGAGCCGGCTGATCACCGCCCGGGTCGCCGGCAACGAGGCGGCCTTCCACTTCGAGCTCGTCACCAAGGCCGGCGCCGAGACCTACACGCTCTCGGTGATCGACGTGATGTCCTTCGACGAGGACGCCAAGATCACCACCATGCGCGCCTACTGGTCCGGCGAGGACATGGTCGTCTCCTAGCCGACCCGGGCCCTAGGCACCACCGAGTCCGCGGGCGACGCCCCGTCCCCGGCTCGCGGGGGCCTCACCCCCGGCTCGACGGAGCTGGTGGGTGATCTCCGCGGCCACGGCCCGGGCCAGGTCGGCGGCGGTGTCCCCGGGCTCCTCCGGTACGACGACCTGCACGTCGCCCGCGGCGAGCAGGTCCAGCGCGCCGACCCGCTGGTCCCGCGCCATCTGCGCGGCCCGCGAGGTGTCGCCGTACCGGATCACGCTCGCGCCCTCCGGCGGCAGCGGGGAGAGCCAGCCGTGCTGCGTCGCGATCACGCGCGACGCCGGGAGCATCGCCAGCGCGCCGCCGCCGCAGCCCTGGCCGAGCACCACCGAGACCGTGGGCACCGTCATCGTCACCATCGTCGCGATGCACCGGGCGATCTCACCGGCGATCGCGCCCTCCTCGGCGTCCGGGGACAGCTCCGCGCCCGGGGTGTCCACGACGGTCACCAGCGGCAGCCCGAGCTCCTCGGCCAGCCGCATCGCCCGGCGCGCCTCGCGCAGCGCCCCCGGCCCCATCGGGTTCGCCGGCGTCTGCCGGGTCCGGTCCTGGCCGACCAGCAGGGCGGGCTGCCCGTCCAGCCGGGTCAGCGCGATCAGCACCGTGTCGTCGCGCTCCCCCTCGTCGGTGCCGCGCAGCCGGATGGTGTCGGCGGCGGCGTACTTGATCAGGTCCCGGACCCCGGCGCGCTCCGGGGCGCGGGTGTGCTCGATGTCCGCCCAGACGTCGACGACCGGTGTCCCCGGGGGGACCGGCTCGCGGCGGGGCAGCGCGGGCTCCGCCGGCGGATCCACCAGCACCGACAGCGTCAGGTCGACCAGGGCGGGCAGGTCCTCGACGGCGACCACGGCGTCGATCACGCCCTTGGCGGCCAGGTTCTCCGCCTCCTGCACACCGGAGGGGAACGTGCGGCCGTTGAGCGCCTCGAAGACCTTCGGACCCAGGAAGCCGACCAGCGCGCCCGGCTCGGCGACGGTGATGTGCCCCAGCGATCCCCAGGACGCGTAGACCCCGCCGGTGGTGGGGTGGCGCAGGTGCACCAGGTACGGCAGCCGCGCCGCCCGGTGCTCCATCAGCGCCCGGCTGATCTCGATCATCTGCACGAACGCACGGGTGCCCTCCTGCATCCGGGTGCCGCCCGAGGCGGTGCTGGCCAGCACCGGCAGCCCCTCGGCGGTGGCGCGGCGTACCGCGGCGGCGATCCGCAGCGCGGCCGCGGTCCCGATGGAGCCGGCGAGGAACCGGAACTCGTTGACGACGAACGCCACCGGTCGGCCCCGCACGGTGCCACGACCGGTCAGCACGGACTCGTCGGTGCCGGCCCGCTCCGCCGCGGCGCGCAGCTCGGCCCGGTACTCCTCGGGGTGCCCGGAGATGTCGATGGGCGCGTCCCACGACTCGTAGCTGCCCCGGTCGAGGACGAGGTCGATGAGCTCACGGGCGGTCCAGCGGCGCGAGGGACTCATGGGCGCCGACTGTAGGGGCAGTGGCGACCACCCGTTTCCGGGTCTTCCCACCTGGGAAGGGTCGACCCGTGGGAACACACGGACGCGGCCTCCTGCTCGTCGCCAACTCCGACGCCGGTACGGCGGCGCAGGAGGCCCTCGACGCGGCGCTGGCCGTGCTGCGCCGGCACGGCCAGGTCGAGGTCGCCCGCACCGGCTCCCCCGACGAGCTCGACGACGTGCTCGCCGACCTGGGCGGGCGCCGGCTGGTCGTGGTCGGCGGCGATGGCAGCATCCACGCCGTGGTCGCCGCGCTGCACCGGGCCGGCGACCTGGAGGGCCGCGAGATCGGGCTGGTCCCGCTCGGCACCGGCAACGACTTCGCCCGCACCCTGCGGCTCCCGCTGGACCCCGCGGCCGCCGCGGAGGTCGCCGCCACGGGTGTCCCGCGGCCGGTGGACCTGGTCGTCGACGACTGCGAGGACGGGGACCAGGTCACCGTCAACGGGGTCCACATCGGCGCCGGCGCCGCCGCCGGAGAGCGCGGCGCCGCCTGGAAGGAGCGCCTCGGCAGGATCGGGGTGGGCAAGGTCAACCTCGGCAGGCTCGGGTACCCGATCGGCGCGCTGCAGACCGCGCTCCGACCGCCGACCGTCCGGGTCCGGGTCGAGGTGGACGGCCGGGTCGTCGAGGACGGCGAGCACCGGGTGCTCCAGGTCGCCGTCGGCAACGGCGCCTCGGTCGGCGGCGGCACCGAGCTCACCCCCGGCGCCCGACCGAACGACGGACTGGTCGACGTGCTGGTCGCGACCCCCGAGCGGACGCTGGCCCGGCTCGGCTACCTGCTGCGGCTCCCCTTCGCCCGGCACGGTCGGCACCGCGAGGTGACGCTGCTGCGCGGCGCGGAGGTGACGGTCACGGACCTGCGCGGCGAGGGGTTCGACTGCAACAGCGACGGCGAGATCGACGGCCCGGTAGGGCGCCGGACGTGGCGGGTGCGGCCGTCGGCGTACGCGATGGTCGTTCCGGGGACGGATATCGAATCGGAGCCCGGCGCGGACGGTGACTAGGCTGCGCGTGTGGCACGTGGAGGACGAGACCAGACCCCGACCGACTGGGTGACCCGCACCGCCGACCTGGCGCTGCATCACGCGGAGACCGTCAACGGCGGCACGCTGCCGGACCTGGTCACCTGCGCCTCCGGGATCAGCCCGTCCGGGCCGATCCACCTCGGCAACCTGCGCGAGTTCCTCACCGTCCACTTCGTGGCCGAGGAGATCCGCCGCCGCGGGATCAACGTGCGGCACCTGCACTCCTGGGACGACTACGACCGGTTCCGCAAGGTGCCCGCCGGCGTCGACCCGGCCTGGAACGAGCACATCGGCCGGCCGCTGACCGCCGTACCGGACCCGACCGGCGAGTTCGCCAGCTGGGCCGAGCGCTACAAGGCGCCGCTGCGCTCGGCGCTGGCCGAGATGGGCTGCGAGATGGTCGAGGTCGACCAGACCGCGATGTACCAGGCCGGCACCTATCGCGAGCAGGTGCTGACCGCCGTGCGCCGTCGCGACGTGATCGAGTCGGTGCTGGGCCGCTACCGGACCAAGAAGCCGGCCGCGATCGAGGTGCCCGAGGGCGCCGAGGGCGAGGAGCCGACCGCCGAGGAGGACGCCGACACCGCGACCGGTGGCGACCTCGCGCGCTTCCCCTACCGGCCCTACTGCCGCGGCTGCGGCCGCGACACGGTCACCCTGACGTCGTACGACGACGAGACGACCGACCTCGCCTACACCTGCGACTCCTGCGGCGGCTCCTACGTCACCAACCTGGCCACCCAGGACGAGGGCAAGCTGGTCTGGAAGGTCGACTGGCCGATGCGCTGGACCTTCGAGGGCGTGCACTTCGAGCCGGGCGGCGTGGACCACGCCAGCCCCGGGTCGTCGTACACCGTCGGCAAGGAGCTGGTCGGGCCGGTCTTCGGCGGCCACGCGCCGTCGTTCGTGGGGTACTCCTTCGTCGGCGTCGCCGGGATGCCGAAGATGTCCTCCTCCAAGGGCGGCGTGCCCACCGCGGCCGAGGCGCTGCGGATCCTCGAGGCGCCGATCCTGCGCTGGCTCTACGTGCGCCGGCAGCCGAAGCAGGCCTTCAACGTCGACTTCGGCCAGGAGGTGCTGCGCCTGTACGACGAGTGGGACGCCCTGACCCGCAAGGCCGCCAACCCCGCCAAGCGCGACGCCGCGGTGCTGGCCTGGGAGCGGGCCTCGGCGACCGCTGCCGCCGGCACGCTGCCGACGCCGGCCGTGACCGTGCCGTTCCGGCTGCTGTCGTCGGTGGCGGACGTGACCGCTGGGTCCCTCGACCTGATCTCCGCGACCGTCGGCAAGGTCGGCCACGAGCACGCGTCGGTGGAGGAGCTGGAGCCGCGGCTGTCGAAGGCCGCGACCTGGATGACCTCCTACGTCGACCCGGAGGACCGCACCACGGTGCGGGCTTCGGCGGACGCCTCCCGGCTGGCCGCGCTGTCCGAGCAGGAGTCGGAGTGGCTGCGGCTGCTGCTGGACCGCCTGCCGGAGTCGTTCGAGGACGGCGACGAGCTGACCACGCTGATCTACGGCGTGCCGAAGCTCGGCCGCGGTCTGGCCGTCGAGGACGCGCCGACCGACGAGGTGAAGGCCGACCAGAAGGCGTTCTTCACGCTGCTCTACGCGCTGCTGGTCGACGCCGAGCGCGGTCCGCGGCTGCCCACGCTGTTCGCGGCGCTGGGCGCGGAGAAGGTGCGCGAGCTGCTGACGCTGCCGGCCTGATCGCCTCGCCGGGGGCCCTCTCGACCGTCTGGGTGCCGTGGGTGCCGCGGTCAGGCGCGGTCGATGGCATGTAACACGCGGCGGTCTCAGCCGCGTGTTACAAGCCGCCCGGCGGCCCCGGGCTCAGCCCAGCAGCGCGTCGTACGCCGCCGGGCTGGAGTCGCGCAGGAACGTCGCGCACCGCTCGTGCTCGTCGTCCTCCCCGATCGCCTCGGCGGCGCGGGCGAGCAGGGCCAGGCAGGTCAGGAAGCCGCGGTTCGGCTCGTGCTCCCACGGCACCGGGCCGTGGCCCTTCCAACCGTTGCGGCGCAGCAGGTCGAGCGAGCGGTGGTAGCCGACGCGGGCGTAGGCGTAGACCGTGACGGCGTCCTCCTCGTCCGCGGCGGCCTCGTTGGCGAGGGCGGCCCAGGCGGCGGGCGAGGCCGGCAGGCGCCGTACGACGTCCATGGCGTCCTCGCCCTCGGCGAGGGCCGCGGAGGCGGGGTCGACGGGCAGGAGGGTCGGGGGCGGGCCGGCCATCAGGTCGCCGCCGATCGGGGGGGTGCTCATGGGATCGATTGTCCATGGTCCGGTGGTTGGGCCGGTCTGCGACCCGCACCGGACCGACCCCGCCGGCACTCCCAGCACTCCCGGCGCCCCGGTCGCACGGACGTCGCCTCAGCGCACGAAGCCGAACAGCGGGCTGTCGGGGTCGACCCGCTGCACCCGCAGCCGGGACTGCTCCATCCGGTCCAGCAGCCCGGCCAGGTCGTCGCGGTGCTGCATCTCGATGCCGACCAGCGCCGGCCCGGTCTCCCGGTTGTTGCGCTTGACGTACTCGAACAGCGTGATGTCGTCGTCGGGGCCGAGCACCTCGTCCAGGAAGCGGCGCAGCGCGCCGGGCTCCTGCGGGAACTCCACCAGGAAGTAGTGCTTGAGGCCCTCGAAGACCAGCGCCCGCTCCACGATGTCGGCGTAGCGGGAGACGTCGTTGTTGCCGCCGGAGACCACGCAGACCACGGTCGACCCCGGCTCGAACACGGCGCGCGCCGACTCCAGCCGCAGCGCAGCGGCGGCCAACGCCCCGGCGGGCTCGGCGATGATCCCGTCGACCTGGTAGAGGTCGAGCATCTCCACGCAGATCAGGCCCTCGGGCACCGCGACCGGGGTGACCGACACCCGGGACCGCGCGGCCTCCACCACCGCGTGGGTGACGTCCCCGACGCGGCGCACCGAGGCACCGTCGACGAACGGGTCGACGTGCTCCAGCGCGACCGGTGCGCCGGCCTGCAGCGCCGCGGCCAGGGAGGCCGCGCCGGCCGGCTCGGCGGCCACCACCCGTACGTCGGGGGCCCGCTCGGCCAGGTGGGTGAGTGCGCCGGCGATCAGGCCGGCGCCGCCGACCGGCAGCACCAGCCCGCCGAGCGAGGCGCCCTCCGCGGCCAGCGCGGCGAGGATCTCGGCGGTGACGGTGCCCTGCCCGGCGACGATGCCCGGGTGGTCGAACGCCGGGATCACGGTGGCCCCGGAGGCCGCGGCGAACTCGGCCGCGGCGACCGCGGAGTCGTCGTACGCGTCCCCGGCGATCACCACGTCCACGTAGGAGCCGCCGAGCGCGGCGACCCGGTCGCGCTTCTGCCGGGGCGTCGTGCGCGGCAGGAAGATGGTGGCCCGGACGCCGGCCCGCGCGCAGGCGAACGCCACGCCCTGGGCGTGGTTGCCGGCCGAGGCGCAGGTGACCCCGCGCTCGCGCTCGGCGGCCGAGAGCCCGGCGAGCACCGTGAAGGCGCCGCGCACCTTGTAGGAGCGGACCGGGGTGAGGTCCTCCCGCTTGAGCCGTACGTCGAGCCCGGTCAGCGCGGAGAGCCGCGGCGCGCGCTGCAGCGGGGTGACGTCGACGATCCCGGCCAGCGTGGCCGCGGCCCGGTCGACGTCGCTCGCCGACGGCAGGACCGTCGCCGGGCGGGTCGGCGGGGAGCCCTCGGGCCGCCCCGTCGACCCACCGACGGTGTCGGCCCCGATCACCCGATCGTGGTGCCGGCCGAGCGCAGGTCCTGGCAGGCCTCGACGACGCGGGCGGCCATGCCCGCCTCGGCCGCCTTGCCCCAGGCGCGCGGGTCGTAGTTCTTCTTGTTGCCGACCTCGCCGTCCACCTTCAGCACGCCGTCGTAGTTGCTGAACATGTGGGCGGCGACGGGCCGGGTGAAGGCGTACTGGGTGTCGGTGTCGACGTTCATCTTCACGACGCCGAAGTCGACGGCGGCACCGATCTCCTCCGGGCTGGAGCCCGAGCCGCCGTGGAAGACCAGGTCGAACGGCTTGCTGCCCTCGGCCAGGCCGAGCTCGGCGACGACGGCCTCCTGGGCGGCCTTGAGGATCTCGGGGCGCAGCTTGACGTTGCCCGGCTTGTAGACGCCGTGCACGTTGCCGAAGGTCAGCGCCGTCAGGTAGCGGCCCTTCTCGCCGACGCCGAGCGCGCGCACGGTGGCCAGCGCGTCCTCGGGGGTGGTGTAGAGCTTCTCGTCGATGGCGCCGACGATGCCGTCCTCCTCGCCGCCGACCACGCCGACCTCGATCTCGAGGATGATGTTGGCCGCGGCGCACTTGGCGAGCAGCTCCTCGGCGATCTGCAGGTTCTCGGCCAGCGGCACCGCGGAGCCGTCCCACATGTGCGACTGGAACAGCGGGGCCTCGCCGCGGGCGACGCGCTCGGCGGAGATGTCGACGAGCGGCCGGACGAAGCCGTCGAGCTTGTCCTTGGGGCAGTGGTCGGTGTGCAGCGCGATGTTGACCGGGTAGCTCTTGGCCACCTCGGCGGCGTACGCGGCGAACGCGACCGAACCGGTGACCATGTTCTTCACGGACGGACCGGAGAGGTACTCCGCGCCGCCGGTCGAGATCTGGATGATCCCGTCGGAACCGGCGTCGGCGAACCCCTTCAGCGCGGCGTTGAGCGTCTGGGACGACGAGACGTTGATCGCGGGGTAGGCGAAGGACCCGGCCTTCGCCGCGTCCAGCATCTCGGCGTACTTCTCGGGAGTGGCGATGGGCATGTGAACGTGTCTCCTGCGGCACGGGACCAGGTCGGTGCCGACACTAGTCGACGCCGCGCCCGCGCGAGCGGCCAGCGGTCCACCTGGTGCTCTGCCAGGTGGACCGCCGGCCGTTCCGGTCCCCGGTCGGAGAGGGGTGCCGGGCGGGGCTCAGCGGATCCGGACCGCCTTCGACCGCGCCGAGGCGGAGGCGAGACCGGGCTTGCTGACGACGACCTTGACCGAGATCTTGCGACCGCGGTCCTTCTTCACCAACCGGTACGACGCCTTGGTGGCGCCCTTGATCTTCGTGCCGTTGCGCAGCCAGGTGTAGCGCACCGTGGCGGGCGCGGGGCTCCAGCTGCCCTTCGTGGCCCGCAACCGCTTCCCGACGGCCTTCACGCCCGTGAGCGTGGGCTTGGCCTTCAGCACCAACCGGGCGGGTGCCGGCGGGTCGATCGCGGCCCCCGACCAGGACGGGCTGGAGCCGGCGCCGAGCAGCGCGGTGTCGGTCGCTCCGCAGTCGGACCCGGCGCCGGGCCGGACCACCCACAGCCCCTCGGTGGCGCCGATCGCGAACGCGGTGCCGTCGGGCGACCAGGTGGGGTCGTGCAGCTTCTCGTCAGTCGCGGTGGCTCCGGGAGAACCGATGCACAGCGGTGCCGGGTCGGGCAGCCCGCTGGGGGTGGCGCTGCGCGGGTCGCCGGAGACGTCGTACCAGATCATCTGGGTGCTGTCGCCGTAGCCGCGGATCGCGACCAGCCGGCGGCCGTCGCGGGACAGGCTGGCGTCGCCGAGGTCGGTCCCGGACTCGAAGATCTCGTCGTCGTCGAACCAGTGCCGCGCGGTCCCGCCGACGTCCTGCAGCATCATCTGGGAGAGGTAGCCGCCGTGCACCATCAGCCGGTCGTTGCTCACCCACGAGGGGTGGTGCAGGTAGGAGGTCGTGGTCGCGGCGGTGTAGCGAGCGGCCGCGCTGACCGCGGTCACCGAGCGGACCTGGCAGGAGGCGCCGATCGGGCAGCTGTACTGGCTCCACCCGTACGCGACCCGCTTGCCGTTCGGCGAGATCGCGACGTAGTTCAGGACCCCGTCCATCGGGTGGCTCACGGAGTCGGTGAGCGCGGGCGGGTCGAACCGGTTGAGCACCGCGCCGTTCTGCCGCATCCGCACCACGTAGGTGCCGCGGGCGGCGGCGATGATGCCGGCGTCGGACATCGACGGGGAGCGGTACGGGTTCGACGCGGTGCCGTCGCGGGTCACCCGGTGCAGGCCGGTGCCGTTGCCGCGCACCAGCCAGATGTCGTGCTTGCGGATGAAGACGATCGAGCCGCCGCCGGTCGCGGCGGCTCGTGCGGCCGGCCCGGTCGGGGCGGCGGAGGCGGCGGAGGCGGGGGCGGCGGCGGAGGGGGTGGCGGTCGGCACCGCCACCAGCCAGGCGGCCAGGAACGCGCTGGTCAGCAGCGCGAGGAGTTGCTTGGGCATCGGGTCCCCTCGGACGTGGTCGGTGGAGCGGTGGACCAGCAGCCTCCTCCCGCCGGGGTCCGCGCCACATCAGCCCGTGGGCCGATCTCCCTCCTCCCCGGGGACGGTTGCGGCCGACAGCCGCGCCGGGAGACGGGCCAGCCGCCTGCGGTAGGCCGCCAGCGCGGCGCTCGTGCTGGCGGCACCCAGCGCCGCGCGGGCCGCCGCGAGCCTGCGGTCCGCGGAGCGTCGGGACAGGTGCAGGGCGGTCGCGGCCGCGCCGAGCGACGCGCCGGCGCCCAGGTGTGCGAGCAGCTCGTGCTGCTCGCCGGTGAGCCACCCGGCCGGGTCCGCGCCGACCCGGTGGTCGAGCCGCCCCAGCCGCCGCAGGTCGTCGCAGAGGCGGTCCACCACGTCGCGGTCGGCCGTGGCCCAGGCGAGAACCGGGCGCCCCTCCAGGGCGGCCAGCACCGCGGCGCCCGCCGAGGCCGCGTCGCGCACCCGCACCTCGGCGATCCCGTCCACCGCCGACCAACCGAGGCTGGCGAGCTCGCCGCGGGCGTCCTCGACCGCGGCCGCGGGACCCTCGACGACCAGCAGCGGCACGGCCGGCGGCTCGCTCATGCCGGCGCCGCCTCGCTGCCGGTGCCGGTGCCCGTTCCGGCGACCGTGCCGGCGCCCAGCGCGGCGAGGTGGGCCCGACTGTCGGCCCCGAGCTTGGCGCGAGCGCTGGCGACCTGGGTCTGCACGGTCCGGCGGGCCACCCCGAGGCGGGCCGCGATCTCGGCGTCGGTGAGGCCCTGCACCACCAGGTCGACGACCTGTCGCTCGCGGGGGGTGAGCGGGTCTGCGGTCCCCCGTCGCCGTTCGACGGGAGGGCGCTCGCCGAGCGCGCGCAGCGACCGCCGGCACCGGGCGAGGATCGGCGCATACCCGTGCTCGGCGGCCCGCTCGGCCGCCTCCCCGAGCACCGCGCTCGCCGACGGGTCCCCGGCCAGCCGTCGCGCCTCGCCCTCGGCCCACCGGCACCACAGTGCCTCCCAGCGGCGCGGCCCGTGCGCCGCCCGGGCGCGGGCGAACAGCCCGGCGGCCTCGGCGGGCCGGCCGGCCGCGAGCGCGGCGACGCCGTCGAGCTCGGGTCCGGTGCCGGCCACCAGCCCGGCCGGCGTGACCGGCGGCCGCTCCGGGAGCGGCCACCCCGCCTCGTGGCAGAGCCACGCCATCGCCCGGGTGACCTCGGCGACCATGACGTCCTCCTGCCCGAGGCTCGCGGCGAAGCCGGACCAGGCCTCGCGCGCCGGCTCGGCGTGGCCGCCGTACGCGTTGGCGTAGACCCGTACGGCGAGGTGGTCCGCGGCGTGGCTGGCGCGCTCGCCGATCGCGGCGGCCGCGTCCAGGGCATCCTCGACCCGGCCCAGCTGGGCCAGAGCGGTGCCGCGCACGACCTGGACGTCGCACCGGTCCCCGGGGCTGAGCTGCTCCGCGAGCAGCCGTGCGGACTCGCCGAGCACGCGGTCGTGGTCGCCCCGGCAGCAGTCGACCACCAGCGCGGAGATCTCCGCGCTGCGCGCCCGCTTGAGCAGCCGCAGCTCCAGGCAGCGGGCGCGCTGGGTGGCGGCCTCCTCCGCCGCCCGGTCCAGCCGACCCGCGGCGGTCAGGGCGAAGACCAGGTTGTGCCGCGCGTTCAGCTCGCGGTACACGTCGCCGTCGGATCGGGCCTCGGCGATCGCCCCCGCGAACTCGGCCTCCCACCCCGGCCCGCCCAGTGCCGCCTGGGCACCGGCAGCGGTGGCCCGGGGCCCGGCGGCGCTGAGCCCCTGCTGCCGGGCCAGCGCGACGGCCTCGCCCGCCAGGCGCCGGGCGGTGGCCGGGTCGTTGCGGACCACCAGCGCGGCGGTGGCCTGGCGGGCCCGGACCAGGGCCTCGCCCTCGGTCCCGGGCACGGCGAGGGCGCGGCCGCGGTCGACCTCGGCGAGGTAGCGGTCCCACTCCCCGGCCTGGAACGCCTGCGTGGCCCGGGCCAGGGCGACCGCCACGCCGTGCGGTCCCGCGACCTCGAGGCCGTCGAGCAGCCGCGCCGCCTCCCCCGGCTCCCCCGCGGTGCAGGCGGCCTCGGCCGCGCGGGCCCGCAGCAGGACCGCGCCGTCGCCGTCGCTCGCCTCGGCCGCGGTCGCCAGGTGGCGCCACCGCTCGCCCGGGGTGAGCGCGGCGTCGACCGCGGCCAGCGCGGCCCCGCGGGCCGCCTCGCGGTCGCCGACGGCGAGCAGGTGCCGCGCCGCCTCGCCGGGGTGGTCCGCGAGGCGGACCAGCACCCGGTGACAGCGCCGTCGACGCTCCTCGGAGACCAGGTCGACGACGACCTCGGCGATCAGCGCGTGCCGGACCGAGGCCACGCCGTCGTGGTCCACGCCGACGATCCCGGACTCGCGCAGGTCGGCGATCGCGGCGAGCTCGGTCGCGGGCAGCGGCCGACCGGCCAGCGCGAGGACGACGAGGTCCTCCAGGGCGGGCTCCGGCAGCGCCCGGCACCGGGCGAGCACCGCGCGGGTGAGGCTCTCGGAGACGCCGTCGCGGGCCAGCTCCTCCAGCAGCAGCGGGTTGCCGCCGCTGCGGGCCAGCAGGTCGGCCGCCTCGGCCGGCACCAGGCCGGGCCGGAGCCGGTCGAGGAGGCGGCGCGCGTCGTCGCCGCCGAGCGGCTCCAGGTCCAGCCGGGACGCTCCGGCCTTCTCCAGGCGGGCGGCGACGTCGGGGGCCGCCGGGTGCCCGCGGCGCACGGTGATCAGCAGCGGGACCACGCCGACCAGCCCCTCGAGGCTCGCCAACGTCGCCTCGTCGGCCCAGTGCGCGTCCTCGACCAGCAGCGTGGCCGCCCGCGCGGGCAGCTCGGGGACGGTGCCGAGGAGCTCGCCGAGCAGCGCCAGGACGTGCGCGACGTCGCCGCCCCAGGTCTCCTCGTCCAGCTCGGGGAAGGCCCGGCGCAGCGCGAGGTAGGGCATCCAGGAGAGCGTCGCGAGCGCACCGCCGACCCGGACCGACCGGCCGGCGAGCGCGGCCGCGGCGAGCGCCGACTTCCCGACGCCCGCCTCGCCCACCACCAGCACGGCGCGGGGCGGTTCGTCGAGCAGCGCGCCGACCTCGGCGAGGTCCGCGTCGCGCCCCACCAGTCTCGGCATTTTCGCAGTGTAGGGCCGCGCTCGACGTGGGTTGGCGCAAAAGCACGATGCGCGCTCGACCCCGCGCCGAGGAGCCTCGTCGGCATGACGACACTTCAGGTTCCGGGGCACCAGCAGCCGCTCGCCGAGGCCGACGCCACGCGGCTGGCGCTGCTCTCCCCACGCGAGCTCGAGGTCCTCTGCCTGGTCGCCCAGGGGCACAGCAACGCCGAGATCGCCGCGGCGCTGGTGATCTCGGTGACCACGGTGAAGAGCCACTTGGCCCAGCTGCTGCGCAAGCTGCTGGCCCGGGACCGGGTGGCTCTGGTCGTGCTCGCCTGGCGCGAGGGGGTGGTGGCCGCACCCCCGACGGGTGCACCCCAGCGCCCCCGCGGCGCGGCGCGGCCGGGCCACGGCCGGTGCACCGGCCTCCGGGTCCGGTGGTGATCGCGATGCGTGCTCGGAGACGGACGGTCCTCGCGACGATCGTCCTGCTGGCCGGCACCACCGCCGCGGCCGCCACCGCCGTCACCGCCGTCGCCCCCGCACAGGCGGCGGCCCGACCCGACCTGCGGGTGGCCGCGGTGACGGCGCCGGCCACGGTCGTCCGGGGAGCGCGACTCGCCGTCTCCGCGAAGGTCCGCGCCGCGCGCGGGTCGCGCGCCGCGGCGAGCCGCACCCGGTTCCTGCTGTCCCGGGACCGGCGCGCGAGCGCGAACGACGCGGTCCTGGCGACCGTGCGGACGCCCGCGGTCGCTGGCGGCGCTCGCCGTACCGTGACCGCTCGCGGAGCCGCCCGGGTCGCGACGGGCCGCTGGTACGTCATCGCCTGCGCCGACGCCACCCGCACGGTCCGCGAGCGGCGCGAGGGCAACAACTGCCGCGCGTCCTCCGCCCCGGTGCGGGTCGAGGCGAAGCCCACCGCGCCGCCGCCCGGCGACGGACTCGCGCACACCCCGAACCCGATCGACGTCGACCACGAGGTCGATGTCGATGCGGCGCGGTCGGTCGACGTCGGCACCTCCGGCGGCGAGGTGTCCGCGACCGGCACGGACGGCACCCGCTACCGGCTGACGATCCCGCGGGACGCGCTGCTCTCGCCGGCGACGATCACGCTCGCCCCGGTCGCCTCCGTGGAGGGCGCGCCGGTCACCGGGCCGGTCCGCGCCGTCGAGATCACACCGCACGGCCTGATGCTGCTCGAGCCGGCCACCCTGACCATCACGCCACCCGACGGCGCCGACCTAACCGGCGGCACCGGCTTCCTGTTCGACGAGGGCGGCCTCGACTTCCACGCCTACCCGGCCGAGGTGACTCCCGGCTCCGCGACCATCGGCCTCCTCCACTTCTCGACCCCCGGCATCGCGGCGCCCGCCGACGGTCAGGTCGCGCCCGGCAGCGGGCGGTGGCCGCGCCGCGCCCAGTCCCAGCTCGAGGCGGCGGCGGCCGACCTGCTGGCCCGCGAACGCCAGCGCCAGGAGGACGGCGCGGCCGGCGATGCCGACCTCGAGGAGAAGCTGGAGCAGCTCCTCGGCGAGTACGAGCGAGACGTCCTCCAGCCGGCTCTGCGCGACGGGACCCGGTGCGGTGCGTGGCAGGCGGCGCGCGCGGCGGTGGCCGCGGCGTCGACGCTGGGCAAGCAGCGCCAGCTGGTCGGCCTGACCTCCGGCCCGGAGTACAGCGACCTCACGCGGCGGCTGATCCACGACGTCCGGATCGCGCAGGCCGACTGCGCCCACCGCTCCTGCGTCGACGACCACCACATCGGCAGCGCGCACCTGCTGATGGGCGAGGTGCGGCAGTACGTGCTGCGCGGTGAGCAGGACGAGATCGACCGCCTCGAGCCGATGCTCCGCGACTGCCTGACGTTCCAGGTGGAGGTCCGCGCCACCGTCGCCGGGGAGACGCACTGGCTCGACGGCGCTGCCGCCGGCCTCGGCGGCCGCTTCTACTACACCTACGACAAGTCGGCCCGCCTCGACGGGGGCACCACGATGACGCTGCGGCCGGACCCGCGCTACGGCCTCAACGGCCAGGGCGAGACCCTGCTCACCGAGTTCCGCCACGTCGAGGACGGGCGCGACGCCGATGGCAAGGACCTCGTGCCCTTCAGTGTCCGCGCCACCACCTGGGACCCGGGCGTGGCCAGCGCCCGGTTGGACTTCGACTTCAACGCCTACCTCCCGATCTGGGCCGACGGGTGGAGGTACTTCCCGCCGGTGATCGCGGGACAGGTCGTGCTGGACGTGCGCAGCAGCGCCCTCGCCTACGGCGTCTCCGTGAACGACCCGCTCACCGAGACCTACACCCGGACCAGCGGGGCAGGCACGACCACCACCCAGACGCAGACCTGGGTGAGCGCGGTCGAGCAGCTCGCCTACGCGCTGCTCCCGCAGTCCGGCATACGGCCTGCCGTCGTCCTCCGCGCCCGCGACCAGGCCGGCGCGACCCTCCTCGACCGCACGTGGACCCGCACGCGCGCGCTCTGCATCGCCGAGGCCGACGCGCAGTGCGAGGAGACCACGACCCTGCGCGTGGTGCTCACCCACACGCCGGGCGCGTGAGGAGTGCCCCCGGTCAGCCGCGCCACGCCTCGTCGCTGCTCAGGTCGGCGTGCTGCACCACCCAGGTGTGCATGGCGATCGCCGCCGCCGCCGACGCGTTGATCGAGCGGGTCGAGCCGAACTGGGCGATGGAGAACGTCCCGTCGCAGCGCTCCCGCGCCGCCGCCGAGAGGCCCGGCCCCTCCTGCCCGAACAGGAAGCAGACCCGCGGCGGGAGGCTCATCGTCTCCAGGTGCAGCGAGCCGGGCAGGTTGTCGATGCCCAGCAGCGGCACCCCGCCACCGGCGCCACCGTCGCCGTCGTACGACGCGAGGTAGTCGTGCAGGTCGTCGACGGTGGCGTGGTGCCGGACGTGCTGGTAGCGGTCGGTGACCATCGCACCGCGCCGGTTCCACCGGCGGTTGCCGACGATGTGCACCTCGGCGGCCAGGAAGGCGTTGGCGGAGCGGACGATCGTGCCGATGTTGAAGTCGTGCTGCCAGTTCTCGATGGCCACGTGGAAGCCGTGCCGCCGGCTGTCGAGGTCGGCGACGATCGCCTCCATCGACCAGTAGCGGTAGCGGTCGACCACGTTGCGCCGATCACCGCCGGCGAGCAGCTCGGGGTCGTAGCGCTCGCTGCCCGGACCGGTGGGCCACTCGCCCTGCCACGGCCCGACACCGACCTCCGCCGGGCCGTGCGGCATCGGGTCGTACGGCGCGCGCTGTTCCTCCGACACGGCGTCGACCCTAGCCGCGGCCCGCTGCCGGACCGGCGGCGCCAGGACGGCCCCACGCGGTGGCAACCGTCACAAGCCAACCCCCGCCGGGTGTGGTAGTGGGCGCGGCCCGGTAGCGTGACCGTGTGAGCCCGGCCCTTGCACTGCTTGCCGAACCGTTCCTGCTCGGCATGAAGTGGATGGAGCCCGACTGGCTCCTCAGCGAGTTCGGCGCCGAGCTGTTCTGGCTCAGCCTGCTGATCATCTTCGTCGAGTGCGGCCTCTTCTTCCCGTTCCTGCCGGGCGACACGCTGCTGTTCGCCCTGGGCATCTTCATCGCCGGGGAGAAGATCGACCTGTTCCCCGGGCCGCCGATCGTCGAGATGGGCATCGCCATCCTGCTGCTCACCGCCGGGGCGTTCCTCGGGAACGTGGTGGGCTACGAGATAGGCCGCAAGATCGGGCAGCCGCTCTACCAGCGCGACGGGCGCATCCTCAAGCGCAAGTACCTGGAGCAGACCGCGGTCTTCTTCGACAAGCACGGCAACAAGGCCCTGGTGATCGGCCGGTTCGTGCCGTTCGTGCGGACCTACATCACGGTGGTCGCGGGCGTGACCCGGATGGACCGGCGGCGCTTCTTCAAGTGGAGCCTGGTCGGCGCGGTGCTGTGGGTGACCTCGATCCTCGCGCTGGGCTACTTCCTGGGCCGGGTGCCGGTGCTCGGGCCGTTCCTGTCGGACAACATCGACTACGCGATCCTGGTGATCCTGCTCTTCTCCGCGATCCCGGTCGCCTGGGAGTGGTGGCGGCACAAGCGGACCAGCGGCCCGGAGGCCGAGGACAACGACCACGACGGCATCCCCGACCGGGACATCATGGGCCTGGACACCACGCACCACGACTGACCCCGACCACCACCTCGACCACTGAACGAGCCCGCGTCGCCGATCGGCGACGCGGGCTCGTTCGTCGTGACGAGGCCAGCCGCTCAGCCGGCCGCGGCGCGCGCCAGGTCGAGCTCGGCCTTGGTCAGCACCGGACGGATCTCCAGCTCGACGTCGGCCAGCGGGTTGACGTCCTCGGGGCTGCGGTCGATCGCGCAGACCACGGTCTCCACGATCCCGCCCGCCGCGCGCAGCGCGTGGGTGGCGTCGCGGACCGCGCCGCCGGTGGTGATCACGTCCTCGATCAGCGTGATCCGCTTGCCGGCGAAGTCGCGGCCCTCGGCGAGCTTGGCGGTGCCGTACTCCTTGGCCTGCTTGCGCACGAAGAGGCACGGGATGCCGACCAGCTGGCTGACCGCGGTGGCGATCGGGATGCCGCCCATCTCCAGGCCACCGAGCAGCTCGGTGTCGTGCGGCAGCAGCTGGGCGACCTCGCGAGCCACCCGCGCCAGCAGCAGCGGGTCGGCCTCGAACAGGTACTTGTCGAAGTACTCGGTGCTGACCTGCCCCGAGCGCAGCGTGAACTCGCCGGTCAGGCGGCAGGTGGCGTCGATGTCGGCGGCGAGGTCGGTGTCGGTGGTGCTCACCGCCCCAGGCTATCGCCGGCGAGCGTAGGGTCGGCGTCGTGCCCCGATCCGCCGCAGCCCCCGCCCACGCCGGAACGGGGAGGAGCCGGCGAGCGCGCCGGGTGCGCGGCATGGGCACCACCGTCTTCGCCGAGATGTCGGCGCTGGCCGTGCGCACCGGGTCGGTCAACCTCGGCCAGGGCTTCCCCGACAGCGAGGGGCCGCCGGAGGTGATCGCCGCGGCGGTGCGGGCACTGCGGACCGGCCACAACCAGTACGCCCCCGGCATCGGCGTCCCGGCGCTGCGCCACGCGATCGCGCGCCACCAGCGCCGCCACTACGGCCTCGACCTGGACCCCGACTCCCAGGTCACGGTGACCACCGGGTGCACCGAGGCGATCGCCGCAGCGATCCTCGGCCTGGTCGACCCCGGCGACGAGGTGGTGGTGCTCGAGCCGTACTACGACTCCTACACCGCGATGCTGGAGTTCGCCGGCGGCGTACGGCGCCCGGTGACACTGCGGGCCCCCGACTTCCGGCTCGACCCGGACGAGCTGGCGGCCGCGGTGACCCCGCGGACCCGGCTGATCCTGCTCAACACCCCGCACAACCCGACCGGCCGGGTGCTGGACGCCGAGGAGATGGCGGCGGTCGCCCGGGTGGCCATCGAGCACGACCTGGTCGTGGTCACCGACGAGGTCTACGAGCACCTCACCTTCGACCGCCCGCACATCGGGCTGGCCACGCTGCCCGGCATGGCCGAGCGCACCCTGACGCTCTCCAGCGCCGGCAAGTCCTACGCGGTGACCGGCTGGAAGGTCGGCTGGGCGACCGGGCCGGCCGACCTCGTCGGCGCGGTGACCGCCGCCAAGCAGTGGCTCTCCTACACCTCCGGCGCGCCGCTGCAGCCCGCGGTGGCGGTGGCCCTCGACGAGCACCCGGACTTCCCGGCGGAGGTCGCGGCACGGCTGGCCGAGCAGCGCGACGTGCTCTCCGCGGGGTTGGCCGACGCCGGGCTGACGCCGTACCGGAGCGAGGGGACGTACTTCGTGACCACCGACGTCGGCCACCTGGGCTGGGCCTCCGGCCGGGAGTTCTGCCTGGCGCTGCCCGAGCGGGCGGGCGTGGTCGCGGTGCCCTCGGAGGTCTTCTACGACGACCCGGACGCGCCCGGCTCGGGGCGCCACCTGGTGCGCTGGGCGTTCTGCAAGCGCCCGGAGGTGCTGGCCGAGGCGGCCGCGCGGCTGGCGGCGGCCGACCTCACCCGAGCCGGGGGTTAGGCACCACCGAACCGGGAGTCGGGCACCCCCGGAGCCGGGGGTGCTAGCGGCGCCAGGCGGCGACGTCGGGCCGCAGCAGCAGCCAGGTGGTGACGGCGCACGCCATCACCAGCACGACCAGCAGCGGGCTGGCGAGCGCCATCACCAGGACCACCAGGCCCGTGATGGTGCTGGAGACGGCCAGGGCGATCCGCGCCCACCGCCGGCCCAGGATGGCGCCGACGGCGAGGCCGGCGGCCGCGAGGCACCACGGCACGGCGATCGCGGTCAGCGCGTAGATGCCGACCGTGAGCTCGTCGGTGCTCACACCGAGGTCCGCCAGCGCCTTGCCCTGCTGGCGCTCGACCTCGGCCCACAGCTGCTCGCCGCCGACCGCGATGGCCAGGCTGACCAGCAGCAGCACGCCGGAGACCAGGGCGGTGCACGCCCAGACGATCGAGCAGGCCGCGACCAGCGCCGCGGGACGACGCTCCGACCGCTGCGGGACGGTGTGGGAGTACGCCGGGAACAGCGGCCCGCCCTCCGGGGCCGGGTACGGCGGCGGGGCGCCGTACGGCTGCTGCGCCGGGGGCTGCATCGACGGCTGCTGCACCGGAGACTGCGGCACCGGCGGCTGCTGCACCGGCTGGTGCCGCACCGGCGGCGGAGTGGTCGACTCGGCCCGCGGTGGCCGCGGGGCCGCGGCGCGTCCGGCGAACCAGTCGCGGGTCGGCTGCAGCCACAGCATCGCGATGCCGGCGACCACCATCGGCGCGAAGAAGCCGGCGATGGCGAACCCGCCGACCAGCACCAGCGGCGCCAGGCAGGTGAGCGCGACCCGGGCCGCGGTGGAGCGCTTGAGCGCCTGGAACCCGAGGATCGTCGAGGCGGTGGCCGCGCCGGCGGCCACCATCGACAGCACGCGCACGATCGTCGACAGCGTCGAGACGCTGAGGCCGGTGCCGCTCACCGGCGGCTCGGAGAGGACCTGCTGCAGCTGCTCCTGGAACTCCAGTGTGTGCAGGGTGGAGACCCGCTGCCACGCCATCAGCACCAGGACGACGGACCCACCGATGATCAGCCACCCGGCGAGGGTGGCCTGGGACGGGCGCGGCGACGGTTCCTGCGGCATGACCGCATTCTCCCAGACGCCCCCTGAGCGACTCGATTCGCCGTTGGCCGCTGGTCGAGGTGCGAGCGAAGCGAGCCTCGAGACCGAGGCGCCTCGGTCTCGAGGCTCGGCGCCCGGGCGCCTCGCACCTCAACCAGCGGCTCGTGCTCAGACGGTCAGCACCAGCCCGTCCTCGCCGCGGTCGACCGTGACCGAGCCGCCATCGGGCACCTCGCCACCGATCAGCAGCCGCGCCAGCGGGTCGCCGATCGCGCTCTGCACCAGTCGGCGCAGCGGCCGGGCGCCGTACGCCGGGTCGTAGCCGACCTCGGCCAGCCAGGTCTTGGCGGCGTCGGTGACCTCGATGGTGATCCGGCGCGCGGAGAGCCGCTTGCCGAGCAGCTCCAGCTGCAGGTCGACGATCCGGGCCAGGTCGTCCTTGCCGAGGGCGTCGAAGGTGACGATCTCGTCGAGCCGGTTGAGGAACTCCGGCTTGAAGGACTGCCGGACCACCGTCATCACCAGCTCCTTCTTCTTCTCCTCGTCCAGGCCGGGGTCGACCTGGTACTGGGAGCCGAGGTTGGAGGTGAGGATCAGGATGGTGTTGCGGAAGTCGACGGTGCGGCCCTGGCCGTCGGTGAGCCGGCCGTCGTCGAGCACCTGCAGCAGGATGTCGAAGACCTCGGGGTGCGCCTTCTCGACCTCGTCCAGCAGGACCACGGAGTACGGACGCCGGCGGACCGCCTCGGTGAGCTGGCCGCCCTCGTCGTACCCGACGTAGCCCGGAGGCGCGCCGACCAGTCGGGAGACGGAGTGCTTCTCGGAGTACTCGCTCATGTCGATCCGGACGATGGCCCGCTCGTCGTCGAAGAGGAAGTCGGCCAGCGACTTGGCCAGCTCGGTCTTGCCGACGCCGGTCGGGCCGAGGAACAGGAACGAACCGGTCGGCCGGTCGGGGTCGGCGATGCCGGCCCGCGCCCGACGTACGGCGTCCGCGACCGCGCCCACGGCCGCCTTCTGGCCGATCAGCCGCTCGCCGATCACCTGCTCCATCTCGAGCAGCTTGGCGGTCTCGCCCTGCAGCATCCGGCCGGTGGGGATGCCGGTCCAGGCCTCGACGACCTCGGCGACCTGGATCGCGCCGACCTCCTCGCCGACCAGCTTCTCGGTCGGGTCCAGCTCGGCCTCGGCGCTCTCGGTCGCGGCGATCTGCTGCTCCAGCACGGGGATCCGGCCGTAGAGCAGCTCGCTGGCCTTCTCGAAGTCGCCCTCGCGCTGGAACCGGTCGGCCTCGCTGCGCAGCTGGTCGAGCTGGCGGCGCAGCTCGCCCTCGCCCTCCAGGGACGCCTTCTCGCGCTCCCAGCGGGCCTCGAGGCCGCGCAGCTCCTCCTCCTTGTCGGCGAGGTCCTTGCGGAGCACGGAGAGGCGCTCGACGGAGGCCTCGTCCGACTCCTTGGCCAGCGCGAACTCCTCCATCTTCAGCCGGTCCACCTGGCGGCGCAGCTGGTCGATCTCCTCCGGGGAGGACTCGATCTCCATCCGCAGCCGGGAGGCGGCCTCGTCGACGAGGTCGATCGCCTTGTCGGGCAGCTGGCGACCGGTGATGTAGCGGTCGGAGAGCGTGGCCGCGGCAACCAGCGCGGCGTCGGTGATCCGGACGCCGTGGTGGGCCTCGTACTTCTCCTGGATGCCGCGCAGGATCTGGATGGTGTCCTCGACGCTGGGCTCGCCGACGAAGACCTGCTGGAAGCGGCGCTCCAGGGCCGGGTCCTTCTCGATGGACTCGCGGTACTCGTCGAGCGTGGTCGCGCCGATCATGTGCAGCTCGCCGCGGGCCAGCATCGGCTTGAGCATGTTGCCGGCGTCCATCTGCGAGTCGCCACCGGCGCCCGCGCCGACCACTGTGTGCAGCTCGTCGATGAAGGTGATCACCTGGCCCTCGGCCTGCTTGATCTCCTCCAGGACGGCCTTGAGCCGCTCCTCGAACTCGCCGCGGTACTTCGCGCCGGCCACCATCGCGGCCAGGTCCAGCGAGAGCACCCGGCGCCCCTTGAGGCTGTCGGGGACGTCGCCGGCGACCACCCGCTGGGCCAGCCCCTCGACGACGGCGGTCTTGCCGACGCCGGGCTCGCCGATCAGCACCGGGTTGTTCTTGGTACGACGGCTCAGCACCTGCACCACCCGCCGGATCTCCGCGTCGCGGCCGATCACCGGGTCCAGCCGGCCCTCCTCGGCGGCGCCCGTGAGGTCGACGGAGTACTTGTCCAGCGCCTCGTAGGTCTGCTCGGCATCCTGGCTGGTCACCCGGCGGGTGCCGCGCATGGCGGTGACCGCCTCCTGCAGCACGTCGGCGCCCAGGCCGGCGTCGGCGAGCACGGTCTTGGCGGAGGAGTCGACCGTGGCCAGCGAGATCAGCAGGTGCTCGGAGGCGACGTAGTCGTCCTTCATCGACGCCGCGAGATCGAGCGATCCGGCCAGCACCCGGGTCAGCGCCGGCGACGCGGCCGGCTGCTTGACGGTCGCGCCGGTGGCCGAGGGCAGCCGGTCGCGCTCGGCGACGGCCGAGCGGACCAGGGCGGGCGCGTCGACGCCGGCCTTGGCCACGACCGTCGCCGCGGTACCGCCCTCCTGCAGGAGCAGGGCGACGAGCAGGTGGATGGGCTCGAGCGTGCTGTGGCCGGCGGAGGTCGCCGAGACCGAGGCGGCCTCGATCGCCTCACGGGCGCGGGTCGTGAACTTGTCGGCACCGAACTGGGACATGGACGCCCTCCTCTGGACGAATGGAAAGATCCTCACTGGCCCGGCGCCAGAGCATCGCCGCGGACGGCGAGTCAGATCCAGGCATCATGCACAACATCAGGAAAGTTGAGTCTGTTCCACTCAAGTTTAGGATCATTTGGCTGGCGCCGCACTATCACGACCGGATCCTGCCGGCATCGCGCCAACCGGTGAGTTTGCTGCGCGGACTACAGCGACGGCCCTCGCTCCGCTAGTTTCAGCCGGAAATGACCGACACCCACCCCTCGGGCCCCCTGAGCCACACACCGGCCTACGCCCCCGTGGACCTCTCGACCTGTGACCGCGAGCCGATCCACGTCCCCGGGGCGATCCAGCCGCACGGCGTCCTGCTGGCGATGGACGACGACGGTGGCGTCGTGGTCGCCTCGGCGAACTGCGCGCAGCTGCTCGGTGTCGCCTGCGAGGCGGCGATCGGCCTCGCGGCCGAGGACCTGCTCGGCCCCGAGGTGGCGGCCCTCGTCGGGGAGCGTGCGCACGGTGACCGCGGCGAGCCGCTGACGGTGCGACTGCCCGTGGCACCCGCCGACCCAGAGGGGGACGGCACCCTGCGCGGACGGTACGTCGACATCGCGGTGCACCGCTCCGGCGACCGGGTGGTCGCCGAGCTCGAGGAGCTCGCCGACAGCCGGACCGCGCCGTCGTTCCAGAGCGTGCGCGGCACCATGGCGCGCCTCGTCGGCGCCACGACCGTGGCGTCGCTGGCCGACCGGCTGGCCGCGGAGATCCGCGGCGTCACCGGGTTCGACCGGGCGATGGTCTACAGGTTCGACGCCGACTGGAACGGCGAGGTGGTCGCCGAGGCCCGGCGGGAGGACCTCAACCCGTTCCTCGGACTTCACTACCCCGCCACCGACATCCCCGCCCAGGCGCGCCGGCTCTACACCGTGAACTGGATCCGGCTGATCGCCGACATCTCCTACCGTCCGGTGCCGCTGCAGCCGCTGCACGACCCCGGCACGGGGGCGCCGCTGGACCTGTCGTTCTCCACGCTGCGCAGCGTCTCGCCGATCCACGTCGAGTACCTGTCGAACATGGGGGTCACGGCGTCGATGTCGGTCTCCCTCGTCGTCGACGGCCAGCTCTGGGGCCTCATCGCCTGCCACCACTACTCGGGGCCGCACCGCCCGAGCCACGACGCCCGAGCGGCGGCGGAGATGATCGGTCAGACCGCCTCCCAGCTGTTGGCCGAGCGGGAGCGGAGCGACCTGCGCGAGGACGCGCTGCGAGCGCAGGCGACCCTCGCCGGCCTCGCGGCATCGCTGGCCCGGCCCGATGCGGACATCCTGGGGGCCCTGGTCGAGGAGCCCACCGTGCGCGACCTGCTCTCGGCGACCGGCATCGCGCGCTGCTACGACGACGTGGTCGCCACCGGCGGGGCGGTCCCCCCGGAGGCGGCGATCCGGCGGATCGCGGCCCTGCTGCGGGGCGAGGACGGCGAGGCCCGCTCCAGCGCGCACCTGGCCGACCTGGACCCCGAGCTCGCGGCGTACGCCGACGTGGCGGCCGGCGCGATGATCGTCGGCACGGCCGCGGATCGCTGGGTCATCTGGTTCCGCCCCGAGCTCGAGCGGGTGGTCGACTGGGGCGGCGACCCCAGCAACGCCAAGCTGTACGAGCGCGAGGGGCCGAACGTGCGGCTCTCCCCGCGCAAGTCCTTCGACAAGTGGCGTGAGGTCGTCCGGGGACACAGCCGCCCGTGGACCGGGTGGCAGCACGACATCGCCAACTCCGTGCGGACCCACGTCGCGGGACTCATGCTGCACCGCTCGCGGGAGCAGGTCGCCGTCGCGGAGTCGCTGCAGCGCACCGTGGTCGCCGACATGGCGCGCACGGTCGCGGGCCTGGACGTCGCGGCGACCTACCTGCCGGCGACCGAGTTCCAGCTCGGCGGCGACTGGTGGGACGCGCTGCAGCTGGCGGACGGCCGGGTCGCGTTCGCGATCGGCGACGTGGCCGGCCACGGCGTCTCCGCGGTGGCGGCGATGACCCAGATCCGCACCGCCCTGCGCACGCTGCTCTTCGCCGGCCACCGGGCCGCGGAGAGCCTGGACCAGCTCGACCTGATGATGGACGAGCTGATGGAGGACCAGATCGCCTCGGCCGCGGTGCTGGTCCTGGACCCGCGCACCGGCGACTTCGAGCTCGTCAACGCGGGACACCTGCCTCCGATCCTGTACGACGAGGGCCGCGGCCGCCTCGTCGAGGGAACCCACCGTCCGCTCCTGGGCATCGGGCTGGGCACGGCGCGCACGGTGACCGGAAACCTCGGGCCGGGAGCGACGCTGCTGCTGTTCACCGACGGCCTGATCGAGCGTCGGGGCCAGGACCTGGTGCTCTCGCTCGACCAGCTGCGCGAGACCGGCGAGCCGGGGCCGCTCGACAGCCCGGACGCGGCCGCCATGTGGGTGGCCTCGCTCGTCGAGTCGGTGCCCGGGATGCGGGACGACGACACGACGGTGCTCGCCATCCGACGCACCGGCTGACCCGCACCGGCTGACCCGCACCGGCTGACCCGCACCGGCTGACCCGCACCGGCTGACCCGCACCGGCTGACCCGCACCGGCTGACCCGCACCGGCTGACCCGCACCGGCTGACCCGCACCGGCTGACCCGCACCGGCTGACCCGCACCGGCTGACCCGCACCGGCTGACCCGCACCGGCTGACCCGCACCGGCTGACCCGCACCGGCTGACCCGCACCGGCTGACCCGCACCGGCTGACCCGCACCGGCTGACCCGCACCGGCTGACCCGCACCGGCTGACCCGCACCGGCTGACCCGCACCGGCTGACCCGCACCGGCTGACCCGCACCGGCTGACCCGCACCGGCTGACCCGCACCGGCTGACCCGCACCGGCTGACCCGCACCGGCTGACCCGCACCGGCTGACCCGCACCGGCTGACCCGCACCGGCTGACCCGCACCGGCTGACCCGCACCGGCTGACCCGCACCGGCTGACCCGCACCGGCTGACCCGCACCGGCTGACCCGCACCGGCTGACCCGCACCGGCTGACGCGGCGGCTGCCGCGGCGGCTGACCGCGGCGGCCGGGTCACGGCTGCGGCGGGGCCTCCTCCGGCGGCACCGCGTGCTCGGGCAGGTCCTCGCGCGCGCCCACCGCCTCGTCGACCAGCGCCAGCCGGCAGAACTCCTCGCCGAAGGGCGTCAGGTGCACGCTGCGCCGCACCACCTTGGCGAACTTCACCGACCGCAGCGCCGCGGTGACGTCCGGCTGCGCCTCGAGCACCTGGTACTCGGCGTGGTCGCGCACCGGCTCCTTCGAGAGCCAGACCAGGCCCAGCCGCGACAGGTTGTTCAGGTACGACGGCACGTGGTCGAGGTAGCGCACGCCGGCCCGCGGGCCGAGCATGTTGAGGCCCGGTGCGAGCAGCTGGCTGTTGACCAGGCCGATCGGGCCGCCGGTGCGGACGTCGACGCTGGGCTGCGGCCCGTGCTCGAGCAGCAGCACCAGGATCCGCGCCTCGTCGGGCGCGAGGTCGTCCAGGATCCGGTCGTAGGCCGGGTGCCGGTCGTCGGTGCTCCACACGTCGCGGGAGCGGGCCAGGAGGTCCGCTCCGCGCTCGCGCAGCGAGGTCGGGCGGCTGGCCACGACGTGGCCGTTGACGGCCGGGGGGCGCGCCGGCGACCGCTCGCTGGCCCCCAGCGCCTCGCCGGCGCGGAGCAGCGCCTCCCCCACCGGCCGCCCGTCGACGACCTGACGGGCCAAGTCGCCGGCGACGCCGACGTACTGGCCGACGTCGCGGGCCAGGGCGGCCGCCTCGTCCCGGTCGACCAGCGCGCGGCCCACCCGGAGCCAGCCCCGCGCCGAGGCCCGCAGACCCCAGCCGGCGGTGTGCGCGGCGGCGGTGCCGGCGACCCGCGCCAGCCCGGGCAGCGTGTCGACCACCGGGTCCACCAGCTGGGGCAGTCGCGGCGTCGGCGGGGCCGCCTCGTCCTCGAACCGTTCGCTCACGCTCACCTCACCATCCCGCTGCCGAACACCGCCAGGTGCAGGAAGCCGCCGGCGGCGCCCATCACGGCGCCGTGGGCGTAGAGCATCCACTCGTCCTCGCGGATCGCGGCGCGCATCATCTCCACGAAGTCGCGCGGCGGCAGGTCCCGGGTGCGGCGGGCCAGCAGCAGCCGGATCTTGTCCGACTGCTGACGGCTGAACTCCGGGTCCCGGAACGGGGAGATGGTCCGATCCACCGCCTCCAGCGCCACCGAGTCCCGGATGTTGTCGAACCTCTCGCCGCCGATCGCGACCCGGACGGCGCCGCGCAGCGGCCCCGCGGCCTGGTCGATCGCGGGTCGTAGCGCGTCCGCGAGCATCTGCCGGGTCCGGTCGCCACGCGGTCCGTCCATCAGGAAGTCCCCGATCCTCTCCAGGGTCACCACGTCCTCGGCGATGATCCGTGCGTACTCCTCCGCGCACTCGTCCTGGCGGCGCAGGAACAGCCCCTGGACGCGGACGCCGAGGATCCGCCGCTCCTCGGTCGGCTCGAAGATCAGCCACATGCCGAGCAGGTTGGTGGTCCACCCGACCACGACGCCCATCAGCGGCAGCAGCCACCACAGGTGCCAGGTCTGGTCGACGATCGCGACCGGGATGCCGAGCAGGAAGCCGAACACGAAGCCGAAGGCGACCATCAGTCGCAGCTCGCGCTCGCCCACGTCGCGGAAGACCCGGACCACCAGGTCGGGGTTGTCCCGGAAGTGGTCGATCACCATGATCTTGGGGTCGAGCAGCTGGTCGATGTGGACGCCGATCTCGTCGGTCATCCGTCCGACCAGCGTGGGCAGCTGCGCCTGGACCCGGTCCACCACCGCCTGCCGCACCGGGCGGGGCAGGTCGCGCCACAGCCGCGGGTGCTCGCGCCGCATCACCTCGTCGACCAGCGCCGGCAGGTCGGGACGGAAGGCCTCGACGATGTGCGCGGCGATCTGGTCGGGCTCGAGCTGGGCGTAGAACTCAGCCGGCGTGCCGAGCTTGGCGATCACCTTGTCGACGGCGATGCTGCCCATCTTCGCGGCCCGGGCCGGCACGATGCCCTGCCACCCGAGGCCGCCGTCGGCCAGCCCGGGGACCTCCTGCAACCGCCGCGGCAGCACCGCGGACAGCTCACGCAGGCCCGGCACCCGGATCCCCCGGAACCGCAGCGGGTTGAAGAGCATCCACAGGCCCGACCAGTTGATCAGCCAGCCGATCGCGCCGGTGAAGATCGGGATCGAGACGAACGCGACCCAGTTGACGTGGTCGGCCCAGTCGCCGAGCCAGCCCAGCACCGCCTCCACGCCTCCACCCCTGTCCGCGCGGCGGCGCGCCCCGTCGCGGCCTGCCCCAGGAGGCCGAGGCTAGTGCGTGCGGCCGGGTGCGGCCCGGAGATCCGATGAGCGGACCGGGTCGAACGGGTCACACAGTCGCGTCAGCGCCCCCGCCGCCAGATCACCACGGACTGCCCCGGCGGCGGCGTGCGCAGCGCGGGCAGTCGGCTCGGCGGCGCGGACGGCGGCCGCTGGGCGAGCGCCTGGCGCAGCGCCTCGCGGGTCGCCTCGAGCTCGGCCCGCAGCTCGGCGTTCTCGGCCCGGACCGCGACCACGGCCCGCTCGAGGTCGAGGATCCGGCGCACCCCCTCGATGCCGATGCCGGCGGCGGTCAGGTCCGCGATCTCGCGGAGCCGCTCGATGTCGGCGGAGGAGTAGCGGCGACCGCCGCCCCCGGTCCGGCCGGGGCTGATCAGGCCGAGCCGCTCGTAGGTGCGCAGGGTCTGCGGGTGCAGCCCGCTGAGCTCGGCGGCGACGCTGATCACGTAGACGGCCGCATCCGGGGACAGCGGCTCGCCACCGAGGTGACCGCGTCGCGTCGTCACGACGCGCCGTCCTGGAACAGGTTGGCGCGCAGCGGGGTGCCCGAGGTGGCCGCGGCGTACGCCTCGAGCGCTGCGCGGGCGTCGTCGGTCAGGGTGCCCGGCACCTGGACGGCCACGGTGGCCAGCAGGTCGCCGTGCGTGCCGTCCTTGGTGGGCGCTCCCTTGCCGCGGATCCGGAAGGTGCGCCCGTCGGGGGTGCCGGCGGGGATCCGGAGCGTGACCGGGGCGCCGCCCAGGGTCGGCACCTTCACCTCCGCGCCGAGCGCCAGCTCGGGGAAGGAGACCGGTACGTCGATGGTCAGGTGCTCGCCCTTGCGGCCGAAGACGCGGTGGCCGGAGACCTTGACGGTGACGTAGAGGTCGCCGGCGGGGCCGCCGTTCTGGCCGGCGCCGCCCTTGCCGCGCAGCCGGATCCGCTGGCCGTCCTTCACCCCGGCGGGGATCTTGGCCTGGATGGTGCGGGCGTTGCGGGCGGTGCCGGAGCCGTGGCAGGTCGGGCACGGCTCGTCGTACACGAGCTGGCGCCCGCCGCACGCCGGGCAGGTCTCGTTCATCGAGAAGGCGCCGCCGACCGACGCGGTCACGTAGCCCGTGCCCTCGCAGGTGGCGCAGGTGTGGGGGCGGGTGCCGGGCTTGCCGCCGGTGCCCGAGCACGTCGGGCAGGCGCCGTCGGAGGAGACCCGCAGCGAGACGGTGACGCCCTCGAGGGCGTCGCTGAAGCCGATCGTCGCGGAGGTCTCGAGGTCGGGCCCGCGGACGCCGCGCTGCTGGCGCCGGCCGCCGAAGCCGCCCCCGCCACCGCCGAAGAGGTCACCGAAGAGGTCGCCGAAGCCGCCCCCGCCACCGGCACCGCCGGCGCGCTCGCGGAGCAGGTCGTCGAGGTTGAAGCCGCCTGCTCCGCCGGGGCCACCGCCGCGGCCGCCGAAGCCGGCGCCGTAGCCGCCGTGGGCGAAGAGCTCGCGGGCCTGGTCGTACTTCTTGCGCTTCTCGGCGTCGCCGACGACGTCGTAGGCCTCGGCGACGCGCTTGAACTTCTCGTGGTGCGCCGGGTCCGGGTGGGAGTCGGGGTGGTTCTCCCGGGCGAGCTTGCGGTACGCCTTCTTGATCTCGTCGGCGCTCGCGCTCTTGGCGACCCCGAGCTCGGCGTAGAAGTCCTTGTTCGCCCAGTCGGCGCGCATGCCCTCGGTCGGGTCACTCATCGCTGCCCTCCCTCCCTCTCTCCGGTCTGCTGCTGACGTGTGGGGGCCCGCCCGGGGCGGGCCGTCCGGTAGTCCCGGCCCGGGGGCCGGGACTACCGGTTGGTTCGGCCACGAGGGCCGGGTCCTGCGGAGATCCGCGAGGCTCAGGCCTCGGGATCGACGACGAGCACCTGCGCGGCACGGACCACGCGCTCGCCGATCTTGTAGCCGCACCGGGCGACCACCTTGACCGTGGTCACCTCGACCTCGGCGTCGGTGCCCATGTGCGAGAGCGCCTCGTGCACCGTCGGGTCGAAGGCCTCGCCGACCTCGCCGAACTTGACCAGGCCGAGCCCTGCCACGGTCCGCTCGAGCTGCTCGGCGACGGCCTTGAAGCCGCCGTCGAGAGGCTCGTGCTCACGGGCCCGGTCGATGGTGTCGAGCACCTCGACGATCGGGGCGAGCGCGGCGTACGTCGCGTTCTCCTTGAGCAGGTCGCGGTCGCGGTCGACCCTCCGCTTGTAGTTGAGGTACTCGGCCTGGAGCCGCTGGAGGTCGTGGGTCCGCTCGGCGAGGGCACGCTCGGCCACCGCGAGCGGCTCGTCGACCTCCTCGGGCGTCGCCGAGGCCTCGACCTCGGCGACGTCCTGGGGCTCCAGAGGGCCGCCCTCCTCGACCCAGTTGTCGACCCCGCTGGTCTCCGGGTCGTGCTCGGAGGCCGTGGGCATCTGGGTCGGGTCGGGCTGCTCCCCGGCGGCGGTCACTTCTCGGTCCCGTCGCCCTCGTCGTCGATGATCTCCGCCTCGACGACGTCGTCGTCCGCCTCACCGGTGGCGCCGGTGGTGCCACCGGCCGCGGCGGCGTCGGCCTCCGCGGCGGCGTACATCGCCGCGCCCATCTTCTGGCTCGACTCGCCGAGCTTGCTGATCGCGCCGTTCAGCGCGTCGGTGTCGGCGTCCGCGTCCTCGAGCACCTTCTTCAGCGCGTCGACGTCGGCGGTGACCTCGGTCTTCACGTCGTCCGGGATCTTGTCGCCGTTGTCGGCGAGGAACTTCTCGGTCGTGTAGACCAGCTGGTCGCCCTGGTTGCGGACCTCGACGGCCTCGCGACGCTTGGCGTCCTCCTCGGCGAACTTCTCGGCGTCCTTGACCATCCGGTCGATGTCGTCCTTGGACAGGGCGCTGCCGCCGGAGATGGTCATCGACTGCTCGCGGCCCGAGGCCTGGTCCTTCGCGGAGACGTGCACGATGCCGTTGGCGTCGATGTCGAAGGTGACCTCGATCTTCGGCACGCCGCGCGGGGCCGGCGGGAGGCCGGTCAGCTCGAAGTTGCCCAGCGACTGGTTCTCGGCCCAGATCGACCGCTCGCCCTGCGCGACCTTGATCTCCACCGACGGCTGGTTGTCGTCCGCGGTCGTGAAGATCTCGCTGCGCTTGGTCGGGATGGTGGTGTTGCGCTCGATCAGGGTGGTCATCACGCCACCCTTGGTCTCGATGCCGAGCGACAGCGGGGTGACGTCGAGGAGCAGCACGTCCTTGACCTCACCGGCGAGCACGCCGGCCTGGAGCGCGGCACCGACCGCGACGACCTCGTCGGGGTTGACGCCCTTGTTGGGCTCCTTGCCGCCGAGCAGCTCCTTGACGACCTCGGTGACCGCGGGCATCCGGGTCGAGCCGCCGACCAGGACCACGTGGTCGATGTCGGCGACCTTGACGCCGGCGTCCTTGAGCACGTTCTGGAACGGCACCTTGGTGCGCTCGAGCAGGTCCGCGGTGAGCTTCTGGAACTCCGAGCGGGTCAGCCGCTCCTCGAAGTGCAGCGGGCCGGACTCGCCGTGGGTGATGTAGGGCAGGTGGATCGTGGTCTCGCTCGAGGAGGAGAGCTCGATCTTGGCCTTCTCGGCGGCCTCCTGGAGGCGCTGCGCGGCGATCTTGTCCGCGGACAGGTCCACGCCGTTGGCGTTCTTGAACTTGGAGACCATCCAGCCGACGACCGCGTTGTCCCAGTCGTCGCCACCGAGGTGGTTGTCGCCCGAGGTCGCCTTCACCTCGACGACGCCCTCGCCGATCTCGAGCAGGGACACGTCGAACGTGCCGCCACCGAGGTCGAAGACGAGGATCGTCTGGTCGTCGCCCTTGTCCAGGCCGTAGGCCAGCGCGGCCGCGGTGGGCTCGTTGACGATCCGCTGGACCTTCAGGCCCGCGATCTCGCCGGCCTCCTTGGTGGCCTGGCGCTGCGCGTCGGAGAAGTACGCCGGCACGGTGATCACCGCGTCGGTGACGGTCTCGCCCAGGTAGGCCTCGGCGTCGCGCTTGAGCTTCTGCAGGATGAACGCCGAGATCTGCTGCGGCGTGAAGTCCTTGTCCACCGGGTCGCCGATGTGCTGGGTCCAGTCGGTACCCATGTGGCGCTTGACGGATCGGATGGTGCGGTCCACGTTGGTGACCGCCTGACGCTTCGCGACCTCGCCGACGAGAACCTCGCCGCCCTTGGAGAACGCGACGACGGACGGGGTGGTGCGAGCGCCCTCCGCGTTGGCGATGACCGTGGGCTCGCCACCCTCGAGGACCGCGACGACGCTGTTCGTCGTACCGAGGTCGATGCCGACAGCACGTGCCATTTCTGCTCCTCCTTCGCGACGGCCTCCCGGCCCCGCGGCTCTGCTTCGGATGTCGAATCAAGAAACTTGCGTCGATTCGACTCAAGTCTGACACAGGATCCAACGGCGTGCACGTCGGGGTTGTTCCCACCACCCGGCAGCATTCTCGCCGCGACCTTCCCGGGGTCCGGAGGCATCGATCACCGCAGGTCGGGAAGGCTGTGCGCATGAGCACCCCTTCCGAGACCACGACCCCGCACCTGTCACTCAACGACGGCTCGTCGATCCCGCAACTGGGGTTCGGCACCTTCAAGGTCGCCGACGACGACGCACCCCGCGTGGTCGGCGATGCACTCGAGGCCGGCTACCGGCACCTCGACACCGCGCAGATGTACGGCAACGAGTCCGGGGTCGGCGCCGCGATCGCCGCCTCCGGCATCCCGCGCGACGAGCTCTACGTGACCACCAAGCTGCACAACCCGTTCCACCGCCCCGCCGACGTGCGCAGCAGCTTCGCCGCCTCCCTGGAGAAGCTGGGCCTGGACCGGGTGGACCTGTTCCTCATCCACTGGCCGCTGCCGACCCGGTACGACGGCGACTACGTCTCCACATGGGAGGCGATGCTGGGACTGCTCGCCGAGGGAGGAACCCGCTCGGTCGGCGTCTCCAACTTCCAGCCCGACCACCTCGAGCGGATCGTCTCCGCGACCGGCGCGGTGCCGGCGGTCAACCAGATCGAGGTGCACCCGTACTTCACCAACGAGGCCGCCCGAGCCGCGACGCTGGCCCACGGCGCGCGCGTGGAGGCGTGGTCGCCGATCGCGCGCGGCCAGGTCCTCGACGACGCGGTGATCGGCCGGATCGCCGCGGAGCTCGGCCGCACGCCGTCGCAGGTGACGCTGCGCTGGCACCTGGAGCGCGGGGACATCGTGTTCCCGAAGACCACGCGCCCGGAGCGGATGGCCGAGAACCTCGCGGTCCTCGACTTCACGCTGACCCCGGACCAGGTCGCGGAGATCTCGGCGCTGGACCGGGGCGAGTCGGGCCGCACCGGCCCGAACCCCGACACCTTCGACTGGATCCCCGCCGCTGGTTGAGGCGCGAGGAGCGCCAGCGACGAGCCTCGAAACCGAGGCGCCTCGGTTTCGAGGCTCGCTGGCGCTCGCACCTCAACCAGCGGCGGCGCTCACCGCACGGTGATCCGGACCTCGTTGGAGGTCTTGCCGGTCGAGCGGTCGATCACCCGGAAGCGGTTGACCCCGGAGACGCCCGTCTGGACGTAGGTCGAGAAGGTCTCCCCGCTGACGGGGATGGTCGCCTCGAAGTCGGCCCACGCGCCGGACTCGAAGCGCTGCACCTGCAGCACCGCACCCTCGCCGCCCGGGTAGATCCCGGTCAGGTCGATCTGACCGAAGCTCGCCACGGTGGTCTGCCCCGCCGAGAGGGTGATGACCTCCTTCTCGGCCTTCTTGGGCTTCTTCTCCGCCTTCTTGGCGTTCGCCGAGGAGTCGGCCTTGCCCTTCTTCTGCGCGGACTCGGTGTGCAGGGTGATCAACGGCCCGTCGGGGTCCGTGGTCTTCTTCGGCCGCGGCACGTACATCGACTCGCGCTCGGTCGACGTGCCGCCCGCGGAGGCCGCCTCGCCGAGTCCGAGGAGGCGGGTGCCGGCGAGCGCGACGCCGGTCAGGATCAGGCCCACCACGAGCCCGACCGCGACGAGCGCCGCCACACCCTCGAGCACGGGGCGATGGCGGTCACCGGGCTTGCGCTGGTCGTCGCTCACGTGGCCATTGTGTGCGAGCGGCACGTCGGGGACAAACCGATCGCGCAGGTCGCCGAGCGGTCAGAAGCCGCGCGTCCAGACCGCCTGCTCGTGCAGCCGGCGCGAGCGCCAGCCATCGGCGGTGCGCACGAAGGAGTGGTGGTAGAGGCCGCCGACCTCGACCAGCCGGGTGCCTCCGTGGCCGTCCGAGATGACCATCGGATTGTGGAAGTAGGCGGTCACCTTGGCCTCCTCCCGGGGGCTCCCGAAGGCGATCACCACCTGCCCGAGCGTGTGCATCCTCTTCGTCGAGAACGCCGGCAGCGCCTCGGCCAGCCAGGCCTTCACCTCGGGGTAGGCGGCGGCGATGCCGCCCGACTCGGAGTAGTCGATCCGGGCGTCGGGGGTGAAGACGGTGTCCAGTCGATCCCACTCGCCGGTGTCCACCGCGACGGTGTAGCGGTGGAGGGCGTCGGTGATCTCGGTGCGGTCGATGAGCTCGGCGAGGTCCATGACGGCAGTGTGCCGCCTCAGCCGCGCGGCTCGAGGACGACGACCGGGATCTCCCGGTCCGTCCACGACTGGTAGGAGTCGAAGTCGGCGTAGAGGTCGACCAGCAGCGGCCACAGCGCCGCCTTCTCGTCGGGGTCGGCGACGCGGGCCCGGACCTTGCGGCCCCGCTCCCCCTTGAGGTGGATCGTGGCCTCCGGTCGGGCGACGAGGTTGTAGTACCACTGCGGGTTGGTCGGCAGGCCACCCTGGGAGGCGACGACCACGACGTCCTCGCCGTGGGGCAGGTAGAGCAGCGGCGTGGTGAACGCGGTGCCGCTCCTGCGGCCGACGTGGTCGAGCAGCAGCACCGGCACCGGCTTCTTCCAGCCCGCGCCGATCCGCCACTTCGAGCCGATCCGACCATTGGTCAGCCGGAAGACCGCGACGTTGGCCTTCGCGCCGTACTTGATGATCTTCCCGACGATCGGCTTGTCGAGCCCCTCGGGCTTCTCCTTGACGGCCATGGGACTCACTCTGGCAGATATCTAGAACACGTTCTACTGTGCCTGCATGCGATTCACCTATGCGGAGGGCATGACCCAGGCGAAGTACTACGCCCCACTGGCCCAGGCCTGCGAGGCGAACGGCTACACCTCGATGTCGGTGGCCGACAGCCTGATCTACCCGAAGGAGTCGGACTCCAAGTACCCCTACACCGACACCGGCGACCGGGAGTTCCTCGAGGGCAAGGAGTTCATCGAGACCTTCATCCTCTGCGCCCACCTGTTCGCGGTCACCGAGACGCTGCGGCTGACCCCGTTCGTGCTCAAGCTCCCCGTCCGGCCGCCGGTACTGGTCGCCAAGCAGGCCTCCTCCCTGGCCTTCCTCTCCGGCAACCGGCTCGGCCTCGGCGTCGGCCTCTCCCCGTGGCCCGAGGACTTCGCCGCGATGGGCGTGCCGTGGGAGCGGCGCGGCAAGCGGATGGACGAGTGCATGGACATCCTCCGCGGCCTCACCTCCGGTGAGTTCTTCGGCTACTCCGGCGAGTTCTACGACTTCGAGCCGCTGCAGCAGTGCCCGGCGCCCACCGAGAAGATCCCGCTGCTGGTCGGCGGCCACTCCGACGCCGCGCTGCGCCGCGCCGTGCGCAAGGGCGACGGCTGGATGCACGCCGGCGGCGACGGCGAGGAGCTCGACCGGCTGCTCACCCGGCTGGCCGAGATCCGGAAGGAGGAGGGCGACGACCGCGACGACTTCGAGGTCCACGTGATCTCCTACGACGCCTACACCGTCGACGGCATCAAGCGCCTGGAGGACAAGGGGGTCACCGACTGCATCGTCGGGTTCCGGATCCCCTACATCAAGGGCCCCGACACCGAGCCGCTGGAGACCAAGGTCAAGCACCTCGAGCAGTACGCCGAGAACATCATCGCCAAGGTCAACGGATGAGCCCGGTGGTTGAGGTGCGAGCGAAGCGAGCCCTACCGGTGGTTGAGGTGCGAGCGAAGCGAGCCCTACCGGTGGTTGAGGTGCGAGCGAAGCGAGCCCTACCGGTGGTTGAGGTGCGAGCGAAGCGAGCCCTACCGGTGGTTGAGGTGCGAGCGAAGCGAGCCCTACCGGTGGTTGAGGTGCGAGCGAAGCGAGCCCTACCGGTGGTTGAGGTGCGAGCGAAGCGAGCCCTACCGGTGGTTGAGGTGCGAGCGAAGCGAGCCCTACCGGTGGTTGAGGTGCGAGCGAAGCGAGCCCTACCGGTGGTTGAGGTGCGAGCGAAGCGAGCCCTACCGGTGGTTGAGGTGCGAGCGAAGCGAGCCGCGAAACCACCATGCCCGGGCGGCCGGCGATGAGCGCGTCGTACGGGCTGACGGCGCCGCTCCAGGCGGCGATCGCGGAGGCCGAGGAGCTCATCGCGAACGCGCCGTTCATCCGCACCGAGGCGGACCGGCTCGAGGGCTACGACTACCTCGCCGGGCGGATCCGGATGGCCATGCAGACGGCGTTCGACTACGACCTCGAGCAGCCGGTCTTCATCAACCCGACGCACCAGTTCTCCCGGCAGGGCCTGGACAACCCGGACGCGGTCTACTTCCACGCCTACCTGCGCGAGGGCGTGGAGTACGTCGTCCGCGGCGTGCGCGGCACCTCGGCGGACCTGTCGTTCCAGGTGATGGGCGGGACCTACAGCGCCGACTCGGCGGCGACCTCGCTGATGGCGTTCGACGACCGCGAGCTCGACGTCGCCGAGGACGGGAGCTTCGAGTTCCGCTACACCGCCGAGCCGGGCGCGAAGACCCTGATCGTGCGCGAGGTCTTCAACGACTGGGAGAGCGAGTCGCGCGGCTCCATCACGATCGAGCGGGTCGACACCGTCGGCCGGCCGCGCCGACCACTGACCCGCGAGACGCTGGCGAAGAAGTACGACGTGGCGGCCCGCTCGCTGGTCGGCTCGATCCAGACCTGGTTCGCCTTCCCCCACTTCTTCCAGTACAAGGAGCCGGTCAACACGCTGACCGCGCCGGCCTCGACGCCGGGCGGTCTGTCGTCGCAGTTCTCCTCGATCGGTCACTACGAGCTCGACGAGGACGAGGCGATGATCGTCACCGTCCCGCGCTGCGACGACTGCACCTACCAGGCGATCCAGATCGGCTCGGACTGGTACGCCTCCACCGACTACGAGACGCACCAGACCTCGCTGACCAAGGCGCAGGCCGTCGCCGACGGCGACGGGCTGATGCGGTTCGTGATCTCCGAGCGGCCGCCCGGCCCGGACGGGGCGCCGATCGCGAACTGGCTGGAGACCACCGGCCACCGCACCGGACCGATCATGCTGCGCTGGCAGCAGCTGACCCGGGACCTCACCGCCGCGGACGGGCCGAGCGTCGAGGTGGTCAAGGTCGCCGACGTGCCCGGCCTGCTGCCCGGGACGCCCGCGCTGACCGCGGCGGAGTACGCCGGTCGGATCGCCGCCCGGCAGCGGGCCATCGCCGGGCGGATGATCTCCTGACGTCTGGCATGCTCGGTCCATGACCGAGCGCATCGCCCTGGACCTGCCCGACGGACGCGTACTGGACGTGCAGGTGTCCGGCCCCGAGGACGGGGTGCCGTTCGTCTGGCACCACGGCACCCCGGGCTGCAGCTACCAGTCGGCCGACAAGGCCCGGAAGCTGGCCGAGCGCGGCCTGCGCTACGTCTCCTACAGCCGCGCCGGCGCCGCGGGCTCGACCCGCAACAAGGGCCGCACGGTGGCCGACATCGCCGCCGACGTGGAGGCGATCGCCGACCACCTGGGCGCCGAGAAGATCCTCACCGGCGGCGGCTCGGGCGGCGGGCCGCACGCGCTGGCCACCGGCGCCGGGCTGCCCGACCGCGTGCTGGCGGTGCTCGCGGTGTGCTGCGTGAAGCCGTTCGTGGGCCAGGAGGACAGCTTCCTGGAGGGCATGGGCGCCGACAACGTCGAGGAGTTCGGCCTCGCCGTCGAGGGCGAGGAGGCACTGCTCCCGTTCCTGCAGAAGGACCGCGAGGGGATCATCGAGGCCGACGCCGCCGGCGTGATCAAGACCCTGGACAGCCTGCTGCCGGAGGTGGACCGCAAGGTGCTGACCGCCGAGGTCGGCGAGGACGTGATCCGCAACCTCCAGGGCGGCGTGCAGGAGCTGTACGGCTGGCTGGACGACGACCTGGCGTTCACGAAGCACTGGGGCTTCGAGCTCTCCGACATCGCCGTACCCACCTACCTGTGGCAGGGCAGCGAGGACCTGATGGTCCCGTTCCACCACGGCGAGTGGCTGGCCGCGAACATCCCCGGCGTGGTGCCGCACCTGGAGCAGGGTGAGGGCCACCTCTCGATCGTGGTCGCCTCGTTCGCCCGGATGCTCGACGAGCTGGTGCCGCACCTGCCGCGCTGACCGCCGAGCGCGCCCGGCCGCCTGCCCCGTTGGCTCAGCGGCGTGGACGCCGCACGAAGGGCGTCCACGCGGTCCGGTCGATCAACACCTGCTCGGCCTGACCGTTCGGGAAGGACCGGGCCTTGACCCGGATCTTGCGAGCCCCGCCGAGGCAGTGCCGGGAGATCAGCACACGGGTGACGGTCCGCGTGCGGACGAAGTCCCTGGGGACGCAGGTGGTGCCACCCTCGCCCTTCCAGGCCGACCGGGAGTAGACCCACGCCTGCTCAGCGTCCTCGATCTCGTTGCTGTAGGACATGACGAAGTCCCATCCGCGGTCCCTCGGCGTGTCCAGGTAGAGCAGCAGCGTCTCCGGGGACCTGCGTGCCACCAGCCGCACCGCCACCTCGGCACCACGATGCCGCACCCTCAGCGCGGTCATGTCCCCGTAGGGTCCGGCGGTTCCGTCCCCCGCGGGATCCAGGACGCGCGCCGTCACACGCAGCTTGCTCGCAGCGGCCCCCGCGCGCGGCGCGGCGTCGACGACAACGCCGAGGGCGAGAGCCAGCGCAGTCAGTCCCACGATCAGGCCGGCACGGGAGGCACGGACGGCATGGACCCTCCGGGGCGACGTCGACATGCCCGCATCGTCTCCCTCGCGGCACCGGCTCGCCAAGGGCACGGCGAATCCCTCGACTCAAACTGAAACACGTTCTAGTCTGTCCGCCATGGTGGACCTGCTGACCGACAAAGTCGTCGTTCTCTCCGGTGTCGGACCCGGCCTCGGCCGGGCCCTGGGCGAGGAGGCCGCCCGGATGGGCGCCGACCTCGTCCTGGTCAGCCGCACCGAGAAGCGGCTCGAGAAGATGGCCGAGGTGGTCCGCAGCCACGGACGCCGGGCCCTCGTCGTACCGACCGACATCACCGACGAGGACCAGCGCAAGGCACTGGTCGACAAGGCGCTCGAGGAGTTCGGCCGCGTCGACTGCCTGATCAACAACGCCTTCGCGATCCCGCCGATGGACCCGGTCGGCACGCTGGGCCTCGACGGGCTGCGCGCCGCGCAGGAGACCAACGTCTTCGCGCCGCTGCGACTCTCCTCGCTCTTCGCGGACGCGCTGGCGGAGACCCCGGAGAAGCCGGGCGGCTCGATCATCATGCTCAACTCGTGCGTGGTGTACAGCAGCCAGCCGGAGTACTCCGGCTACAAGCTCTCCAAGGGCACCCTGGCCCACCTCGCCTCGTCGCTGGCCACCGAGCTCGGCCCGCGCGGCATCCGGGTCAACAGCGTCGCGCCGTCCTACATCTACGAGGACGTCAACAAGGCCTACTTCGACTGGCTGGCCTCGGAGTCCGGCCGCACCCACGAGGAGGTGTACGCCGAGAAGGCGGCGCCGACCGACCTGAAGCGGCTGGCGACGCCGGACGAGGTCGCCAAGGCGGCCCTCTTCCTCGCCTCCGACCTGGCCTCCGCGGTGACCGGCGTGATGCTCAACGTCGACTGCGGCGAGTTCCACGACAACTGAGCCGCGCGGGAGCATCGAGATGAGCGAACCCCGCGAGCGCGCGGACATCGGCAGCTTCGAGGACATCTGCGCGGCGGCGACCCGGACCACCGGGCTGACCGACTTCGGCGCGATGGGAGCCGACGGGTCGGAGGAGGCCTTCCGGGTCCTCGTCGACGACCTCTCCTCGCCCGAGGCCGGCCTGACCGGCATCGGCAACTACTTCATGCGCTCGCAGGTGAAGAGCGCGCTGGTGGCCCGGCTGCTCACCCAGGCCCGGTTCGCCGAGTTCCCCGAGCACGCCGACGTGGCGATCGAGCGGCCGATCTTCGTCGTCGGCCTGCCCCGGACCGGTACGACGGCACTGAGCCGGCTGCTCTGCGCGGACCCCGCGCACCAGGGCCTCGACATGTGGCTGACCGAGTTCCCGCAGCCGCGCCCGCCCCGCGACGTCCGCGACCAGGACCCGATCTTCCTCGCGATGCAGGCCGCGTTCGCCGAGCACCACGTCACCAACCCCGAGTTCATGGGGATCCACTACTCCGACGCCGCCGAGCCGGAGGAGTGCTGGCGGGTGCTGCGCCAGACCGGCAAGTCGATCGGCTTCGAGTCGCTGGCCCACGTGCCCCGCTACTCGGACTGGCTGGCCACCCAGGACTGGACCGACGCCTACCTGCGGCACCGGGAGAACCTGCAGCTGATCGGGCTGAACGACACCGACAAGCGGTGGGTGCTCAAGAACCCCTCGCACCTGATCGCGCTCGACGCACTGATGGAGGTCTACCCCGACGCGCTGGTGGTGATGACCCAGCGTGACCCGGTCACCTCGGTCGCGTCGGCCTGCTCGCTCTCGGCGGAGGCCACCGCCGGGCACTCGACGACCTTCGTCGGGGAGACGCTCGGACGCGACCAGCTCGGCCACCTCACCCGCCAGTGGCACGCGTTCTGGCAGGCCCGCCCGAAGTACGACGAGAGCCAGTTCGTCGACGTCGACTACCGCGCGTTCGTGCAGGACCCGGTCGGCACCGTCGGGGGCATCTACGACGCGTTCGGACTGACCTGGAGCCCGGCGGCACAGGAGGCCGTGCGGCAGCTCGACGAGGAGTCGCGCAGCGGCGCCCGCCGCCCCTCGCACCGCTACGACCTGGCCGACTACGGGCTGACCGAGGACGAGGTCCGCGCCTCCTTCGAACGCTGACCCAACCCCCGGCTCGGCTCAGGCCACGCAGAGGCAGAACGGGTGACCGGCCGGGTCGAGGTAGACCCGGAACGTCTCGCCCGGCTGGTGCGGGTGCTTGGTCGCGCCCAGCGCGAGCGTCGGCCCCTCGGCGACCTCGAGGTCGGGGACGTCGACGTCGAGGTGGATCTGCTGCGGGTGCTCCTGGCCCGGCCACACCGGAGGCCGGAAACCGTCGACCCGCTGGAAGTGGATCGGCGGGTGGCGACCGTCGGTGATCGAGGCCCAGCCACCGTCCTCCTCCACCCGCGCCACCTCCCAGTCGAGCAGGGCTGCGTAGAACCGGGCCAGGGCCGCGGGGTCCGGGCAGTCGAGGACGAACTGGGGATTGGTCGCGATCGCCATGCCCCCGACGGTAGGAGCGGCCACCGACAGCGCGCCTCGCCGTCCACAGCGGCCCTCCCGGCGGCGGCTCTCCACAGGCGGGCCGGCGGGCCGCCCGGGACGTCGGGACCAGCACCCACGCTGGTCCGGATCCCGCACCCGACCCGAGGAGCGCCGATGGAGAGTCACCGGATCACCCTGTCCCTGCCACCGCGGTGGGCGACCCGCCACGACCCGCCGCCCGGCACGCTGCTGATCGCGCGACCGGTGCGGGCCGGCGGCGCCCTCGCCCCCGTCGGCCCCGAGGTCGTGCTCCGCGCGGTCGAGGTGCCCGAGCCCGACCTGTCCGCCTGGCGGGCCCGCGCGCTCGACGAGCTGGCCGCCCGCGCGATCGATCTCGCGCTCGAGGACGACGACGAGTACGACCTGTGCGGCCGCCGCGTGCGCTACCACCGGTTCGCACACCGCGTCGGACTCGCGGACGTCCTCACCGAGCAGTGGGCCTGGTTCGACGCGAGCGTGGGCGTCACCCTCAGCTGCTCGCTCGAGCGCGGGGACTACCCGCTCTACTGCGACCTGTTCGAGGACATCGCCGCGACCGTGGAGATCGCCCCGGCCGCCGACGCGACGACCGGGCTCAGCGGCGGGCCGTGACCCGGATCCGCGCCCCGCGCCGCGGCACGCTGGTGATGTTGCGGACCTTCGGCACGTCGGAGCCGACGGCGGCCACGTCGTAGCGGCGCAGGACCTCGCCGAGGACGGCGGTGCCCTCCATCAGCGAGAATCCGGCGCCGATGCACCGGCGGACGCCGCCGCCGAACGGGATCCAGACGTTCAGCGGCGGAACCTCACCGCCGTTGAGCTCGGCCAGGAACCGCTGGGGACGGAACTCCTCGGGCGCCTCGAACTCCTCGGATCGCTGGTGGCTGACGATGATCGACGGCCCCACCGTCGCGCCGGCGGGCAGGTCGTAGCCGCCCACGGTGGTCGGCCGCATCAGCGTGCGGACCACCATCGGGATGATCGGGTGCAACCGCATCGACTCCTTGACCACGGCCTCCAGCCAGGCGTCGCCCTCGGCGTCCCGGGCGTCGGCCGCCCGCTGGCTGCGGGCCAGCAGCTCCGGGTCCCGGCCGAGCTCGTAGAGCGCCCAGGAGAGGGCGCTCGCGGTGGTCTCGTGGCCGGCCAGCAGCAGCGTCACCAGCTGGTCGCGCAGCTCGGTGTCCGTCAGCCCCGCCTCGTTCGTCGCCCCGTCCTCCCCGGCGCCGACCCGGAGCAGCCGGGAGAGCACGTCGTTGCGGTCGTGCAGGTCGCCGGCGGTGCGTCGCTCGGCGATCTCGGCGTACAGCAGCCGGTCGAGCTCGACCTGGTTCTCCAGGGTGTCGCGCCACAGCTTGAACCGCTGCAGCCGCGGGTAGGCCCAGCCGAGCAGGACGATCGGGCTGATCTCGACGGTCCGGGTCACCCGCGGCCGCAGGGCCGCGAGGCGCTCCTCGTCACTGACCCCGAAGACCACCCGCAGGATCACCTCCAGCGTGAGGCGGTTCATGTGCTCGAGCGCCCGGAGCTCCTCGCCCTCGCGCCATCCGTCGACCTCGGCGGCGGCGACCTCGACGACGAGATCGCGGTAGCCGCGCAGCGCGTGGCCGAGGAACGCCGGCATCAGCAGCTTGCGGGCCCGGTGGTGCTCCTGGGAGTCCTGCAGCAGCAGGGAGTGCTCGCCCATGATCGGGCCGAGGATCGCGTTGCCCTTCCCCGCGTAGAAGACCTCGGGATCGCCGGCGAAGATCTCCTTGGTCACCTCCGGGGAGGTGAACAGCACCAGCGGGGTGCCGCCCGGCACCAGCCGCAGGGTGAACGCCTCGCCGTAGCGACGGTGCAGCCGCGGGTGCAGCTGGTGCCGGAACCGGATCAGCGCCAGCGTCTGCAGCAGCGCCGGCCACCGGGGCCCGGGCGGGAGGCCGTCGGTGGGGATCCGCTGGCCGGACCGGCCGCCGCCCGCCGGCGCCAGGTAGCGGAAGCGACGCTGCGCGAGCTCCCGCGTCGCGTCGGCGCCGGGATCGGAGCGGTCGCTGAGGTCGGCGGTCACACGGCCGACGGTACGCCGCGTGCGACACCATGTCACGGGTTCGCCCGGCGGCCGGACGCCGCCCGACGAGGCCCGCCGTCCGCCGCACGGGTCAGCCCAGCAGACCCTCGCGGCGCGCGATCGCCGCCGCCTCGGTCCGCCCGGAGGCGCCGAGCTTGCCGAGGATGTTGGAGACGTGGACGCTGACCGTCTTGGTGCTGATGAACAGCAGCCGGCCGATCTCGCCGTTGCTGCGCCCCTCCGCGACCAGGTCGAGGATCTCCCGCTCGCGTGCCGTGAGCCGGGCCGGTGTCGGCGCGGACGCGGCCGGCCCCGCGGAGACCCGCCCTGCGCCGCCGGACCCGGCGGCCCGCTGACCCGCGCCCTGGCTGTCCAGGTCGGCCTGCAGCAGCCGGTCCCCCAGCCGCCGCGCGACCTCCGCGGCCGCCGTGGCCTGCTCCTCGGCCGCGCCGGCGTCGCCGCAGGCGCGCAGGACCCGCGCGTACGACGACCGCACCCGCGCGGTCTCGGGGACGTGACCCAGCCGTTCGAACGCCGCCAGCGCGTCGCGCCACGCGCCCAGCAGCTCCTCGCGCTCCGGCGGGCCGACATCGGCCAGCCACCGGGCCCGCAGCACCTCGGCGCGCAGCCGGGCGCTCCACGCCTGCCCCTCGGCCGCCCAGGCCCGGCCGCCCGCCCGGAACGCGCGCTCCACCGCCTCGCCGTCGACCAGCATCCGATCGGCCTCCGCGGCGAGGCGCTCGCGCTCGGAGGCCGGCGCGGTGGCCAGCGCGGCGGCGATCGCGCCGGCGGCCTGCGCGGCCAGCCGGACCCGGCCACCGAAGTGCTCGGTCCAGATCGTGCGCATGACCCGCACGACGTCGTCGTAGATCGCGATCGCCGCCGCGGCGTCGCGGTGGGCCGTCGCGAGGAGCAGCTCGACGCCGGCGCTGTAGACGGCGACCCCGCCCTCCTCGGGCCAGACACCGCGCAGGTGGTTCAGCCGGGGGCTCACGTCCTCGCCCCGGGCAGCGAGGATCTCCAATCGCACCGGCTCCACGATCGCGGCGGGGATCGCGGGGGCCGAGGCCGCCGGGGCCGCCACCTCCAGCGCGCGGTCCCAGTCGCCCAGCAACCAGCAGATCAGCGCCAGCTGCCAGCGGGCCTCCATCGCGTAGGGCGCCCAGGGCAGGCCCGAGTCGGCGCCGAGCCGGGTGGCGGACTCGAACCAGCGAATGGCCTGGGGCCAGTCCCCCTCGTCCTGGTAGGAGCGGGCCAGCAGGTACCGCGCCCGGAGCCCCTCGTAGGGCGCCTCGGCGGCGTCGGCGCGCCCGGCGGCCTTCTCCAGCGCGCTCCGCACGTCGCCGCCCTCGCCACTGAGCAGACCCAGCGTCGTCGCCACGGCGGAGGCGAGGGCGGGCATCGCCAGTCGCTCGGCGAGCGCCAGCGCCTCGGCGGCCACCGCCTCGGCCTCCTCGACGCGTCCGCCCCAGTGCAGCACCCGGGCGTGGGTGGCGAGCACCTTCGCCCGCAGCGGCACCTGCTCGGTCGGCGCCAGCTCCGCGGCCTCGAGCGAGAGCGCCAACGGGTCGATGTCGGTCTCGATGAGGGTCAGCCAGCCGGCGTACTGGCTGAGCAGCCGGGCGCGGGCCAGGTCGGCCTCGGCCGACGAGCCGGCCGCGGGCAGCCGGGCGAGGTGCGCGGCCAGCAGCTCGGCGGCGCGCTGCGTGCCCCCGCTGAGCCCCAGCGCGTCGGCGGCGCGGGTGGCCAGCTTGGCCAGGTCGACCCCCAGCCGCTCGGCACGGGCGGGGTCGGCCAGCAGCTCGAGGGCCTGCTCGTAGTGGCGGGCCGCCTCGTCGGGGCCGCCGACCGCCATCGCCTCGTCGCCGGCCTCGATGCTGGCGCTCGCCGCACGGTCCAGGTCGTTGGCACGGCGGGCGTGCAGCGCGAGCTCGGCGGCCGTGCCGGGGGCGCTGCCGGCGGTGAGGGCCGCGACGTACTGCCCGTGCAGCCGGACGCGCTCGCCGGGCAGCAGGTCGTCGTAGACGGCCTCGGCGAGCAGCGCGTGCCGGAAGGAGTAGTGGCGGGGGCCGGCCTCGAGCACGTTCATCTCGACCGCCTGACGGATCGCGGCCTCGAGGTCGGGGGCGGGCAGGTCGGCGACGGCGGCGAGCAGGTCGTGGCCGACCCTGCGGCCGGCGGCACTCATGCTGCGCACCACCTGGCGGGCCTGGTCGCTGAGCGGGTCCAGCCGGACCAGGAGCAGGTCGGCCAGGTCGGCGGAGACCGCGGCCCGGCCCTGGGAGGCGACCAGCTCCTCGACGAAGAAGGCGTTGCCCTCGGCGCGGTCGATGATGCCGCGGATCTGCTGCTCGGCCAGGCCGCTCGGGGCCAGCTGGCCGACCAGGTCGCGGACCGCGGGCTCGGCCAGCGGGCCGAGCGCCAGCCGCTCGAGCGAGGGGAGCCGCGACCACTCGGCGGCCTGCCGCCGGAGCGGGTGACGACGGTGCAGGTCGTCGGAGCGGTAGGAGGCGATCACCCGCACCGGGCGCGCGAACGGCCGCGCGAACAGGAAGCCGAGCATGTCCCGGGTCGAGTGGTCGGCCCAGTGGATGTCCTCGATAACCAGCAGCAGCGGCGCCGACTCGGCGGCCGCCTCGAGCAGCGCCTGGACGGCGACGAAGAGGTCGGACCGGTCGGTCGGGGTGCCGATGTCCGCGGCCGGCTCGGAGTCGGCCCCGGCCCGGGTGCGACGACCGGGTTGGAGCCGGGTGATCGCCGGGTGCTCGGCGGCGACGCGGGCGAGCAGCTCGGGGTCGGCAGCGGCGACGCGGCCGACGACCTCGCTGAACGGCAGGTAGGGCAGCGCGCTCTCGCCGAAGTCGAGGCAGTGGCCGGCGAGCACCTGCCAGCCGCGCTCCTGGGCGCGGTCGCGCAGCTCGATCAGCAGGCGGGTCTTGCCGACCCCCGCGTCGCCGGAGAGCAGTACGGCGGAGCCGGCGTCGGGGCTCTCCAGGAGCTCCACGAGCCGGTCGATCTCGGTCTCGCGACCCACCAGGGTCTGCGAGGTCGGAGTGGCCACGGACTCCATGATGGTGGCCGGCACCGACGCTGTCGCGCCCGGGACCACCAGCGCCGCGGCGGCGCTCACCGAGGCGCGGGCCGCGGCCGCGCCGGCCGCGCCGTACGAGCGCCCGGCGGTGGTGCGTCGGGCGAGCGCCGTGGCGCCGCCCGACGGCCGGCCGCTCGCCAGATCTCGATCACGGGAAGGGACACGGGCGGGTCAGTCCTGCTTGCGGGCGAGGTCGGGGTCGGCGGCGGCGAGCCGGCGCAGCCACGAGGTGCGGGAGCTCTGGCCGCGGTGGCCGGCGAACTCGCGACGGGTACGGGAACGGCGGTACTCCAGCTCGGCTCCCTCGAATCGGTAGAAGGCATCGTTGTTCATGCCTCAACCCTCGGCCTCTGAGGTAGCCGTCCACATCGGAGGAATGCCCTATCTACGGCGCCCGCGACGACGCCCGGCCGTCTGAGGCACCCGCGCCGGGCTACCTCAGACGGCCGTCGGGGCGGCCCGCGCCTGGGTGGGGGTGGGATCATCGGCGCGTGGAGTTCGCCGAGGTCGTACGTCGCCGCCGGATGACCCGTGCCTATCGGCCCGACCCGGTCGACCCCGGCGTCCTGGAGCGCGCCCTGGACCGGGCCACCCGCGCCCCGAGCGCCGGGTTCAGCCAGGGCTGGGCCTTCCTCGTGCTCGACACCCCGGACGCGGTCGCCGGGTTCTGGCGGGCCCAGACCGACGACGCCCTCCCCGGCGGCACGCCGGACCGATGGCTGCGCGGCATGATGAGCGCGCCCGTGGTGGTGGTGCCGTGCAGCCGCCGCGACGCCTACCTGGAGCGGTACGCCGCCGCCGACAAGCGCCGCGCGGCCCTGGTCCCCCCGAACGCCGACCCCGCCGCTGACCCCGCCTTCGACGCGGACGCCGCGGCCGGCCGCTGGGCGATGCCGTACTGGCACCTGGACACCGCGATGGCAGCGCTGCTGCTGCAGCAGTCGGTGGTCGACGACGGCCTGGGGTGCTGCTTCTTCGGCCTCGTGCCGCAGCGGGTGGAGGCGGTCAAGGAGCGGCTCGGCCTGGTCGGCGCCGACGCTCCGCACCCGATCGGAGCTATCACGATCGGCCACCCGGCCGACCGGGCCGAGGGCGCCCGCGGCTCGGCGGCCACCCGCCGTCGTACCCCGTGGCAGGAGGTGGCCCACCGCGGCACCTGGGGCGCGGGCTGGTCCTGATGCCCTCCCCCTTCGGCGTGAGCGCGGACCTGCCGCCCGACCAGCGCACCAGTGCGGCCGACGCCCGCCCGGTGGTACGCCGCGTCGCCCGCCTGCTGCACCCCTACCGGCGCCCGATCGCGCTGGTGCTGGTCGCGGTCGTCGCCGCCGCCGGGCTGCAGTCGCTGGTGCCGTTCCTGACCCGCGCGATCTTCGACCACGCCCTGTTCCCGGTCGACGGGGGCGCCCCGAACCTGGACCTGCTGGGCTGGCTGGTGGCCGTGATGTGCCTCCTGCCCGTGCTGGCCTCGCTGATCGGGATCGGCCAGAACTACCTGACCTCCACCGTGGGCAACTCGGCGATGGCCGACCTGCGCGGCGACCTCTTCGAGCACCTGCAGAAGATGGAGCTGGCGTTCTTCACCGCCACCAAGACCGGGGCGATCCAGTCCCGCCTGGCCAACGACGTGGCCGGGGTGCGGACGGTGCTGACCGACACCGCGACCACGATCGTGCAGAACTCGGTGACGGTGACCGCGGCGTTCGTGGCGATGGTGATCCTCTCCTGGCAGCTGACGGTGCTGACGCTGGTGCTGATGCCGCTCTTCGTGGTGCTGCAGCTGCGGGTGGGCCGGCGCCGGCAGCGGCTGGCGCGCAAGACGCAGGAGTCGCTCTCGGAGATGACCGCGATCACCGAGGAGGCGCTGAGCGTCTCGGGGATCCTGCTGGCCAAGGTGTTCAACCGGTCGGCCTCCGAGGTCGACCGGTACCGCGAGGCGAACCGCGAGCAGACCCGCCTGCAGGTGCGGCAGGCGATGACGGGCCGGGCGTTCTTCGCGGTGGTGCAGACGTTCTTCGCGATCACCCCGGCGCTGATCTACCTGGCCGCCGGCTTCATCATCACCGGCAACCTGGGCGTCGGCGCGGACACCCTGACCGCCGGCACGATCGTCGCGTTCACCACGCTGCAGAGCCGGCTGCAGATGCCGTTGCTGCAGCTGATGCGGGTGACCCTGGACGTGCAGACGTCGCTGGCGCTGTTCCGGCGGATCTTCGAGTACCTCGACCTGGAGCCGGCGATCACCGAGCGGCCCGGGGCACTCGCGCTGCCGACCGAGGAGGTGGCCGGGCGGGTGGAGCTGCGCGGGGTCTCGTTCCGCTACCCCGAGCCCCGGTCGCTGAGCGGGACCCGGCACCGGTCCCGGTTCGGGGACCCGACGGGACCCGGGCCGACGGGTGCACCCGAGACCGACGCCGAGCCCACGGGTCGCCCGGCGGAGCCCGGCTCGCCCGGCTGGGCGCTGCGCGACGTCTCGCTGGTGGCCGAGCCCGGCCAGCTGGTCGCCCTGGTCGGCCCCTCGGGCGCCGGCAAGACGACCGCGACGTACCTGGTGCCGCGCTTCTACGACGTCGACGGCGGCGCCGTCCTCCTCGACGGGTACGACGTCCGCGACCTCACCCTGGACTCGCTGGCCGATGCGGTCGGCATGGTGACGCAGGAGCCGTACCTGTTCCACGGCACCATCCGCGACAACATCGCCTACGCCCGCCCGGACGCCACCGCGGACCAGATCGAGCGGGCGGCCCGGGACGCCAACATCCACGACCGGATCATGAGCTTCCCCGAGGGCTACGACACGATCACGGGCGAGCGCGGCTACCGGCTCTCGGGCGGGGAGAAGCAGCGCCTGGCGATCGCCCGGGTGCTGCTCAAGGACCCGCCGGTGCTGATCCTGGACGAGGCGACCTCGGCACTGGACAACGAGACCGAGCGACTGGTGCAGGAGGCACTGGAGCGGGCGACCCGGTCGCGGACCACGATCGCGATCGCACACCGCCTCTCCACGATCCGCTCGGCGGACGTCATCTACGCGATGGCCGAGGGTCGGGTGGTCGAGCGCGGGACCCACGAGGAGCTGCTGGCCGATCCGGAGGGTCTGTACGCGCGACTGTGGGTCGAGCAGTTCACCCGGGCCGAGCGCGGCGGCGACGGCTGGTCGGAGGAGGCCCGCCGCGCCGACATCAGCCTGTGACCGCGACGTGGGTTTTGTGGCCAGCCGACTTGGGGTTTGTAGTCGGCCGACTTGGGGTTTGTAGTCGGCCGACTTGGGGTTTGGGGTCGGCCGACTTGGGGTCTGTGGTCGGGAGAAGTCCCGTCGACTCGACAACCACAAGCCCCAAGTCGCCGCGCCACAAACCCCAAGTCGGCGGGGGGTCAATCGAGCCCGAGGATCCGCACGCACTCGAGCGCGACGTACAGCGCGGCGCCGTCGACCGGGCGGGTCAGGTCGCGCCCGGTCATCTCCTCCAGGCGCCGGATCCGGTACCGCACGGTGTTGCGGTGCACGACCAGGGCGTCGGCGGCGGCCGCGGTCGAGCCGGCCGCCTCCAGCCACGCGCGGGCGGTGTCCAGGTAGACGGCGCGGTCGTCGGGCGGGAGCGCCAGCACCGGGGCGAGCACCGCGTCCACCATCGCCCGCGCGTGGTCGGGGCTGCTGGCCAGCAGCACGGCGAGCGGGTCGTCCCCGAACCGCACCACGGCCGTGGCCCCGGGGGACGCGCCCGCGCTGGCCACCTGGGCCTCCCGGCGCCCGTCCCGCGCCTCCTCCAGCCTCGCGAACGGGCGGCTGATCCCGACCCGGCCGGTGGCCAGCTCCTGCAGGGCCGCGGTGAGCTGGTCCACGCCGAAGCCGAAGCGCAGCGCTACCACCCCCTCCTGCCGGTCGTGGTCCAGCCGCCAGGCGGACCGGACGTTGGAGCGCCGCAGGGCCCGCTCGACGCCCCGGAGCCCCTCCTTGCCCGGCGCCGGCGACTCAGCGCTGACCACCACGAACTCGCCGGTCCGCCCGAGCCCGAGGACCGAGGAGACCTCGCCGGTGTCCCCGGCGACCGTGTCGTCGCCCTCGAGCAGTCCGCCGACCATCACCGAGCGCATCTGCTCGTTGCGCCGCACCCGCTCCTCCAGCGCGCCGCGGTAGGCGCGGGTGACGTCGGCGGCCACGGCGTCGCTGATCGCCCACACGTCGGCGGCCGCGAGCAGCAGCACGTCGCGCGCGTCCGGATCAGCAAGCTCGACCAGCGCCTCCCAGATGAACCGGGCGCCGACCCGGAAGGCTTGGAGGACGATCGCGTACGGCACCGCCTCGCCGGTGCTGCTGGTGCCGGTGACCCGCGGTCCGCGGTCCGCGAGCGGGACGCCGGCCATGTTGCCCAGCACGTAACGCATGTTCGCCACACAGAAGCCGTCGAGCTCCCCGCGCGGCACCACGGTCTCCTCGCCGTAGAACGGGACCTCGGCGCGGATCCGGTCCGCCATCCGGTGCGCCAGCGGCTCGACCTCCGGCAGCAGCCGGGCGCACAGCTCTCGGACCTCCGGGGCGACCTCCACCTCCCGCACCCTGCCAACCTAGCGCCGCGGGCCGTTTTGTGCTCGCGCACACAAATCGATGTGGGTTCTCGGTGCCATCAGCCGATGCGCTACCTGCCTGTGCTCGGCGACCCTGGAAGGGCTCCAGCGAACTGACGCCCCCTAGACAAGGACTCCTCGGAGACACCATGAGTGACCTCGCCACCACCCCGCTGACCGAGAACGCGACGCCGTACGACGCCCTGCTGATCGATGCCGCCATGGGCCCCCTGCGTCGGTTCGTGCCGGACGCCTCGACCGCGAAGTGGGCGGTCAGCCTGGCCCGGAAGCCGCGCACCACCGCTCGCCGGTTCGGCAGCCTGGCGGGCGAGGCGGCCCGGATCGCGGCCGGGACCTCCGACCTGGCCCCGCGCCGCGGCGACCGCCGGTTCAAGGACGTCGCCTGGACCGACAACCCGTTCCTGCACCGCCTGGTCCAGCTCTACCTCGCCGGCGGACGCACCGCTGAGCAGCTGCTCGAGGACGCGAACCTGAGCGAGCGCGACCGCAAGCGGGTCCGGTTCCTGGTGGAGAACGTCACCGAGGCGGTCTCGCCCAGCAACGTGCCGCTGGTCAACCCCGAGTCGGCCAAGCGCGCCATCGACACCGGCGGCATCAGCCTGGCCCGCGGCGGCGCGGCACTGGTCCGCGACCTCGCCTCGGCCCCGCGACTGCCCGAGATGGTCGACTCCACGGGCTTCCGGCTGGGCGACAACATCGGCGCCACCCCGGGCGCGGTGGTCTTCCGCACCGAGGTCTTCGAGCTGATCCAGTACACCCCGCAGACCGATGAGGTCTTCGAGGTGCCGGTGCTGATCGTGCCGCCGACGATCAACAAGTTCTACGCGCTCGACCTGGCCCCCGGCCGCAGCATGGTCGAGTTCCACCTGCAGCACAACCGCCAGGTCTTCGTCATCTCCTGGCGCAACCCCGACGCCCGGCACGCCGAGTGGAACCTGGAGACCTACGTCCAGGCGATCCTCGACGCCCTCGAGACCGTCGAGGAGGTCTCGGGCAGCGAGCAGACGGCGCTGGCCGCGATGTGCTCGGGCGGCATCCTGGCCTCGATCGCGACGGCGTACCTGGCCGCGACCGGCCGCCAGGACCGCATCGCGGCCTTCCTGCTGGCGGTGACCGTTCTCGACAACGCCGACGCCGGCACCGCGGGCGCGCTGATCGACCCGGCGATGGCGGAGGTCGCCAAGGCGCGGTCGGCCCAGACGGGCTACCTCGACGGCAGGTACCTCGCCGAGATCTTCGCCTGGCTGCGGCCCAGCGACCTGGTCTGGAACTACTGGGTCAACAACTACCTGCTCGGCAAGAAGCCGCCGGCCTTCGACATCCTCTTCTGGAACGCCGACACCACCCGGATGACGGCCGGGCTGCACGCCGACTTCGTCGACCTGGCGATGGACAACACGGTGGTCCGGCCGGGCGCCCTGAGCGTCTTCGGCGTCCCGATCGACCTCGGCGCGATCACCGTCGACTCCTACGTCGTGGCCGGCATCGCCGACCACATCACGCCCTGGGAGAGCTGCTACCGGACCACCCAACTGTTCGGCGGCGAGACCCGGTTCGTGCTCTCCAACAGCGGCCACATCGCGGCGATGGTGAACCCGCCGGGCAACCCGAAGTCCTCCTTCCACACCGGCCAGGACCATGGTCCTGATCCGCGGGCGTGGCTGAAGAACGCCGAGACGCACGAGGGATCATGGTGGAACGATGCGGCGTCATGGCTCGCACAGCGCTCCGGCGACCTGAAGGCAGCTCCGAAGGATCTCGGCTCGGCTCGGCTCGAGCCGCTGGCCGAGGCACCGGGAACCTACGTCTTCGACAAGTAGGGTCGGCCACACCGGTTGTCGGGCACCCCGACGACACCAGCAGTGAGGCCCGCCCCGTGAACCAGCTCCGCCAGATCCGCGTCCTCGGACACTCGATCCGGGTGGCGGTGCGGCAGGGCACCGGGGACGGGCCTCCGCTGCTGCTGTGCAACGGCATCGGCGCCAGCCTGGACCTGCTGGAGCCGTTCGTCGAACAGCTCGACCCCGCGATCACGGTGGTCCGCTTCGACGTGCCCGGGGTCGGCGGCTCCCCGGACCCGCGGCTGCCCTACCGGTTCGCGATGGTCGCGCACGGCGTCGGCAAGCTGATGACCGAGCTCGGCCACCACCAGTACGACGTGCTCGGCATCTCCTGGGGCGGTGGCCTGGCCCAGCAGCTGGCGCTGCAGCACCCGCGCCGGGTGCGCCGCGCCGTGCTGGTCAGCACCGCGACCGGCTCGCTGATGGTGCCGGGCTCGCCGCGGGTGCTGCGCAAGATGATCACCCCGCAGCGCTACCGGGACCCGAACTACATGCGCGAGGTCGCCTCCGAGCTGTACGGCGGCCAGATGCGCAACCGCCCCGACGAGGTCGTGCACGTGATGCACGAGCACTCGCGGGTCGGCTCGAAGCGCGGATACCTGCTGCAGCTGCTGGCCGGCGCCGGCTGGTCGAGCCTGCCGACGCTGCCGCTGATCAAGCAGCCGACGCTGGTGCTGGCAGGCGACGACGACCCGATCATCCCGCTGGTCAACGCCCGGATCATGCACCGGCTGCTGCCCAACGCCCACCTCCACGTCTTCTCCGACGGCCACCTCGGCCTGGTCACCAGCGCCGAGAAGCTGGCACCGGTGGTCGCGGAGTTCCTGCGCGACTGAGGCACCTCGGTTGCGAGGCTCGGCGCCGGGGCGCCTCGCACCTCGACCAGCGGCGCCCGGTGGTTGAGGTGCGAGCGCAGCAGCCCTCCCGATGGTTGAGGTGCGAGCGAAGCGAGCCTCCCGGTGGTTGAGGTGCGAGCGCAGCGAGCCTCGAAACCACCATCCCCACGGCTACCCTGGTCGGCGAGGTGATCGCATGTCCGAGCCCGAGCAGTCACCGCGGGACGACCCGGACGACTCCCGGGCCGCCGCGGCCGCCCGGATCGCCCACCAGCAGACGTGGGTCGACCTCCAGGTGCGTCGGGCGATGGAGCGCGGCGACTTCGACGACCTCCCCGGCACCGGCAAGCCGATCGAGGGCCTCGGCGAGACCTACGACCCCGAGTGGTGGGTCAAGCGGCTGGTGGAGCGGGAGCGGATCACCGTGCTGCCGGCCTCGCTGCAGCTGCGCAAGGACGACGCCGAGCTCGACGCCCGGCTGGACGGCCTCTCCGCCGAGCGCGAGGTGCGCGAGCAGGTCGAGGAGTTCAACGCCCGGGTGCTGCGAGCCCGCTACGGGCTGCCCGAGGGACCGCCGCTGATCACGATGACGCGCGACGTCGAGGAGACGGTCGCCGCCTGGCGGGAGCGCCGCGCCGCCCGTCGTACGGCGGCCGCCGTGTCGACCGCGGAGGACGGTCCGCGCAGGTCGTCGGGGCGGCGACGCTGGTGGCGCCGCGTCCGCTGAGAGATCGCTCATACCGACTCAGGTGACCCGCCGGTAGCGTGACCCCCCGTGACCCACAAGAGCCCCAAGGACTTCTTCCGCCCGCTGGCGGTCGGCGCCCCGGCCCCGCTGCGCGAGATCCCCGCCCGACCCAGCCGCGCGATCCACTTCTTCGACCCGAGCAACGAGAAGATGGCCGCCAAGATCCCGGCCATGGTCGGCACGGTCGACGTGCTGCTCGGCAACCTCGAGGACGCCGTCAAGGCCGACAACAAGGAGGCCGCCCGCCACGGCCTGGTGAAGATCGCCCAGGAGACCGACTTCGGCCCCACCCAGCTGTGGACCCGGATCAACTCCCTGGACAGCCCCTGGGTGCTGGACGACCTGACCACGCTGGTGCCGGCGATCGGCGACAAGCTCGACGTGATCATGGTGCCGAAGGTGCAGGGCGCCGAGGACATCCACTACGTCGACCGGCTGCTCGCCCAGCTCGAGGCGAAGGCCGGGCTGACCCGCCCGATCCTGATCCACGCGATCCTGGAGACCGCGCGCGGCGTGGCCAACGTCGAGGAGATCTGCGGTGCCAGCCCGCGCATGCAGGGCCTCTCGCTGGGCCCGGCCGACCTGGCCGCGGACCGCAAGATGAAGACCACCCGCGTCGGCGGCGGCCACCCCGGCTACCTGGTCCGCCAGGACCCGCCCCGCGACGACTCCGGCGCGTCCGTGATCGACGCCCCGCGCAGCGTGTTCCAGCAGGACCTGTGGCACTACACGATCGCGAAGATGGTGGACGCCTGCGCGACCCACGGGATCTACCCCTATTACGGCCCGTTCGGCGACATCGCCGACGTGGTCGCCTGCGAGGACCAGTTCCGCAACGCCTTCCTGCTCGGCTGCGTGGGCACCTGGAGCCTGCACCCCAAGCAGATCGCGATCGCGAACCGGGTCTTCTCCCCCAGCGTCGAGGACGTGGCGCACGCCCGCCGGGTGGTCGCGGCGATGGGTGACGGCACCGGCGCGGTGATGCTCGACGGCAAGATGGAGGACGACGCCTCCCTCAAGCAGTGCCTGGTGATGGTCGAGCTGGCCGAGAAGCTGGCCTCGATCGACCCCGAGCTCAAGGCCGCCTACGACGCGATCGAGGTGGGTGCCTGATGTCCGCCTCCCCGACCGGCGAGTTCAAGCCGCTGCGCTCCGTCCTCTACATGCCCAGCTCCAACGCCCGCGCGCTGGAGAAGGCCAAGACGCTGGCCGCGGACGCGATCATCTTCGACCTCGAGGACGCCGTCGCCCCCGACGCCAAGCCCGCCGCCCGCGAGGCCGCCGCCGCCGCGGTCACCTCGGGCGAGTACGGCGAGCGCCACCTGATCATCCGGGTCAACGGGATCGGCACCGAGTGGCACGCCGACGACATCGAGGTGGCCGCTGCGGCCGGCCCGGACGTCGTCCTGGTGCCGAAGGTGAACTCCGCCGAGGAGGTGCACCAGCTGGTCGCCGCCCTGGAGGCCGCCGGCGCCCCGGAGAAGACGACCTTGTGGGCGATGGTGGAGACCCCGATCGGGATGCTCAACGCGCTCTCGATCGCCCAGGCCTCGCCGCGCCTGACCGGCTTCGTGATGGGCACCAACGACCTGGTCAAGGAGCTGTACGCCGAGCACGTGCCCGGCCGCCAGCCCGTGATCACCGGCCTCGGCCTCGCGCTGCTCGCGGCCCGCGCCGCCGGCATCGTGATCATCGACGGCGTCTACAACGACGTGAAGAACATCGAGGGCTACCTCGCCGAGTGCGAGCAGGGCCGCCAGATGGGCTTCGACGGCAAGACGCTGATCCACCCGGGCCAGGTCGAGGGCGCCAACACCGCCTTCGCCCCCTCGGAGCAGGCCGTCGCCGACGCCCGCGGCCTCATCCAGGCCTGGGAGGACGGCCAGGGATCCGGCGTGGTCACCTACAACGGCCGGATGGTGGAGAGCCTGCACGTCGAGTCGGCGCAGCGCACGCTGCAGATCGACGCGGCGATCCGGGCGCTCCAGGCCTGACCGTCAACCGCGTCGTCACATGGATTTCGGCCCCCGACACGCCGGTGGAGGGGGCCAGAATCCATGTGACGACGCGCAGCGAGTGGGCCAGACCGGCCTACAGGCCCCATGACCTCCTGACTACGGTTGGGGCGTGCCTGACCTGCTGATACGCGGCGCCCGCCTGGTGCCGGTCACCCCCGAGGACGTCGCGCCCGAGCGGCCGGTCGACGTCCTGATCAGCGCCGGGCGCGTGACCGAGATCGGCGCGGGAGTGACCCGACCCTCCGGGATCGAGGAGATCGACGCCGACGGCCGCTGGCTGATGCCCGGCCTGTGGGACCACCACGTCCACCTCGGCCAGTGGAGCCTGGCCACCAGCCGCACCGACACCGGCAGCGTCGGCAGCGTCGAGGAGATGACCGCGCTGGTCGCCGACCTGGTCGCCGCGCGCCCCGGGATGCCGGTGATCGGCTGGGGGCACCGGCCGGCCACCTGGCCGCGCGAGGGCAGCGTCGCCGACCTGGACGCGGTCAGCGGGATCACGCCGGTGGTGCTGATCGCCGGCGACGGCCACCACGCCTGGCTGAACTCGGCGGCCCTGGCCGCCCTCGACCTCGCCCCGCGCGAGGGCGTCGTCGCCGAGACCGAGTGGTACGCCGCCTACGCGCTGCTGACCCGGCTGACCGCCGACTCCGGCGCCGAGGACTACCGCTCGGCGCTCCGGCACGCCGCCGCGCACGGCGTGGTCGGGCTGGTCGACTTCGAGTTCGTCGGCGACCTGGACGCGTGGCGCGGGCGCTGGCACGACGGCTGCGACCTGCTCCGCGTCCGCGCGGCGACGTACGCCGACGGGCTGGAGGCGGTGCTGAGCGCGGGCCTGCGCACCGGCGACCCGCTGCTGCCCGGCGACGACCGGCTCACGATGGGGCCGCTGAAGATCATCAGCGACGGGTCGCTGAACACCCGCACCGCCTGGTGCCACGACCACTACCTGCACGGCGCCCCGGCCGAGGCCCCGGCGGGCGCACCGAACCTGAGCGGTCCGGAGCTGACCGGGCTGCTCGCCCGGGCCCACGCGCACGGCCTGGAGGTCGCGACCCATGCGATCGGCGACGCTGCCCTGGAGCAGGCGCTGGCCTCGTACCGGACCACCGGGGCGCGCGGCTCGGTCGAGCACGTCCAGCTGATGCGCCGCGAGCAGGCCGGAGCCCTCGCGGCCCTGAGGCTGCGGGCCAGCGTCCAACCGGCCCACCTGATCGACGACCGTGACCTGATCGATGTGGCCTGGGCGGACCGGGCCGAGCGCAGCTACGCCTTCCGGTGGCTGCTCGACGCCGGCGCCGCCCTGCACCTGGGCTCGGACGCGCCGGTGGCGCCGCTGGACCCGTGGCTGGCGATCGACGCCGCCGTCCGCCGCACCGGCGACGAGCGCTCGCCCTGGCACCCCGAGCAGGCGCTGTCCCGCGCCGAGGCGTTGGCGGCGTCCACCGACGGCCGGCCGATGGTCGGCGTCGGGGCGCCGGCGGACCTGGTGGTGCTCGAGGAGGACCCGCTCACGCAGACCCGCCCGCCGGTGGCGCTGACCGTGGTCGCCGGCCGGGTGGTGCACCGCGCCTGAGCCGGTACGCCGGCGACCGCGACCGGGCAGCCGGGCGCCCGGGCGACCGGGCGCTCAGCCGCCGCGGAGCGTGGCCACGATCGCGTCGGCCGCGGCCCGCTGCTCGGCCGCGTAGGGATGGTACGGAGCGGCCGGGCCGGTGGGGTTCATCCCGGCGACCCACGGGTCCTCGGCGCACATGTCGTGCCCCTCCGTGGGCGTGGCCAGGTCGACGTACTCCGCGTCGGACTCCTCCGCGGCCCGGGCCAGCGCTTCGTTCAGCGCGTCCATCGCGTCCGCGGTGAAGGCCACGTCGCCGTCGGCGACCGGGAACTGGCGGCAGGCCTTCGTGACCGGCAGTGCCGTCGGATAGCCGACGACGAGCACCCGGGCGTCGGGCGATCGGCGGTGCACGAGGTCCAGGACGTTGCCGAGGCGCGACGCGATCGCATCGACCACCCCTGCCACCGGGTCCGCCGCGTCGGCCTGGCCCGCCTCGGCGGCGAACAGGTCCCGGCACGGCGAGCCGTCGGGGTCGACGGTGGCCCGCGGGATGCAGCTGACCAGCCGCGCGTAGAGCCGGTAGTCGTTCGCGCCGAGCGAGACGGTCACCAGTTCGGTGTCGGCGCCGAGCGCGTCGCGCTGCGGCGGGCGGTCCTCGTCCCCGAGGTACTGCGGGTCGGCGTAGTTGAGCGTGGATGCGCCGCTGCAGCTGACGTCGGTCAGGTCGAGGTCGAGCTCGGCGGCGACCAGGCGCGGGTAGTTGCCCTCGCTGCGCCGGCAGGCGTCGTCCACGGACCTGCCGATGTCGGGGGCGGAGGTGTAGGAGTCGCCGAGCGCCACGTAGCCGCCACCCGCCGGCGGTGGCCCGTCGTCGCCCTCGCCCGCGCCGCAGGCGGCCACGAGCGCCACGAGGGGAAGCGCCAGGAAGGAGACCCGAGGTCGCATGCGCCGAGAGTACGGGCGGGGCCATCGCCCGGGCTCCGCGCCGGCCCCGGCGCGAGACGCGTCAGCCGGGCGGTCCAGCCCCCGGGACGCCGAGCGCCAGGGTCAGCCCGAGCACCGTCGCGGGGTCCTCCAGCGCGTCGCCGTAGAGCTCGCGGAGCTGGCCGACCCGGTACCGGACCGTCTGCGGGTGCACGAACAGCGCGGCGGCGATGTCGTCGCGGCGCCCGTGGTGCAGCAGCCAGGAGCGCAGGGTCTCGGTGAGCCTGGCCGCCGCCGCGGGGCGCAGGTCCCGCAGCGGCGCGAGCACCTGGGCCCGGAGGTCGGCGAGGGCGTCCCCGTCAGCGGTCAGCACCAGCTCGGCCAGGTGCGCCTCGGTGTCGTCGGGCAGCCCCAGGGAGCGCGCCCGCAGCGCGCGGGCGTAGGACGCCGACACGTCGAGCCAGTCCCGGGCCGGCCCGGCGAGGCACCCGCGGCCTTCCAGGCTGCGCAGCAGCGAGGCGCGGCGCCGACCGTGCGCGTCCGGCACCAGGAGCAGCGTGGCGCCCTCGATCTCGGCCAGCTCGTTGACCTGCAGGGTGGCGCCGGGCAGCGCGTGCATCAGCGGACCGACCTGCGACTCCGGAGCGATCACGGCCGTCAGCGTCGACGGCGGCGACCAGTCCGCGCGCTCGGCCGCACCGAGCACCACCGCCGGCGCGGCCCCCGCGAGCAGGTGGCGCGCGAGCCGGTCGAGGAGGCGCTGGCGGACCCGGCCGCTGGTGGCCGACTCGTCCGCGTGCCCGGCCGCCGAGGCCGCCGAGAGCTCGTCGATGTAGGTGAAGACCATCTGGGCGAAGTAGGCGACCGTCGCCGCGTCGACCCCCTGCGCCAGCGCCTGCGCGGAGAGGTGCTGCCAGGCCACCCGCGCGCCGATCCGGTACGCCGCCAGCAGGGCGTCGGAGGTCCGCCCGGACCGGGCCTCGCCCCGGCCCAGCTGGTAGGCGCCCTCCATCGCGTCGGCGCGCGGCGCCGGGACCTCGGAGCCGCGGCGCCCGGAGGCGATCGACACGAACCCGCCGAGCGCGACCTGCACGGCGGTCCGGATCCGGCTGCCCATCGGCCCGCTGAACGCGTCGTCGTAGGCGGGCACCTCGGCGATGATGCGGGCGACCACGTCCTCGGCAAGCCGGGGCAGCTCGGCCCGGATCGCGGCGGCCACCGCGGGGGCGAGGAGCACGGCCTCGCGCGCCGCCCGGTCCTCCTGGTCGTCGACCATGGCGCTCCTTTGTTCGTTACGAACAATAACCGAGTCCCGATTCACCGACTCGACACAGGACTTTACTCCTCGTGGCAGGCAGGATGTGACCATGAGCGCGACCTATGCCGACAAGCCCGCCGCCTCGCGGGCCCGCGGCCTGCTCCGACAGATCGCCGATGCGGCCGTCCACCCGCTGACCGTGGACGACCTGCTGGACCACTTCCACCCGTTGCGCGGGGGCACCGGGGTCGAGCAGGTGCGCGGCCGCATCGTGGAGGTCCGGCCCGAGACCGCCGACGCGACCACGATCGTGATCAAGCCCGGCCGCGACTGGGCCGGCCACGTGCCCGGGCAGTACGTCCGGGTCGGCGTGGAAGTCGACGGCGTACGGCTCTGGCGCTGCTACTCCCTGACCCACGGGCCGCGCCCCGACGGCCGGATCAGCATCACCGTCAAGGCGATCCCGGACGGCACCGTCTCGCAGTTCCTCGCGCGCCGCGTCACCGCCGGGACGATGCTGCACCTCGGCCAGCCCGAGGGCGACTTCGTGCTGCCCCGCCCGCTGCCGCGCAAGATGCTGATGATCACCGCCGGCTCCGGCATCACCCCCGTGATCGGCATGCTGCGCAACCTCTTCTCCCAGGCCGCGCCGGTGGAGAGCGACATCGTGCTGGTGCACTCGGCGATGGCCCAGCCCGAGGTGATCTTCGGCGCCGAGATGCGCCAGTACGCCGCGACCGGGCGCCTGCGCCTGATCGAGCGGCACACCGACACCGACGGCCTGCTCACCACCGACGACCTCGCCGCCCTGGTCCCCGACCTGGACGAGCGCATCGCCTACGCGTGCGGCCCGGTCGGCCTGCTGGATGCCCTCGAGGCCTACTACGACGAGCACCGGCTCACCCTGCACACCGAGCGGTTCCGCCCCCTGCTCGTCGAGGCCGACGCCGACGCCGGCGGCACCGTCACCTTCGCCGGCGGCACCGTGGTCGACGCCGCGGGCGACACCCCGATCCTCGACGCCGCGGAGAACGCCGGCGTGCTGATGCCCAGCGGCTGCCGGATGGGCATCTGCATGGGCTGCGTGCTGCCGATGAAGTCGGGCGCCGTGCGCGACCTGCGCACCGGCGAGCTGACCGTCGCGGTGCCGGGCGAGACCGGCGCCGGCGGCGTCTCCATCCAGACCTGCATCAACGCCGCCGCCGGCGACTGCCACCTCGACCACTGACCACCTGACGCACACGACTGCACACCAGGAGCTCCCATGACTGCCATCACCAAGAAGGACGCCGACCCGACCGCGCACCTCACCCCCGAGGACATCGAGGCGCTCGGGGCGGAGCTGGACGCCATCCGCCAGGAGGTCATCGACCAGCGCGGGGAGTCCGACGCGGCCTACATCCGCAAGGTCGTCGACGTGCAGCGCAAGCTCGAGCTCGGCTCCCGCGCCGTACTGCTCTTCAGCGCCCTCCCGCCGGCCTGGATCGCCGGCACCATCGGGCTGAGCGTGGCCAAGATCCTGGAGAACATGGAGATCGGCCACAACGTCATGCACGGCCAGTGGGACTGGATGCGCGACCCGAAGATCCACTCCACCACCTGGGAGTGGGACAACGCCTCCACCGCCGAGGGCTGGAAGCACTCCCACAACGAGGTGCACCACACCTACACGAACATCATCGGCAAGGACAACGACCTCGGCTACGGCATCATGCGCGTGGACGAGGACCAGCGCTGGCACCCGGCGTACCTGGGCCAGCCGCTGTGGAACTTCATCAACGCCTGCTTCTTCGAGTACGGCATCGCGGCGTACGACCTGGAGCTGGGCCGCAACCTCCGGCTGCCCAAGGACCGGCGCCCGGCGTCGTTCGCGGCGAACGCCAAGAACACGCTGCGCAAGATCCGCAAGCAGGCCACCAAGGACTACGTCGTCAACCCGCTGCTCGCGCTGCCGACCGGCTCCGCGCTGGGCGCGCTCTCGGCGAACTTCGTGGCCAACCTGGTCCGCAACCTGTGGACCCACTCGGTGATCATGTGCGGCCACTTCCCCGAGGGCGTGGAGACCTTCGAGCTCAAGGCGATCCCGGAGAAGGAGACCCGCGGCGAGTGGTACCTGCGCCAGATGCTCGGCTCCTGCAACATCACCGGCTCCAAGGCGATGCACATCATGACCGGCAACCTGTCGCACCAGATCGAGCACCACCTCTACCCGGACCTGCCGAGCAACCGGTACGCCGAGGTGGCCCCGAAGGTGAAGGCCGTCTTCGAGAAGTACGGGCTGAACTACCACGCCGCGCCGCTGCCCCAGCAGGTCGGCAGCGCCTGGCACAAGGTCGTCCGGCTCTCGCTGCCCAACGGCTGGCTGGCCACCACCAACGCCAAGAACCTGCCCAGCCAGCTGAAGCTGCTCTACGGCATGGCCACCGCCGACAAGCGCACCCGCCGGGTCGCGCAGCTGCACCTGGACCGCCAGGTCAAGAAGATGAAGGCGGCCAAGGCGGCCTGACCTCCCCGCTCATCGCGTACGCCGGCCCCGGCTCGACCGGGGCCGGCGTTCGCGTCCCCCGGGTGCCGGCGGTTGAGGTGCGAGCGCAGCGAGCCTCGAAACCCCGGGGCCGGCGTTCGCATCCCCCGGTGCCGGCGGTTGAGGTGCGAGCGCAGCGAGCCTCGAAACCCCGGGGCCGGCGTTCGCATCCCCCGGTGCCGGCGGTTGAGGTGCGAGCGCAGCGAGCCTCGAAACCCCGGGGCCGGCGTTCGCATCCCCCGGTGCCGGCGGTTGAGGTGCGAGCGCAGCGAGCCTCGAAACCCCGGGGCCGGCGTTCGCATCCCCCGGTGCCGGCGGTTGAGGTGCGAGCGCAGCGAGCCTCGAAACCCCGGGGCCGGCGTTCGCATCCCCCGGTGCCGGCGGTTGAGGTGCGAGCGCAGCGAGCCTCGAAACCCCGGGGCCGGCGTTCGCATCCCCGGAGCGGTCAGGGGACACTAGCGCCATGCGACTGACCGAGCACGAGCTCACCGCCGCGCTGACCGGAGCCGCCAAGGCCGTCCTCGCGGCCCAGGACAAGAGCGTGCGCAAGGGCCGCCGGACGATCGAGGACGCCTGGGAGGAGCTCAGCAGGTACGAGCGCTTCGTGCTGCTCGACGGCCTCGGCGACCAGTTGCTCCCGGTCCTGGTCGGCCTGCCCGATGTCGAGGTCCCCGTCGGCGAGCGGCCGTCGTTCACCAAGGCGGAGATCGCCGCGGTGGTCGAGGAGCGCCTCGGCGCCGACGAGAAGGGACTGCGCCGCAAGGCGCTGATCACCGCCCGCGTCGCCCTGGTGCAGCTCGCGCTTGACAGCATCCCGCCGCGCCAGGACCCGGACGCCTTCATCGTCCCCGACCACCTCTGATCCCACGCTCCCCAGGAATCCCCGGCCGACCGGGGATTCTGGTGCGTGACGGCCATTGCCATGCCCGTCACGCCCGGGATTCCCCGGTCGACCGGGGAATCCCGAGACCCACGAACGCCCCGCGCCACCCCCGTTACCAACCAGTACGATCAGCCTATGAGCACCGTCACCTGTGAGGTCGCCGAAGGCATCGCCCACGTCCGTCTGAACCGGCCGGACAAGCTCAACGCACTCACGCTCGACGTGCTCGACGGCCTGGTAGCCACCGCCCGTGACCTGCGACGCGACAAGAGCCTGCGCGCGGTGATCATCTCCGGCGAGGGCGAGGCCTTCTGCGCCGGACTCGACTTCGCCTCGGTCCTGCGCAGCCCCGGCGGCATCGCCAAGGCGTTCACGCCCCGGCCGTGGCGCGGCACCAACACCTTCCAGGAGGCCCCCTGGGCCTTCCGCCGGATCCCGGTGCCGGTGATCGCCGCGGTGCACGGCCACTGCCTCGGCGGCGGCCTGCAGATCGCGCTCGGCGCCGACTTCCGGATCGCCACCCCCGACTCCCGCTGGTCGGTGCTCGAGGGCAAGTGGGGGCTGATCCCCGACATGTCCGGCGTGCAGAGCCTCTCGGAGGTGATCGGCATCGACCAGGCCAAGCTGCTGACGATGACCGCCGAGGTCTTCGACGGCACCCGGGCGCTCGAGCTCGGCCTGGTCACCCGCCTCGACAACGACCCGCTCGCCGGCGCGCACCGGCTGGCGGCCGAGCTCGCGCAGAAGTCGCCCGACGCGCTGGCGGCGGCGAAGCGCCTCTACGACGGCACGTGGAACTCGTCCCCGCGACGCACCTTCGCCCGGGAGCGCGCCGAGCAGCTCTTCCTGCTCGCGGCACGCAACACCAAGGCCGCGCGCGAGGCGGCGTTCAGCAAGAAGGAGGCGGTCTACGGCCCGCGCGGCCGCTGACCCCGTCGGGGCGCTCCGCACCGGTCTCAGCGCCACCAGGGGGCGTCAGCATCAGCGGCTGCGCCACGGGATCGGTCGCCTCGGGCTGGGGCTCGCTGGTCTCCACCGCGACCAGCAGGTCGCGCTCCGGTACGGCGTACGCCGGCACGATCCGGCGCGGCTCCCAGACCAGCGCGGCGCCCCCGGTGTCGAGAGCCGGCTCGCCGGCGAGGAAGGCGCGCAGCCTGACCGGCGCCATCTCGAGGGTCGGGTCGCGGCCGGCCCGGCCGAGGTGCGTCGTCATCCGCAGCGCCACCCCTCGCTTGAACCCGATCAGGGGTAGGACATCCCCACGACTCCCTCGCTGATCTCCCACAGCCGCTGCCCGGCGCTCCGGTCCCGGGCCAGCCGCGAGCGGCCGACCACCTTCGGCGGACCCTGCATCTGCAGGAAGTTGGTCGGTCCGACGAAGGTGTCGCCGTCCAGATCGGCGGTGGCCGCCATCAGCGTCGGCCGCGCGCCGGCGGCGGCCGACTGGGAGACCAGGCCGATCATCCGGTCCAGCCGACGGGCCTGGGCGCTGCCGAGGTCCGCGCCGCTCCCGGCCACGCCGTACTGGCCGTTGACGGCCAGGTGGGTCCCGGCGAACCCCGGGTGCGCGGCCAGCGCCTTGACGGGCAGCCCGCGGGCGCTGAGCCGCCGCTCGAGCTCGCTGGTGAAGTGCAGGTTCGCCAGCTTGGAGCGGCCGTAGACGCGCCACGGGTGGTAGCGCCCCTCGGCCTCCCGCGGGTCGTCGACGGGCTGGTGCCCGGCGTAGCGGTGGAACAGCGAGGAGACCGTGACCACCCGGCCCTCCCCGCTCTCGACCAGCTGCGGCAGCAGCAGACCGGTGAGCAGGAACGGCGCGAAGTGGTTGGTCTGCATCTGCAGCTCGAGCCCGTCGACGGTGCGCCGGAGAGGCGTGCCCATCACGCCGGCGTTGTTGACCAGCAGGTGGATCGGCCCCAGGTCCCGGGCCGCGGAGGCGGCGTGGCGCACCGACTCCATCCGTGCCAGGTCCAGCGGCAACGTCTCGACCTGCGCCGCCGGGAGCTCCTCGGAGATCGCCGCGGCGGCCTGCTTGCGCTTCTCCTTGTTGCGCCCGGCCAGCACGACGCGGGCCCCGTTGCGGGCCAGCTCCAGCGCCGTGTGGTAGCCGAGACCGCCCACCGTCGGGCCGGTCACCACCACCGTCCGGCCCGACTGGTCGGGAATGTCGCGGGGGTCCCAGATCATGGTGGTCCTGTCGGTGGAGGGAGCGGGTCCGGCAGCGGGTCGTCGATCAGGCCGGTACGACGGATCCGGTCGGTCCGTCCGTCCGGAGCGGCTGGGTCAGGGCGTGGTCGCCATCGCGGCCACGATCGCGGCGCCGAGGTCGGCGTCGCCGGTGATCGTCACCTGGGCCGGGTCCGGGACGCGCCGTCCGCCGGCCGCGAGGATGAACGGCTCGCGGTCCATCGCGATCCGCACGGTCGGCTCGGACGGCTCCTCGGCCAGCGGTCGTGCCCGACCGTCCTCGCCGACGCCCACCGCGACCGCGGGGCTGCCGGCCACGTCCAGCACCGCGGTGGTGCCGGCCGGCGGACCGACCCGCTTGCCGACCACGAACCCGAATCCCTCGGCGAGGTAGTCGGCCGTGTGCTGGGCCGCGGCGGTGTCCATGCCGCCCGGGCGGCCGACGGCGCGGCGTACGTCCTGCTCGTGCATCCACACGTCGAGGGGACGGTTGCGCAGCAGCGTGCCCCAGTTCCACGGGACGCCGCCGAAGACCAGCTCCGGGTGGGCCGACGCATCCGTCGGCGGGTCCACACGCAGGGTCCGCAACCGGTCGGCGGTGACCTCCCGGATCTCGGCGATGATCGCGGCCGGCTCACGGTCGCGCCGGTTGACCACGCCGATCTCGGTGTAGGCACCCATCAGGCCGGTGACGTGCGCGGGCTCCCCGATCTCGGCGGCCTCCTCGCCGCGGCCGGCCAGCACGCTCTCCAGGTGAGCGGTGTGCGAGGCAACGGCCTTCACGTCCCATCCGGGCAGGTCGGTGGGCAGCGCCCAGTCGGCGTCGTCCAGCTGCTCCAGCAGGGTCAGGAAGTCCGCGACGGCGGCATGCCAGGTGTCGACATAGCCAGCCAGGCGCTCTGCGTCAGTCACGCGTCGACTGTAGAGGAGCCCGGCGGGCGCCCGGCCGGAATGCGACGACGGGCCGCCCGGACTCGATGTCCGGACGGCCCGTCACACGGCCTGACGGCCGGCTCACAGGGAGCGCGGCGACCTCAGAAGGCGGCCTCGTCGAGGTCCATCAGCGAGAGGTCGGTGGCCTCGGCGATGGCCCGCTCGGAGGTGATCTTCGGCAGGTTGGTGGCCGCGAAGAACCTCGCCGCCGCGACCTTGCCCTCGTAGAAGGCCTTGTCCGCGCCCGGCTCGCCGTCGAGCTTGGCCAGGGCGATCTCGGCGCCCCGCAGCAACAGCCAGGAGCAGATCACGTCACCCAGCACCATCAGCACCCGGCTGGTGTTGAGACCGACCTTGTAGATGTTGCGGATGTCGTCCTGAGCGGACATCAGGTCGTTGATCATGTGACCGACGATCGCCTCGGCGTCGGCCAGCGCGGTCGCGAGCAGCTCCCGCTCGACCTTGAGGCGGCCGTTGCCGGACTCGGCCTCGATGAACGCCTTGATCTCGCCGGCCAGGTAGCCGAGGGCGCGGCCCTGGTCCTTGACGATCTTGCGGAAGAAGAAGTCCTGGCCCTGGATGGCGGTGGTGCCCTCGTAGAGGGTGTCGATCTTGGCGTCCCGGACGTACTGCTCGATCGGGTACTCCTGCAGGAAGCCCGAGCCGCCGAAGGTCTGCAGCGACTCGGTGCCCAGCAGCACCCACGAGCGCTCGGAGCCGTAGCCCTTGACGATCGGGAGCAGCAGGTCGTTGACGGCCTCGGCGAGTTCGTCGCGCTCGCCCGCGGCGGTGGCGACCTGCACCTTGTCCTGGAAGGAGGCGGTGTAGAGGACCAGGCTGCGCATCGCCTCGGCGAAGGCCTTCTGGGTCATCAGCGACCGGCGCACGTCGGGGTGGTGGGTGATGGTCACCCGCGGCGCGGTCTTGTTCGAGGACTCGGTCAGGTCGGCGCCCTGCACCCGCTCCTTGGCGTAGTCCAGCGCGTTCAGGTAGCCGGTGGAGAGCGTCGCGATCGCCTTGGTGCCGACCATCATCCGGGCGTTCTCGATGACCTGGAACATCTGGGCGATGCCGTCGTGCACCTCGCCGAGCAGCCAGCCCTGGGCGGGCTCGCCGCCGCCGACCTGCGGGTCGCCGAAGGTGGTCTCGCAGGTGTTGGAGACCTTGATGCCCATCTTGTGCTCGACGTTGGTCACGTAGACGCCGTTGCGCTCGCCGGTGAGCTCGCCGGTCTCGTGGTCGAAGTGGTACTTCGGCACGATGAAGAGGGAGAGGCCCTTGGTGCCGGGTCCGCCGACGCCCTCGACGCCCTCGGGGCGGGCGAGGACCAGGTGGATGATGTTCTCCTGCAGGTCCGACTCGGCGCTGGTGATGAAGCGCTTGACGCCGCTGATGTTCCACGAGCCGTCGGCGTTCGGGGTGGCCTTGGTGCGGCCCGCACCCACGTCGGAGCCGGCGTCCGGCTCGGTGAGCACCATCGTCGCGGCCCAGCCGCGCTCGACCATGATCTGGGCGATCCGCTTGTCGCGGTCCGTGCCGTTGTGGTGCACGACGCCCGCGAACGGCGCGCCGGCGGCGTACATCCAGATCGGGGCGTTCGCGCCGAGGACCATCTCGCCCATCGCCCAGATCAGCGAGGACGGGGCCGGCTGCCCGCCGAGCTCCTCGGAGATCTGCAGGCGCCAGAACTCAGCGGCCATCCAGGCGTCGTAGCTGGCCTTGAAGGAGGCCGGCACCGGCGCGGTGTTCGTCGCGGGGTCGAAGACCGGCGGGTTGCGGTCGCTGTCCACGTAGGAGGCCGCGAGGTCCTCGCGGCAGATCCGCTCCACCTCGGCAAGGATCTCGCGGGCGGTGTCCGCGTCGTACTCCTCGAACGGCCCGGCGCCGAGGACCTCGTCGCGCCCCAGGAGCTCGAAGAGGTTGAACTCGATGTCGCGCAGGTTGCTCTTGTAGTGGCTCACAGTCCCACCGATTCCTTCAGAAAAGAGTCTTGGCTACTCGTCGGTAACAAGATGATACTGGCGAGTAGGCAGGTGGGCAAGGCAACCCGAGCGACCGTTCGGATCGGGGCGCCGCCGGCGGCCCGCCGAGGCCCATGGTCGAGTGATCCGATCGAGATATGTGACAGGATGGAGACATGCGAGTCTCCGCCAAATCCGACTACGCGCTGCGGGCGCTGATCGAGATGGCGGGACGCGCGGACGGTCGGGCCGTCAGCGCCGAGGAGCTCGGGCGACTGCAGGAGATCCCCCACGGGTTCCTGCAGGCGATCCTCGCGGACCTGCGCCGCGCCGGCATCGTGCTCTCCCAGCGCGGCCAGTCCGGCGGGTGGCGGATGGCCCGCCCCCCGGCCGACGTCTCGGTCGCCGACGTGATCCGCGCGGTCGACGGCCCCCTGGTCTCGGTCTACGGGCTGCGGCCCGAGGCGGTCAGCTACAACGAGACCGCCGATGTCCTGCAGCACGTGTGGATCGCCGCACGGCGCTCGCTGCGGGAGGTCTTCGAGGAGGTCTCGATCCAGCAGCTCGCCGACGGGAGCCTGCCAGCCACCGTCACCGCGCTCACGGCTGACGAGGACGCCTGGCAGCCACACTGAGCCCCAGGCTCAGGCCGCCGTACGCCGGAAGCGCCGGCGCCGTCGGTCCAGTTCGCCGAGCCTCAGCTCGAGCGAGGCGGTACGGCGCACCAGGCGCTCCATCTCCCGGCGCGCGTCGGCGAGGGTGGCACAGGGCGGCACCGCCGGCGGCACGGATCCGAGCCCGAGCGACGCCGTGCCGAAGCCGACCAGCCGGCCGAACTCCCGCCACACCGTGGCCGGGTCCTCGTCCGGGAGGTCGAGCACGTGCAGCCGCTCCGGCTTGCGCACGGCGCGCTGCCAGCGCGCGACGAGTGCATCACGGCGCGCCTCCTCCCCGGGCCCGGCGCTGACCACGACCTGCACCCGGAAGGCATGGAGGGCGTCGACCAGGAGGTCCACCTGCTCCGGAGCCGCGTCGGCGAGCATGGTCTGGGAGAAGACCAGATCCACCTTCGCCTGCTCCGCGCGCCGGACCATGCCCACCCACCTGCCCTCGACGTCGGCGCGGCGCAAGCCCCACTCACGGTGACTGCGCAGCAGCTCGACCGCCGCCAGGAAGCTCTCCGACGAGGTGCGCGCCACCGCGGCGTAGCCGAGCTCGACGAGAGCGCGGTGGTGGTGCGCCAGCGCCGCCTCGACGGGGTCGCCGGCGCCGGGAGCGCCGACATGGATCCAGGCCTTCCGCTTCTTGCCCATGCCAGGCACGGTGGCATCGCCCGGTGACCGCGACGTGAATCCGCCGTGGCCGGTCGGCATCGACCCGCGGGACCTCAGATCTAGAACCTGTTCTACTTTCGGCCTACGATGGCGCCATGATCACCTCCGATGCCATCGTCTGGAACGCGCCGAACGACCTGCACCCGGCGCGGACCGCCTCGCAGCGCTCCTACTCCGCGGTGGCCCGCGGCGACCTGGCCGAGTGGCTCACGGTGTACGCCGAGGACGCCGTGCTCGAGGACCCGGTCGGTCCGTCGATGTTCGACCCCGAGGGCACCGGCCACCACGGGCACGCCGGGATCTCGGCGTTCTGGGAGAAGGCGATCGCGCCGATCGAGCGGTTCGAGTTCGAGATCATCGACTCCTTCGCCAACCCCGGCAGCAACACCTGCGCCAACATCGGGCGGATCAAGACCTCGTTCCCCGACGGCTCGTTCACCGTCACCGACCTGATCATGGTCTACGTCGTCGACGACGACGGCCGGGTGAAGTCGATGAAGGCGTACTGGGAGCCCGAGCGGACGATGGCCAGCTTCACCGCTGCTGGCTGACCGGCTCGGCCGGCCAGCCAGCACCGGCTCAGCGCCGCCAGCCCTCGGGCCGGCGCGCCATCAGTACGCCGATGGCCGCCACGGCCAGCCCGCGCGGGGCCTCGTAGAGCAGGCCCGAGAGCCCTTGGACGGCCGGCACCGGGAGGAAGAACCCGGCCATGCCGACCAGCGTCAGCACTGCGATCCAGCGCGGCACGGCCCGGTGGCGGAGCATGCTCGCGCCGAGCAGCCCCATGCCCAGCAGCATCACCAGGCCGCCGACGGTGTTGAACAGGGCGAACGCCGTGGTGCCGATCATGTTGTCGTTCTCGGCGATCACGAACGCGGTCGCGGGGTCCTCCGCGAGGGGGTGCGCGACGAAGAGCTCCACGGTGAGGTGCCCGGCGGCGGTCACGATGTTGCCGACCAGGTAGCACAGGAAGCCGGCGAAGCCGACCCAGCCGATGCGGGGTCGCAGCCACGCGTACATCGCGGGGAGCCCGAGGATCAGCAGGACGGTGCCGAGACCCAGGAGGATCTGGGCGATCGGCGTGCCCGGGCTGGTCAGCGCGGCCACCGAGTGCGCCTTGCGGGCGACGATCGGGTGCAGGACGCCGCCGGCGGTGCACAGGGCTCCGGCGAGCGCCAGCGCGACGCCGGCCGCGCGCAGTACAGTCGCGCCGGACGGGCCGCCCACCGACGGCCGGGTCTCGACACGGGCCGGCGCGGAATCAGGGGCGGGAGCGGGGATGGACTGGGGTTCACTGGTGGTGGTCATGGCGCCAGCGTCGACGAACGCGCTGGTGTGACGCTGGTGTCGGGCTGGTCGACGTCCGGGGCCGGCGCGCAGCCGGCGGTCCGGGTGCTCGGGCCGCTCCAGCTGAGCGCCGCCGACGGCACCGCGATCCCGATCGCCGCGCGCAAGCACGCCGACCTGCTGGTCATCCTGGCCGCCGAGCGGAGCACGCGCAGCGCCGGCTACCTCTGCGAGCTGCTCTGGCGCGGCGCCCCGCCCGACAGCGCGCAGGTCACGCTCCAGGGGTACGTCTCCCGCCTGCGGCGGGCGCTGGGACCCTCCCACGGCGTGGCCATCGAGACCACCGCGCAGGGGTACGTGCTGCGCTGCGAGGCCGGCGGCACCGACCTCGACCTGCTCGACACGCTCGCCCGGGACGCCCGCGGCGCCCTCGCCGACGGCGACACCCGGCGCGCGGTCGACCTGCTCGAGACCGCGCTCGGCCTGTGGCGGGGCGAGGCGCTCGAGGACGTCGCGGACGTCGCCGAGCTCGCCCCCGAGCGCGCCCGGCTCGACGAGCTGCGCTCCGAGCTCACCGAGGCCTGCGCCGAGGGCATGCTGGCGCTGGGCCAGGCCACCCGGGCGATCACCGTGCTCGCACCGGCCCACGGCCGTCATCCGCTGCGGGAGGGCACCGCCCGCCTGCTCGCGCTCGCGCTCCGGGCGGCCGGGCGGGCGCCGGAGGCGCTCGACGTGCTCGTCGACCTGCGCCGCGGACTGCGCGACGAGCTCGGACTGGACCCGGACCCGGACACCGTGCGGGTGGAGCGGGAGATTCGCAGCTCCCCCGCCCCGGCGCCGGACCGCACCGGCGCCGCGAAGCCCGCGGCGCCGCCGGGGCCCGCACTCGGCGCCGGACCGCCGGGACGCGCCACCGACGCGGCGGCACTGGAAAGGGCCTGGCGGGAGAGCGCCGGTCGCCTCGCTGTGGTGACCGTCAGCGGGGCCGCTGGGATCGGGAAGTCGACGCTCGTCCACCACGCACTCGGGCGACACCGCGGCGCTGCGCTGCTCACCAGCGGCGTGGCCGGCGGCGGCACGGCGCCGTTCGAGACCCTCGGGCCGTGGCTGGAGCAGGCCGCGCTGGCCGGGTATGCGCCACCCAGCGCCCCGTCGGTCGCCGGCGTCGCCGCGATGCTGGCCGCGATGGTCCGTGAGTCGGGCCACCTGGTCGCCGTCGTCGAGGACGTGCAGTGGGCCGACCGGGACTCGCTGCGGCTGCTCGGCGCCGCCCTGCGGGTCCTCCGCGCACACCCGATCCTGCTCCTGCTCACCCGCCGCCCGGGGACGCTCGACGCCGACCGGGCGGCGGCGCTCGGCCTGCTCCGCGCCGTGGGGACGCACACCGACCTGACCCTGCAGCCGCTCACCCCCGACGCGGTCCGGGCGCTGGTCGGCGCCCGGCTCGGGGCCGGCGATCGCGCGACGGTCGAGGAGATCGTCACCCGCAGCCTGGGCAACCCGCTGCTGGCCGCCCAGCTCTGCGACCTGGCCGACGCCGGTGAGCCGATCACCGAGGACGCGGTGGCGGGGGTCGTCGCCTGGAAGCTCGAGTCGGTCTCCGAGCCGGCGCGACGCCTGGCCGAGGCGCTCGCCGTGATCGGTCAGCGCACCACGGCGCACCTGGCCGCTGCCGTCGCCGAGCTCGACGGCATCGACGACGTCGACGCCCGGCTCACCGAGCTCGCCCTCGCCCAGGTCGTCGAGGTGGACGGGACCGAGCTCGACTTCGCCCACGAGCTGCTGCGGCGCGCCGTGCTCGACGGCGTCGGGGCGCTGCGGCGTTGCGCGCTGCACGGGCGGGTCGCCGACGCGGTGGAGTCCGTCTCACCGCGCGCGCTCGCAGCGATCGCGAGCCACCGCAGCGCCGCCGCGCCCGGCTCGGTGTCGCCGGCGGCGGCGCGCGCCTGCGAGCGGGCCGCCGCGGACGCGCTCGCCCGCGGGGCGACCAGCGAGGCGGCGCGCCTCGCCACCCTGGGCGCGACCCACGCCGACCCCGACGACCCGCGGCTGGCGGTCGCCCTGGACTCCCTCGCCGGCCAGGCGCACACCCGCCTCGGCGACTACGAGACCGCGGGCGCCTGCTTCGACCGGGCGGGCCGGCTGCTCGCAGAGTCGGGCGACCACGCCGGGCTGGCGCGGCTGGCCCTGCTCGCGGCCCCGAGCGGCGTCGGCGGCTTCTTCTCGGGGTACGGCGTGGTCCAGACGGGCAACTCCGACCTCCGCGGCCGCGCACTGGCCCACCGGCTCGATCTCGAGGCCGACCTGGTCGCCCGGCTGCAGGCCGCGGAGGCCGCCGACCGCGCCGCCCAGGGGCTCGCCGGGGACCTCGACCACCTCCGCGAGGCGCAGGCACTGACCGAGACCGGCAGCGCCGCGTGGGCGCAGGTCCGGCTGGCGGAGTTCATCTGCCGCTGGGAGCCGACCACGGTCGCCGACCGGGCGAAGATCGCCGACGAGCTGGCCGACCTCGCCGGCGCCGACCCCCAGGCCCGCGCCACGGCGCTGCACCTGCGCCGGGTCTGCGCCCTCGAGGCCGGCGACCTGCGGCTGGTCCGCCGCCTCTCCGCGGAGTTCACACGGGTCGCCGCGGACGGCGGACCCGACCTGCAGGCGATGCAGCTGTGGTGGCAGGTGATGCTGGCAGTGCTCCGCGGCGACTACGCCGAGTCCAACGCCCTGATGACCCGGCACCTGGAGGGCCTGGGCGCCGTCAGCCTCCCCGCGCGGCGCCTGGCCGAGGTGTCGATGGCGACCAGCCAGTCGATCGAGCTGTGGCACCGCGGACGCCTCGCGGAGTTCCTCGATCAGGCCGGCCAGCTCGCCGGCGACTTCGACGAGGACTTCGCGATCGTGGTCGCGATGGCGTCGGCCGAGGCGGGCCAGCACGAGCGGGCGATCGGCCTCGTCGAGTCGGTCGTGGAGCAGCCGGGCCGGCTGCACGGCCCGCGGGTCGCGGTCCGGGTGCCGCTGCTCACCGAGGCGCTGCTCGCCATCGGCCGGGGCGCGCCGGCGCTGCGCGAGGAGGTGCGCGCGCTGGCGGCGACGCTGGAGCCGGCCACCGCCGGGTGGGGCGACGCGCTGGTCGTCCAGTGGCCGGGGCTGGTCTGCCTCGGGCCCTCGGGGCTCTACCGCGGCACGCTGCGTGGCGTGCTCGGGCTCCCGGACGCCCACGCGACGGTGGTCGCCGCGGGCCGGCGGGCGCGGGCGCTCGGCGCCGCGCCGTACGCCGCCCGGGCCGAGGAGCGACTCAGGGGCTGGCCGTTCGTCGACGGGTCGGCCTGACCCACCGGGCGCTCAGCCGGTCGCGTCGGCCAACCACTCCACCAGCGGCCGCAGCCGCCGCCAGTCGTCCCGGACCCGGTCCAGCAGCTCGGGGGTGTGGATGAACGGCTCGAAGCCGTAGGAGCGCATCCCGAGCACGGTCTTCATCCGGAGCAGCTCGAGTCGCGGGTGCTCCTTGTCGTAGCCCCGGGGCACGGTCTTGAGCCGCTCGCCGTGGACCTCGAAGCCACCGCGCTCGAGGTCGCGCAGGATCCGCTCCAGGACGGGTCCACGCAGGTCGTCGGCCATCGCAGCGCGCAACGCGGCCAGCCGCTCGCCGGAGGCCTCGTAGATCCCGGCGCCGACGCGGACGCCGGGGGCCGCCACCTCGACGTACCACCCGCAGGCGGGGCCGACGCCGACGAATGCGCCCTGGTGGGTCTTGTAGGGCGTCTTGTCCTTCGCGAAGCGGACGTCCCGGTTGGGCCGGAACACCTTGGCCGGCCCGAACTCCGGCTCCAGGGCGCCGGTGAGCGCCACCATCGGTGCCTTCACCTGCTCGGCGTACACGGCCTTGTGCGCCTCCCAGAACGACTTGGTGTTGTCAACAAGCGATATGGAAGACCAATAGAATCTGGGGCATGACGCGCGACCTCAGCAGCAATCGCCCTGCCCTTCCCACGCGCCCAGCGGCATATGCACGTGTCTCTCTTGACCGAGAGGGCTTGTCAGTCGGTGTCGATGATCAGGTGCGTCAGATGGAGGCGCACGCCGAAAGCCTCGACTGGCCGAAGCCACTCATCTACTCGGACAACGACATCACGGCGTCCAGGTCCGATCGGGTAAGGCCGGACTTCGAGCGACTCCTGACGGACCTGGCCAGCGGCCAGGTGGACGGGTTGATGGTTCGGCACATCGACAGACTGTTGCGCCAGGTTCGTGACCTCGTGCGTGTGCTCGATGCCATCGAAGCATCACCCCGCGAGGTCCAAGTCGTCCTCCTTGAGGGCGGGAGAATCGACATCTCTACATCGAGCGGTCGAACGCTTGCATACATCCTGGCCGCCGTAGCCCAAAACGAGTCCGAGGTGAAGGCCGAGCGACTGCTCCAAGCCCGCCGCCGCGATGCGCAGGCGGGCCGCGCGCACCAAGCGCTTGGGTATGGCTACAACCGCGACCACACCATCAACGAAACCCAGGCGGACGTTGTTCGCGAAGTCGCGCGGCGCCTCCTCGAAGAGAAGGAGTCGTGGGGCGACGTCGTCGCCGACCTGAACCGGAGACGTGTGCCGACCGCTTGGGAGGGCCGGTGGACCGGCATGAGCGTGAAGAGCCTCGACACGGAGTGGGGCCGACTTCACCACCCCGACCTTCACGCGGTGATTCGCCTCCTGCGGTCAACGACAGCAGTCAAGCCCGCTGCGGTCGTGAAGGCCACGCGGACCGCCGGGGCCCACTGGACCATCGCCGATGTCAGGAAGCGTCCGGAGATCAAACTGCTCGCCGACTCCCATGTCGGCCTCACCGTCACCCAAGTGGCGCAGTTCCTGAATGCATCCGGCCTTTCCAGCCCGGCGCGCGGGTGGACCGGGACAAGCCTCCGGTCGATGATGACCCGTGGCGCACTCTGTGGGTGGCGCGACCATGCCCCAGGTCGGCGGACTTCCAAGACAAGCGAGAGCGGGCGGCCCACCGGTGAATTGGTCGCCAAGGGCGACTGGACGCCGATCCTTACGAAGAAGCAGGTCGAGCAACTACGCGCCCGCAGCAGAACCGCAGGTGAGCGCCAGACAGAAGCGCGCCACCTGCTGTCGGGTGTCCTCGTCTGCGGACGGTGTGGAAAGCCACTGGTCGGCGCGTTCTCCTCCGACCCGCGCGTGGTGGGAAAGCGCGGCGGAACCACATGGCGCTACTTGTGCCCGAAGCGGAAGAACGCGGCCTCCTCCGGCTGCGGCCTATCCGTAGCGGGCGAAGACATCGACAACATCGTGACCGGATGGGTACTGCAGGCACTTGCCGAAACAGACTTCCGCCAACGCGGATACACAACATCTGACGACCCGAGGGTGCGGCAGGCACAGGACAGGTTGGCTGGCTACCCCGACGAACAGGAGCGGCAGAACCGCTTGTTTCGGGCCGGGGCAATCGACGGCGTTACCTACGAGGACAACATGATGGCGCTGCAGCGGAGGCAGGACGCCGACCTCACAATCGTGAACGCCGCGATGCCACGCCGACTGGCGCTGCAGGTCATTTCAGAGGCTCCCACCAACGCCGATGATCTACTTGAGTGGTGGCTCGCGAAGGACCTGGCGGGGAGACGGCATGTTCTGCGGTCGCTTCTAGCCTCGGTGCCCCTCATGCCGTCGCCGACGGGAAAGGGGCGAGGGACTCCGCCGGTGGAGCGGCTCGGAGAGCCGAAGTTCCGCGTGTAGGGCACGTTGTTGCCGTCGACATCACGGCCGCCGTTTTCGGCAGCCGCTACGCCGCCTCCTGCGATGGGCCGCCGCGGCGGCGACCGGTGCCGTCCTCCCACGAGCGAAAGTCCGTCGCGAGACGATCGAGTACCGACGCGTCAGCGACTCGCTCGGGGAGCCCCTGCGCGGCGCGGGTCGCACGCACCCGAACTTCGTAGTCGCGCATGCCTTGCATAATGCAGGCACGAATCTCAGCCGGGGTCCTAGTGCCTACTCGTGCGGTCGTCGTCTTAAGCATGGGCGGGCTATCGGCGTGTGGAACTGCCGGACAGGATCACAATCCAGAAGGAAAAGCCAGCGCTTCCCTCCCCGCCGGGTACATCGCATGGCCCCGGTGCGAGCCTCATTCATGTCGGGCAACGGCCGCCCATACGCCGCTGCGCCCTTGCGGTGCGCTGACACGTCCAACGACCCCCGCATCGCGTCGCGCCGTCACGCACCGCCATGGCGTGACACGTCCACCAGTCTCGGCGATGCAATCCGCGGAGCCGCGCCCATGCCTTCCAGAGCCTGATTGAGACCCCACGAGGTGAAGCGCCTCCGACCGGACATCACGTCCGTGTAGTCGGACCAGCGCATGTACCACCGGCGGCACCGGGCACAGCGACAGGAGCCGCCGCCATGCTCGGCAATCTCCGTCAAGGCGCGGAAGAGGCCAGTCGGGCCGCTCGGGGCCACCGGCGGCATGGTGAGGTAGTACGCCAAGCCTTCCGGGTCGACAACCGGAGTCACGTCGACGCTGTTGTCGGGCAACGCGACCGGCCGACCAAGTCGCCCCAACGCGACGGTCAGCGACTCGTGCCAGGCGTCTCGGAGAGTCGACTCGACCCGGATGGGGTCTGCGTCTGGCGCTGAGGGATTCATGAACGCCAAGAGGTGGTAGTGAGGGTGAAATCCTTGGTTCCCCCAAGCGACCTGAAGAGTCCGGTCGAACTTCCAGAAGCCCAGGGTTCGACGCAGCGCCGTTCCACGCCGCCCACCGTTCCAGAGATGGTCGTATGCCGTTTCGAGCGTCTGCATTAGTGGGCCGAGGTCGTCAGAGAGACGATGCGAGAGGTTGAACGTAACAAACAAGACTCCACTGCCGACCTCGTCTGCGGCCTCAAGGCGCCATCTCAACTCGTGGCGCCGAGCGACCAGGCCAGACGCATTGCATGTGGGGCATTCCCAGACGCGGTCGCACTTTTTGGTCGGCCGCGAATCGCCATCTTTCGGGGGTGGGCCCCAAGGCGTTCGACCGCATCCCCAGACAACGCTGTCCGAGGCCATGCGTGCTGCAATCTCGCGAAGGTGGTGGAGCCGAGTGTCCGCAGTGTTCGTCATGCTGCGGGCTATCGGCATGTTCTTGGCCGAGCCAGATGGCTATTCCTCTGCAGCCGAGGCCGTACCTACCCGGTACAGATACTCCCGGGCTCCCGGGCTCCCGGTCTCCCGGGCTCCCGGACTGGTCGCAACACGTCCACAAGGAAGCCTTGTCCCGGCGCGCTAGCGCACCCAGATCAGCACCCCGTACTCCGGGTGGGGTGCGGAGTCGACCTTGAATCGGCTCCATAGCGCGTGGGTAACCGCAATGCTGTTGCCGCCGCTGTTGACGTGGAGCACGAGCACGCCATCCGGCTCGGCCCACATGCCGATGAGGCAACGTGACATTTCATGCCCCGTTCCCTCTAGTCGGTTGTTGATTGCTTCGCGAGCGAGGCTGCGAATCTCGTCCATCTTCACTTCGAGCGCGCGACTTGGCATGGTTTCCTCCGGCGGGGTTCGGGGCGGCCTGGATTGGCCGCCCGCCGCTCCTGTTATCGGCGGACGTGTCGCTTCTCTGTCGGACCTGGTTTGTACGGTGCCCGGCCCACCCCGATTGACTGGAGGAGCATCGCGTTGTCGTTCGTCGTGACCCGTGCCCCGCGTGACCCGAAGGCAGCCCTTCCTCCGCCGCGTGGCGGGGCTGGCGAAACCTGGGCGCTCGGGATGTACCTGCCTGGGTTTCACGACCTCGCGTGGGGAGAGTCGGCAGCCGACCTAGTGGCGGCCCTGCTCGGCGACCCCGACTACGAGACCAAGACCGAGCATGAGCGTTTGGTCGCCCGCATCCTTCGCTCCCTTCGCCTGCAGGTCGCCATACAGGCCCAGGTCAACGCCACCGCCATGCTCACCGGGGATTGGGCGGCGCTGCAGGAATGGGAGCGACACGTCCTCAGCGGCCCACGGCACATCGCCCCCAATATGCCGGACGGCTTCCCCACCCGGCCCCACTTCAGCGGCGCAGACGTGTGGGATGCGCGCACGCCACTGGTGTGCGTGACGACCGCGTGCGAGCCGCTCAACCCCGGGGTCCCGCCCATCCTCGGCAAGGACGACAACGTCTGGGTCATCGACCCCGTTGACGATGAGAGCCTCCTCGGCAGCCTCCAGGACCTCGGGCTCATCCAAATCCTCACCCGCGTGCCGTAAACACGGGGAGCGCCGACCCTCGACGCGAGGCATTGCATCCCCGAGTGGGTCGGGGGCGCGACATCACATCGGTCCTCACACCGCCCCATTCGCAGCGGTGAGGGGTGCCCCACGTCCCGATCCCCCCGTTGCCGCAGGTCAGGACTCAGGTCGGGCCTCACATGTCTCGCGGAATATCGCGGCGACTACAGGTGGTGGCCTACAGCAATCCCCTGAGTCCGCCGAAGTAAGGGCCCGCAACTGCTGCAATCCACGGCACCTTGCCGTGGCCACGCACCCGAGCCGTGAGGACCCACAATGAGCAACACGTCCAGAAGGACCGTTCGATTCACCCTCGACATGAACGAGGACCAGCACAAGCAACTCCGCATCCGCGCGCTGCAGGAAGGCCGACCTGCCGCCGAACTCTGCCGCGAACTCATCGCGGCGTACCTCGGCCAGGCAGAGGCCCTCGACGACGCCCGTCTCCGAGCGGCCTACGAGGCCGGTGCCCGCGCGGAACGAGAACGGATCGTCACCTCTGCCCTGCACCCGACCCCGCCCACCGGCCCGGAACTCCCCACCCAACGCGCACGGCCGGGACTTCCCACCCAGCCACCCGCCCCGAGAGGCTGAGCCCGGCGTGTACGTCCGCGACGGGCTCCGCCCTCCCCGCCCGCCCAGGAAGCGACCGCCGGGCCCGGCGACGAAGACGCCCCGGCCCACGGTCTGGCAGCGAGGACCAGTCCACGCCTGGGTGTGCAGATTCCTCGGCTGCACATCCGCCATCTCGCCTGAGGGAAGAATTCAGTGCTGGCGGTGCAAGGAGCCGCAGTAGGCGGGACACCCGCGCAAGCGACGCCCCACCAGAACTGCCTCGCGAACCCGCCTCGCGTGTCTACAGATGTAGACACGCGAGGCCGGGTTCGCGTGTCTCGAGCGGTCGCATCCAAGTCTCACCCGCGTCCTGTCCTAGTCAGGCGAGAACCTACCGCCCCGGAGTTCACCACGCCGATAGACGGATGGACCCCGCACTCCCCAGCAATCCCGCCGGTGAGACCACCCCCTGAAAGGGACCCGCATGATGAACCGACCCCCGATCTGCCCGGAGACCATCCATCTCGCCGCCAACGGCCGCTTCATGTACTTCGACATCGACGTCACCGACCGCCTGTTCTGGTGGAACTGCCTCGACTGCGGAGACGCCTACCAGGAGACACTCGCTGTGGTGACCGCCGCCCTCGACGCCGGGCGCCCTCGCTGCCCGGGGTGCAAGTTCGAGGACGGCCTTTGCGCCGCCAGCGGATGCTGGGACGCGGCGGACCTCGCCGTGGACTGCGACTGCGGAGCACACACCCACGTCTGCTACAAGCACTCGGACCTGGCCATGGCGAGTTAGCCGGGCGCGGGCCGAGTGGGCAGGCCGCCGCGAAGGTTGGTCATGTCGGGGGCTCCCAATGTGGACCTCGGAGCCCCCGACCGCGACCGTCCGTCGCCGCGCCGCACCGCACCGCGCGGCGGGAGGGACCGCCGCGCTCGGTCACCGCTGGGCGGACCCACGCACGCTCACATCCGCGTCAAGCACCCTCAATGATGTCCAGTGGCGGGAGGCCGTCGACGATCTTGTTCGTCTCGACGGAGACGGTCACGACGCGTGCCAGGAGGTCGAGGATGTAGCGCGGCTCGCCGACCTCACGTGACCAGTCGTTCGGGTCGTTGACGATGCCAGACGCCTTGTCGGTCTTTATGTAGTAGCGGTCGATGATCCACTCGATGGCCGACCTCGAGCCGAGCATGTAACGGTAGGCATCCTCGGGGATGCCGCGGAGCGTGATGCGGTCGTTGTATTGGATGACTGAGCGGTCGTACTTCATTCCAGCCGCCTTCTGCTCCGCCGTCGCTTTCCCGAAGGACATCTTCTTGCTGCCGACCGAGAAGAACGCATACGGGTCGCCGACCGGCGCGACGTCGAGGCCGTCGAACGAGTATGCCTCGACCTGCTCGTAGCCGACATGGAGGTCGAAGAGCGCCCGCCCAGCGTCGACGAAGCCGCGGAAGTCGCGGACCATCGGGATCCGAGGCAGCATCTTCTTCAGGTCGGCGGAGTACGTCTCACGGTACGTGGGCGAGTGCAAGAGACCGTATACATAGAAGAAGATGTCTTCCTTGGTGGCCATTTCGCCTGGGTAAGCCGCCCGGAAGCGCTTGAGCGCCTCGTCCGTGATGTTGTCGATCCTGCGGTAGCCGTCGATAACCTCTCCCGAGCCACCCAAGTCAAGCATGCCGGATTCCTCGACCTGCTCGTACCGCCAGCGCGGGAAGAACTGGCCGCCTTGTCCGAAGTAGTTGAGGTCGGGCATGCGATTGATCGCGATGGCCCCGAAACGCATGACGGTCCCGGTTCCGGTGACGTAGAAGCCCATGTTGTCCGACGCTTGCGTCGGGAAGATTGAACTCAGTTTGGACTGGACCTCGTTAAGCGGGCCGTAGAAGTACGCGCGGGAAGCGAAGAACGGTCGATAGGTAGCACTCCGGACGGCCAACGCAGAGGCGGGCTCGACATCTCCTCCGCGACCAAGCCTTGCGCGCAGCGCACGCGACCAACTGATGTCCTTCGGGTCCTCGGAAACATCTCCGCCCAGAGCCCGGCGATACGTCATGACCAGACGATCGACTGTTTGCAGCAATCGGGTTGTGGAAGCGTTGTAGCACCACGCGTCGCGACTGGTGGTCAGTCCGAATGAGGACACACCGAACACACTTTCTGCGGAACGATCCCCAACGGGAAGAAACTTCTCGAAGTCGTCCCGGCGCTGGTTGACCCAGTCGCCGTGTTCATTGGGATAGATCAGGCGCGAGTCAGTTTGGAGAATCGACCTGGCCGCAACGACCTCAGCGACCTTCTCGATGGCGGAGGTGTTGTCACGTACTTCTGCGTACTGAATGTGGTTCGCGCGGGTCTCGTTCGCCGGGTTCTTAACGAGGACAATGATCGCGACCGTCGAGATGGAGCCGCCCGCACCCTTGTTGTACGCCTCGAAGATGGGCCGACCTTCAGCGCCCCCGGCCCTTCGATTCCCCCGAAGGTTGAAGACGTAGACAGAGGTGAACTCTTCTGCCAGCGACTTGCGAACGCCATCCGCAGCATTGGTGTCGAGGAATCCGCCATTGGTGACAAAGGCAATGACACCTCGGTCGCGAATTCGCAGTGTCGCCCACTTGATCGCTCGAAGGTACGAGTCGTAGATGGTTCTAACCGAAAGGGAGGTCGATCTCGCACCATACGTCGATCGGATCGCCTCATCGAGGAACGGATACTTCTCGTTCTTGTTGTTGTCGTTGGCCGACTCTTGGCCGATCGACCACGGTGGATTGCCGACAATGACGGTGATGGGCAACTTCTTGAGCGCTTCGAGCCGGGCGTTGTTCTCCGGGAACACATTCAGGTCGGGCCGGTCGTCCGGCTCCCAGGACTGGAAGGTGTCGGTGAGGATCAGGCCGGGGAAGTCCTTGGGGTCGCCGGTTAGGTCGGCGTAGGTGGTCTCGATGTTGACGGCGGCGATGTAGTACGCGAGAAGCAGGATTTCGTTCGCATGCAGTTCGTTGGCGTACTTGCGGGCGAGGTCGTGTGGCTCGATAAGGCCGGATTGGAGCAGCCGGACCATGAACGTTCCGGTGCCGGTGAAGCCGTCGAGGATGTGTACGCCTTCGTCGGTGAGGCCCTGTCCGAATTCGGCACGGAGCACGTCGTCGGCGGACTTGAGGATGAAGTCGACGATCTCGACGGGTGTGTAGACGATGCCCAACTTGTCGACTGTTCGCTTGAATGCAGTGGCGAAGAACTTGTCGTACAACTCGATGAGGATGCGTTGACGGCCCTCGGCGTTGTCCACGCCCTCGATGCGGCGGCGTACGGAGGCGTAGAAGGTCTCCAGGGTCTGGTTCTCGCTGTCGAGGTTGTGCTCGTCGAGCGAGGCGAGCATCAACTCCATCGTCTGGGCGACGGGGTTGGTGGCAGCGAAGTTGTAACCGGCGAAGAGCGCTTCGAAGACCGGGCGGGTGACGAGGTGTTGGGCGAGCATCTCGATGGCCTCGTCGCGCGTGATGTTGTCGTTGAGGTTGCCGCGCAGGCCAGCAAGGAAGACCTCGAACTCCTTGGCCTGGTGGGTGGTCTCGTCGACCAGGAGTCCGTTGATGCGGGTGATGTGCGCTTGGGCGATGTCGGCGACGTCCTTGGCCCAGGTCTCCCAGTAGCGCCGCTCGCCGACCTTCTGGACGATGCGTGCGTACATCGCGTCGCGGAAGCCTTCGAAGCCGAAGTCGAGGAGCATCTGCTCGGTCTCGGGCTTCTTCGGCTCGTCGGCGTGGGTGCCGGGGATCTCGACCTCATCGGTGGGGCGAGGTGTGACGTCGGTGATATCGATCTTCGGCGTGCGGGACTTGTTGAGTTCGATCTGGTTGACGATGGCGTGGAACCGGTCGTCGTGGGAGCGCAGCGCCTGCAGGACCTGCCAGACGACCCGGTAGCGCTCGTTGTCCCGCAGAGCCTCCTCCGGGGCGACACCGGATGGGATGACGACCGGCAGGATGATGTAGCCGAGTTCCTTGCCGGGTGCCTTTCGCATGACGCGCCCGACGGACTGCACAACGTCAACCTGGGAGCCGCGGGGCGTAAGGAACATGACCGCGTCGAGGGCGGGCACGTCCACGCCTTCGGATAGGCAGCGAGCGTTGGACAGGATGCGGCACACGTCGTCTGGCGTGGATTCCTTCAGCCACGCCAGGTGGGTGTTGCGCTCGTGGATGCCCATGGTGCCGTCGACGTGCGCTGCCTCGACGCGAACCCTGTTGGAGGGGCCGGTGCCGGACTCGTCTTGGAGGGCGCGGTCGACGATGACCGGGAAGGACTGCGCGGCGGCTCTGGAAGCACGGATGTCCTTGGCGAACGCGACGGCGGTCTTCATCGGCTTGAGCCGGGACTGCTCGGCCTCTTGGTCGACGGAGTTGTAGTGCTTGGCCAGGCCGTTCCAGCAGCCGATCAACTTGGCGGCGTCGCCAAGGGCGATCTCGCCGCCGGTCGCCATCGCCTGTTGGAAGTTGTCGGCAACGTACTGCTCGTCCACGGCGAGGACGAGGACCTTGTAGTCGGTGAGGAGGTCGGCCTCGACGGCGTCTCCAAACCCGAGGCGGTGAAACTCTGGGCCGTACCAGGTTTCGTTGTCCATGGAGACCGGCTTGGCCTCAGCGTCTGCGGCCTTGCGCTTGACGTCATCGCTGAACACGCGCGGGGTAGCGGTCATGTAGAGCCGCTTGGCGGCCTTGAGGTAGTCACCGTCGTGGACCTTGACGAAGGCCGACTCATCGCCGCCTGCGAGCGTCACACCCGTGGTGCGGTGTGCTTCGTCGCAGATGATGAGGTCGAAGCCGTCAAGGCCGAGGTTCTGTGCCTGTGCGATGACGTCGATGGACTGGTAGGTCGAGAAGACGACCGTCATCCGCTCCTTGGCGTACTTCCCGACGGTCATCCGCTCCACGAGGGTCTTCGCATCGGTGGTGGCGGGTTCGGTGAGGTCGATGGTCGGCATGTCGGCGTCGTCGGTAACGACCTTCCGCCCGACCCGGACATCGGAGCAGACCGCGAACGGGCGGATGTCGACCTCCGCGTTCGCCATCCACTCCCGCAGGCTCTGGGAGAGCAACTGGATGGACGGCACCAGGAACAGGACCCGTCCACCGGCTCCGACGAGTTCCTCGGCGACCTTGAGCGAGGTGTAGGTCTTGCCGGTGCCGCAGGCCATGATGAGTTTGCCCCGGTCGTAGGTGCGGAAGCCGTCGAAGACGTCGTGCAGCGCCCGTTCCTGGTGTGGCCGCAGCGCCTTCTTCCCGGTCGAGACGAGGACCTCGGGGGTCGCCCAGGAGTACTGGGACCAGTCGAACGCCGACTCGTCGAGCCAGGCGATGTCGACGCGCTGCACCGGCACCGCCTGGTGCGCGAGGGTGTCGGCGGCGTTCGGGGACCAGGACTTGGCTGTGTCGAAGATGTAGCGGAGCGTGAACTCCTTCCCGCCCGAGGCGGAGAGGAAGGAGTCGATGTCGCCCTTCGAGACGGTCGCGCCCGGAGCGTAGAACTTGCACTGGATGGCGGCGTACCCGTCGCTGTCGCGGAGGGACGCAACCAGATCGATGCCGGTGTCCGGTCGGCCCTCGCGGCCGGGCCACTCGGTCCACAGCCAGACGTCGGAGAACCGGGCGGCCCACTCGGGGTCGTTGAGCAAGTAGGTCTTGATCAGCCGCTCGAACTTGTCGCCCTTGTCCCGCTCGTCGAGGGCCTGGGCGCGGAGATCCCCGAGGACCTCATAGATCGTGGCAGTCACGCTCACGAAGTCTGCCTTACAAGTGCTCTAGACCGTCTAGTTCCCACGCCTGCATGCCGATGAAGGCAGTGCTGGCGGTCCGAGCCAGTCCCCGCGTGGGCGGGGGTGCTTCTGGCAACGGGAAGACCAGGACCATAGGTTCTGAGAACCCGCTGTCCGCCCAGGCGGAATACTTATGGGCCCGGGCCGCCTGCACATCGTCCATGGGCAGGCGCTTGTGACGGCGCGCCCCTTGCCGCCGCGCCGTCAGTAGGTCGCAGGCACCTCGCCAAACACGAGTTGCTGTCCGGCCGGAAGCAGCCCACGGCATACCCAGCCCGATGAGAACGGTGGGTTCCCGACCGGCCGCTCGCCCCATCGCTGGGAGAACGCGATGCGGCGGTTCAGCAGCAGGAGACCTGCTTCGGCCCCGGCGGTGCGCAACGGCTCGAAAGCCCACTCGCCCACACCGGTCTCGGGGACAAGGAGCGCGAACGGCAGACCGAGGTCGACCAGATGAGCAAGCCACCGGCGGCGCACCGAATACGGCGGATTCGTGACCGCAACGTCCACTCCCATCGCCTCCACCTCAGCGGCGGTGAAAGTGAAGAAGTCCTGCCCGGTGCTGAGGTCCGAACAAACCACGTCGTATCCCGCCTCTTCGAGCACGTCGACGATATGCGAGCGGCCTCGAACGTCCGCGTGGGCCCACACGCGCAGCGGTGGTGGCGGCAGGATGGCGAGCAGCGGTGCGACGGCGGTCCGGGGGGTGTACCAGAGGTCGGTGGAGTTGCCCCTCGCCTGGCTTGCCCGCAGTTTCGCCATGCTGGGCATCCGGTTAAGCCGGTCGGCGTCCGGGCGACGTGTGGCGTTGAGGACCTCGGCGACGACCGTGAGGATCTGATCCTGGTCCTGGTCGCCGAGTTCGCGGCTGCGGTCTGCGACCTCAGCAGAGACCGCTGCCAGGTGCGGCTTGATGTCGCGGGCGACCTTCTCCGTCACGATGTCGGACACGTCCGTTCCTGCCGCCCGGCTGAGGGCCGTGATGACCTCGTGCTGGCCGAGTAGTTGGTAGGACCGCGCTCGGCTCATCTCGAACTCAGACGCGACGTAGTCGGCCCAGCGGGCGTAGCCAAGCGCGAGGTGGGCCTTCCCCACATATGCGCGATGCACGAGGATGTGGAGGGCGCTCATGGTGACCCGGATGGCGTCGGTGAGGTGCCGAGCAGCCTCGGGCGATAGGGGCGTGTCCTGCGGGGGCGTGTCTACTTGTGTAGACCCCGAGCACTGGACGGCGACAGGGAGCGAACTCATGACCTCAGAGATGGTGTGCCGCCCGACCGTCCAAGGAGAGGGCAGCCGTCGGTGCTCGACATGGCCGCCAAAGGCTAACCATCGGAGGCCGTCGCGGCGACAGCGGCCACCCGCGTGGCACTGATCTCCAAGGCCCGGTAGACGGTCGCTCGGGACACCCCGCCCAGCATGGCCGCGATCTGCCCGACGGTGTGCTCCCCCTCGTTGTAGAGCCGCTTGGCCATCTGCGCCTGCTCTGGGGAGAGTCTCGGCTTCGGACCCGGCCGATGCCCGAGCGCCGCGGCCTGCGCGATCCCAGCACGAGTGCGAGCCCGGATCAGCGAGAGTTCGAACTCGGCCAAGACCGACATCAATCCGTAGACCATCCGCCCGGTGTCGGTCGTCGTGTCGATGCCGTCCTGCAGGCTCCGGAAGCCGATGCCACGCTCATCGAGGGCTGTCAGCGTCTTTACGAGATGTGGAAGACTCCGGCCCCACCGGTCGAGCCGAACGACCACGATGACGTCGCCCGCCCGTGCGTACTCCAGGAGAGCCAGCATCTCGGGGCGGTCATCCCGTGCCCCGGAACCGTGCTCGGACCACACGCGCTCGCACCCCGCCTCGGTCAGCGCCGTTACTTGCGCCTCCAAACCAAGGGTCTGCAGGTCCCGGGACGTACGTCCATAACCAAGCAATGCCATGAGGACCTCCATATCGAAAGGGAGGTCGACTATCGCGGAAGGTGCCGACACTATTCGCAAGTGCCGTGTCCAAGTCGTCGAAGACGTGGTCCCAACTAGGACACGGGTCATGCGACATCGACGCACGCTTAGCGGGCACAAAGGAACCAGGCCTTCAGCGGGCGTCTCAGGACCGGTCGGTTACGGACGCAACCGACCCTACTGCGGCGGCCGCCACTCGTAGCCCACGACCGTCAAGTCGTCCGCTTCGGGCTGGAATGGCATTACCCGAAAGGCGCCGGAATCGGGCAGCACCTGCTGCTCGTGGTCCAACTTCATTCCGGACCACACGCCAATCACACATTGGCCGGGGTGCTTGAGTGCATGCTCGACTTCACCGCGAGTCACCAAGACTGTCGTACCAGCCGATTGCGTTCCCTTGGCTTCCAAGTACATCGTCTCGCTGCCCTTCATTGCCACGGCGTCATAGGGCGCGCCGAGATGAGTGTCGACGACCTTCCATCCCCGAACCTCGTAGTGCCTCATAAGCCGCTGCTGAGCGGCCATCTCAACTGCCAGGCGAACCTCGGGATCAGATTCGCGGCCCTGCCCTGCCATCGGAGAAGGGTCCGTTGGAGCGTCGTTGGCATCAGGCCCCTCGTCCGTCCCTTGGCCATGGGCATCCGTCGTCGACCCGCCCGCCACGTTTGGGGCGGCCGCTTCCTCGCCGACCGGCCCGCGCGGTTCAAGGTGGCCCGTCTCTAGCGAGTACGCATCGCTCACCGTCTCGATCCATTTTCCGCACCGGAGACGTACGGTGCCGCCCGACGGCGCTCCATCACGATCGCGCGCCCACTGCTCATACCCAGCCGCAGTGGGCCGGTCGGCTTGCTGAAGATAGTCAAGAACCCAGCGCAGACAGTCCTCGCGGGACCAGCCTCGGTCGTACTTCTCCCGAGGAGCGCTCGGCGCTTCCACTCCCGCCGCCTCACAGGCCGTCGACCATGCACCGAATACCTGGACGATCCGCGCACTCGACAACCCGTCTTCCCGGTTCCGGTCATAAAACGGGCCGGAAAGCGGTGATCCCCCAGGCAACGCCGCGACCCGGGCCAGGTCCGTCAGGATCTGCCCACGCTCCATGGCCGTTGTGACGTTGCGCCCGCGGCGGCGGCGGGCCGCCTCAGCAGGTCCGAGCACCGTTTCCACTTCTCGGACAGTGAGTCCGGAGCGCTCCGCCAGGTCGTCCAGGCGCAAGTTGGCATCGGTTGCTTCGTCGCGCAGCCGCTGCACCTTGAACTGGTGTCGGGCAGCCTCGCGCGCCGACTGCAAGTCCTTCGCGCTCAGACCTGTGTGCTTCTTGACGACCTGCCGAACCCACTCCCGCGAGACGTCATGGGCTTTGCCAATGACGGTGAAATCCTCGCCTCCCAGCGCTCGACGCAGCATCTCAGTCTCACGCTCAGCGATGATTGCCCCGGGACCCTGCAGATCTACCGGCATCGACTGCCCCGCGGCCTCCGCCACGCGCCGAACCGTCAAGGCGTCGATGTTGAAGATGGCGCACACCGTTCGAAGCCGGACCCCTTGCGCAAGGGCTGCAACGATGGCGGTGTCGCGCTCCGCGACTTCCTGGCCTTGCATGGACCTATGTCTACCAACACCGTCGGGGAGGTTCGGAGCGGGCTTGGCGAGCGAGCGAGCGCGTCGTGCATCCGCTCGGCATGGGTCCGGCGAGGCCGGTGCTCAGATGAACACCGTCGGAACGGCTCGCATAGGCTCCGACATGTGAGTTTTGAGGGCTTTCCGGTGGCGGCGCTTGATTTCTATGACGACCTTGAGGTCGACAACACACGCTCCTGGTGGGATGCCAACAAGCACATCTATCAGGATGCGGTCCTTGCACCGATGCAGGCGCTCACGGCGGCTCTGGCTGATGAGTTCGGCCCAGCGAAGATCTTCCGCCCATACCGCGACGTCCGGTTCTCCAAGGAGAAGACTCCGTACAAGACCCACCAGGGCGCGTTCGTCGCCATCGCTCCAGAGACTGGGTATTACGTCGAGGTCTCCCCGCGAGGCATTCGTACGGGAGGCGGCTGCTATTGGTTCGCACCGCCCCGGTTGGCTGCCTTCCGGGCTGCCGTGGACAACGCCATCCTCGGGGCTGACCTTGAGAAGCGGCTCGCGAAGGCGACTCGGATGGGCTACGAGGTTGGCGGGGACACCCTCAAGACCAAGCCACGTGGCTACGACGCTGAACACCCACGTATCGCGCTACTCCGCCACAAGTCGCTCACTCTGGGACGCCACATCGGATTCGAACCGGTGATCCATACGCCAGGCCTCATAGAGGAAGTACGACGCGACTGGCGCGCGATCCGGCCGGTCACCGAGTGGCTTGCCGAGTACGCCGAAGCCCGACCTGAATAGCCAGTGACTACGAGGCGTGTCGGATTGGTCGCCCCCGCGGGATCATTACGGTCCGGGGGTCCAGTTCTTCAACCAGGACTGACCGAGATGGGTGAACATCACCTTCGATGAAGGCGTGCGCTCGAACAGGATCGTCATCAGGTGGTACGCAGTCAGAACCGCTTCCTGAAGAGGCTGCTCTGACTCCAAGTCCTCGACTACCAGCCCACGGGACCGCGCTTCATCACGGTCGATGCGGCGACTGTGGTCAAGGTGGGTGTCTCGATCGTTCAGAAACGCGGCGACCGCCGCAGCCTTCTCCTGCCGGTTGTCGTCGTCCTTGAACATGTAGGACGCCATCCAGGTCGCGACGGTCTCCTGGCTGTATCGGAGGGAGACACGGGCTTCTTGGACGAGAGCCGGACCCATCGACTGGAGGATCGGCGCGTAGGCCAACGAGGAATCCGGGTCGGACTTGATGTCCGATGTCGCCTTCTCGAACTGTGCCACGATCGCCTGGGCGGAGACGAACCGGCCGGTGGACGGCATCGGCATCTGGGGGTCGATCGGTCCAAGTTGCGACTGGCGTCCCATCCAGATGCGGTCACACCCGGTCGCGATCATGGTCCCTGCCGAAAAGGCAAACGTCGGGACGACCACCTCCACGTCCGGGAACTTCGACCGCATGTACGCGACGAAGGACTCCGCCGCTGTCGTGACTCCGCCAGGAGTGTGAAGCAGGAGCGTCAGGCCCTTGGTGTAATCCATGCCGTACATCACGGCCATGAGCCCGTTGACGTCCTCGTGGGTGATCGAGGTCGCGGGTGCGCCCGCTCCCGGCTTTTGCAGGAAACCCGAGGCGTAGAACAGCACGTTGCGCCCGCTCCGCAGACGACCGATCTCTCCGAGTCGGTCGGTCAGGGTGCCGGTCAACCATCCCATGGGGTTGAGCAGCGCGTCCGGGTACAACCCCGGCTGCCCGGCGCTCTCCGCCTCGCGCTGCGCCCGCTGGTCGAACTCCGCGACCAGTTCACCCCAAGACGGCACGACTTCAGCGGGCGCCGAGAGCGTTGTTGGTCAATGACAGCGGAAGATCCGTTCGGGGCGGGCACGGAACCGCGTCTCGTTCGGCCCTGAGGACGCCCACCAGGTCCCCCACGCGCTGAAGACGCTGGTACTGGTCGTACTGCGCGGTGGCCCGACTGATGGCGTCCCACGTTGCGCCGTCATCCTGCATGTGGCTGACCATAGCCTTCCCCTACCGAGTCCACGGGGCATTCCCGCGCGGATACTCCTCCACCTTGCACCGGAGAGCCGCCGGTGGCCATGACCCGCGCCGCAGGACAACTGTGTAATCGTCCAGCACCCGCACCACATGATGCGTGCAGGTCATCCATCGGCACAATCGCGCCGGGTCCCGCACCGGAGACCCCGTACGACCTCGCCGCCACCTAACTCGAGACCAGTGTTGGTGTTGTCGGCCGCGAGATCCTCATTGAGGCCGACTGTAGTGACCTTGGGCGGCATCAGTACCGGCAGTGCCCTGACACCGTACGCCGCTCCGCGTGGACGAGTTTCAACTCACCGGATGCGGATGCTGATGCGTGCACTCGGTGTCGAGGCCCCAACGGCGTTGATCGCGATGACGCGAACGGTGTAGCGGCCGGGACCAAGGTGTCTGAAGGTGGCTTTACGGGTAGTTCGGCCGACAGTCATGTCCTTCCCCTTGTTGATGTCGATGCGGTAACGGCTGACAGGGGAACCGTTCGCGTGCGGCGCTCGCCAGGTGACCACAAGATGACCCTTCGCGACCCTTGCCGACGGCTTCTTGACTTGGGTGGGAACTCCGGCGGGGGTGACTTCGCGCGAGGCGACCGAGGGGTGGCTGTCCCCCACGGCGTTGGTGGCGGTGACGGTGAAGGTGTAGCCGGTGCCGTTGCTCAGACCGCCGATGCTGGTGGTGAGGGTGTCGGCGTCGGTGACGGTCTTGGTCGCGCCGCCAGGGGTGGCGGTGATGGTGTAACCGGTGACGGGCGAGCCGTTCCCGGATGGCTTGGCCCAGGTGACGGTGGCGGACTGGTCACCGCGTACGGCGGTCGGCTTCGCGGGCTGGGTCGGGACACCCGCCGGGGTCACGGTGGTCGAGGGGTCGCTGGCGGGGCTGTCGCCGATGGTGTTGGTGGCGACCACGGTGAAGGTGTAGGCGGTGCCGTTGGTGAGCCCGGTGATAGTGCACGACAGGGCGCCGGTGGTGGTGCAGGTCTTGGCACCGGGGGTGCTGGTCACGGTGTAGCCGGTGATGGGAGCCCCGTTGGTCGAGGGCGCGGTCCAGGTGATGGTCGCGGACTGGTCACCGCGTACGGCGGTCGGCTTCGCGGGCTGGGCTGGGACACCCGCCGGGGTCACGGTGGTCGAGGGGTCGCTGGCGGGGCTGTCGCCGATGGTGTTGGTGGCGACCACGGTGAAGGTGTAGGCGGTGCCGTTGGTGAGCCCGGTGATAGTGCAGGACAGGGCGCCGGTGGTGGTGCAGGTCTTGGCGCCGGGGGTGCTGGTCACGGTGTAGCCGGTGACGGGCGAGCCGTTCCCGCTCGTCGCGATCCAGGACACGTATGCAGTTGTGTCCCCCCGGGTCGCGGTCGGCGGCTCTGGGGCTGTCGGGACTGTGCTAGTGCCGTTGAGGGTGTACTTGTCGGCGGCTGTGCGTACTGCGTTTCGGAGGGGGACCCGGTAGG
>NZ_STGK01000014.1 GCF_004919105.1 Nocardioides sp. GY 10113
CGACGCCGAATCCGGATCCGTCCGATCCGGCGTCGCCGACGCCGCCCAGATCGAACACGGACAGCTGCCGGGCACCCCCGTTCCCGCGGTGACCGTGACCCCAGAGCCCGGGGTCTCGATGTTCCCGCTGTCGTCCGCGGCCCTACTGCGGATGCGCAGCGTCCCGTTGGCGTCCGGGGTGAAGGTATAGGTCCACGAGGCCCGGCCGCTGGCGCGGTGCCAGGTGGTCCCGTTGTCGGTGGAGACCTCGACGCCGCCGACCTGGCCGCCGCCACCGTCGCTCGCGGTGCCGGTGACCGTGAGTGCGCTCCCGACAGGAACGGTCGCGTTGGCCGTCGGCGAGGTGATCGTCGAGGTGGGTGCGGTGGTGTCGGTCGACGCAGTCGCCGCGGTGAGCCCGGACTGCAGCGTCGTCGGCTGCACGCCCATGTCGGCCAGCAGGTTCACGGTGGCCTGGCGGGCGGCGACATCCGCCGCCGCGGAGCCGCGGTCGTGGTTGGCGTCGAGTCCCCAGGACCACTGGATGGTGCCGGCGCCGAAGACGAGCGCGCCGCTGGCGGCGCGGTAGAGCGTCATCGAGTGCGTCGCGTTCCCGCTGGCGTACGTCGATCCGTAGTCCTGCAGCACCTCGGCACTCGCGGTGGTCTGGGAGAGCCGGATCAACCCCGCGGGCCGCGAGCCGTTGTCGGCGTCCTCGTCCCACTCGTACCCGATCGTGTTGGTGCCGACCGTCGTAGTCTGGTTGGTCCCCAGCGTCGCCACCCGCGTGTTGCGCCAGAACCTCATCTTGCCGTCCGCTGCCGCGACGACCATGTTCGTGGCGCAGCAGTTGGAGGTGAAGATCGTGCCGGAGAGCGCGTTCTCTGGCCGCCCACCGTCCGCCGGTGCCCCAAAGCGAGGATCACGCCAGGTGGCGGTCGAGGTCGGCGGGTCCTGGGGGTCGATGACCGCGTTGGCGTGGGTTTCCTTGTAGGAGACCAGGGTCCGGTACGGCGTCCCGGAACCGTCGATGCTGTTCTCCCAACGCGTCTTCCAGAAGATCTCGTTACCGCTGAAGAAGGCAAGGTTGACCCCGGCGGCACGGGCGGCCTCGACGTTGGCCCGCTGCGGGCCCGACCAGTACTCGTCGTGGCCGACCGACAGGAAGACCTGGTGCTCGAGCAGCTCGGCGCCGCGGCGATCGGTGTCGACGCCGGAGGTGTAGCTGACGTCGTACCCGTTGGACTCCAACCAGCGCACCATCGGGTACTCGGCGTTGAAGACGAAGTCCTCCGGCGCGTTGCCACGGGTGGTGAACGGCCGGTTGTAGCTCACCTTGTAGGCGCGGCCGGCCGGCGATCCGGTGTAGAGGCTGTTGCCGCCGTAGGCGTTGTAGGCCTGCCAGGTCGTGTCGGAGGTCTGGAAGAGCAATGCGGAGTGCGCGTCGTCGTTGCGGACCACGAAGAAGACGTGGCTCTCGCCGCTCGTCCCGTCGGTGCGGACCAGGTGCGCGAAGTAGATCCCCGAGACGGCGTCGGACGGCACGGTCCAGGACGCGTTCTGCGTCCAGTTCCCGCAGTCGACCAGGCCGGTGGCGGAGGCGGTGACGCAGTTCGGCTGGTTGGTCACGATGGTGGTGGGGTTGACCGTGGCGATGAGGCGCGCCCCCATGCCGTTGTAGTAGCCCATCCGGTAGATGTCGAGGCGGTACGACGACGCGTTGGTGTCGATCTTGAAGCCCTGCGTCTCCCCGACGTTGACGCTCATCTGGGTCGCGAAGCCCTGGATGTTGCTGCTACCCGCGCCCGAGATGCCCCACTGGCTCTCCGGGTTCCCGGTCTTCGTGTTCTCGCACGCCACCGGGCTGACGATCGGGGCGTCGCACGGTGCCGCGACGGCTGCGGGGGCCGGGAGCAGCACCACGCTCAGCCCGGACGCCACCACCGCCCCGAGCACTGCCAGGACCCACCAGCGGCCTGCGCCACTCCGAAGTCGTCGTCGACCGTCCATCAACCGCCCCGATCACTCAGGCTCCCGAGCCGACCGGAGCGGGATCCGCGGCGGGGGGTGTCCAATTTCCGCCAGTGACGCGCGGGCGCGACAGACGATCCGCGCCGGGTCGCAGAATTACCGAGAATGAGGGATCAAGTGCCCGCTCGGCCTAGACCGGTGCCCGGTGGCTCAGCCGAACCGACCGTTCACGTAGTCGTACGTCCGGCTGTCCTTCGGCGCCTCGAACATGTCCCGGGTGTCCCCGTGCTCGACGATCACGCCCGGCGTGCCCTGGGCGGCGAGGAAGAAGGCGCACTGGTCGGAGACCCGCGCGGCCTGCTGCATGTTGTGGGTGACGATCACGATCGTCACCTCGCTCGCCAGCTCGACCATGGTCTCCTCGATCACCCGGGTCGAGGTGGGGTCGAGCGCCGAGCAGGGCTCGTCCATCAGCAGCACGCGCGGGCGCACCGCCAGCGAGCGGGCGATGCACAGGCGCTGCTGCTGACCGCCCGAGAGCCCGGCACCGGGCGCGTCGAGGCGGTCCTTCACCTCGTTCCACAGGCCGCCCTTGGTCAGGCAGGACTCGACCAGGTCGTCCTTGTCGGAGCGACGCATCCGGGTGCCGGTCACCTTCAGCCCGGCCAGCACGTTCTCCCGGATCGACATCGCCGGGAACGGGTTGGGCTTCTGGAAGACCATCCCGATCGCCCGACGGGCGTCGATCAGCCGCTTCTCCCGCCGGTAGATGTCCTCCCCGTCCAGCAGCACCTCCCCGGCGAGCTGGGCCGACGGCACCAGCTCGTGCATGCGGTTCAGGATCCGCAGGAAGGTGGACTTGCCGCACCCGGAGGGACCGATCAACGCGGTGATCTGCCCGGCGCCCATGGTCAGCGACACCCGGTCGAGGACCTTCCGGTCGCCGAACCAGGCGGTGATCTCGCGGGCCTCGAGCTCGGCGAGCGCCGGGAGCCGCAGCTCGCCGTACGGCGTGGCGGCGGGCAACCGCGGCGCGGCCGGGGCGACCGGGGCGGGCGCACCCCCGACGGCGTCGATCTGGGTCGTGGCGGGCTCGGCGTCGATCGGCTCGGACGCCGGGGGCTGGCTGGTCATGCTGGTACTCACTCGTCTTCCGTTCGGTGGTGGCGAGCCGGGCCGGCGGGTCTCCCCTGCCGGCCCGGCCGCCTGCGGTGGCTACCCCGTGATCACTTCTTGGTGATCGTGAACTTCTTGGTCGCGGGGACGCCCGCGGCGTTGCCGGCCCAGGTGATGGTCAGCTTGTTCTTGCCCGTGGCCAGCTTGCCCAGGGTCAGCTTCGCCTTGCCGTTGACGAGCTTGGCGGTGGCGACCTTCTTCGTGCCCTTGAGCACGGTGACCTTGCCGGTGGCCTTCGCCGAGACGCCCTTCAGCGCGACGGTGACGACGCCCTTGGCCTTCTTCGTGGCCTTGGCGAGCTTCGCCGGGAAGGACTCCTTGATGGTGGCGGTGGTCTTCACGGTGACGACGCCGCCGTCCTGCGAGGCCTGGAAGAGCGAGCCGACCACCGGGGCGTAGACCGCCTGGTAGGTGTGCTTGCCCGGGGTGAGGCCGGTCAGGGTGGCGGTGGCGGTGCCGCCGATCAGCGGCACGTCCTCGGCGACGACCGTGCCGCCCTCGGTGAAGGTGACGGTGCCGTCCGGCTTGGTCGAGCCCTTGACCACGGCCTTGAGGGTGGCCTTGCGGGCCGCGGTGCTCGCACCCGTGAGCGCGACCGTGGTCGCGATCGGCTCCTTCACGCCGCTCGTGGTGAAGTTCGAGGTCGAGCTCTGGGTCGCGACGCCGCACTCGCCGCCGTCGGCCTCGCTGGCGAGCTGCTGGAAGCCGGCCTCGGCGATCAGCAGCGCGCCCTGGTCGGAGCAGACGAAGCCGTCGGGGCCGAAGACGGACTGGATGTCGGCGTCCTCGAGGTCGTCGGCGCGGACCACGTTGTAGAGCGCTCGGTCCGCGGAGAAGCCGTCCAGCAGGGCGACGGTGTCGCCGAGCAGGCCGGCGCGACCCACGGAGAACGGCGCGATCGCGTTGGCGTCGCCCTTGATGTCGGTGTCGTCGTGCTCCTGCACCCGGACCACCGACGGCGCCAGCGTCACGGCCGTGCCGCCGTTGGCGGCCTTCAGCTGGTCGGTAAAGAAGCTGAGCGTGCCCGAGCCGTCCTGCGGCAGCATCGGGACGATGGTGCCGGCGGTGCCGCCGAGCTGGCTCCAGTTGGTGTAGGTGCCGTCGTAGATCCCGACGAGCTGCGCGATCGTGAGCGTGCCCGGAGCGTGCGAGGCGACGTCGTGGGAGACCGCCATCCTCAGCGAGTCCACCGCGAACGGGAGGAGCTGCAGGCCCGCGTCCTTCTCGGCGTCCTTGAGGCCGGAGGAGGAGCGCGCGAAGTCGATCTCGGGGTTCTCGTTGTCGCCGTAGAGCAGGCTCTTGCCGGCGGTCGAGCCGTTCGGCCGGGTGATCTCGTCGCCCAGGACCGAGACGGTGCCGCCGGAGGTGGCGGCGAGGGTGGCGACGTCGAAGTCGGGGGCCGGCAGCGAGGAGTTCCACGCCTCGGCGACCAGCTTCATGGCGTGCTGGGTGGTGTCCGAGCCGGCGCCGATCAGGTCGGAGCTGGCCGTGGGCAGAACGTCGTCGGCGTCGGCGGTGTACACGGCGTAGGACGGAGCGGCGCCCGCGACCACGGCCGCGGTCGCCAGGGTCCCGGCGACGATCCCCCCGAGCGTCTTGCGTGCAGACATTTCTTCCTCTTCTTCTCTCGGTGCATCACTTGGTTGGGTTGTGCAGGTCGGAAAGTCGGATCAGGTCGGTCAGACCAGGTTGGGCAGCAGCCGCATCGCGGTGTCGGTGGCCAGCCAGGCGAGCGCCAGGACCGGCGCGACGGCGACCACCCAGACCAGTCCCGCGGACCACCGCTGGAGCGCCAGCAGCGCGGCCGCGACCACCGCGATCAGGCACGTCAGCCAGAGGGTGAGCAGAGGCAGCGCCTCGGTGCCCGAGGCCATCGCCTCCTCCGAGGGCGGCACCACCGCGGGCACCCCGCCAGGGGCCGGGTGGCCCTGCGGGACCTCGGCGTCGACGTACAGCGCCGAGCCGGGGCTGAGCGCCGCCAACCGTCCCTCACCGGCCGCCGTGACCAGCGTCAGGCGCGCGGCGCCCGACGCGGCCGGCTGCGGGAGCGGGTCGCCGTCGCGACGTACCCCGAGCACGCGGAGGTTGCGCTTCCCCTGGGCGGTCGTCACCTCGACCAGGTCGCCGGGGGCGAGCTCGGCGAGGCGCTCGAACGGCGCGCCGTAGGTCACCGAGCGGCCGTAGACGAGCGAGGTGCCGACCTGCCCGGGCAGCACGGTGTTGCGCCGGTGCCCCGGCCCCGCGAACAGGTCCCCCGCGGCGGTGCCCTCGACGACCACCTCCTGCACGCCGATGGCGGGGATCCGGAGCAGCGCCACCGGCTCGCCCGCCGGTACGACGGGCCCGACCGGTGCGGTGGCCCCGGCGAGCTGGGCACGGAAGTCGCTGTGGAGCAGCGCTTGAGCCCGGTCGTGCGAGACGGTGCCGAGGAACAGCAGGTGCACCAGCAGCCACAGGCACAGCACCGCGAGCACGGTCAGCGAGGTGCTGGCCGCGAGGTTGCCGGCGCTCGGCTCCGGTCGTGGTGGCCGGGGCGGGCGCTCGGGCCGGGCGGCTCGCTGGCCGCGGCGGCCCTTCCCGGGCCCGCCGGCCGCCGGCGCGGTCGGCGCGGTCGGCGCGGTCGCCGTCGGCGCGGAGGTCCCAGCCGGCGCGGGCGGCACCGGTGAGGTGGCGGGCGGCGGTGCGGTGGCGGTCACGGTCGACCTCCTCGCCGCGTCCCGACCAGCCGGGTGACCAGCGACGCCGCGGCCGCCAGCAGGCCCAGGACCAGCAGGGTCGGCAGCATCGCGAACGCGGTCGTGGAGCTGGCCGCCTCGGTGGCGACGACGGTCTCCTCGGGCGGGGTTCGCTTGCCCTTCCTGCCCTTCTCGCCCGGCGTGGCGGGCGGGGTGGGCTCGGCCGGCTCCTCGACCGCCGGCGGTGCCGGCGCCACGGTCGCCGGGCCCGGGTCGGGGGTCGCCGACGGCTCCTCCTCGGCGGGCTCGTCGGGCTCGGGTTCGCTCGGCACCTCCTGTGCCTCGACGGCGTCGGCGACCCGCTGGGCCGCCCGCCACAGCTTCGCGGTGACCCCCGTCCTGACGATGGGGAGGTAGCCCTCGGGCAGGTCGCCGTTGTCGCGACCGACCCGCTGGCCCTCGGAGACCGCGATCCGGATGAAGGAGGCGACCGTGGCGGCCTCGTCGGCCTCCATGCCGGTCATCCGGGCCGCGGTGTGGACGACCTGGGTGCCCGGGTAGGCGGCGCGTGCGGCGCGCACGTCGGCCGGGTCGAGGGCGAACGGTCCGTAGTCGTCGCCGTCGGCCTGGGCCGAGATCCCGATCGCCGCGGCCAGGGACCCCTGGGTGGGCGCGACGTAGGTGCCCTTCGCGGTGGCCAGCGAGGCGGTGCGCAGCCCGTAGCGCTCGGCGTCGCCGAGGCTGACCAGGCCGAGCATGAACCGCGCGCCGTAGGACTGGCGGTCGATCCGGCCGACCTTCCACCCGGCCACCGACGTCAGGTCGGCGTCGCACCGGGTCTGCACGTTGGGCCAGGAGTCGATCAGCGCGTCGGAGATCTTCCGCAGCGTGGTCACCGGCGCGGCCAGCTGCGTCAGGTAGACCGACGGGTTGGCCTGACGGCACGGGTCCTGCGTCTCGGGCGTGTAGGTGTCGAGCAGCGGCCACTCCGCGGTCGGCAGCGCCAGCCCCTCGTACGACGGGTTGACGGTCATCCCCCACGGGTCGGCGTCGCCGTCGACGAACGCCGTCGCGTCGGCGTCGGCGGCGATGTACGCCGTCAGCTGCTCGACCTGGTCCGAGGAGTTGGACAGCGAGAGCAGCGTCGCCGCCGCCTCGGTGTCGCGCTGGCTCAGCCCCGGGTTGAGCTTGATGAACTCCGGGTCGCTGAGCAGGGAGAGCGGGTTCTCCTCGAGCCCCGGGTGGCCCCGGCCGAGCGCCGAGCCCGGGTAGCTCTGGGTGAGCAGCTTGGCCAGCAGCCGCGGGTTGAGGTTGAGCCGGGGCACCTCGCCGCCGTTGTCGGGCCTGTCGGCGACGTAGCCGATCGCGAACCCGGTGACCGCGGTGGGCGCGTAGCCGACCGGGTCGTCCCCGACCTGGTCCTTGCGCCCCGAGACGAAGGCCGCCGCCGTCTCGCCCTTCTCCATCAGGTTCCACCCGGTCTGGTCGGGCATCTGGTTGAGCTGGAACTTGAACCGCTTCCGGTTCAGGCAGTAGGCCGGCGCCCACTGCAGCGCCGCCTGGGCCATCAGCTCGGAGCCGGAGAAGCCGACCGGCGCCCGCGGGTCGAGCACGTCGCACGCGTCCGGCGCCAGCCCGAAGGTGATCGGGATCGAGAACCGGTGGCGCCAGTTGGACTCCGACCACCACAGCGCCGGGCCGACCGCCTCGTCGATGCCGAGGCCGGCGAAGTTGCTGCTGCCGGAGGCGAACTCGCCGTACTGCCGGCAGTTCCTGTCGACCGTGCCGACGGGGTCGGACGACGCCCCGCAGCTCAGGCCCGCGATCGGCACCACGACGATCGAGCACGCGACCTCCGCGGAGCAGCCGAGCGACTCGTTCTCGACCGCGGAGCGGACCTCGAAGTCGACCGAGCCGGCGCCGTCGGCGTCGGAGAACGCGGCGACCTCTGCCGCGGGGAACGCCGCGCCGACGGCGGCCTCGGGCGGCATGGTGTCGCGGTCGCAGGCGGGGAAGACCGCGCCCGACGCCGCCACGAAGGGGGTCAGGTGGCTGTAGAAGCTGGTGGAGTCGCGGACCGTGGTGCAGGCGTCCTCGGGGACGTCCGCCAGGCCGGAGAGCCGCTCGACGTCGGCGTCGGCGGCGTAGCGGTCGACGGTCCACAGCGCGGCGCTCGGCGAGGTCAGCACCTGCGAGCGCTGGAAGTACGACGACGTCCAGCAGGTCTGCCTGCTCAGCTGCTCGTCGGCGGGCAGCTCAGGGTCGTCGGTGCCGCGGCACTGCAGCACCACCACCGGGTACTCCTGGGCCAGCCCCTTCTCGCCGTACGGGTTGCTGGCCCGGCCGCCGCTGGGCGGGGCGCCGGTCCAGGAGATCCGGATCCGCTCGCGGCCGCGCAGGTTGGTGGTGTGGTCGGCGCTGACCGTCATCGAGTACGAGCCGACCGTCTTCTCACCGGTCGCCTCGACCATGGTCCGCTCCAGCGAGCGGGTGGCCCGGTAGGTGCCGCTCGCGGCGTCGGAGGTGGAGTCGGGTGCGGCGGCGACCAGCGGGGCCACCGCGTCGGCCCGGGGCGCCGGGGCCGGCGCGAGGACGACGAGGGAGAGCAGCCCGCCGAGCGTGGCGCCGACGAGGGCGCGGGTGCGGTTCACGGACGGCCTCCCCGACGCCGGTGGAGCACCGCGACGACCAGCCCGGGCACCAGCACGAGCGCGAACAGCTGGAGGACGGCGAGCACACCGAAGGGCCGCTGGTCCCCGGGCCGTGCCGAGACCAGCGTGGGGTTGGCGTAGACCGCGGCGCCGGCCGCGTCGGTGGGAACGGCGGAGTCAGCGGCCGGCAGGCCGGTCTCCGGATCGACCTCGGCGGCCGGCCCGTCGGCACCGACGCCCGGCCCGGAGCCGGCGTCGTCGGCACCGGCACCGGCACCGCCGTCGGCGTCGGCAGCGGCGGGCGCGTCCGGGTCGGCAGCCCCCGGCGTACCGGTGTCGTCGGTGGACGGCTTGTTGGTGCCGGTCTCGGTGCCGCACGGCCCGGCACCGACCTTGTCGCAGGCTGCGGGCTGCGGCGCCTTGTCGGCGAGCACGTTGTGGCTGAGGTTCGTGCCGTCGAAGGTCGGGTTGTTGCAGCTGCGCACGTCCCGGTCGGTCAGGTTGACCTCCGGGTCGGCCTTCTTCAGCTTCGCGACCTGGTCGAACCCGGCCTGGACCAGGTTCAGCGGCAGCGGCGAGTAGCCGTAGGAGCCGGCGCTGGTCTGGCCCGCGCACAGCGAGTAGTAGACGAAGTCGGCCAGGGTCTGGCGCTTGGCGGTGGTCATCCGGGCGTCGGTGGCCGAGGTCGGGATGACCATGTAGGAGTACGACGAGATCGGGTAGGCCCGCGGGTCGGGGTTCACGTAGACCCCGTCGAGCTCCTGGGTGAGCGTGCTCGGGTTGATCTTCGCCTTGGTCAGCGCGACCGCGGTGTTGTACTGGGTCGGCTCCACGAAGTAGCCGGCCTTGTTGAGCACCTTCACGACCGGGTAGTTGGCGTTGACCGGGTAGGAGTACTCGACGTAGCCGATGGTGCCGTTGCCGGCGAATCCCTTGACGGTGTTCATCACCTGGTCGGAGCCCGCCTGCGCGACCGTCCGCGACCCTGACTTGCGCGGGTAGTACGAGGTGAGGCCGGAGTGCCCGAAGTAGGGCCGCCAGATGCTCGGGTACTGCGCGTCCATCCACGTGGTGAACTGCGCCGTCGTGCCGGAGCCGTCGGAGCGGACCACCGGCGTGATCGCCAGCGAGGGGAAGGTGCGCCCGTTGTTGTCCTCGGCGATCGCCGGGTCGTTCCAGTTGGTGATCTGGTTGGTGAAGATCTTGGCGATCGTCTCCCCCGACAGCCGCAGGTTGCGGACCAGCTCGTTGCCGATCTTGAGCTGGTAGGTGAAGGCGGTGCCGCCGGCCACGATCGGCAGGTAGGCGTAGGGGCGGTCGGACTTGTCGGCGTTCCCGTTCTCGTCGACGCCCTGGTAGGGGATCTCGGAGATCGCGAAGTCGTTGGTGGACTGGGCGAAGTCCTTGCGCCCCTTGCTCGACCCGCCGCCGGTGTAGACGACCTTCATGCCGTTGGCGTCGACGTCGGCGATCCACTTCTGGACGATCAGCTCCGACCAGGTCGACCCGGTGCCCTCGATGGTCGTGTACGTCGTCCGCTGCACCAGCGGGACCGCGGCGGCGCTGCCGGCGCCGGCGAGCGCGAGCAGGCCCGCCAGCGCGGCGGCGAGCAGGAGTGGGAGGGGGCGGCGGTTCATGACGGGCGGACCTCGGGTGCGGGTGCGGACGGGGGGACGGTGGCGCGGGCGGCGCCGGCTGGAGGGACGACCGGCGCCGGCCCGGTACGTCGACGGGCCATGCGGCGCGCCGCGTGGAACCAGGCGACGGGCAGCCGGCCCAACCGGCGGAGGACGGACGGCCGCGCGCGGCGCGGGCGGGCGATCAGACGCGCCGCCACGAAGAGCGTCAGCACCATGACCATCAGCACCGCGGCCGCGCCGAAGCCGCGCTCGATCGCGATCGGGACGCCGCTGCGGGCCTGGGTGTAGACGAAGAGCGGCAGCGAGTTCATCGCGCCGTCGAACGGGTTGACCACCAGGAACGGCGCCGCGCCGGAGGTGAGCAGGACCGGGCTGGTCTCCCCCACGCCGCGGGCGACGCCGAGGATCACCGCGGTGGCCAGGCCGGGGCGGGCGGTGGGCAGGACGGCGTGCCACACCGTGCGCCAGCGGCTGGCGCCGAGCGCCAGGCTGGCCTCGCGGAGGTTGTTCGGCACCACGCGCAGCACCACGTCGGCGGCGCGGGCGATGATCGGCAGCATCATCACCGCGATCGCCAGGCCGGCGGCGAAGCCCGAGCGCGGCAGCCCGAGCGCGAGGATCACCGTGGTGTAGATGAACAGGCCGGCGACGATCGAGGGCAGCGCGGTCATCGCCTCGACGACGGTCCGGACGACCCGCGAGAACCGCCCGCCGACCTCGGTCATGTAGACCGCGGTGCCGATGCCGAGCGGCAGCGCGATCGAGATCCCGATGCCGAGGTGGATCACCGACCCGACCATCGCATGCAGGATCCCGCCCTGGTCCAGCGGCGCCTTGGGCTCGACGCCCGCCATGTCCTCGGTGAAGAAGGTCCAGTACGTCAGCGGCCGCCAACCGCGCACGTAGACGAAGACCACCGCGGAGACGATGGCCGCACCGACCGCCAGCGCCCCGGCGGTCACCACCACCCCGGACAGCCGGTCGCGTACCTCCACCAGCGTCGAGGTCATCGCGGTGAGCAGGCCGGTCATGATCAGTCCGGTGCCGAGCAGGAAGACCAGGAACCAGGCCAGGCCGCTCAGCGGCAGGAACCGCTGGGTGATCAGCCAGGTCATCGCCAGCGCCGCCGCCCAGGCGCCCACCCGGGCGAAGGTCTCGTCCGCGGTCGGGGCACCGACGGCGCGGCGCGGCACGGCGGGCGGCGCGTCCAGGTCGTCGCGGTCGCGCAGCGGCAGGTAGGTCGTCATGCGTCACCGTCCCCGGCGCGGCTGCGGTTCACGATCACCGCGGCGAAGGTGTTGACCACCAGGGTCAGCAGGAACAGCACGAAGCCGGCGGCCAGCAGCGCGGAGAGCTGCGCCGGGCTGGCGTCACCGAACTGGACCGCGATCAGCGCGCTGACCGAGTTGGTGCCGATCTCGAGGACGTTCCACTTGATCTCGAAGGCCGGCGAGATGATCAGGACCACGGCGATGGTCTCGCCCAGCGCCCGGCCCAGGCCGAGCATGGTCCCGCCGATGATGCCGCCGCGGCCGAACGGCAGCACGACGGTGCGGATCACTCCCCAGCGCGTGGCGCCCAGCGCGAGCGCGGCCTCCCGCTCGCCGGGCGGCGACTGCGAGAAGACCTGCCGCATCACCGCGCAGGCCATCGGCATCACCATCATGGCGACCGCGATGCCCGCGCAGAACGCGCTGGCGACGTACCGGCTGGTGTCCCAGACGGCGGCGTCCGGGTCGGATCCGCGCACGTCGAAGAACGGCACCCACGGGAACGTCGACTCCAGGAAGCGGGCGAGCTCGGCCGCGTGCGGCATGACCAGGAAGAAGCCCCACAGGCCGTAGACGATCGACGGGATGGCGGCCATCAGGTCGATCACCGAGACCAGCAGGCCCCTGGCCCGCGCCGGGGCGTACTCGCTGATGTAGAGCGCGGTCAGCAGCGCGAGCGGGAACGCGAAGCACATCGCGACGGCCGCGATGGAGACCGTGCCGACGAGCACGCCGCCGATCCCGATCACGTCCGACTCCGGCTCCCACCGCTCCTCGGTCAGGAAGGAGAGACCGTAGTGCTGCAGCGTCGGCACCGCCTGCCAGGCGAGGAAGACGCCGACGCCGCCGGTGATGAGCAGGACGGAGGCGCCGACGGCACGTGCGGCGTGCTCGAAGACGGCGTCGGCGCCGGTGGCGCGGCGACTGATCCGGCGCGGGGTCGCCTCGGGCGCGCCCGCGTCGTTGACAGGCAGGGTGGTCACGCATCGTTCCTGGTCCGTGGCCGCCCGAGAAGGGGCCGTGCTGGCGCCGCGCGGATTCGCTCGGCGGGGCAACACTGGAGGCGATGCGCGACCGGACGGGGTGCACCGGATGAACGGCACCGGAACGCCAGCGGTGCAGTTGCGCTACGCGAAACCCCCCTCTGACCTGGGATGATCCAGAAGAGGGGGGCGATCTGGCCCGTTCGGGCCAGGCAAGCCGGGACCAGGGCCCCGGGCGGAGGTCAGGCGGTCGGCGGCCCCACCAGCAGGGCGGCGCCGGTCAGCGCGGCGACGGCAAGGGCACCGACCACGGCACCGCGCAGCGGCCGGCGCAGGACCCACGCCGCGGAGCGCTCCAGCAGCCCCGTCGGGGCGTCGGCGCGCAGGCGCCAGGTGTCGGCCAGCCAGCCGCGCTTGACGGCCCGCCACTCCAGCGGCAGCGTGGCGAAGGGCGGCACGGCCGCGGCCAGCGCGAGCAGCGCTCGACCCGGGCGCCAGCGCTGGTCGACCGCGACCAGCACGGTCGTCACGACGTAGGCCACGAAGACCACGCCGTGCAGCATGCCGAAGACCCGCACGCCCAGCTCGGTGGTCTCGCTGCCGTACTTGAGGTACATGCCGAACAGCAGCAGTGCCCAGGTGACCACCTCGGCGATCGCGACACGACGGAACAGGCGGGTGGGGGTCATCGGGAGGCCTCCTCGGCGCTCGTGTCGGTGGGCTCGTTCGCGCTCTCGGCAGCCGCGAGGTCGGCCTTCCACTGCCGGAACGACTCCTCGGTGCGCCCGACGCGCCAGTAGCCCGACACCGAGGCGTCGGCCCGCGGCACGCCGCGCTCGGTCAGCAGGTAGGGGCGGATGCCGTGCATCACTGCCTGCGCCTCGCCGTGCACGAAGGCGTGCACGCGGCCCGGCAGCCACTCCAGCGACCGCACCGCGTCGACCAGTGCGGCCCGACCGCCGCCGGCCGAGCGGTGCAGCCAGGTCACGCCGATCCCCGCAGGGGCGTGCAGCGGCTGCTCGTGGTCGGCGTCGGCCACCTCGATCACGACGTGTCCGACCGCCTCCGCGGGCAGCGCGGTCAGCGCCTGACGGATCGCCGGGAGCGCGGCCTCGTCGCCGGCGAGCAGGTGCCAGTCGGCGTCGGGGTCGGGCGCGTAGGCGCCGCCGGGGCCGCGGACGGTGATCGTGTCGCCGGGCTGCGCGGCCGCCGCCCACGGGCCGGCCACGCCCTCGTCGCCGTGCACCACGAAGTCGATGGAGAGCGTGCCGGCCTCGACGTCCGGCTCCAGGGCGGTGTAGGTGCGCATCACGGGGCGCCCACCGGCGGCGAGCTCGGCCGGGTCGCCGAAGACCAGCTTCACGTACCGGTCGGTGTGGGCGCTCCCCGCGAAGGCTGACAGGTCGTCAGCACGGAACCGCAGCCTCACCATGGAGGGGGTCAGTCGCTCGGTGGCGACCACGGTCAGCTCGGTCAGCGGCTTGCTCACAGGCGTGGACCCTAGCCGCGCGCACCCACCACCTCCCAACCGTCACCGGGCGCCCTCGACTTCCCACAGTTTGGCGATGTCAGCACCCTGCCCAGACCAGAAGGTGGTTCCTGGGCGCGAGCCCCCCTGGTCGCCGGGACGGGTCCAGGTGCCGACGGCGTCACACGCCCCCCTGTGACGTGGTACGACACCTCGATCTGTGCGTCTGCCGCCACCCCGTCGGCGGACGCCCCGGCGACCAGCGCACGCCCCCAGCAAGGCCCCGTCGCGAGTCTTTACTAAGACCGACCGTGTCCATCTCTTCCCCCGTCCTCAATATCTGGTATAGCGTCGCGGTCGCGGTGGAGACGCGGTGAAACGGGACCCTAGGTTCGCCAGCGAGGCACTCGGGAAGCCTCGACGGATGGGTCGGTTTCGCTCGACTCGCCGCAACGGGACAAGGGACTGTCGCGCGCAGGTTGCTGGGAACGAGGGCGGCACACAGGCCGTCTGCAGTTGCGGTTGACCCCACGGGGTCGCCCGCGGCGTAGGGGACGTGGACTCGGGGACACGGGATCACACAAACGGGGACGCCTGGACGGTTCGCCGTCCAGGAAAAGGGATGTCATATGCGCAACCCATTGCCACCTGGCATCTGGGGCTGGCCGGCGACCGCGCTGGTACTCCTGGTGACAGCAGCACCACAGCTATTTTTCCAACTCACCGCACCAGACGCACTGGCCGTGAACCAGGCGACGACGGTCGCCCAGGTCGTGGTGGCGTCGCTGTGCGCGGCCTCCGCGGTCGTCGTCTACTTCCAGTACCGGGTCAGCCGGCTCCAGGTCCTCGCATGGACCTCGCTCGGCATGGCGATCTACGGCACCGAGTCGATCGGCGTGGCCATGATCCAGCTGAGCGGTTCCGGGGAGATTCTTCAGCCCGTCTGGACCCTCATGCTCAACCTCGACATCGCGATCGCGGTGGCCGTGGCGGCGTACCTGAGTCGTAGCCGGACCTGCCGGGTGGACCCGCTCGCCACCGGCACGCTGATCGGGCTGACCGTCGCCTTCCTGCACTCGCTGATCGACACGACCTCCCCCGCCCCGCCCGAGTGGCTTCCGGCAGTGGGGATCGGCGCTCTGACGATCGCGCTGTGGACGTTCTCGGCGGCCACCCTGGTGCGCAGCACCTCGCCGGTGCACCCCTGGGTGACGCACCGGATCGGCGTCGGCTTCGTGGCACTCGCGACGGGCCGGGTGGCCGGCCTGGTCGACGTCCCCGGCGCCACCGCGACCGCCCTGGTGCTGACGAACCTCGGCGGCATCCTCGTCGTCTGCGGCAGCCTCGCCGGCCTGCGCCTGGAGATCCAGCGCCACGAGGAGTGGCTCGAGTCGCTGGGCAGCCAGCTCGCCCGGCTCGAGGAGGACCAGATGGACCAGCGCTCCCGCCTGCACGAGATCACCAACACGGTCGCCGGCATCGCCTGCGCGTCCAACCTGATCCGCAGCAGCGACGACCTGTCCGAGCAGTACCGGTCCCGCCTCGAGGAGATGCTGGACCGGGAGTCCGCGCGACTGGCGCGGATCCTGGCGGGCACGGCGGACGAGGGCGCGGCACCAGGCGCGCCGGACGGCACCCTCGACGGCTCCGACAGCGCCGATCAGGGCGGCCGCACAGCCACTGCGGTCGATCTGGACACCCTGATCCGCCCGCTGGTCTCGGCGCAGCAGGCCCTGGGGCGCGAGATCCGGTGGAAGCCGTCAGGTGTCTCCGCGACCGGGGACGCCGACGCCATCACCGAGGCGCTCAACATCCTGCTCGACAACTCCCGCAAGCACGCGCCCGGGGCGACCACCACCGTGCTCGCCCGCGAGGTGGCCGGGTCGACCGAGGTCGTCGTCTCCGACGACGGCCCGGGCATCGCCCCCGAGATCGGCGAGCGCTCCTTCACCTGGGGCGAGCGCGGCCCGTCCTCGAAGGGCCAGGGCATCGGCCTGAACGTGGCCCGCACCCGGGTGGAGCGCTGCGGTGGCTCCCTCGAGGTGGCGCCGGCCGAGGTGGGCGCGACCTTCGTGGTGCGCCTGCTGGGTGGCTCCGACACGGGGCCTGACCGGGTCCGCGGCACCAACGGCCGCGCGAGCCGGGGCACGCGGGGCGAGCTCGACCAGCTCACCGACCTTCCGGAACTGGCACTGCACCAGGCCGGCACCTTCGAGGAGGCCTCGTGATCGGCAACAACGGCACCAACCGTCGCCCGCGGGTGCTGATCGTCGACGACCACGTCCTCTTCGCTGAGTCCCTCGAGCTGAGCCTCAACATGGAGGGGTACGACGTCCGGCGGGTGCCGGCGGCCAACATGACCCCGAGCCAGCTCCTCGCCGGCGTCACCCGCTACCAGCCTCGCGTGGTTCTGCTGGACCTGGATCTCGGCGACCTCGGCGACGGCGCGCGCCTGATCAACCCGATCGCGCGCACCGGGGCCAACGTCGTCGTGCTGACCGCCTCGACGGACCGCTCGCGGTGGGGCGACTGCGTGCGCCAGGGCGCCCGCAAGGCCATCCCCAAGACCCAGCCGCTCAACGAGATCCTGTCGGTGGTCCGCAAGATCTGCCAGGGGCTGCCGGTGATGGACGCCTCCGAGCGCGAGGAGCTGATCAGCCTCTGGTCCGAGCAGCGGCAGCAGGAGCACGAGCTGCGCGAGCGGCTGGAGCGTCTCACCCCGCGCGAGCGGGAGGTGCTCGGCCAGCTGATCGCCGGCCACCCGGTGCGGGAGATCGCCCGGTCCAGCGTGGTCTCCGAGGCGACGGTGCGGACCCAGGTCAAGGCGATCCTGGCGAAGCTGGAGGTGACCTCGCAGCTCGCGGCGGTCGGCCTGGCCCGACAGGTCGGGTGGGCCCCGCCGTCCCCCAACGGCGCGGTCTCCTAGGACGACCCAGTTCCGGTTCCGCCTGCGGTGCCGGAAGCGCCGGGTCCGCCCTCCCGGAGGCGGGCATAGCGCGCGACGGCCGCCAGTTGGGACGAGACCCCGAGCTTGCGCAGCACCGACCGCACCTGGTGGCGGACGGTGACCACCGCGACATCGCGCGAGTCGGCGATCTCCTGCACGGTGCGGCCGGCGTAGAGCTGGTCAAGGACCTCACGCTCGCTGCGGGTGAGGCTGGCGAACGCCTCAAGCAGTTGCTCCCGCTCTCCGCGGGCGCGCTCCCACGCACTTCGAAGTCCGGCGTCCTCGACCTCCCGAAGCCGACCCCCGCTGGCGACGCCCCGCGCGGCCGCCACCACCTGGTCGAGCGAGCTGGATCGGGGCATCACCAGCGTGGCGCCGGCCTCGAGCGCCGCACCCCAGAGCGGGCCGGGCGGCACGGCGGTGAGCACGATCCAGCGCGTCACCCCGCCCCTCTCCACCAGCTCGCGGATCGAGGTGAGCATGTCGGTGTGGTCGCTCTCGATCAAGGCGATCCCGACCGGCAGCAGTTGCCGACCCTGGACCGTCCCCGCGGGAAGGACCGCAGCCCACCCCTCGGCGTTGGCCTCAAGCCCAGTGGCGCGCAGTGCGGCGGCCACGGCCTCGGCGATCAGTGCCTGATCGGAGACGACGACGACCTCCAGCGAAGTCGCCCCACCCTGCCCGCTGGAGGGCGGCGGATGTCCGGCCAGATCCGGCATCGGCCCTCCTTCCGTCGACGCCTGCTCGGAGGGGAGGCGGCACGCGCCTCCCCCCATGGGTGCCGACCGGTCAGCGCTGCCCCGCGCGGCCAACGCCCAGCGCGTTATACGAACCCCACCGCATACGGCCGCGCGCCTCGTCACCCCGATTGGGTAACTGCAACCCAGTCGACCCGGTACTCGAGCCCCCCGTTCCTAGGTTCGTAGCGGCGGGGAGCGTGGCTCGAGAGGGCACAGACGGCGAGGAGGGGGCATGCGAGGTGGGCCGCTTCTGGCGACCGGGCTGCTGGTGGCGGCGATAGCCGTTCTCGCCGCAGTGGGTGGCCCCAACGACAGCAGTGCGAGTGCGCCACCTGCGCAGCCCGGGTCGGCGCACGGTACGGAGAGCTCCGTCGGGGCGAGCGACACCCCCAGCTCGGCCCAGGGGTCCGCACCGGTTCCCCTGGCGACCGACGCGGACGGCTTGGGTAGCGGTGGGGCGGCTGACGGCACCGCGACCGGCAACGCAGGCATCGAGCCCGCGCCGTCGGCGGAGCCGACCGGCAAGCCCGGCGAGGTGGTGGCCGAACAGGAGCGGAACGCCCCCGAACCGGTCCTGGCCCGGGTTCCCGCGGACGGTGCCAGCTACGGGAGGTTGGTGGGCTCATTCCCGCACCAGATCCTCCCCCGCGTCCCCGGCACCCAGGTGATCTCCAGCAGCCTCAGCAGCGAGGGCACCCGGGTCCAGGTCAGCCTGGTGGCCACCGGCGCCGGCGCGAACAAGGTGCTGGCCTTCTACCGGGAGCACCTCGGCCGGTATCGCTTCCACGAGGTGCCCTCGGCAAGCGTGCCCGGCGCCGAGTCGGCCGGATTCGCGTGGAAGGAGAGCAGCGTTGTGGTCACCGCCGGTCCCGAGGCCGAGCACTACACGGTGTTCGCCACCCTGACCGCCAGGGCGGCCTGATGTACGTCTCCGTCCGGGACCGACCTGGGTCCTCGCCCGGCAGCGCGCCCGACGCGAAGCGACGCGTCGCCCCCGTGGTGGTCACGCTCGGCGTGGTCAGCATGCTGACCGACATCTCGTCGGAGTCCGTCGCCGCGGTGCTCCCCCTCTTCCTCACCGTCGGCCTCGGTCTCTCCACCGCGGCGTACGGCGTGGTCGAGGGCCTCTACCAGGGTGTCAGCGTGCTGGCGCGCATCGGCGGCGGCTGGCTCTCGGACCGCTCGGGCCATCCCAAGTGGGTCGCCTTCCTCGGCTACGGGGTCAGCGCTCTCGCGCGGGTCGGCTTCCTGGCCGCCGGGGGCCTCGGTGCCATTGCGGCGGTCATCACCGCGGACAGGGTCGGCAAGGGCATCCGCACCGCGCCCCGCGACGCCTTGATCGTCGCCGCCAGTCCGCCGTCCCAGACCGGCTACGCCTTCGGCGTCCATCGCACCCTCGACACGACGGGCGCTGTGATCGGCCCTCTCCTGGCGTTCGCGATCCTGTGGTGGATCCCCGACGGGTACCGGACCGTCATGGTGGTGTCGCTCGCGTTCGCCATCGTGGGGCTTGCTCTGCTCGGTCTCTTCGTCGAGGACCCGACGGACGGCTCGGCTAGAGCCGGCGCGGCGGAGTCACCCGCCGGGTCCGGCTTTAGGTGGCGCAGCCTGCTCGCCCCGGGCATGCCTCGCGTGCTCGTCACGGCCGGCGCGCTGGGTCTCCTGACCGTCGGCGATGGATTCGTATACCTCGCCCTGCTCGACAGCGGCGGGTTCGCCCTGCACTGGTTCCCTCTGCTCTACGTCGGCACCAGCGCCGCCTACCTGGCGCTCGCCATCCCTGTCGGCAGGCTCGCCGATCGGTACGGCCGGGCACGGACGATGGCGCTGGGCCACACGGCGCTGATGGCGGCGTACCTGGCAACCGTAGCGCCGCTCGGGGCCGCTGCCGCCACGCTGCTCGTCCTCGGGTTCCTCGGGCTTTTCTACGCTGCCACCGACGGCGTGCTGGCCGCTGTCGCCGGCACCGTCGCCCCGCCGGAGGCGCAGGCGACCGGCATCGCGGCTGCGCAGAGCGTCGTCGCCGTCACGCGGATGTTCGCGGCGTTCGGGTTCGGGCTCGCCTGGGCTGTGCTCGGTCCGGCGACCGCGATTCTGGTCGTCGCGACCTTGCTGGCCCTCATCATTCCCGGCGCATTCCTCGCCATGACCGGCGTCGACCGTGCCAGAGTTGGCCGGTGAACCGGGACCGAGCGGTAGGCAGCAACCAGGACGGCCCACGCCGATGGCTCAACGACCACCGCGTGGCCGTGTTCGTCGGAATCGCGGTCACGGTTGCTCTCGTCTCCATCGGCGTCGTAGCCCAAGCGGCCCACCGGTTCGACGAGCGGCACTCCGCACCTCCGGACGTGGCAGTCGCGTCAGGGTCCGCGGACCCTGACGCTCCGCGCATCTACTTCCGGCACACCGGGGTCGACAACAGTTACGGGCTGCTCGCCTCGGTTCCCCTCGCCGACCCCGGTGGCGCGCGAAAGATCAGCGACGTCGCATGCGACCGTGCCTATGTCGTTCCCGACACGGTGTCGTGCCTGCGCACGCTGCGCGGCGTGGTCACCCGCTACCGCCTGGTCGAACTGGACGCCGACCTGAACGAGTCGAGCTCGGTCGCACTGCCCGGGATGCCGAGCCGCACCCGGATCTCGCCGGACGGATCGCTGATCGCAACGACCACCTTCGTGGCGGGCCACTCCTACATGCAGGAGGGCTTCTCGACAGCGACCGAGATCCGCAAGGTCGGCGGCGGGGGGTACGGCAACCTGGAGAGGTTCACCCTGATCCTGGACGGCAAGGAAGTGCATCCCCGGGACCGGAACATCTGGGGCGTCACCTTCGCCGACGACAACGCCTTCTATGCCACCGTCGCTACCGGCGACCACACCTGGCTGGTCCGGGGCGACCTCGAGGCGCGGACGCTCACCTCACTGCGCCAGAACGCGGAGTGCCCATCGGTGTCCCCGGACGGCGCCCGCATCGCGTACAAGGTCGGCGACACGGCGTCCGGAACCCACTGGTCCTTCGCGGTCCTGGACCTGGCCACCGACGAGGAGACCGTGCTCAAGGGCGAGACCGCCAACGTCGACGACCAGGCGGAGTGGCTCGACGACGACACGATCCTCTACGGCCTGCCGCGCGACGACGAGGCGGGGGTCACCGACGTCTGGTCGCTCGACACCACTGCCGACGCGACGCCGCAGCTGCTGATCGAGCAGGCCTGGTCGCCAGCGGTCGTGCGCTGAAGCGTCAAGACAGCCAGCCACTCGGTCAGTTCCCGCGGTCCCCCCAGCGGCCGTGCCGGCACACCGCCCCAGAGCTCGACGGCCGGGAGATCGTTCAGCAGCGCGGTACCCAACACCAGAACCGACTCGCCACCGATCTCGACCCGCTCCCGCACCGATTCGGCAACGCCGAGGTAGTCGCCGGAAAGGCCCACCTGTCGCCTGCGGCGAGGATCTCCCGAGCGAGTCAGCCGCCGGCGACAAGGAGCGGGCCCGTCATCAACTCGGCGCCGGGTCTCGGAGAACGTCGATCACCCGCTGTTGCTCGGAGGCGAGCAACTGGTGGTAGAGCGGGAGGATGAGCGTGTTGCGGGTCAAGCGTTCGGTGGCCGGCAACGGGACTACCACGCCGCGGTGATCGGCGTACGCGGGCTCGAGGTGTGCCGCCATGATCCCCCGACGAGCGGAGACCCCTGCCCTCGCCAGCGCGCCGAGCAGCCCGTCCCTGCTCACCGGGTAGTCCTCGCGCACCTCCACCCAGTACGACTGGTAGTTGGTGGTTCCGTACGAGGGATCCTCGACAGCCCGGAGACCATCGATCTCCGCGATCTCCTTGGAATAGGCGGCGGCCAGCTCGCGGCGACGTCGCACCACCTCGCCAAGGCGTTCGATCTGGACCAGACCGACGGCTGCCTGGAGGTCGGTCATCCGATAGTTGAAACCCACCTCCGCATACTCCTCGGGCCCCGAGAGTACCTCCGCGTGGCGCGACGCCGCGGACGCCGACATCGCATGCTCCCGCAACCGCCGAGCACGCAGAGCCCAGGCGGCGTTGGTCGAGGTCAGCATGCCGCCCTCGCCGGTGGTGAGGATCTTGCGAGGGTGGAACGACCATGCGGCCACCTCGGCGCCCGCTCCGACCGGGCGGCCGCGGTAGACGGACCCGGCGGCACAGGCGGCGTCCTCGATCACCGTGATGGCCATCGGCTCGCAGAGCGCCTTGATGGGGTCCAGGTCGACCGGCACCCCACCTTGGTCCACCGCGATCACGGCCGTCGTCTCGGGCGTGAGCGCCGCAGCGATGGTCTCGGCGGTGATATTCCCCGTGACGGGGTCGACGTCGGCGAAGATCGGCGAGGCGCCTACGTACGTGGGGGCGTTGCTCGTCGCGATGAACGAGTAGGACGGGACCACCACGTGAGACCCAGGGCGGACCCCCGCCACGACGAGGGCCAGGTGCAGCGCCGACGTACAACTTGACGTCGCCACCGCGTGATGAGCGTCCTGCATGTCGGCGAAGCGGCGTTCGAACTCCGCGACCCTCGGCCCCTGCGCCACCCAGCCGGACCGGAGCACGTCGGTGACCGCGGCGATCTCGTCCTCGCCCAACCACGGCTGCATCACGTTGATGCGTTTCACGAGACCACTCCCGCTAGCCGACGTCCTTCTGCGATCTCCGCGCGCAGCGGCCGCCACCAGTCCACCAACTCGCGAAGGCCTTCCTCGAGCCCGATCTCCGCGGTGAACCCGAGGTCGCGGCGCGCGGCCTCGACATCGGCAAGTCGTCTGACCACGCCGTTGACCGCACGCTCGGGGCCGTGCTCGACGGAGAGGTCGGAGTCCATCGCCCGCAGCAGGGCCGAAGCCAGCTCGGCCAGGCTGGTCTCCGCCCCGCTCGCGATGTTGTAGACACCCTCGCGCACGGGGGCGAGCGCCGCGAGCACGTTCGCGCGCGCGATGTCCCGGGTGTGGACGAAGTCCATCGTCTGGGCACCGTCGCCGAAGATCAGCGGCGGCTGACCGTCGGCGATCCGCTCCATCCAGCGCACCAGCACTTCGGTGTAGAGACCGTGGACGTCCATCCGCGGCCCGTACACATTGAAGTAGCGAAGCGCGACGTAGTCGAGGCCGCTCATCGCGCGGAAGCTGCGCAGCATCCCCTCGTTGAAAGACTTCGCCGCACCGTAGAAGGTGTCATTGTTGTGGTGGTGGTGACGTTCCGTGGTCGGGAACACCTCTGCCATCCCATAGACGGACGCGGAAGAGGCCGCGACGATCTTGTCGACGCCCGCGGCCGCCGCCGCCTCGACGACGTTGAATGTACCGTCGACCAGCACCTCGAGGGCCAGCCGGGGTTCTTCCGCGCACTGGGTGATCCGGATCGCGGCCTGGTGGTAGACGAGGTCCCGACCGCGGGTCAGGTCGTGCACCAGGTCGCGGTCGACGACGTCGCCCTCGACGAGCCTGACCTTCCCCGTGGCGCGGGCGGCATCCAGATTCGCCAGCCGCCCACGGACCAGGTTGTCGAGGACGACGACGTCCGAGGCGCCAGCGTCGACCAACTGGTCGACCAGCGTCGATCCGATGGTGCCGGCTCCGCCGGTCACCAGCACGCGGGCACCTTGGAGGGCACTCATGCGCCGACCTCCTCGAGCGGGGCTGGGTCCGGGGCCGCGACGGATACGAGGGTTCCCCCTGCGGCACGACTCCGGTCACAGGCGCGCAGTACGCCAAGGACGCGCAGACCCGCCTCCCCGTCGGTGAGTGGGGCGCGGCGCTCCCGGATGCTCCCCGCGAACTCGGCGACCATCGACGCCAGCGCCTCCCGCTCGGGTAAGGCAGGGGCCCAGGTATCGCCCAGCCTGTAGGAGACCGTCGCACCCGCGCGGTCGATGCTGTCGACCGCCTGCTGCGTGAGGTCTACCCCGCGGTCGTAGACGCTGAGACGTTGCTGCGGGTTGAGGTCGTCCCAGACCAGAGTCCGCTCGGAGCCACCAATGACCATCTGGCGGATCTTGGTCGGGCTCAGCCAGTTCACGTGGACGTGGGCCATCACGCCGTCTCCCAGCGGGAGGCTGAGGTAGCCGACGCAGTCCTTGCCAGCACCGATCGGGTCCGCCCCTTGGGCGGCGACGCCCTCCGGCCGCAGGCCGCCGGGCAGCACGAAGTCGAGGATGGAGAGATCGTGGGGGGCGAGGTCCCAGAAGACGTCGACGTCCGGCTGCACGAGCCCGAGGTTGATCCGGACCGAGTCCACGAACAGCACCTTCCCCAGCGCGCCGGAGGCGACGAGCTCGCGAATCTTGAGGACCGCTGGGGTGTAGCAGTAGGTGTGGTCGGCCATCAAGACCAGGCCGCGCTCGGCGGCGAGGCGGACCATCGCCGCGCCCGCCGCGGGCGTGTCGGCCAACGGCTTCTCCACAAGGACGTGCTTGCCGGCCGCGAGCGCACGTTCGGCGATCGCTCGGTGGGTTCGGGCCGGGGTCGCGATCGCAACCGCGTCGACGTCCGTCCGGGACAGCACCTCCTCGAGGTCGGTGACCACCGCCACCTCGCCGCGTCCGGCCACCGCGGCCCTCGCCCGGTCCAGGTCCAGGTCGCACACCGCACGGAGTGCCCAGTCGCCGCTGCTGGCGAAGTTGCGGATCAGGTTGGGCCCCCAGTAGCCCGCGCCGACCACGGCTACGCCGAGCGCTCGCTTCCTCGTCATTGCGCTGCTCCCTTTCCGGTTGGTTCCACCATTCGATCCGGCCACCCGCCCGGCCGCTGGGGCACGGGCCCGGGTTACCACAACTTGGGGACCGAGCGAGGGGCCAAGGTCCTGTGGACCTCGGCCCGAGGACGGGCTCGCTCAGGGGACGGTCAGGACGACGTCGACGAAGTAGTTGGTGCCCGAGCCGGACAGGTTCGGCAAGCCCGAGCTGAAGAGCCGGTAACGACCGTTGGGGCTGGCGATCGTGTGCGCCGGCGCGGTCAGGGGACCCGCGGTGAAGGCTGTGTTGAAGAAACCCGAGGTCGTGGAGTAGCGCCCTCGAGGGGCGTAGTAGGAGACCAGGTAGGTGCTGCCTGCCGTCACCGCCACCGGGGTGGAGAGTGTGGCGGTCTGCCAGCCCGACGCGGTCTCGCCGGTGAAGGTGACGGTGCCGAGACGCTGACCGCCGGTCGTCCAGATCGACCCGGTGTGCGTACCCGTGTTGGCGGTCGCCTTGTAGAAGCGGATCGCGGTGACCCGGCCGTCGACCGACGGCCGGAAGAGCGTCGCGACCTCGGTCGCCAACGTCGAGAGCGACGTCGTGGCGGGTGTCGTGCTGCCGAACATCGTGTGCGTCGTCGGAGGCGTGGTCGTGAAGGTCCAGGTGCTCGTCCCCAGCGTGGCTCCATCGGTCGACGTGACCCCCGTCAACGTCACCGTGTAGGTGGCGCCAGACGCCAGCGCCGCGCTCGGCGTGAACGTCAGGGTGGTGCCGTCAGTCGACAGCGCCGCGGCTCCGGCCACGGCGCTGGTGCCCTGGCTGAGGGTCATCGCCCAGCCCGTGGTGCGGATCGGCGTCGAGAACCGCGCGCTGGGAGTCGTCGAGGTGGGGACGTCCACCGCTCCGCTGGCCGGCGTGGTCGAGGCCAGCGAGATCGTCGGGGTCGGTGCCGGCGGAGTGGCGCCGGAGACGAAGAGGGCATCGACGAAGTAGCTGGCCGAGTTGTAGGAGTATGCGGGAAAGCCGCCGCCGGCGGCGTAGAGGTAGCGGCCGTTGTTGCTGGCGGGAGCGGTCAGGTTCCCGCTCACCAGCGGCTGGGCGAAGAAGCCTGACGTGAAGGCGTAGTGGCCCTGCGGCGCGTAGTAGGACGCGATGTACGTGGTCCCGGCCGTGACGTCGACCGGCGTCGAGAACAGGGCGGTCTGCCAACCCGTGGCGCTCTCGCCCTGGAAGGTCACCGTCGCGAGCCGCTGGCCGGAGGCGCTCCACAGCGAGCCGGTGTGGATACCGTCGTTGCCGGCCCCCTTGTAGAAGCGGACGCCGGTGATCCGGCCGTCCACGGCAGGCACGATCACCGTGCCCAGTTCGACCGGGGCACCGTCGTTCGCGGCCGCCGTGGCCGGCAACTGGCCGGTGAAGAGGGTCTCCGGGTCCTCGTTCGATCGGGTGTGGAACATCCAGGACTGGTCAGGAAGCGTGGCGCCTCCGGCGGAGGACACCCCCGACAGCCCGACGGTGATGTCGGCGTCGGCCGGCAGGGCATCGGCGGGGACGAAGGTGAGCACCGTGCCGCCACCGGACTGAGTCGTGCTGCCGGCGATCACCGTGCCGCCCGACCGGACCGACATGCTGGCCGCGCCGGTGACCGCCGTCGAGAACTCGACCTCGATGGTCGCGCCGCGCGCGACACCCGTGGCGCCGGGCGCCGGATCCTGCCGGACGATCGTCAGGGGGTCGGGGGACCGCTCGAAGACCACGTCGACCATGTAGTTGCTCGACGATCGCGCCGAGGGGAACCCGGTGCCGTACGTGTAGGCGCCCGAGTCGGGGGCCACGCGCAGCGGGTCCCGGGAGAGGTTCGTCTGGAACCCGCTCGGGGTCACCGAGTAGCGGCCGACCGTGGTCCGGTAGGAAGCGATGTACTCGGTGTCGCGAGCGATCGGGACCGGCGTGGCGAAGGTGAGGGTCTGCCACCCAGCGGTGGACTCGCCCGAGAAAGTGCCGACGGCCAGCTGGGTGCCGTCCATGGCCCAGAGGGCCCCCGTGTGCGCGCCCGTGTTGCCCGCTCCCTTGTAGAACCGGACACCCGTGATGGTGCCGTTCGCGCTTGACGCGAACCGGACGCCCAGCGTGACCGCATCCGTGTCGTTGGCTTCCAGGACAGCGGGTACGGCATCGTCGTCGAAGAGCGTGCACGGGCAGACGCCGGCTGCGCCAGCGGGCTTCGCGGTGGTGAAGCTCCAGGTGCCGCCCGTGACGGAGTGGCCGACCTGGTCCGTTCCGACCACCGCCACCTGGTACTTCACGAAGCCGGGGAGCGGGGCCGACGGCGTGAAGGTGAGGGTGCGGGACGTGGCGTCGTAGGTGGTGCTACCGGTCACCCTCTGGCCGTTGGCGTCGGTCACGGTGATCCCTGCCGAGCCCGCGACGATGGGCTTGGAGTAGGTCGCCTGGACGGTCGTTCCGATCGGGACGCTGGAGGATCCGGGGAGCGGCCACTGGCCACTCAACTGGAGCGGCGAGTCGTCGACCAGCACGAAGACCGGATCGACGTAGTAGTTCGAGCTCTGGTAAACGCTGGCGGGGAACTGCCCCGTAGCCCCGTAGACCCCAGCCGGCTGCGCGCCGTAGCCTCCTGCGACCCGCAACGGCTCGGAGACGCGCGGCGCGTCGTAGAAGGCGTTCTTCTGGACGGCGTACCTACCTTGCGGCGCCGTGTACGACACGACGTAGGTCTCTCCGGCGGAGACCGCCACCCCCGTCGGGAAGGTCGCCTTCTGCCATCCGGTCGCGGTCTCGGCCTCGAAGGTGACCCGGGCCAGGAGAGCGCCGCTGGCGCTCCACAGCGACCCGACATGGGTGCCGCCGTTGCCGGTCCCCTTGTAGAAGCGGACTCCGCTGATGTAGCCGTCACGGGTGGCGCTGAACCTCATCCCGAGCTCGACGGCGCCGGAATCGTCCGCTGCCGGCGTCTCCGGCACCTCGTCCCCGAAGACACTGCACGGGCATGCCACGGAGACGTCACGGCTCGCCGTCGCCCCGATGTTGGCGCTGTCGTCGGTCGCCCGCACCATGATCGCCACGTTTCCCTGACCGCGCTGGAGGTAGGAGTACGACCACGAGGAGGTTCCGTTGGCCGGGTGCCAGGTCGCCCCGCCATCCCCCGAGACCTCCACTCCGGCGACCCGCCCTCCCGTGTCGGACGCGGTCCCGGCGACGGTCACCGTCGCGCCGTTGGCCACGTTCGCGCCGGCCGCAGGGCTTGTGATGGCGACCGTCGGACCCGTCGTGTCCGTGGAGGCGGTGGCGGGCGTCAGCGCGGGGTCCAGGGTTCCGGGCTGGGCCCCCATGTCGGCCAGCAGGTTGACCTGCGCCTGCTGCATGCGGGGATCGGCCGGCTCGGCGGCGTACGGACTGTCGTGCTCGGAGTCGAGGCCCCAGGCCCACTGGATGGAGCCCGCGCTGAAGACCAGAGCCCCGCTGGGAGCGCGGTACATGGTGACGTGGTGGGTCGTCGTCCCCGGGGTGACCGTGTTTCCGTAGTCCCGTAGGTACTGCGAGGTCGGACCGGTGGTGGTCGAGAGGCGGACGAGTCCGGCCGGGCGGTGCCCGTTGTCGAGGTCCTCGTTCGACTCGTAGCCGACGGTGTGCGGCGCGAGCGCCGCCGTCGTCCCCGGCGCCAGCGATCCGAGGCCTGTGTTCCGCCAGAGCCGCAGCTTCCCCTCCTCGGCGCTGACGGTCACCGGCAGGTCGCTGGCGTTGGACATGTAGGCGGTGCCGGTCAGCTCGTTCTCCGGCCGCCCGGCGCCCGCCGACGCCGCCGCGAATCGTGGGTCGCGCCAGGTGCCCGTCCATTCGGCGGAGGGATCGATCTTGGCGTTGTCCCAGGTCTCCTTGTACGAGACCAGCGTCCGGTAGCCGGTGCCGTTGAGGTCCTTCTCGTACCGGGTGCGCCAGTAGATCTCGTTGCCGGAGAGGAACATCAGATTGACGCCGGCGTCCCTGGCTGCTTCCACGTTGGCACGCTGCGCGCCGCTCCAGTACTCGTCGTGGCCGACCGACAGGAAGGTCTTGTGGTTCCGGAGCAGGGCGCCGTGCCGGTCGGTGTCTACGCCGGCGATGTAGCTGACGTCGTAACCGTTCCGCTCCAGGAAGCGGATCGTCGGGTACTCGTTCGCAAAGAAGAAGTCGCGCCCTCCGGGGCCACCACGGGTGATCACCGGCCGGTTGTAGGAGATCTTGTACGCCCGGCCGTTCTCGCCACCCGTGTAGAAGTCGGCACCGCCGTAGTCGTTGTACGCCTGCCACGTGGGGTCGGAGGTCTGGAACACGAGGTCGGAGGTGTTGCTGTCGTCGCGCACCACGAACGTGATGTGGCTGGACGCTCCGGTATCCCGGCGCTTGAGGTGGGCGATGTACACGCCTGAGACGGCCGCGGTCGGGACGGTCCACGAGGCGGAGACCATCCAGTTGCCGCAGTCGTACAGGGCGGTCTGGACGTCGGAGACGCACTGCGGTTGCTGCTGCGGCAGCGGGGCGCTGGGCTCGATCGAGGTGATCAGCCGCGCACCGTCCCCGTCGTAGTAGCCGATCCGGTAGATGTCGATGTCGTAGGACGAGGCGTCGGTGTCGACCTTGAAGTCGATCTTCTGGCCCACGTCAACACTGATGTCGGTGGCGAAGCCCTGGATCGTGTCACTGCCAGCGCCCCAGAAGTCGTCCCAGACGGCGGGATCCGTTCCCGACTTGCTGTTCTCGCAGACGACGGGGTTGCTCGACGGCGCGCACGGGTCCACCGCCGCCAGAACCGAGGTCGGGGTCGCCGAGGCCCGGGTCGCCGAGGCCCGGGTCGCCGAGGCCCGGGTCGCCGAGGCCCGGGTCGCCGAGGCCTGGGGCGCCGAGGCCTGGGGCGCCGAGGCCTGGGGCGCCGAGGTCGCGGGAGTCGCCAAAGCGGAGGTGGGCGTCGTTAGCGCGCCGGCCCCGAGCGCCGCTGCCACGACGAGCGCAGGCAACCGCCGGATCGCGGACGAAACCCTGGATCGGAGTCTGCTGTTTCGGGCCACCACGCCGTCCTGTCTGTCTGCCGGGGTAGTTCGTTGCGGGCCCAGGAGCGACGGGCAAACCGGCTCGCTCCAGCGGCCCCCGGTGGCCCGACCCAAGCCCAGACAATCCCGCCTATCCGAGCGCGCGGCCGACCAAAACGGCACCGTTCCCCGATTTCGGGGAGTCCCCTTCCCTTGCCCGTCGACCGCGCACCTGATCACCGTGACCACTTCTGGGTAACCGGTCCCCGCCCGACACGCCTCGACGCTCCCGAGGGCCGAGCCTCCTCTGGTCCGACGACTAGGAGGGGCGATGACCCGGAACGCAGCGAGCAGCGACGCAGCCGCGGTGGCGCCGTCGGCCGACGTCGACGCCAGCGCCCGCATCGGCGCGGGGACCCGGATCTGGCACCTCGCGCAGATCCGTGAGGATGCGCGGGTCGGTAGCGAGTGCAACATAGGCCGCGGCGCCTACCTCGGTCCGGGCGTGACCATGGGCGACCGCTGCAAGGTGCAGAACCACGCGTTGATCTACGAGCCGGCCGTGCTCGAGGAGGGCGTCTTCGTCGGCCCCGCCGCGGTCTTCACCAACGATCTCCACCCCCGGGCCGTGACACCCGACGGCGAGCTGAAGAGTGCCGACGACTGGGACGCCGTGGGCGTCGTGGTGCGCGCCGGTGCCAGCATCGGCGCCAGGGCCGTGTGCATCGCCCCCGTCGTCGTGGGCCGCTGGGCAATGGTCGCGGCTGGATCCGTGGTCACCCGGGACGTCCCCGACCATGCGCTGGTAGCCGGTGTCCCTGCCCGGCGGATCGGCTGGGTGGGCGAGGACGGACGCCGCCTCGTCGCGGTCGGCGACGGGACGTGGCGGAGCCCCTCAAGCGGGCGGGAGTACGACGAGACGACCGATGGTCTACGCCCCCGCCGCGACTGAGACCGACGTGACCTCCGCGACCCGTCGCCGATCGACCGCCCTGGGGGTCGCGGCCCTCGTATCGGTCGCGGCGGCGTCCAGGACGCCCACGTTCCTGGTCTGGGGACGCCAGCAACTGCCGCCCCTCCTTCACAGCGAGCCGGCCTTCGTCGGCCTCGGCGACCGGCCGCAACGGGCCGACGGGGGCGCGGGTGCAGCGATGAACATCCTGCTGGTGGGCACCGACCTCCCCGGGACCGACGCCTCGGGCCTCGACACGACGACGCTCCTCCACCTCGCCGCGGACCGGAGATCGGTCGAGGCAGTCTCCATCCCCACGGCGAGCTGGGTCCGGGTGCCCGGCCGCGGGCACGCGGCGTTGGACACGGCGTACGACCGAGGCGGCCTGCCGCTTCTGGTGCGCACCCTGGAAGACCTCACCGACGTCCACATCGACCACGTCGCAGTGGTGGGCTGGCCCAGCATCGCCTCGCTCGTCGACGCCTTGGGTGGGATCGAGGTGACGGTCCCCGAGGCCTCCGAGGCGTCGGCAGGGCCTGCCTGGCCGCCTGGCCGCCAGACCCTCGACGGCGACGCGACGCTCCGCTACGTGGGAGTGCAGTCACCCGGGGACGCGCTGAAGGACGTCCGGCGTCAACAGGTCGTCCTGCGGCAGCTGGTGCAACAGACCCTGGTGCAGGAGCTCCACCGCCAACCGAAATCGCTGGTCCGCATCGTCAGGCAGCTGCTGACCTCCGTCGCCGTCGACGAGCGTTGGACCTCCCTGCGGCTCCTGTTCTTCGCAGCATCGCTCTGGAACCTCCGCACCAACGACATCCGCTTCGTCACGGCGCCCATCACCGGTTCTGGTGACGAGGGCGCCCGACGCGTGGTCTACCTGGCGCGCCGTCGCGGGGCGGAGCTGTGGCGCGCGGTCCGCGCCGACCGCGCAGATACCTGGTTGATCGACCACCCCGGCGCAGAGACCCCTTGGAGCGTCCAGTGACCGCCGTGCCCAACCCGCAGATGGCCCCTGTGGCAGATGCCCAAATTGCGGCATGCCCGGAGAACAGCGCGAGGAGAACCGTAGTGCCGCAAGCACCGATCGCCATCCGAACCACACCGGGGGGAGCAAGGGTGACCACCCCGACGCTGACGACGCCGACGCTCACCGCCGTACCGAGCGCAGCAGCATCGAGAGTCCGGGCGCTGGGATACGGCGGTACACGCTTCGCCCAGTGGCTGCCGGAAACCGTCGCCATCGCCCTCGGCCTTGTGGTGATCGCCTGGATGATGGGGCACCTCCCTCCAGCCGCGGTGGTGATCCTGGCCGTGGTCTGGCCCGCGCTCGTCGCGATCACCGGAACCCACCGCCTTCGCGATGTGGCGGGCACCCACCTTGTGCGTGTCCGTGCAGTGATCCAGGCGGGATGTCTCTTCGGGCTCGGCTGCTGGATCGTGGGAGTCCTGACACCCCTTCCGGTCCACGAACGTGCGCTCCTCGCACTGACCGCCACGCTGACCGCCGTGACCGCCATTGGATCCCTCGCCGGCAGCAGGACGCCGGCCGCGCCGACTCGACTGCTGATCGCCGGCCAGGAAGCGGAAGTAGCCGACGTCCTCGCGGAGATCGAAGCGATCCGACAGCCCATTGTTCCGGTCGCCATCTGCTCACTGGGCGGGCCGAAGCACCCGTTCAGCGGCCTACCCGTCAGCGATGGCCTCTCCTCGGTGGCCGAGACCGCGCAGCAGAGCGGTGCGAATGCCGTGATGGTGTTGCCGGGAGCCTGTGTGAGCTCACGCGAGCTGCAGCGCCTCGGGTGGGCCCTCGCCGCCAGCAACACCCACCTGTTCCTCGGCACGGGGCTCCTCGACGTTAACCCTGCGCGCACCGCCGTCGCCAAGATGGGTGGCCTGCGGCTGCTCCACGTCCGGACGGTCCCCGAACGTGGTCCGATGCGGGCCTTCAAGGGGGCCACCGAAAGGGCCGTGGCGGGACTCGCCCTGCTCGCTCTGTGGCCGGCGCTGCTAGTCGTGGCCATTGCCATCCGCTGCGATTCACCGGGTCCCGCACTGTTCCGCCAGGAGCGCGTCGGCCGGGACGGCCGGACGTTCACGATGCTGAAGTTCCGCACGATGCGGACCGAGGCCGAGGTCGTGAAGGCGACGCTGAGCGACCAGAACGAGGGTGCCGGCGTCCTGTTCAAGATGCGCAACGACCCGCGGATCACGCGGATCGGCGCGGTCCTCCGCAAGTACTCCCTCGACGAGCTGCCCCAGCTGGTCAACGTGGTCCGCGGCGAGATGGCCCTGGTCGGCCCCCGCCCGGCGCTGCCGGACGAGGTGGCCCGCTACGACCACGACCCGCGCCGTCGCCTCGCCGTCAAGCCGGGACTGACCGGCCTGTGGCAGGTCTCCGGGCGCTCGGACCTCTCCTGGGACGAGTCGGTCCGCCTGGACCTCGCCTACGTCGACAACTGGTCCCTGGCGCTGGACCTGCAGATCGTGATGCGGACGTTCGGCGCCGTCCTGGGCCACCGCGGGGCGTACTGACCGGTTCCGTCCCGGGTGGCTCGCACGCCCTCGGAGCGCCGCCGTGACCGGTCAGGTGCCGAAACGGCGGTGCCGCTGGGCGTAGGCCCGGATCGCCCGCAGGAAGTCGACGCGTCGGAAGTCGGGCCAGTAGGCCTCGCAGAAGTAGAACTCCGACTTCGCGCTCTGCCAGAGCAGGAACCCGCCCAGCCGCTGCTCCCCGGAGGTGCGGATCACGAGGTCCGGGTCGGGCTGCCCCTTCGTGTAGAGGTGGTCGGAGATCATCTCGACGTCGATGCTCTCCGCGAGCTCCTCCAGCGACGTGCCGCTCTCGGCCGCCTCGGTCAGCAGCGACCGGACCGCGTCGGCGATCTCCCGCCGCCCGCCGTACCCCACCGCGACGTTGACCAGCATGCCGTCCACGTCCGCGGTGCGGTCCGCCGCGGCCTTGAGCCGCTCCGCGGTGGTCGCCGGCAGCAGGTCGAGGGCTCCGACCGGATGCAGCCGCCAGCGCCGCTGGTCGGCGAGCGAATCCACGGCGTCGCCGATGATCTCCAGCAGCGGGTCGAGCTCGGCCTGCGGGCGGTTGAGGTTGTCGGTGGAGAGCAGCCACAGGGTGACCACCTCGATCCCGACCTCGTCGCACCAGGTCAGCAGGGGCTCGATGTTCGCAGCACCGGCGCGGTGACCGTGCGCGGTGTCGCGGCCGACCGCCTTGGCCCACCGCCGGTTGCCGTCGAGCATGACGCCGATGTGCTGCGGGAGGTTGTCCGGCATCCGGCGCAGCATCCGCGCCTCGTAGACCGGGTAGAGCACCCGGCGTGCTCCCCGCTTCCAGTCCGCCACATGCCGATCGTAGGACACGCGGGGACCGCCGCGACCAGTTCTGGATCGCGGCGCCGTGGCGGCGGGCACACTGGACGGTGGACCGACGCGAGGACGTCGCGACGACTCGGATCACGAGAAGAGGACGACGCATGACCGCTGCCTGGCACCCCGATCCCTCCGGACGACACGACCTCCGCTACTGGGACGGGTCGGCGTGGACCGATCACGTCGCCGACGACGGCGAGATGTCGGTCTCCCCGCTGGACGTCCCGCCCGAGGGAGAGGCCCCCGTTGCTCCGCCCGGACCGGCTGACGAGCAGTCGGCCGCAAGCAAGGGCACGGGCACGGGCGGCATCAGCGGCGAGCTGATCGACGGTCGGTACCGCGAGATCAGCGGTCCCGGCCCGCAGCGCCAGAACACCCGCCTGCTGCGGGTGCGGATCACCGAGCCGTTCCTGGCCCGGCAGGGCTCGATGGTGGCCTACCAGGGGAACGTCAACTTCGCCTACCAGGGCAGCGGGGCGAGCAAGTTCCTCAAGAAGGCGTTCACCGGCGAGGGCCTGCCGCTGATGCGGGTCGAGGGCCAGGGCGACGTCTTCCTGGCGGACCGCGGCCTGCAGGTGCACCTCCTCCACCTCGACAACAGCGGACTGTCCGTCAACGGCAACCGGGTGCTCGCCTTCTCCGCCGGGCTGGACTGGAACGTGGAGCGGGTCCGGGGCGGCAGCATCGCGGCCGGCGGGTTGTTCAACACCACGCTGCGCGGCACCGGGTGGGTGGCGATCACCACCGACGGCGCGCCGGTCGTCCTCGACGCCGGGGAGGCGCCGACCTTCGCCGACGCGAACGCGCTGGTGGCGTGGTCGCTGCACCTGCAGACGACGCTGCGCTCCACCTTCACCGCCGGATCGATGATCGGCCGGGGGTCGGGCGAGGCGTTCCAGGTCTCGTTCGCCGGCCAGGGATTCGTGATCGTGCAGCCCTCCGAGGGCGGCGTCGCGCAGCACAGCCACTGACCCCCGACCGCACCGATCTCCCGCGTTTTACGACCCTGTTACCGACCGTCAGTAGTCTGAGCGACATGAGCCAGGCCATCCACAACGCAGGAGACAGCGTCCGGGCCGGCCTCGAGTCGATCGGCGAGACGATCGCGGAGGTCAAGCCCCGGTTGCGCGGCTGGCTGCACCTGGCGAGCACGCCGCTGGTGCTGGCGGCGGGGATCGTGCTGATCGCGCTCTCCCCGACCGCCGCGACGCGGATCGGGTCGGTGCTCTACATCGGCTCGGCGCTGCTGCTGTTCGGGGTGTCGGCCACCTACCACCGCGGCACCTGGTCCCCGCGCGTCCTCGGCGTGCTGAAGCGGTTGGACCACTCCAACATCTTCCTGTTCATCGCCGGCTCCTACACGCCGTTCGCGCTGATCCTGCTGGACGGGACGGCACGGGTGGTGATGCTCTCCGTGGTGTGGAGCGGCGCACTGCTCGGGGTGGCGTTCAAGGTGTTCTGGCCGACCGCGCCGCGCTGGCTCTCGGTGCCGATCTACATCGCGCTCGGCTGGGCGGCGATCTTCTTCATCCCGGCGTTCTTCGACGGCGCCACCCAGCTCGGCGTCGGGATCGGCATCGCGATCTTCGTGCTGATCTGCGTCGGCGGCGCCCTCTACACCTTCGGCGGCCTGGTCTACGGCTTCAAGCGCCCCAACCCGTGGCCGCGGGTCTTCGGCTTCCACGAGGTCTTCCACGGCCTCACCGTGCTGGCCTTCGTGACGCACTACGTCGGCGTCTCGATGGCGACGTACGCGCTGCGCTGACGCGCGCTACGCACGCTCCAGGAGGACCAGGGCCTCGGCGTGCGCGGTCTGCGGGAACATGTCGAAGACCTGCCCCCGCACCGGCCGGTAGGAGGCCATGGTGGACAGGTCGCGTCCCAGCGTCACCGGGTTGCAGCTGGAGTAGAGCACGTGCCGCACCCCGGAGCGCTCCAGCCACCCGGCCAGCTCGCCGCCCAGCCCGCGCCGCGGCGGGTTGACCACGACCAGGTCGGGGCGCGCGGCCGGATCGCTGCCGGCGGCGTACGCCGTCGCGTCGCCGGCCAGGAACTCCACCGTCCCGGGCGCCGACATCTCGGCGCGGCTCTGCTCGGCGCTGGCGATCGCCTCGGCGCTGATCTCGACCCCGGTCACCCGTCGCCCGGGTGCGGCCAGGTGCAGCGCGAAGCCACCGACGCCGCAGTACAGGTCCCACACGCTGGCCGGCGCCACGTCGGCGACCCACTCCCGACCGCGGGCGTAGAGGGCGGTCGCGACCGGGGTGTTGGTCTGGAAGAAGCTGCGCGGGCCCAGGTGCAGCGTCACGTCCGGCAGCCGCATCGGCAGCGTGCGCTCGGGCGTGAGCACGATCTCCCGCTCCCCCTCCAGCACCGCGGCGTGCGCCGGCTGGACGTTGAGCGTGACCACGCGGACCGCCGGCAGCGCCTCGAGCAACCACGCCAGGTGCTTGCGGATCCGCGCCTCGGCCTCGGTCGAGCGCAGCACCCAGCGCACCATCAGCTCGCCGTCGGGCGACTCGGTGACCAGCACGTGCTTGAGCTCCCCACGGCGGGCCGCGACGTCGTACGGCGCCAGGCCGGCCCGGGTGACGAACTGCGCGAGCGTCGGCAGCGCGGCCGCCAGGCCCGGGGTGTGCAGCGCACAGTCGCGCAGGTCGACGCCGCCGCCGCGCGGGTCGAGGATCCCCAGCGTCGGAGCCTCCGTGGTGCCGGCGACCACCATCTTCGCCTTGTTGCGGAACCCGGCCGGGGCGCTCGCGTGCGGCGCGAGCCACCGGGTCCCACCCTCCCCCGGCGCCGCGGACGCACCGGACGCCACGGCCTCACGGGCCGCGGCGTCCTTGGCGACCAGCTGCTCGTCGTACGGCGTCGGCAGCCACGTGCAGGACCGGCACTCGCCGGCGGTGTAGTGCGCGCAGTCGAGGACCGCGTGGAGCATCGCGGTCAGCTCAGTCCTTCTTGCCGCCGCGGCCGTACAGCGCGCCGACGATCCTGGTCAGCTGCTTCTCGGCCCGTGCCGTGCGCTTGAACGTGGTCAGCGCCAGCACCGGCTTCATCCGCTGCCGGGCGATGGCGTGGGCGTAGGTGAACTCCTTGAGCCCGTCCGGGCCGTGGATCCGGCCGAAGCCGGACTCGCCGATCCCGCCGAACGGCAGGGTCGGGATGCCGGCGAAGGAGATCACGCCGTTGATGGCGGTCATGCCGGCCCGCAGCCGCTCGGCGATCTCCATGCCCTGCTTGGCGGAGAAGACGGTGGAGCCGAGGCCGTAGGCGGTGTCGTTGGCCAGCCGGACCGCCTCGTCCATGTCGGCCACCTTGGTGACGGTCACCGTCGGCCCGAAGGTCTCCTCCTTGATCGCCGCCGAGTCCTCCGGCACGTCGACCAGGACGGTGGGCTGCACGAACCGCTCGCCGACGGCGTCGGCGCCGCCGACCAGGGCGCGGCCGCCGCGCGCCAGGGCGTCGTCGATGTGCCGCTTGATGGTGTCCATCTGCTTCGGCATGGTGATCGGGCCGACCTGCTCACCGGGGCCCGCCTTGACCTGCTTGGCCTGCTCGACGAGCTCGGCGACGAAGTCGTCGTAGACCCGCTCGTGGACGTAGACCCGCTCCACGCCGACGCAGGTCTGGCCGGCGTTGCCGCAGGCGCCCCACAGCGCCGCCTCGGCGGCGTCGGCGATGCTGGCGTCCTCGGCCACCAGCAGCGCGTCCTTGCCGCCCGCCTCGATGATCACCGGGGTGAGCGTCTCGGCGCAGGCGGCCATGACCTTCTTGCCGGTCGGCGCCGAGCCGGTGAAGGCCAGCTTGTCCACGCCGGAGGCGCACAGTGCGCCACCGGTCGCACCGAAGCCGGTGACCACCTGGAGCACCGGGCGGCCGACGGCCTCCTCGAAGGTCTCGGCGAGCCAGACGCCGACGCCCGGCGTGTACTCGCTGGGCTTGAAGACGACGGCGTTGCCCGCGGCCAGCGCGTAGGCGATGGAGCCCATCGGGGTGAACACCGGGTAGTTCCAGGGGCCGATCACGCCGACGACACCCAGCGGCCGGTAGGCGACGCTCGCGGCCTGGTTGGCCATCAGCAGGCCGGGCGAGACCTTCTGCCGGCCGAGCACCTTCGGCGCGTGCGCGGCCGCCCAGGCCAGGTGGTCGATGGCCAGCGAGATCTCCAGCAGCGCGTCGCCCTTCGGCTTGCCGGTCTCGGCCGACATCACCGCGGCCAGCTCGTCCATCCGGCGGGTCACCAGCGCGCGCCAGGCGCCGAGCTGCTTCTTGCGGCCGTCGAAGCCGAGGCCCTGCCACCAGTCGGCCTGCCGGCGCGCCTCCTCGACGGCCGCCTGCACGGCTGCGGCGTCGTGGATCGGGTGGGTGCCGACGACCTCCCCCGTCGCCGGGTTCAGCGAGTCGAACGTGGTGGGCGCCTCGGTGGCGTCGGCGGTGACGGCCTCAGTGGTGGTCATGCCCCGAATCTACTGTGCAGTACGCACGACCGCGACCAAGTCGGGGTCGGTGACCGGACGCTCGCAGACCTGCCCCCGGCACACGTATGCCGCCGGGTGCCCGTCCACCGGCTGCCGGCCCTGCAGGAGGGCGATCCCGGGCACCGGGCCGGCCGCGGCGACCACCACCGCGCCGGGCAGGGCGAGGGCACGGGACTCCAGGGCGTCGCGGGCGTCGCCGGGCGGGCCGACCACGGCGACCTCCAGCGGCCCGTCGAGCGCGGCCGTCGCGGCGGCCAGCGTCCAGCCGGCGAACCGGGGCGCCTTGTCCACCAGCACCGCTGCGGTGGCCAGCGCCGCCTCGGCGACGTCGCGGTAGCGGCCCTCCCCGGTCAGCGCGTGCGCCTCGAGCAGCGCGTGCACGAGGCTGGAGAAGCCGCTGGGCGAGGCGTTGTCGCCGGGGTCGCGCGGCCGGGCGATCAGCGCCTCGGCGTCGGCATGGGTGTCGTGGAACCCGCCGTCGGGCGCGGCGAACCCGGCCACCGCCGCATCGATCAGGTCGGTGGCATGGCGCAGCCAGCGCGGGTCAGCCGTCGCCTGCGCCAGCGCCAGGAAGCCCGAGGCGACGCAGCCGTAGTCCTCCAGCACTCCGGCGTGCGGGCCGGCGACGCCCTCCCGGGAGACCCGGAGCAACCGCACGCCCTCGACCCCCTCGACCGCGGCAGGGACCAGGTGGACCCGCTCCAGCAGCTCGGCGGCGGCGCGGGCGGCGGCGACGTACTCGGGGCGGCCGGTGCGGCGGCCGAGGTCGCACAGCCCGCTGATCGCCAGCCCGTTCCAGGCGGCGACCACCTTGTCGTCGCGTGCCGGGCGCGGCCGCTGCCCCCGGGCGTCGAGCAGCCGGGCGCGGACCTCGGCCAGGCGCCGGACGTCCCGCGGATCGGTCGGGGCGTGGCGCAGCTGGAGCGTCGACGTCCCCTCCTGGCGTCGGTCGCTTCGCTCCCCGCCTGCTGACGCATCGAAGGTGCCCGCCTCGGTGACCGCGAACAGCTCGGCCGCCCACCGGCCGCGCTCCTCACCGAGCGCGTCGACGAGCTGCGCCGGGGTCCAGGCGTAGAACGCGCCCTCCTTGCTCTCCCCGCCGGGCTCGACCAGGCTGTCGGCGTCCAGGGAAGAGGCGAAGCCGCCCTCGGCGGTGCGCAGCTCGCGGAGCAGGAAGTCGGCCGTCTCGGTGGCGACCCGGGTGCCCTGCTCGGTCCCCAGCCGGGCGCAGAGGCCGATCAGCTGCGCGTTGTCGTAGAGCATCTTCTCGAAGTGCGGAACGACCCAGCCGCGGTCCACGGCGTACCGGGCGAAGCCGCCGCCGAGCTGGTCGTAGATCCCACCCCCGGCCATCGCCGCGGTGGTGCGGGCCAGCATGTGCCGCGCCCGCTGCTCCTGCTCGGCGGGCAGCACGCCGGCGTCGGCCACGCGGCGCAGGAACTCCAGCACCATCGTCGGCGGGAACTTCGGCGCGTCCCCGAAGCCGCCGGCCATCGGGTCGAAGTCGCCGGCCAGCCGCGCCACCGCGGCGGTCAACCGCTCCGCGTCCAACGGGTACGACGGCAGCTCGACCTGCTTCGCGAGGTGCTCGGCCACCCGGCCGGCGGTGGTCCGCACGTCCTCCCCGCGGTCGCTCCAGGCCTGGGCGAGCGCCGTCAGCACCTGCGTGAACGCGGGCTGCCCGTGCCGCGGCTGGTCCGGGAAGTAGGTGCCGGCGAAGAACGGGGCGCCGTCATGGTCGACCACGACCGTCATCGGCCAGCCGCCGTTGCCGGTCAGCGCGGTGGTGGCCTGCATGTAGACCGCGTCCACGTCCGGGCGCTCCTCGCGGTCGACCTTGATGTTCACGAACCGCTCGTTCATCAGCGCGGCCGTCGCCTCGTCCTCGAACGACTCGTGGGCCATCACGTGGCACCAGTGGCAGGCGGCGTACCCCACGCTCACGATGACCGGCACGTTGCGGCGCCGGGCCTCCTCGAACGCCTCGGGGCCCCACTCCCACCAGTCGACGGGGTTGTCGGCGTGCTGGAGCAGGTAGGGGCTGGTGGCGGACGCGAGTCGGTTCGGCACGCAGCCCACGCTAGCCGGCCGGCCGGGGAACACCGGCCCGACGGAGGTCGCGCGACCCTCAGGAGGCGCTCTCCTCGGGCTCGACGACCCTCCGCAGGCTGTCGACCGCGGCGTCCCGGTGGCGGCGGAGGAGGGCGATGGCCTCCTCGACAGCGCCCGCCCGCAGCGCCGCCACGATCTGCCGGTGCTCCTCGTTGACCCGGTCGCGGTGACCCGGCTCGGCGTAGTAGCGGGCACGGTAGGCATCGGTCGACTGCCAGAGCTGGCGGATGAAGTCCGTCATCCTCGGCATGCCGGAGCGTTCGTAGAGGAGGAAGTGGAACCGGCGGTTGGCCTCGGCCATCGCGACGAGGTCGACCTCCCGCGCGGCCGTCTCCATCGTGGCCATCTCCGCCTCGAGCGCCTCGAACAGGCCGTCGTCGAAGTGCGGGCACGCCTGTCGGATCGCATCGTCCTCGAGCAGCTGACGCAGGTGGTAGGTCTCGAGCAGCTCGGCCAGCCCCAACCGACGAACCTGGTAGCCCCGGTGCGGCACGTACCGCACCTGCCCCTCCGCCTCCAGCGTCTTCAGCGCCTCGCGCACGGGGACGACGCTCGCGGCGATCTCCTCGGCGATCCGCTCCTGCCGGATGCGCTCGTCGGGCGCCAGCGTGCCATCGCTGATCCGACGGCGGAGGTGGTCCAGGGCGACCTGCTGGGCGGTGGGTCGCCCGTTTCCCCCGGCAGCGGACGTCATGCGCGGCATCCTAGCGCCGTTGACAGATTTTATAAATTATAAGATTCTCCTGCGGTGGCCGCCTTCCCCCTTCCGTCCGACGGCGACGACCCCGCTCTTCCTCTGCACGGCGTCGTGGTCGCCGACTTCAGCCGCGTGCTCGCGGCGCCGATGGCGACCATGACGTTGGCCGACCTCGGCGCGACGGTGATCAAGGTCGAGCACCCGTCCCGCGGGGACGACACACGCTCCTGGGGACCGCCGTGGACGCCGCACGGCTCGTCGTACTTCGCCGCCGTGAACCGGTCCAAGCGGAGCATCCGGCTCGACCTGACCGACGCGACCGACCTCGCGCTCGCGCACGAGCTGGTCCGCCGGGCCGACGTCCTGATCGAGAACTTCCTCGACACGAAGCTGACCAGGTTCGGCCTGGCTCCGGAGCAGACCCGGACGCTGAACCCGCGCCTCGTGCACTGCTCGGTCACCGGGTTCGGCAGCCGGGGTGGCGCCGCGATCCCGGGCTACGACTTCGTCGTCCAGGCGCTGGGTGGGCTGATGAGCATCACCGGCGACCCGACCGGCGACCCGATGAAGGTCGGGGTCGCGATCGTCGACGTGCTGACCGGCAAGGACGCGACGATCGGCATCCTGGCGGCCCTCCGCGCCCGGGACAGGTCCGGCGACTTCCAGCGCGTCGAGGTCAACCTCCTCTCCAGCCTCCTCAGCGGACTCGTCAACCAGTCGAGCAGCTACCTCGCGACCGGCACCGCGCCCGGACGGATGGGCAACCAGCACCCCTCGATCGCGCCGTACGAGACGCTGCGCTGCCGCGACGGCCAGCTCGCCCTCGCCTGCGGCAACGACGGGCAGTTCCGCGCCCTCGCCGCGGTACTGGGCGACCCGGCCCTGGGCACCGACCCCAGGTTCGCCACCAACCGCGATCGCGTGACGCACCGGGAGGACCTGGTCCGGGCGCTGGAGGCGCGGCTGTCCGCCGACGACGCCGCGTCGTGGCAGGCCCGCCTCACCTCGGCCGGGGTTCCGGCGGGCCGGGTGCACGGCATCGACCAGGCGTTCGCGCTCGCCGAGGAGCTGGGGCTCGACGTGCGTCACCCGATGCCGTGCGGGCATGCCGACCAGGTCGCCCACCCCGTCACCTACTCGGGCTTCGCCCCGCGCTCGCCCACTCCCCCGCCCAGCCTCGGCCAGCACGACCACGAGCTTCGTGACTGGCTGTCCACCACGACCGCACGACCCGAAGAGGAATCATGACCAGCACCACCACCGCGCCGACCTTCAACCCCGCCGACCCGGCCGGGATCGACGCCCTCCTGACCCAGGACGAGCGCGACGTCCGCGAGGCCGTACGGCGCTTCTGCGACGAGCGGGTCGCGCCGTACGTCGGCACCTGGTTCGAGGACGGCACGATCCCCGGCATCCGCGACCTCGCGGTCGAGCTGGGCTCCCTGGGCGTGCTCGGCATGCACCTGGACGGGTACGGCTGCCCCGGCATGAGCGCCACCGAGTACGGGCTGGCCTGCCTCGAGCTCGAGGCCACCGACTCCGGGCTGCGCTCGCTCGTCTCGGTCCAGGGGTCGCTGGCGATGTTCGCGATCCACCACTGGGGTTCGGAGGAGCAGAAGCAGCGCTGGCTCCCCGAGATGGCGGCCGGCCGCGCGATCGGCTGCTTCGGCCTCACCGAGCCCGACGCCGGCTCCGACCCCGCCTCGATGCGCAGCCGCGCCCGTCGAGACGGCAGCGACTGGATCCTCGACGCGCGGAAGATGTGGATCACCAACGGATCGGTCGCCGACGTCGCGGTCGTGTGGGCCCAGACCGACGACGGCATCCGCGGCTTCGTCGTGCCCACCGACACCCCCGGCTTCGACGCGCCACTGATCAAGCACAAGATGTCGCTGCGGGCCTCGGTCACCAGCGAGCTCGTCCTGGACGGGGTGCGCCTGCCCGCCGACGCCGTCCTTCCCGGCGCACATGGCCTCAAGGGGCCGCTGACCTGCCTGGGCGAAGCCCGCTACGGCATCGTCTGGGGCTCCATCGGCGCCGCCCGATCGGCGTTGCTGGCCGCCGTGGAGTACGCCGGCCAGCGCACCCAGTTCGGCAGGCCGATCGCCGGCTTCCAGCTGACCCAGCAGAAGATCGCCGACATGACCCTCGAGGTCGTCAAGGGAACGCTGCTGGCCCTGCACCTGGGCCGGATGAAGGACGACACGGGGCTGCTGCCCGCGCACGTCAGCCTGGGCAAGCTGAACAACGTCCGGGAAGCCATCGACGTGTGCCGCACCGCGCGCACCATCCTCGGCGCCAACGGCATCTCGCTCGAGTACCCCGTGATCCGGCACATGGCCAACCTCGAGTCGGTGCTGACCTACGAGGGCACCTCGGAGATGCACGCGCTCACGATCGGCCAGGCGATGACCGGACTCTCGGCGTTCCGCTGAGGGCGTCGGGCAGAATCCGGACGTGCGACTGCTGCGGTTGACCGGGTCGATGGCCGACTTCCACGCCCGACCGATCCCAGCGGACCTGGCCGAGCCGGAGGCCTGGCTCTTCGAGCCCGACCATCGCGGACTGGTCCTGGGCAGCGCGCAGCAGGAGGCCACGGCGGACGCCGCGGCGACCGCCGCCGCCGGCGTCGAGGTCGTGCGCCGGCGCAGCGGCGGCGGCGCCGTGTACGTCGACCCCGACCGCTGCGTGTGGCTCGACGTGGTGCTCCCGAAGCACGACCCGCGCTGGAGCGACGACGTCCGCGAGGCGACGTACTGGCTCGGAGAGGCGTGGCAGCGCGCGCTGCGCCGGGTCGGCCTGGAGACCGACCTCTACCGCGGCGGGCTGGAGCAGACCCCGTGGGGACGCCTGGTCTGCTTCGCCGCGCTCGGCCCGGGCGAGGTGGTGATCGGCGCCCGCAAGGTGGTCGGCATCTCCCAGCGACGCACCCGCGAGGGCGCCCGCTTCCAGTGCATCGCGTACGACGACTGGGACCCGCGCGACGTGCTCGACCTGGTGCACCTGAGCGACGCCGAGCGCGACGCGGCGGCGGCCGACCTCACCGGCCGCGCGGCCGGCGTCGGCGCGCGGCTGGCCGAGGTGCGCGAGGCGATCGCGGCGGAGCTGCTGGACCGCTGACCCAGGAGGACCCATGCGCTGACAACATGGGGCCATGGAGATCGAGACGATCCGCGCATTCCTGGAGGTGGCGGGCGGCACCACGGTGACCGAGGCCGCCGAGCTCTCGCACCGGACGCAGCCCTCGCTCTCCCGCGCCCTCGCCCGGCTCGAGCGCGAGCTGGGCGCCGCGCTGTTCCAGCGGGTCGGGCGCGGCCTCGTGCTCACCCCGGCGGGTCGGGAGCTGGTCCGGCACGCCCGCGACACGGTCGAGGCCTACGACCGCGGCGTGCGATCGGTCGAGGACATCACCTCCCCCGACGCGGGCTTCGTCCCGGTCGCGTTCCTGCACACCCTGGGCACCTGGCTGGTCCCGGAGCTGATCCGCGGCTTCCGCGCCACCCGGCCGCACGTCCGTTTCGACCTGCGCCAGCACGGCGACGCCGGCCTCGTCGACGACCTGCTCGGCGGGGTGGTGGACCTCGCGATCACCGGCGACCGGCCCGCCCTGCCCGCGATCGACGGCCAGCGGCTCTTCCTGGAGCCGCTGCGCCTGGTGGTCCCGCCGGACCACCGCCTCGCGGGCCGACGCACCGCCCGGCTGGCCGACGTGGCCGAGGAGCAGTTCATCGCACTGCGCCCGGGCTTCAGTCTCCGCGCCGTCACCGAGGAGCTCTGCGCCCAGGCCGGGTTCGCGCCCCGGATCAGCTTCGAGGGCGAGGAGGTGGAGACGCTGCGCGGCCTGGTCTCGGCCGGCCTGGGCGTCGCGCTGCTGCCCGAGCCCCGGGGCGGAGGCGCCGCGGCACCGCACCTGGAGGTGACCGACGTCCGCGCGGCGCGCGAGATCGGGCTGGCATGGGTCCGGGATCGGATCCTTCCCCCGGCGTCGGAGGCCTTCCGGACGCACGCGCTCCACGCCAGCGAGACGATCCATGCGCCGTATGCATGATTGCGCTTTTACGTAGGCATTGGACGCATGGCATTCGATGGCCGCAGGATGGGTGACGCCCATCACCGACCGCAAGGACACGGATGACCGACATCGATCCTGCCGAGACGCAGGAATGGCGCGACGCCCTCGCTGCCGTCCTCGAGTTCGAGGGCGAGGCCCGCACCCGCTACCTGCTCGAGCAGGTCCTCGACGAGGCGCAGCGCCTCGGCTCACGGGTCCCGTTCGTGGCGACGACGCCGTACGTCAACACGGTTCCGGTCGACGAGGAGCCCGCCCACCCCGGCGACGCCGAGATCGAGCGCCGCATCCGCGCCGCCATCCGGTGGAACGCGCTGGCGATGGTGCTGCGCGCCAACAAGGAGTCGACCGAGCTCGGCGGCCACATCGCCAGCTTCCAGTCCGCGGCCACGCTGTACGACGTCGGCTTCAACCACTTCTGGCACGGAGCGGGCGAGGGCCCCTCCGGCCGGCACGGCGGCGACCTGCTCTACCTGCAGGGACACATCTCCCCCGGCATCTACGCCCGCGCCTTCCTCGAGGGTCGGCTCACGGAGGCCCAGCTCGACAGCTTCCGCCAGGAGACCGGCGGCACCGGCCTGTCGTCGTACCCGCACCCGTGGCTGATGCCCGACTTCTGGCAGTTCCCGACCGTCTCGATGGGCCTCGGCCCGCTGATGGCGATCTACCAGGCCCGGTTCCTCAAGTACCTGCACGCCCGCGGCCTCGCCGACACCGCCGGCCGCAAGGTCTGGGCGTTCCTCGGCGACGGCGAGACCGACGAGCCCGAGTCGCTCGGCGCGATCGCGATGGCGGCCCGCGAGCGCCTCGACAACCTGGTCTTCGTCGTCAACTGCAACCTGCAGCGACTCGACGGCCCGGTCCGCGGCAACGGCAAGATCATCCAGGAGCTCGAGGGCGTCTTCCGCGGCGCCGGCTGGAACGTCGTCAAGGTGGTCTGGGGCTCCGGCTGGGACGACCTGCTGGCCCGCGACACCACCGGTGCGCTCAAGCGCCGGATGATGGAGGCCGTCGACGGCGAGTACCAGACCTACAAGTCGAAGAACGGCGCCTACGTCCGCGAGCACTTCTTCGGCGTCGACCCCGAGCTGGCGGCGATGGTGGCCGACTGGAGCGACGACGAGATCTGGCGGCTCACCCGCGGCGGCCACGACCCGCAGAAGGTGTACGCCGCCTACGCCGCGGCGGCCAGCCACACCGGCGCACCGAGCGTCGTGCTGGCCAAGACGATCAAGGGCTACGGCCTCGGCGCCGCCGGCGAGGCGCAGAACATCAGCCACCAGGCCAAGAAGGTCGCCGAGCCCGCGCTGCGCGCCTTCCGCGACAAGTTCGCGGTCCCGGTCGGCGACGACCGGCTGATGGACTACCCCTACGTCTCCTTCGCCGAGGGCACCCCCGAGCACGCCTACCTGCACGCGCGGCGCCGGGAGCTGAACGGCTACCTGCCCGCCCGCCGCGAGCGGTCCGCCCCGCTGGTCGTCCCGGGCGCCGACACGTTCGCGGCCCAGCTGGCCGGCTCGAACGGCCGCGAGGTCTCCACGACCATGGCGTTCGTGCAGATCCTCACCAAGCTGCTGCGCGACAAGGAGATCGGCAGGCGGGTCGTGCCGATCGTCCCCGACGAGGCGCGCACCTTCGGCATGGAGGGCCTCTTCCGCCAGGTCGGGATCTACTCCCAGAGCGGTCAGCTCTACACGCCCGAGGACGCCGAGCAGCTGCTCTTCTACAAGGAGGACGCCAGCGGCCAGATCCTCCAGGAGGGCATCAACGAGGCGGGCGCGATGTCGTCGTGGATCGCCGCAGCGACGTCGTACTCGAGCAGCGACACCCCGATGATCCCGTTCTACATCTACTACTCGATGTTCGGGTTCCAGCGGATCGGCGACCTCGCCTGGGCCGCCGGCGACATGCGGGCCCGCGGCTTCCTGCTGGGCGGCACCGCCGGCCGGACCACGCTCAACGGCGAGGGGCTGCAGCACGAGGACGGGCACAGCCACCTGCAGGCGGCGATGATCCCCAACTGCGTCGCCTACGACCCGACGTACTCCTACGAGCTCGCGGTGATCGTCGCCGACGGACTCCGGCGGATGTACGCCGAGCAGGAGGACGTCTTCTACTACCTGACCCTGATGAACGAGAACTACGAGCACCCGGCGATGCCCGAGGGCGCCGAGGAGGGGATCCTCAAGGGGATGTACCTGCTGCGGCCGGGCAAGGGGCGCGGCGCCGCCAAGGTGACGCTGCTCGGCTCGGGCACCATCCTGCGCGAGGTGCTGGCCGCCGCCGACCTGCTGGCGAGCGACTTCAAGGTCAAGGCGGACGTGTGGAGCGCGCCGAGCTTCACCGAGCTGCGCCGCGACGGGCTGGCCACCGAGCGGTGGAACACGCTGCACCCGCTGGAGGAGCCCCGGACGTCGTACGTCGAGCAGTGCCTGGGCGACACGGCCGGGCCGGTGGTCGCGGCGACCGACTACATGAAGTCCTACGCCGACCAGATCCGCGCGTTCGTCCCCGGCAGCTACACCGCGCTGGGCACCGACGGCTTCGGCCGCTCCGACTACCGGCGCAACCTGCGCCGCCACTTCGAGGTCGACCGCCACTTCATCGCGGTCACGGCCCTGCGCCGCCTCGCCGACGCGGGCGTGGTCACCACCGCGACCGTCGCGGAGGCGATCGAGAAGTACGGCATCGACCCCGACCGGCTCGACCCGGCCCAGGCGTGAGGACAGCAACTGTGAGCACCATCGAGATCCGCGTTCCCGACATCGGCGACTTCAGCGACGTGCCCGTCATCGAGCTGATCGTCTCCCCCGGCGACGTCGTCGAGGCCGAGGCACCGCTGGTCACCCTGGAGACCGACAAGGCCACCATGGAGATCCCCTCCCCCGTGGCCGGCACCATCGTGTCCCTGGCGGTCCAGGTGGGCGACACCGTCAGCCAGGGCACCGTGATCGCGGTGGCCGAGACCGCGGACGCCGAGGCCCCCACCGAGGCCCCGACCGAGGCCCCGACCGAGGCCCCCGCCGCGCCCGCACCGGCCCCGTCCGCTCCCGCCGCGCCCGCGCCGACGGACGCGGACGCCGAGAAGGGTCTGCGGGCCACCCCGCTGGTACGCCGCCTGGCGCGCGAGCTCGAGGTGGACCTCGCCGCGGTCTCCGGCAGCGGCCCGAAGGGCCGGGTCACCAAGCAGGACCTGCTCGGCCACTACGAGCGCGCCGCCGCCGGGGCTGCGACCGGCGGCGGCCCGTCCGGTGGCGCCGGCATCCCGCCGGTCCCGGAGGTCGACTTCTCGAAGTTCGGGCCCGTCCGGACCGTTCCGCTGTCGCGGATCAAGCGACTGTCGGGACCGCACCTGCACCGCTCCTGGCTCAACGTCCCGCACGTGACCCACGCCGACGAGGCCGACATCACCGACCTCGACGCCTACCGTCGCGAGCTCGACGAGGCGGCGAAGGCGGAGGGCTACCGGATCACGCTGCTCAGCTTCCTGATCAAGGCGGCGGCCGCCGCGCTGCGGGAGTACCCCGAGCTGAACAGCTCGCTCTCGGGCGACTCGCTCGTGCTCAAGGACTACGTCCACATCGGCGTCGCCGTCGACACCCCGGACGGTCTCGTGGTCCCGGTCGTCCACGACGCCGACCGCAAGGGCATCCGAGAGATCAGCCGCGACCTGGCCGACCTCTCGGCGAAGGCCCGGGACGGCAGGCTGGCCGCGGCGGACATGCAGGGCGCGACGTTCACGATCAGCAGCCTCGGCGGCATCGGCGGCACCCACTTCACGCCGATCGTCAACGCCCCCGAGGTCGCGATCCTCGGCGTGGTGCGGTCGAAGATGGCGCCGGTCTGGGACGGCGAGGCCTTCGTGCCGCGGCTGATGCTGCCGCTGTGCCTCTCCTACGACCACCGGGTCGTCGACGGGGCACTGGCCGCGCGCTTCACCGCCCACCTCGCGCACCTGGCCGAGGACGTGCGACGCATCGTCCTCTGACCGAGCCGGAGCCCGTGCCGGAGCCCTCCGGTGCCGGGCCCCGGTGCCCTCACCGGCGCGGGTATCGTCGAGACGCCCCCCGCTGAACTGGAGAACTCGATGCCCGCCACCCGCCTGCTGCCCTCCGAGGAGGCCGCCGACCTGGTCGGGCTCGTCCGTGACCTCGCCACCAAGGAGCTCGCGCCGCTGGTCGCCGACGCGGAGCGCGACGAGCAGTTCCCCCGCGAGACCTTCCGGCTGCTCGGACGGGCCGGCGTGCTGGGCCTCCCCTACCCCGAGCAGTACGGCGGCGGCGGGCTGCCCTACGAGGTCTACCTGCAGGTCCTGGAGGAGATCGGCGCGGTCTGGGCCAGCGTCGGCGTCGGCGTCTCGGTGCACGCGCTCAGCTGCTTCGGGCTGGCCACCGCGGGCACCGAGGAGCAGCGCAAACGCTGGCTGCCGGAGATGCTCGCCGGCGACCTGCTCGGCGCCTACTGCCTCTCCGAGCCGCACGCCGGCTCCGACCCGGCCGCGATGACCACCCGCGCGCGGCGCGCCGGCGACGAGTACGTGATCACCGGCGCCAAGGCGTGGACCACCCACGGCGGCCGGGCGGACTACTACAAGGTCATGGCCCGCACCGGCGACGGCCGGGGCGACATCTCCTGCTTCCTGGTCCCCGGGGACGCGGACGGACTGACCGCGGACCCGCCGGAGCACAAGATGGGGCTGACCGCGTCGGCGACCGCCACCATGCGGTTCGACGGCGTCCGGGTGCCGGTCGAGCGCCGGCTCGGCGCCGAGGGCGAGGGCCTGCGGATCGCGCTGGCCGGCCTCGACGCCGGCCGCCTCGGGATCGCGGCGGTCGCGACCGGCCTGGCCCAGGGCGCGCTCGACCACGCGGTGGCCTACGCCCGGCACCGGGAGACGTTCGGCTCCCGGATCATCGACCACCAGGGGCTCTCGTTCCTGCTGGCCGACATGGAGGCCGCGATCCAGAGCGCCCGCGCCGCCACCCTGCACGCCGCCCGGCTCAAGGACGCCGGGCTCCCCTACGGCCGCGAGGCCTCGGTCGCCAAGCTGGTCGCCACCGACAACGCGATGAAGGTGACCACCGACGCCGTCCAGGTGCTCGGCGGCGCCGGCTACACCAAGGACTTCCCGGTCGAGCGGTTCATGCGCGAGGCGAAGGTGATGCAGATCTTCGAGGGCACCAACCAGATCCAGCGCCTGGTGATCGGCCGCTCGCTGGACAAGGGCGGCGACGGCGCCCTGCACCACCGCTGACCCGGCCCCGACCTAGTCCGCGGCCTCGTCGTCGGCGGAGGGAACCGGGAAGCGGGAGACGATCAGCGCCACGAACACCACCAGGTAGACCTGGCCGACCAGCGCCTCGGAGACGAGGATGAGCCGGCCCAGGTCGGTGGTCGCGGTGTAGTCGCCGTACCCGAGCGTCGTGATGGTCTCCAGGCTCGCGTAGGTGTAGACCGTGGTCGACACCTCCTCCCCGAACAGGTGGCCGGAGGTGACGGTGTCGAGCGCTTGGAGGATCAGGGAGTAGGCGACAGCGATCTGCACGTACGCCGCGACGGCTCCCAGGACCGTCGCCACGGTGACGTGACGGTGCCGCAGCACCCGGCGCGCGACCGCGACCGGGACCAACGCGGCCGTGACCAGCCAGAGGAGACCGATGCTCTCCGAGGACCGGACGGCGGGGAAGGCCTCGGCGGCCCCGACCAGGAGCGCGTTGCTGGCCAGCGAGACGACCACGACCACGTCGGCGGCGCGCCGCCACCGCTTGCGGACCCCGCCTGCGCGGACCGCGAGCACCAGCGCCAGGCCGCTGACCGACCACGAGAAGAGCGCCCACACGGGCTCGTCGCGGACGTCGATCAGCGCCTGGGCGCAGACGGTCGCCAGGACCACGAGCAGCACCGCACCGAACCGGTCGAGGTAGCGGTTCTCGGGCGGGGTGACGGCGATGGACACGGCTCTCTCCTCGGGCGAGCGGACGAGCTGCCGCGACCCGCGGGCGGCCGGCAGCGGCTCCACCCTAGGGCCGCGCGGCCGTCGGCCCGGGTCAGGAGGAGACCAACGACGCCATCTTCTTCGCGATCAGGCTGATCGCGCGCGCCGGCATCAGCCGACCCAGGGCGTCGACCATCCGGGCGTCCTTGCCGATCGTGATCCGCGGGCTGCCCGACTCCACGGCGCCCACGATCTGCGCGGCGGCGTCCGGGGCGCTGGTCAGGCTGGCCTTGGCCTTCTCCTCGTCCACGTCCATCTCCGGCATCTCCACGCCGGAGTTCTCGGCGATGCCGGTGTCGATGCCTCCCGGGAACACGATGGTCACCTTCAGACCCACCCCCTGGTGCTCGGCGATCAGGCCCTCGGTGAACAGCTTCACGGCGGCCTTGCTGGCGCCGTACGCGCTCTGCCCGGGGAACGGCACCAGGCCGCCCATGCTGGCGACGTTGACCAGCGCCGCCTCGGGGCGGTCCTCCAGCGCGGGCAGGAAGGCCTTCGTGGTGTTCACGGTGCCCCAGAAGTTCACCGCCATCACGCGCTCGATGTCCTCGAAGGAGAGCTCGGCGACGGGCTTGAAGTCGTGGATGACGCCGGCGACGTTGATCAGGCCGTCGACGCGGCCGTGCACCGCGGCGACCTGCTCGGGCAGCGCCAGCACGGCCTCGCGGTCGGTGATGCTGAGCGCGTGCGTGCTCAGCCGCTGGCCGGCGCCGGCCAGGTCGGCCGTCCCCTGCAGGCCCGCCTCGCTGATGTCCACGGCGGCGACGAGCGCCCCCTTGGCCAGCAGGGCGAGCACGACCTCACGGCCGATGCCGTTGCCCCCGCCGGTGACGACGAAGACGCGGTCGTTGATGTTCATGTGCTCCTCTTCTCAGGCCCTGGTCAGGCCGTGCTCGGGCTGCTCGGGAGCAGCTGCTCGCTGCGCGTGCTGCGCGCCATCGTGCGCGCGGCCCGGAGCCCGAAGACGACGGCGGGGCCGATCGTCGAACCGGGTCCGGGGTAGGTGCGGCCCATCACCGAGGCCGAGTTGTTGCCGGCTGCGTAGAGCCCGTCGATCACGGTGCCGTCCTCGCGCAGCGCGCGGCCCCGGCCGTCGGTCAGCACCCCGCCCTTGGTGCCGAGGTCGCCGATCACCAGCCGTACCGCGGTGAACGGGCGCTTCTCGAGCGGGCCGAGGTTGGGGTTGGGGCGGACGAGCGGGTCGCTGTAGTAGCGGTCGTAGGCGGAGTTGCCGCGACCGAAGTCGCCGTCGACGCCGGCCCGCGCGAAGCCGTTGAACCGCTCCACGGTGGCGCTCAGCCGCCCGGGGTCCACCCCGATCAGGCCGGCCAGCTCCTCGAGCGTGTCGGCCTTGACCATCTTCCCCTCGGCCCGCAGCGCCTTGGCGGCGCGCGGGTCCAACGCGTACGAGCGCAGGTAGCGCAGCGCGTGGCGACGGTCGGTGATCATCCAGTACGCGCCGTCCTTGTCGTGCTCGAGCATGTGGTGCCCGAGGTCGACGTAGGACTCCGACTCGTTGGCGAACCGGTCGCCTCGCCCGTCGACGATGATGCTGAACGGGAAGGATCGCTCCCCGACGAGGAACCCGGGCGCGGAGACCTCGGTCGGCGCCGTCGAGACGCCCCACCACGCGTCGTCCATCAGCTCCAGCGCGGCGCCGTGCGCGGCGGCGATCTCGATCGGGCGGCCGAGGTTCCCGGGCGCACCCGAGGGTGAGCCGTCGATGCCGTGGTGCTCGCGCCGCAGCGCCCGGTTCGCGTCGAAGCCGCCGCCGGCCAGCATCACCCCGCGACGCGCGCCGACGACCAGCGAGCGGCCCTCGCGCCGCACCCGTACGCCCACCACCCGGCCCTCGCGCACGACCAGGTCCTCCATCGGCGAGGAGAGCCACAGCTCGGCGCCCCGCTGCTGCACCACGACGTCGAGGAACGACGCCATCAGCCCGGCGCCGATGCCGGCGGGCACCTGCCCGCGCGCCAGCGCGCCGAGCGTGCGGCCGACCAGCCTCGCACCGCGCACGAAGCCGCTCGGCGTCGACCAGGCGCGTCCCAGCAGCCACACGTCGTCGGTCGTGGCGGGCAGCGCCGCCGGGGCCTGGCAGGTGCTCCACCACCCACCGATCCGACGGATGTTGAACGGCTTGTGCTCCACCGCCCGACCGATCTTCCCGCCCGGGAGCTCGGGGTAGTAGTCGGCGTAGTCGGGGGCGCGGACGAGTTCCATGCCGTAGCGCTCGGCGGTGTCGACGAAGTCGGCCACCCCGTCGACGAAGGCCTCCTTGCGCTCGCGGCTGGTGGCGCGTCCGGCGTCGCCGACGCATCGCTCCAGGTAGGCCAGCGCCTCCTGGCGCGAGTCCAGCACGCCGTCACGGCGCATCAGCGGGTTGGCCGGCAGCCACATGCCGCCGCCGGACATGGCGCTGTTGCCGCCCCAGTGGTCGGTGCTCTCCAGGATCAGCACCGACAGGCCCTCGTCGACCGCGCCCAGCGCGGTGGCGAACCCGGCCGCACCGGAGCCCACCACGACGACGTCGTACTGCGCGTCGCAGGTCGTGTCGTGCTCCATGACGCCTCCCACCCAGATCGCCGGGCAATCCGGACAATCGTGTCCGGTTACACTGCGAGTGTGCCCCACTCCGAGGCGACGATCAATCGTGGTCCGGCAGCCGCTGCCGAGAACCGGCGCGCGATCCTGGCCGCAGCCCGCACCGTCTTCGCCGAGCGCGGCTACCACGCGCCGCTCTCCGCGGTGGCCAAGGCCGCCGGGGTCGGGCAGGGCGTGCTGTACCGCCACTTCCCGACCCGCCTGCAGCTCGCGTTCGCCGTGTTCGACGAGCACTGGGCCGCCTACGAGGCACTCGCCGAGGACCCCGAGCCGAGTGCGTTCGGTCGGCTCTGGCGGCTGGTGGTCGACCGGACCATCGAGAACGTCGCCTTCGTGGAGATGGTCCTCGACGCGCGGCGCACCGAGACCGAGTACGACGGCGCCGAGCGGATGCGGGCACTGATCGGTCCCCCGCTCGAGCGCGCCGTCGCCGCCGGCCTGGTCGACCCGGCGCTGACGGTCGACGACGTGATGCTCGCCCAGCAGATGGTCTACGGCGTCGTGGTCTGCTCGCCCGACCCGGCGGGGCTGCGCGAGAGGGTCGCGCGGGCACTCTCCACCGGCGGGCTGCTGCCGCCGCTCACCTGACTCCGCCGCTCACCTGACTCCGCGATCCGGCGCGTTCTCCCGGTAGACGTGCCAGTCGCCGATCACGTGGACCAGCGTGTAGCGCCGCGCCAGGGCCGGCTCGGCGCGCCGGGCGTCGATCCCCCAGGTGCCGAGGCTGGCGCCGGCGACCACCACCCAGGTGGGCCGCTCACGGCTCCGCAGCACGCGCGCGAAGTGGCGCAGGTCGGGGTCGCGGACCCGCGCCGGAAGGCTCCACAGGTTCGGGTACGGACTGGCGAGGCCCGCCTCGCGGAGGATCACCGGCGCGCCGAACGCCACCACCCCGGTGTCGCCCGGCCCCGAGTGGGTCGCCAGGTAGCGGGCGACCTGGGTCTCGCTGGTCGCGCTGCTCGCCGACGGCACCACGATGGTCAGGGTGACCGCAGTGACCAGGGCCGAATAGGCCAGCACCGCGGCGACCCACCGCGTCCGGCGCGGACGGTGCTGGAGCGCCAGGGCGGTGGCCAGGACGACCCCCGGCACCGTTCCCAGCAGGTAGTGGTGCCAGTAGCTGCCGCCCGCCACGACGGCCGCCAGCTCCCACCCGACGACGGCCGCCGTCACGCCGCTGGCCACGGGGTCGGCCCGGGCGGCCTCGAACCAGCGGCGCGGCCGCGCGAGCCGCAGCGAAGGGAACGCGGCGACCAGGAGCAGCAGGACCGCGCCGCTGGCCAGGAAGGAGGCGGTGATCGCGAGCGCCCGATGCGAGGTCGCCGCGGACGCCGACTGCGAGATCACGGCCGAGGCGTCGAAGCGGAAGGTGACCACGGCGCCGTACAGGCCGCGCACCGACGTGCCCTCGGCCCGTGCCCAGGTCAGGAGCAGGGCGAGAAGGCCCGCGGCGCCGGCACCGAAACCGGCCACCGCGACGGCCGCCGCGCGCCACCGGCGCCGGGCCAGGTGGATCAGGACCACCACGCCGGCGGCCGCCGCCACGTCGAGCATGCTCTGCTTCGTGGACGCGGCCGCGGCGCCGGCGGCGCCGGCGACCGTCCACCAGGCGAGGGCCGTCGCGGTCCGGCCCGATCGCGCCGCGCGGAGCACGGCCGCCAGCCCGCCCAGCACGAACGGCGAGGCCAGCAGCTCGCCGTTCACCTCGAACGCACCGAAGAGCGGGCTGAGCAGGAAGACCGAGGCGGTCGCGGCGGCGACCACCGGCGCCCAGCGGCGGTCCGGCGCGACCAGCCGTCCCAGCACCGCGGCGAGCCCCACGGAGGCGACCGCGCAGGTCAGGCCGAGCAGGCGCAGCGCGACGGCCCCGCCGCCCAGCGCGTCAGCGATCTGGAAGATCCCGATGATCAGCGGTGGGCGGTCGACCCAGTAGTCGCCGTAGAGGGAACGACCGGGGTCCCACTGACCGGCGACCATCAGGAAGCCGCCCTCGTCCGAGCCGAGCCGAGCGTCGAGCATCGGCACCCTCAGCAGCGCTGTCGCCAGCATCACCAGGGCGACCACGACACCGGCGGGTGCTCCGCGCACCCTCCGCCACACCCGCGCGGACAACGACCGGGCCGCCTCCACCATGTCGCCTCCTCGTCCGACGACACGGGCTCCCGCGCACGTCACGCGACCCTCTCGACGGTAGCGCGTCCCTCCCCGACCGGGCTCCCTCAGCGCTCCCTCAGCGAGCCCGTCGCACCGGGGCACCCGACAGCGGATCCCAGCCGGCCCCCAGACGCCGTCCGGTCAGCTCCTGCCACCGCACGCGCAGGAACAGCGGCCGAGCGCCACTGGCCCAGGGCCTCGGCGCGAGCGCGCCCCGGACCTGCTCCTCCTCCGGTCCGGTCGGGACCACCTCGGCCCGCCCGCGGGCGAGCACGCTCCAACCGCGCTGGTAGTCGTAGTCGAACTGGTCGATCTCGAACGCGACCGTGGCGCCGGGCGCGTGCGTCCCGAGCAGGCCGTAGGGCGAGGTTCGGACCACGACCGCCTTGTCGACCACGGCGTAGTTCACCGGGAACACGTACGGCCCGTCCGGCGTGGTGATCGCGAACCGTCCGGCCACCCCGGACGCGAGCAGGCGCTCGCACTCCGCCTCTCCCAGCTCATACGCATCGACCACCACCGCGGGGCCTCCCTCGCCTCCCCACCACTGTGCCCCACCGGCACGTCCCGCCCCAGGGCCGTTGGTCCCCCGCGCCCGGTGCGATCCGCACTTCCGTCGACGCGGTCCGCGAGCGATCGTGAGGGGAGAGCGTGGGGGGACGCGTCGACCTGGGGGACGAGCCGAGAGGACGAGACCATGCACACCAACGAGATTCCCGTCGGCACCGTCGCCGTGGGCGTCGACGGCTCGGAGTCCTCCGAGCTGGCCGTCGCGTGGGCCGCCGAGCAGGCGGCCGCCGAGGCACGCTCGCTCACCCTCGTGCACGTGATCAACCCGGTCGGCGCGGTGTGGTTGGACGAGGACGGACACGACACCCGCGGCGACCGGGGCACCCTGGAGGGTGCGATGACCGGCGCGGAGAAGCTGATCGCCGCCGCCCGGGACGCCGCGCTCGACCTGGCACCGAACCTGGAGGTGCACAGCCTGATCCGCGTCGACGACGCCCGGAGCGTGCTGATCGAGGCCTCCGAGCGGGCGGCCTGCATCGTGCTCGGCTCGCGCGGTCGGGGCCCGGTGCGCAGCCTGCTGCTCGGCTCGGTCGGCGTCGCGGTGACACGGCACGCGGCCTGCCCGGTGGTCATCCTGCGCCCGTCCGAGCCGCACCAGCCGCGCCACGGCGTACTGGTCGGGGTCGACGCCACCGAGCAGTCGCGGGCACCGCTGGAGTTCGCGTTCCGCCAGGCCGCCCAGCGGGGCGAGCCGCTGACGGTCCTGCACGCCTTCGGCGACGTGCTGGCCACCCTGGTCGAGCCGCACCTGGTCTCGGGCACGGGGACCGAGATCGAGGAACAGCGCGCCGTGCTCGCCGAGATCGTCGCCGGCATGGGCGAGAAGTACCCCGACGTGCAGGTCACCTACGAGCTGGCGCGCGGACTCGCCGCCGACTCCATCATCGCCCGCGCCGAAGGGATGGACCTGGTGGTCGTCGGGTCGCACCACGGCGGCGCCGCGTCGGAGTTCCTGCTCGGCTCGGTGGCCGCGTCCGTCGTCGAGCACGCGCACCGCACGGTCGCGATCGTGCCGAGCGGCGCCGACTGAGCCGGACGCCGGCGCCTCGCTCGGGGCGGGCCGGTCAGTGCTCCTCGGTGCCCAGCAACTTGGCGGCCAGGACCGCGGCCTGCGTTCGCCGCTCCAGTCCGAGCTTGGCCAGGATGCTGGAGACGTAGTTCTTCACGGTCTTCTCCGCCAGCGACATCCGCTCACCGATCTGGCGGTTGGTGAGGCCCTCGGCGATGAAGCCGAGGAGCCGCATCTCCTGGTCCGTCAGCGACGCCAGCTCGGGCGCCGTCGCCGGGCCGTTGCGCACGCGCTCGAGCACCGCCGTGGTCAGCTCGGGGTCGATCAGGGACTTGCCGGCCGCGACGTGGCGCACCGCGTTCACCAGGTCCCCGCCCTTGACCTCCTTGAGCACGTAACCCGCGGCGCCGGCCATGATCGCACCGAACAGCGCCTCGTCGTCCGGGTAGGAGGTGAGGATCAGCGCGTTGATGGTGGGGTCGACGGAGCGGATGGCCCGGCACACCTCGATCCCGTTGCCGTCCGGCAGGCGCGCATCGAGGACCGCGACGTGCGGGTGCAGTGCCGGGATCCGCGCAGCGGCCTCCACGGCGGAGCCCGACTCGCCGACGATCTCGATGTCGCCGGCGGACGAGAGCAGGGCGCGGATGCCCTGGCGGACCACCTCGTGGTCGTCGAGCAGGTACACGCGGATCGGCGCTTCCGTCATGCCCCGTTTCTACACCGTTCGGGCCGGCTCCGTCCGGTAGCCGGCGCAGGAGGCGCACCGTCGGGACCAGCGTGACCATCGCCAGCACGACCTGGACCGGGGTCACCGAGGCCGACGCGACGCCGGAACCGGGGTCGGCCCGGTCGCCCCCACCACCGGTCGACCGCCGGCCCCCGGGGCCGGTTCCCGGGCCCCGGCCGGCACAGCCGCCGTGCGGATCGACGTCACCGGGTGGGGACCTCCCACACCACGCGTGTTCCGCGGCCGGAGTCGGGGGTGCCCACCCGGAACGAGCCGCCGCGTTCCTCCGCACGCTGCTGGAGGTTCGCAAGCCCGCTGCTGCGCGGGCTGGTCGAGAGGCCGACCCCGTCGTCGTCGACGGTGATCCGCAGCGTGGGGCCGGAGACGCTGACGCCGACGTCGACCCGCGTGGACCGTGCGTGCCGCGCGGCGTTGGTGAGCGCCTCGCGCACCACCGCCGAGGCGTCATCGGCGAGCGAGTCGTCACTGACCACGTCCACCGGCCCGGCGAAGTAGACGAACGGCTCGTGACCGAGCGAGGGGACGACCGTCCGGACCACCTCCAGCACCGCGGCCCGCAGGCCCCCACCCAGCGGGCTGTGCGGGCGCAGCTGGAAGATCGAGGTCCGGATCTGTCGGATCGCGTCGTCGATGTCGTCGACCACCCGGGCGACGGGCTCGGCCGCCGGCGAGTCACCGAGGGCGATCAGCGCGCCCTGGAGGGTCATCCCGGAGGCGAAGAGCTGCTGGATCACGTGGTCGTGGAGGTCGCGGGCGATCCTCGCCCGCTCCTCCAGCAGCGTCATCCGCTGCGCGTCGCGGCGACCGTCGGCCAGCTCGAGCGCGACCGAGGCCTGGTTGGCGAAGGTGGTCGCCATGTCGACGTCGGCCTCGCCGAACGTACGTCGACCGTGGCGCCGGCCGATCATCAGCACGCCGCGGATCCCGCGCGCGCCGGCCAGCGGCAGCGCCATCACCGGACCGACCGAGGAGCCGTCCCGCAGGTCGACGACGCCGCGTTCGATGCGGCTCAGCTCGGCCGAGTCCTCGAGCACCGCCGCGCGCCCGGTGCTCAGCACCCGCTCGGTGAGCGTGCCCTCGATCGGGTAGGCGGCATCGCGGACGTCGCCGGCACCGGGGCCGACCGCGACGGCGACCACGAGGTCCCTCCCCTCCTCCGCGGGGAGCACCACCGTGACGATGTCGGCGGCGGCGAGCTCGACGACGCGCTCACTGATCAGCCGCAGCGCGTCGCCGTCCTCGACGAGCAGGAGCTGGCGGGTGATCTCGGTCGTCGCGCGCAGCCACACCTGCCGGCGCTCCGCCTCGCCGTACAGCCGGGCGTTCTCGATCGCGACGCCAGCGGTGGCGGCCAGCGCCGAGACCATCTCCTCGTCCTCGGCCGTGAAGTTCGCGTCGGCCTCCGAGGCCAGGTAGAGGTTGCCGAACACCTCGTTGCGCACCCGGATCGGGACCCCGAGGAACCCGCGCATCGGCGGGTGCCCGGCGGGGAAGCCCACCGAGCGCGGGTCGTCGTGCAGGTCCCGCAGCCGGATCGGGCAGGGATCCTCGATGAGCGCCCCGAGGAGCCCCTTGCCCTCCGGCAGGCGCCCGATCCGGGCGACCGCGTCCTCGTCCATGCCGACGTGGATGAACTCGTCGAGCCCGCCCTCGGGCGAGATCACGCCCAGAGCGCCGTACTCCGCATCGACCAGCTCACAGGCGGCCTCGACGATCCGCCGCAGCACGCTGCTGAGCGAGAGGTCCCCGATCACCGATCGGTTGGCCCGGAGCAGCCCCCGGAGCCGCTGCTGTGCCGTCAGGACGTCCTCCGCGGGGTGGATCAGCTGATCCAGCAGCTGGTCGAACTCAGGGTTCGGCACCGCCCTGTCGCCCTCGGCGCGCTCATCGGCCACGGCGCGACCCTACCGCCGTCGGTGAGGCGACGGCGGCGACCGCGGCGTGGGACCTGCCGTCGCCTCACACGCCGGCCTGCTGCGCGACGTCCTCGGCGAGGCGTCCCCACCGCAGCACCGGCCTCGGGTCGGCGAGCAGGATCGGGCACGCGGTCTCGTTGAGGACCGCGCGCGCCACCGGACCCAGGTGCGAGCCGAACGGGACGACGGGGTCGTGGCGACCGACGACGAGGAGCTCGGCCTCCCTGCTGGCCGCGATCAGTGCGTCGGGGGCGGGCGCGTGCACGGTCTCGACCCGGACCTCGACCCCGGACGCTTCCGCGCCGAGGCTCTCGATCACCGCCTTGATCTCGGCGTTGGCGCGCTCCCCCCACCGGTCGTCCTCGGTGCGGGTGACCACCAGGTCCTCGTACGGCGCCGGCAGCGACCAGGTGTGGATCACCCGGAGGATCGCGCCCCGCGAGCGCGCCTGCTGGGCCGCCACCCGCAGGATCTGCTCGGACCGGTCGGGGATGTCGATCCCCACCACGACGGTCCGCTCCGCGGGCTGCTCGGCGTCGGGGTCCCACCGTGCGGGCACCGACACGACGGGCACCCGGGCCCGGGCGGCGACGCCGGATGCCGTCGAACGGGTCATCACCCGGCGCAGCGTGGAGAGGTCACGGTGCTCCAGCACGATCATCCGAGCCTCGGCCGCGCCGGAGACCACCGCCGAGACGACCGGGCCGTGCAGGATCTCCGCCGAGAGCCGGAGCTCCTCACCGAGGTAGTCGCGCGCCCGCTCCCGGGCAGCCTCGAGGGCCTGCCGACCGACGAACTCGCGGTCCGACATCGTCACCAGGATCGACTCCGGGCCGTCGTGCTGGCGCCGGAGCGCATGCACCAGGTGGAGGCCGCATCCGTTGCGCCGGGCCTCGGCAGCCGCGAACCTCAGCGCGGCGTCGATCGGATCGTGCCCCACGGCCACGACCACGGGGTTCATCTCGCTCGCGCTCATCGCTCGCTCCTCGCTTCCTGCGGCTTGGCGGTGCGCCCTCGGCGGACGCCACCGTGAGGCGCCCGGACGATGCACCTCCACGATGCACCCGGGCGCCCCGATCCCCTAGGGACCAACGGCCACCGCCGGCCAGTCCGACGACCCCTGGCCAACGGCGGCCAGGAGGGATTGGATGGTGATCGGTGGTGCTCCGTTCCCGGGAGGAAGGGGAGGCCATGCGCGGCGTGGTCGTCTACGAATCGATGTTCGGCAACACCGAACAGGTAGCGCGCGCCATCGCGGCCGGCCTCGCGGACGCGAACGCCGAGGCCGCCAGCGTCGACGTGGGCCACCTGGTCGCCGACGACCTCGTGGGCTGCGACCTGCTGGTGGTCGGCGCGCCGACCCACGTGTTCTCCCTCAGCCGCGTCCGCACCCGCGAGGACGCCGTACGCCAGGGTGCCGACCCGAACCGCGCGCGGACCGGGGTCCGGGAGTGGCTGGGCACCCTCGACACCGCGTTCCCCCATGCGCACGACCGGCCGCCAGCGGCCGTCTTCGACACCCGCGCGCACCAGACCCGCCACCTCCCCGGATCGGCATCGGGCCGCACCGGCCGGGTGCTGCGGGCGCGCGGATTCTCCATCGTGGACCGGGCGAGCTTCTTCGTGCTGGACCTCAAGGGGCCGCTCGCCGAGGGCGAGCTGGACCGAGCGCGAGCGTGGGGACGCAGCCTCAGCGACAGTGCCGGCGCGGACGGGGCGCCACCGCAGGACCAGCGCCTCCGGTGACCGCCGGTGGCCGCCGGTGGCCGCCGGTGGCCGCCGGCGCCGGACGGCGACGCACCGGCGGGCGCCCCGGACCCGGGCCACCGACCCGCGAGGACTACCGTTGCCGCGATCCCCACGAAGGAGTGAGATGAGCATGGACAGCGGCACCGGACACCCCACCTCCGGCGGTCTCGACAAGGTCGGCGTGGTCGGCGGAGGGCTGATGGGCTCCGGCATCGCCGAGGTCTGCGCGCGATCCGGACGCGACGTGATCGTCGCCGAGGCGACCGAGGCGGCGGCCGACGCAGCGCGGGAGCGGATCCACAAGTCCCTGAAGCGGGCCGCGGACCGCGGCAAGCTGGCCGACCCCGACGCGGTGCTCGGCCGGATCCGGTTCGTCGCCGACCTCGAGGAGCTCGCCGACCGCGACCTGGTCGTCGAGGCGATCGTCGAGAACGAGCAGGCCAAGACCGAGCTGTTCGCGCGGCTGGACGAGATCGTCGCCTCCCCGGACGCGATCCTCGCCTCGAACACCTCCTCGATCCCGATCATGAAGCTCGCGGTCGCCACCTCCCGCCCGCAGCAGGTGATGGGCATCCACTTCTTCAACCCGGTGCCCGTGCTCTCGCTGGTCGAGCTCGTGCCGTCGCTGATGACCTCGGCAGAGACCACCGAGGCCGCCCGGTCGTTCGTGGAGACCGGCCTGGGCAAGAAGGCGATCGACTGCCAGGACCGCGCCGGCTTCGTGGTCAACGCCCTGCTGATCCCGTTCATCCTCTCCGCGATCCGGATGTTCGAGTCCGGCTTCGCGAGCGCCGAGGACATCGACGAGGGCCTGGTCCGCGGTGCCGCCCACCCCCAGGGCCCGCTGGCCCTGGCCGACCTGATCGGCCTGGACACCACCAAGGCCGTGGCCGAGTCGCTCTACGAGGAGTTCAAGGAGCCGCTCTACGCTCCCCCGCCGCTGCTGGCCCGGATGGTCGACGCCGGCCTGCTGGGCCGCAAGACCGGCCGCGGGTTCTACACCTACGGCTGAGGCGCGCGTCGCTCGTCGTCACCTCCCGATCGGCCCCGTTCCTCGGGCTCTCGGGGCCGTTCGGGAGGGGAGGGCGAGACTCAGCGCCGCAGCTCGCCGAGGGCAGCCGTCTCGCCGGCGAAATAGCTGCGCACGACGGCCCTGCCGCGCCGCGCGCCCCAGGCCTCCAACCAGCGCCCACCGGCCGCCGTACGGCCCAGCACGCGGTAGCGCGCGGTGTTCAGCGCGGCGACGTAGACATGCGCCCACGGCGGCCGCAGCGGCAGCCCGAGCTCGTGCATGCTCTGCCGACCGAGGAAGACCGTCAGCATGCTCAGCAGCCGCTCGGTCTCGAACCGGCGCCGCACCCCCAGCAGCGGCGCCGGCCACCCCGGGAAGGCCCGCTCCGCCTGGGCCCCGACGACCGCGTGGGTCAGCTCACGGCCCGCCTCGGAGATGTCGGCCTGGGCCATCAGCACGTGGTAGTTGATCCGGTGCCGCTCCCACTCGTCGTCGACGAGGAAGTCGTCGTGGACGCCCATCAGGAAGCCGACGTACTTCCACAGGTGCATCAGGTCGGCGGACTCGGCGCGGCTGATCGGCACGCCGAGCGCGCGGCAGCCGATGATCAGCACGCCGTCGAAGAGGCCCAGGGTCGACGCCTGGTCGGCCATGTTGATCGGGAGGCCCCAGCGCTCGGTGTCCCAGCGCGGCTCGAACGAGTGGTTGACCAGCGCGTGCATCGCCCGCACGTGCACCGTCAGCCGCCACCCCTCCCCGCCGGGAGCGCCGCCCGCGGGCGGGGACAGCGCGCCGGGGTCGGCGAGGCTGTTGCCCCACATCTGGGTCTCCGCGAGCCGTCGCCGGGTCATGTCCCCGGTCAGGCCGCCGGTGGCCACCAGCAGGTCGGTCGGACCGCCGAACCGGTAGCCGCCGATGAGGGCCAGCTGGAGCAGCACGTCGGCGGCGTTCTGCCCCAACCGCCGGAAGACGACGCCGCCGCGCTCGACCTTCGCCCAGTCCACCCAGTCGGGGACGGTCTGCACCGCGTGCATGAAGTCCACCAGGGCCGCGGGCGGGCCCGGGACCGCCTCCAGCCCGCCGGCGAGCGCGGCGCGCAGCTGCTCCATGGTCACCCGACCGGACTCTCCTGCTCGCGTCCGGATCGCCTCGGCGAGCCGGGCGCCGACCTCGTCGCGCTCGTTGAAGGCCCGGCCGATGCGGCTCATCAGCTCCTCGTCGACCTCCGCGATCCGGCCGAACACGCGGAGCGGGCGGCCCATCCGCCGGGACCGCTCCTCGGCCTCGCGAAATCGACGGGGGTAGGCGGGGAGCACGTCGCCGGTGGTCATGCCACCAGCATGAAGCGAGCATTTGCTCGCTTTCAACTCGCGTCTCGGCGCGTGCCGCCACGACGCAGCGACCGTCGGTGCCAGACTGCGGCCATGCGGAGGAACCCCAGCCAGGCGCGCTCTCGGCAGACCGTGGAGCGGATCGTCGCGGCCGGCCGCACCGTCCTCGCCGACGAGGGGTACGACGCCTTCTCCACCAACCGGGTCGCCGCCGCGGCGGGGGTCAGCCCCGGCTCGCTGTACCAGTACTTCGCCGACAAGGAGGCGATCCTCGCCGTCGTCATCGACCGCTACTGGGACGAGATCGCCGAGCAGGTGGCCGCGTCCCTGAGCGACCGGATCGGACCCGAGCCGCTCGGCCCGACCACGCTGCGGGCGATGGCGGACGCGCTGCTGCGGGCGCTCGAGGGCGACCCGGCGCTGCTCCGGGTCCTCGTCCAGGAGCTTCCGCAGTCGGCCAACCGGGACCGTCGCGCCGCCCTCGAGCGCCGGGTGCGCGACCTGATCTCGACCTATCTGTCGGCCCGACCGAACGCGACCCGGCGTCCCGACGTCGCACTGGCGGCGTGGGTGATCGTGGTCGCGGTCGAGAACATTGCGCTGCGCTGGACGCTGGACCGCCCCGCGTTCGAGCGGGACAGGGTGCTCGACGAGATCACCACGATGGTGACGGCCTACCTCGTGGCGTGACCCGTCAGGGCCAGTCCCACCCCGAGGCCGATCATCGAGGTGCCCCCAATCGCGCCCAGCCCCGCACCACGTCCCGGCGAGCGCGCGAACCAGTCCCGCGCGCGACCGGCGGCCAGCGCCCAGGCCGAGTCGCAGACCAGGCCGATCGCAACGGCGAACAGCCCGAGCACCGCCATCTGCACGGGCACCGAGGCGGCCTCGGCGGACCGGTCCACGAACGGCGGCAGCAGGGCCGCGAAGAGCAGGAAGCCCTTCGGGTTGCTGACCCCGACCACGAAGCCCTGCCGGACCGCCTGCCGGGAGGTGAGCACCCCGGCCGACCGGTCGGCGGAGATCCGGAGCCGGTGGCGGTGCCGCAGCGCCTGCACGCCGAGCCAGACCAGGTACGCCGCGCCGACCAGCTTGATCACCGTGAAGACCAGGATCGACTCGGCGACGATCGCGCCGAGCCCGGCAGCGACCAGCACCATCACCAGGAACAGACCCGCCGTGTTGCCGACCACCGTGGCGATCGCCACCCGGTGGCCGTAGGCGAGGGCGCGGCCGACGGTGAAGACCACGCTCGGACCGGGGATCACGATGACCACCAGCGCCGCCAGCCCGAACCCCCAGAGCTGGTCGGCGCCGACGATCACTGGTCCGTGGGGCCGGACTCGGCGCGACCGGCCCGGTCGGGGCCGGCGTCCGGTCCCGCGCCCTCGGTCCGGTCGGCATCGAAGACACCCGCCGCCGCGGCGCGCTCGGTCTTCTTCAGGTGGCGGGTCAGGCTCCAGCCGAGCAGACCCACCGCGATCACACCGCCGATGAAGAAGACGAAGCCGAGCGGGCCGGCGACGATGTTCGGCTCCTCCTCGGCGACGAGCAGCGACAGGGCGGCGACACCGGCGTACATGCCCTCAGTCTAGGTCGCCCCCGGGATCCGGCCGGACCCGGTAGGGCTCAGCGTGGATCCGGGCCCGGCGTGGATCGGGGCTCGGCGTGGATCACGCCGGGTCCGGGGTGATCCCGGCGAACAGGTCGTCCTCGGGCACCGGGCTCTCCACGTGGCTGGTGACCAGCTCGTAGTCCTCGGTCGGCCAGACCTTCTCCTGCAGCTCGCGCGGGATGGCGAACCAGAAGCCGTCCGGATCGATCTGCGTGGCGTGCGCCAGCAGCGCCTGGTCGCGTACGCCGAAGTACTCCGCGCACGGCACGCGGGTGGTGATCCGGGCGTCCCACTCCGGCTCCGGCTTCCACTCCTTCAGCCGCTCGGCCCAGGGCGACTCGAGGTCGTGCTCGAGCATCGCGTCGTGCAGCGCCTGCATCCGGGGGCGGTTGAAGGAGTGGTGGTAGTAGAGCTTCGCCGGCTGCCACGGCTCGCCCGCGTCGGGGAACCGCTCCGGGTCGCCGGCCGCCTCGAACGCCGCCACGCTCACCTCGTGGCAGCGGATGTGGTCCGGGTGGGGGTAGCCGCCGCGCTCGTCGTAGGTGGTCATCACGTGCGGCCGGAACGAGCGGACCAGCGCCACCAGGCGCTCGACGGACTCCTCCAGCGGCACCAGCGCGAAGCAGCCCTCGGGCAGCGGCGGCTTGGGGTCGCCCTCGGGCCACCCGGAGTCGACGAAGCCCAGCCAGTCCTGGGTGACGCCGAGGATGTCCCGGGCGCGCTCCATCTCCTGACGGCGGATCTCGGTGATGTTCGCCAGCACGTCGGGCCGGTCCATCTTCGGGTTGAGCACCGAGCCGCGCTCGCCGCCGGTGCAGGTGACGACGTGGACGTCGACCCCCTCGGCGACGTACCTGGCGGTGGAAGCCGCGCCCTTGCTCGACTCGTCGTCGGGGTGGGCGTGGACGTGCATCAGCCGGAGCCCGGCGCGGGCGGTGCGGTCAGCGGACATGCGCCCCATCGTAGGAACCGTCGTCATGCGACCATGAACCGGTGAGCACCGACCAGGATTCCCTCGAACAGCGATACGGCGCCCCGTCGCGCACCGGACGGATCGCCGTCGCCGCCGTCGGCGGCGCGATCGTGGCCGCCCTGCTGGGCTGGCTGGTCTGGACGGCGGACTTCTGGGCCGACCCGCCGGTCTCCTCGAAGATGCTCACCAACGACGTGCTGGACGACCACACCGCGACGGTGACGGCCCGGATCCAGTACGGCGACGGGCCCGTCGAGGCCACCTGCACGATCCGCGCGATCGCCCACGACAAGACGATCGTCGGCGAGGTGACCGTGAGCCCGGACCCGGCCGACGGCCCCGACCACACCTGGGAGATCAGCACCGATCGGCGGGCGACCGCGGTCGATTGGCTCGGCTGCACCGCCGAGGGCCAGCCGCGCCCCCACTGATCCCCCGCACCGACCGCACCGACGGCTGCGCGCGGGACGACCGACCCGCCGGTGCTCGATGGGCCGTGATTCCTCAGAACTCGGCCCCGCGAGCACCCCGTTGGTAAACTGGGTGCATCGCCGTCCAGGTCACGCTCCGGGCCGCTAGCGTGCAGGTCGCAGCATCGGGGCCGAGCGACTCATCGACGACCGGACGGCTCGCACGCCGACTCAGCGTCGGCCGGCGCAACCACGCCGGCCGTGCACGGCAGTACCCGTAACCAAGCAGCACTCAGGAGTAGAGCCATGACGCAGACCGAGCAGTCCGGAGGCCAGAACACCGTCTGGCTGACCCAGGACGCCTTCGACAAGCTGCAGGCCGAGCTGGAGCACCTCAAGGGCACCCGTCGCCAGGAGATCGTGGCCGAGATCAGTGCGGCCCGGGACGAGGGCGACCTCAAGGAGAACGGCGGCTACCACGCCGCCCGCGAGGAGCAGGGCAAGAACGAGGCCCGGATCGCGCAGCTGGAGGACATGGTCCGTCGCGCCGAGATCGGGGAGACCCCCGCCGACGACGGCGTGGTCGAGCCCGGCATGCTCGTCACCTTCAAGTTCGACGGCGACGACGATGACGAGGCCGAGACGTTCCTGCTGCTCGGCGCGCGCGAGGCCGCCCCGGAGAACGTCAAGGTCTACACCCCCGAGGCCCCGCTGGGCGCCGCGATCAGCGGCCGCAGCAAGGGCGAGAGCGTGACCTTCGAGGTCAACGGCCGCCCGCAGACGGTGATCATCCTCGACGCGAAGCCGTACGCCGGCTGAGCGCGACGGCTGACCCTTCACGGCAGCACGGGCTCGTCACCGACCGGTGACGAACCCGTGCTGCCGCAGTCGTTCCAGGAGGGCCGCGGCATGCTCCTGCCCGCGCGTCTCCAGCTGCAGGTGCACCTCGACCTCGCCGATGTGCAGCTGGGGCGTGGTCCGCTCGTGGACCACCTCGAGCACGTTCGCGCCGGCGTCGGCGACCTCGGTCAGCAGGCGCGCCAGGCCGCCGGGCAGGTCCGGGATGATCACCTGCAGGGTCAGGTAGCGGCCGGCCGCGGTCATGCCGTGCCGGATCACCTTGCCCAGCAGCAGCGGATCGATGTTGCCCCCGGAGAGCAGCACCACGACCGGCCCGGTCAGGTCCTCGGCGGTGCCGGTGAGCGCCGCCGCGGCGACCGCCGCCGCGCCGGCGGCGCCGGCCGGCTCCACCACCAGCTTCTCGCGCTCCAGCAGCGCCAGCAGGGTCCGCGCCAGGGCGTCCTCGGAGACGGTGCGGATCTCGTCGACGTGGTCGCGCACCAGCGGCAGCGTGATCTCGCCCGGTCGGCCGACGGCGATCCCGTCGGCCATGGTCGGCATGTCGGTCAACCGGATCGGGTGGCCGGCCGCGAGTGAGGGCGGGAACGCGGCCGCCGCGGCCGCCTGGACCCCGATCACCCGGACGTCGGGCCGGCGGGCCTTGACCGCCAGGGCGACACCCGCGAGCAGCCCGCCACCACCGGTCGGCACCAGCACGGTCGCCGCATCAGGGCACTGCTCCAGGATCTCGAGGCCGACCGTGCCCTGCCCGGCGACGATGTCGGCGTGGTCGAAGGGGTGGATCAGCGTCGCCCCGGTCTCGATCGCGCGCTGTTCGGCGGCCGCCAGCGCGTCCTCCAGCGTGGCGCCGCAGAAGACCACGTCGGCGCCGTAGCCGCGGGTGGCGCGCTCCTTGTTGATCGGGGCGCCCTCGGGCATGAAGACGGTGGCCGGGACCCCGTGCTGGCGGGCCGCCAGCGCCACGCCCTGGGCGTGGTTGCCGGCCGAGGCCGCGACCACGCCGCGTGCGCGGACCTCGGGGTCGAGCCGGGCGATGCGGACGGCGGAGCCGCGCACCTTGAACGAGCCGGTGCGCTGCAGGTTCTCGCACTTGAGCCACACGGGTCGGTCCAGCAGGCCGGCGAGCCAGCGAGACTCGATCAGCGGGGTCCGCACCGCCACCTCGTCGACCAGCGGCCGCGCCGCCTCCACCTCCGACAGGCCGATGTGCACGTCACCCATCATCGCGCCGATCGTCACGCGGTGTCTCGTCGCCTCCGTCGGCGCCTGGCACGGTCGCCGCCTCGTCCGCCGGCACGGCCAGCTCGGCCAGGTGCAGGACCACCGCGTTGCCGGCGGCGGCCAGCGGCACCGCGACGAGCGCGCCCACCACACCCGCGACCAGGACGCCGGCCGCGATCGCGACGATCACCCCGAGCGGGTGCAGCGAGACCCACCGACCGAGCAGGAACGGCTGGAGGATGTGGCCCTCGAGCTGCTGGACGCCGATCACCACCGCGAACATCAGCAGCGCCGTCACCGGTCCCTGGTCGACCAGGGCGACGAGCACCGCCACCGTGCCGGCGATGGTGGCGCCGATCATCGGCACGAAGGCGCCGAGGAAGACCAGGACGCCGATCGCGAGCACGAACGGCACGTCCAGGATCGCGGCCCCGATCGAGATGCCGATGGCGTCGACCAGCGCCACGAGCACGGTGGCCCGGACGAACTGGACCAGCGAGATCCAGGCGACCCGGCCGGAGCTGTCCGCCCGCTCCCGTGCGGCGCGCGGGGCGATCCGGACCAGCCAGGACCAGATCCGGTCCCCGTCGGCCAGGAAGAAGTACGTCGCGAAGAGGGAGATGAAGAAGCCGGCCACGACATGGGTGACCGCGCTGCCGACCTCGGTGACCTGACTGAGCACCTGCCCGTCCTGGGACCGCTGCTGGATCAGGTCCTGGGCACTCTTGAGGTAGGAGTTGATCTGGGAGTCGCTCGCGTGCAGCGGACCGTCGCGCAGCCAGCGCCGGATCTCCTCCAGGCCCTGCACGGTGGAGTCGGCCAGGTCCGTGGCACCGGTGGCCACCTGCTGCCCGGCGAAGGTGAGCAGCGCCGCGACCAGCGCGAAGCCCGCGAGCACCACCAGCAGCGCCGAGATCCCCCGCGGGAGCCCGATCCGCCGCAGCCCCTCGACGAACGGGCTGGCCAGGGCGCTGACCAGGAGGGCGACCGCGATCGGGACCGTCACCACCGAGAAGAAGCCGAGCAGCCACAGCAGGCCGTACGCCGCGGCGCCGATCAGCAGCAGCCGCCACGCCCAGCCGGCGGCGAGGTCCAGGCCCCAGGGCACCTCCGCGCGCCGCAGGTTGGACGGCCCGGCCCCGATCGGCGCCGGCTCGGAGCGCCGCTCCTCGCGGACGTGCGCCCACTGCTGGGCGAAGCGTCGCAGCAGCGTCTCCTCCTCGACCTCGCGGTGCACACGCGCGGCGCGCTCCTCCGGGGTCTCCTCGCCGTCCTCGCCCCGCGAGAGCAGGCGGGGCAGCCGGCGAACGCGGCGCTGGGCCTGCTCGTCGGCCGTCTCCCCGTGCCCCGGCTGGTGGTGCTCGGGCTGGTGCTCGTGCTCCGGCTGGTACGAGCGCTCGCCCGGGAGCTCCCCCGGATCGCCGGACTCCCCCGCACCGGTGCGGTGGTCGCTCATCCGAGCGCCCGGCCCAGGTCGGCCACCAGGTCCTCGGCGGTCTCGATGCCGACGCTGAGCCGGATCAGGTCGGCGGGGACCTCCAGGTCCGTGCCGGCCACGCTGGCGTGGGTCATCCGCCCCGGGTGCTCGATCAGCGACTCCACGCCGCCCAGCGACTCGCCGAGCGTGAACACCTCCGTCGCCGCGCAGACCGCGAGCGCCCGCTCCTCACCGCCGGCCACCCGGAACGAGACCATGCCGCCGAAACGCCGCATCTGACGCGCGGCGACCTCGTGCCCGGGGTGGTCGGCCAGTCCCGGGTAGATCACCTCGGTCACCTCGGGGTGTCCGGAGAGGAACTCCACCACCGCCTCGGCGTTGTCGCAGTGCCGCTCCATCCGCAGCGCCAGCGTCTTCAGCCCGCGCAGCACCAGCCAGGCGTCGAACGGCCCGGCCACGCCGCCGATCGCGTTCTGGTGGTAGCCGATCCGCTCGGCCAGGTCGGCATCGTCGACCACCAGGGCGCCGCCGACGACGTCCGAGTGGCCTCCGGCGTACTTGGTGGTGGAGTGGACGACCACGTCGGCGCCGAGCGCCAGCGGCTGCTGCAGGTACGGCGAGGCGAAGGTGTTGTCGACGACCAGCAGCGCGCCGGCGGCGTGCGCGATCTCGGCGACCACCGCGATGTCGCCGATGGTCAGCATCGGGTTCGTCGGGGTCTCCAGCCAGACCAGCCGGGTCTCGCCCGGGCGGATCGCGGCGGCGATCGCGCTGGGGTCCGAGACCGGCGCCGGGGAGTGCTCCAGTCCCCAGGCGCGCTCGACCTTGTCGAAGAGCCGGAACGTGCCGCCGTAGGCGTCGTCGGGCAGCACCACGTGGTCCCCGGGGCGGCACAGCGCCCGGACCAGGGTGTCCTCGGCGGCCAGGCCGGAGGCGAACGCGAAGCCGCGGCTGCCACCCTCGAGCGCGGCCAGCGTCTCCTCCAGCGCGGTCCGGGTCGGGTTGCCCGACCGGCTGTACTCGTAGCCGCCGCGGAGCCCGCCGACGCCGTCCTGGGCGTAGGTGGACGTGGCGTAGATCGGCGGGATCACCGCCCCGGTGGTCGGATCCGGCGCGTATCCCGCGTGGACCGCTCGCGTCTCGAAGCCACTCTTGCTCAGGTCACGCTCGCTCACCCCGCGAGCCTACTCACGACCGTGGTGATCCCGCGGGAGCGAGACCTTGCGGGCGCGGGGACAATGGGCTCATGTTCTCCTCCCGCCGCAAGACCGAGATGGTCGCGCCCGCCGAGGCGCTGCCGGGCCGCACGGCCCCCGCCTTCCCGCTCCCGAGCGAGCACGAGGTCCTGCACACCCCGCTGGTGACCGACGAGACCACCATCCCCGACGGCTTCGAGGTCGCCGAGTTCGGCCTCGGCTGCTTCTGGGGCGCCGAGGAGATCTTCTGGAAGGTGCCCGGCGTCTGGTCGACCTCGGTGGGCTACGCCGGCGGCATCACGCCGCACCCGACGTACGAGGAGGTCTGCTCCGGCCGCACCGGGCACACCGAGGCCGTGCGGATCGTCTTCGACCCGGCGGTGGTCTCCTACGCCGACCTGGTCAAGCAGTTCTTCGTGGTCCACGACCCGACGCAGGGGATGCGCCAGGGCAACGACATCGGCACCCAGTACCGCTCGGCGATCTACTACCACTCCCCCGAGCAGGAGCAGACCGCCCGGGAGCTGACCAAGGTGTACGGCGACGAGATCGCGCGCCGCGGCTACGGCGAGATCACCACCGAGATCGCCCCGGCCGGCGAGTACTACTACGCCGAGCCGCACCACCAGCAGTACCTGTTCAAGGTGCCGAACGGGTACCGCTGCCACGCCAACACCGGCATCCCGTTCCCCGACGAGGGCTGATCAGCCGCCGCCGATGAGTCTGCGGCGGCGGCGGGGTCGGTCCCGGCACAGCCCGCGATCGTAGGAGGAGCCATGCCGCAGTACCTCATCTACTTCAACCAGCAGTGGGTCGGCGACCACACCGAGGAGTGGTTCGCCTCCCGCGGCCCCCTCGCCAACGCGGTGGTGGAGGAGATGAAGGAGGCCGGGGTCCACGTGGTCGCGGCCGGCGTGGAGGACCGCGCCCGCTCCTTCAGCGCCGACGCGACCAGCGGCACCGTGGTGATCTCCGACGGTCCCTACCGGGAGACCGAGGAGTGGCTGGGCGGGTTCACCGTCGTCGACGTCGCCGACGAAGCGGCGGCTGCGGAGTGGGCCGGCCGGCTCGCCGAGGCGTGCGGCTGGCCGCAGGAGGTCCGCCGGCTCTGGTGAGCCTCCCCGGGCTCAGCCGCCGCCGGCGAAGGTCGTGTGCCGCAGCGCCCCCCTGCGTCGTGTGCCCCAGGCATCGGCATGGCGGGGTCTCAGGCACACGACCCACCCCGCCGCTCAGCCCCAGCCGTGCTCGCGTGCGTGCCACCCCAGCTGCACCCGGCTGGCCACGCCCGCACGCGCCATCAGCGCGCTGATCCGGCGCTGCACGGTGCGGCTGGACATGTCGAGCTGCCCGGCGACCGCGGCATCGGTGAACCCGGCCAGCAGCAGCTGCATGATCCGGTTGTCCACCGGGTCGAGCGACTCGCTGGTGGTGCCGTACGGGCGGGCGCGCGCCCACACCGCGTCGAAGAGGCCCTGCGCCAGGTGCGCGAGCCCGCCGCGGAGCACCAGGCTCGGGTCCACGCCGTCGCCGCGGCCGAGCAGCGGCAGCATCGCGAACCGGCCGTCCACGACGATCAGCTTGAGCGGGATCTGGCTCGTCGCACGTACCTCGACGCCGGCGCCGAGGGACTCCTCCACGTTGCGGACGCCGTCGGGCTCGGCCAGGAAGTCGCGATCCACGACCCCGCGGGCGCGGATGCCGCGCGACATCACCGTCGACTCCTCGGTGTTGCCGTCGCCGACCACCTGGGGCCGGCCGGTCACGAACGTGTCGATCCGCTCGGTCGCCCCCAGCTGGAGCTGCAGGTAGCGGGCCCGCACCGCGTCCGCGCCGTGCACGACCTCGATCAGCTCGCGCTCGGAGTTGCCGAGCGCGCTGGACCGGTAGGCCTCGACCAGCTCGGCCAGGGCGGCCTCGGCCTCGTAGAGGCGCCCGCGCTGGTCCGACAGGTGCGTGCCGAGCGCGATGTCGGGTGAGATCGCGGTGAACCGGTCCGCGGCGCGGGGCGTCGCCAGCCCGCGGAAGACCAGCCCGTCGAGGGCGACCGCGACCCGCCCGGGCGGCAGCGACAGGACCTCGGCGATCTCCACCGAGTGAGCGTCCGGGCGCGACAGCAGCGCGCGGTAGACCTCCTCCTCGTCGGAGGTCACGCCCAAGTACTCCAGTGCCACCCGACCCCTCCGCCGCTCCCGAACGATCCGGGGGGCATTCTGGCCCATGTCCTCCGGGACCTCGGGGGCCGGGGACCCGTCCTGGGTCCCCGGCACCGCGATGCCCCGCTTCCGGATCCTCAGCGGACCAGGGTGATGTCGGGCGAGGTCCAGGTCTCGGTCCGCGGAGCACCGTCCGCGTCACCGAGCGCCTTCTCGAAGACCAGGCGGAGGCGGTACGTGCCGGCGGCAACGGGGTCGCCGTTGTCGTCCTTGCCGGCCCAGGTGAGCATCTGGTAGCCGGTGCCGGCGCCCGAGATCCGGAACGCCCAGCGCTGGTCCATCGGGGTGGCCACCACGTTGCCACCCGCGTCGACAACCTGCATCCGGTAGCGCTCGAGCAGCGGGAACCCGTGCGAGACCAGCAGGTACGCGGTGTTGTTGGTGCTCAGCGTGTCGGAGTAGTCCAGCGTGACCGGGACGCTCTTGTTGAAGCTGTACGTCGGTCGCAGCGACGGGTTGTCCATCTTGGTGTTGATGGCCGTCAGTGTCGGGTTGATCGCCGAGACCGCGTCGCGGTCGCCGGCCAGGGCCTGGTAGGGCACCCGGATGGTCTGGTGGCCGGCCGTGGTCGGGGTCAGCACGACCCAGCCGCCGAGCAGCGTGCCCGGCGGGACGGTGCCGGGCTCGCGCACCTGCACCGTCACCGACGCGACCTCGTGGGCCGGCACCGTCACGGTGCTGCGACTGAAGGAGACGGCGCTGGCGGCGTCGTCGGGCACCCAGGAGTTGGTGTACGGCGGCTCGGCGGACACGGCGGCCTGGTGCGACACGGCGTAGGTGACGGCCCCGTCGCCGTCGTTGCGCACCTCGATCCGGCGGACGCCCTGGCGACCCTCGAGGTCACCGAAGGCCAGGCGCGACGGGCTGGCGGTCGGCGCACCCCGGCTGACCACCGCCAGCGCGCGGACGGCGTCGACCCGACCGGCGCCCTGCTGGGCGGTCGGCTGCTTGCCGCGGCCCGGGTCGCCGGTGAAGTCCATCGGCGTCGCGGTGTTGCCGAGGACCTCGCGGATCTGCTCCGGGGTCAGGGTCGGGTCGGCCTGCAGCAGCAGCGCGACGAGGCCGGTCACGTGCGGCGCGGCCATCGAGGTGCCGGCCAACTGGGAGTAGTAGCCCATCGCCGGCGGGACGGTGGAGAAGACGTACTCGCCGGGCGCGGCGACGTCGGGCTTGAACTCCATCTCGGCGCCGGGGCCCCACGAGGAGCCGCCCGACATCATCCCGGCCTGCGACGCGGTGCGGGCCTCGGTGTAGTAGGCGCCCCAGGTGATCTCCGGGGTCTCGGCGGCGGAGATCCGGGCCGCGTCGCGGGGCCGGAGCAGCGCGATCGGCATGTCGATCGCCGCGCCGCAGCAGACCGAGGTGGTGAAGGAGCCCTCCGCGCCGCGGGGGTTGTAGTGCAGGCCGGCGACGGCGCCGGCGGCGCGGACGACCCGCGCCTGATCCATGCCGCGGCAGGTGAAGCTGCCGTACTGGAGCGCGAAGAGCGCGACCTTGCCCTCGAGGCTGCCCGGCGCGAGCGGCTGGCAGCCGGTGGTCACCTCGACCACCTCGAAGGTTCCCGAGGAGGGTGCGTTGGCGTTCCGGTTGCCGATCTGGAACGGGATCGGGTCGCCCGAGCCGTCGTTCAGCGTGAAGGCCATCCACGGCATCGACTCGGTGTAGACGCTGCCGACCGAGATCGCCTTCTCCGCGACGCCGGGCGCCGAGGAGGAGAACGGACCGGCCCACCCGTTGCCGTTGGAGACCACGACCGGGACGCCTGAGTCGGAGAGCGCGTTCACCGCGAGCGCGACCGCGCCGGTGCTGCGCTGCGTCGGGTCACCGAGGCTCATGTTGACGACGTCGACGCCGTCCTTCGCGGCCTGCTCGAGCGCGGCGAGGACGACCTGGTCGGTGGCGCCGCTGCCGCCGCTGCCGAAGACCCGGTAGGCGCGCACCTTGGCCTCGGGCGCGACGCCGGTCATGTTCTCGTCGTCGCCCAGCGCGATGCCGGCGACGTGCGTGCCGTGGCCGGCCGCGCCGCCGGTGATGTCGTCGTACGGGTCGGCGTCACCCATCGCGAAGTCGTAGCCGCCGAGGTAGCGGCCCGCGAACGCCGGGTGGTCGTAGGCCAGGCCCGAGTCGATGATGCCGATCTCGACGCCCTCGCCGGTGTGGCCGGCCCGGTGGGCCTGCGGCACACCGGTCAGGTCGGTGACGGTGACGTCGTCCTTGCTGGTCCGGGCGGCCTTCGCCAGCGCCATCTCCAGGACCGCCGGGTCCAGCTCGGTCGCCGGCTCGGGCGCGGCCCAGACGATCGGCGCGACGACGTCGACGACGCCGGGCAGGGCCGCGAGGTCCGCGACCTCGTCGGCGGGCACGGTGACCGACACCGCGTTCACGACGTACTCGAAGCGCTCCTCGACGCCGAGGTCGATGCCGGCGCCCTCCGCGGCCGCCTCGAGCGTGGCCTGGCCGGCGCGCACCTCCTCCAGCGCGGCCTTGCGCGCCCGGCCGGGCGCGGCGTGCACGGCGGCCTTCGCGGGGTCGAGCAGGACGATCCGCTCGACGGGGGGCTGGTCGGACTCGTCGGCGGCATGGACGGCGCCGCTCACGAAGGCCGTGGGCACGACGAGTGCCCCGGTCGCGAGGAGGAGACTTGTACGCTTCACCGGAGCATGAGATCGCGGTGCGATTTCGCCACGCTAGGTCTTGACAGCGGCGACAAACCGCCATGTCGTGATCACGACGCCGACAGGTGGCGACGGTCACGCCGGAACACGGTATTCGCGCGGCCGACAGTGTCGGGGATCACGCGGGCCCTCCCCGGCGCGCGTCCGGCTCCCCCTTCCCGAGCAGCCCGCGCGGTGCCATCGTGGTCGCCATGGCGCCCGGGTGGGACGTGCTGGAGCTCGGACCGGAGGACGGTCCCACCGTCCTCTGCCTGCCCGGCGCACTGTGCTCGGCGGAGTTCTTCCGCGACCTCGCCGACGAGCCGCGGATGGCCGGAGTGCGCCTGGTCGCGGCCTCCCTTCCCGGCCACGGCGGCAGCAAGCCCCAGGGCGACCTCAGCGTCGCCGACCACGCCCGCCTGGTGGCCGGGCTCGCCGAGGAGGTCGGCGCGACGGTGGTGCTCGGCCACAGTCTCGGCGCCAACGTGGCCCTCGAGGTGGTCGCCAGCGGCCGCTGGCGCGGGCCGGTGGTGCTGCTGGCCCCCAGCCTCTCCCGTGCGGACGAGTCGCTCGTGCCGCGCGCCCTCGACCGCCTCGGCCAGGTCTTCTTCGACCTCCCGTTCCGCGCCGCCCTGCGGATCGCCGGTCTCTCGTTGCCGCGGGACCTCCCGGCGGAGCGCCACCGGGCGCTCGCCGCCGACCTGCGTCGCAACGATCCGCACCACGTGCGGCTCTCGCTGCACGCCTACCTGGACTACCTGGACCTCCACGGATCGGTCGCCGAGCGGCTCTGCCACGCCGCCGTCCCCGCGTGGGTCGTGCACGGCACGAAGGACCACGTCGGGCTCACCCGCACCGAGCGGGACACGCTGGCGCGCTGCCCCCACGTCACCGTCGTCACCGTGCCGGGAGCGCGGCACTTCCTGGCCGTCGAGCGCCCCGAAGTCGTCGCTGGCCTGGTCCACGACGCGCTCGGCGCCACGACCTGAGTGCGCCGCTTGGCCCGTGCGGACAGAATGAGGCCATGGCCGATCTGCCGCGCAAAGCCGCCGCCCGGACCGCGCGCCTGGCGGCGCTGCCGCTGGGCTACGCCGGTCGCACCGCCCTCGGGTTCGGCAAGCGCCTGGGCGGGGCTCCCGCCGAGGCAGTGCTCACCGAGGTCCAGCAGCGGACCGCCGAGCAGCTCTTCCGCACACTGGGCGAGCTGAAGGGCGGCGCGATGAAGGTCGGCCAGGCGCTCTCGGTGCTCGAGGCGGCGCTGCCCGAGGAGCTGGCCGCGCCGTACCGGGAGAACCTGACCCGGCTGCAGGACTCTGCCCCGCCCATGCCGACCCAGACGGTGCGGGAGATCCTCACCGCCGACCTCGGCCCGGACTGGCGCGAGCACCTGGTGTGGCTCGACGGCGGGCCCACCGCGGCCGCCTCGATCGGGCAGGTCCACCAGGGCCGCTGGCGCGACGGGAGTGACGGGAGCGACGGGGGGACCGAGCGGCTGGTGGCGGTCAAGGTGCAGTACCCCGAGGCGGCCGAGGCCCTCCAGGCCGACCTGCGGACGATGGCGCGAGCGGCGAAGATCGCCGGGCCGCTCGCCCCCGGAATGGATCTCAAGCCCCTCATCGACGAGGTCCAGGCCCGCGCCGCCGAGGAGCTCGACTACGACCTCGAGGCCGAGGCCCAGCGAACGTTCGCCGCCGCCTTCGCCGACGACCCCGACATCGCGGTCCCCGACGTGGTGGCGGTGGGGCGTCGCGTGCTGGTCACCGAGTGGCTGGACTCCCCCGCCTCGCTCGCCTCGGTGATCGCCGACGGCACCCCCGAGGAGCGCGACCACTACGGCGCGCTGTTCGCGCGCTTCCTCTTCTCCGGCCCGGCTCGCACCGGGCTGCTCCACGCCGACCCGCACCCCGGCAACTTCCGGATCATCCCGAACCCGGACGGCTCGCCGGGCCGGCTGGGCGTGCTCGACTACGGCTCCGTCGCCCGGCTCCCCCAGCACGGCCTCCCCGAGCCGCTGGGTCGGCTGATCTCGCTCTGCGCCGCCGGCGACGGCGACGCGCTGATCGACGCGCTGCGCGAGGAGGGGTTCCTCAAGGACCGCATGCGGGTCGACCCGCAGCTGCTGATGGACTACCTCGACCCGTTCGTCGAGCCGACCCTGGTGGAGCGCTTCCGGTTCACCCGGGAGTGGATGCGCGAGCAGTTCCAGCGTCTCAACGACCCTCGCAACCCGGCCTACACGATCACCATGCGCCTCAACCTCCCGCCGCAGTACCTGCTGATCCACCGCACCTGGATCGGCGGCATCGGGGTGCTCAGCCAGCTCGGCGCGGAGGCGCCGTTCCGGGCGCTGATGGAGGAGTTCGTGCCGGGGTTCACGGCCCGGGGATGAGTCCCAGGAATCACCGGTCGACCGGTGATTCCTGCGCGTGACAGGCACTGCAACGCCTGTCACGTGCGGGAAACCCCCGTCCGCAGTGCCCCCTGGGACAGGTGGTGCGACCGCGGGTCAACCCGCCGGCAGCAGCCCGGTGGCCGGGTCCCGGTCGGTCAGGCAGTAGCGCCGGCCCACCGGATCCGCCAGCACCGTCCAGACCGGGTTGACCGCCTCCACCGTCGCCCCCAGCGCCACGTGCGCCTCGGTCTCGGCCGCGCGGTCGGTGGTGGCCCAGTCCAGGTGCGCGCCGGCCTCGTCCTCGGCACCCGCCAGTCGCTGGAGCAGGAACCGGAGCGGCTGCCCCTCGGGGCGCTGCAGCGAGACGAAGTCGGTCGACACCGACGAGGACCGCCGCTCCCAGCCGGTCAGGTCCGCCCAGAACGCGCACTCGGCGTCGTACGACGCCGGGGGGACGTCGAGGCAGACCTGGTCCACCAGCGCGGTGTGACCGCCCTCCCGGACGAGCGGCGCGGGCCGACCCGCGGCGGGATGGTCGACGAAGCACAGGACCAGGCCCGCGGGGCTGCTCAGCACCACGAAGCCCTCGGGGTCCTCGGTCAGCTCGATCGCGCCGAGGGTCACGGCGTGGTCGGCCGCAGCACGGGGGTCGGCCACGTGGAGGTCGAGGTGGATCCGGCCGGGGCCGTGGCCGAGCCGCTGGGCCTTGAGGAACGGGGCGCCGTCCGGCGGGACCAGCGTGGCGAGCTCACCGGTCGTGCCACGGGCCGCCGAGCGCGGGTGGCCGGTCACCGTCGCCCAGAAGTCGACGCCCCGCTCCCACGCGTCGGCGGGGTGGTCGAGGAAGGCCGTGACCCACGACGGCGTGCCGGGGCCGGCCATCACACGGGCGCGCAGTCGTGCCCGCAGCCGTCGTCGGGCACCGTACCGTCGGCGTGGTCGGCGGGGCGGTGCAGCACGGCCTTGGTCGGCGTGACCACCACGTCGCCGTCGGCGGCCTCGGCGGTGCCGTCCACGATCAGCGTGTAGCCGCGGTAGGTCCGCGGCGGGAAGGTCAGCGTCACCACCTCGTTGGCGGCGATGTTGCGGGTCGAGCCGCGGCCGGCGGCGACGATCCGGAGCGTGTCGTCGACCAGCGTCGGCTCGACGGTCACCACCTTCACCCCCGGCGCCTCGGCGGAGGCGGCCGTGGTCAGCAGGTAGCCGTAGTCGTGCTCACCCAGCGCCCGGGCCAGGTCCTCGAGGTCCACCACGATGCTCACCCGGCCACTGTAGGCGCGCGAGGTCCGCCGGCACCTGCCGAAAACGTCACCAGGGCCCGGCCGGGGAGGGAGGGTGGCCGGGCCCTGGCTGTCCACGCTGCTGCTGGACAGAGCCTGGACCTCGCCCGGACTTCGGGAGGGAGCGTGAATCTCCGGGCTTGCTAGTTGAAACGATCCCACCGAACCGGGGTTACGGCGCAGTCCAACAAGTTCCAGAAAGTTCTGGAGCGGCGTCGGCCGCCCGGACCGGGTCGTGTGCCTGAGACCCGCCCGGAGGGGGTCCTCGGGCACACGACCGTGCCTCAGCGGACCTCGACGATCGGCAGGCGCAGCGCGCCCGGCGCGTCCTCGGGGACGACGGGCGCGCGGGGCGCGACCGGCTCGACCCGCTCGTAGCCCGCACCGAGCCACGGGCGCGGATCGGGCTCGCCCTTGTTGGGCCACAGCGCCATCGCGCGCTCGGCCTGCGCGGTGATCGTCAGCGACGGGTTCACGCCGAGGTTGGCCGAGATGGTGGAGCCGTCGACCACGTGCAGCCCGGGGTGGCCGTAGAGGCGGTGATAGGGGTCCACCACGCCGGTCTCGGGACTCTCGCCGATGGTGCAGCCACCGATGAAGTGCGCGGTCAGCGGCATCCCGAACGGCTCGCCGATCGTCCCGCCGGGGGTGCCGCCCATCCGCCGGGCCATCGCCCGCACGGCACGGTTGGCGATCGGGATCCAGGTCGGGTTGGGCTCCCCGTGGCCCTGGGTGGAGGTCAGGCGCCAGCCGAACGGCGTACGACGTCCGGAGGTGGTGATCGAGTTGTCGACGGTCTGCATGACGAGCGCGATCACGGTCCGCTCGGACCAGTGCCGGAGGTCGTAGAGGGCGCGGACGTTGCGCCGCTGCTTCCACATCTCGCCCAGCCAGGTCTGCCAGCGCGGTCGCGGGCCGTCACCGTCGGTGAGCACGGTCTGCAGCAGCGACATCGCGTTGGAGCCCTTGCCGTACCGGACCGGCTCGATGTGGGTCACGTCGTCGGGGTGCCAGGACGAGGTGATGGCCACGCCCCGGCTGTAGTCCACGCCCGCGTCGACCGGGGCGATCGAGCCGAGCAGCGACTCGGAGTTGGTGCGGGTCAGCACGCCGAGCCGGTCCGAGACGCCGGGCAGGTCGCCGGTCTCCTTGAGCTGGTGCAGCAGCTTCTGGGTGCCCAGCGCCGCCGCGGAGAAGACCACCTGGTCGGCGGTGAACGACGTCACCGCGCTGCGCCGGGACAGCTTGGCCTTGGTCCACCGGGCGTCGACCCGGTAGCCGCCGTCGGGCAGCGGGCGGACGCGGGTGACGGTGGTCAGCGGATGGACCACCGCGCCGGCCTGCTCGGCCAGGTGGAGGTAGTTCTTGACCAGGGTGTTCTTGGCGTTGTGGCGGCACCCGGTCATGCACTCCCCGCAGTGGGTGCAGGAGGTGCGCGCGGGCCCGACCCCGCCGAAGTAGGGGTCGTCGGCCGGGGTGCCGTCGGGCTGCCCGGGGCCGCCGAAGAAGACGCCGACCGGCGTCGGGTGGAAGGTGTCGGCCACGCCCATCTCCTCGGCGGTCGCCTTCATCACCTCGTCGGCGGGCGTCATCCGCGGGTACGTCGCCACGCCCAGCATCCGCTTGGCCTGGTCGTAGTACGGCGCGAGCTCGGCCTTCCAGTCCGTGATGCCGGCCCAGGACGGGTCGGCGTAGAAGGCGTCGAGGGGCTCGTAGAGGGTGTTGGCGTAGACCAGGCTCCCGCCGCCCACGCCGGCCCCGGCGAGGATCAGGCAGTCACGGACGGCGTCGATGCGCTGGATGCCGTAGCACCCGGCCGCCGGCGCGAACAGGTAGCGCTTGAGGTCCCAGGAGGTGTCGGCGAAGTCGTCGTCGGCGAACCGCGCGCCGGCCTCGAGCACGCCGACCCGGTAGCCCTTCTCGGTCAGTCGCAGCGCGGTCACCGAGCCGCCGAAGCCGGAGCCGATGACCAGGACGTCGTAGTCGAAGGTCTTGCCCATGCCATTCCCCATGGGCGCGAGCGTAGGTGAGGACCGTCACGCTGACTACCGATCGGTAGCGACTGTGCCGCTTTACACACGATCAGCGCGTGTCAACGGGCTGTCGTCGTCACACCCGCCTCAGGAATCCCCGGTCAACCGGGGATTCTGGTGCGTGACGGCCACGGCAATGGCCGTCACGCAAGAGTTTCCCCGGTCGACCGGGGATTCCCCGCACCCCTCACATCTCCGGCGCCGCCAGGTACACCGACTTCAGCTCCGTGTACTGCGCCAGCCCCTCCGGCCCGAACTCGCGCCCGACGCCCGAGTCCTTGAACCCGCCGAACGGCGCGGCGAAGTCCATCGTGTAGGTGTTCACGCCGAAGGTGCCGGTGCGCACCCGACGCGCCACCTCGACCCCGGCCTCGGCGTCGGTCGTCCACACCGTCCCGGCCAGGCCGTACGCCGAGTCGTTGGCGATCCGCACGGCGTCGTCGACGTCGTCGTACGGGATCACCGAGAGCACCGGGCCGAAGATCTCCTCCTGCGCGATCCGCATCCGGTTGTCGACGGCGGCGAAGACGGTCGGACGCACGTACCAGCCGCTGTCCAGCCCGTCGGGGCGACCGGTGCCGCCGGTGAGCAGCTTGGCGCCCTCCTGCTGCCCGATGCCGATGTAGCCCTCGACGCGCTCCTGCTGGCGACGGGCGACCATCGGCCCGATCTCCGTGGCCGGGTCCAGCGGGTCCCCGACCTTCATGGCGGCGACCGCCTCGGCGAGCGCGGTGGCGAAGTCGTCGTGCAGGGCGCGGCTGACCAGCACCCGGGTCTGGGCGACGCAGGCCTGCCCGGAGTTCATCAGGCCGATGAACTTCAGGCCCTCGATGGTGGCGGCGACGTCGGCGTCGTCGAGCACGATCGCGGCGCTCTTGCCGCCGAGCTCCAGCGAGACCCGCTTGAGCTGCTCGCCGCAGATCGCGCCGATCTTCCGGCCGGCCGCGGTGGATCCTGTGAAGGCCACCTTGTCCACGCCGGGATGGCGGACCAGGTGCTCGCCCACCTCGCGGCCGCCGGCGACGATGCTGACCACACCCTCCGGTACGCCGGCCTCGGCCACGATCTCCGCCAGCAGGTAGCAGTCCAGCGGGCTCTCCGGCGCGGGCTTGACGACCACGGTGCAGCCGGCGAGCAGCGCCGGGACGAGCTTGGAGATCACGGTGAACTGGGGGACGTTCCACGGCGGGATGGCGGCGACCACACCGACCGGCTCGTGCCGGACCATCACGTCGGCGCCGAGAGCACCGGGGCGCGTCGACTCCCACGGGAACTCCCGCGCGATCGCGAGGAAGGCCTCGATCTGCATCCACGGCGCCGGAGCCTGGGCCAGGCTGGAGAACGAGATCGGGGATCCCATCTCGGTCGAGATGACGGTCGCCATCTCCTCCAGCCGGGCGGCGTAGAGCATCGAGAGGTTCTGCACGACCTCGATCCGCTCCGCCGGGCTCATCCGTGGCCACGGGCCCTCGTCGAACGCCCGGCGGGCCGCCGCGACCGCGGCGTCGATGTCTGCTGTCGAGCCCTCCGGCACGCGGGCGACGACCTCCTCGCTGTGCGGCGAGACGACCTCCAGCACGGCGTCGGTGGCGGGCGTGGCCCAGGCGCCGCCGATGAACAGCGCGTCGCGGTCCAGGGTCATGTCGGATCTCCTTGGAGTGTCGTTGATGGTGGTTTCGAGGCGCCACTCCGTCACGGCGCGGGGTCGAACCAGTCCTTGAAGCCACTGGGGTCGTGCCGGCCGAGCAGGCCGTGCTCGAACAGGCCCCAGCCCTCGGCGGTGCCGCCGGACCCGCCGGCCACCCCGAGCCCGGGGCCGCTGGCGATCGCGTGGCCGACGTGGTCGATCACGCCGAACGGGGTCCGCCCGACGATGTCGTCGGCAGTCATGTCGTAGGTGACCCGCTCGGTGAACTTCTCGCCGTTCCACAGCCCGTGCGCCCAGTCGGAGTCGCCGCCGTAGCCGCCGCCGACGTGGAGCGGGACCGGCAGCTTCGAGGTCACCTCGAGCACCAGCTCCTCGCCCTTCGGCGTGGTGCACACGATGGTGGCGCCGGTCGGCACCCGGGTGCCCGAGGCGTAGCGGATCGTCGCCCGCGGCCAGCCCAGCTGCTCGACGCGACCGTCGGCCCAGACCCGGGTGCAGTCGTTGAGGGTGCGGTAGCCGTCCGGGGTCTCCTGGATGATCAGGACGACGCAGAACTCCTCGAAGCGCAGCGGCACGTAGAGCCACCACATCCCCTCGAACGGCGGGTCGTAGGGCTTCGCGCCGGTCGGGGCGCCGCCGAGCGGCCGGATCCCCCAGGAGCGGTCGCGGCTGCCGAGCCAGGTGTCCGGGCTGACCGCGATGTCCGCGCCGTCGATCGAGATCACGCCCTCCCAGGTACCGACCTGGGCGAACCGCTGCGCGTCCAGCGCGGTGCCGCTGCCCTGCCGCATCACGTGCGGCAGCTCCTGCACCACGTCGAACGAGCCGCGCCAGGTCAGGTCCAGCCCGATCCCCTCGGTCTCCTCCAGCACCACCCGGAGCTTGCGCAACGGCTCGGCGACCTCGATCCGGTAGCCGCCCACCTGCTGCTCCATCCGGTCCGCGCCGCGCGGGTCGGCCGCGTCGGAGAGGTGGACGGCGGTCTGCTCGTCGCCGCGGCGGACCAGCACGAAGGCGTCCTTGGTGCCCAGGTTCGGGTAGAAGCCCATCCCGGTGATCAGGAAGATGTCACCGGTGCGGTCGTGGGCGTTGAGGTAGCAGCGGTCGTAGAAGTTGCGGTCGCTGCTGCCGGCCCAGGCCACCGGCCGGGGCAGCTGGTGGATCGGGAACTCGTCGAGCGGCCCGAGGCCGACGTACTCGCCGTGCAGGTTCTCTCCGGTGCTCATGCGCCGACCTCCCTCAGGAGCTGCTCGAGCAGGGGACGGTGGTGGAAGACGGACTCGGGGTCATCGGGCTCCTCGATCTCGCCGAAGTGGATCTGGCGGGCGCTGGTGCGCAGGAAGACGCAGTTCCAGTTGACGGCGGCCAGCACCTGGTACCAGGTCAGGTCGCCGAGCTCGACCCCGGTGAGATCGCGGTACGTCGCGACGACGTCCGCCTCGACCAGGAAGTCGGGCATCCCGGGCAGCTCGAGCATGCCGGAGATCGCCTCGAAGACCCGGTGCGCGAAGACCATCCAGGCCACGTCCAGCTCGCGGGGGCCGAGGGTGGCCATCTCCCAGTCGAGGACCGCGACGGGCGCGAAGTCGCGGTACATCATGTTCCCGATCCGGGCGTCCCCCCAGACCAGCACGGCCTCATCGGTCGCCGGGACGTGGGCCTCCAGCCAGTCCAGCGCCCGCTCGGTGAGCGGCGAGCGGGGACTGCCCTCGGCGAGCGCGTACTCGTACCAGCCGCGGGTCTTCGAGAGGTTCCGCTCCACCGGGGTGGCCCCCGCATGACCGGTCACGGCGGGGTCGAGGAACGCGAACCGCTCCGCGGCGTCGGGGATCCCGTGCAGCCGGGCCAGCACCTCCACGCTCGCGACCTGCAGCGCCCGCTGCTGGTCCGGCGCCGCGTCGTAGAGCCAGTTGTCGCCGAACGTGTAGGGCAGCACGTCGGGCGGCACGACGCCCTCGAGCCGCTCCATCAGGAAGAACGGCGTGCCGAGCACGTCGCCCGTCGGCTCGTTCAGCCCGACCCGCGGCACCGGTACGCCGGCCAGCTCGCCGGCCAGGCGCATCGCGTCGTACTGGTCGGTGAGCCGGTACTCCGGGAAGACCGGCAGGTCGGCTGCGGCCGGCGCGACGCGGGCGACGTACTCGCGGGTGACGCGCTCGCCGTGCTCGGTGCTGGTCACGTCCAGCAGCACGGTCTCGCTGGACATGCCGTTGGCGTCGACCCCGGCATGGACCGTCACGTCGGGGTCGGCCCCGGCGGGCAGCACGTCGGCGAGCCAGGAGCGCAGCGCGGCCGACATCTCGACGGGATCACGGCTCGAGCGCTGCAGCGTCATGTCGGCGGGCGGTGGCTGGGTCATCGGACCTCCTGGGAGTCGCGCGGCATCATCGGCACACGTGGGGTCAGCCTGTTAGAACGTGTTCTAGGTGTCAATGGTCACTCGGAGCCAGGGCCGCACCGGGCACGCAGGGCGACCTGACCAGCACCGGAGGGCGCGAGCGCCTCCCCGCGGGCAGGGGCGGCACCACGCGGACACCCCTTGCGTGCACGCGGGCCGGAGCGAGTCTCCACCAGGTCGTCGAGCGCCTTCGGATCCGCCGGACTTGCCTGCACCATGTGACCCCCATCACAATCAGTGAGGATACGGTACGACGCGTCTCGGAATGGGGGAAGAGGCGATGACCGACGGATCACCGCCGCCCGAGCGGCGGGCGGGGCGTCCCCGCGACCCGCGGATCGAGGGCTCGGCGCTGGCCGCGGCCCGGACCCTGCTGATCGAGGGCGGCGCGGGCGAGCTGACCATGGCCGCGATCGCCGACCGCGCGGACACCACCAAGGCGGCCCTCTACCGGCGCTGGCCCAGCCTGGTCCACCTGGTCTACGACGCCGCGTTCCCCGCCGAGCTGCTGGCCGGCGAGCACCGCGGCGAGGGGATCGACCTCGGCGCGCTGGTGCGCGGCACCCGTGACGTCTTCACGACCCCCGTGGTCGCGGCCGCGCTGCCGCTGCTGCTGGCCGAGTTCTCCACCCACCCCGAGCTGCACGCCGACCTGATCGAGCGCTTCGAGGGGGTCTTCGCCGGCCTCGACACCCGGCTGCGCGAGGGCGTCGAGGCCGGCAGCGTGGCGGTCGGGGTACGGGCCGACGACCTGATGGCCGCGATCGTCGGCAGCGTCCTCAACGGGCTGCTGCTCGCTCCGGCCGACCTGGACGAGGCGTGGGCCGAGCGGCTCACGCTCCTGCTGGAGAGGGGGATCCGCCCGTGACCGGCTCGGCCCCGACCCGGGCTCAGCCGGGCGCCGGGAGGTCCACCAGCTGTGCCAGCCGCGCCCGGTGCGCACCGGGCGACCCGAGGGCGATCTGGTCGGCCTTCGCGCGCTTGAGGTACAGGTGCGCCGGGTGCTCCCACGTCATGCCGATCCCGCCGTGCAGCTGCACCGCCTCCTCGGCGGCGGTCACCGCGGTGTCGGAGCAGTACGCCGCCGCCAGGTGCACCGCGACCTCGGCGTCCGGGTCGTGGGCGGCCAGCGCGGCCGCGGCGTACGCGGCCACCGCCGAGGCGGACTCGACGCTGACGTAGAGGTCGGCCAGCCGGTGCTTGAGCGCCTGGAAGCCGCCCACCACGCGACCGAACTGCCGGCGCTCCTTGAGGTAGGCCACGGTCGTCGCCAGGCACCAGGCCGCGACCCCCGCCTGCTCGGAGGCGAGCAGCCCGGCACCCACCAGCAGCCCGCGCTCGATCGCCGCCTTCCCGCCGCCGGCCTGCACGAGCACCGGTGCGCCCTCCGTGGGCGCCACGGTGACGTCGGCCAACGGGCGGGTCATGTCGAGGGAGACCACCGGCTCCACCTGGGCATCGGTCGCCGCGACGGCACGCACCTCGAGCCCCTCGGGCGTCGCGACCGGCACCAGCAGCACGTCCGCCTCCAGCGCTCCGGCGACGCTGCGCACGGCGCACGGGGGGCCGTCCACCTCGGCCGCGGCGAACGCGCCCGAGCGGGTGGCGCCGGGGCCGGCGCTCAGCGGCACCAGCAGCGCCGCGGTGCGGTCACCGGCGGCCAGGTCGGCCAGCAGGAATCCCGCGGCGTCGGTGGCGGTGCCGGCGTCGACGGCCGCGCTGAGCACGCCGGTCGCCAGCACCGCGCTGGTCAGGAACGGCACGGGAGCCACGGAGCGGCCCAGCTCGGTGATCACCACCGCGGCCTCGCGGGCGGTGGCGCCGGCGCCGCCGTCGGCCTCGGGCACCAGCAGGCCGGCCAGGCCGAGCTCCGCGGCGACCGACTTCCACAGCGGCGCCACGACACCGCGGTCCCCGTCGTACATCGCGCGGACCGCGTCCACCTCGCAGCGACGGGCCAGCAGGCCGGCCACGGCGTCGCGCAGGTCGTCGTCCTCGGCGCTGGGCAGCAGGTCGAGCTCGCTCATCGGAGGCTGTCCTTCCAGGGGATGTCCTTGTCGGTGCGGTGCTCGCCCGGCAGGCCGAGCACCCGCTCGGCGACGATGTTGCGCAGGATCTCCGAGGTGCCGCCCTCGATCGAGTTCCCCTTGGCCCGCAGGTAGCGGTAGCCGGCGTCGCGGCCGGTGAAGTCGACGCGGTCGGGACGGACCATCGTCCAGCCCTCGTCGCTCTCGTAGCGCAGCCCGTCCTCGCCGAGCAGCTCGACCTCGAGCCCGGACAGCTGCTGGGCGAGCCGGGCGAACGTCAGCTTCATCGCCGACCCCTCGGGGCCGGGCTGGCCGACGGCGAGCTTCTGGCGCAGCCGCATGCCGCTGACCCGGGCCACCTCGGCCTCGACCCACAGCCGGAGCAGCCGCTGGTGCAGGTCGTGGGTGCGCTGCTCGGGGTGCTCGCGCCAGGCCTGGGCGACCTTGCCGACCATCCCGCCCTCGCGCGGCATCGGCGCGCCGCCGATCGCGACCCGTTCGTTGTTGAGGGTCGCGTTGGCGACCTTCCACCCCTCGCCGACGGCACCGAGGCGCTGGCTGTCGGGGATCCGTACGTCGGTCAGGAACACCTCGTTGAACTCGGCCTCACCGGTGATCTGGCGCAACGGGCGCACCTCGACCCCGGGGTCGGTCATGTCGCAGAGGAAGTAGGTGATCCCGCGGTGCTTGGGCGCGTCGGGGTCGGTGCGGGCGACGAGGATCGCGAACCGGGCGGTGTGCGCGCTGGAGGTCCACACCTTCTGCCCGTTGACCACCCAGCCGTCGCCGTCGCGCACCGCGCGGGTGGCGAGCCCGGCCAGGTCGGAGCCGGCGCCGGGCTCGCTGAACAGCTGGCACCACACCTCCTCGCCGGTCCACAGCGGGCGCAGGAAGCGGTCGTGCTGCTCGGGGGTGCCGAAGGCGAGGATCGTCGGCGCGGCCATGCCCAGCCCGATCCCGATCCGCCGCGGCTGGTTGTCCGGGGCACCGGCGGCGGCCAGCTGCCGCTCCACGTCGGCCTGCCACTCCCGGGGCAGGCCGAGCCCCCCGTGCCCCTCCGGGAAGAAGACCCAGGCCAGCCCGGCGTCGTACCGGGCCCGCAGGAAGTCGAGGCGCTCGGTCGTCGCCGGGTCGTGCGCGGCGAGCAGGTCCGCGACGCGCTGGCGCAGGTCCTCCCGCGTGATGGTCTGACTCATCGATCCCCTCCGTCTAGTGCAACGGGGGTCACGGTTCCGCGCCGGGCCAGATCGGTCAACCGTCGCCGCGCACAGGGACGGTGGTGCGGGACGCCCTGCCGGGCGAGGCGTCAGGCGGTGACGACCTCGACCCGCTGGAACTCCTTGACCTCGGTGTACCCGGTCGTCGCCATCGAGCGCTTCAGCGCGCCGACCAGGTTCATCGTGCCGTCGGCGACCCGGGAGGGACCGAACAGGATCTCCTCGGTGGTGCCGATCTGGTCGAACTGCACGCGGGCGCCGCGCGGCAGCTCCGCGTGGTGCGCCTCGGCCCCCCAGTGGAAGCCGTGGCCCGGGGCGTCGGTGGCGCGCGCGAACGGCGAGCCGACCATCACCGCGTCCGCGCCGCAGGCGATCGCCTTGGCGATGTCGCCGGAGCGGCCGATCGAGCCGTCCGCGATCACGTGCACGTAGCGGCCGCCGGACTCGTCGAGGTAGTCGCGGCGGGCGGCGGCGACGTCGGCGACCGCCGAGGCCATCGGGACCGCGATGCCGAGGACCGTGCGGGTGGTGTGGGCGGCGCCGCCCCCGAAGCCGACCAGGACGCCGGCCGCACCGGTGCGCATCAGGTGCAGCGCGGCGGTGTAGGTGGCACAGCCGCCCACGATCACCGGGACGTCGAGCTCGTAGATGAACTCCTTGAGGTTCAGCGGCTCGGCCTGGCTGGAGACGTGCTCGGCCGAGACCGTGGTGCCGCGGATGACGAACATGTCGACGCCCGCGTCGACGACGGCCTTCGCGTACTCCTTGGTCCGCTGCGGGGAGAGCGAGCCGGCGACGGTGACGCCGGCCTCGCGGACCTGGCGCAGCCGCTCGGTGATCAGCTCGGCCTTGATCGGCGCCGTGTAGATCTCCTGGAGGCGCTCGGTCGCGGCGAGGCCGTCGAGCTCGGCCACCTCGGCGAGCAGCGGCTCGGGGTCCTCGTAGCGGGTCCAGATGCCCTCGAGGTTGAGCACGCCCAACCCGCCGAGCTTGCCGAAGGCGATCGCCCGCTCGGGCGACATCACCGAGTCCATCGGCGCGGCGATGATCGGCAGCTCGAAGCGGTAGGCGTCGATCTGCCAGGCGACGCTGACCTCCTCGGGGTCGCGGGTGCGCCGGGAGGGCACGATCGCGATGTCGTCGAAGGAGTAGGCCTGACGGGCGCGCTTGGCCCGGCCGATCTCGAACTCAGTCACCGGGCCAGCCTATCCGCAGCCGCCGGGAACGCAGCAGGGGCGCTGGCCGTCGGCCAGCGCCCCTGACGAAGCCAGCGCCCGCGTATCCGGCGCCCGGGCCTCAGCGGTGGTAGTTCGGGGCCTCCACGGTCATCTCGATGTCGTGCGGGTGGCTCTCCTTGAGCGAGGCCGCGGTGATCCGGATGAACTGGCCCTTGGCCTGCAGCTCGGCGACGTTGCGGGCGCCGACGTAGAACATCGACTGCGACAGACCGCCGATCAGCTGGTGCGCGACGCCGGCCAGCGGACCCTTGTACGCCACCTGGCCCTCGATGCCCTCGGGCACGATCTTGTCGTCGCTGGCCACCTCGGCCTGGAAGTAGCGGTCCTTGGAGTAGGACTTCTTGCCGCGGCTGGACATCGCGCCCATCGAGCCCATGCCCCGGTAGGACTTGAACTGCTTGCCCTGGTGGAACACCACGTCACCGGGCGACTCCTCGCAGCCGGCGAGCATCGAGCCGATCATCACCGACTCCGCACCGGCCACGATCGCCTTGGCGATGTCGCCGGACTGCTGCAGGCCGCCGTCGGCGATCACCGGGACGCCGGCCGGGCCGGCGGCCAGCGAGGCCTCGTAGACGGCGGTCACCTGGGGTACGCCGCAGCCGGTGACGACGCGGGTGGTGCAGATCGAGCCGGGGCCGAAGCCGACCTTGACGGCGTCCGCGCCCGCGTCGACGAACGCCTGCGCGCCGGCCCGGGTGGCGACGTTGCCGCCGATCACCTGGACGTGCTTGGTCGCGGGGTCGGACTTGAGCCGGCGGACCATGTCCAGCAGCAGCGTGACGTGGCCGTGCGCGGTGTCGGCGACGAGCACGTCGACACCGGCCTCGATCAACGTGGTGGCGCGCTCCCACGCGTCGCCGAAGTAGCCGATCGCGGCGCCGACCAGGAGTCGGCCGTCGGCGTCCTTGGAGGCGAGCGGGAACTGCTCGGACTTCACGAAGTCCTTGACCGTGATCAGGCCGCCCAGGCGACCGTCCTCGTCGACCAGCGGGAGCCGCTCGCGCTTGTGCTGGCGCAGCAGCAGGGTGGCCTCGTCGCGGCTGATCCCGACCCGGCCGGTGACCAGCGGCATCGGGGTCATCACCTCGTCGACCTTGGTGGTGGCCCACTCCGCGACCGGCGTGAACCGCAGGTCGCGGTTGGTGCAGATGCCGAGCAGCTTGTCGTCGCCGTCGACGACGGGCAGGCCGGAGACGCGGTACTCCCCGCAGATCCGGTCCAGCTCCTCCAGGGTCGCGTCGGGCCCGATGGTGACCGGGTTGGAGATGATCCCGGTCTGGGTCCGCTTGACCAGGTCGACCTGGTAGGCCTGCTCGGTGATCGAGAGGTTCCGGTGCAGGATCCCGATGCCGCCCTGCCGCGCCATCGCGATGGCCATCCGCGACTCGGTCACGGTGTCCATCGCGGCGCTGATCAGGGGCGCCCTCAGGGAGATCTCGCGGGTCAGCCGCGAGGTCGTGTCGATCTCGTCGGGCACCATGTCCGAGTGCCCCGGGAGGAGCAGGACGTCGTCGTAGGTGAGTCCGAGCGGTGCGAACTTGGCGGGAACTTCGGTGACCTCCACCGGATCAGTCTAGGCGCAGGTCTTGACTGGTCAGACACGCTGGGGGTGTGACCTCCGACCTGGCCCCGCACGTACTCGTCCTCTTCGGCGCCACCGGCGACCTGGCGGCGCGCAAGCTGTTCCCCGGCCTGTACCACCTGGCCATCGACGGGCGGCTGCCCGATCACTTCGAGATGATCGGCACCGGCCGGCACGAGATGTCCGACGAGGAGTTCCGCGACCAGGTGCGCGAGGCGCTCGACGAGTTCGCCGACGACGTCGACGCCGAGGCGCTGGGGCGCATGCTGGAGCAGGTCCGCTACGTCCCGTCCTCGGCGGAGGACGGCGCCGCCCTGGGCAAGGCCGTCCGGGACGCCGAGGACCGGCTGCTGGCCGAGTGCTCCTGCCTGCTCGGCGAGGTACGACGACTGCTCTACCTCTCGGTGCCGCCCACCGCGGTGCGGGGCATGGTGGGGATGCTGGAGCGCGAGGACCTGGTCGCCCGTTCCCGCCTGGTGGCCGAGAAGCCGTTCGGCACCGACCTCTCCTCGGCTCGCGAGCTGAACGCGGTGATCTCATCGGTCTTCGCCGAGGAGCAGGTCTTCCGCATCGACCACTTCCTGGGCAAGGAGGCGGTGCAGAACATCCTCGCGCTGCGCTTCTCCAACGGGCTGTTCGAGCCGGCATGGAACCGGCACACGATCGAGTCGGTGCAGATCGACGTCCCCGAGCAGCTGACGACCGAGGGCCGGGGCTCCTTCTACGAGGGCACCGGCTGCCTGCGCGACATGGTCACCACCCACCTGTTCCAGCTGCTCGGCTTCGTCGCGCTGGAGGACCCCCACGCCTACCGGGAGTCCGCGCTGCGCGCCGCGAAGGCGGCGGTCTTCAGCGCCGTGCGCCCGCTGGACCCGGGGCGGGTCGTGTTCGGCCAGTACGAGGGCTACCGCGACGAGCCCGACGTGGCCGACGACTCCGACGTGGAGACGCTGGTCGCGATGGAGGCCTGGATCGACAACGACCGCTGGCGCGGGGTGCCGTTCTACCTGCGCACCGGCAAGGCGATGGCCGAGGGGCGGCGCACCATCACGGTCCGCTTCCACGACCCCCGCCATCGCTGGCTCAAGCCGGAGGACGGGAGCCAGCCCTCGCCGAACGAGCTGGTCTTCGAGCTCGCCGACCAGCCGCGGATCGCGATCGAGGTCCGTGCCAAGCGCCCGGGGCCGCAGATGTCCCTGGTGGAGGGCGTGTTCCGCCTCGACCTGGTCGGCGACGCACCCGACTCCGACCCGCTCGAGGCCTACGAGCGGCTGCTGCTGGAGGTGCTGCGCGGGGACCGGACGCTGTTCATCAGCTCCGACGAGGTGGAGCGGCTGTGGGAGATCTGCCAGCCGGTGCTGGACCGCCGCCCGCCGGTGTCGACGTACGACCAGGGGACCTGGGGCCCGGCGGAGGCCGTCGACCTGCCCATCGGCGGCTGGCGGCTCGGCAGCCGTCCGGCCGACGAGATGCTCCAGGGGTCGTAGGGCCCGGACCCGGAGATCAGACCCGGAGATCAGACCCGGAGCTCGGTGACCGCGATCCGAACGGTGAGGGACTCCCCCGCCATCCGGATCCGCCCGCGCATGCCGGCGGCCAGCACCATCGGCAGCACCGCCTGGCTGTCGGAGGGCGCGGTCAGCACTATCTCCTCGGCTCCGTGGGCCCGCGCGACGCGCGCGATGCCGGAGAGCAGGCGCGTGCCGATACCGCGACGGTGCCAGGCAGGGTCGACCCAGAGGTCCACGGGCCACGGGTCGGCCGCGTGGCCGAGCACCTCGACCGTGGCCCGGCCGGTGACCAGGCCCGAGACGAGCGCCGAGATCGCCCCGCCCTCGGTGACGAACTCGGGGTCTCCGTCGATCGCGCCGGTCATGGGAACCGGGGGCGTGCGCACGTGGAGCACCTCACGGACCAGCTCGGCCAACGCCTCGGCCCGGGCGCGCTCCACGGCGGTGAAGGGAGGGGTACGGCGGATCTGGATCGTCGCGGCCGGGCCGACGCTCATCTCCAGGACGTCCAGCTCGCCGCCGGTGACCGCGACGTCGGCGTCGAAGAGGTGCGCAGCGACGTCGGGGAAGGACGCCGGCTGGGCGATGATCGAGCGGACCGCGTTGACGTAGCGGGTCGGCTGGTCGTCCAGCGCCGCGGTCCCGCACCGCATCACCGAGATCTCGGTGCCGCCGGCCCCGGCGACCAGGCCCTCGATCTCCTCGGGCCCCCAGTCCTGGGGGGTGCTGAGCACGAGGTCGTCGGTGACCCGGTCGTGCTCGGGGAAGATCTGGACCTGCTTGATGTCGACGCCCGACGCACCGCACGCGGCGGCGAGACCGGCCAGGGTCCCGGGCCGGTCGGGGAGGTCGGCGCGCACTCGCCACAACATGGCCTCACTATGCCCGAGCGAGGTCACGCGAAGCGACCGCGAATGTTTCGCCCGATCACTCGAGGGGCTGCCGTGGCCGGGAGCCCTCGGCCGGTGCGCGGTCGTTCGCGGACCGCGCACGGACCACGCGGGGAGGCTCCCCGAACCAGCGCACGCACGCGCGACTGAACGCGGACTGCTCGCTGTAGCCGAGCAGCGCGGAGATCTGCCCGAACTGGAGCCCGGACTCCGCCAGGTAGCGGCGCGCGGTCTCCTGGCGGACCTCGTCGACGAGATCGGCGAACCGCAGCCCCTCGGCGGCCAGCCGGCGTTGGAGGGTGCGCGGGTGCAGCGCGAGGTGGCTCGCGGTGGCCTCGATCGAGAAGTGCCCGGCCGCGAGGGTCCGGCTGACCAGCAGCCGAACCCGGTCCTCGAGCCGGTCGGCGGCGGGGGCGCCGATCCCGCTGAGGTAGTCGACGGCCAGTCGCCGTACCCGAGGATCGTCGGTGGCCAGGTGCCGCCCGAGCAGGCGGGCGTCGAACTCGAAGCCGCAGACGCCCTGGTCGAAGAGCACGGTGCAGCCGATCCGCTCCCGGTACGCCGCCGGCGCGACCACCGCGGCGTGCGGCAGCAGCACCCGTGCCGGCGTGAACCGCTCCCCGGCCAGGATCCGGAAGCTCTGCAGGGCCACGGCGAGGCTGAGGTCGTAGGCCTGGGCGACCGGGCCGACCCCGGTGGCGGTGATCTCGAACTCGAAGCGGGCGACGGTCCCGGAGACCGGCGCCACCGAGATGGCGATCGCCGGGCTGTAGGCGACCAGGTAGCGGGCGATGTTGTCGAGCGCGGCACCGACCGTCGGCGAGTGCTGCGCGATCACGGCGATCGGGCCCAGGATGTCCAGGCCCTGGCGACCGCCCAGCTCCAGGCCGAAGAACGGGTCCCCCAGCGACGAGGCGGCCAGCTCCATGGCCTGCGCCAGGGACCGGTAGGCGATGAAGGCGTCAGGGTCGTCCAGCATCCGCGGGCGCAGGCCGACGGCGCGCAGCAGCGCCGCGGGATCGCCCCCGCGCTCGGTCACCAGGTCGGCGTACCCGGTGAGCGAGCTCGCCTTGATCATCGCCATCAGCGCGCCCCGGAGGAGTGTCGCGGAGTGTCAAAACCCTGTCGCACGACGTCAAGTATGACCCCCGTCACGGTGACTATGGTCACAGGTGTCCGGAAGAGCCGCGACCGAGTACCGGATTCACCGGTCCCCCGATCAAGGAGAAGCAATGTCCGTCACCACGACCGCCCCCGGCCCCGCCGCCACCTCGACCGGCGCGCCGCTCCCGTTCGTCGCGCTCCCCCAGGGCGAGCTGCTGACCGTCAACACGAACGACCAGCCGCTGATCAAGGACGCGCTGGGCGAGGGCGTCCACTTCAAGCCGCTCCGCATCGACATGGAGAACGGCGTGTGGGTCGTCCTGGCCACCTTCGCCCCCGGCGCCCGGATCCCGCTGCACTACCACACCAACGCGGTGGACGCGTACACGCTCTCCGGCTCCTGGCACTACATCGAGTACCCGGACCAGCCGCAGACCGCGGGCTCCTACCTCTACGAGCCCGGCTCCTCGGTGCACACCCTGGCCTGCCCCGAGACCAACACCGAGGACACCAACGTGCTCTTCGTGATCCAGGGCTCCAACATCAACTTCAACGACGACGGCACCTTCCACTCGATCCTGGACGCCGCGCTCGTCCGCCACCTCACCGACGCCCTCTCCGAGGCCCAGGGCCTGGGCCCGGCGAAGTACATCGCCGGCGGCGAGGCCGGCATCGCCGGCTGACGCTCCCGCCGTCGGGCAGGTACGACGAAGGCCCCCGCTCCGCATCGGAGTGGGGGCCTTCGCGCTGCTCGGGGAGCGTCAGGCTCGGCCAGGATCAGTGGCCGTGCCCGTGCCCGTGGCCGTGACCGGCCGCCGCGGGCTCCTCCTCCTCGGGCTTGTCCACGACCAGGGTCTCGGTCGTGAGCAGCATGCCCGCGATCGAGGTGGCGTTGACCAGCGCGGAGCGGGTGACCTTGACCGGGTCCAGGACACCCTGGGCGACCAGGTCGCCGTACTCGCCGGTGGCGGCGTTGAAGCCGTTGCCGGGGCCGGCCTCGCGGACCTTGGAGATCACCACGTAGCCGTTGTCGCCGCCGTTCTCGGCGATCCAGCGCAGCGGCTCGTCGGCGGCCTTGCGGACGATCCGCACGCCGGCCGCCTCGTCGCCGGTGAGGCCGAGGTCGTCGTCGAGGACGGAGACGGCGTGCACCAGGGCGGAACCGCCGCCGGCCACGATGCCCTCCTCGATCGCGGCGCGGGTCGCGGAGACCGCGTCCTCGATCCGGTGCTTCTTCTCCTTCAGCTCCACCTCGGTGGCGGCGCCGACCTTGATCACGCACACGCCGCCGGCCAGCTTCGCGAGGCGCTCCTGGAGCTTCTCGCGGTCCCAGTCGGAGTCGGTGGAGTCGATCTCGGCCTTGATCTGGGCCACGCGGCCCTCGACGGCGGCGTGGTCGCCGGCACCCTCGACGATCGTGGTGTTGTCCTTGGTGACCACGACGCGGCGGGCCTGGCCCAGCACCTCGAGGCCGACCTGGTCGAGCTTGAGGCCGACCTCGGGGGCGACCACGGTGCCGCCGGTCAGGATCGCGATGTCCTGCATCATCGCCTTGCGGCGGTCGCCGAAGGCCGGGCTCTTCACCGCGACGGCGTTGAACGTGCCGCGGATCTTGTTGACCACCAGGGTCGAGAGCGCCTCGCCCTCGACGTCCTCGGCGAGGATGAACAGCGGCTTGCCGGCGGCGATGACCTTCTCCAGCAGCGGCAGCAGCTCCTGGATCGAGGAGATCTTGCCCTGGTGCAGCAGGATGAAGGCGTCGTCCAGGACGGCCTCCATGCGCTCCTGGTCGGTCACGAAGTAGGCCGACAGGTAGCCCTTGTCGAACTGCATGCCCTCGGTGAACTCCAGCTCGGTGCCCATGGTGTTGGACTCCTCGACCGTGATCACGCCGTCCTTGCCGACCTTGTCGAAGGACTCGGCGAGCAGGTCGCCGATGTGGGAGTCGCGGCTGGAGATGGTGGCCACCGAGGCCATGTCCTCGCGGGACTCGACCTCGCGAGCGGCCTCGCGCAGCGCGTCGGAGACGGCGGCGGCGGCCTTGTCCATGCCGCGCTTGATCCCCATCGGGTTGGAGCCCGCGGCGACCGCGCGCAGACCCTCGTGGACCATCGCCTGGGCGAGCACGGTCGCGGTGGTGGTGCCGTCACCGGCGATGTCGTTGGTCTTGGTCGCGACCTCCTTGGTGAGCTGGGCACCGAGGTTCTCGAACGGGTCGTCCAGCTCGACGTCGCGGGCGACGGTCACGCCGTCGTTGGTGATCGTGGGGGCACCCCACTTCTTGTCGAGGACGACGTAGCGACCCTTGGGGCCGAGCGTCACCTTGACGGTGTTGGCGAGCGCGTCGACGCCGCGCTCGAGCGATCGCCGGGCGTTCTCGTCGAACTCCAGGATCTTCGGCATTGCTTCTCCTTCGAGGGATGCGAAACGGGTCGTGTGCCTGTCACCGCGTCACAGCGATGTCACAGGCACACGACCCGTCGGGAATCAGGAAACGACAGCGAGAACGTCGCGGGCGCTCAGGATCAGGTACTCCGCACCGGCGTACTTGACCTCGGTGCCGCCGTACTTGCTGTAGATGACCTTGTCACCGACGGCGACGTCGAGCGGGACGCGGTTGCCGTTGTCGTCGATCCGACCGGGACCGATGGCCAGGACCTCGCCCTCCTGGGGCTTCTCCTTGGCGGTGTCCGGGATGACCAGGCCCGAAGCCGTGGTCTGCTCGGCGTCGAGGGGCTTGACGACGATGCGGTCCTCGAGGGGCTTGATGTTGATCGACACGTGTTCGACCTCTTTCTCTGCTGAGAAGTTGTCTGACTTGGATCGGAGAGCAATGCCCTCCCACGTTGGGGCTTGGGAGGGGGTACGCCGTCGCGGGGGTCGCACTCCGTCACAAGCACTGGCACACTCACCAGGAGAGTGCCAACGACGAAACTAGCACTCACTCCCAGCGAGTGCCAGAAGGGACCCCGAACCTGACCGGCTGGCAGGATGTCCCGGTGGATCTTGACGCGTTCCGGTGGCTGCTCACCGACGACGGCCAGGCGCTGCTCGCGCAGGCGGGCACGGCGATCGCCGCCGGCGAGCCGGAGCTGCGGGTCAACACCCTGCTGCGGCGCACCGCCAGCGCGGACCACGCCGCCGCGGCGCTCACGCAGGTCGCGCTGCGGCGCGCGGCGGAGCCGAAGTTCGGCGCGGACGCGGCGCGGATGTACTTCACCCCCGACGCCCTCGAGCAGGCCACCCGGTCGAGGGTGGCCACCCACCGCGCGGGCCGGTACGCGGCGTTCGGCGCCCGGACCCTGATCGACCTCGGCTGCGGGATCGGCGGCGACCTGATCGCCGCCGCGCGGGCCGGCCTGGTCGTCGCGGGCGTGGACCTCGACCCGGTCCGGGTCGCGGTCGCGGAGGCCAACCTCGCCGCCCTCGGCGTGCCCGGCGCGGTCCAGGTCGCCGACGCCACCACGCTCGACCACTCCCCCTTCGACCTGGCCTTCGCCGACCCGGCCCGCCGCGGCGGCGCCGGGCGCGCCTGGCGGGCCGAGGACTGGACGCCGCCGTGGACCTGGGTCGAGCAGCTGCTGCGCCGCGACGCCTGCGTGAAGGTCGCCCCCGGGATCCCGCACGACCTGATCCCGTCCGGGGTCGAGGCCGAGTGGGTCAGCGACGCGGGCGAGGTCAAGGAGGCCGCACTGTGGTCGGGCCGGACCGCGACGACCGGCCGCCGCGCGACGGTCCTCGGCGACGGCGGCCTGGCCACGATCACCGACGAGGAGGACCCCGGTCCCGAGGCGGTCGGCGTCCGCCCGGTGGGCGCCTACCTGTACGAGCCCGACGGCGCGGTGATCCGCGCCGGCCTGGTCACCGCCGTGGCCGCGGGGGTCGGCGGCGGCCTGCTGGACCCGAAGATCGCCTACGTCTCCGCCGAGCAGGCGTTCCACACCCCGTTCGCCCGCGGCTACCGGGTGCTCGAGGAGCTGCCGTACCGGGAGAAGCAGCTCAAGGCCGCCCTGCGCGAGCGCGGCGTGGGCACCCTGACCATCAAGAAGCGCGGCGTGGACGTCGTTCCCGAGCAGCTGCGCAAGCGGCTGGCGCTCTCCGGGGACGTGCCGGCGACGATCGTGCTGACGCGCGTGGCGGGGGCGGGGACGGCGTTGCTGGTCGAGCCGCTCTGAGCGACGTCAGCCTGCGGCCTCAGGCCGCCGGGAGGTCGATCGTGCGGCGACCGCGGGCCGCGGCGGCGCGCTCGGTGCGGATCACCAGCCGATGCAGGTCCGCGTTGTCGCCGAGCCGGACCCGGTCCGGGACCACCCGCTGGGAGGCACGGACGGCGGCGGTCAGCGACCGCCAGGCCGCCGCGTGCGCGGGGGTCCAGCGCAGGCCGAACAGGTCGCGCACCGGGGCCGGCAGCATCCCGATCACCGTCAGGTTCGTCATCCGGATGCCCGGCGTCATCGGCCACGGCACCGGCATGTCGGTGGCGATCGCCCGACCCACCGCCCGGGCCTCCTCGGTCAGGTGCATCCGCCCGCCGTCGTACCAGCCCTGCATCCAGCGCTCGAACGCCGCCGAGTCGGCGGGCGCCACGTCCTCGGGCATCCCGAAGAGCACCCCGAACCGCACCCAGTCGGCCCACAGGTCGTCGCGCTCGGCACGGCTCAACGGACGGACCAGCGTCTCGAAGGCGACCCGCGAGGAGTCGGCCAGCATCGCCATCGTCCACAGCATCAGCTCGGGATCGAAGGCGTCGTACGGCGTCCCCGCCGCGAAGGTGCCCTCGTCGCGGTCGAGCTCGCCGCGCACCCGGCGGTGCATCCCGCGCACCGCGCCGAGCAGCCGATCGGCCTCCTCCCGCGGCGCGAAGAAGACCGTCTCGAACGCCAGCGCGGTGCGCGCCAGTCGCTCGAAGGGGCGCTCCCTGGCCAGCGTCGACTGCGAGGTGCCGACATAGGGCACCGGGTGGGTCGCGCCGATGATGAGCGCCCGCTGGCCGTAGGTCTGGCCGACCGCGCGGTGCGACTGCACGTGCCGCAGCATCGAGCCCGGCGGGAAGTAGCCCTCGCTCACGCCGTCGAGCCTAGGCAGTGCGCCGCCAGCCGTCACCGGATCGCAACCGAAAATGGCGCTGACCACCCGATCGACCACGCTAGCGTTTTCTCCCGTGTTCAAAGCCCTAGGACGGTTCATCTCCCGTCATCCCTGGTACGTGATCGGCGCCTGGGTGGCGCTCGCCGTCGCCGTCGTCTCGCTCGCCCCCGCCCTGCAGACCACCTCGGAGGAGTCGGACTTCCTGCCCGACCACTACGAGTCGATCCAGGCGATGACGCTGCAGGCCGAGAAGTTCCCGGCCGCCATCACGCCTGCCGCCATCCTGGTCTTCGAGCGGGAGGACGGGGAGCCGCTCACCGAGGAGGACCAGGCCGAGGTCGCCCGGGTCGCCGAGGAGCTGGGCCCGCAGCTCGAGACCAAGACCTTCCTGCCGCAGGTCTTCGTCGTGAACGAGCAGGGCCAGCCCAACGTCTCCGCCGACGGCCAGGTCGCGCTGGGCATCGTCGGCCTCGCCGACGGCGCCACCGGCTACGACCCGCAGGCGATCGAGGACGGCCAGGCCCTGCGCAGCGACCTCGACGACCTCGTCGCCGACTCCGGCCTGACGGTGCAGTCCGGAGGCCCGGTGCTGCAGAGCCTCGACTCCCAGGAGTCGAGCGAGAAGACCCTGGCCATCGTCGGCATCGCGACGATCGTCCTGATCGTCACGCTCCTGGCGATCATCTTCCGCAGCGTGATCATCTGCCTGATGCCGGTGGTCGTGGTCACCATCGTCTCGCTCGTGGCGACCGGGTTGATCTCCTGGGCCAACGAGGCCTTCGATCTCAAGGCCGACTCGTCGATCGAGACGATCCTGGTGGTCGTCCTCTACGGCATCGGCACCGACTACATCCTGTTCTTCCTCTTCCGCTACCGGGAGCGGATGCGGCAGGTCGCCGACACCCCGGGCGCCGTGGTCTACGCGCTGGAGCGTGCGGGCGAGGCTATCGCCTCCGCCGGCGGTGCCGTGATCGCGGCGTTCATGGCCCTGGTGCTGAGCTCGCTGGGCATCTTCAAGGCCATCGGCCCGGCCCTGGCGATCGCGGTGGCGGTCACCCTGGTCGCCGCGCTGACCCTGGTCCCGGCCGTGGTCACGGTGCTCGGCCGCGCCCTGTTCTGGCCGTCGAAGAAGTGGAAGGTCGAGCCCGAGGCGGCGCGCTTCGCGGCCCGCGGCGAGGGCCTGGCGCGCCGACCCGGCCTCTACGCGACCGGCTCCGGCCTGGTGATGGCCGCGCTCGCTGTCTTCGCCCTCGGCTTCGCGCCGTCGTTCGACTTCAGCTCCAGCGTCCCCGAGGACCTCGAGTCCAGCCAGGCGCAGGCGACCTACCTCGACCACTTCGCGGCGGGCACCTCGGACCCGGTGCCCGTGCTGGTCCAGGCCGACGAGGGCACCCTGGACGAGCAGGCGCTGGCGACGTACAGCTCGGCCCTGGCCGGCGCTGACGGGGTCGCGCAGGTCGCGCCGACCCAGCTCTCCGAGGACGGGACCACGGCCCAGATCTCGCTCATCCTCTCCGTGGACCCGGCCTCCGACGAGGCACAGGACCTGGTCGAGGGGCCGCTCCGCGAGGTCGCGCACTCCGCGGCACCCGAGGGCACCACGGCGTACGTCGGCGGCACGCCGTCGATCTTCGTCGACATGCAGCAGGCGATGGTCCGCGACTACAAGGTCGTCTTCCCGGTGGCCGCGCTCGTGATCATGCTGATCCTGGCGCTGCTGCTGCGCAGCCTGGTCGCCCCGCTCTACCTGATGGCGGCGGTCGGCCTCGGCTTCGCCGCGACCCTCGGCGCGACGGTGATCGTCTTCCAGCACGTGCAGGGCGAGCCCGGCCTGATCTTCATGCTGCCGATCTACATCTACCTGTTCGTGACGGCGCTCGGCACCGACTACAACATCCTGATGATCGCTCGCCTGCGCGAGGAGGCGCGCGAGGGCAAGGACCCGCGGGCAGCCGCCGCGGAGGCGGTCAAGCACGCCGGTCCGACGATCGCCGCCGCCGGCGTGATCCTGGCCGGCACGTTCGCCTCGCTGATGCTCGGCGGCAACACGCTGATCGTCTCGATGGGCTTCGCGCTCTCGTTCGGCATCTTCATGGCGGCCTTCGTGATGGCGATGTTCTTCACCCCGGCGCTGACCGCGCTGATCGGGCACGCCGCCTGGTGGCCCGGCCACGGGGACGAAAAGGCGCCGGCCGAGCCGGACGAGCCCGTGGAGGAGCCCGTCCGGGCCTGACGACTGCTCCAGCAGCACCACGCGCAGCGGCCCCGGTCGCCCGATCACTCGGGTGGCCGGGGCCGCTGGCGTTGCTGGCGTTGCTGCTGGTGGTCGCGCCGGCACCGCCTCGGGTCGTGTGCCTGACACCCGCCCATGCCGGGGCATCAGGCACACGACCCCTCATCCGTGCACGAGGCTCAGCGCCCCAGCGCGTCGGCCTCCGCGCCGATCGTGGTGTCGTCCCCGTGGCCGGTGTGCACGACGGTGTCGGCCGGCAGGCCGAACAGCGAGGCCCGGATCGAGGCCTCCAGGGTCGGCCGGTCGCTGAAGGACCGGCCGGTCGCGCCGGGGCCGCCGTGGAAGAGCGTGTCGCCGGTGAAGACGCAGCCCAGGTCCTCGGCGTAGAGGCAGACCGCGCCCGGGGCGTGGCCCGGCGTGTGGATCACCCGCAGTGTGGTGCCGGCGACCTCGATGGTCTGGCCGTCGGCCAGGTCCAGGTCCCACAGGTAGCCGTCCTCGGCGTCCGGCCCGCCGTGGGTGAGCTCCCACAGCGGACGGTCGTCGGGGTGCAGCAGGATCGGCGCGCCGGAGCCGCCGTTGGCGGCCTCGCGCAGCGCCGGCGCCATCCGGCAGTGGTCGTCGTGGGCGTGGGTCAGCACGATCGCCTTGATCGTCCGCTCCCCCGCCACGGCCAGGATGTCCTCGACCGAGTGCGGGGCGTCGATGACGACGCACTCCTCGTCGTCGCCGACCACCCAGATGTTGTTGTCGACGTCGAAGGTCTCCCCGTCGAGGCTGAACGTGCCGCTGGTGACCGCGTGGTCGACGCGCACGCTCACAGGACGACCACCGAGCGCAGCACGTCGCCGTGGTGCATCCGCTCGAAGGCGGCCTCGACGTCCTCGATGCCGATCTCCTCGGAGACGAAGGCGTCCAGGTCGAGCCGGCCCTGCCGGTAGAGGTCCACCAGCATCGGGAAGTCCCGGCTGGGCAGGCAGTCGCCGTACCAGCTGGACTTGAGGGCGCCGCCGCGGCCGAACACGTCGATCAGCGGCAGGTCGGGCACCTTCATGTCCGGGGTGGGCACGCCGACCAGGACCACGGTGCCGGCCAGGTCGCGGGCGTAGAAGGCCTGCTTCCAGGTCTCGGGGCGGCCGACCGCCTCGACCACCACGTCGGCGCCGTCGGCGCCGTCGTAGGTCTCCGCGCAGATCCGCTTGATCTCCTCCACCGGGTCGACCTGCGAGGAGTCGACGGTGTGGGTGGCGCCGAGCCTCGCGGCGGCCTCGAGCTTCTTCGCGTCGATGTCGACGGCGATGATCGGGCTCGCCCCGGCCAGCGCGGAGCCGGCGATCGCGGCCACGCCGACGCCGCCGCAGCCGATCACGGCCACCGACTTGCCGCGGGTCACCGCGCCGGTGTTGATCGCGGCGCCGATGCCGGCCATCACGCCGCAGCCGAGCAGGCCGACCGCGGCCGGGCGGGCGTCAGGGTCGACCTTGGTGCACTGGCCCGCAGCGACCAGGGTCTTCTCGGCGAACGCGCCGATGCCCAGGGCCGGGGAGAGCTCGGTGCCGGCGTCGGGGCCCTCGGCGAGGGTCATCCGCTGCGTGGCATTGTGCGTGGCGAAGCAGTACTGCAGGTCACCGCGCTTGCAGGCCCGGCACTCGCCGCAGACCGCGCGCCAGTTGAGCACCACGAAGTCGCCCGGGGCGACCTCGGTGACGCCCTCGCCGACCGACTCGACGATGCCCGCGGCCTCGTGCCCGAGCAGGAACGGGAACTCGTCGTTGATGCCGCCCTCCCGGTAGTGCAGATCGGTGTGGCAGACCCCGCACGCCTGGATCTTCACCACCGCCTCGCCCGGACCGGGGTCGGGCACGTTGATCGTGGTGAGCTCGACCGGGGCACCCTTCTCGCGCGCGACGACGGCCTTGACCTGCTGCATGGATCCTCCTGGTGGGGTGGCGCTCGAACGAGGCGCCGAAGGGGACGGGCGGGGCAAAACTAACGATCAGAGGTTGCCTTCGGGTAAACAGTCACGCCTGGCAGTGAACTGCCTATCCGGCAAGCACATCGGTGACCGGCAGGCTGGAGTCGGCCGGCAGGTCCAGCGAGGACGGCGTGCGCCCGCGAGCGACCATCGTGGAGCCGAGCGCCGCGACCATCGCGCCGTTGTCGGTGCACAGGCCCGGCCGGGGCACGCGCACCCGGATGCCGAGCTTCGCCGCCCGCTCCTCGGCCATCGCCCGCAGCCGCGAGTTCGCGGCAACGCCGCCGCCGATCATCAGGTCCTCGATGCCCTCCGAGCGGGCGGCGTCCAACGCCTTGCGGACCAGCACGTCGCAGACCGCCTCCTGGAACGACGCGGCGACGTCGGCCACCGGCACCGGCTCGCCGGTGCGCTCCCGCGCCTCGACCCAGCGCGCCACGGAGGTCTTGAGCCCGGAGAACGAGAAGTCGAAGCGGTGCCGCTCCAGGTCGCGGCGGCTGGTCAGGCCGCGCGGGAAGTCGATGGCGACCCGGTCGCCCTCGCGGGCGCTGCGGTCGATGTGCGGGCCGCCGGGGAACGGCAGGCCCAGCAGCCGGGCGACCTTGTCGAAGGCCTCGCCGGCCGCGTCGTCGATGGTCGCGCCCATCGGGTCCACGCCGGCGCCCTCACCGTGGTCGCCGGTGATGTCGGTGACCCTGAGCAGGCTGGAGTGGCCGCCGGAGACGAGCAGCGCCAGGCACGGCTCGGGCAGCGGACCGTGCTCCAGCTGGTCGACCGCCACGTGCGAGGCCAGGTGGTTGACGCCGTAGAGCGGCTTGCCCAGACCCAGCGCCAGCGCCTTCGCGCTGGCCACGCCGACCAGCAGCGCGCCGGCGAGGCCCGGACCGTGGGTGACCGCGATCGCGTCCACGTCCTTGAGGGTGATCCCGGCGGTCTCGCAGGCGCGGTCGATGGTGGGGACCATCGCCTCCAGGTGCGCCCGGCTGGCCACCTCCGGCACCACGCCGCCGAACCGGGCGTGCTCCTCCACGCTGCTGGCCACCGCGTCGGCGAGCAGGGTGTGGCCGCGCACGATGCCGACGCCGGTCTCGTCGCAGGACGTCTCGATGCCGAGCACCAGCGGTTCCTCGCGCATGCTCAGACCTCCATTCTGTTCGCGGTCGCGTCGCCGCCGATCGGGTTCAGGTGGCGCTCCAGGATCACCGCGGTGGCGCCGTCGCGGTAGTAGCGCGGGCGCCGGGCGATCTCCACGAAGCCCTCGCCCAGGTAGAGCGCGAGCGCCGGGCGGTTGTCCTCCCGGACCTCGAGCAGCAGGCGGGTGGCGCCGGCTCCCTTCGCCAGGTCCCGTACGCCGTCCAGCAGCCGCCGCGCCAGGCCCTCGCGGCGCTGCGCCGGCGCGGTCACGATCCTCTGCAGCTCGGCGTCGTCACCGACGACGCTGACCACCGCGTAGGCGCGCACGTCCGGGACGCCGTCGGGGCCCGACCGGTCGGCCACCAGGTAGCTGACGGTCGGCACCCCGCCACCGAGGCCGTCGGCGACGAGGTTGCGCGACCAGGAGTCGGCACCGAACCCCTCGTCCTCCAGGGCGACGACAGCGTCGAGGTCGCTCACCTCGCCCGGGCGCACCCGGACCGGGTCCCCGAGACCCATCACGAGACCGGCTTCGGCGAGCGCGGGATCTCCGCGTCCGGGCGGCGCAGGTAGAGCGGCTCCGGGTCGAGGAGCTCGACCAGCCAGCCGGCGACGGCACGCGCCAGGAAGCCCGCCGAGGGGCGCAGCGGGGGGCGGGCCCCGGGGAACGCGTCCGGGTAGAGCGCCCCGCCCTCCCCCACGACCGGCAGGTCGCTGGCGACCGCGGCGGGCCGGTCCACCACGGGCCCCTCGACGCGGCGGCCGCGCTCGTCGTACGAGGCCAGGTAGACCTCCTTACGCCGGGCGTCGGTGGCCACCAGGAACGGCCCCTCGACGGCGCCGGTCGCCATGCCGTTCGCGATGGCCTCGGCGGCCAGGACGTCGAGGGAGCAGACGCCGTGCACGGGGATGCCCAGGACGTGGCCGAGGGTGCGCGCGGTGACCAGCCCGACCCGTAGGCCGGTGAACGGCCCCGGCCCGGCGCCGACCGCGATCGCCGTCAGGTCGCCGGGGGCGACGCCGCCTTGCGCCAGCGCCCGTTCGATGAGCGGCGCCAGCTGCTCACCGTGGCGCATGGCCTGGTCGGAGGTGAGCTCGACGGTCACCTCGTTGCCGTCGTGGAGGGCTACGGTCACCGTCGGTGAGGCGGTGTCGAACGCGAGCAGCACTCGACGAGCCTAGGGCATCGCCCCAGCATCCCTCCCCGGCAGTCGCCTAGCGCATCGGCAGCCGGGCACCCACCCACCGGGCACCGGCGCGGACCACCTCGACGACCCGCGGGTCGTCGTCGGGGTCGGCGTCGGGCGCGGCCAGCTCGCGCAGGATCCGGACCTGCAACGGGGAGTCGGTGAGCGCCTCGGCGAGTCCCTCACCCCACTCCACGACGGTGACGGCCTGGTCGAGGTCGGTGTCCAGGTCGAGGTCGTCGAGCTCGGCGGACCCGTGCAGGCGGTAGGCATCGACATGGACCAGCGCCGGCCCGCTGTTGAGCGACGGGTGCACCCGTGCGATCACGAACGTCGGCGAGGTCACCCCGCCGCGCACCCCCAGCCCCGCCCCCAGGCCCTGGGTGAAGGTGGTCTTGCCCGCCCCGAGCTCTCCGGTCAGGACCAGTACGTCGCCGGCGCGCAGCACGGTCGCCAGTCGCTCCGCGAGCTCGCGCATCGCCTCCGCGGTGGGCACCTCGTAGCGACGCGGGACGGGCCGCGACAGCTCGACGTACGGCGTGTGCCGGCCGGTCTCCACGAAGCCCTGCTCGCGCCAGAAGCCGATGGTGGCCGGCAGCTCCTCGCGGGCGAGCACGACCAACCGGTCCGCCTTCGGCAGGTGCCGAGCGACGTGCTCGACGGCCGCGGCGACCAGCCGGCGTGCCACGCCCCTGCCCTGCGCGGCGGGGGCGACCCCGAACCGGCGCAGGTAGACGGCGGCGTGGTCGGGCTCCTCGCCGGGCTCGCCCTCCGGGTCGAAGACCACCGCGGCGACCGGGTGGCCGTCGACCTCGGCGACCATGCCTCCGGTGTGGGACAGCTTGGTCGTCAGCGAGTCGATGTCCTCGCTGAGCGCGTCGGTGGGCGGGTCCAGCGGCACGCGGTCGGCGAAGGCGGCGCGGACCACCGCGAGCACCGCGCCCGCGGCCTCGGGGCCGACCGCACGGATCGTCAGCTCCTCGGCGCCGGTCGTGCCGGTCGTGCCGGTCGTGCCGGTCGCGCCGGCGCCCTCCGCCGGGTCGCCGTGGCGCCCGGTCTCCGTCGTGCTCATCGGGATCGGACCGCCGTGGCCGCGGTGATCAGCTGGTCCAGCTCGGCGTTGACCAGGTCGTGGCACTCCAGGATCACCATGTGGCCGGCGCCCTCGCACTCCAGCAGCCGCGATCCGGGGATCCGGCTGTGCAGCTTGCGGGCGTGGCCGATGGAGGTCAGCCGGTCGGCGGTGCCGCCGATGATCGAGGTGGGCACGTTCCCGAACAGCTCGATCAGGTGGAACTTGTCCAGCCCGGCGAAGTGCGGGAAGAAGTCGGCGATCACCTCGAACGAGGTGGCCGAGAGCATGTCGTCGACGAACTCGACGTACCCCCGGGGGACCTCCTTGCCGAAGGCGAGCCGGTCCGTGGCCACGGTGGCGACCGCCCGACCGAGCCGACGCAGGCCGTCGATGTGTCGGTGACGGCGGTGCAGGGTGCTGACGGCGCGGTGGCTGAACGGGCCGGCGAGCTTGGCCGGCACCAGCGGCAGCAGCATCCGGCTCGGGTCCAGACCGCCGGCGGTGGTGGCGATCAGGCCGACCCCGACGACCTTGTCACCGATCATCTCTGGGTACTGCTCGGCGAGCGCGATGATCGACATCCCGCCCATCGAGTGCCCGACGAGCACCACCGGGCCGTCCGGCACGGCGGCGTCGATCACGGCCTTGAGGTCACGGCCGAGCTGGTCGATCGTGGCGTTCTCCCGTGAGGACTTGCCCGAGCGGCCGTGGGAGCGCTGGTCGTAGAAGACGGCGCGGACCAGGCCGCGGTACGCCGCGCGCTGGAAGTGCCAGCAGTCCATCTGCAGGCAGAACCCGTGCACGAAGAGCACGGTCACCGGCGGTGTGCTCGAACGGCTGCGCCGGAACAGCCCGGTGGCGATCTCCTCGCCGAGCTCGTCGACCTCCACCCGCAACGGGACGCCGTCGTCGGCGATCACCGTCATCGGCTCCGAGCGCAGCTCGCCGAACGACAGGTCCTCGCCCGCGCGGCGGCTGATCTGGCGCTGCTCCCGGGCGATGCCCAGCGCGGTGCCGACGGCGGCCACGCCCAGGGCGCCCGCCATCGAGGTGAGGAACCGGCCACGGGCGCTCACGGCGTGCTCCCGTCCGGGCCGGGGCCCCCGACGTCGCCGCCGTCGTGGTGCGTCCGGGACATGCGTCCTCCGATCCGGGTCACGATCTCGTAGTTGATGGTGCCGCACGCCTCGGCCCAGTCCTGCGCGGTCGGCTCGCCGTCGTCGCCGGGTCCGAACAGCACCGCGTCGGCACCGACCGGCGGCCGGTCCCCGTCGAGGTCGACGACGAACTGGTCCATGCAGACCCGCCCGCGGATCGGACGTCGGCGTCCGGCGACCAGGACCTCGGCGGCGGTGGCGGGGTCCGCGGAGGAGGCGTGCCGCGGGATGCCGTCACCGTAGCCCAACGGCACGAGGCCGAGGGTGGTCTCGCGCCGTGCCCGCCAGAGGTGGCCGTAGGAGACACCCGCGCCGGGCGCGGCGTCCTTGACCATCACCAGCGGGGCGCGGACCGTCATCGCGGGCCGCAGCCCGAGGTCCGGGGTGTTCCCGGGCGCCGGGTCGAGGCCGTAGAGGGCGATCCCGCAGCGCACCGCGTCGAACCGCGCCGAGGGGCGCAGGATCGCGGCCGCCGAGTTGGCCAGGTGGCAGATCTCGGGCGTCAGGCCGGCGGCCCGCGCCGCCGTGATCGCCTCGCGGAACGAGGCCTCCTGGGCGTCGTTGGCCGGGTGCTCGGGGTCGTCGGAGCACGCCAGGTGGGACCACACGCCGGTGATCCGCCACGAGCCCTCCCGCTCGCCCCGGCGGGCGCGCTCGAAGAGCTCCGCCCACTCGCTGCGCGGTGCCCCACCGCGGGAGAGGCCGGTGTCCACCTTCAGCTGGACCCGCGCCCGGCCGTCACCCGCGCCCGCACCGGTCAGCGTGGCGGCGGCCTCCGCGATCTCGTCCAGCTCGGCGACCGAGTACGCCGTGACGTCGAGGGAGGCCCGCAGGCACGCCTTGTAGTCGGTGTCGGGCGTGGTGAGCCAGCACAGGATGCGGCCCGGGAGTCCCGCCTCGCGCAGCGCCAGCGCCTCCTCGGGCGTGGCCACCGCGAGCCAGTCCGCTCCTCCGGCCAGGGCCGCGTGGGCCGACTCGACCATCCCGTGCCCGTAGCCGTCCGCCTTGACCACGGCGATCAGCGGCACCCCGGCATGGGCACGCAGCAGGCGCGCGTTGGCCCGGATCGCGCCGACATCGACGCGGATCTCCGGGTGGCCCGGGGTGGGGTTCATGCCATCGATTCTCCCATCACTCGCCCGATCAGGGCCGGCAGCCCCGCGGCGACGTCGCCGGCGCGTATCGGCCCGCGGCCCGCGGCGAGGGTCGCGGCGGCACCGTGCAGCCACGATCCGACGGCCGCCGCGTCGAACGGATCCAGCCCCGCGGCGAGCAGCGCACCGATCACCCCGCCGAGCACGTCGCCCGCGCCGGCCGTGGCCAGCCACGGCGTGCCGGTGGTGGTCACCGCGGTCCGCCCGTCGGGCCGGCAGACGAGGGTGTGGTGGCCCTTGAGCAGCACGACGGCGTCGTACTCGCGTGCCGCGCGGCGGGCGTGCGCCAACGGCCGCGCCTCGACCCGCGCGCGGTCGACGCCGAGCATCCGGGCCAGCTCACCGGCGTGCGGGGTGAGCACCGCGCGCCGTGGCCCGGGGCGGCCGTGGACCAGGTCGGCCAGGTCGGGCAGCGCCAGCGCATCCGCGTCGACCAGGACCGGTACGTTGTCGGCCAGCGCCTCCTCCAGCGCGGCCCGCGCCCCCTCGTCGCTGCCGGAGCCGACCACCCAGGCCTGGACACGACCGTCGCCGACCACCTCGGGATGGTCGGCCTGGACCGCGGCGCGCACGCTGGCGTCGCCGACGTACCGGACCATGCCGACCAGGCCGCAGGAGGCGCCGGCGACGCTGAGTCGAGCGGCCCCGGGGTAGGTCGCCGAGCCGGCGCGGACGCCGACCACGCCGCGGGAGTACTTGTGCGCGTCGGGGGCCGGGCGCGGCAGCAGCGCGGCGACATCCGCCGGCTGCAGCGCGGTCACGTCGGCCGGGCGGTCGGCGAGGTCACCGTCGGGGCCGGTGTCGAGTCCGATGTCGAGTCCGATGTCGACCAGGTGCAGCGCGCCGGCGGCGTGGGCCGCGGGATCGACCAGGTGCGCCACCTTGTGGGTGCCGAAGGTGACGGTGAGGTCGGCGACCACGTGCGGCCCGTCGACCTCGCCGGTGTCCACGTCCACCCCCGAGGGCACGTCGACCGCCACCACCGGGACCCCCTGGAGGGCGGCCAGGGCGGCGACGGCGTTGGCGCGGAGGCCGGGGCGCCCGCCGATGCCGACGATGCCGTCGACCACGACGTCGGGGGTACTGGGGCTGGCGCTGGGGCTCGGGCTGGCGCTGGGGCTCGTGCTCGTGCGGGGTGGGCCGTCGCTGGCGTCGACCAGGCGTCCGCCGGCCGCCCGCAGGGCGTCGCCGCCCGCGGGGTGGGCCTGGGCCGCCAGCAGCCAGGCCTCGACGGCTGCGCCGCGCCGGGCGAGCTGCGCTCCGGCGTACAGGGCATCGCCGCCGTTGTCGCCGGGACCGACCAGCAGCACGACCCGGCGTCCGTACACCCCACCGAGGAGGCCGGCCACCGCGTGCGCCAGTCCGGTGGCCGCGCGCTGCATCAGCGTGCCCTCGGGCAGACGAGCCATCAGCGCCTGCTCGGCGGCGCGGACCTGCTCCACGGTGTGCGCACGGATCACGGGCGCCACGGTAGTCGGGTCGGGAGGGGTGCGGTCGTGTGCCTCAGACCCCGCGGCGGTGGTGGGTCGTGTGCGTCGGAGCGCGCGGCGGTGGTGGGTCGTGTGCCTCAGACCCCGCGGCGGTGGTGGGGCGTGTGCCTCAGACCCCGCGGCGGTGGTGGGGCGTGTGCCTGAGAGCCGCCGTGTGCCCCACACCCCGCTATACCGATGCCTCAGGCACACGGCCCGTGCAGCCGCCCACGCCGAACCGCCTCGTGTGCCCCACAACCCGGAATTCCGATGCCTCAGGCACACGACCCACCAGAGTCTGGCCAGGGCAATCCTGTGGACAACGAACATCGCAGGATTGCCGGGCCACCTGACGAGGCATCGAGGCGGCATGAACCACGACATCGAAGCACTCGCACGCCGCCAGTCCGGCATGCTCGCCCGGCGCCAGTTGACCGCCCGCGGGATCGGGTGGAACGCGGTGGACCGCCAGGTCGCGGCCGGCCGATGGGCGACTCGCACGCCCCGTGTGATCAGCACGTTCACCGGCGAGCTGACCGTCGACCAACAGCGCTGGCTGGGCGTACTCCACGCTGGCCCATGCAGCCTGCTCGGCGGTCTGACCGCGGGCGCGCGGCACGGCCTGGTCGGGTGGGAGCGCGCCACCATCACGGTGCTGGTCGACGACGAGCTCGCGTTCGAACCGGTGCCGGGAGTGCGCTTCTTCCGATCCCGCCGCCCGTTCGGACTGCTCGCGTCGCCCAAGTCGGGGCTGCCGTCCTGCCACCTCGAACCCGCCCTGCTGCTGTGGGCCGCGTACGACGCCCCCTTGCGGCCGGCGTACGGGGTGCTCGCGGCGGCTGTCCAGCAGGGGCTGACCACCCCCGACCGCCTGCTGGAGTGGATCAGGGTGCTCAAGCCGCTGCGACGAGCTCCGGGGTTCCGGGCGATGATGCGTGACATCGAGGGCGGCGCGCACTCGACGGCGGAGCGGGACGTGCTGCGGATGTGTCGTCGCTACGGCTGGCCCGAACCGCAGACGCAGAACACGCGGACCGATGCCGACGGCCGCCAGCGCTGGACCGACTGCGAGTGGCGACTGGGCGACGGGACGACGCTGGTCCTCGAGGTCGACGGCAGCTTCCACATGGCGGCGAGCCAGTGGGAGGCCGACATCCGCCGCTCCCGGAGGCTCACCGCGCCCGGTCGCCTGCTCATCAGGGCGACCGCGTTCGAGGTGCGTCACGAGCCCCACGAGGTCGCGCGCGACCTGATCGCGCTCGGCTTGGTTCCGCGCGCCGCGTGATCAGCTGGCTCGTGTGCCTGACACCCCCGTATACCGATGCCTCAGGCACACGACCCACGCAGGCACCCGGGACTGCTGCACGGACAGGTGACAGTTGGGGTTAGGCCGCCTGGACGGCGGTCGGGGCCA
>NZ_STGK01000015.1 GCF_004919105.1 Nocardioides sp. GY 10113
ACGCACCGACCTGGTGTCGCCGGAAGAACTCCAGCGCCCGTTGGTCAGGCAACCTGTGAAACATTACCCACCGCCTCGGATCTCGGTCAAACCGGCGAGACCGCCGTTGTCCTCGACCCGTGCTGCGGGTGCCGTGGCAACCTCTCTCCCTCCGGTTTCCCGGGGGCTTTTCCGCTTGCCGCGGCGAGAGAGAACATTACGCACATGTGTCCCGGATGTGAAATCGGGGCCGACCTCAGCTGCTGCTGCGCAGTCCGTCCACGCGTTTGCGCAGGTCAGCGAGCTGCTCGACGACGCGCGCCGGCGCCGTGCCGCCGCGGCCGGACCGCGACGCGACCGAGCCTTCGACGGTCAGCACGTCCCGAACGGCCGGGGTCAGGTGCGGAGAGATCTCCGCGAACTGCTCGTCCGAGAGCTCGTCGAGCTCGATCCCGAGCTCCTCGCACCGGCGCACGCACGCGCCGGCGACCTCGTGCGCGACCCGGAACGGGACCCCCTCCCGCACCAGCCACTCCGCGATGTCGGTGGCGAGCGAGAAGCCCTGCGGCGCGAGCGCAGCCATCCGCTCGGTGTTGAAGACCAGCGTGGCCACCTGACCGGTGAACGCGGGGAGCAGCACCTCGAGGGTGTCCACGGAGTCGAAGACCGGCTCCTTGTCCTCCTGCAGGTCCCGGTTGTAGGCCAACGGGAGCGCCTTGAGCGTGGTCAGCAGCCCGGCCAGGTTGCCGACCAGCCGCCCGGCCTTGCCGCGCGCCAGCTCGGCGATGTCCGGGTTCTTCTTCTGCGGCATGATGCTCGACCCGGTCGACCAGGAGTCGTGCAGCGTCACGAAGTCGAACTCCTTGGTCGCCCACACGATCACCTCCTCGGCGATCCGGCTGACGTCGATCCCGATCTGCGCCGTGACGAAGGCGAACTCGGCGACGAAGTCGCGCGACGCGGTGCCGTCGATCGAGTTGGCCGTCGACCCGGTGAAGCCGAGCTCACGGGCGACCAGCTCGGGGTCCAGCCCGAGGCTCTGCCCGGCCAGCGCCCCGGAGCCGTACGGCGAGTCCGACTCGACCCGGCGCCGCCAGTCCCCCAGCCGCTCGACGTCGCGCAGCAGCGGCCACGCGTGCGCCAGCAGGTGGTGGGAGAGCAGCACCGGCTGTGCGTGCTGCAGGTGCGTGCGCCCCGGCATGATCGCCGGCGTCTCGGCGAGGTGCACGGCGGCCTGCTCGGCGAGCGCGTCGACCAGGTCCAGCACCAGGCCGGCGATGGTCGCCGCGTGGTCGAGCAGGTAGCAGCGGAACAGCGTGGCGATCTGGTCGTTCCGCGAGCGCCCGGCGCGCAGCTTGCCGCCCACCTCCGGCCCGACCTCCGCGATCAGCAACCGCTCCAGCGCGCCGTGCACGTCCTCGTCGGACGGGTCGGGCCGCAGCGTGCCGTCGCGGAAGCGCGACGCCAGGGCGTCCAGCCCGCGGTGGAGCTCGGCCTCCTCGGACTCCGACAGCAGACCCGCCGCTCCCAGCGCCTTGGCGTGGGCGTGGGAGCCGGCGATGTCGTAGAGCCCGAGCCGCCAGTCGAAGTGCGTCGAGCGCGACAGCGCCTCGAGCTCGGGAGACGGGCCGCCCGCGAACCGACCGCCCCACAGCTTCCCGGTGTTGGTGGTGCTCTCCTCGCCGCTCACGCTCAGTCCGTCCCGAACTCCATCGCGGCGGCGTCCAGCGCCACCTCGGCCTCCTCGTCGGCCTCGGCCTCGGGGTTCGCGGTGATCTGGTCGTACCCGCCTGCGGGCAGCGCGCCGAACAGGGTGCCGTGCTCGACGAGCACCTGCCCCTGGTCCAGCGGCTGTCCGGCGTACTGCTCCAGCTTCGCGCGGGAGTCGGCGATGTCCAGGTTGCGCATGGTGAGCTGGCCGATCCGGTCCGTCGGGCCGAACGCGGCGTTCTCGGTGCGCTCCATCGACAGCTTGTCCGGGTGGTACGAGAACTCCGGGCCGGACGTGGCCAGGATCGAGTAGTCCTCGCCGCGGCGCAGCCGGAGGGTGACCTCCCCGGTGACCAGCGAGGCGATCCAGCGCTGGATCGACTCCCGCAGCATCAGTGCCTGCGGGTCCAGCCACCGGCCCTCGTAGAGCAGCCGGCCCAGGCGGCGGCCCTCGGTGTGGTAGAGCGCGACCGTGTCCTCGTTGTGGATCGCGTTGAGCAGCCGCTCGTAGGCGATCCACAGCAGCGCCATGCCGGGCGCCTCATAGATGCCGCGGGACTTCGCCTCGATGATCCGGTTCTCGATCTGGTCCGACATGCCCAGGCCGTGGCGCCCGCCGATCGCGTTGGCCTCCATCACCAGCGCCACGGCGTCGTCGTACGACGTGCCGTTGATCGCCACCGGACGGCCGGCGACGAACGAGATCGTCACGTCCTCGGTCTCGATCTCCACCGAGGGGTCCCAGAACTTCACGCCCATGATCGGCTCGACGGTCTCCAGCGAGACGTCGAGGTGCTCGAGGGTCTTGGCCTCGTGGGTGGCACCCCAGATGTTGGCGTCGGTGGAGTACGCCTTCTCCTTGGAGTCGCGGTAGGGCAGGTCGTGCTCGGTGAGCCACTGGCTCATCTCGGCGCGGCCGCCGAGCTCGGTCACGAAGTCCGCGTCGAGCCACGGCTTGTAGATCCGCAGCTGCGGGTTGGCCAGCAGGCCGTAGCGGTAGAACCGCTCGATGTCATTGCCCTTGAACGTGGACCCGTCGCCCCAGATGTCGACGCCGTCCTCGTGCATCGCCCGGACCAGCATGGTGCCGGTGACGGCACGGCCCAGCGGCGTGGTGTTGAAGTAGGCGCGGCCGCCCGAGCGGATGTGGAACGCGCCGCAGGCCAGAGCCGCGAGGCCCTCCTCGACGAGCGGCCCGCGGCAGTCGATCGCACGCGCGATCTCGGCGCCGTACTGGAGCGCGCGTCCCGGGACGCCGGAGATGTCGGGCTCGTCGTACTGGCCGATGTCGGCGGTGTAGGTGCACGGCACGGCCCCCTTGTCGCGCATCCAGGCGACCGCGACGGACGTGTCGAGCCCACCGGAGAACGCGATGCCGACGCGCTCTCCCACGGGCAGGGAGGTGAGGACCTTGCTCAACTGCTTTCGTTCCTTTCGGCAAGGGAGGTGAACTTGTGGGCGAGGGCGTGGCCCCCGCTGGGGTCGCGACCGATCACCAAGACCGTATCGTCGCCCGCGATCGTGCCCAGCACGTCGCCGAGCTCGACCTTGTCGATCGCGCTGGCCAGGAACTGCGCCGCGCCGGGCGGCGTGCGCAGGACCACCAGGTTCGCGCTGGCGTCGGCGCTGACCAACAGCTCCGCCGCGAGCCGGGAGAGTCGGTGCGACGCGGCGGCGCCCTCGGCGGCGACCATGCCCCGGTCCCCGCCCTCGGCCGGCACCGCGTAGGCCATCGCGCCGGAGGCCAGGCGCACCTTGACCGCGTCCAGGTCGACCAGGTCGCGGCTGAGCGTGGCCTGGGTGACATGGACCCCGCGGTCGGCCAGCAGCACGGCGAGCTCCGGCTGCGAGTGCACCTCGCGGCTGCCGAGCAGCTCCACGATCAGCGCCTGCCGGGCACTCTTGGTGACCGGCGTCAACGCCTGCTGGTCGGCACCGTTCTCGTGGTCGGGGGTCGGCATGCTGGTCACCGGCCGCGCCGCTCGTGGAGCCAGGCCATCACGGCCTTCTGCGCGTGCCGCCGGTTCTCGGCCTCGTCCCAGACCACGCTCTGCGGGCCGTCGATGACCTCCGCGGCGATCTCCATCCCCCGGTACGCCGGCAGGCAGTGCAGCACGATCGCGTCCTCCGCCGCGGCGGAGAGCAGCTCGGCGGTCACGGCGTACGGCGTGAAGACGGCGCGCCGCGCGGCGGCCTCGTCCTCCTTGCCCATCGACACCCAGGTGTCGGTGACCACCACGTCGACGCCGGAGACGGCGGCGACCGGGTCGGGGTCGGCCGCCACGGAGCCGCCGGTGGTCGCGGCGATCTCCGCGGCGCGGTCCCAGACCGCCCGAGCCGGCAGGTACCCCTCGGGGGCGCTGATCCGCACGTGCATGCCGGCCAGCGCGCCGGCGAGCAACCAGGAGTTGCCCATGTTGCAGGCGCCGTCGCCGAGGAAGGTGACCGTCAGCCCGGCCAGGGAGCCGCGCCGCTCGGTGATCGTCAGCAGGTCGGCCAGCAGCTGGCAGGGGTGGAAGTCGTCGGTGAGCGCGTTGACCACCGGCACGCCCGAGAGCTCGGCCATCGTCTCCAGGTCGGACTGGTGGTAGGTGCGCCACACGATCTGCGAGACCTGGCGGCCCAGCACCCGGGCCACGTCGGCCACCGACTCGCGCTTGCCGATGCCGGCGAGGTTGCCGTCCACCAGCAGCGGCTGGCCGCCGAGCTCGGCGATGCCGGCGGTGAACGAGGCCTGGGTGCGCAGCGTCGCCTTGTCGAAGATCATCGCGACCGTGTGCGGCCCGGCCAGCGGCTTCCCGAGCCCCTCGCCGAACGGGTCCTTCTTCATGGCCGCGGCGAGGTCGAGGATCTCGGCCTGCTCGGCAGGCGTCAGGTCGTCGTCGCGCAGCAGGTGGCGGGTCATCGGGCGCCCCCCGTGACGGCGCCCGTGGTGAGCCCGGCCGCGTCCAGGATGCCCGGCCACGCCGCGAGGAAGGCGGTGACGTCCTCTGCGGTCAGCACGAGCGGCGGCGCCAGCCGGATCCGCTCCGGCGTGGCGGCGTTCAGGATGAACCCGGCGTCCTGCGCCGCGGCCACCACCTCGGCGGCCAGTGGCTGGGCCAGGTCCAGCCCGATCAGCAGGCCGGTCCCCCGCACCTCGGTGACCCGAGCATCGGCGCCGAGGCCCACCCGGAGCCGCTCGCCCAGTGCGGTGACGTGCTCGAGCAGCCCCTCGTCCTCGATGGTGTCGATGACGGCCAGCGCGGCGGCGGCCGCGACCGGGTTGCCGCCGAAGGTGGTGCCGTGGTTGCCGGGGTCGAACAGCTTCCCGGTGCCGCCGGTCGCGATGCACGCGCCGATCGGGATCCCGCCGGCCAGGCCCTTGGCCAGCGTGACGATGTCGGGCACGACGGGCTCGGCGACCAGGTCGGGGTGCTGGTGGGCGAACCAGGAGCCCATCCGGCCGATCCCGGTCTGCACCTCGTCCAGCCACAGCAGCGCGCCGCGCTCGTGGGTGATCCGGCGGGCCGCGGGCAGGTAGTCGCGCGGAGGTACGACGACCCCCGCCTCGCCCTGGACCGGCTCGATGACCACGGCGGCGGTGGTCTCGTCGACCGCCGCCTCCAGCGCGGCCGCGTCGCCGTAGGGGACGAACACCACGTCGCCGGGCAGCGGCTCGAAGGGCGCCCGGTAGGCCTCCTTGGCGGTGAGCGCCAGCGCGCCCATCGTGCGCCCGTGGAACGCGCCCTCGGTGGCGACCACCCGGGTGCGGCCGGTGCGCCGGGTCAGCTTGAACGCCGCCTCGTTCGCCTCGGTGCCGGAGTTGGTGAAGAAGACCCGGCCCCCCAGGTCGCCCAGGCCGAGCAGCGCGAGCAACCGCTCGGCAAGCCGGATCTGAGGTTCGCTGGCGAAGAAGTTGGAGATGTGGCCGAGCGTTCCGAGCTGCTCGGTGACGGCGCCGACCAGGCGCGGGTGCGCGTGGCCCAGCGCGTTCACCGCGATGCCACCGAGCAGGTCGACGTACTCGCGGCCGTCGGCGTCCCACACGTGGGCGCCGGTGCCGCGGGTCAGGACCAGCTTGGGCGCGCCGAACGTGTTCATCAGCGCACCGGCGTACCGCTCGGTCCAGGCGTGCTGGCTGGACTGGCCGTTCATGCGCTCTGCCCCGCCTGCTTGGCCTTGCGGGTCTTGGTGGTGACACCGGGCAGCACCTGGGTGCCGACCCCCTCGTCGGTGAAGAGCTCCAGGAGCACCGCGTGCTTCTCCCGGCCGTCGACCACGGTGGCCCGCTTCACGCCGCCCTGGACGGCGCTCAGGCACGCGCCCATCTTCGGGATCATGCCGCTGGCCAGGTCCGGGAGGATCGCCTCGAGCGCCTCGGGGCTGATCTCACCGATCACCTCCTCGGGATCGGGCCAGTCCAGGTACAGACCCTCGACGTCGGTCAGAACCAGGAGCTTCTCGGCCCCCAGCGCGACGGCCAGGGACGCTGCGGCGGAGTCGGCGTTCACGTTGTGCGCGACCCCGTCGACGTCCGGAGCGATGCTGGAGACCACGGGGATCCGACCTGCCTCGATCAGGTCGAGGACGGCCTCGGGCCGCACCTCGGTGACCTCGCCGACGAGACCGAGGTCCACCTCCTGGCCGTCGACCACGGTGCCGGTGGCCTCGGCGGTGAAGAGGCCGGCGTCCTCGCCGGAGAGTCCCACCGCGAGCGGGCCGTGCTCGTTGATCAGCCCGACGAGCTCGCGCTGCACCTGCCCGACGAGCACCATCCGGACCACGTCCATCGCCTCCGGCGTGGTCACCCGCAGGCCGCCGCGGAACTCGGACTCGATGCCGAGCCGGTCCAGCATCTGCGAGATCTGCGGACCGCCGCCGTGCACCACCACCGGCCGGAACCCGGCGAAGCGCAGGAAGGCGATGTCCTCGGCGAACGCGCGCTTGAGCGCGTCGTCGGTCATCGCGTTGCCGCCGTACTTCACCACGACCACCTTGCCGTGGTACTCCTTCAGCCACGGCAGCGCAGCGGCCAGCGTGGCCGCCTTGGCCGGGTCCGGCTTGGCCGGGTCGTGGGACGTCGGGGCGTAGGGCCCGGTCATGTTCTCTTCGATGCTCATGAGCTGTAGGCGCTGTTCTCGTGGACGTAGGCGTGGGTCAGGTCGTTGGTCCAGACGGTCGCCTCGGCGTCGCCGGACTTCAGGTCGATGCTCACCGTCACCGCGCGCGGCCCGAGGTCGACCAGGGCCGGGTCCTCGGCGGGCGTCGAGCTGCGGCACACCCAGACGCCGTTGATCGCGACGTCGAGGTCGGCGGGGTCGAAGGCGGCGCCGGTGGTGCCGATCGATGCGAGCACACGGCCCCAGTTCGGGTCCTTGCCGAAGACCGCGGCCTTGAACAGGTTGCTGCGCGCCACGCTGCGGCCCACCTCGACGGCGTCGTCCTCGGTGGCCGCTCCGCGCGTGGTGATCGAGATCTCGTGGTCGGCGCCCTCGGCGTCGGCGAGCAGCTGCTGGGCCAGCCCGACGCACACGTCGGTGAGCGCGACGGTGAACTCCTCCTCGCTGGGCGTCACGCCCGAGGCCCCGCTGGCCAGCACGCTGACCGTGTCGTTGGTCGACATGCAGCCGTCGGAGTCGAGACGGTCGAAGCTGACCCGGGTCGCCGCACGCAGGGCGCGGTCCAGCGTCTCGGCCGGGACCACGGCGTCGGTGGTGATCACCACCAGCATCGTCGCCAGCGCGGGGGCGAGCATGCCCGCGCCCTTGGCCATCCCGCCGATCGACCAGCCGTCCGCCTCGAGCACGAACTGCTTGTTGACCGAGTCGGTGGTCATGATCGCCTCGGCGGCGTCCTGCCCACCGTCCTCGGAGAGCAGGGCGTGCACCGCGTCGACGCCGTCCAGCAGCACCTGCCGGTCGTTGGTCAGGCCGATCAGCCCGGTCGAGCAGACGATCACGTCCACCGCGCCGATGCCCAGCCGCACGGCGACCTGCTCGGCGACCCGGTGGGTGGTCACGAACCCCTCGGGTCCGGTGTAGCAGTTGGCACCGCCGGAGTTGAGCACGACGGCGCGGACGACGCCGTCCCGGGCGACCTGCTCGCTCCACAGCACCGGGTTGGCCTTGCAGCGGTTGCTGGTGAAGACCGACGCGGAGTCGAAACGGGGGCCGTCGTTGACGACCAGGGCGAGGTCCTTGGCGCCGGTGGACTTGAGGCCGATCGCGGTGCCGGCAGCGCGGAACCCGCGCGGGTGGGTGACGCTCATCGATGTTCCTTCGTGCATGGTCGGCCGGGAGCGGCCGCGGACGGATCCGGTGGTGGGCGGGTCAGGCGGGGACGGCGGGGGCGGTGGTGTGCCCCGATCGTCGCCACGCCTCCTCGGCCCGCTCGGCGTCGCCGGTCGGCACCAGGATCCAGTCGGTGTCGTACGTGGAGAGGGTGAAGACGCTGATCCCGTCCTCCGCGAGCGGGGCCAGCAGGCTGACCAGGACGCCGGTCAGCCCGAAGTCGAGCGTGCCGTCGACCCGGAAGGCCGTGAACGGCTTCTGGTGCGGGACCTTCTTGGGGACGTTGCGGCCGGCGCAGACCAGCGACGTCCCCTCGGCGGTCGCGGTGATCGAGAAGATCGAGGAGGACTCGGCCCACTCCGGCACCTCGGCGCCGGCGGCGAGCCGGACCACCGCGAGCCGCTCGGGGAAGCGCAGCAGGTGGTACGACGCCTGCTGGGTCTCGGACTGCTCGCTCACGGCGCCACTCCCACGCTGCTCAGGCCGGCCGTCTCGGGGAGCCCGAGGGCCAGGTTCATGCACTGCACCGCCGCGCCGGCGGTGCCCTTGGTCAGGTTGTCGATGGCGCCGACCGCGACCAGGCGGCCGGCCATCGCGTCGACCGCCACCTGGATCTGGACGGCGTTGGAGCCGAGCACGGCCTGCGTCTGGGGCCACTGCCCCTCGGGGAGCACATGGATGAACGGCTCGTCGGCGAAGGCCTCGACGTAGACGTCGTGGGCGGCGTCGGTGGCCCAGGTGCCCGACAGCGGAGCCGAGCAGGTGGCCAGGATGCCGCGCGAGGTCGGCACCAGCACCGGGGTGAAGCTGACCGTGACGTTCTTGTCGGTCAGCCGCGACAGGTTCTGGGTGATCTCGGGGGTGTGCCGGTGCACGCCGCCGACCCCGTAGGCGGTGACGCTGCCGATGATCTCGCTGCTCTGCAGGTGCTGCTTCGGCGCCTTGCCGGCGCCGCTGGTGCCGCTGGCGGCGACCACGACCACGTCCGGGTCGACGATGCCGTGCAGCACCGCCGGGCCGATCGTCAGCGTGGAGATGGTCGGGTAGCAGCCCGGGACGGCCACGCGGCGCGAGCCGGCGATCTCCTCGCGCAGCCCGGGCAGCTCGGGGAGGCCGTAGGGCCAGGTGCCGGCGTGCGAGCCGCCGTAGAAGCGCAGCCACTCGGCGGCGTCCGCGAGCCGGAAGTCGGCCCCGCAGTCGATGACGAGGACCTCGTCGCCGAGCTTCTCGGCGATCCCGGCGGACTGGCCGTGCGGCAGTGCCAGGAAGACCACGTCGTGACCGGACAGCACCTCCACCGTGGTGGGCTCCAGCAGCCGGTCGGCGAGCGGGAGCAGGTGCGGCTGGAGCGCTCCGAGACGCTCGCCGGCGTTGCTGCCGGCGGTGACCGCGCCGATCTCGACCTGCGGATGGGCCAGGAGCAGGCGCAGCAGCTCGCCTCCGGCGTACCCGCTGGCACCGGCGACAGCGACACGTACCTGAGTCATGTGCATAACTATACACATCCCTGCATGTTCATTTGACAGCGCCCTCATCCTGAACCCGGCCTGGCCGCGACCCCAGCGGTCACGACCGCCGCGCCCGTGCCGGCGAACGGACCCAGGCTAGCGTCCCGCGGATCGGAGCCGCGGCGGCCCGCCGGGGCTTCACGGCAACCGCCGGGCCAACCCGGCTGAGACCGCCGTGAAGCCACGGTGAAACCGGTGGCCCCCACGCTGTCCCCATGAGCCATCCCTCCCTCCCGGCCCCCGGGCCCGGCCCCAGCGCCGAGCTGGCGGTCGACGCGGCCGGCCTGGTCAAGAAGTTCGGCACGCACCACGCAGTCGACGGCGTCGACCTCCAGGTACGCCGCGGCGAGGTGTTCGGCGTCCTCGGTCCGAACGGCGCCGGCAAGACGACCACGCTGAAGATGCTCGCGACCCTGCTGCCCATCGACGGCGGCCGGGCCGCGATCTTCGGCACCGACGTGGCCTCCGAGCCGCACCGGGTGCGACAGCTCGTCGGTGTCACGGGACAGTACGCCTCGGTCGACGAGAACCTGACCGGCCACGAGAACCTCTACCTCTTCGGCCGGCTGCTCGGACTCCCCCGGCGTGAGGCACGCACGACGGCCGACGACCTGCTGGAGCAGTTCGCCCTCACCGACGCCGCGACGCGCCGGCTCTCCACGTTCTCCGGCGGCATGCGGCGCCGCCTCGACCTGGCCGCCAGCCTGATCAGCCGGCCGCCGCTGATCTTCCTCGACGAGCCGACCACCGGCCTGGACCCGCGCACGCGGGGCCAGATGTGGGAGACGATCCGGGCGCTCGTCGCGCAGGGGTCCACGATCCTGCTCACCACCCAGTACCTGGACGAGGCCGACCAGCTGGCCGACAGGATCGCCGTGATCGACCGAGGCCGGAAGGTCGCCGAGGGCACGCCGTACGAGCTCAAGCGGGGCGTCGGCGACTCGACGCTGCACCTGCGGCTGGTCGACGCCGCGGACCTGGCCCGGGCCGGCGAGGTCGTCGCCCGCGTGATCGGCGAGCCGCCGGTGCTGACCCCGGAGGCGGGCGGGCTCAACGTGGCGCTGCCCGACGCCGACCGGGCCGCGGACGTGCTGATCGGGCTGCGCGAGGCGCAGGTGTCGATCGCCACCGCGACCGTCCAGCAGCCGACCCTCGACGAGGTCTTCCTGGCCCTCACCGGCCACCACAGCGAGACCGCCGCCCCGGCGGAGACGGAGGAGGTGGCCTGATGAGCACGCTCACCGAGGACCGCACGCCACAGCGGGCACCCGACGCGATCGGGTCGCCGGCGCACCTGCCGGCCCGCCCTACCGCGGCCGAGACCGTCCGCCAGACGCTCGCGATGGCCTGGCGGGCCACGAAGAAGATGCGCCGCAACCCGGAGCAGTTCTTCGACGTGACCATCCAGCCGCTGCTCTTCACGGCGATGTTCGCCTACATCTTCGGCGGCGCGATCTCCGGGAGCGTCGAGGGCTACCTGCCGCTGATCATCCCCGGCATCCTCGCCCAGATGGCGCTCACCGCCTGCATGGCGATGGGCACTCAGCTGCGCGAGGACATGGACAAGGGCGTCTTCGACAGGTTCCGGGCGCTGCCGATCTCCCGCTTCGCTCCCCTGGCCGGCCCCGCGCTCGCCGACCTGATCCGGTACGCCGTGGCGGCCACGCTGACCATCGGCATGGGCCTGGTGATGGGCTACCGGCCGGGCGGAGGCCCGCTCGGCGTGCTCGGCGGCTGGCTGCTGACCATCACCGCCGCGTGGTCGCTGTCGTGGATCTTCACGTGGCTCGGCACCGTGGCGCGCTCGGCGCAGGCCGTGCAGGGCATCGGGATGATGATCATGTTCCCGCTGACGTTCCTGTCCAACGCCTTCGTGCCGGCCGAGACCCTGCCGCCCTGGCTGGAGGCCTTCGTGAACGTCAACCCCGTCTCGCACGTGGTGACGGCCTGCCGCGACCTGATGAACGACGGGGCCGTGACGACCGAGGTCGGCTGGGCGCTGCTGGGCTGCGCCGTGGTGGCGGCGGTGTTCGCTCCGCTGGCCGTGCGCTCCTACGCCCGGAAGATCTGAGCGACCGCGTCGCTGGCCCCGTCGAGCACGGCGGGGCCACGGCGCGCGCCGTACTCACCGTCGAGCCGGGCCAGCATCCCCGGCGCGTCGCGCTCCGCGAGAGCCGCCGCCCGCTCCCAGGAGAGGGTCGGGGTGAACCGCTGGTAGCCGCAGCGCTCGGCCAGCACCAGCAGCCGTACGGCGTCCTCGGGCGCCAGCTCGCCGCGGAGGAGCCCCCAGCTGCCGAGCGCGAAGAGCACCACGCCGACGACGGGCAGGTCCACGAGCCCGCCGCCCTCGCCGGACACGACCGACACCACCTTCGCCCGCAGCGACGCCGCGAGTCGTCGCTCGTCCTCGGACTCCCGCGCCTCGTCCGGGCCCGGGTGGTGGGCGCACGCGGCCAGCGCCAGCGCCTCGCCGAAGATCGTCCAGGGCGCGAGCTCGCCGGCGTCGTCCATCCCGGGGTAGCTGAGCCCGGCCAGCGCGTCGGCGGCGTCCATCATCAGCCTCCGCCCGCGTTCGACCTCACCGCGGGCGAACGCGACCTCGGCCCGGCCGTTGAGCACCAGCGCCTCACTGCCGAAGCCGCCGCGTCCGCGCAACCCGCTCAGGGCCTCCACCTCACGCTCGGCCCGGTCCACGTCGCCGGCCGCGAGCGCAGCCATCGCCATCACCGCGCGCACCTGGAGCGCGTCGTCGACCGCACCGATCCGCATCAGCACCGGGACCGCGGCCGCCGCGTGCGCGGCGGCCTGCTCGGTCCGGCCGACCTGGGCGCACAGCGCCGCGAGCTGGGTGCGCAGCTGAGCCTCGTTCCAGGGCCCGTGCCGGTCATCGGTCAACGCCAGTGCGGCCTCCGCTGCCTCGAGCGCGCCGAGCAGGTCGGCCAGGTTCTCGCGGACCCGGCTCAGCCACTGCAGCGCGAGCGCGCGGACGACCGGGTCGGGGTGCGTCGCGAGTCGGTCCGACACGTCGGTGCTGGACGGGCTGCGGCCGTCGGCCCCGATGGCCAGCACCACGGTCACCAGGGCGTCGAGCACACCGCCGGTCCCGGAGCTGCCCGCCGTCTCCAGCAGCGCGCGCAGTCCGCCGGTGGACTCGGGACGGGTGATCCAGGAGTTCATGATCGCCAGGCAGAGGCTGATCCGGACCTGGTCGACCCGTTCGGGGACCGGCTCCCAGCCCGTCAGCGCGGTGGCGAGCGGCTCACTCAGCACGATCACGCGGGGGTGCTCCCCGCGGATCGACCACAGGCTGCCCAGGGCGGCGAAGACGGCGACGACGTCCTCGGGGGCGGGCGCGGCGAGCGCCTGGCGGAGCACGTCGGCCAGGTTGTTCTCCTCCCGGGCGAGCGCGTCGATCGCGGCGACCTGGTCCGGCGTGAAGAGCCGGGCGGCGTGACGGTCGGCGTAGCGGACCGCCCACCGCGAGCGCGCGGCGCGGGCGTCGGCGTCCTCGCCGGCGTCCACCAGGTGCATCCGGCCGAACTCCCGGACCGTCTCGAGCATCCGGTAGCGCAGCGGTCCGGCCGGGCCGTCCGGGCCGTCCGGGCCGCTGGCCGCATCCGCGCCGGCTCCCGCCTCGACCACGGTCAGCAGGGACTGGTCGACGAGCTCCTGGACCGCCGTCAGCGCGTCGCCGCCGACGACCGCCTCCGCCGCGTCCAGGGTGAACCCGTCGGCGAAGACCGCCAACCGGCGCAGCGCACGGCGCTCGGGCTCGGCGAGCAGGTTCCAGGACCAGTCGATGACCGCGATCAGCGTCTGGTGCCGGTCGGGCGCGCTCCGGTCGCCGCCGCGCAGCAGCGCGAACCGGTTCTCCAGTCGCTGGGCGATGTCCTCCACCGTCATCGCCCGCACCTTCACCGCCGCCAGCTCGATGGCCAGCGGCAGCCCGTCGAGGCGCGCCACGACGTCGTCCACCGCGCGGTCGGCCAGCACCACGTCGGGGCGGGTGGCGCGGGCGCGATCGCGGAACAGCAGCGCCGCCTCGTCGTGCCCGAGCTGGGCGAGCGGATAGACGTGCTCGGCGGCGATCGCCAGCGGGGCCCGCGTGGTGGTGAGCACGCGCAGCACGGGGGCGGTGGCGACCAGGAAGCCGACCAGGTCCGCCACGGCGCCGATCAGGTGCTCGCAGTTGTCCAGCACCAGCAGGGTCGGTGCGCCGGCCAGCTGCTGGGCGATCCGGGTCCGGACGTCTCGCTGCTGCTCGGGGGTGAGGACACGACGACCGGCGACGGAGTCGCGGACCCCGAGGGCGGAGCCGACCTCGCTGACCAGGTCGGCCGGATCGACGACGCCGACCAGCTCGACCACGTGCACCACCGGCTGCTCGGCACCCTCGGCGAGCAGCTGCGCGAGCCGGGTCTTGCCCAGGCCGCCCGCACCCAGGATCGACACCACCCGGTGCCGCCGCAGCAGGCCGCGCAGGGCCTGCAGGTCGTCCTCGCGGCCGACCAGGCTCGAGGCGTAGTGGCGCACGCCCGTGCGCACCGGCCTGTCGCGGGCGAGGAGGTCGGCATGCACGGCGCGCAGCCGCGGCCCGGGGTCGACCCCCAGGCCGTCGGCCAACCGCTCGCGGTGAGCCTCGTAGGCCGCCAGCGCCGCCGGCACCCCCCGCACCACCGCGAGGCTGTGCAGCAGGGCGACGACCAGGTCCTCCTCGTGGTCGCCGGCCGCGCCGTCGGCCAGCGCCTCCTGCAGCGGAGCCAGCGCCTCCGGGTGCCGGCCGAGCGCCGACAGCAGCAGGGCCCGCCGCCGGGTGGCCACGGCCCGCGCCGCACGGGCGCGCCGCCGGAGCTCGGCGAGCGGGCCCGGTCCTCCGGTGGCGACGGGGCGGGTCACCACCCCGGCGAGCAGCCGCTCGGCCGCCGCCAGGTCCCCGTCCCGCTCGAGGCGGGCGGCGCGGTCGAGCTCCGCGGCGAGCGCGAGGGCGTCGACCTCGACGGCCCCGATGCCGAGCCGGTAGGCCGCCCCGGACCGCGCCACGGCGTCGGGCCCCGTCGCCGATCGCGCCCGGGAGACGACGACCTGGACGGCCTTCGTCGGGTGCTCCGGACGCTCGCCGTCGTCCCAGACCAGGTCGACCAGCGCCTCGGCACTGAGGCCGCCCGGAGCGTGCAGCGCCAGGGCCGCGAGCAGCGCAGCCGTGCGGTCGCCCGGGACGGTCCGACCGTCCCAGGCGACCTCGTCGAGCAGACGGAGCCGGCCCAGCTCGCTCAGCGCTGCACAGCCCCGGTGAGCTCGGCCGCTCGCGCGACCGCGGCGTCCCGCGCCGCCGACGCCTCGCCCTCGTTGAGGGTCCGGTCGGTGGCGCGGAAGCGCAGGGCGTAGGCGAGCGACTTGTGGCCCGCCTCGACCTGGTCGCCGGTGTAGACGTCGAACAGCCGGATCGACTCCAGCAGTTCGCCGGCACCCTCGCGCAGCGCCGCCTCGACCGAGGCGGCCGGGACGTCCGCGCCGACCAGCAGCGCGACGTCCTCCTTGGCCACCGGGTACGACGAGAAGGCCGGCGCCGGGCGCAGGTGCACCGCCGCGGCGATCAGCGCGTCCAGGTCGACCTCCGCGGCGACGGACCGCTCGGGCAGGCCGAGGCCCGCGCAGACCCGCGGGTGCAGCTCGCCGGCGTGGCCGACGACGTCCCCGTCGAGCAGCAGCGCTGCGCAGCGGCCGGGGTGCCACGGCGCCACCGACGCCGCCCGGACCTCGAGCGTGAGGCCGAAGGCGTCCGCGACGGAGCGCACGGCGTGGACCGCGTCCGACCACGCCACGGCGCGCCCCTCACCCCACCAGCCGTCCGCCTCGTACTCGCCGCAGGCGACGAGCCCGAGGTGCAGCGGCTGCGCCGGCAGGGCGCCGGTGAGCGCGGCGAGCTCCTCGTCCGTCGGACGGCGGTCGACGGGCAGGATCGGCGCCGGGCCGTCCCCGCCGGGCAGCGTCACCGTGGCGGTCTCGAAGAGCGCCACCGAGGTGGTGCCGTGGCCGACGTTGCGCGCCGCGGCCTTGAGCAGGCCGGGCAGCAGCGTCGTGGTCATCGACGGCGCCTCGCTGTTGAGCGGGTTCGAGAGCCCGAGCAGGTTGCGGCGGGCATCGTCGGCGTCCAGGCCGAGCGCGTCGAGGTCGGCCTGCCCGACGAACGGGAAGGAGATCACCTCGACGTAGCCCTCCCCCGCCATCGTCCTGCCGGCGCGCCGGCGCAGCTGCTGGGTCCGGGTCAGGCCTCGGCCACCGGGTGCCTTGGGGAGGATCGACGGGATCGTGTCGTAGCCGACCAGCCGGATCACCTCCTCGGTGGTGTCCTGCGGGTCGGTCAGGTCGGGGCGCCACGGCGGCGGGACGACGGAGAGCGTGCCGGTGCCGGTGACCTCGCAGCCGACGGCGCGCAACGCCTCGACGGCCCGCTCCTCGCTGATGTCGAGTCCGGAGACCCGGGCGGCCAGGTCACCGGCCACGGTGATGGCGGGCGCCGGCGGCGGGGTGCCGACGACGGTGACGCCGGGCTCGGCGACGCCGCCGCCGTGCTCCACCAGCAGCTCGACCACGCGGTCCGCGGCGGCCTCGCAGATCGTCGGGTCGACGCCGCGCTCGTTGCGCTTGCCGGCCTCGGAGGTGATCTTGTGCCGCTTGCCGGTGCGGAACATCGACACGGGGTCCCAGTGCGCGGACTCCACCAGGATCCGGGTGGTGGTCTCCGACATCTCCGTGGTCTCGCCACCCATCACGCCGCCCAGGCCGATGATGCCCGAGTCGTCGGCGATGACGAGGTCCTCGGTCGACAGCGTGCGACGCGCGCCGTCGAGGGTGGTCATCGACTCCCCCGCCCGCCCGCGGCGCACGACCAGCGCGCCCTGCACCTTGTCGGCGTCGTAGCCGTGGATCGGCCGACCGGTCTCGAGCATCACGTAGTTCGTGATGTCGACGGCCAGCGACACCGACCGCATCCCGGCGGCGGTGATCCGCTGGACGATGTGGTCCGGCGTGGCCACGGACGGGTCGAAGCCGGAGACCGTGCGCGCCACGAAGACCGGGCAGCCGGCGGCGTCCTCGACGACGACCGGGTGCCCCTGGTCGTCGGCGGCCGGGGTCTCGCGGAGCGCGGGGTCGCGGAAGTTCGTCGCTCCGTCGACGGAGACGGCCACCTCGCGGGCGATACCGCGCAGCGACAGCGCGTAGGCGCGGTCGGGGTTGATCTCGAACTCGATGATCTCCTCGTCGAGGCCGAGCACGGCGCGCACGTCGTCGCCCGGCTGACCGGCGTCGGCCGGGAGCACGATGATGCCGTCGTGGTCCTCGCCCAGGCCCAGCTCGCGGGCGGAGCAGATCATCCCGGCCGAGACGTGGCCGTAGGTCTTGCGCGCGGAGATCGCGAAGCCGCCGGGCAGCACGCCGCCGGGCAGCACGCAGACCACCAGGTCGCCGGGCTCGAAGTTGTGGGCGCCGCAGACGATGCCCTGGGGCTCACCGGTGCCGTTGGCGTCGCCGACGTCCACGGTGCACCAGTTGATCGTCTTGCCGTTCTTCTGCGGCTCGGGCTCCTTGGTCAGCACCCGGCCGATCACCAGCGGACCGGTGATCTGCGCGCCGGGGCTGTCGATGCCCTCGAGCTTGAGGCCGGTCAGCGTCAGCCGGTGGGTCAGCTCGTCGGTGGTCACGTCGGCGGGGACGTCGACGTACTCCTTGATCCAGGAAAGCGGGGTCTTCATCAACGTCTCTCAGATCTCGGTGCCGAACGCGGAGGAGAAGCGGGCGTCGCCCTCGAAGAGCGGCCGGAGGTCGCCCAGCGCGTGCCGGAACATGAAGCTCCGGTCGATGCCCATGCCGAACGCGAAGCCGGAGTACACCTCCGGGTCGACGCCGCAGGCGACCAGCACGCGCGGGTTGACCACCCCGCAGCCGCCCCACTCGATCCAGCCCTCGCCCTTGCAGGTGCGGCAGGAGTCGCTGTCCTCGCCGCGGCAGACGAAGCAGCGCACGTCGACCTCGGCCGACGGCTCGGTGAAGGGGAAGTACGACGGGCGGAAGCGCGTGTCGATGCCGGGGCCGAACAGCTGGGCCGCCAGGTGGTCCAGCGAGCCCTTGAGGTGCGCCATCGTGATGCCCTCGTCGACGACCAGGCCCTCGACCTGGTGGAACATCGGGCTGTGCGTGGCGTCGTACTCGTCGGTGCGGAAGACCCGCCCGGGGCAGGCGACGTAGATCGGCGGCGTGCGGGTCAGCATCGTCCGCGCCTGGACCGGGGAGGTCTGGGTGCGCAGCACGACGTGGTTCTCCGCCGGCTCGGTCCAGAACGTGTCCTGCATGGTCCGCGCCGGGTGGTCGGGGCCGAGGTTGAGGGCGTCGAAGTTGAGCCACTCGGCCTCCACGACCGGGCCCTCGGCGATCTCCCAGCCCATCGCCACGAAGATGTCGGCGATCAGCTCGGACTGGAGCGTGATCGGGTGCCGCGAGCCGCGGCGGCCGCGGTCGGTGGGCAGCGTGACGTCGACGGTCTCGGTGACCAGCATCCGCTCCTCGTGCTCGACCTCGAGCACGGCCTGGCGGGCGGCGAGCGCCTTGTTGACGGCGCCGCGGGCCTGGCCGATCCGCTGGCCGGCCTCCTTGCGCGCCTGCGGGGGCAGGGCGCCGATCTCGCGGTTGGCCAGGGCCAGGCCCGAGCGGTCGCCGGCGTGGTCGAGGCGCGCCTGCTTGAGCTCGTCGAGGTCGGCGGCGGCGGAGATCGCGGCGAGCGCCTCGTCGCGCATCCGCTCGACCTCCTCGGCCTTGAGCGGGGTGACCTCGACCGGGTCGTAGTCGGTGTTGGGGCCGGACATGGCTCCCTTTCCAGCGGCAGGTTCGGACGCCGCAGATTCTAGAAGTGGTCGCTGGGGTGGCTCTCCCCGGACCCGGTGACGTGCCAGGAGCCGTGCGCGGCGGGCGGGTGCCGTTCAGGCCGCGCGGTGAACCCCCGGACCGTCCGCCGGTCCGGGGCGAAGAAATCGCTGGTGGGCTTCCACGGCGCCGATGCTACCGCGTCGCGGCCGAGCCGGCTGAAGCCGGCTATTGCCAGCCCCGGGACCCGCTGACAGAGTGCCAGATGTTGCGCAAGTCACATTTCGGGCCGGCTGGGCGGTTCCCCCACGACCTCCCGGCGGGAAGGGACGGGCGTCGTGGCACAGCTCTCGGGAGCAGGAACGGACGGACCGGCGTCGAACCTCCTGCTTCGCGCAGGTCGCTTCTTCACCCGCTGGGACGAGTCCGACGATGGCCGCGCGGTCTTCCGGGAGGGCGGCCGCGCCGGCGACGTCTTCTACCGGGACCGGTGGAGCCACGACAAGGTGGTGCGCTCCACCCACGGGGTGAACTGCACCGGCTCCTGCTCGTGGAAGGTCTACGTCAAGGACGGCGTGATCACCTGGGAGACCCAGCAGACCGACTACCCCTCGGTCGGGCCGGACCGCCCGGAGTACGAGCCCCGCGGCTGCCCGCGCGGCGCGGCGTTCTCCTGGTACACCTACTCCCCCACCCGGGTCCGCTACCCCTACGCCCGCGGCGTGCTGCTGGAGATGTACCGGGAGGCCAAGGAGCGCCTCGGCGACCCCGTGCTGGCATGGGCCGACATCCAGGCCGACCCGGAGCGCCGCCGCCGCTACCAGCAGGCCCGCGGCAAGGGCGGGCTGGCGCGGCTCAGCTGGGCCGAGGCGGTGGAGATGGTCGCCGCGGCGCAGGTGCACACGATCAAGGCCCACGGACCGGACCGGATCGCCACCTTCAGCCCGATCCCGGCGATGTCGATGGTCTCCCACGCGGTCGGCGCGCGCTACACCCACCTGCTCGGCGGCGCGATGACCTCCTTCTACGACTGGTACGCCGACCTGCCGGTGGCCAGCCCGCAGGTCTTCGGCGACCAGACGGACGTGCCGGAGTCCGGGGACTGGTGGGACGCGACCTACCTGATGATGTGGGGCTCGAACGTCCCGGTGACCCGCACGCCCGACGCGCACTGGATGGCCGAGGTCCGCTACCGCGGCACCAAGGTGGTCACGGTCAGCCCGGACTACGCCGACAACACGAAGTTCGCCGACGAGTGGGTGCCGGCGCAGGCGGGGACCGACGCCGCGCTGGCGATGGCGATGACGCACGTGATCCTGACCGAGTGCTACGTGGAGCGTCGGGTGCCGTTCTTCGTGGAGTACGTACGCCAGTACACCGACCTGCCGTTCCTGGTCACCCTCACCGAGAACGCCGAGCACGGCGGGCTGGTGCCCGGCAAGTTCCTCACCGCCCGCGACCTCGGCGACGAGGCGCCCGAGGCGGCCTGGAAGACGGTCCTCGTCGACGCCGCCACCGGCGAGCCGGTGGTGCCGAACGGCTCGATGGGGTTCCGGTACGCCGACTCCGGCGAGGGTCGCTGGAACCTCGACCTCGACGGCACCGTGCCGGCCCTGTCGCTGCGCGACGCCAAGGTCGACCCCGAGTCGGCCGAGGTGCTGCTGCCCTCCTACGCCGGGGCGACCGGCGAGGGCGAGGTGCTGCGCCGCGGCGTCCCGGTCACCCGGATCGCCGGCCAGCTGGTGACCACGGTCTTCGACCTGATGCTGGCCCAGCACGGCGTCGCCCGGCCCGACCTCCCCGGCGCGTGGCCCACGGGGTACGACGACGCCACCGCGCCGTACACGCCGGCGTGGCAGGCGGAGGTCACCTCGGTGCCGGCCGAGCAATGCATCCGGATCGCCCGCGAGCTCGCCCAGAACGCGCAGGACTCCGGCGGGCGCTCGATGATCATCCTCGGCGCCGGCGTCTGTCAGTGGTTCCACGCGGACGCGACGTACCGATCGATCCTGTCCCTGCTGCTGCTGACCGGAAGCATGGGGCGCAACGGCGGCGGCTGGGCGCACTACGTCGGGCAGGAGAAGTGCCGTCCGATCACCGGCTGGATCTCGCTGGCCAACAACCTGGACTGGAGCCGCCCGCCGCGCACGATGATCGGCACGGCGTACTGGTACATGCACACCGACCAGTGGCGCACCGACGGCTACCGGGCCGACGCCCTGGCCTCCCCGCTGGCCGAGGGCCACCTCGCCGGGATGCACACCGCCGACACGATCGCGCAGTCCAACCGGCTGGGCTGGATGCCGTTCTACCCGCAGTTCGACCGCAACCCGCTCGACCTGGCCGACGAGGCGAGCGCCGCGGTCGAGGCCGGCGAGGTGGCCGACGTCAACGAGTACGTCGTGGCCCGGCTCAAGGACGGCTCGCTGAAGTTCGCCATCGAGGACGTCGACGCCCCCGAGAACTGGCCGCGCACCCTCACGCTGTGGCGCTCCAACCTCTTCGGCTCCTCCGCCAAGGGCAACGAGTACTTCCTCAAGCACCTGCTCGGCACGCACTCCAACGTGATGGCCACCGAGGGCGGGCCCGACGTGCGGCCCCGCGACGTGACGTGGCGGGAGGAGGCGCCGGAGGGGAAGCTGGACCTGCTGGTCTCCGCCGACTTCCGGATGACCTCGACCACGCTGCTCTCCGACATCGTGCTGCCCGCGGCGACCTGGTACGAGAAGCACGACCTCTCCTCGACCGACATGCACCCGTTCGTGCACGCGTTCACGCCCGCCATCGACCCGCCGTGGGAGGCGCGCACCGACTTCGAGATGTTCCACCTCTTCGCCCGGCGGATCGCCGAGCTGGCGCGCGACCACCTGGGTGTCCGCAAGGACGTGGTGGCGGTGCCGATGCAGCACGACACCGCCGGGGAGACCGCCCAGCCCGGCGGCGTGGTGCTGGACTGGAAGCGCGGCGACGTCGAGCCGATCCCCGGGAGGACCATGCCGGTGCTGCAGGTGGTCGAGCGGGACTACACCGCGATCGCCGACAAGCTGGCGACCATCGGTCCGCTGGCCGACCGGCTCGGCTTCGGGGTCAAGAACGTCACCTTCGACCTGACCGAGGCGCTGCGCACGCTGGCGGCGTCCGGCGGGGTGATGGACTCCGGGGCGGGTGTCGGTCGCCCCGCGATCGACACCGACGCGAAGCTGGCCGAGGCGATCCTGACCCTGTCGGGCACCACCAACGGCGAGCTCGCCACCCAGGGTTTCCGGACCCTGGAGCGGCGGGTCGGCAAGCCCCTCGCCGACCTGGCCGAGGGCTCGGAGGAGAAGCGGATCACCTTCGCCCAGACCCAGGCCGCGCCGGTCCCCGTGATCACCTCGCCGGAGTGGTCGGGCTCGGAGACCGGCGGACGCCGCTACGCGCCGTTCACCGTCAACATCGAGCGCCAGAAGCCGTTCCACACCCTGACCGGTCGGATGCACTTCTTCCTCGACCACGACTGGATGCGCGACCTCGGCGAGGCGCTGCCGATCTACCGACCACCCCTCGACATGAACCGCCTCTTCGGGGAGCCACGGCTCGGCGCCGACGGGTCGAGCGAGATCACGGTGCGCTACCTGACGCCGCACTCGAAGTGGTCGATCCACAGCGAGTACCAGGACAACCTGTTCATGCTCTCGCTCTCCCGCGGCGGCACCTCCGCCTGGCTCAGCCCCGCCGATGCGGCGGCGATCTCGGTCGAGGACAACGACTGGATCGAGTGCACCAGCGCCAACGGCGTCTTCGTCGCCCGGGCCATCGTCAGCCACCGGATCCCGGCCGGCGTCACCTTCGTCCACCATGCGCAGGAGCGGACCATCGACGTGCCGAAGTCGGAGGCCACCGGCCGGCGCGGTGGCATCCACAACAGCGTGACGCGGGTGCTGGTCAAGCCCACCCACCTGATCGGCGGGTACGCGCAGCTCTCCTACGCGTTCAACTACCTCGGTCCCACCGGCAACCAGCGCGACGTCGTCGCCACCATCCGGCGCCGCTCGCAGGAGGTGACGTACTGATGAGAGTCATGGCCCAGATGGGCATGGTGATGAACCTCGACAAGTGCATCGGGTGCCACACCTGCTCGGTGACCTGCAAGCAGGCGTGGACCAACCGTGCGGGCACCGAGTACGTCTGGTTCAACAACGTCGAGACCCGGCCCGGGCTGGGCTACCCGCGCCGGCACGAGGACCAGGAGAGGTGGCGCGGCGGCTGGGAGGTCGACAAGTCCGGCCGGCTGCGGCTCAAGGCCGGCGGCCGGCTGAGGAAGCTGCTGACCATCTTCTCCTCCCCGGTCCAGCCCGAGCTCGCCGACTACTACGAACCGTGGACCTACGACTACGCGACGCTCATCGACGCACCGCTCGGCGACGACTTCCCGGTGGCCCGGCCCAAGTCCCTGATCACCGGCGAGGACACGAAGGTCACCTGGTCGGCCAACTGGGACGACAACCTCGGCGGCGCCACCGAGCACGGGCCGAACGACCCGATCGTGCAGAAGCTCCGGGCGGAGTCGAACGAGAGGATCAAGTTCGAGTTCGAGAAGACGTTCATGTTCTACCTGCCGCGGATCTGCGAGCACTGCCTCAACCCCGCGTGCATGGCCTCCTGCCCCTCCGGTGCGATCTACAAGCGCTCGGAGGACGGGATCGTGCTCGTGGACCAGGACAGGTGCCGCGGGTGGCGCCAGTGCATCACCGGCTGCCCGTACAAGAAGATCTACTTCAACCACAAGTCGGGCAAGGCCGAGAAGTGCACCTTCTGCTACCCCCGCGTCGAGGTGGGTCTGCCGACGGTCTGCTCCGAGACCTGCGTGGGCCGCCTCCGCTACCTGGGTCTGTTCCTCTACGACGCCGACGCGGTCACCACGGCCGCGTCCGTGCCCGACGACCGGGACCTCTACGAGGCCCAGATGGACCTGCTGCTCGACCCCGAGGACCCGGCGGTCCTCGCCGCGGCGCGGGAACAGGGGATCCCCGAGGACTGGCTGGACGCCGCCCGGCGTTCACCCGTCTACGCGCTGGCCAAGAAGTACCGGGTGGCCCTGCCGCTGCATCCGGAGTACCGCACGATGCCCATGGTCTGGTACGTCCCGCCGCTCTCGCCGGTCACCGACCTGTTGCGCGACCAGGGCCACGACGCGGAGGGCGTCGACACGCTGTTCGGCGCGATCGAGGCGCTCCGGATCCCGGTGGAGTACCTGGCCGAGCTCTTCACCGCCGGCGACACCGCGGTCGTGGACGGGGTGCTGCGCAAGCTGGCCGCGATGCGCGCCTACCTGCGCGACATCACGCTGGGGCGCGACCCGGACCCGGAGATCCCGGCCCTGGTGGGGATGAGCGGCGAGGACCTGTACGAGATGTACCGGCTGATGGCCCTCGCGAAGTACGACGAGCGCTACGTGATCCCGAAGGCACACGTCGAGCAGGCCCACGACCTGGAGGAGATCGGCTGCTCCCTCGACTACGACGAGGGGCCCGGCATGTACAGCGGCCCGCTCGGCGAGGCGAGCGGACGTCCGGCACCGGTGGCGGTGGAGACCTTCCACGCGCTCAAGCAGCGCCAGGCCAGCGACCAGCCGACGTCGGAGGAGAGCCTGCGGGGTCGGGTGAACCTGCTCAACTGGGACGGGCAGGGCACTCCGGACGGCCTCTTCCCGGAGCACCGGTCATGAGGTCGCGGCGCCCGTCCCGGCGTTCGGATCCGAGGGTCATCCACCAGGCGGCGGCATGGTGCCTGGGCTACCCCGATGCCGCCCTGCTCGAGAGGGTGCCGATGCTGCGCGGTGCGCTCGCCGAACAGCCCGGTGACGACGCCGCCCTGGCGCTGATGCGGTTCGTCGAGCACCTCGCCGCCACGGCCCCCGTCGCGCTGGTCCGCGACTACGTCGACGTCTTCGACCTGTCCAGCAAGCACACGCTCTACCTCTCCTACTGGACCGACGGCGACACGCGCCGGCGCGGGGAGACCCTGGCCGGGTTCAAGCAGCGCTACCGCGATGCCGGGCTGCTGGTGAACACCCACGGCGAGCTGCCCGACTACCTGCCGATGGTGCTGGAGTACGCCGCCCTCGCCGATCCGGAGGCAGGTCGCGCCCTGCTCCAGGAGTACCGGGCCAGCCTCGAGCTGATCCGGCTCTCCCTGGTCGACCGCGGATCGCCGTACGGGGACGTGCTGACCGCGGTCTGCGCGACGCTGCCCGGCGCCTCCCCGCGGGACCGTGCCGCCGCGATGGCGCTGGCCCGCACCGGCCCCCCGACCGAGACGGTCGGTCTCGAGCCGCTCCCCTACCCGGTCCCGCGCGCGGAAGGGGCGATCTGATGGACATCGTGCTCTGGGGCGTGCTGCCCTACCTGGCGTTCGCGGTGCTGGTCACCGGGACGATCTGGCGCTACCGCTACGACCGGTTCGGGTGGACCACCCGGTCCTCCCAGCTCTACGAGTCCCGGCTGCTGCGGATCGGCTCGCCGCTCTTCCACTTCGGGATCCTGGTCGTGATCGTCGGTCACATCGGCGGCCTGGTGATCCCCAAGTCGTGGACCGAGGCGGTCGGGGTGAACGAGGACCTCTACCACTTCAACGCGCTCTTCTTCGGCACCATCGCGGGCATCGCGACGCTGGCCGGGATCGTGATCCTGGTCTTCCGGCGGAGGACGACCGGCCCGGTCTTCATGGCCACCACGAACAACGACAAGCTGATGTACGTCCTGCTGGTCGGCGCGATCGTGCTCGGCCTCTGGACCACGCTGGTCGCGGTCGGTGCCGGCCACGACGCCCACGACTACCGGGAGACCGTCTCCCCCTGGTTCCGATCGCTGTTCCTCCTGCAGCCCGACGTGGACGCGATGGCCGCGGCACCGTTCCAGTTCCACATCCACGTCCTCGTGGCGCTGCTGCTCTTCACGCTGTGGCCCTTCACCCGCCTCGTGCACGCGTTCACCGCGCCGCTGCACTACCTGTTCCGCCCCTACATCGTCTACCGCAGCCGGGACCTCCCCGCCGGCACCGGCGCGCGCGCACCGCGCCGGGGCTGGTCGCCCGTCGGCACCCACCGCGACCAGTGAGCGAGGTACCCATGTCCACCACGAACACCGAGGTCGATCTCTCCGGACAGACGAAGAACCTGATCCTGGCCACGTGGGCCTTCGCGATCAGCTTCTGGGCCTGGAACATGATCGCCCCGCTCGGCGTCCGCTACACCGAGATCCTCGGCCTCTCCTCGACCGAGAAGTCGGTGCTGGTCGCGGTGCCGGTGATCGTCGGCTCGGTCGGCCGGATCGTCACCGGCGCGATGACCGACCGCTACGGCGGGCGGATCATGTTCCCCGCCCTGCTCGTCGTGTCGGCGCCGTTCGTGGTGCTGGTGGCCGTCGCCGGCAAGATGGAGTCGTTCGCGCTGCTGCTGGTCTTCGGCTTCTTCCTCGGCATCGCCGGCACCACGTTCGCGGTCGGCATCCCCTTCGCCAACGCCTGGTACGAGAGGAGCCGCCGCGGGTTCGCCACCGGCGTCTTCGGCGCCGGCATGGGCGGCACGGCGCTGTCGGCGTTCTTCACCCCGAGGATGGTGAACTGGTGGGGCTACACCACCACCCACGTGGTGATCGCGGTCGCGCTGGTCCTGACCGCTGTGCTCGTGTGGTTCACGATGGAGGACTCGCCGGCGTGGACCCCCAACCACGCGCCGGTCGTGCCCAAGCTGGTGGCCGCCAGCAAGCTGGCCGTCACCTGGCAGATGTCCTTCCTCTACGCCGTCGCGTTCGGCGGGTTCGTGGCGTTCTCCACCTACCTGCCGACGTACCTCAAGGACGTGTACGACTACGGGCTGACCGAGGCCGGCACCCGGACGTCGGGCTTCGCGATCGCGGCCGTGGTCTGCCGTCCGCTCGGCGGCGTGCTCGCCGACCGCGTGGGACCGCGCCTGATGGCGGCGATCGCCTTCGCCGGCGCTGCGGTGATGGCCGTCGTGCTCACCTTCCAGCCGCCCACAGAGGTGCCGGCCGGCGTGTCGTTCGTACTGATGGCCGGCTTCCTCGGCATCGGCACCGGTGCTGTGTTCACCTGGGTCGCCCAGCTGTCGCCGCCGGAACGGGTCGGCTCGGTGACCGGCATCGTCGGCGCCTGCGGTGGCCTTGGCGGGTTCTTCCCGCCGCTGGTGATGGGCGCGACCTACAACGAGGCCGACCACTCCTACACCGTCGGTCTGTCGCTGCTGGTGGTCGTGGCAGCGGCCGCGCTGGTCTTCACCCTGTTCGGCATCAAGGGCCGGCGGGCCCCAGCGGCCAGGTCAACCTGACCTCGGCTCCCCCTCCGGGGGCGTCGTCGATCACGACGTCGCCCCCGTGGGCGCGCACCAGGCCGTTGACGATGTAGAGGCCGAGCCCGGAGCCGCCGCCGGTGGCGGAGGTCCAGAACTTCGTGAACGCGCGGGCGCGCAGCGGCTCGGGGATCCCCTCCCCCTCATCGGTGACCACCACCTCGGCCCGGGTGGCGCACTCGGACGACGCGACCCGGACGCGGACGGTGCCCTCACCGTGCCGGACGGCGTTCTCGACGACGTTGGTGATCACCTGGATCACCTTGTCGGGGTCGGCCTCGATGAGCGGCCGATCCTCGACGGTCAGCTCGAGCGTGCGGGAGGTGGCCACGCCGATGGAGGCGACGACGCCCTCGGCCTTCTGGGCCAGGTCGGTCGTGCGGCGGTTCAGCCGGAGGCGCCCGGTGTCGAGCCGGGCGACGTCCAGCAGCTCGGCGATCAGCCTGCTCAACCGGTCCGCGTCGACGCTGGCCGTGGTGAGCATCAGCTTCTTCTGGTCGTCGTTGAGCTTGTCCCAACGGTTCAGCAGGGCGTGCACGAACCCCTTCACACCGGTCAACGGCGAGCGCAGCTCGTGCGCGACCGTGGCGACCAGGTCGGAGCGCTCGCGGTCGAGCCGCTCCCGGCCACGAGCGGAGCGCAGCGCGACGCCGACGGAGGTCACCGGGCCGCCGCGCCGCTCGCGGTGCAGCCGGGCGTTCACCAGCACCTCGGTCCCGTCGGCGAGCAGCCACCGCTGCTCGGGGACCGCCGTGCGGATGGCCAGGCCGCCGAAGGGATCGTGGATCTCGACCCAGCCGTGCCCGCCCTGGTCGGTCAGCGTCAGCGCGGCGGCCAGCGACCGCCCGACGAGCTCGTCGGCGGGCCGACCCAGCATCGCCGCGGCGACGGCGTTGACCGCCCGGACACCCGCGCGGTCGGCGATCACCACGCCGTCGGGCAGCAGGTCGAGTGCGGCGGCGTCCATGTCCGGGATGCTAGCCGCCGCCGCTGGTCGAGGTGCGAGCGCAGCGAGCCTCGGGACCGAGGCGGCCACCGGGACCAGCGACCTCAGGCGCGCTGGGCGCGCGCGCTGGCGTAGAGGCAGACGGCGGCCGCTGTGGCCAGGTTGAGGCTCTCCGCGCGGCCGTGGATCGGGATCCGCACCCGGTGGTCGGCCAGCTCGGCCAGCTCGGGCGGCAGGCCCCAGGCCTCGTTGCCGAACAGCCAGGCGGTGGGCCGGGCCAGCAGCTCGTCGGCCTCGAAGAGGTCCACCTCGCCGGCGCCGTCCGCGGCGAGGACGACCAGGCCGGCCTCGCGGGCGGCGGCAACCGCGGCGGCGGCGTCGCGCTCGATGGCGACGGGCAGGTGGAACAGGCTGCCGACGCTGGCGCGCACCGTCTTGGCGTTATAGGCGTCGACCGAGTCACCGGCCAGCACCACGCCCGCTGCGCCGGCGGCGTCGGCGCAACGGATCACCGTGCCGGCGTTGCCGGGGTCGCGTACGTCGGCACAGATGGCCACCAGTCGCGCCGCCTCGGGCTCGTCCCGGTCGCCAGCGTCCAGCGCGTCGACGCCGGCGCCGAGTGCGACCGGGAGCGGGCGATCCAGGAACCGGCACACCGCGACCACGCCGGCCGGCGTGACGCTGTCGGAGAGGGCGTCCATCGCCCGGTCCTCGACCAGGCTCACGGGCGTGCCGTCAGGTGCGCCGCCGAGCAGGTCGGCGTACTGCCGCGCTGCGTCGACGGTCGCGAAGACCTCGACCACGCAGCCCTCGTGGGCGAGCGCCGACTCGACGGCCTTGGGACCGTCGGCAATGAAACACCGCCGCTCGGCGCGGGCCGAGCGGCGGTGCAGCTTCACCGCGTCCTTGACCCGCGCGTTGGAGCGGGCCAGGACGGTGTGGTCAGGCGTGGGGTTCAGGCCGAGACCTTGGGCGCGTTGACGTCCTCGGGCAGGGCGGCCTTGGCCTGGGCGACCAGCGCGGAGAACGCGGCGGGCTCGTTGACGGCGAGGTCCGCGAGGATCTTGCGGTCGACCTCGACACCGGCCAGGTTCAGGCCCTGGATGAACCGGTTGTAGGTCATGCCCTCGGCGCGGGCGGCCGCGTTGATCCGCTGGATCCACAGGCGGCGGAAGTTGCCCTTGTTCTTCTTGCGGTCGTTGTAGCTGTAGACCAGCGAGTGGGTGACCTGCTCCTTGGCCTTGCGGTACAGACGCGACCGCTGGCCGCGGTAGCCGCTGGCCCGCTCCAGGGTGGTCCGACGCTTCTTCGCAGCGTTCACTGCGCGCTTGACGCGTGCCATTTTCTACTCCTCGAAACTCTGATGCCGAAAGTGGTGCGGGCGCGTCAGCGACCGAGCAGCTTCTTCGCGCGGGGGACGTCGTTCTTCGCAACCTCGGTGGTGCCGGTCATGCGCCGGGTCACCTTCGAGGCCTTCTTCTCCAGGTTGTGGCGCTTGCCGGCCTTCTCCCGAAGGATCTTGCCGGAGCCCGTGACGCGGAAGCGCTTGCTGGCACCGGAGTGGGTCTTGTTCTTCGGCATCTCTACAACTCTCTCGTCTCGCGCACCACCGGGCGCAGCAGCGCCCGGCGGTGTCACGGGGGGTTTCTCTTACAGGTCGATGTCGGGGTCGAGGGCCTCGTTGGCCCGCTTCGCCTTCTTCGTCGCGGCGGGCTGGACCGCGGTGCGCTCGGCGCGCTCCTCGGCCTGCTCGGCAGCCTTCTCGGCGGCGGCCTCCTGCTTGGCGGCCTTCACCTCGGCCTTCGCCTCGGCCTTCTTCTTGTGCGGCCCCAGGACCATGATCATGTTGCGGCCGTCCTGCTTCGGGTTCGACTCCACGAACCCGAGGTCAGCGACGTCCTCGGCCAGCTTCTGCAGCAGCCGGAACCCCAGCTCGGGGCGGTGCTGCTCGCGGCCGCGGAACATGATCGTGATCTTGACCTTGTCGCCGGCCTTGAGGAAGCGAACGACGTGACCCTTCTTGGTCTCGTAGTCGTGCGCGTCGATCTTCGGCCGGAGCTTCATCTCCTTGATGATGACGTTGGTCTGGTTCCGTCGCGCTTCACGGGCCTTCTGGGCGTTCTCGTACTTGAACTTCCCGTAGTCCATGAGCTTGCAGACGGGGGGACGCGCCATCGGCGCGACCTCGACCAGGTCCAGGTCGGCCTCCTGGGCCAGCTTGAGCGCCTGGTCGGTGGGGACGATGCCGACGGTCTCGCCGTTGGGTCCCACGAGCCGGACCTCGGGTACCCGGATCCGCTCGTTGATGCGCAGCTCGGTGCTGATGTGTCCTCCCAACTCGTTCGGTCGGAGGCTCCTGATCGCCGGCTGCGACACCGGCGGAAAAACTGAGAAGGCCTCCGCTGTTCAAGCGGAGGCCAGTCGGGACACCTCGTCGCGCACGCTTCGCGCGCTCCTGTGTGCCAGGGACCGGACCCGACGACCTGGAACTGCTGCGGTCGGTGCGGGTGGGAGTCGATATCTCGCTGACTCCGCTTGTGGATGCGTGCTCCACTCACGTGGATCACTGCATCAGTCAACCAAGATGGTACCGGAGTTGTTCCGCTGCGGGCGAATCCACGACGGGCGCCACGGCACGGCCGTCGCCCTAGGGGGCCTCCTCGGACTGGGCGCCCAGCCAGCCCCAGGTCCCGTCCTCCAGCCGCACCGGTTGCCAGCCGGCGGCGATCCGGGTCAGGTCGTCGCCCTCGAGCACGAAAGGCGACGGTCCGGCGATGTCGACCACGAGCGCAGCGGCGCCCTCCTGGACGGCCGTCGCGGCGGCCAGCGCGGTCGCGACCGGTACCGGTCGCGCCTCCGGGTCCCAGGCCGTCAGCGTCGCAGTGCTGGAGAAGGAGAGCAGCGCCGTTCGCCCGTCGCTCCCGGTCATCAGCACCGCGGCCATGTCGCTGGACTTGTCGCGCGCCAGCCCGTCCTCGCCGTACTCGACCTCGCCGAGGACCGCCACCACCGGCACCAACAGGCGGGCGCCGGCCAGCGCGGCCAGCACCCTCGGGTACGACGCGGAGCTGTCGCCCCAGGCCGCCAGCGCCCGCTCCAGTGCCGGGTCGGCCGACCCGTCGTCGTCCACGTAGGCCGATCCCTGCAGCTGCCGGCCCTCGCCCCGCGGTTCGCTCACCCGCACATCATCGCATCCGTGGAACCATGTCCCCGTGCACCAGGCCCGTCCCCCCGCTCGCCCCGCGGTCGCCGGCCGCGGAACCTCGGTCCCCCCCACCAGCCTCGTGGCGCGCAACCGCCTCGCCGACCGGCTCCGCACCGCGGTCGCCGCCGCCGGCGAGCCGCTGCCGACGCCCGTCTTCGTGGTCGACCTCGACGCCTTCGACGCCAACGCCGACGACCTGGCACGCCGCGCCGCCGGTACCCCGATCCGGGTCGCCTCGAAGTCACTGCGCGTGCCGGCGCTGATCACCCGGGCGCTCGAGCACCCCGGCTTCGCAGGCGTCCTCTGCTACACGCTGGCCGAGGCGCTCTGGCTGGAGGAGCACGACGTCAGCGACGACCTGGTCGTCGCCTACCCCAGCGTCGATCGTGCGGCGCTCGCGCGCCTGGTCGCCTCGCCCCGCGCGGCCTCCCGGATCACGCTGATGATCGACGACCCCGCCCACCTCGACGCCGTCGACGCGCTGCGGGCCTCCACAGCGGTGCCGATCCGGATCGCGATCGACGTCGACGCCGGCCTGCGCTGGGCCGGCCGGGCGATCGGCCCCCAGCGCTCACCCCTCTTCGACCTCGGGTCGGTCGTGGCACTGGCCCGCGCGGTCGTCGACCGCAAGGGCTTCCACCTGGTCGGGCTGATGACCTACGAGGGCCAGGTCGCCGGCGTCCCGGACGCGGTGCCGACGCAGCGCGCGAGGTCCGCGATCGTGCGCCGGATCAAGGAGCGCTCGATCGCCCAGCTCGGTGACCGGCGTGCCGCCGTCGCCGAGGCGCTGGCGGGCCTCGGGGAGCCGCTGGAGTTCTTCAACGCCGGCGGCTCGGGGTCCCTGGAGTCCTCCGCGGCGGACCCGGTCGTCACCGAGGTGACCGCCGGCTCCGGCCTGCTGGTGCCGACGCTGTTCGACCACTACCGAGCCTTCGAGCCGCGCCCCGCCGCCTTCTTCGGGCTGCCGGTCACCCGGATCCCCGGCCCCGGCGTGGTCACCGTCCACGGCGGTGGCCTGATCGCCTCCGGCCCGACCGGCGGCGACCGGGCCCCGACCCCGTGGGCGCCGTCCGGGCTGGAGCTGACCGGCTTCGAGGGCGCCGGCGAGGTGCAGACTCCGCTGACCGGACCGGGCACCGCGCGGCTGGGGATCGGCGACCTGGTCTGGTTCCGGCACGCGAAGTCGGGCGAGCCGTTCGAGCACGGGCTCCACGCCCACCTGCTGCAGGGGGCGGAGCTCGTCGAGGCGGCGCCCACCTACCGGGGGCATGGCCTCGCCTTCTGAGCCCGCCGAGCTCGCCGCCGAGGTCCTGGCGCTCGCCGCCGCGCGGCCGGCGACGCTGGGCCGGGGACGACTGATCTGCCTCGACGGGCTGGCCGGCGCCGGGAAGTCCACCCTCGCCGGCGAGATCGCCCGTCTGCGGCCGGACGCGGCCGTGCTCGCCACCGACGAGATGCTCGCGGGATGGCACGGGCTGCCCGGCCTCGGCGGGACGCTGGACGCGCTGCTGCGCCCCCTGGCGCTCGGGCGGGCGGGTCGCTGGCGGCGGTGGGACTGGCACGCGTCGGACTGGGCGGAGGTCCGCGTCCAGGAACCCGTCGACCTCCTGGTGCTCGAGGGCGTCGGCTCCGCGTCGACGCCGATCGACGACCTGATCACCGTGCGCGTCTGGGTGGAGGCCGACCGCGGCGAACGACTGGAGCGCGGGCTGATCCGCGACGGCGAGGCGATGCGCGCACACTGGCTCACCTGGATGGCCGACGAGGCCGACCACCACCGCGGTCACCGCACGCGGCAGCGCGCCGACCTGCGGTACGACACCGGAACCGCGCGGCGCCCGCGCGACCCGTCCTGGGCCCAGCCTCCTAGCCTGACCCCTGTGATCGCACCCACCGGCACCCAGTACGAGATCGCGGCGGCCGGCTACCGGGCCGTGGTCACCGAGAGCGGGGCCGCGCTGCGCTGCCTGGCCCACGACGGCCGCGCCCTCATCGATGGCTTCGAGGAGTCGGCGATGCCGACGGCCGGCTCGGGCCAGGTGCTGGTGCCGTGGCCCAACCGGATCCGCGACGGCAGGTACGACTTCGACGGCCGCACCCACCAGCTGCCGCTGAGCGAGCCCGCTCGTGCCAACGCCTCCCACGGCCTGGTCCGCTGGGCGGCCTGGAGGCCGAGCGAGCACACCGCCGACGCGATCACGATGGCCTACCGGCTGCCCGCCCAGAGCGGCTACCCGTGGCTGCTCGACCTGACCATCAGCTACGCCCTCGACGGCGACGGTCTCACCGTCACCCAGACGGCCACCAACCGCGGCGACCGCCCGGCGCCGTACGCCGCCGGGCACCACCCCTACCTCCGGGTCGACGGCGAGGGGTGCGACGGCTGGACGCTCGGCCTGCCCGCCGCGACCCGCCTGGAGCGCGACGCCGAGCGCCTGCTGCCGACGGGCCGCAGCGACGTGGCCGAGATCGGCGTCGACTTCCGCGAGCCGCGGCCGATCGGCGACACGGTGCTGGACCACGCCTTCACCGACCTCGAACGCGACGACGCCGGCGTGGCGACGACGACCCTGACCGGGGCCGACGGCCGCGGCGTCGCGCTGTGGGTCGACCACCGGCACCCGTGGCTCCAGGTCTTCACGGCCGACGGCACACCGAAGGACCGCCGCTGCCTCGCGGTGGAGCCGATGACCTCTCCCCCGGACGCCTTCAACTCCGGCGAGGACCTGGTGCGGATCGAGCCGGGCGCCACCTTCGCGGCGGCCTGGGGCATCCGCGCCCTCTGAACGGACCCGGCGGCCTCGGCTCCGAGGCCCGCTGCACTCGCGCCTCAACCAGCGGCCCGCCGCTGGTTGAGGCGCGAGGCCGCCTGCGGCCGAGCCTCGAAACCGAGGCGGCGGGTCAGGCTGACTGCTGCGCGACCACGGCCTTGAGCTCGCGGACCGCGGTCCGTGCCCGGGCGCCGTCGGAGCCGTGGATGCCGAGCATCGAGATCGTGCTGCCGTCGTCGAGGTCCAGCGTCGGCCACGGCGCGCCCTGCGGCATCCGCACCAGCACCACCTGGGCCCAGTCGAAGTGGCGCCGCCGGTAGCCGTTGACCACCGTCAGGCCGTCCTCGTCGGCGGTCACCCGCGAGCGGGCCATCGCGAAGAGCAGGGCCACGCCGGTCAGCACGATGCCGATGACGGTCGCCCGCTCCAGCACGTTGATGGCGTCCTTGGTCTGCTGGTCGAAGCTCAGCCAGAGCCAGACGAACGCTGCGACGAGCACCGTCCCGAAGACGACGGCGGCGATGCGCGGCCCGAAGGGCCGCCAGGTCCGCGGCAACTCGATCGCCCCGCCCTCAGATGCGGGAGGCATGGAGGTCGGTGGTGATGATGCCGCGCGCGCCGATCACGAAGAGCTCGTCCATCACCTTCTGGGCTCGCTTGCGAGGGACCATCGAGCGCACCGCGACCCAGCCCTCGCGATGCAACGGGGAGACGGTCGGGCTCTCGATGCCCGGCGTCAGCGCGACGGCCTCCTCGACCCGCTCGGCGCGGATGTCGTAGTCCATCATCACGTAGGTCCGGGCGACCATGACTCCCTTGAGCCGGCGGGCGAAGACCTCGAAGCCGGGCGGGTCCTCGCCGGGACGGGTGATCATCACGCCCTCGGACTCCGCGATCACCTCTCCGAAGACCTCCAGCCCGGCCGCGCGCAGGGTGCTGCCGGTCTCCACGACGTCGGCGACCACGTCGGCGACGCCCAGCTGGATGCTGATCTCCACGGCGCCGTCGAGCTTGACCACCGTGGCGTCGATCCCGCGGCGGCCCAGGTAGGCGCGGAGCATCCCGTCGTACGACGTGGCGATCCGCTTGCCGACCAGCTCGGTCTCGCTGGTGGCGGTTCCCGGCCGGGCGGCGAACCGGAACGCCGAGCGCCCGAAGCCGAGCTGCAGGGCCTCCTCGGCCTTGGCGCCGGAGTCGACCAGCAGGTCGCGGCCGGTGATGCCGACGTCGAGCGTGCCCTCGCCGACGTAGACCGCGATGTCGCGCGGGCGCAGGTAGAAGAACTCGACCTCGTTCTCGGGGTCGTAGGTGGTCAGCTGCTTGGTGTCGGTGCGCTGCGCGTACCCCGCCTCGCGGAGCATCGTGGTGGCGGCCTCCGACAGCGAGCCCTTGTTCGGGATCGCGACTCTGAGCATGGAACCTCTCCTAGAGGTGGGTGTAGACGTCCTCGAGCGACAGTCCGCTCGCGATCATGAGCACCTGGGCGTGGTAGAGCAGCTGGCTGATCTCCTCGGCCGTCCGCTCCGGGCCCTCGTGCTCGGCGGCCATCCACGACTCGGCGGCCTCCTCGACCAGCTTCTTGCCGATCGAATGGACCCCGGCGTCGAGCCACCGCACGGTGCCCGAGCCGTCGGGCCGCTCCCGCGACACCTGGACCAACTCGGTGAACAGCTCCTCGAACGTCTTCACGGGCCCAAGCGTAGCCAGAGCCGGCGCGCGATGGGGCGCCGGCGGCCACCGGTGGACGCCTGGACCGATGACCGGCGCCCGCTCCGGGGACGGGGATCAGACGTGGCGGCGGTGCCGGCGCAGGAGCTGGGCCGTCTGCAGCGCGGCCGCGGCGGCCTCGTAGCCCTTGTCCTCCGACGAGCCGTCGAGCCCCGCCCGGTCGAGCGCCTGTTGCTCGTTGTCGCAGGTCAGCACGCCGAACCCGACCGGCACGTGAGCGTCGATCGAGACCCGCGTCAGGCCATCGGTGGCGGCGTTGCACACGTACTCGAAGTGCGGGGTGCCGCCGCGGATCACGACGCCGAGCGCCACGATCACGTCGTACGACGGCGCCAGGGTCGCCGCCGTGACCGGCAGCTCGAACGTGCCGGGGACCCGCACCACGACCGGCGCCTCGACCTTGTGGTCGTCGAAGGCGCGCTGCGCGCCGGCCAGCAGGCCGTCCATCACCTCGGTGTGCCAGCTCGAGGCGATCACCACGACCCGCAGGTCGTGGCAGTCGATCGGCTCGATGTCGGGGGCGCCGTGTCCGGCCATGTCAGTTCGCTCCTGTGCTCGGGGAGTCGGCTGCGTTCCCGGGGACCGTACCCGCGACGCCGACCGGGTCGGTCAGGTGGGGCAGGTCGTGGCCCATCCGGTCCCGCTTGGTCAGCAGATAGGTCAGGTTGTGCCCGTTGGGGTGCGGGGTGAGCGGGATCCGCTCGGAGACCTTGATCCCGTAGTCCTCCAGGTCGGCGACCTTGTCCGGGTTGTTGGTCAGCAGTCGCACCTCGCCGATGCCCAGGTCGCGCAGGATCTGGGTGGCCGCGCCGTAGTGGCGGGCGTCGGCCGGCAGGCCCAGGTCGAGGTTGGCGTCCACGGTGTCGCGGCCGCCGTCCTGCAGCTGGTAGGCCTGCAGCTTGGCGACCAGGCCGATGCCGCGGCCCTCGTGCCCGCGCAGGTAGACCACGACACCGCGGCCCTCCTGCACGATCCGGTCCATCGCCTCGTCCAGCTGGGGACCGCAGTCGCAGCGGCTGGAGCCGAAGACGTCGCCGGTCAGGCACTCCGAGTGCACCCGGGTCAGTACCGGGGTGCCGTCGCGGAGCGCCTCGGTGTCGCCGTAGACGAGGGCGACGTGCTCGCTGTCGTCGACGGTGATCCGGTAGCCGTACGCGGTGAAGTCGCCATGGCTCGTGGGCAGCCGGGTCTCCGCCTCCCGGACGACGTGCACCTCGGTGCGGCGGCGGTAGCGGACCAGGTCCTCGATGGAGATCATCGCCAGGTCGTGCTCGTCGGCGAACTCACGCAGCTCCGTGGCACGCTTCATCGTGCCGTCCTCGTTGACCACCTCGACGAGCACGCCGGCCGGGGTGAGGCCGGCGGCACGCGCCAGGTCGACGGCTGCCTCGGTGTGGCCGCGGCGGACCAGCACCCCGCCCTCGCGGTAGCGCAGCGGGAAGACGTGGCCGGGCCGGGTGATCTCCCACGGCTCGGTGGCGGAGTCCGCGAGCACCCGCGCCGTGTGGGCGCGGTCCGCGGCGGAGATGCCGGTGCTGACGCCGTCGCGCGCGTCCACCGAGATCGTGTACGCCGTGCGGTAGGCGTCCTTGTTGTGCGGGGTCATCAGCGGGATCTCGAGCCGGTCCAGCATCTCGCCCGGCATCGGCACGCAGATCACGCCGCTGGAGTGGCGGATCGTGAAGGCCATCAGCTCGGGGGTCGCCTTGGCGGCGGCGAAGATGATGTCGCCCTCGTTCTCGCGGTCCTCGTCGTCGACCACGATGACCGCCTTGCCGGCGGCGATGTCGGCGATGGCCCGCTCGACGGGGTCCAGGCGCACGGACATGTTCAGTTCTCCTTCTGCTGCTGCGTGCTGCTGCGGTCCGCGTCCACGTAGGCGCGGACCAGCTTCTCGACGTGCTTGGCGAGGACGTCGACCTCGAGGTTGACGAGGTCGCCGGGCTGCCGGAACCCGAGGGTGGTGCGGGCGAGCGTCTCGGGGATCAGGCTGACCGTGAAGGCGTCGTCCTTCGCCTCCACCACCGTCAGCGAGGTGCCGTCGACGGTGATCGAGCCCTTGTCCACCAGGTACCGGGAGAGCTCGGCGGGCATCTCGATCTCGACCAGGTCCCAGTGCTCGCTGGGCTGCCGGGACCGGATCCGGCCGACGCCGTCGACATGGCCCTGGACGACGTGGCCGCCGAGCCGCTTCTCCGCGGTGACGGCGCGCTCCAGGTTGACCCGGTCGCCGGCGACCAGCGTGCCGGTGCTGGTCTTGGCCAGCGTCTCGGCCATCACGTCGGCGGTCCAGGAGTCCTCGGTCCGCTCGGCGACGGTCAGGCAGACGCCGTTGACCGCGATCGAGTCGCCCAGCCCGGCGTCGCTCAGCGTGAGGTCCGCGGCGATGGTGACCCGCACCGCGTCGCCCTGGTCCTCGACCGCGCGGACGGTGCCGAGCTCCTCGACGATTCCGGTGAACATCAGTGGTCCTTCCGTTCGGGCCGCGCGGGCCGCGCGAGGAGGCGGACGTTGGCGTCCGGGCCCTCGCCGACCAAGACGGCGTCGACGAGCTCCAGGCGGAGCGCGTCGTCGATGGTGGCGATGCCGAGGTCGGCGACGGCGTTCCGTCCCGCCCCCAACAGGGTGGGTGCGACGTAGGCCACGACCTCGTCGACGAGGCCGGCGGCCAGGAAGGCGGCGGCCAGGGTCGGCCCGCCCTCGAGGAAGACGTGCTGGCGCCCCCGCTGCCAGAGCTCGGCGAGCGCCTTCTCGGGGTCGCGGGTGCGCAGGTGGACGGTCTCGGCATCGTCGTTGAGCACCCTGCTGCCGGACGGGAGGTCGCGCTCCCCCATCACCGCGCGCAGCGGCTGGACCGGCAGCGGCCGGTCCTCGGCGTCCCGGACCGTGAGCAGCGGGTCGTCCTCGACCACGGTGCCGGTGCCCACCAGCATCGTGTCGCACAACGAGCGCAGCCGGTGGCTGTCGCGGCGGGCGGCCGCGCTGGAGACCCAGCGGCTGGTGCCGTCCGCGGCAGCGCTGCGCCCGTCCAGCGTGGTGGCGAACTTCCAGGTGACGAACGGCCGCTGCTCGCGGCGCGCCACGTCGTAGACGTGCGCGAGCGCGGCGGCCTCGTCGGCGAGCAGGCCGGCCTCGACCTCGATCCCGGCCGCGCGCAGGGTTGCGGCGCCGCCGCTGGCGACCTGGTTGGCGTCGCCCTCGGCATAGACGACCCGTCGTACGCCGGCGGCGATGAGGGCCTCGGCGCAGGGGCCCGTGCGGCCGGTGTGGTTGCAGGGCTCGAGGGTGACCACGGCGGTGCTGCCGCGGGCGGCGTCGCCGGCCCGGGCCAGCGCGTCAGCCTCCGCGTGGGCGGTGCCCGGGCCGCGGTGGTAGCCCTCGGCGACCGTGCGACCCTCCTCGTCGAGCAGGACACAGCCGACACGGCGGGTGTCGGCGACCATCGGCACGCCGGGGGTCGCGGCGAGCACGAGGGCGCGGCGCATCGCGCTGCGCTCTGCGCTGGACTGGTCGCCCACCTCGTGTCCTCACGGTTGTCGGTGCGCTCACGACTCCGGGGCGAGGGGACGCACGGCGCGTGGCGGGCCACGTCGCTCGATGCGTGTGCGTGCACTTCCCATCCGGACTTTGACCGTCGGCCCAGGAATCCCACCTGGTCAACCGTCCACTGGCTGTGGACGGGTCGCGGGCTTCTGCACCGAAGCGGATGCTTCGGACCAGTCACCGCCGGCTCGGAGTTTCACCGACCCCAGAGCACGCAAGCTCTTGACTCCATGGTGACATACGCCGAGCGGCCGCTGCGCATCGATGTCGGTGAGCGGACGCCGAGTGCCGTCCCGCCCAGCGACGGCTCCCCGGATCGCGGTCCGGCCTGGGGCAGACTGCCAGCGTGCCACTCACCATCGAGGTCGCGTCCGGGCCGATGCTCGAGGGCTGGCGGGCGATCCACAACGCGATCATCCCGACGCATCCGCTCTCCGCCGACGACGTCGCCGAGCGCGCCACCCGGCACCGGCTCACCGTGGCCCGCGCCGGCGGTGCGCTGGTCGGCAACGCGACGCTGCGGCCGCCGCGGTCCCCGGACCAGGTGGCGACCGTGATCGTGCGGATCCTGCCGGCGTACCGCCGCAACGGGCACGGCACGGAGTACCTCCAGGCGGAGCTGGCCCGCGCCCGTGCCGACGGCGCCGAGCGCATCGAGACGGTGGTGCTGGTCTCCCACGAGGCCGGGCTGGCGTTCGCGCACCGCCACGGCTTCGTCGAGCACGACCGGTACCTGCTGGACGGCGACCTCGTCCCGTACGCGGACCTGCACCTGCCCGCCGGGGCGGACACCGGCGCCGACGGCGGGGCCGACTCCGAGGCCGGGCTCAGCCGCTGACCGCGGCGGCGGCGCGTTCGCGCAGCGCGGTGACCATCGCGTCGGGGTCCTCGGCGGAGTAGACGGCCGACCCGGCGACGAAGACGTCGGCGCCGGCCTCGGCGCAGCGCTCGATGGTCTCCAGCGAGACGCCGCCGTCCACCTGCAGCCAGGTCTCGACGCCGTGCTTGGCCATCAGCGCACGGGCGCGGCGGATCTTGGGCAGCACCAGGTCGAGGAACTTCTGGCCGCCGAAGCCGGGCTCGACGGTCATCAGCAGCAGCATGTCGAGCTCGGCAAGCATGTCCTCGTAGGGCTCGACCGGGGTGGCCGGCCGCAGCGCCATCGAGGCGCGGGCGCCGGCGGCGCGGATCTCCCGCGCCAGGCGGACCGGGGCCTGGGCGGCCTCGACGTGGAAGGTGACCGAGTCGCAGCCGGCCTCGGCGTACGTCACCGCGTGCCGGTCGACGTCGGCGATCATCAGGTGCGCGTCGAGCGGGGTCTCGGTTGACCGGGCGAGCGCCTCGACCATGGTCGGACCGAAGGTCAGGTTCGGCACGAAGTGGTTGTCCATCACGTCGACGTGGATCCAGTCGGCGCTGGGGATCCGGGCGACCTCCTCGCCGAGGCGGGCGAAGTCGGCGTTCAGGATGGATGGCGTGATCTGGATGTCTCCCACGGCCACGAGTCTAGGGAGCGCCCGCCGACCCACGTCGTGCGGTGTCGTCAGCCGTCGAGGCTGCGGTGCACGCTCAACCCGATGACCACGCCGTAGGCCACCACCGCGACCCCGGACAGCAGCGCGCCGAGGACCACCAGCACCAGTCCGACGAAGGAGCCCGGACCGATCCCGATGCCGGCGCACATCAGCAGGACCCCGAAGAACATCGGCGCCCTGATCCGCGACATCCCGGCGTCCGTCGCGTACCTCGCCGACCGCCGTACGTCATCCGTCGTCCCCATGCCGCACACAGTAGGGGCAAGACAGTACCCCCGGGCGCGATCTCAGCCGTCGCCGTCGTCGGCGGACATCCCGTCCTCCCGCTCCTCCCGATCCGCCCACTCCAGCAGCGGCGCGATGTCGAAGACGTGCTCGTCGATGTCGGCGTGCAGGTCCCCCAGCTCGCCGTAGCGCCGCGGCACGGTGCGGATCGTGAAGTCGCGCGGGTCGGCGTCATCGACCTCGTCCCAGCGGATCGGGGTGGAGACCCGGGCGTCGGGCAGCCCGCGCACCGAGTACGCCGCCGCGATGGTGTGGTCGCGAGCGTTCTGGTTGTAGTCCACGAAGACGTGGTGCGGGTCGCGGTTCTTCTTCCACCACGTGGTGGTGACGTCGTCGGGCGCGCGCCGCTCGACCTCGCGGGCGAACGCCCAGGCCGCGCGGCGCACGGTCTTGTGGTCGTGGTCGGGCCGGATCCGGACGTACACATGCAGCCCCTTGCTGCCGCTGGTCTTGGGGTGGCCGACGGCACCGAGCTCGTCGAGCACCTCCTCCACCACGCGCGCCGTGCGCCGTACGGCGTCGTAGCCGGAGAGCGGGCCCGGGTCGAGGTCGATGCGCCACTCGTCGGGCTGCTCCACGTGGCCGCGCCGGCTGTTCCACGGGTGGAACTCGACGGTGGACATCTGCACGGCCCAGATCACCGACCCGAGCTCGGTCACGCACAGCTCGTCGGCGGTGCGCGACCAGCGGGGGAAGAAGAGCTGCACCGTCTCCACCCACGGTGGGGCGCCCGCCGGCAGCCGCTTCTGGTGCACCTTGTCGCCGGCCAGCCCCTTGGGGAACCGGTGCAGCATGCAGGGACGCTCGCGCAGCGCGTTCACGATGCCCGGCCCGACGGCGAGGTAGTAGTGGACGAGGTCGAGCTTGGTCGCGCCGATCTCGGGGAAGTAGATCCGGTCCGGGTTGGAGACCCGGACCGTCCGCTCCTCCCCCTCGGGGTCGAGTGGCGGGACGACGACCTCGGTCGCTGGGCTCGGCATGGGCCGAGCCTAGGGCGTGGCGCCGACCCGCCCGGAACGATCGCCGGAGCGGGACGGCGCCGGGCTCACCGCCAGCCGAGGGCCGGCGCCACCTGCGTGAGCAGCGACTCCAGCACGTGGGCGTTGTAGTCCACCCCGAGCTGGTTGGGCACGGTGAGCAACAGCGTGTCCGCCGCCGCGATCGCCTCGTCCTCCTTGAGCTGCTCGATGAGCACGTCCGGCTCGGCGGCGTAGGAACGCCCGAAGACGGCGCGCATGTTGTCGATCACGCCGACCTGGTCGCGGGAGTCGCCGCCGTCGCCGAAGTACATGTCGTCGAGGTCGGAGACGATCGGGAAGATCGAGCGGCTCACCGAGACCCGTGGCTCGCGCTCCCAGCCGGCCTCGGCCCACGCCTCGCGGAACGCGGCGATCTGCTTGGCCTGCTGGACGTGGAACGGCTCGCCGGTCTCGTCCTCCTTGAGCGTGGAGCTCATCAGGTTCATGCCGAGCCCCGCCGCCCACCGTGCGGTGGCGTCAGAGGCGGCGCCCCACCAGATCCGCTCCCGCAGCCCCTCGGAGTGGGGCTCCAGTCGCAGCAGCCCGGGCGGGTTGGCGAACATCGGTCGCGGGTTGGGCTGCGCGAACCCCTCGCCCTTGAGCACCTCCAGCAGCACCTCGGTGTGCCGGCGGGCCATGTCGGCCTCGGTCTCCCCCTCGGCGGGCCGGTAGCCGAAGTAGCGCCAGCCGTCGATCACCTGCTCCGGGGAGCCGCGCGAGATCCCGAGCTGGAGCCGCCCGGTGGCGATCAGGTCGGCGGCGCCCGCGTTCTCCGCCATCATCAACGGGTTCTCGTAGCGCATGTCGATCACCCCGGTGCCCAGCTCGATCCGGCTGGTGCGGGCGCCCGCCGCCGCCAGCAGCGGGAACGGGCTGCCCAGCTGGGCGGCGAAGTGGTGGACCCGGAAGTAGGCGCCGTCGGCGCCCAGCTCCTCGGCCGCCACGGCGAGGTCGATCGACTGGTGCAGGACGTCGGCCGCGGTCCGCGCGACCGACCCGTGACCCTCCGACCAGTGCCCGAAGGAGAGGAATCCGATCTTCTTCACAGGTGATCCAACTTTCAACCGGATGTGGGCATTCCCGGGCGCCGCGACCGGCTCAGATCCGGCGCAGCAGCGCCAGGAACATGGCGTCGGTGCCGTGCAGGTGCGGCCACAGCTGCACCGTGCCGGGCAACGGCCCTGCGGCGTCGGTCACCCCCGGCACCAGGCCGCTGGCGTCCTCGAGGAGCACGTCGTCGCGCTTGCGGACAACGGAGGCGACCACGTCGCCGGTCTCGCTGCGCACCGGCGAGCAGGTCGAGTACAGCACCACACCGCCCGGGCGCAGCAGCTCCAGCGCCGAGGCCAGCAGCTTGCGCTGCAGCAGCACCAGCTCCAGCAGGTCGTCGGCCGAGCGGCGCCAGCGGGCCTCGGGACGCCGGCGCAGCGCGCCGAGCCCCGAGCAGGGGGCATCCACCAGGATCCGGTCCACCGAGCAGGCGGCCAACGGCGGAGCGGTGCCGTCGGCGTTCACCACGCCGGCCACCCCGCCGGCCAGTCCCGGGGCCGACAGCGAGCGCTGCACCAGGCGGGCCCGGTGCAGGTGCGGCTCCGTGGCCACCAGCCGGGCGCCACGTTGCGCGGCCAGCGCGGCCAGCAGCGCGGCCTTGCCGCCCGGCCCCGCGCACAGGTCCAGCCAGACCTCGTCGCGCCCCTCGACCGGCGCCGTGGCCAGCGCGTGCGCCACCAGCTGCGAGCCCTCGTCCTGGACGCCGGCGCGGCGCTCGGCGACCGCCGGGACGGCGGCCGGGTCACCGCCGCCCTCCAGCACCACGCCGTACGGCGAGTACGGCGTGGGCGAGCCGGGCAGCTCCTCGCGGGTGGCCAGCCCGGGGCGGGCCACCAGGGTGACCCGCGGTGGCAGGTTGTCGGCGGCCAGCAGCGCGTCGAGGTCCGCGCCCGGCGCCGCCAGCTCCAGCTGCTCGACCACCCAACGCGGGTGGCTGTGCACGATCGCCGCGCGGCCGAGGCGCGGCATCGTCGCCGGCGCCACCTCGGCGAGCCAGTCGTCGAGGTCCTTGGTGGCGACCTTGCGGAGCACCGCGTTGCAGAACCCCGCGGCCCCGGGGCCCACCTGGTTGTGGACCAGGTCGACGCTGGTGCTGATCGCGGCGTGCACCGGCACCCGCATCGCCAGCAGCTGGTGGCAGCCCAGCCGCAGCACGTCGAGCACCGCCACCTCGACCTTGCGCAGGCTCCGGTCGATGCAGGTCGCCAGGATCGCGTCGTAGGTGCCCTGCCGCCGGATCGTGCCCGAGGCGAGCTCGGTGGCGAACGCCGCGTCGCGGCCGTCCAGGCCGTGCTCCTTGAGCACCGCCGGCAGCACCAGGTTGGCGTAGGCGTCCTCGGCCCGCACCGCGCGCAGCACCTGCAGCGCCGCGGCCCGCGGGCGGTCCACCGGACGGGCTGGACGGCGGCCCCCGGAGGTCCGGGGGCCGGCGGGCCGTGGGCGCCGACGGGGCGCCGGGCGGGTCACTGGAAGGTCGCTCCGTCCGCCAGGCGGGCGCCCCGCGCCCAGTCGGCCGCACCCATCTCCTTCTTGCCGAACGCCTTCACCCGACCGAGCCGGACCGGCGTGGTCGCGGTGCCGACCAGGACCTCGTTCTTGCCGACCACCAGCACGCCGGGCTTCGGCGCCTCGCCGGCCTCGTCGCTCCAGTCCACGGGGGTCACCGCGCCGAGCTTGACCCGCTCGCCGTCGTACTCGGTCCAGGCGCCGGGGAACGGGCTGCAGGCACGGATCCGACGGTCCACCGCGGTCGCCGGGTCGGTCCAGGCGACCCGAGCGTCCTCGACGCTGATCTTCGGCGCCAGGGTGATGCCGTCGGCCGGCTGCTCCCGGGCCTCCAGCGAGCCGTCGGCGATGCCGTCCAGCGTCGCGACCAGCAACCCGGCGCCGCCGTCTGCCAGCCGGCCGAGCAGGTCACCGGCGGTGTCGGTGGCGCGGATGGTCTCGGTCATCACGCCGAAGGTCGGGCCCGCGTCCAGCGCCTGGACGATCCGGAACGTGGTGGCACCGGTGACCTCGTCGCCGGCCCAGATCGCGTGCTGCACCGGTGCGGCACCGCGCCACGCGGGGAGCAGCGAGAAGTGCAGGTTGACCCAGCCGTGCTCGGGGATGTCGAGCGCGGACTGCGGGATCAGCGCGCCGTAGGCGACCACCGGGCAGCAGTCGGGACGCAGCGCGCGCAGCTGCTCCTGGAACTCCGGGTCCCGCGGGTGCTCCGGCTTCAGGACCGGTACGCCGAGCTCCTCCGCGCGCAGCCCGACGGGGCTCGGGGTCAGCTTCCGGCCGCGACCGGCGGGCGCGTCGGGACGGGTCACGACGCCGACCAGCTCGTGTCCGGACGCGGCGATCGCATCCAGCGCGGGGACGGCGACCTCGGGGGTGCCGGCGAAGACGACGCGCATCAGAATCCGAATCCGTTCGTGCGGTGGGGCGAGACCTTGATCGTGGGCTGCTCCAGCCCGAACCACTCCGACTCCCGGATCTCGCGCATCGCCGCCTTCCGGGCGGCGTCGTCGAGGCGGTCGATGAAGAGCACGCCGTCGAGGTGGTCGGTCTCGTGCTGGATCGCCCGCGCGAGCATCTCCGAGCCCTCGATCCGCACCGGGTCGCCGTACATGTTGAAGCCGCTGGCGACCACCGACAGCGCGCGCAGGCAGTCGTAGGTCAGCTCGGGCAGGGAGAGGCAGCCCTCCGGGCCGTCCTGGGTCTCCTTCGACAGCTCGAGCGAGGGGTTGACCAGGTGGCCGATCTCGCCGTCGACGTTGTAGGTGAAGACCCGCAACCCGACGCCGATCTGGGGCGCGGCCAGGCCGGCGCCCGGGGCGTCCATCATGGTGTCGGTCAGGTCCTGGACGATCTGGCGCAGCTCCGCGTCGAAGTCGACGACCTCGATGGCGGGGCGGCGCAGGATCGGGTCACCGAAGAGTCGGATCGGTCGAATGGCCACGGGGCGAGTCTAGTGTCGCGGCGCTCCGGCGCCGATCCGGGCGTCGCCGAGGCCGCCGCCCCCGCACGCTCACAGGCGGGGTGGGTCGACCTGGATCCGCACCGGCTCGAGGCGCCGCGCGGACCGCGCGCGCTGGGCCTCCCGCAGGGCGCGCGCCAGCGCGGGGCCGTCGGCCTGCGGCACCCGCACCAGCATCCGCTCGACCACCGACGGGGCCGACCGGGCATCGCCGCCAGCCCCCGGAGCGTTCCCGACGCCCGCGCCGCCGGACGGCGGCGGCGCCGGCAGCGGTCCCAGCACCTCCGCGCCCGCCGGCAGCGCGGTCAACGTCAACAGGTCGCCGATCGCGCCGGGGGTGCCGGTCAGCGTGGCCAGGCGTGCGGCCGGTGGCAGCCGCGCCGAGCGCCGCTCCTCGGCCTCGCGGACCGCGAAGCCCTCCGGGTCCCAGCGCACCAGCGTCTGCAGCGCGGGCAGCCCGGGGTCGCCGACGGCCAGCGCCCGTCCACCGGCGCGGACCAGTCCGATCGCGTTCGCCCAGCGGCGGACGGCGTCCTCCGCGGTGCGCAGGCCGTCATGGGCCAGCGCCAGCCAGGTGTCGAGCAGCACCACGACCGCGTAGCCGCCCTCGGCCACCGGCTCCGCCCCCGGGGTGGCGACCACGATCCGCGGGCCGGCGGGCACGGTGTCGCGGATCCGGTCACCGGAGGACGTCACCACCGGGACCCGCGGGAAGATCCGGCCCAGCTCGTCCGCGGTCCGCGCATCGCCGAGCACGGGCGCGCGGAGCCCGTGCCCGCCACAGGTGCCGCACGTCCAGTCGGGGACGACCGTGGCACACCAGCGGCACGCCGGCGGCGTGGTCGGGCCGGTCAGCTGAAGCGGCCCGGTGCACGCGGCGCACCGGGCGGGCGTCCGGCACCGCTCGCAGGCCAGGCGCAGCGCATAGCCGGCCCGCGGCACCTGCACCAGCACGGGACCGTGCTCCAGCCCCCAGCGCACGGCGTCATGCGCCTCCTTGGGGATCCGCGCGCCCGCGGCGTGCGGGTCGCGGCGCAGCGCGTGCTCGCTGGCGCCGCTGACCGCGACCAGCACCCGGTCCCGGCGGCGCTCGCGGGGCAGGCTGATCTCGCGCGCCCAGCCGCCGGCGAGGAGCTGCGCCCCCTCGACGCTGCGGCCGAAGCCGGCGACGATCGCGCCGGCCCCCTCGATCTCGGCCCGCATGCCGAGCACCTCGCGCACGTGCGGGTACGGCGCCCGCGGCTCGGCGTGCAGGTCGTCGCCGTCGTCCCAGACCACCACCAGCCCGAGGTCGCGCACCGGCGCGAACGCGGCGGAGCGGGTGCCGACCACGATCCGTCGGGTGCCCCGGGCGACGGCCAGGAAGTCGCGGTAGCGGGCGGCCGGCCCCGGCTCGGCCCGCAACGTCACGTGGTGCTCCTCGCCCAGCAGCGCCCGGAGCGCGGCATCGACCCGCGCCACGTCGCGGTGGTCGGGCAGGCAGAGCACCGTGCCCCGGCCGCCGGCGAGCGTCGCCGCCGCGGCGACAGCCAGCAGGTGCGGCCAGTCCTCCCCCGGCGCGACGGACCAGACCGCGCGCGGCGCATGACCGGCGCGCAGGTGCTCCAGGAAGGCAGGGGCGGCGGGGTAGGCGTCCCAGGCCCGCGCCGCCTCGGCCGGCAGGTGCAGCGGCGGCTCGGGCGGCGACGGCTCCCGCTCCACCGTCGCGTGGCGCGGCGGGACCGCCAGGCGGCGTACGTCGGCGCTGGCGCCGGCGTAGTGCTCGGCCACCCGGTCGCACAGCGCCCGGACGGCCGGGCTGAGCACCGGCTCCGGACTGACCAGGCGGCGCAACGGCGCCAGCCGCCCGTCGTGGTCGCTGGTCGGGCCGCGCCGGACGACGAAGCCGTCGACGTCCTGCCCGCCGAAGCGGACCTTGACCCGAGCCCCGGGCCGGGCGCCCTCGGCCATCGCCACCGGGACCGCGTAGTCGAACTCGCGGTCCAGGTGCGGCAGCCCGAGGTCGAGCAGCACACCGGCCACCGGGTCGACGTCGGTGATCTCCACCTCCGCCGCCTTGCGGGCCCGGGTGCGGGCCGCCTTGGCGCGCCCCTCCGCGGCGCGGTCGCGGACCAGCCCCGGCAGCTCCAGGGCGGGCTCGTCGGGGGTCATGGGCGCAGTTCTACCAGCGCCGCCGACCCGGCCGACCGCGAGGTGTCAGAGACCGACGGCGGCCTTGAGCGCCTCGGCACGGTCGGTGCGCTCCCAGGTGAACTCCGGCAGCTCGCGGCCGAAGTGACCGTAGGCGGCGGTCTTGGCGTAGATCGGGCGCAGCAGGTCCAGGTCGCGGATGATCGCGGCCGGGCGCAGGTCGAAGACCTCGAGCACGGCCTGCTGGATCCGCTCGTCCGGGACGACGCCGGTGCCGAAGGTCTCCACGAAGACGCCGACCGGGGCCGCCTTGCCGATCGCGTAGGCGACCTGCGCCTCGCAGCGGCGGGCCAGGCCCGCGGCGACGACGTTCTTGGCCACCCAGCGCATCGCGTACGCCGCGGAGCGGTCGACCTTGGACGGGTCCTTGCCGGAGAACGCGCCGCCGCCGTGGCGGGCCATGCCGCCGTAGGTGTCGACGATGATCTTGCGACCGGTCAGGCCGGCGTCGCCCATCGGGCCGCCCACCACGAACCGGCCGGTCGGGTTGACCAGCAGGCGGTAGCCCTCGGAGGGCACCGAGGACCGGAACTGCTCGAGCACCGGCTCGATCACGTGCTTGGTGATGTCGGGGGTCAGCGTCTTGTCGAGGTCGATGTCCTCGGCGTGCTGGGTGGACAGGACGACGGTGTCGATCCGCACCGGGCGGTTCTCCTCGTCGTACTCGATGGTGACCTGGGTCTTCCCGTCGGGGCGCAGGTAGGGCAGCGTGCCGTCCTTGCGGACCGCGGAGAGCCGCTCGGAGAGCGTCTGCGCGATCTTGATCGGCAGCGGGAACAGCTCGGGGGTGTCGTCGCAGGCGTAGCCGAACATCAGGCCCTGGTCGCCGGCGCCCTGCTTGTCGAGCTCGTCGCCCGAGGCCTCGACACGGTCCTCGTAGGCGTCGTCGACGCCCTGGGCGATGTCGGCCGACTGCGCACCGATGGCGACCTGGACGCCGCAGGAGCGCCCGTCGAAGCCCTTCTCGGAGGAGTCGTAGCCGATCTCCAGGATCCGGTCGCGCACCAGCTGCGCCACGGGCGCGTACGCCGACGTGGTGACCTCACCGGCGACGACGACGAGACCGGTGGTCAGCAGCGTCTCCACCGCGACCCGCGAGGACGGGTCGTGGGCGAGCAGGTAGTCGAGCACCGAGTCGCTGATCTGGTCCGCGATCTTGTCCGGGTGCCCCTCGGTCACGGACTCGGAGGTGAAGAGACGTCCAGTCACGGGTTCATTGCTCCTGCGGTTCGGACCCGGCCACGGAGCCTGGTCGTTGATGAAGTCGGTGGTGCGTACCCCAACGATACGTACCGGTGGCAGCGGGATCGGGCCGATCTCACGGGAATCGCGAGGATCGGACCGGTCGGTGGATCAGGAGGATCGCGAGAGCCGCTCGGCGACCCGGTCCCAGATCACGTGCGCCAGCGCCGTTTTGGAGCCGCGGGGCACCTCGGAGGTCGATCCGTCGTCGCCGAGGATCACCGCCTCGTTGTCCTCGGCGCCGAAGACCGCTCCCCCGCCGACGTCGTTGACGACGAGCAGGTCGCAGCCCTTGCGGGCCAGCTTGGCGCGGGCGAGGTCCAGCACGCTGCCCGTGCTGTCCCCCGTCTCGGCCGCGAAGCCGACGACCACCCGCGCGGGACGGGCGGCGGCCAGCTCGGCGAGGATGTCGGGGTTCTGCTCCAGCTCGATCGTCGGCGCGGAGCCGTCGGCCGCCTTCTTGATCTTGACGGTCGACTCACCGGTGGGCCGGAAGTCGGCCGGTGCCGCGGCCATCACGACCGCGTCGGCGCCGGTCGCGGCCGACAGGACGGCCGCCCGCAGCTCGGCGGTGGTCTCCACACGCTCGACCTTGACCCCGGCCGGGTCGGGCAGCGTCACGTTGGCGGCGACGAGGGTGACCTCGGCGCCGCGAGCGGCGGCCGCGCGCGCCAGTGCGTAGCCCTGGCGCCCCGACGACCGGTTCCCGAGGAACCGGACCGGGTCCAGCCGCTCCCGCGTGCCTCCGGCGGAGACCACCACGCGACGGCCGCGCAGGTCCGGCGTGAGCGCACCGCGGGCGAGCACCTCGACGCAGAGGTCGAAGATCTCGGCCGGGTCCGGCAGGCGACCCTTGCCGGTGTCCGCGCCGGTGAGGCGGCCCTCCGCTGGCTCCACGACCACCGTCCCCCGCTGACGCAGGGTGGCGACGTTCGCGACCGTCGCGGGGTGCTCCCACATCTCGGTGTGCATCGCGGGGGCGAGCACGACCGGGCAACGCGCCGTCAGCAGCGTGTTGGTGAGCAGGTCGTCGGCGAGCCCGTGGGCGGCCTTGGCCATCAGGTCGGCCGTCGCCGGCGCGACGACGACCAGGTCCGCGGACTGCCCGAGGCGCACGTGCGGCACCTCGTGGACGCCCGACCACACGTCGGCCGCGACGGGCTTGCCCGACAGCGCGGCCCAGGTGGGCGCGCCGACGAACTCCAGTGCGGCCGACGTGGGCACGACGGTCACGTCGTGGCCGGACTCGGTGAACCGCCGCAGCAGCTCGCACGCCTTGTAGGCGGCGATGCCGCCGGACACACCGAGGACGACCCTCGGCCGGTCCGGCGCCCGCTCGGCCTCGTCGACCGGAGCGCCGGCCGGGTGGGAGGACACGGGAAGTGCCCTCAGCTCACTCGCTGAGCTCGGGCTCGGCGGCCGCAGCCTGCTCCGCGGCGAGCTCGGCCGGGTCGATGTCCTCGCAGGTCAGCAGGTCCTCGTTGATCTCGCGGAGCGCGATCGACAGCGGCTTCTCCTGCACGTGGGTCTCCACCAGGGGACCGACGTACTCCAGGAGGCCCTCACCCAGCTGGGAGTAGTAGGCGTTGATCTGCCGCGCCCGCTTGGCACCGTAGAGGACCAGCTTGTACTTGCTGTCCGTCTTGGAGAGCAGGTCGTCGATCGGCGGGTTGGTGACGCCGACGGCGTTGATGTTGGGGGCAGACACGCGCAGTAGCCTCACAAGTCGTTGATGGGTGAACCCATCAAGGCTACCAACTCCTCGGCCGCGTCGTGAACTTCGTGGTTCACGATGGTCCGATCGAACTCCGCCTCAGCGGCGAGCTCGCGGCGCGCGGTCTCCAGCCGACGCTCCCGCTCGGCCTCGTCCTCGGTGCCGCGCCCGACGAGACGGCGCACGAGCTCCTCCCACGACGGCGGCGCGAGGAACACGAACAGTGCCTCCGGCATGGTCTCCCGGACCTGACGCGCGCCCTGCAGGTCGATCTCGAGCATCGCGGGCCGTCCGGCCGCGAGCGCCTCCTGGACGGGACCACGCGGGGTGCCGTAGCGGTGCCGGCCGTGCACCACGGCCCACTCCAGCAGACGGCCCTCGGCGACCATCGCGTCGAACTCGTCCTCGTCGACGAACAGGTAGTGCACGCCGTGGACCTCGCCGGGCCTCGGCGCCCGAGTGGTCGCCGAGACCGAGATCCACACCTCGGGATGCTGCTCACGAACCGCGGCGGCGACGGTGCCCTTGCCGACCGCGGTGGGTCCTGCCAGCACCACCAGTCGTCGCGGGGTCTCCACGGTGACGTCGGTGGTGCGGTCAGTCACCAGCGAACTCGCGCTCCAGGGCGGCGATCTGCTTCACGCCCAGCCCACGGACGCGTCGCGACTCGGCGATACCGAGCTTCTCCATCATCTGGCGGGCCTTGACCTTGCCGAGACCGGGAACGGACTGCAGCAGGTCGGCCACCTTCATCTTGCCGATGACCTCGTTGGTCTGGCCCTGCGCCAGCACCTCGGAGATCGAGGCGCCGGAGTTCTTCAGACGGTTCTTCACCTCCGCGCGCTCACGACGGGCGGCGGCGGCCTTCTCCAGGGCAGCCTGTCGCTGTTCCGGAGTCAAGGGAGGCGGAGGCAGTGCCACGGGCGGGTCCTTCTGTGTGAGGGTGCGACGGCAACATCGCCGACGGGCACACTTAACCAGACCGCCAGATCACGGGCAACGCATGGCCGTCCAATGGTTCCCGGCGGGTCGCGCAGGGCGTCGCACGGGGCCCCGGGGCCGACTCCCCGGAAGCCGTCGTGGCGGGCGCCCCGGGCGGCCACCCCGGGCCTCGGTCACAGGCTCAGCGGGGACCGGCAGACGTCGCGGGCCTGCTGCTCCACGGCGGCCATCGCGGCCTGGGTGCCCGGGGCGCCCAGCGCCGCCGCGGCGGCGTCGATCGCCGCCCGGTCGGCGCGGCTCAGCCCCACCGGCGGATCGTCACGCCGGTACGTCGACGGGTCCACCCCGGCGTCGTCGAGCGCGTCGACCAGGTCGCCGACCGCGCCGTTGACCCGGGCCCACTCGTCCGCGATGTCGGCGGGCGCGGCGGCCTCCAGGCGCTCGAAGCTGGGCAACGCACGGATCAGGCCGGTGGTCGGTCCGGCCGCCAGCGCCTGTCCGACCGCCGCCCGTTGCTCGGCCACCGTCGCGCAGTAGCCGTCGATCGCGTCAGCGTCGTCGGTGACGGCCGCGTGGACGACCGAGCCCACCCCGACCGCGACCACCGCGAGCGCCGCGGCGCGGGTCCACGGCGAGCGCAGCGTCCGGTGGAGCATCGGGGTCGTCGGGCGCGGCGGCGGGCTCACCCGACCAGGACCCGCAGCTCGTCGTTGGCGCGCCGCGCGGCGTCGGAGAGCCCGCGGGCGTCGGGGCCGTGCCGGAGGATGCCGCGCGAGGAGGTGGCCAGGACCCGGGGTGCCGCGGCACCGAAGATCCGGGAGAGGTCGGCCACGGTGCCACCCTGCGCGCCGTAGCCCGGGGCCAGGATCGGTCCGCCGAAGTCCAGGTCGAGGCCGCCGGCGATGGCCTCGGGATCGATGGTGGCTCCGACGACGGCGCCGAAGGAGCCGAGCCGATCGGCACCCTCGTTCAGCCGGGCCAGGTGGGCCAGCACGGTCGCGGCCACCGAGCCGCCGCCGTACGCCGGCGTGGTGACGGCGTGCTGCACCTCCGGGCCCTCCGGGTTCGAGGTCGCGGCGAGCACGAACAGCCCGGCGTCGAACCGGCGAGCGGTGTCGACGAACGGCTGCAACGACCCGAAGCCCAGGTAGGGGCTGACCGTCACCGCATCCGAGGAGAGCGGGGAGGCCGGGTCGAGGTAGGCGTCGGCGTAGGCCTGCGAGGTCGAGCCGATGTCACCGCGCTTGACGTCGAGCACGACCAGGGCGCCGGCCGCGCGCGTCTCCGCGATCACGCGCTCCAGCACGGCCACACCGCGGCTGCCGAACCGCTCGTAGAACGCCGACTGCGGCTTGATGGCGCTGACGTACGGCGCGAGCGCCTCGACGGCGCCGAGCGCGAACCGCTCCAGCCCGGAGACGTCGTCGCCGTAGCCCCACTCGGCCAGCAGGCCCGCGTGCGGGTCGATGCCGACGCAGAGCTGGCCGCGCTCGGCGATCGCGGCGGCGAGTCGGGAGCCGAAGGTCGTCGCGGCGGTCATCGAGCGGTCCTCTCCAGGTCGTGCAGGATCCGGCGCGGCCAGGCGGGCCCGCCGTAGATGAAGCCGGTGTAGGCCTGCAGCAGGGTCGCCCCGGCGGCCAGCCGCTCGGCGGCGTCCGCCGCGGTCGCGATGCCGCCCACGCCGATCAGCGTCAGCTCCGGACCGACCCGCTCGCGCAGCAGCCGGAGCACGTCGGTGGCCCGCTCGCGCACGGGCGCCCCGGAGAGCCCGCCAGCGCCGATCGCGGCCACCGCGGCCGGGGCGGAGACCAGGCCCTCACGGCTGATCGTGGTGTTGGTCGCGATGATCCCGTCCAGCCCGAGCGCGAGCGCCATGTCGGCCACCGCAAGCACGTCCTCGTCGGCCAGGTCGGGGGCGATCTTGACCAGCAGCGGCACCCGCCGATCGGCCGTGCTCTCGTCCGCGACGCGGCGGACGTGCGACAGCAGCGGGGCCAGCTTCTCCACCGACTGCAGGTTCCGCAGACCGGGCGTGTTCGGCGAGCTGACGTTGACCACCAGGTAGTCCGCGAACCGGGCCAGCTGGCGGGTGGAGGTCTCGTAGTCGGCCTCGACCGCGGCCTGGTCCTCGTCGGGGACCACCTTGGACTTGCCGATGTTGATCCCCAGCACCGGCCGCCCGGGGGTGCCGACCGGGCCCGAGCCGACCGGGCCCCGGGACTCGGCGAGCCGCCGGGAGACCGCGTGGGCGCCATCGTTGTTGAAGCCCATCCGGTTCACGATCGCCCGGTCCTCGGGGAGCCGGAACATCCGCGGCTGCGGGTTGCCGGGCTGGGCCAGCGCGGTGACGGTGCCGATCTCGACATGGCCGAAGCCGAGGCCGGCCAGTGCCGCGTAGGCCAACCCCTGCTTGTCGAACCCGGCGGCCAGGCCGAGCACGTTGGGGAACGTCAGCCCCAACGCCTCCACCGGCGCGCCGGGCAGCGTCATCCGACGCAGCACCGGGCCCGCGGCGCGGATCGCGCCGAAGCCCAGGTGGTGCGCCTTCTCGGGGTCGACGTGGACGAAGCCGTGCCGGAAGAGCGCGTCGTAGACGGCTCCGCTCACCGGGCGGCCTCGCGCGCCCGGCTCCAGTCCTGCAGGGATCGCACGCCGATCTCCCCCGCTCGCAGGGCGGAGATCCCCTGGACCGCGGCCGCGGCACCCTGCACGGTGGTGATGCAGGGGGTGCCGGTCAGCACCGCGGCGGCGCGGATGTCGTACCCGTCGTGGCGCCCGTCGGCCGAGGAGCCGTTCGGGGTGTTGACGATCAGGTCGATCTCGCCGTCCTGGATCATGCCCACGATGGTCCGCTCGCCATCGGGGCCGGGGCCCGAGGAGTGCTTGCGCACCACGGTCGAGGGGATGCCGTTGCGCCGCAGCACCTCGGCCGTGCCCTCGGTGGCCAGCAGGTCGAAGCCGTAGTCGGCCAGGACGCGGGCGGGGAAGACCATGGTCCGCTTGTCGCGGTTGGCGATCGAGATGAAGACCTTGCCGCCGAGCGGCAGCGGCCCGAACGCTCCGGCCTCGGCCTTGGCGAACGCCGTGCCGAAGTGCGCGTCGAAGCCCATCACCTCGCCGGTCGACTTCATCTCCGGACCCAGGACGCTGTCGACGAACTGCCCCTGCTTGGTCCGGAACCGGTTGAACGGGAGCACGGCCTCCTTGACCGCGATCGGCGCGTCGGCCGGCAGCAGCCCGCCGTCGCCGGTCGCCGGGAGCAGGCCCTCGGCCCGCAGCTCGGCGATCGTGGCGCCGAGCATCACCCGGGACGCGGCCTTGGCCAGCGAGGTCCCGGTGGCCTTGGAGACGAACGGCACCGTGCGGCTGGCGCGCGGGTTGGCCTCGATCACGTAGAGCACGTCGGCGCCCAGGGCGAACTGGATGTTGATCAGCCCGCGCACGCCGACGCCCTCGGCGATCGCCTCGGTGGCGGTGCGGATCCGCTCGATCTCGCTCCGGCCCAGGGTGATCGGCGGCAGGGCGCACGAGGAGTCACCGGAGTGGATGCCGGCCTCCTCGATGTGCTCCATGACGCCGCCGAGGAAGAGCTCCTCGCCGTCGTACAGGGCGTCGACGTCGATCTCGACCGCGTCGTCGACGAACCGGTCGATCAGGACCGGGCGGTCCTCGCTGATCAGCTCGGTCGCCGCCTCGAGGTAGGTCTCCAGCATCTCGTCGGAGTAGACGATCTGCATGCCGCGGCCGCCGAGGACGTACGACGGGCGCACCAGCACCGGGTAGCCGATCGAGTGCGCGATCTCGCGGGCGTCCTCGAACGAGACCGCCGTGCCGTGCTTCGGGGCGACCAGGCCGGCGTCGGCCAGGATCCGACCGAAGGCACCGCGCTCCTCGGCCAGGTGGATCGCCTCGGGACTCGTGCCCACGATCGGGATCCCGGCGTCCTGCAGCCCCTGGGCCAGGCCCAGCGGGGTCTGGCCGCCGAGGGTGGCGATCACGCCGGCGATCGGCCCCGCGGCCCGCTCGGCCTCGACGATCTCGAGGACGTCCTCGAGCGTCAGCGGCTCGAAGTAGAGCCGGTCGGAGGTGTCGTAGTCGGTGGACACGGTCTCCGGGTTGCAGTTGACCATGATCGTGTCGTAGCCGGCCTTCGACAGCTCCTGCGAGGCGTGCACGCAGGAGTAGTCGAACTCGATGCCCTGACCGATGCGGTTCGGACCCGAGCCGAGGATGATGACGGCCTCGCGCTCACGCGGGACGACCTCGGTCTCCTCGTCGTAGGACGAGTAGTAGTACGGCGTCCGCGCCTCGAACTCGGCGGCGCAGGTGTCGACGGTCTTGAAGACCGGCCGGATCCCGGTCGCGTGGCGCACGGCGCGGACCTCGGACTCGCTGAGGCCGCGGATCTCGCCGATCTGGATGTCGGAGAAGCCGTGCCGCTTGGCGAGCCGCAGCGTCCGCTCGTCGAGCTCGGCGGCGTCGCCCACCGTCGTGGCGACCTCGTTGAGCAGGAAGAGCTGGTCGACGTACCAGGGGTCGATCCTGGTGGCCTCGAAGATCTCCTCGGGCGTGGCACCCGCGCGGATGGCGAGCATCAGCTTCTGGATCCGACCGTCGTGCGGACGCTTGACCTCCGCGAGGAGGGCGTCCTTGTCACCGCACTCGCCGGCCCAGGTGAAGGCCGAGCCCTTCGACTCCATCGAGCGCAGCGCCTTGTTGAGCGCCTCGGAGAAGTTGCGGCCGATCGACATCGCCTCGCCGACGGACTTCATGTGGGTGGTCAGCGTGGAGTCGGCGGTCGGGAACTTCTCGAACGCGAAGCGGGGAACCTTGACCACCACGTAGTCCAGGGTCGGCTCGAACGAGGCCGCGGTGGAGCCCAGCGGGCCGGCGGTGATGTCGTTCTCGATCTCGTCGAGGGTGTAGCCGATGGCCACCTTGGCGGCGATCTTCGCGATCGGGTAGCCGGTCGCCTTCGAGGCCAGCGCGGAGGAGCGGGAGACGCGCGGGTTCATCTCGATGACGATGACGCGGCCGTTCTCCGGGTTGACGGCGTACTGGATGTTGCAGCCACCGGTGTCGACGCCGACCTCGCGGATCACGCCGATGGCCAGGTTGCGCAGGTGCTGGTACTCACGGTCGGTGAGCGTCATCGCCGGCGCGACGGTGATCGAGTCGCCGGTGTGCACGCCGACCGGGTCGAAGTTCTCGATGGAGCAGATGATGACGACGTTGTCGTTCTTGTCGCGCATCACCTCCAGCTCGTACTCCTTCCAGCCGAGGATCGACTCCTCGATGAGCACCTCGGTGGTCGGCGAGGCCGAGAGCCCGGCGCCGGCGATGCGGCGCAGGTCCTCGGCGTCGAACGCGATGCCCGAGCCCAGGCCGCCCATGGTGAACGAGGGCCGGATGACGACAGGGAAGCCGAGCTCCTCGGTGGCCTTCTCGACCTCGTCCATGCTGTGGCAGATGAACGAGCGGCAGACCTCGCCACCGACCTTGCGGACGATGTCGTTGAACAGCTCTCGGTTCTCGCCGCGGTGGATCGCCTCGAAGGAGGCACCGATCATCTCGACGCCGTACTTCTCCAGTACGCCGTTCTCGTGGAGGGCCGTGGCGGTGTTGAGCGCGGTCTGACCGCCCAGGGTCGGGAGGATCGCGTCGGGGCGCTCCTTGGCGATCACCTTCTCGACGAACTCGGGGGTGATCGGCTCGACGTAGGTGGCGTCGGCGAACTCCGGGTCGGTCATGATCGTCGCCGGGTTGGAGTTGACCAGGATGACCCGCAGGCCCTCCTCCTTGAGGATCCGGCAGGCCTGGGTGCCGGAGTAGTCGAACTCGCAGGCCTGGCCGATGACGATCGGGCCGGACCCGATCACCAGGACGGACTTGATGTCCTCGCGCTTGGGCATGTCAGGCCTTTCCGTCCATCAGGTCGACGAACCGGTCGAAGAGGTACGCCGCGTCGTGCGGGCCGGCGGCGGCCTCGGGGTGGTACTGGACGGAGAAGGCCTTCAGCCCTCCGTCGGGGTCACGGAGCTCGAGGCCCTCGACCACGTCGTCGTTGAGGCAGACGTGGCTGACGGTCGCCTCGCCGTACGGCGTGGTGGTCGAGCCCTCGAGCGGGGCGTCCACGGCGAAGCCGTGGTTATGCGCGGTCACCTCGACCTTGCCGGTGGTGCGGTCGATCACCGGCTGGTTGATGCCGCGGTGGCCGTACTTGAGCTTGTACGTGCCGAAGCCGAGGGCCCGACCGAAGAGCTGGTTGCCGAAGCAGATCCCGAAGTAGGGGATCCCGGCGGCCAGCGCGCCGCGGAGCAGCTCGACCTGGCCGGTGGTCGCGGCCGGGTCGCCGGGGCCGTTGGAGAAGAACAGACCGTCGGGGGCGACCGCCTGCACCTCCTCGAGGGTGGCGGTGGCGGGCAGCACGTGCACCTCGATGCCGCGCTCGGCCATCCGGTAGGGCGTCATCGCCTTGATGCCGAGGTCGAGGGCGACGACGGTGTGCCGCTTCTCCCCCTGTGCCGGCACCACGTAGGCCTCGCCCGTGGAGACCTCTCCGGAGAGCTCGGCGCCGGCCATCTGGGCGGACGCCTTGACCCGCTCGAGCAGGGCCTGCGGGTCGGTCTCGGTGCTGGAGATGCCGGCCCGCATCGCGCCGCGCTCGCGCAGGTGGCGGGTGAGCGCGCGGGTGTCGATGCCGCTGATGCCGACGATCCCCTGGGCGACCAGCTCCTCGTCGAGGCTGCGCTCGCTGCGCCAGTTGCTGGCCCGGCGGGCGGGGTCGCGGACGACGTAGCCGGAGACCCAGATGCGGGCCGACTCGGGGTCCTCGTCGTTGACGCCGGTGTTGCCGATGTGCGGAGCGGTCATCACCACGATCTGGCGGTGGTAGGAGGGGTCGGTCAGGGTCTCCTGGTAGCCGGTCATGCCGGTGTTGAAGACGGCCTCGCCGAACGTCTCGCCGGTCGCGCCGTAGGCCTCGCCGCGGAAGACGCGGCCGTCCTCGAGGACGAGCAGCGCCTCGCCGGTGGGGGTGCCGGTCATGCCAGGTCTCCTTCCAGCACGGTCGGTACGCCGCGCAGCAGGGTCGAGTGGACGGCACCCGTGAGGGAGCGGCCGTGCCAGGGGTTGTTGCGGGACAGGGAGACCGATCGGTCGCGGTCGACGGTCACCTCCGCCGCCGGGTCGACCAGGGTCAGGTTGGCGGGCTCGCCGACCGCGATCGGCCGCCCGTGGCCGGCCAGCCCGGCGATCCGGGCCGGGGTGGTGCTCATCGCGGCAGCGACGTCGGCCCAGCCCATCTGGCCGCTCTCGACCATCACGGTGGCGACCACCGGCAGGGCGGTCTCCAGGCCGAGCATGCCGAAGGCGGCGTCGACGAAGGCGTGCTCCTTGTCGTGCCGGGCGTGCGGCGCGTGGTCGGTGGCGACGGCGTCGATGGTGCCGTCGGCCAGCGCGGCGCGCAGCGCCTGCACGTCCTCGTCGGGCCGCAGCGGCGGGTTGACCTTGAACGTCGGGTCGTAGCCGGTGAGCAGGTCCGTGGTGAGCAGCAGGTGGTGCGGCGTGACCTCGGCCGTGACGTCGATGCCCTGCGCCTTGGCCCAGCGGATCACCTCGACGCTGCCGGCGGTGGAGACGTGCGCGACGTGGACGCGGCTGCCGGTGTGCCGGGCCAGCATCACGTCGCGCGCGACGATGACCTCCTCGGCGACGCCGGGCCAGCCGGGCAGGCCGAGCCGGCCGGAGAGCTCACCCTCGTGGCAGCAGGCGCTGGGGCCGGCGAGGTCCGGGTCCTGGCTGTGCTGGCTGATCACGCCGCCGAACGCCTTGACGTACTCCAGCGCGCGGCGCATCACGCGGGCGTCGTGGACGCACTTGCCGTCGTCGGAGAAGACGCGCACCTGGGCGCGCGAGCGGGCCATCAGCCCGAGCTCCGCGAGCTCCTCGCCCGCCAGTGCCTTGGTCACCGCGCCGACCGGCTGCACGTCGACCAGGCCGACGGAGCGGCCCAGGTCGTAGACGCGCTCGGCCGCCTCGGCGGTGTCGGTGACCGGGTTGGTGTTGGCCATCGCCAGCACCGCGGTGAAGCCACCCACGGCGGCGGCGCGGGAGCCGGTCAGCACCGTCTCGGCGTCCTCGCGGCCCGGCTCGCGCAGGTGGGTGTGCAGGTCGACGAGGCCGGGCAGCAGGACCAGGCCGTCGGCGTCGATGGTCCGCGTCTCCGCGTCGGCGCTCAGCGTGCCGATCTCGCGGATCACGCCGTCGGCCACGAGCACGTCCGCGGCGTCGGCGCCGAGCAGGCGGGCGCCCTTGATCAAGTAGGGGCTGTGCTTCTCGACAGGCTGGGCACTCATGCGCTCTCCTCCCCGGTGAGCAGGTGGTACAGGACGGACATCCGGACGGCGACGCCGGCCGAGACCTGGTCGAGGACGACCGAGCGGCCCACCGCGTCGGCGGCGTCGGCCGAGATCTCCAGCCCGCGGTTCATCGGGCCGGGGTGCAGGATCGGGGTGTCGGGGCCGAGCAGCGCGAGGCGGTCGCGGGTCAGGCCGTAGCCGACGGTGTACTCCCGGGCGGTCGGGAAGTAGCCGCCGCTCATCCGCTCGCGCTGGACGCGCAGCATCATCACGGCGTCGGCCGTGGGCAGCACGCTGTCGAGGTCGTAGGAGAGGTCGAACCCGACCGACTTCGACCAGTCGCCGACACCGGCCGGCATCAGGGTCGGCGGCGCGACCACGGTGACGCTGGCGCCGAGCTTGAGCAGGCTCTTGATGTTGCTGCGGAACACCCGGCTGTGCGTCAGGTCGCCGACCAGGACGACGTGGCGGCCCTCCAGCGAGCCGAGCCGCCGGGTCAGCGTGTAGGCGTCGAGCAGCGCCTGGGTGGGGTGCTCGTGCATGCCGTCGCCGGCATTGATCACGGGCACGTCGATCCACTGGCTGATCTGGTGCGCGGCTCCGCTGGCGGAGTGGCGCACCACCAGGCCGTCGATGCCCATCGCGGTGACGGTGAGCACGGTGTCGCGCAGGCTCTCGCCCTTGCTCGCGCTGCTGCCCTTGGCGGACAGGTTGATCACGTCGGCGGAGAGCCACTTGCCGGCGATCTCGAAGCTGGACCGGGTCCGGGTGGAGTCCTCGAAGAACAGGTTGATGACCGTGCGGCCCCGCAGCGCGGGGAGCTTCTTCACGGCGCGACGCTGGACGTCGTGCATCTCGGCGGCGGTCTCGAAGATCTCCTCGATCCCGGCCGCATCCAGGTCGTCGATGCTGAGCAGGTGCCGGGTCACGCGTCTCCCCCAGTCTCCGCCGCGCGGGTCTCACCGGCGGGCTGGCCGGCGGCGATGTCGTAGATGCGGACCTCGTCGGCCCCGTCGGTCTCGTGCAGCCGCAGCCCGACCCGCTCGCTGCGGGCGGTGGGCAGGTTCTTGCCGACGAAGTCGGCGCGGATCGGGAGCTCGCGGTGACCGCGGTCGACCAGCACCGCCAGCCGGACGACGGCCGGCCGGCCCAGGTCGCTCAGCGCGTCCAGCGCGGCGCGGATGGTGCGCCCGGAGTAGAGCACGTCGTCGACGAGCACCACGGTCCTGCCGTCGATCCCGGAGGCGGGCAGGTCGGTCTTGTGCGGGGCCCGGGTCGGGTGGGAGCGGAGGTCGTCGCGGTACATCGTGACGTCCAGCGACCCGGTCGGGACCGTCGCGCCCTCGACCTCGGCGATGCGCTCGGCCAGGCGCTGGGCGAGCGGGACGCCGCGCGTGTGCAGGCCGAGGAGCAGGAGGTTCTCGGCGCCCTTGTTGCGCTCGAGGATCTCGTGCGAGATGCGGGTCAGTGCCCGGGAGATGTCACCGGCGTCGAGGACGACGCGCCCGGTGTCGAGCTGATCATGGACCTGCGGCTGGGTAGGCATGCGCCTGCCTGACCTCCTTCTCCGCCTCACGGGACGGCTCGTTAAAGGATGTCTGAACGACTCCAGACACTACCGGTTGCGGGGAGCGCGGGGCCAAACGGGCGCGCTCGCGCGTCGCGTTTCGAGGCGTGGCTCACAGCTCCGCCAGCGCGCTCTCGATCGCCCGGTGGAACGTCGGGTACGCGTAGATCATGGTGCGCAGCGTCTCGATCGGCACCTGGGCGTGCACGGCCGCCACCAGGAGGCCGATCATCTCCCCGCCGCTGGGCCCCGCGGTGGTGGCACCGACCAGCACCCCACGCCCGGCGTCGGCGACCAGCTTCACCAGGCCGCTGTTGGCGGTGCCGTCCGGTCCCGGCCCGTGGATCCAGCCGCGCGAGGACGCGGTGAGGTCGGTGCGGCCGACGGCCACCTCGAGGCCGGCGGCGCGGGCCTGCGCCTCCGTCAGGCCGACCGCACCCACCTCGGGGTCGGTGAACGTCACCCGGCTGACCGCGCGGTAGTCGGCCCACGGCCCGTCCTCGCCGCGCAGGTCCCGCAGCGCCACCGCTGCCTGGTACATCGACATGTGCGTGAAGGCGCCCTCGCCGGTGATGTCGCCGATCGCCCACAGGCCCTCGCCCGCGCGCATCCGCTCGTCGACCGTCAGGAACCGCGCGGCCGGGTCCAGCCCGACCGACTCCAGGCCCAGGTCGGCGAGGTTGCTGCGCCGCCCCGCCGCCACCAGGAGCGCCTCGCACGCCACCGTGTCGCCGTCGGTCTCGACCGAGAACACCCCGTCGGCGTGGCTGACCCGGGTCACCGTCGTACCGGCCCGGACGGTGATGCCGTCTGCGGAGAGCGCCGCGGCGACGACCTCGGCGGCCTCCGGCTCCTCCGGGCCGAGGATCCGCGGTCCGGCCTCGAGCACGGTGACCTCGACGCCGAAGCGGGCGAAGGCCTGCGCCAGCTCGCAGCCGATCGCTCCCCCGCCCAGCACGGTGAGGCGGGCCGGCAGGTCGCGGACCCGCATCGCGTCCCGGTTGGTCCAGTACGGCGTCGCGGCCAGCCCCTCGATCGGCGGCACCGCGGGATCGGTGCCGGTGTTGAGCACCACCCCGCGCCGGGCGCGCAGCGTCACCGGGCCGCGGCCGGTCTCGACGACGACCTCACCGGGGCCGGTCAGGCGCGCGGTGCCGCGGACGAACCGCGCGCCGGCCGACTCGAGCCGTTCGACGGCGACCCGGTCGTCCCAGTCGTCCGTCGCCTCCTCGCGGATCCGGCGGGCGACCGGCGCCCAGTCCGGAGCGACCTCGGCCGTGCCGGCCGTGCCGGCCACGCGACGAGCCTCGGCCAGCGTGTTGGCGGCGCGGATCATGATCTTCGACGGTATGCACCCGAAGTAGGGACACTCGCCGCCGACGAGGCGGCGGTCCACGGCGACGACCTCCAGGCCGTCCCGGGCGAGCTCGCCGGCGAGGTGCTCACCGCCCGGTCCGGTGCCGATCACGACCACGTCGACGGTCTGGGCGGGCGCCGCCGGGTCCGGGCTGTCGGGCATGACACGACAGTACGGATCGGCGATGACTCAGGCCAGAGGCGCCGAGGTGAAGCGAGGTTGGCCGTTCGTGGCGCGGCCAGCGCACCTAGTTGCCGCTGCCGGGCAGCCGGGGCAGGTGGTTCGGCGGCGCCGCCGGGGCCTTCCGCGGCTCCTCCCGCCGGGTGGCGGCCACGGTCGGGAGCACGTTGCCGGGCCGGGTGGCGCCGGTCGTCGGCACCCGCGTCGGCGTCGTCGTGGCGGTCGTGGCGGTCGTCGGCGGCGTGGTGCCGGTCGTGGCGGTCGTCGTGCCGGACGTCGGCCCCGTCGTCGGCGGGGTGATCGGCTCCGTGGTCGGCTCGGTCGTCGGCCCGGTCGTCGGCTCGGTCGTCGGCTCGGTCGTCGGCTCCGTCGTCGGCGGAGTGACCGGCTCCGTCGTCGGCTCGGTCGTCGGCTCGGTCGTCGGCGGAGTGACCGGCTCCGTCGTCGGCTCCGTCGTCGGCTCGGTCGTCGGCTCCGTGGTGACCGTGGACTCGGTCGGCGTGACCTCCTCGCACACCTCGTACTGCATGAACCACTGCCCGTTGCCGGAGCCGCCCTGCGAGACGAAGTAGGGCTCGTCGACCGCGTGCCCGCCGTGCACGGGCCCCTGAGGCTGGCCGTTCGTGAAGTTCCAGCCGTCGGCGTCCGGGGAGGGCGGCTGGTCGGTGGGGCCGCCGGTCCAGACGGCCAGGTAGACCGTGCACACCTCCTCGGCCGCCGCCGTGGGCAGGCTCCCCCGCGGGCCCACCGCACCGAGGAGCGCCGCGCCCAGCGCGACGACCACCGCGACGACGGCCGCGAGTGTGATCAGGATCCGCCTACCCACGCCCTGATACTGACCGCTCGCCGCCCGGCCGTCTACACCGTCGGCGCCGGACGGCCGGAGCGACCGGCCGCGGCATGCCGAAGCCCCGCCCGCCGGGTGGCGGACGGGGCTTCGTGACCGTGACGGGCGTCAGCCCGGGCCGGTGCTCAGACCAGGCTCTCCTTGCCGCGCTGGATCGCGCCCAGCACGCCGTTGACGAAGGCCGGCGACTCGTCGGTCGACAGGTCGGTGACCAGGCTCATCGCCTCGCTGACCGCGACCGCGTCGGGCACGTCCTCGGCGTACAGCAGCTCCCAGACACCGAGCCGGAGAACGTTGCGGTCGACCGCGGGCATCCGCTCGAGGGACCAGCCCTGCGCGAACTGGCGCAGCACCTCGTCGATCCGGGCCTGGTGGGCCACCACGCCCCGCACCAGCACCGCGGTGTAGGGGTTGGTCGGGGCGTTGCCCTCGGCGACCGCCCGCTCGAGGCCGTCCACCCCGCTCTCGCCGCGCAGGTCGGCGGCGAAGAGGAGGTCCAAGGCCCGCTTGCGGGCCTTCGTACGTGCGCTCATCGGGTCCGATCAGCCCTTGACGCGGCCGAGGTAGGAGGAGTCGCGGGTGTCGACCTTGACCTTCTCGCCCTGCTCGACGAAGAGCGGCACCTGGATCTCGTGGCCGGTCTCGACGGTGGCGGGCTTGGTGCGGCCGGTGGCGGAGTCGCCGACCACGCCGGGCTCGGTGTAGGTGATCACGAGCTCGACGGAGGCGGGGAGCTCGATGAAGAGGACGCGGCCCTCGTTCATCGCCACGATCGCCTCGGCGTTCTCCAGCAGGAAGTTCTTCGCGTCGCCGACGATCTCGGGGGTGACCTCGATCTGGTCGTAGGTGTCGGTGTCCATGAAGACGTAGTTCGTACCGTCGTTGTAGAGGTACTGGTACGTGCGGCGGTCGACCGTGGCGGTCTCGACCTTGGTGCCGGCGTTGAAGGTCTTGTCGACGTTCTTGCCCGACTCCACGTTCTTGATCTTGGTGCGCACGAACGCCGGGCCCTTGCCGGGCTTCACGTGCTGGAACTCGACCACCTGCCAGAGCTGGCCGTCGATCTTCAGCACCATGCCGTTCTTCAGGTCGTTCGTGGTTGCCATGCGTTCGTCTTCTCCGATGCAGGGATGGGCGATGTCAAAGGTGCGTGCCGCACGGGGTCGGGCCCGGGGCGCGCGCGTGGGCCCGCACGCGAGCCAGCGAGCAAGTCTAGTCCGCTGAACCTGGATCCACCGATTCTCGGCTGCTACGCGGCGATCGGTGGATCCGGGCGGGGCCGGGATCCACCGGTTCGCCGGCCCCGGTCAGCCGGCCGCGAGGAACTCGAGCGCCTGCCGGTAGCCGTCGATGCCCTGCCCCGCGATCACGGTCGCCGCGTGCGGGGTGACCACCGAGGTGTGCCGGAACACCTCGGGACGCTGCCCCGGGTCGGAGATGTGCACCTCGACCAGCGGCGCGACGAGCTGCGCGCAGGCGTCGTAGAGGGCGTAGGAGTAGTGCGTCCAGGCGGCGGCGTTGAGCACCACCGGCGTCTGCTCGTCGGCGGCGTCGTTGAGCCAGTCCAGGAGGTCGCCCTCGTGGTTGGTCTGCCGGACCTCGACCTCGAGCCCGAGCTCGGCGCCCCAGCCCTCGCAGAGCTCGGCGAGCTCGTCGTACGTCGTGGCACCGTAGATCTCCGGCTGGCGCCGGCCCAGGCGACCCAGGTTGGGACCGTTGAGCACCAGCACCCGGGTCACCGGGACACCGCCTCGAACGCGGCCCGGAGGTCGTCCTCCGACGGCCCGGCGAGCACGACCGGACGGGCGAGGTCCTCGAGGACCACGAACCGGATCACCGATCCGCGGGCCTTCTTGTCGACCGCCATCGCGGACAGCAGCTCCTCGAACGTCGCCTCCCCGCCGTACGACGTGGGCAGGCCCACGCGGGCCAGCACGCTGCGGTGCCGCTCGACCACGGCGGCGTCCAGTCCGCCGGTGCGGGCGGCCAGCTCGGCGACGTAGACGCACCCGATCGCCACAGCCTCGCCGTGGCGCAGCGCGTAGCCGGAGGCCCGCTCGATGGCGTGCCCGAGCGTGTGCCCGTAGTTGAGCGTCTCGCGCCCCGGGTGGGCCGCGCCGGCGGCTCCAGCGGTCTCCTTCAGGTCGCCGGCGACGACGTCGGCCTTGACCCGGATGGCGCGCTCGACCAGCTCGCGCAGCGCCGGGGAGTCGGCGGTGAGGTCGGCTGGATCGGTCGCCTCGACCAGGTCGAGGATCGCGGGATCGGCGATGAAGCCGGCCTTGATCACCTCGGCCAGTCCGGAGACGAGCTCCTCACGCGGGAGCGTGTCCAGCAGGGCGAGGTCGCAGAGCACGCCGACGGGCTCGTGGAAGGAGCCGACCAGGTTCTTGCCGACATCGGTGTTGATGCCGGTCTTGCCGCCGACCGCGGCGTCGACCATCGCGAGCAGCGTGGTCGGCACGTGCACCACGGCGACCCCGCGCAGCCAGGTGGCCGCCACGAAGCCGCCCAGGTCGGTGGTGGCACCCCCGCCGAGGGTGACCACCACGTCGGAGCGGGTGAACCCCTCCTCGCCGAGCGCGTCCCAGCAGGCCGAGGCCGTCTCGGCGGTCTTGGCCTCCTCCCCGTCGGGGATCTGCAGCACCGTGACGTCGTACTCCTCGGCGAGCGCCGGATAGGCGTCCAGCACCCGGTCGAGCAGGCCCTCGAGCGACTCCGGGCAGACGACGGCGACGCGCTGCGCGCCGGCAGGCAGCAGCGCGGGCAGCCGGTCGAGCGCGCCGTGACCGACCAGCACGTCGTACGGCGCGGCGGTGGCGACGGTGATGGTGGTCGGCGCGGGGTGGGTGCTCACCGGGCGATCAGCTCCTGGATCTCGCGGGCCACGTCCTGCGGATCGCGGCCGTCGGTGTCGACGGTGTGGGAGGCGACGGAGTCGTAGACCGGGGTGCGCTCCTCGAGCAGCGCCTTGATCCGGCCACGGACGTTGCCGAGCAGCAGCGGCCGGGAGGTGCCCAGGCCGACCCGCTTCACCGCGTCGGCCAGGCCGACCCGGAGGAACACCACGGCTCCGCCGGCGGCACGGTAGTCGGCGAGCAGCGCCCGGGTGCCGGGGTCGAGCACCGCTCCCCCGCCGAGCGAGAGAACGCCGTCGTGGTCGGCGAGCGCGGTCGCGACGGCAGCGCGCTCGAGCTCGCGGAACCGCTCCTCGCCGTCGCTGACGAAGATGTCGGCGACGCTCCGGCCGGCGCTCGTCTCTACGTCGGTGTCGGTGTCGCGGCCGGTGACGCCGAACGCCGAGGCGAGCAGCGCGCCGACGGTCGACTTGCCGGCGCCCATCGGGCCGACCAGGACGACCAGCGGCTGTCGGCCGGCCTGGCTCACCGGTACCTCAGCGCGTCCAGGTACCCCTGGGCGTTTCGCCGCGTCTCGGCCACCGAGTCGCCGCCGAACTTCTCGATCACCGCGTCGGCCAGGACCAGGGCGACCATCGCCTCGGCCACGATGCCGGCCGCCGGGACCGCGCAGACATCCGAGCGCTGGTGGTGCGCGACGGACTCCTCGCCGGTGGCCAGGTCCACGGTGCGCAGGGCGCGCGGCACCGTGGCGATGGGCTTCATGGCGGCCCGGACCCGCAGCACCTCGCCGGTGGTCATGCCGCCCTCGGTGCCGCCGGAGCGGCCGGAGACCCGGCGCAGCCCCTCGTCGGTGGGGACGATCTCGTCGTGGGCCAGCGAGCCGGGCGTGGCGGCGAGCTCGAAGCCGTCGCCGACCTCGACCCCCTTGATCGCCTGGATGCCCATCAGCGCGCCGGCCAGGCGGGCGTCGAGGCGCCGGTCCCAGTGCACGTGCGAGCCGAGACCCGGCGGAAGGCCGTGCACGACGACCTCGACGACGCCGCCGAGGGTGTCGCCGTCCTTGTGGGCCTGGTCGATCCGCTCGACCATCGCCTTCGAACCGTCGGCGTCGAAGCAGCGCACCGGGTCCTCGTCGAGCCGCGCGACGTCGTCGAGGGTGGGCAGCTCGGTGCCCGGGGTGCGCACCCCGCCGATCTCCAGCACGTGCGAGACGACCGTGGCGCCCACGGTCTGCGCCAGGAAGTTGCTGGCCACCCGACCGAGGGCGACCCGGGCGGCGGTCTCGCGGGCGGAGGCGCGCTCCAGGATCGGGCGGGCGTCCTCGAAGTCGTACTTCTGCATGCCGGCGAGGTCCGCGTGGCCGGGCCGGGGCCGGGTCAGCGGGGCGTTGCGGGCCAGCGAGGCCAGCTCCTCGGGGTCGACCGGGTCGGCGGCCATCACCTTCTCCCAGCGGGGCCACTCGGTGTTGCCGACCTCGATGGCGACCGGGCCGCCCTGGGACTCGCCGTGGCGGACGCCGCCGATGATCCGGACCTCGTCGGCCTCGAACTTCATCCGGGCGCCGCGTCCGTAGCCGAGGCGTCGGCGGGCGAGGGAGTCGGCGATGTCATCGGTCGTGATCTCCACGTGGGCCGGGAGGCCCTCCAGGATCGCGACGAGCGAGGGTCCGTGGGACTCCCCGGCAGTCAACCAGCGCAGCATGGGAGGAGTCTCCCACGGTGTCAGCCGGGGATCGGGACCTGTCCCAGGAGCACGCCGGCGAGCGCGCCCAGCGCGAGGAACGGACCGAACGGGATGTGGCGCCTGATGGCGTTGCCCGCGCGACGCAGCGGCAGCAGCGCCACCGCGCCGAGCACCGCCGCCGCGAGCACCGACGCCACCACCGTCGGTACGCCGAACGGCCCGAGACCCAGCCCGAGCAGCGCGCCGAGGCGAACGTCGCCGAACGCCATGATCCGCGGGCTGGCCAGCCACAGCAGGCCGTAGTAGCCGCCCAGGCCGAGGAACCCCACCGCCCCGGCGACCAGCACCTCGGGCCGTCCGACGGCGGCGGCGCCCACCGCGACCAGGACCGCGACGATCGCGGCGGTGGGCCAGATCAGGCGCGAGGGGAGGTACCAGGTCACGTAGTCGACGACGGCCAGGGCACAGCAGACCGGCACCAGGACCAGCAGCCAGGTCAAGGCCCAGCTCCACCCGACGACGCCGCCGAGGAGCCCCGCGGCGAGCGTGCACGCGGCCGCGCAACCCCACGCCAGCCGTGGGCGCGAGGCGAGCTCGGCGTAGGGCACCTTGGCCGGGAAGTCGCCGGGATCCTCGTCCGGATCCGGCTCGGGCTCCGGCAGCGCGGCGATCATCCGCGGGACCAGCGTCCCACCGAACGTCCCCGCGGCGGCGCAGAGGGCCGCGGCCCCCAGGTGCCACTCCACGCCCGGCAACCTACTGTGCCGCGGCGCGGCCCGCGGCCCGTTCGGCGAGAGCGCTCTCGCCGGCGGCGCGCATCGCGGCGCGCGGCGCGGCCCGCCCGGTGAAGGCCTCGAACTGCAGGTAGGCCTGGTGCAGCAGCAGGTCCAGGCCCGAGACCAGCGCGCCGCCGGCCGCCGCGGCCAACGGCGTCGGCCACGGGTCGTAGAGCACCTCGAAGAGCACCGGCGCGTCCGCGAACCGCGCGACCAGGGCCGGCTCCTGCGCCGCCGCCGGGATGGTGGAGACCACCACCTCGGCGGCGCCCCGGTCGCACCCGGCGAGGTCGGCGTGGGTCACCTCGGGGCGCCCCGGGTGCGCCGCGATGGCGGCCAGCGTCGGCGTGGCACGCCCGGCGTCACGGGCGGCCACCACGATCCGGCGAGCGCCGAGCTCGGCCAGCGCCAGGCCGGTGGAGGCCGCGGTCGCTCCCGCGCCGAGGATCACCGCGGTGTGCACCGGGCCGTCGTAGCGCTCGCGGATCGCAGCCACCGCGCCGGGCAGGTCGGTGTTGTCGGCTGCCCAGTCGGTCCCGTCGATGCGGAGCAGCGTGTTGGCGCCGCCGGCCAGCCGCGCCCGGTCGGTGCTGCTCGCGGCCAGCTCGAGCGCCTCGCGCTTGAGCGGCGCGGTGACCGACAGGCCACGCCAGTCGGGTCCGAGGCCGGCGAGCACCGCGGCCAGACCGCCCGCGGGCACCCGCACCGCGTCGTACGACGCGGAGAGGCCGAGGGCGGCGTAGCCGGCGCGGTGCAGGGTCGGCGACAGCGAGTGCGCGACCGGGTCCCCCAGCACCGCGCAGCGCGGAACGACCGGTCCGCCCCCGCGCTCCGCCCCGGGGTCCGACACGGGGTCAGGCGCCGGCATCAGCAGTCGTCACTGGTCTGGCAGTACTCCTGGACCCGCGCGACGTTGGCCTGGTGCTCGGAGTAGCTGGTCGCGAACAGCGTGCCGCCGTTCTCGAAGTCCGCCACGAAGTAGAGCCAGTCGCCGTCGGCGGGTCGCAGCGCGGCACGGATCGTCTGCCGTCCGGGCGAGCCGATCGGTCCCGGCGGCAGGCCCGGGTGCTGGTAGGTGTTGTAGAGCGAGTCACTCGCCCGCTCCTCGGCGGTCGTCCACGGGTCGCCGTCGCGCTTGCTGACGTAGGCCACCGTGGAGTCCATCTGGAGCGGCATGCCCATCTCCAGGCGGTTGTAGATCACCCGGGCCACCTTGGGGTAGTCCTGAGCCCGGTTGACCTCGAGCTCGAGGATGCTGGCCACCGTCATCAGCTCGTGCGCGCTCAGGCCGAGCGCACGCGCACCGGCGGGCACCTCCAGCTCCTTCTCCACCGACGCGGTCAGGTCGACCATCTCGCTGAGCAGCGCCCGCGGCGTGAGGTCGTCGGGCAGCTCGTAGGTCGCCGGGAAGAGGTAGCCCTCGGGGTTGCCCTCCGCCTCGGCCGGCAGCCCGATCTTCGACGGGGACTTCAGCAGCGCGGTGAGCTGGGACTTCTTGAAGTCGGACTTGGCGACGATCGCGTCGACGATCTGGCTGAGGCGGGAGCCCTCGGGGATCGTGACGGTCTTGGTGGCCCGCATGTTGCCGGGGTCCACCAGGTAGGCGACGGCGTCCGCGGCCGCCATCTGCTTCCTCATCACGTAGGTGCCGGCCTGGATGCCCTGCGCCTTGGAGTTCTCCGCGGCGGCGTCGACGAACGCGTCGCCGGAGGCCACCACGTCGAGGTCCGCGAGCTCGGAGCCCATCGAGCGGAGGGTCTGGCCGGGGTCGATCACCACGGTGACCTTGCCGCTGCCCGGACCGGGGTAGTCCTCCGGGCCGGCGAACATCGACCGGACCGAGTCGAAGGCGCGCGGCAGGAAGATCGCCGCCAGCAGCGCGAACACCGCGGTCACCACGAGGATCGGCACGCAGCCGGAGCGGCCGCGCCCGGCGAAGCCGCCGCGGCGCGGGGACCGGACAGCCCGCCGCCCGCCGCGCTCGGCCCGGCGTCCGCCAGGGGCCGTCGGCACCGCCGCCGGCGCCGCCCCCGACGGGAAGGTCGACGGGGAGGCGGGCGGGGAGGCGGGCGGGAGGGCCGGCGCCGGGGCGCCGTCTGCGTCACTCATGGGTCTCCTCGGAGTCGCCGGTCCTCCCGGCAGGGCTGTCGTCTCGCTCGCCGTCCGGGTCCGAGTGTCCCGGCGTTGCGACCAGCTCCCCCGGAGGGTTCCCGGTCGCGCGCTCGGTGTCCAGCGCGTGCTGCAGGATCACGACCGCGGCCGCCTGGTCGATGATCGCGCGCCGCTTCTGTCCCTTGCGCTGGTCGCGCAGCATAGCCTCGGCGGTGACCGTGGTGAGCCGCTCGTCGACCAAGCGGACCGCCACCGGCGCGATGCGCGCCGCGAGCCGAGCCGCCAGCTCGCGGACCTTGACGGCTGCGGGCCCCTCGGCACCGGAGAGCGACCGGGGAAGCCCGACGACGACCTCCACGGCCTCCTCGCTCGCCACCAGCTGGGCGATCCGGCGCAGGTCGCCCTTCCCGCGGCGCACCGTCTCGACCGGGGTCGCGATCATCCCGGAGGGGTCGCAGCGGGCCACGCCGATCCGGGCGTCGCCCGGATCGACGCCGAGGCGTACGCCGTACCTCACCTGCGCTCGATCCCGTGCTCAGACGCCCGCGACGGCGGCCGTCACCGCGGCCAGGGCCTCGTCGATCCGGGAGACGTCGGAGCCACCGCCCTGGGCCATGTCGGCCTTGCCGCCGCCGCGACCGTCGATGAACGGCGCCACCGCACGGACCAGCTCGCCGGCGGCCAGGCCGCGGGCCTGGGCCGCCTCGTTCAGGGCCGCCACCACGGCGGCCTTGCCGTCGGCGACGCCGATCAGGACCACCACGGCGGGTGCGTCCCCGGGGAGCCGGCCCCGGACGTCGGTCGCGAGCGTGCGCACGTCGCCGCCGGCGGCGCCGTCGAGGCGCTGGGCCACGACCTGCACGCCGTTGACGTCGACCGCACCCGCGGCCAGCCCGGCGCCGCCGGAGAGCAGTTGCGCCAGCCGGATCCTCTCCAGCTCCTTCTCGGTCTGCTTGAGCCGGTCGAGCAGGTCGCCCACGCGGCCGACGAGGTCACCGGACTGGACCTTGAGCAGCGTGTTGAGCTGGTTCACCACGTCCCGCTCGCGGGCCAGGTAGGCGAAGCCCTCCACGCCGGTGAGCGCCTCGATCCGGCGGTTGCCGGAGCCGACGCTGGCCTCGCCGGTCACCACGATGGTGCCGATCTGGCTGGAGTGCTCGACGTGGGTGCCGCCGCAGAGCTCGCGCGACCAGGGGCCGCCGATCTCGACGACGCGGACCTTCGACTCGTCGTACGTCTCGCCGAAGAGTGCGATCGCGCCCCACTCCTTGGCCTCGGGCAGGGTCATGTAGTCCCAGGAGACGGCGAGGTCGGCCCGCAGGGCGTTGTTGGCGACCTCCTCGATCTCCTTGACCTGGCCCTCGGGGAGCGCCTGCGTCCAGCCGAAGTCGAGACGCAGGTAGCCGGGGCGGTTGTAGGAACCCGCCTGGAGCGCGGTGGGGCCGAGCACCTCGCGCAGGGCCGCGTGCACCACGTGGGTGCCGGAGTGCGCCTGGCGGGCGCCGAGGCGCCACTGCGGGTCGACCCGGGCGTGCAGCAGCGACGCATCCGCGGGCAGCTCGCCGTCGACGACCCGGACCTGGTGGACCACGAGCCCGCGGACCGGGCGCTGGACGTCGAGCACCTCGAGCGTGCCGCCGGCGAACTCGATGACGCCGGCGTCGGCGGCCTGGCCGCCGGACTCGGCGTAGAAGGGGGTGCGGTCCAGCACCAGCTCGCCGATCTCGCCGCCGGCGAGCACCGGCACCGCAACACCCTCCTTGAGCAGCGCGAGCGGCGTGGACTCGGTCTCCAGCGTCTCGTAGGCCAGCCACTGGGTGGGGCCGTTGGCGTCCAGGATCCCGCGGTAGACGCCCGTGTCGGCGTGCTGCCCCTTCTTGGCGCGGGCGTCGGCCTTGGCCCGCTCGCGCTGCTCGGTCATCAGCTGCCGGAAGCCGGCCTCGTCGACGTCGAGCCCCGCCTCCGAGGCCATCTCCAGCGTCAGGTCGATCGGGAAGCCGTAGGTGTCGTGCAGCGCGAACGCCTTCTCACCGGGGATGGTGGCGGCGCCGGCCTTCTTCACCTCGCCCGCGGCGAGGTCGAAGATCTGCGTGCCCGAGGCGAGCGTCTTGCGGAACGCGTCCTCCTCGGCGAACGCGACCCGCGCGATCCGGTCCCAGTCGGTGTGCAGGTCGGTGTAGGTCTCGCCCATCCTGTCGCGCGAGACCGGCATCAGCTCGGGCAGCGCGCGGTCGCCGTACCCGAGCAGGCGCATGTTGCGGATCGCGCGGCGCAGCAGGCGGCGCAGCACGTAGCCGCGGCCCTCGTTGCCGGGCGTGACGCCGTCGCTGATCAGCATCATCGACGAGCGCACGTGGTCGGCCACGACGCGGAACCGGACGTCGTCGGGGTAGGCGGCGCCGTACTTCTTGCCCGACAGCTCCTCGGCCTTCTCGATGACCGGGTACATCACGTCGGTCTCGTACATGTTCGCCTTGCCCTGGAGCAGGTAGGCGACGCGCTCGAGGCCCATGCCGGTGTCGATGTTCTTCTTGGGGAGCTGGCCGGCGATGTCGAAGTCCGACTTCGATCGGACCGCGGAGAGCTCGTCCTGCATGAAGACGAGGTTCCAGAACTCGAGGTAGCGGTCGCCCGCGTCCCAGTCACGGTCGGCGCCGAACTCGGGGCCGCGGTCGATCAGGATCTCCGAGCACGGGCCGCCCGGTCCGGGGATGCCCATCGACCAGTAGTTCTCCTTGGCCGGCAGCCGGACGATCCGGTCGTCGGGCAGGCCGGTGACCTTCTTCCAGATCGCCACCGCCTCGTCGTCGCCGTCCAGGACGCTCGGGTAGAGGACCGACTCGTCGAAGCCGAAGCCGCCCTGGTCCTGGGAGCGCGTGACCAGCTCCCAGGCGAACTCGACGGCGCCCTCCTTGAAGTAGTCGCCGAAGGAGAAGTTGCCGCACATCTCGAAGAAGGTGCCGTGCCGGGTGGTCTTGCCGACCTCCTCGATGTCCGGCGTGCGGATGCACTTCTGAACGCTGGTGGCGCGCGCGTACGGCGGCGTCTCCTGACCCAGGAAGTAGGGCTTGAAGGGCACCATGCCGGCGTTGACGAACAACAGGTTGGGGTCGTCGAGCAGCAGGGAGGCGGAGGGAACGACCGTGTGCCCCCGCTCCTCGAAGTGGGCGAGGAACCGCCGGCGGATCTCGGCGGTGCTCAGGTAGCCCGTCATCAGTCGTTGCCTCTCTCAGGTGCTTCGTTGGGTCGTGCCAGTGCTGGGGTGGGGTGCGGTGCCGCGGTCAGCTCGCCCGGCCCGTCGGCCCCGGCGCTCGCGAGCCGGTAGCGCTCGCGCAGGTCCGCCTCGGCGTGCACGCGGCCCTGCTCCAGCTCCTCGCGGAACATCCGGGCCCCCACGAAGGCGGCGCCGACACGGTCGCGCATCCCGTCGACCGTGAACGCCTCGAGGACGCGGCGGACACGGACCACGCCGTAGACGCCGGCGGCCACACCGGCGCCGAACCAGATCCCACGGCCCATCATGTCGGCTCCATCCCCGCCCGCTGCCGGGCCTCGTACTCGCGGCGGGCCTGCCGCAGGTCGGTGCGTCGCTGCTTCCGGGCCCGCTTGACCTCGCGCCTCATCTCGAAGCGGATCCGGTTGCGGACCTCCGGCGAGAGCGCCCGTCGCAGGCCGGCGGCCAGCGCGGCGGTCTTGATCACCGACTCGCGCAGCACGATGTCGGCGAAGACCGGAGCGGGCACCACCGGCGCCGGCTCGCGGTGCTCCTGGCCGAGCGCGGTGATCAGGTACTCCCGGTCGTCCGCGACGGCCGGCACCTGGCCGCCATCGGCTGCGGCCCGGGTCGCCCGCTCGGCCCGCGCCGTCTGGGCCCCCAGCTGTTCCTCGATCCGGACCAGCTGGCGCCGCAGCTCCTCGGCGTCGGCTGCCGCCTGCGCGAGCAGCTCGGTGGTCCTCCTCCGCTCCCGCCCGATCCCACGCGCCAACACGCTCACGGCGAGGGCCAGGCCGACGAGGGCGAGCAGCGCCAGGGCGGCCAGCCAGTACGGCAGCGAGAGGTCGGGGGTCACGGGGGACAAGACTATCGGCCGCGAATGATGGAGCGGATCCGCTCCCACCGCTGCTTGATCTGCGCCTCCGCACCGAGCTCGGTCGGACGGTAGTAGCGGGCGTCGGCGACCGCGTCGGGCGCGTACTGCTGGGTGGCGATCCCGTACGGCGCGTCGTGGCTGTACCGGTACCCCTCACCGTGGCCGATCTTCTTGGCGCCGGCGTAGTGGGCGTCGCGCAGGTGCGGCGGCACGGCGCCGATCTTCCCGGCCCGCACGTCGCGCAGCGCCTCGTCGACCGCCAGGTACACCGCGTTCGACTTGGGCGCCACCGCGAGCGCGACCACGGCCTGGGCCAGGGTGATCCGCCCCTCGGGCAGTCCGATGAGCTGGACCGCCTGGGCGGCGGCGACGGCGGTCTGCAACGCCGTCGGGTCGGCCAGTCCGATGTCCTCGCTGGCCGAGATGATCAGCCGGCGCGCGATGAACCGGGGGTCCTCCCCCGCCTCGAGCATCCGCGCCAGATAGTGCAGGGCGGCGTCGGCGTCCGAGCCGCGGATCGACTTGATGAACGCGCTGATCACGTCGTAGTGCTGGTCGCCGTCGCGGTCGTAGCGGACCGCGGCCTGGTCGGCGGCGGCCTCCGCGGTGGACAGGTCGATCACCACCCGGCCGTCCCCGTCCGTGTCGCCGGCCAACGAGGCGGCGCCGGCGGCCGCCTCGAGATAGGTCAGCGAGCGGCGCGCGTCGCCGCCGGCGAGTCGGACCAGGTGGTCGCGGGCCTCGTCGTCGAGGCGGTAGGCGTCCGCCAGGCCGCGCGGGTCGCTGACCGCGTTCGCCAGCACCGCCCGGATCCCGTCGTCGTCCAGCGACTCCAGGCGCAGCAGCAGGCTGCGCGAGAGCAGCGGCGAGATGACGCTGAAGGACGGGTTCTCGGTGGTCGCGGCGACCAGGGTCACCCAGCGGTTCTCCACGCCCGGCAGCAGCGCGTCCTGCTGGGCCTTCGAGAAGCGGTGCACCTCGTCGACGAAGAGGACCGTCTCCTCGCCCGTCGCGACCAGCGTGGCGCGGGCCGAGTCGATGGCGGCCCGGACCTCCTTGACGCCGGCCTGCACCGCGGAGATCTCCACGAAGCGACGGCCGGTCTGCCGGCTGACGATGGAGGCGATGGTCGTCTTGCCGGTGCCGGGCGGCCCCCAGAGCAGCAGCGACAAGGAGCGGTCCCCGTCGACCAGCTGCCGTAGCGGCGAGCCCGGGGCGCGCAGCTGCGGCTGCCCGACCAGCTCGTCCAGGGAACGCGGACGCATCCGCACCGCCAGCGGTGCGGATGCGTGGGTGGCGTCGCTCAGCGAACCGCCCGTGCCGGCGCGACGGCCTCCGGCGATCTCCTCGCCGAAGAGGCCGTCGCTCGCGTCAGCCTCGGCCACTCAGTCAACCAACCCGTCAGCCTCGGCCGATCGTCTTCGCGTCCAGGTCGAACCAGGTGTCGGCGTAGCCGGGCCCGTCGACCAGGTCCGAGCTCGGGGTAGCACCCGGGTCCGGCTGGCCGTGGGCGTCGACGCCCAGCAGCCGCGCGGTCACCGGCTGCTGCGGTGCCTCGCCGAGCCGCGCCGGGAAGTGGCACGCGACCTTGTGGCGCTTGCCGATCTGCAGCAGAGGCGGCTCGTGCTTGGCGCAGATCTCCTGGGCGATCGGGCACCGGGTCCGGAACCGGCAGCCCGAGGGCGGGTCGATCGGGCTGGGGACGTCGCCGGTGAGCTGGATCCGCTCGCGCCGACCACCGGTGACCGCCTGGCCCACGTCGGGCACCGCGGACAGCAGCGCCTGCGTGTACGGGTGGTGGGCGTTGGTGTAGATCGAGTCACGGTCGCCGATCTCGACGATCTTGCCCAGGTACATCACCGCGACCTCGGGGCAGAAGTGCCGGACCACGGCGAGGTCGTGCGCGATGAACAGGAACGCGATGTCGAACTCACGCTGCAGGTCCTGCAGCAGGTTGATCACCTGCGCCTGGATCGACACGTCGAGCGCGGAGACCGGCTCGTCGGCCACGATCAGCTTCGGCTGCAGGGCCAGCGCACGGGCGATGCCGATCCGCTGCCGCTGCCCGCCGGAGAACTCGTTCGGGTAGCGGTTGTAGTGCTCCGGGTTCAGGCCGACGATCTCGAGCAGCTCCTGGACCCGCGCGAGCGTCTTCTCCTTGGGCACCATGTTGTGGATGCGCAACGGGGCGCCGACGATCGAGCCGACGGTGTGCCGCGGGTTCAGCGAGCTGTAGGGGTCCTGGAAGATCATCTGGACGTCGCGCCGCAGCGGCTTCAGGTCCCGGCCCGAGAGCGGCGCGATGTCACGGCCCTCGAACTCGACCTTGCCGGCGCTCGGCTTGTAGAGGCGCGTGATCGCGCGGCCCGCGGTGGACTTGCCGCACCCCGACTCGCCGACCAGGCCGAGCGAGCCGCCCTTGGGCACCTCGAACGAGAGGCCGTCGACCGCCTGGACGTCACCCACCTTGCGGCGGATGACGCCGGTCGAGCGCACCGGGAAGTACATCTTCAGGTTCTCGACGCGGAGCACCGCCGGCGCGTCCGGGTCCAGCTGCGCCGCGGCGTGCGCGTGGCTGGCGACGTCCGCGAAGGTGGGCAACTCGTCGCTGTCCCCCGACAACGCCTCGGCGAGCTGCTCGTCGGGGGTCAGGTCCGGGGTGTCGTTCTCGGTCGGCTCGGGCTGTTCGGACGGGGCCATCTCAGCGCTCCTCGGACAGCTCGTGGGCGATCTCGGGCGCGACCAGCGTCTCGTAGATCACCTCGGGGTTGGGCAGGTGGCACCGGGTGAGGTGCGTGGCGCCGCGCGGACCGGGAACCAGCTCCGGCAGCTCGGTGCGGCACAGGTCGCCGGGCACCTTGTCGCGGTGCAGGCAGCGCGGGTGGAAGGCACAGCCCGGCGGCGGGGTCAGCAGGCTCGGCGGGTTGCCGGGGATGGGGACCATCCGCTTGTTCGGGTCGCCGCCCACGTCGGGGACGCTGGAGAGCAGCCCCCAGGTGTAGGGCATCTCCGGGTGGATCATCACCTCGCTGACCGGCCCGTACTCGACCGCGCGACCGCCGTACATGACCAGCACGTCGTCCGCCATCTCGGCGACCACGCCGAGGTCGTGGGTGATGATGATGACCGCCGCGTTGAACTCCTTCTGGAGGTTCTGCAATAGGTCGAGGATCTGTGCCTGGACGGTCACGTCGAGGGCCGTGGTCGGCTCGTCGGCGATCACCAGGCCCGGGTCGTTGATCAGCGCCATCGCGATCATCGCCCGCTGGCGCATGCCGCCGGAGAACTGGTGCGGGTAGGCGTCGTAGCGTCGGTCCGGCTGCGGGATGCCGACGAGCTCGAGCATCTCGATCACCCGGGTGCGGGCGGCCTTCTTGCTCACGTCGTGGTGCACCCGGTAGGCCTCGGCGATCTGGTTGCCGACCGTGTAGTACGGGTGCAGCGCCGAGAGCGGGTCCTGGAAGATCATCGCGATGTCGCGACCCCGGAGCTTGCGCATCTCGGCGTTCGACAGCTGCAGCAGGTCGGTGCCGTCGAGCCGGATGCTGCCGCTGACCTGGGCGCGCGTGCCGCGGTGCAGGCCGAGGATCGCCGAGCTCGAGACCGACTTGCCGGACCCGGACTCGCCGACGATGCCGAGCGTCTTGCCGCGGTCGAGGGAGAACGAGAGGCCGTCGGTCGCCTTGACGATGCCGTCCGGCGTCGGGAAGTGGACGCGCAGGTCGTCCACGGTGAGGAACTTATCCATCTTGGGGGTCTCCGATTCCTAGCCCAGCCGGACCCGGGGGTCGATGAAGGCGTAGGCGATGTCCACGACGATGTTGGCGAGGACCACGAACGCGCCCGCCAGGACCACGACACCGATGATGGTGGGCAGGTCCCAGGCGTTGGACGCCTGGACCGTCAGCAGGCCGAGGCCGGGGTAGGCGAACACGGACTCCGTGATGATCGCACCTCCGAGCAGCGTTGCGAAGTCCAGGCCGGTCATCGTGACGAGGGGGGTGAGTGCGGCCCGGAGACCGTGCTTGAACAGGACCGTGCGGCCGGGGAGACCCTTGGCGGTCGCGGTCCGGATGTAGTCCTCGTTCAGCGACTCGAGCACGAACGCGCGCGTCATGCGGACGTAGCTGGCGAGGAAGACCAGGGCGAGCGTGAAGCCAGGGAGCATCAGGTTGCTCAACCAGCTGCCGAAGCCACCATCGGCGATGCTGGCGTACTGCGGATAGGGCAGCAGGCCCCACTTGACCACGACGTACTTCAGGAAGAAGACACCGATGAAGAACGTCGGGAAGGCGTAGGCGATCAGCGTGACGCCGACGATGCCGCGGTCCAGGATCGATCCCTTGGTGACCGCTGCCGCGATGCCGAGCGAGATGCCGCCGAGCAACCACAGCGCCACGGCGACCAGCGCCAGTGAGATCGAGACCGGCGCCGCCTCGGCGATCAGCTCGTTCACCGTCTTGGCGTTGAGCTGGGAATAGCCGAAGCACGGCGCATCGCACTCGGTCACGATCGCGGGGTTGGCCGCGCGCAGCTCCGGGTCGTCAGGGAACTGCCGGCCCACGGCGACGCCCTTGACGAAGTCGGCCCACTGGACGACGACGGGCTTGTCGTAGCCGAGCGCCTTCTCGGTGGTGGCGATCTGCTCCTGCGTGCAGATCTTGCCGCACGCGTAGCGCGCCTGGTCGACCGGCGCTGCGAAGAAGAGGACGAACGTCACGAAGGACAGGACGAGTAGCAGCACCACCCCGATGATGCTGCGGCGCACCGCGTAGGCCCACATAACTTCTCACCCTCTAGCTCGGGAACTGCTGTGTCTATCTGTGGCCGCGCCGAGGCGCGACGGAGCGGCCACGTCGTCGTGGCCGCGGAGTGCCGGGCGGACGCTCGCGCGCCCGCCCGGCACCCTCAGGTGGTGGTCACCCTGATCAGTTCTGAACGCCGATCAGGCCGAGCTCCGCGTACGACGACGACGCGGCGGTCGTCGTGAACCCGGTCACCTTGGAGCCGTGCAGCCAGTTGAACTTCGTGGCCTCGAGCGGGATGTAGGCGTAGGTCTCGCCCAGCACCTTGTCGGCCTCCTTGAGGAACTCCGTCTGCTCGTCGACGTCCTCGGCGTTGGCGGCCTGGTCGACCAGGGCCTCGAAGTCGTCGTTCTGGTAGCAGCCGTAGTCCTGGCCGCAGGTGGCGGCGGAGACGTTCGGACGCGAGTCGAACAGCGGCGGCAGCACCGTCATGGCCGACGGCCAGTCAGCACCCCAGCCGGCCCACATCAGGTCGACGTCCTTGTCCGGGGACGAGATCACGTCGTAGTAGGTGTCGCTCAGACCGTCGAGCTCGACCTTGAAGCCAGCGGCCTCCCAGCTCTCCTGCAGGATCGCCATCGCCTTGTCGGTGGTGGGCGACTTCTGGTAGGCGAGCTTGATCGGGTACGGCAGCTTCTCGCCGGACTCCTCGAGCAGCGCCTTGGCCGCCTCCGGGTCACCGTTGTTGTCGTTGTCGTTCGCGAACGCCGGGTTCGGCTCGGAGCCGGGGACGTCGGCGGCGATGACGGTCTCGGCCGGAGCGGCGGCGGTCTCGCCACCGAGGGCCTTGACGTAGCCGTTCAGGTTGGTCGCGACCGCGAGGGCCTCACGCACCTTGACGTTGGTGATCGTCTTGGAGTTCGGCACCAGGTACGACACGTACGGCGAGAGGACGTTGGTGTAGCGCTCCTCGACCGGGCCGGAGATCTGCGGCATCTGGTTCGGAGCCAGACGCGCGGTGGTGATCGCGTACTGGTCGTTGCCGGCGTCCTGGATCAGGCGGTCGTTGAAGAGCTCACCGGCGGTGTCCGACGGGTTGATCTGCCACTCGATCGTGTCCGGCAGCGCGAGGCGCAGGGCCTCCGGGTCGTCGGTGGTCTCGTCGTACTCGTCGTTGCGGACCAGCGTGGCGCCCTTGTTCTTGTCCCAGGTGCCGCCCTCGACCTTGTACGGGCCGTTCGACAGGATCTTCCACTTGGAGCGGTCGCCCTCGTCGAAGGACTCCTTGTACGGGTCCGTCATCATCATGCCCGCGATGGCCTGCGGGAAGTCGGCCCACGGCTTGTTGAAGTGGAAGGTGATGGTCTTGCCCTCACACGACACGGCCTTCTCGAACTCGGCCTGCTGCTCCGGGGTCGCCTTGTAGGGACCCGGGTAGTCCTCCACGTCGATGTAGCTCAGCGTGTAGTTCGGGCCACCGATGATGACGTCGTTGGCGAAGACACGGCTGGTGCCGTACTGGACGTCCTCGCACGTGATGTCCGAGCCGTCCTCCCACTTGACGCCGTCCTTCAGCGTGAACGACCACACCTTGCCGCCGTCGCTGGAGGTACCGGTGTCGGTCGCCAGGTCGGGGACCGGCGTGGTGGCCACGGACGCGTCCTCCGACATCGGGAACGCGAGCAGGCCGCGGTAGAACACGCGACGCCAGTTCGCGAGCTGCACACCGTAGTAGATGCGCTGCGGGTCCGAGCTCTCGAAGGGGAAGTGCTGCAGGTAGTACAGCGTGCCCCCCTTGGTGCCCTCGGCCGACGTGCCCCCAGTGCTGCTGTCGTCGTCGGACCCACCCCCGCACGCGGCGAGTGCCAGGCCAAGGGCGGACGCGGCGCTGGCCGCAACCACCCGCCTCAGATTCTTACCCATCAACTTCCTCCTTGGATGTGCGGGCCCGAGATACTCCGCACGTACGGCGACGGGATGCCACCGGTGTCGTGGATGTGCACGGTGACCGCCCCCGCGGCGGTCACCGGTTGCCCTTGGGATCAAGGGCGTCGCGAAGGCCGTCTCCGACGAGGTTGAAGGAGACGACGATCAGCGCGATCAGGGCCGCCGGGAAGAAGAAGTACAGGAACGCGGAGTCCGCGTACCGCAGCGCATCCGTGAGGATGTTCCCGAGCGTCGGGGTGGGCGGCGAGATGCCGACACCCAGGTAGCTCAGCGCCGCCTCGGCGGAGACGAACGCCGGCATCATGAGCGTGAAGGTGACCAGGATCGGGGCCCACAGGTTCGGCAGGATCTCCTTGAAGTAGATCCGCCGCCGGGACGCCCCCATCATCTGCGCGGCCTGGACGAACTCGCGCTCGCGCAGCGAGAGCACCTGACCCCGCACGATGCGCGCGATGCTGGTCCAGCCGAAGAGACCGAGGACCACGATCACGTAGACCGCGGCAGCCGGGTTGCCCGGCGGGATGTGCACGACCTCCTCCAGGAAGGCCAGTCCGACCGTGGCCAGCGCCAGCAGCATCAGGGTCTGCGGGAAGGCGAGCGTGAGGTCGATGGTGCGACCGATGATGGCGTCGGCCCAACCGCCGGCGGCACCGGAGACGATGCCGAGCACGATGCCGAGCGTCATCGCGATCGCGGTCGCGCAGATCGCGATGCCCAGCGAGAACGTGGTGCCGTACCAGAGGCGGGCCAGCGCGTCGCGCCCCGTGCCCGGCTCGACCCCGAGCCAGTGGTCCCAGGACATGCCGCTGTTGCCGCCGATCGGAAGCCCGAACTCGTCGAGCAGGTCCGTGTCGTTGGCCAGCGGGTCGATCAGGCCGGTCATCACCACGATCGGCGCGGCGATCGCCATCAGCGTGAAGATCACGACGATCACGAGCGAGACCATCGTGAGCTTGTCCTTGCGCAGGCGAGCCATCGCCAGCTGCATCGGCGACTTGCTGACGACCACCGTGCCCTCGTCGGGCTCGTGCGCCTCGCCGGCGGCCAGGTGGCTGTCAAGGTCACTGCTCGGCGCGGTCATTCCCACCTCGGTCTTATCGCTTGCATACGGCGGTGCACGACGCAGGTCGTGCACCGCCAGCAACACTAAGACGGTCCGGCTGAGAATAGATGCCGGGGCGATAACAGTTTGATCTCGACGGCCAGCAAGGCCTACCGCGATCGGCGGCTCAGTCGGTGGATTCCTTCGCCGGCACCGCGTCCACACCGGCTTCCTTCCGCTGCTCGGGGGTGATCGGCGCCGGCGCCGCGGTGAGCGGGTCGTACCCCCCACCGGACTTCGGGAAGGCGATGACGTCGCGGATCGACTCGCTCCTGGACAGCAGCGCCACGATCCGGTCCCAGCCGAAGGCGATGCCGCCGTGGGGCGGTGCGCCGTACTTGAACGCCTCGAGCAGGAAGCCGAACTTCTCCTCCGCGTCGGCCGCGCTGATCCCCATCACCTCGAACACCCGCTTCTGGATGTCCTCGCGATGGATTCGGACCGACCCGCCGCCGATCTCGTTGCCGTTGCAGACGATGTCGTAGGCCCAGGCCAGGGCGTTCCCGGGGTCCTTGTCGAAGGCCTCCAGGTCCTGGGGCGAGGTGAACGCATGGTGCACCGCGGTCCACGCGCCGCTGCCCACGGCGACGTCGCCGGCCGCGGTGGCCTCGTCCGCGGGCTCGAACAGCGGGGCGTCGACGACCCACAGGAAGCTCCAGGCGTCCTCGTCGATCAGGCCGCAGCGGCGACCGATCTCGAGGCGCGCGGCGCCGAGCAGCGCCCGGCTGGACTTCACCGCGCCGGCGGCGAAGAAGATGCAGTCCCCCGGCTGCGCGCCGACATGCGCGGCCAGGCCCGCCCTCTCCGCGTCGCTCAGGTTCTTGGCGACCGGGCCGGTCAGCTCGCCGTCCTCCTGGATCAGCACGTAGGCGAGCCCGCGCGCACCGCGCTGCTTGGCCCACTCCTGCCAGGCGTCCAGCTGCTTGCGCGGCTGGCTGGCGCCGCCCGGCATCACCACGGCGCCGACGTACGGCGCCTGGAAGACCCGGAACGTGGTGTCGGCGAAGTACTCCGTGCACTCCACCAGCTCCTGGCCCATCCGCAGGTCCGGCTTGTCCGAGCCGTAGCGGGCCATCGCCTCGGCGTACGTCATCCGCGGCAGCGGCAGCGGCAGGTCGTGGCCGATCAGCTTCCACAGGGCGGCGACGATCTGCTCGGCGAGCGCGATCACGTCGTCCTGCTCCACGAAGCTCATCTCGATGTCGAGCTGGGTGAACTCCGGCTGCCGGTCGGCGCGGAAGTCCTCGTCCCGGTAGCAGCGCGCGATCTGGTAGTACCGCTCCATCCCGGCGACCATCAGCAGCTGCTTGAACAGCTGCGGGCTCTGCGGCAGCGCGTACCAGCTGCCCGGGGCCAGGCGCGCGGGCACCAGGAAGTCGCGAGCGCCCTCGGGCGTGCTGCGGGTCAGGGTCGGGGTCTCGATCTCGACGAACCCGTGCCCGTCGAGGACCTCGCGCGCGGCGCGGTTGACCTTGCTGCGCAGCCGGATCGTCTCGCCCGGGCCGGTGCGGCGCAGGTCCAGGTAGCGGTGGCGCAGCCGCGCCTCCTCCCCCACCTCGACGTGGTCGCTGATCGGGAACGGCAGCGGCGCGGCGGCGCTGAGCACCTCGACCTCGGCGGCGACGACCTCGATCTCACCCGTCGCCATGTTCGGGTTCTCGTTGCCCGCCTTGCGGGCGATCACCTCGCCGGTGACCTTGAGGCAGTACTCGGCGCGCAGGTGGTGGGCGACCTCCTCGTCGCGGATCACCACCTGGACCAGTCCGCTGGACTCGCGCAGGTCGATGAAGGCGACACCGCCGTGATCGCGGCGGTTGGCCACCCAGCCGGCCAGCGTCACGGTCTGACCGACGTGCTCGGGGCGCAGGCTGCCGGCGTCATGGGTGCGGATCACTTCGGGGTCTCCTTGGGGGATGTGGTGGTGCGGGTGATGCGGGGACGCAGGTCCTCACTCGGAGGCTCCCACGTCTGCGGGTCAGCGGCGAACTGCTCGCCGCTGCGGATGTCCTTGACCTGGTCGGCGCTGCCCGGTTCGTCGGGGTTCCGGGGGAACCAGACGAAGGGGATGCCACGCCGCTCGGCGTGGCGGATCTGCTTGCCGAACTTCTGCGCGGAGGGGGCGACCTCGCAGGGGATGCCGCGGCCGCGCAGCGCGGTGGCGACCGCTTCGCTGGCCGGCCGCGACTCCTCGTCGGTCAACGCGACCAGCACCGCGCTGGGGACCGACCGGTCCGCACGGATCCCGGTCTTCGCGATCAGGGGCACGACCACCCGGCTGACGCCGAGCGAGATGCCCACGCCCGGGTAGGTGGTGCGACCGTCGCTGGCCAGCGCGTCGTAGCGGCCACCGGAGCAGATCGAGCCCATCGACTCGTACCCCTCCAGCCGGGTCTCGAAGACGGTGCCGGTGTAGTAGTCCAGGCCGCGGGCGATCGACAGGTCGGCGGTGACGGTCACCCGGTCGCCGGCCAGGTCGGCGACCCCCCGGACCAGGCGGGCGAGCTCGTCGAGGCCCTCCGCGAGCAGCGGGTGCTCCACCCCCAGCGCCTGGACCTTGCCGACGAACGAGTCGTCGTCGGTGGCGATCGTGGCCAGCGCCAGGACCCGGTCGGCGGTGGCCGCGTCGATGCCGCCCTCGGTGGTGAGCAGCTCGTGGACCTTCTCGGTCGGCAGCTTGTCGAGCTTGTCGACCAGCCGCATCACCTCGTCGGTGTCCGACACGCCGAGGCCGAGGTAGAAGCCCTGGATCAGCTTGCGGTTGTTCACCTGCAGCCGGAACCGCGGCAGGAAGTCGAGGCGGGTGAGCGCGTCGACCATCACCCGGGTGACCTCGACGTCGTGGTGGAAGCCGAGCGAGTCGCGCCCGATCACGTCGACGTCGGCCTGCAGGAACTCGCGGTAGCGGCCCTCCTGCGGCCGCTCGCCGCGCCACACCTTCTGGATCTGGTAGCGCCGGAACGGGAACTCCAGCTTGCCGGCGTTCTCCAGCACGTAGCGGGCGAACGGCACGGTCAGGTCGAAGTGCAGGCCCATCCCGGCGTGACCCTCGGCGGACTCCTCCTGCAGCCGGCGCAGCACGTAGACCTCCTTGGAGGTGTCGCCCTTGCGCAGCAGCTGGTCCAGCGGCTCGACGGCGCGGGTCTCGATGCCCGCGAACCCGTGCAGCTCGAACGTCGTACGGAGGATGTCGATCACCTGCTGCTCCACCACGCGCTGGGCGGGCAGCAGCTCGGGGAACCCGCTCAGCGGGGTCGGCTTGGCGCTCATCGGGATTTCTCTGGGTCCTTTACAGGCCTCGGGTGACGCGAGCCGCGTCGCCCGTGTCGAGCAGGTCGAGGAGGTACGGGTTGGTGGCGCGCTCGCGCCCGATCGTGGTCTGCTCGCCGTGGCCGGGCAGGACGGCGATGTCGTCGTCCAGCGGCAGCACCTTCGCGGCGAGCGAGCGCAGCATCGTCGGATGGTCGCCGCCCGGGAGGTCGGTGCGGCCGATCGAGCCGGCGAACAGGAGGTCGCCGGAGAACATCACCTGCGAGATGCCCTGGTCGCCGTACGGGGTCCGGAAGGTGACCGACCCGCCGGTGTGCCCCGGCGTGTGGTCGACGGTCAGCTCGAGTCCGGCCAGCTCCAGCGTGCGGCCGTCGGTGAGCTCCTGCACGTCGTCGGGCTCGGCCCAGGTGTAGTCGCCGCCGAGCAGCATCTGGGAGGTCTCGCGGCTCATCCCGGCCATCGGGTCCGTGAGCAGGTGCCGGTCCGCCGGATGCACCCACGCGGTCGCGTCGTAGGTGCCCGCCACGGGGGCGACCGACCACATGTGGTCGATGTGGCCGTGGGTGAGCAGCACCGCGACGGGCTTGAGCCGGTGCTCGCGAACGACCTCGGCAACGCCCGCTGCGGCGTCCTTCCCCGGATCGATCACCACGCACTCGGCGCCCGGTCCGGTGGCCGCGACATAGCAGTTCGTACCCCACGGTCCTGCGGGGAAGCCGGCGATCAGCACCGACCCAGCCTATCGGCCGGGCCGATCGGCACTAGCATGGCCCACTGTGACTTACTCGGAGTGGGGACGTGTCGAGACTGACGGCACCGTCTACGTGAAGACGACCGATGGCGAGCGAGCGGTCGGCCAGGTCCCGGACGCGACCCCGGAAGAGGCCCTTGCCTTCTTCACGCGGCGCTTCGAGAGCCTGGCCGTCGAGGTCGATCTCCTGCACCGCCGCGTGAACTCCGGCGTGCTCTCACCCGAGGAGGCGGCCACCGCGGTCAAGACCGTGCGCGCCCAGGTGACCGACGCCAACGCCGTCGGCGACCTGGCCGGACTGAGCGCCAAGCTGGACGAGCTCGGCCCGGTCATCGCCACCCAGCGCGACGCGCGACGCGCCGAGAAGGCGCGCCGGTCCTCGGAGGCCAAGGAGGCCAAGGAGGCGCTGGCCAGCGAGGCCGAGCGGATCGCCGGCGGCCGCGACTGGAAGCACGGCGCCAACCGGCTGCGCGAGCTCCTCGAGCAGTGGAAGCAGCTCCCCCGCCTGGACCGGAGCACCGACGACGAGCTCTGGAAGCGCTTCTCCTCGGCCCGCTCCGCCTACACCAAGGCGCGCAAGGCCCACTTCGCCGAGCAGGACGAGCGACGCGAGGGCGCGCGTGTCGTCAAGGAGCGTCTGGTCGCCGAGGCGGAGTCGATCGCCGGTTCCACGGAGTGGGGCCCCACCGCCGGCCGGTACCGCGACCTGATGCGCCAGTGGAAGGCCGCCGGCCCCGCACCCAAGGCGATCGACGACCAGCTGTGGGCCCGCTTCCGCGCCGCGCAGGACCAGTTCTTTGGCGCCCGCGACGAGGCCAACGCCGCGCTGGACGCCGAGTTCGCCGAGAACGCCGTGGTGAAGGAGCAGATCCTGGTCGAGGCCGAGGCGCTGCTGCCGGTCACCGACCTCGACGCGGCCAAGGCGGCCTTCCGCGATCTCGCGGATCGCTGGGACGAGGCCGGCAAGGTCCCCCGCGACCGGATCAAGGAGCTCGAGGGCCGGATGCGCACCGTCGAGCAGGCGATCCGCAAGGTCGAGGACGAGCAGTGGCGGCGTACCGACCCGGAGAAGTCGGCCCGCGCCGACGACATGGTCGCCAAGCTCGAGGCCGCGATCGCCGAGGCCGAGGTCCAGCTCGAGAAGGCCCGGGCGTCCGGCAACGAGAAGAAGATCCGCGAGCTCGAGGACAACCTCGAGGGTCGGCGGTCGTTCCTGGAGATGGCGAAGCGCGCCAGCGCCGACTTCAGCTGAGGTCGCCGCGCGCCCGCTCGCTGAGTGCACCAACGTCGGGGCCCACGTCCGGGTCCGACGGTCGAGATCAGACATCAGGAGAAACCGTGCCCGTACGCCGCCGACTCGCCAGGCTGTCACTGCTGACGGCGATGATCATCCCCGTCGCGATCCTCACCGCACCCCTGAGCCCGGCACAGGCGGTCGCCGGCACAGCCGCGGAGTGCCATTGGATCAACCAGGGCGGGATGTCGGCGAAGAAGATCTGCACCGACTACAACAGCTCGTTCCCGGGCTCGCGGGTGCATGGCGACATCAGCGGCTGGATGCCCAACATCAGCGCCCCCCAGTACACGATCAACCTGGAGCTGTGGGACACGAAGAAGGACGGTCACTGCACCTGGATCCAGGTGCGCAAGATCAAGAGCTCCTTCAACCTCAACTACATGGAACCGGGCAGCAAGGTGTGCGGCCTGGGCGAGTCGAAGCTGATCAACGTTGAGCACATCGGCACCGCCGCCGGCACGCTGAAGATCCTCCACTGCCGCGACACCGACGCGGGCGGCAAGACCTGCACCGTCTTCGCGCGCCAGGTGATCAAGCAAGGGCTCTAGGCCGGGAGGGCACCACGCCCGCTCCGACGCACCGAGATCGAGCTCAGCGAGCCGCCGGGTGCCGCAGGACGCTCACTCGGTCACGTGTCACGCGGTCACGCGATAGACGTCGAACACCCCCGGCACCGCTCGCACCGCGTTCAGCACGGTGTCGAGGTGCTTGGCATCGGCCATCTCGAACGTGAACCGCAGCTTGGCGACACGGTCGCGCGAGGTGTTGAGCGTGGCCGAGAGCAGGTTGAGGTGCGAGTCGGAGAGCACCATCGAGATGTCGGTGAGGAGCCTCGACCGGTCCAGGGCCTCGACCTGGATGTTGACCAGGAACGTGGACTGGCCGGTCGGGGCCCACTCGACGTCGAGCACCTTCTCCGGCTGCCCCAGCAGGCTGGAGGCGTTGGTGCAGTCCTTGCGGTGCACCGACACTCCCCCGCCCTTGGTCACGAAGCCGAGGATCGGGTCCATCGGCACCGGGGCGCAACAGCGCGCGAGCTTCACCCAGACGTCGGGCGCGCCCTTGACGATGACGCCGGCGTCGCCGCCACCCGCCAGTCGAGTACGCCGTTGGCGGCTCGGGCCGGTGATGGTGACGGCCTCGGCGAGGTCCTCCTGCGCGCCCTCGTCGCCGCCGTGCAGCTCGATCACCCTGCGGACGACGGTCTGGGCGCCGAGGTTGCCCTCGCCGACGGCGGCGTAGAGCGCGGAGACGTCGGTGAGCTTGAACTGCTCGGCGGCCTGGGTCAGCGAGTCGTGGCTGAGCAGGCGCTTGAGGGGCAGCCCCTCCTTGCGCATCACCTTGGCGATCTCGTCCTTGCCGCGCTCGATCGCCTCCTCGCGCCGCTCCTTGGTGAACCACTGGCGGATCTTCGAGCGCGCGCGCTGGGACTTGACGAAGTTCAGCCAGTCGCGTGAGGGGCCCGCGGTCGGCGCCTTGGAGGTGAAGACCTCCACCACGTCACCGTTCTCGAGGGCGGACTCCAGCGGCACCAGCCGGCCGTTGACCCGGGCGCCGATGGTGTGGTGGCCGACCTCGGTGTGCACGGCGTACGCGAAGTCGACCGGCGTCGAGCCCGACGGCAGCGCGATCACGTCGCCGCGCGGGGTGAAGACGTAGGTCTCTGCGCGGTTGATCTCGAACCGCAGCGACTCCAGGAACTCGTCGGGGTCCTCGACCTCGCTCTGCCAGTCCAGCAGCTGCCGGACCCAGGTCATGTCGTCGAGGTCGCCCGGCTTGTCGGTGTCCTGGCCGGCGCGGCCGGCCTCCTTGTACTTCCAGTGGGCGGCCACGCCGTACTCCGCGCGCCGGTGCATCGCGAAGGTCCGGATCTGCATCTCCACCGGCTTGCCCTGCGGCCCGATCACGGTGGTGTGCAGCGACTGGTACATGTTGAACTTCGGCATCGCGACGTAGTCCTTGAACCGGCCCAGCACCGGGTTCCACCGCGAGTGCAGCACGCCGAGGACGCCGTAGCAGTCCCGGTCGGCCTCGACCAGGATGCGGATCCCGACGAGGTCGTAGATGTCCGAGAAGTCCCGGCCGCCGACGATCATCTTCTGGTAGATCGAGTAGTAGTGCTTCGGCCGGCCGGTGACGGTCGCCTTGATCTTCGACTCGCGCAGGTCCTTCTCGACCTGGCTGATCACCTCGGCCAGGAAGTGGTCGCGGGCGGGCGCGCGCTCGGCGACCAGGCGGACGATCTCGTCGTAGATCTTGGGGTGCAGGGTCGCGAACGCGAGGTCCTCGAGCTCCCACTTGACCGTGTTCATGCCGAGCCGGTGGGCCAGCGGGGCGTAGATGTCCAGGGTCTCCCGGGCGGTCCGCTCCTGGCTCTTCTGCGGCACGAACCGCAGCGTGCGCATGTTGTGCAGGCGGTCGGCGAGCTTGATCACCAGCACCCGGATGTCGCGGGACATCGCGACGATCATCTTGCGGATCGTCTCGGCCTTCGCGGTGTCGCCGTAGACGACCTTGTCCAGCTTCGTGACGCCGTCGACCAGGAGCGCGACCTCGTCGCCGAAGTCGCGGCGGCACTCCTCCAGCGTGTACGGCGTGTCCTCGACCGTGTCGTGGAGGAGCGCGGCGACGAGCGTGGGCTCGGTCATCCCGATCCCGGCCAGGATCGTGGTCACCGCGAGCGGGTGCGTGATGTAGGGGTCGCCGCTCTTGCGCTTCTGGTCGCTGTGCAGTCGCTCGGCGGTGACGTAGGCCCGCTCGAGGAGCGCGAGGTCGGCCTTGGGGTGGTTGGCCCGGACCGCACGGAACAGCGGCTCGAGGACCGGGTTCGTCCCCGACCGCGACCCCATCCGCGCGAGCCGCGCCCGCACGGCGGAGGGGCGTGGCGCGGTGCGTTCCTCGGTCATTGCGCCAGTCTAGGACCACACCCAGCGCGCGCCGCCGGGAGCCGTGCGCTCGGGACTACGTCCCCGGGACCGCGCCGCGTCAGATCGCGTGCAGCGCGGAGACGGGCATGGCGCCGAGCGCCGAGCGGCCGTCCAGGAAGCCCAGCTCCATCAGCACCGCCAACGCGGCGGGCTCCGCACCGCACCGGCGCACCAGCTCCGCGGCGGCAGCGGCCGTCCCCCCGGTGGCCAGCACGTCGTCGACCACCAGCACCCGCTCGCCCGGTGCGAACGCGTCGGCGTGCACCTCCAGCGTCGCCTCGCCGTACTCCAGGGCGTAGGCGATCGCGTGGGTCTCCCCCGGCAGCTTGCCGGGCTTGCGGACCGGCACGAACCCGACGCCGAGCGCCATCGCGACCGGTGCGGCGAGGATGAAGCCGCGGGCCTCCAGGCCCGCGACCTTGTCCACGACCGGCGCACCGTCGGCGCCCCGGCCCACCTCGGCGAGCGCGTCGATGACGACCCGGAACGCGGCGGTGTCGGCCAGCAGCGGGGTGATGTCCTTGAACATCACCCCCGGCTCCGGGAAGTCCGGCACGTCGCGCACCAGGCGCGCCATCAGCTCCGCGACCGAGTCCGTCATCGGACGCCTACTTCTTGCCGCGCTTGGAGCGGGGCTGGCGGACCGGCTGACGCCGCCCCGAGGCACCGCTCTCGTCCACCGGACGGGCCTGGGTCGGGAGCACCCGGCCCTTGCCACTGGCCGGCTCGTCCGTACGACGCGAGGCCGGGACGGTCTGCTCGGCGTCGTCGTCGAAGGTGGGGCCCTCGTCCACGTCCCCCTGCGGCTCGCGCACCGGCATGTCCTCGGCGAAGGACGGCACGCTCGCGTACCGGTCGGCCATCGCGCGCTTCTTGGCGCGGGCCCGGCGGGCCTGCTCCTGGACCTCGGTCTCGCGGGACTTCAGGTGCACCAGCACCCGCGGCGCGAGCATCACCGAGGAGTAGACGCCGGCGGCCATGCCGACGAACTGCGCGAGCGCCAGGTCCTGCAGCGAGCTGGCGCCGAGCTGGGCCGTGCTCACCCAGAGGATCGCGCCGATCGGGATCAGCGCCACGATCGAGGTGTTGATCGACCGCACCAGCGTCTGGTTCACGGCCAGGTTGGCCGCGTCGGCGTAGGACTGCGTGCTCTTGCGCAGCGTGGTGGTGTTCTCCTTGACCTTGTCGAAGACCACGACGGTGTCGTAGAGCGAGAAGCCGAGGATCGCCAGCAGGCCGGTGACCGCCGCCGGCGTCACCTGGAAGCCCGAGAGCGCGTAGACGCCGACGGTCAGCGCGATGTCGTGGAACAGCGCGACCAGCGCCGCCACCGACATCTTCCACTCCCGGAAGTAGATCCAGATGAAGAAGACGACCAGCGTCAGGAAGACGGCCACACCGATCAGCGCGCGCTGGGCGACCTCCTGGCCCCAGCTGGGGCCGACCTCGGTCCGCGAGTCGACGCTGTACTCCGGGTTCTCGGCCAGCACCGCCGCGTCGACAGCCGCGCGCTCGGAGACGCCCAGCGTCTCCATCTGGACGGTCAGCGCGTCGTTGCCGGCGGTGGTCACGACCGGGTCGGTCGCGCCCTCGATGCCTTCGGCCGCGATCGCCTCGCGCAGCGCGTCGGCGTTCGCCTGGGTGGCGTTGCCGTCCCCGACCTCCACCGAGTACGTCGTACCGCCGACGAACTCGACGCCGAAGTTGAGCCCCTTGAAGTAGATGGAGAGCAGCGCGGCACCGACGAGCAGCGCGGTGACGCCGTACCAGAGCGCGCGGTGGCCGATGAAGTCGAACGACTTGCGGCCCTGGTAGAGGTCGTTGCCGAGCCTCGACATCTTGCCCATCAGGCCTTGCCTCCTGCGTACTCGGCCGGCACGTCCAAACCGAGCGTCTCCCTGCTGAGACCCGACAGCTTGTGACCGGAGTTGAAGAACCGGAACTGGGCCAGCCACGACACCATCGGCTTCGTGAACCAGAACAGGACCGCCAGGTCGATGAGCGTCGACAGGCCCAGCGCGAACCCGAAGCCCTTCACCGCGCCGGTGGCGAAGATGTAGAGGACCGCGGCCGAGAGCAGCGAGACGGTGTTGGCCGCCATCCGCGTCACCCGGGCGCGGGCCCAGCCCGTCTCGACGGCGACCCGCATCGACTTGCCCTCCCGCATCTCGTCACGGATCCGCTCGAAGTAGATGACGAACGAGTCCGCGACGATGCCCACGGCGATGATCAGACCCGCGATGCCCGGCAGGGTCAGCGTGAAGCCGGCGGTCTCGCCGAGCAGCAGCACCATCGCGTACGTGATCGCGGCCGCGACGAAGAGCGAGGCGACGACCACGGCACCGAGGCCGCGGTAGTAGATCAGGCAGTAGAGCATCACCAGCGCGAGGCCGAAGGCGCCGGCGGTGAGGCCCGCACGCAGCTGGTTGCCGGCCAGTGACGGCCCGATCTCCTCGACGCTGGGCTGCTTCTCGAAGGCGATCGGCAGCGCGCCGTACTTGAGGCTGGTCGCGAGCGAGGTCGCACTGGCCTCGTTGAAGTCACCCGAGATCTGGGACCGACCGTCGGTGATCACGCCGTCCATCCGCGGGGCGGAGATGACCTGGCCGTCCAGCACGATGGCGAACTGCTCGCCGGTCCCGACGAAGGCACGCGAGACCGTCGCGAAGTCGTCCTTCGCCCCGGTCGAGCCCTTCGGGTTGGCCTTGCTCTTGTCGTTGCCCATCTCCAGGTTGACGACCCAGCTGATCTGGCCCTGCGGGATGCCGGCCGAGGAGTCGTTGAGCTCGGTGCCCTCGATCACCGACCGGGACAGCAGGTACTTCTCCGACTGGCCGTCCTGCGGCTCGTGGCAGGCCACCAGGGGCTTGTCGGGGTCGTCCTTGAGGTCCGCGGGCGCGCCCTGGTCGTCGACGAGGATCCCGTCGGCGGTGCAGGTGAAGGAGTTGTACTTCTCGATCGACGCCGGGTCCGGGTTCCGGCTCCAGGCGATCTCGCCCTCGGCGGTCCCGTCGCCGGCGGTGGTCTTCTCGGCGGGGGCGTCGGTGGCCCCCTCGGCCGGCGCATCGGTCGCGCCGTCGGTTGCCGTGGCCGTCGCCTCGTCGGTCGCCTCGTCGGTCGCCTCGTCGGTCGCCTCGGCCTGGGCGGCCTTCTCGGCCTTCTTCGCCTTCTTGTCGTTCCCGTCCGGCGCCAGGCTCAGCGGCGCCCGGCCGAGGCCGGGGCCGGCGGAGGTGGCGCACGGGCCCGGGTCGGACTCCGCGCAGGCGACCAGGCGGAACCGCAGCTGCGCCTGGCGCTCCACGGTCTCCTGGAGCTGGTTGCGGTTCTCGGTGGAACCGGGGACCTCGACCACGATGTTGTTGCCCTGCGTGGTCACCGATGCCTCGGTGACGCCGGAGCCGTTGACGCGCTCGTCGATGATCCGGCGGGCCTCGTCGAGGTTCTCCTGGCTCGGCGAGCCGGTGGCGATCAGGGTGATCCGGGTGCCGCCCTCGAGGTCGAGGCCCAGCGCCGGCTTCCAGGTGCCCGTCAGCGCGACCAGGCCGTAGCAGATCGCCACGCCCAGGAAGAACACGACGAGCGTCCGGCCGGGCCGGTGACGTCGGGATGCCATCGGGTCAGTTCTCTCCCTGCTCGCGGCCGGTGTCGGAGTCGGGCTCGTAGCCGTCGTACTCGTCGCCGCGCTCGTCCGTCGCCGGCTCGTCGTTGCGCTGCACCTTGGAGCCGATGGCGCCGCGCACGACCCGCACGGTCGTGCCGGGAGAGACCTCGATGAGCAGGTGCTCGTCGGTGATCTCGGCGATGGTGCCGAGGATGCCGGAGGTCAGCATCACCTCGTCGCCGACCTGCAGGGCAGCCTGCAGCTGCTGAACGGCCTTCTGCCGACGCTGCTGCGGACGGATCAGCAGCAGCCAGAAGATCACGGCGATCGCAAGGATCGGGATCAGTTCCACGAAAGACCTCTCACAGCATGTTGGGAGCCCGGCCTCCGGGAGCGGAGGTCAGGCGGTGACCGACGCGCCAGTGTAGACATGCGGCCCCCGGGCATCGGGAACGAGGGGGTGTGTCGGTTCTGTCAACCCTCCGCCCGGCCGCCGGCGCAGTCAACCAGCCCGGTCAACCGGGACGCTCAGGCGTCGAAGAGCGGATCCTCGGCGACCTCGCCGAGCAGGGAGTCGGGCGGCGGGGTGAGCCCGAGGTGCCGCCAGGCGGCGGTCGTGGCGATCCGGCCGCGCGGCGTCCGGGCCAGGAAGCCGTTCCGGACCAGGAAGGGCTCGGCGACCTCCTCGACCGTCTCCCGCTCCTCGCCGACGGCGACGGCCAACGTGGAGATACCGACCGGCCCCCCGCCGAAGCGGCGGCACAGTACGTCGAGCACGCCCCGGTCGAGGCGGTCGAGGCCGAGCGCGTCGACCTCGTAGAGGTCCAGCGCGTTGCGCGCGACGGGCGCGGTGACGATCCCGTCGGCGCGCACCTGAGCGTAGTCCCGCACCCGGCGCAGCAGCCGGTTGGCGATCCGCGGCGTGCCGCGCGAGCGGGAGGCGATCTCCGCGGAGCCCTCGGTGGTCAGGTCGACGCCGAGCAGACCGGCCGACCGGTGCACGATCCGGTCGAGCTCGTGAGGCTCGTAGAACTCCAGGTGCGCGGTGAAGCCGAAGCGGTCCCGCAGCGGGCCGGGGAGCAGACCGGCACGCGTCGTGGCACCGACCAGCGTGAACGGCGGCAGCTCGATCGGGATCGCGGTCGCGCCGGGCCCCTTGCCGATCACCACGTCGACCCGGAAGTCCTCCATCGCGAGGTAGAGCATCTCCTCGGCGGGCCGGGACATCCGGTGGATCTCGTCGACGAAGAGCACCTCCCCCTCGTTGAGGCCCGAGAGGATCGCCGCGAGATCTCCGGCGTGGGTGATGGCCGGACCGCTGGTCAACCGCAGGGCTGTGCCCATCTCGGCGGCGATGATCATCGCCAGCGTGGTCTTGCCGAGACCGGGCGGCCCGGAGAGCAGCACGTGGTCGGGGGCGCGACCGCGCCGCCGCGCGGCCTCGAGCACCAGGCCCAGCTGGTCGCGAACGCGCACCTGGCCGACCACCTCGTCCAGGCTGCGCGGCCGCAGCGCCGCCTCGACGGCCCGCTCGTCGCCGTCGGCCTCGGCCGTCGTGAGGGACCTCAGGTGGGTCTCCTCCGCGGCTTCGAGCTCGTCCTCGTGGAAGGGCATGGGCGTTCCGTCCCTCAGGCCTTGGAGAGCGTGCGGAGCGCGGAGCGAAGAAGGACGCTCACGTCGGCCGACCCGTTCATGGCCTCCGCCTCGGGCGCGATGGCGTCGACCGCCTTCTCCGCGTCCTTGGTGGAGTACCCGAGGCCGACCAGCGCCTGGGTGACCTGGTCGCGCCACGGGGCGGCGCCGGCGGCGCGGGGGGCGAGCGATGCGGAGCCCGTCGGCGCCCCGATCCGGTCCTTGAGTTCGAGGATGATCCGCTGCGCGCCCTTCTGGCCGATGCCGGGGACCTTGGTCAGCGTCTTGACGTCGTCGGCCGCGATCGCGGTGCGGATCCCGTCGGGCGAGAGCACCGCGACGATCGCCTGAGCGAGCTTGGGTCCGACCCCCGATGCGGTCTGCACGAGCTCGAAGACGGCCTTCTCGTCGGCGTCGGCGAAACCGTAGAGCGTCATCGAGTCCTCGCGGACGACCATGCTGGTCGGCAGGGTCGCCTCCTCACCGTTGCGGAGCGTGGCGAGCGTCGCGGGGGTGCACATCAGCTCGTAGCCGACCCCGGCCACGTCGAGGACGACGCTCGAGAGGGTGACGGCGGCGACGCGGCCGCGGACGAAGGCGATCATCGGGGGCTCCCAGCGGTGCGTGAGGTGAGTCGGTTGCGGGTCTTGGGTGCGGCGGCCAGCGCGGCCTCGATCCGGGACTGCGCTCCCCCGCGCCACAGGTGCGTGATGGCGAGCGCGAGCGCATCGGCGGCGTCGGCGGGCTTCGGCGGCGCGTCGAGGCGGAGGATCCGGGTCACCATCGCGCCGACTTGGGCCTTGTCGGCCCGGCCGTTGCCGGAGACGGCGGCCTTCACCTCGCTCGGGGTGTGCAGCGCGACCGGCAGCCCGCGGCGCGCGGCGCAGACCATCGCGATCCCGGCGGCCTGGGCGGTGCCCATGATCGTGGAGACGTCGGAGCGGGCGAAGATCCGCTCGATCGCCACCGCGTCGGGACGGTGCTCGTCGAGGCGGGCGTCGATGCCCGCCTCGATCGTGACCAGCCGCTCCGGCACCGACAGGTGCGACGAGGTGCGGACCACGCCGACGTCGAGCATCCGCAACGGCCGGCCCAGCGAGCCCTCGACCACACCGATGCCGCAGCGGGTCAGCCCGGGGTCGATCCCGAGTACGCGCATGCCTCGCCTCCTAGGTCGCCGGATCGAACAGGTGTTCGCAGGCTACCCGGCGGCTCCGACGCTTCGGGGCCTGACACGCCCGGCGGTGCTGGTTTCGAGGCTCGCTTCGCTCGCACCTCAACCACCGGCGTCCGCTGGTTGAGGTGCGAGGAGCGCTAGCGACGAGCCTCGAAACCAAGGACCCCGCCGTCGCGCCTCAGGCGTCGATCGCCTCGAGCACCTCGTCGGAGATGTCGGCGTTCGAGAAGACGTTCTGCACGTCGTCGAGGTCGTCGACGGCGTCGACCAGCTTGAACACCTTCGCGGCGGCGTCGGCCTCGGCGACCGGGATGTCCATGGTCGCGACGAACTGGACCTCGGCCGAGTCGTACTCGATGCCGGCGTCCTGGAGCGCGGTGCGGACCGCGACCACGTCGGTGGCCTCGGACTGGACCTCGAACGCCTCGCCGAGGTCGTTGACCTCCTCGGCGCCGGCGTCCAGCGTCGCCTCGAGCACGTCGTCCTCGGTGACGTCCTTGCCGTCGTGCGACTTGGGCACCACCACCACGCCCTTGCGCGTGAAGAGGCGGGAGACGGAGCCGGGGTCGGCCATCGTGCCGCCGTTGCGGGTGACCGCGGTGCGGACCTCCATCGCGGCCCGGTTGCGGTTGTCGGTGAGGCACTCGACGAGCAGCGCGACGCCCTGGGGGCCGTAGACCTCGTACATGATCGTCTCGTAGTCGACGCCGCCGCCCTCGAGGCCGCCACCGCGCTTGACCGCGGAGTCGATGTTCTTGTTGGGCACCGACTGCTTCTTGGCCTTCTGGATGGCGTCGTACAGCGTCGGGTTGCCGGCCGGGTCGGGACCACCCATCTTGGCGGCGATCTCGATGTTCTTGATCAGCTTCGCGAAGAGCTTGCCCCGCTTGGCGTCGATCGCAGCCTTCTTGTGCTTGGTGGTCGCCCACTTGGAGTGGCCAGACATACGTCCCTACTTCCCGCTCGACAACAGCGCTGTGACAGCGCCGTCGATTCTATCGCTGCGTCGATCCGGCTCAGCGAGGCGCCATGTCCAGCAGCAGGCGGTGGACCCGGTCCTCCCCGTTGACCTCCGGGTGGAAGGAGGTCGCGAGGATGTTTCCCTGCCGTACGGCGACCGGGTGGTCGTGCGCGGTGGCCAGCACCTCGACGCCCGGCCCGACCTCCTCCACCCACGGCGCCCGGATGAACACCGCGTGCACCGGGTCGTCGAGCCCGGCGAAGTCGAGGTCGGTCTCGAACGAGTCGACCTGCCGGCCGAAGGCGTTGCGCCGCACCGTCGCGTCCAGCCCGCCGATGGTCTCCTGCCCCTCCGCGCCGTCGAGGACCCGGTCGGCGAGCAGGATCATCCCGGCGCAGGTGCCCAACACCGGCATGCCGCCCCGGACCCTCTCACGGAGCGGCTCGAGGAGCTCGAACGTGCGGGCCAGCTTCGCCATCGTGGTCGACTCGCCGCCGGGCAGCACCAGCGCGTCGCAGTCGTCGAGCTCGCTCGGTCGGCGGATGCCGAGCGCGCGCACGCCGAGGGACTCGAGGGTGTGCAGGTGCTCGCGGACGTCGCCCTGGAGCGCGAAGACGCCGATCGTGGTCACGGGCGGAGGTTAGTCGGTCTGGTGGTTCGCCTCCCATGCGGTCCACACGTTCCAGTACGGATCGTTGGGATCCCAGTCGGACGAGTCGTAGCCGGAGCCGTAGCTGAACGGATAGTTGCAGGTGTGCGTGTTTCCCGCCCAGGTCGGAGGCTTCCGGACGTTGCCCGAGTGCGCCGGCCACGCCTGCCGCTGGCCGTTGCGCCGCGTGGTCACGCCGGCGCCGCCGGTCGTGGCGTAGAGCGATCGGACCGACCACCCGAATCCGCGGTAGCCGAAGGCGTACGAACCCCACGCGGCAGGGTCCGACTCGGCCCAGGCCATGCTCTGCGAGGTGGCGGTCGGACTGTTGACGTCGTACCAGGTGCTGACGCCGCCGTCCGCCTGCTCCCAGGCGTAGATCCGGTAGCCGACGATGCCCGTGGTGTCGCCGCTGACGCTCCAGCTGATCGTGGCAACGCCTCCCGACACCGAGCATCCGGTGATCCGGGGGGTCACGGGGCCGGGGGCCAACGTCGCCTTCGCGGCGTCGGTGACGCTTCCCTGGTTCCAGGCCGCCGAGCTCCCCGGCAGCGCGGCGGACAGGGCCAGCACGAGCAGCATCGCGATCGACGGCACCCACCGTCGGGACCGACTCCTCCGTTGCGCCGTGTCCATCGCGACCGTCACGACAGGGAGAACTGGAGGGACTGGGCCGCATAGCCGCCCGCCATGGACGGCGCGGCGTTGGCGGACCGGAGGACGGTGATCCGGCAGGTCCACGTGGAGCCCGGGGCGATCGCCCCGCTGCCGGCGGTCCCCCAGGTCCTGGTCCCGACCACAGCGGTCGGGACCGCGGTCGGCACCTCCAGCGCGGTGACCGTGGCACCGGTGGTCCAGGTCGAGCCGGTACGGCAGGACATCGCCACCCGGAGCTCCGGCTCACCCGCGAGCTGGTAGTAGGGCGACCCGGTGCTGGGCGCACCGCAGAGGTTCGCCCGCACCGGGAGGTCGTTGCGGACCACGTTGGCACCGCCGTTGGTCGCGGTCTGCGTGATCGTCGAGCCCGCGGCGGGCGACTGGCCGCAGGAGCCGATCTGCACGCTGAACTGGCTGGCGCTCGCACTCCCTGCGTTGCGGAAGGTGACCTCGGTGACGCTGGCGTTCCCCGTGCCGGGCTGCAGCGGCGACGCGTCGTTCGCCCGGTAGAGGTTGATCGCACAGGTCACGTTGTTGTTGTCGGCACTGTCCGACGAGTGGCAGGCCAGCCCCTTGCCCTGGGCGGTGACGCTCAGCACCACCCCCTGGGCCGTCTTGAGCGCGGCGGAGCTGGTGATCGATCCGCGGACCCAGTCGGCGAGGGTCCCGCTCACGGCGCCGTAGGAGAGCAGCAGGCAGGCGAGTCCGGGCAGCACCCAGCGCAGCGCGGGCCCGCGCACACTCGCCATGTCCCCCCCGTCCGCTCGCGGCCGACCGGCGCGACACAGGCCCCGGATGCGCCGCGCGTCTCTCGTGGTCATCGACCACCGTGGCCGGATTCTGAGCGCTCGGAATCCGACCGGCAACGCGACACGCCGGCGACGACACGACGCCGGAGGACGAGGATCAATCGAGGTCGAGCGGGACCCGCCACATGCCGTAGTCGTTCGGGTCCCACGCGTAGAACGCCGGCGCGACGGTCGTTTCCGAGCACTCCGGGTAGCCGTAGACAGGCAAGGGATACATCGTTCGGGAGGGGCTCGGCCATCGCTGACGCCAGCCGTTGCGCCGGGTCGTCGCCAGCGTCATGTCGTCGGGGTTGCCGTAGAGGCTGCGCACCGAGACCCCGGCGCCCTTGAACGACGGCCCGTTGCTCACGCCGTCCGACCCCGTGTGCTCGCTGGTGGTCCCGTAGAAGGAGCCGGACGGCGCGGTGCTGGACGTGAAGATGATCGACCGGTTGCCGACCCCCTTGAAGTTGAGGACCGACGGCGTCGAGTACGGGGTCTTCCAGATGTACATCCGGTACCCCACGACGTCGGTCGAGGGGACCGGGGCCGGCCAGCTGATCTCCACCCTCGCGAAGTACGTGTCGTCGTCGCAGTTGACGTACGCCGGAGGCACCGGCCCCGGGCCCTTGGTCGACACCACGCTGGTGGCCGTCACCCCGTCGGCCGCGGCGTTCGTGACCGTCGCCGTCGACCACCCCGCGGACGTCGATGGCACCAGGATCGCCGCCAGCAGCGCCGACGCGCAGCCCACGACCGCCACTGCGACCAGGCGTCGTCGCCGCGACCCCTTCTCCCGTGTCACGACAGCGTCCAGGTGAAGAGCTGGCTGATGCTGGCGCCCGCGACGCGCGGGTCCGCGTACTGCGCCAGGGCGAGGGTGAACTCGCAGACCCAGGACGCTCCCGCCTTCAGCCCCCCGGACGCGGGCGTGGGCTCGTTCCAGGACTTGGGCCCCGCCGCGACCAGCGCAGCCGCCGTCGACGCCGGGTACTGGATCCGGGTCAGCGCGCCGCTCGAGGGTCCGCAGGCCACCGCGATCGTCAGGCCGGCGACGGTCGGAATCGTGGTCGTCTCGGTGTAGCTGCAGAGATTGGGGGTGCTCACCGTGCTGGTGCACGCACCAGGGGTGATCGTGAACTTCGACCCGTCCACCTTGCCGTGGTTCGTGAAGCTGACCGTGACCGTGCTGGCGGTGGCGCCCGGCACCAGCTCGAAGTTGCCGAAGAGGTTGTTCGAGCAGCTCGCGCTCTTGTTGTCGGAGGTGTCCGAGGACCAGCAGACCCCCGCGCCCACCACCTGCATCAGGATCGGCGCCGGCGTGGTGCGCAGGGTGTTGCCGTTGTTGCTGATGCCGGCAAGCGGCCACCCCGCCAGCGTTCCGCCGACCAGCGCGTGCAGCACGAGCGGCAGGGCGATGACTCCGGCGCCCAGCAGCAGCGCGACCCGGCGCGTCACGCGCCACCGTCCGCTTGCTCGCCACCGGAGGAGGCGGGTACGCCGGTCAGGCGCCAGGTGTCCGTCCTGACCTGGGCGCCGGCGTCCGCGGCGCGCCGGACGGCGGGATCCGCTGCGTCCGCCGGTCGCGGCGCCGGCTGCGGACGCGGCTCGTCGGCGGGAACGAGCGCGTCGAGCACCGGGGCCCCGGCGACCGTCCCGGTCTCCGCAGGGACTGCCGCCAGGTCGGGCTCCGCCGCGGCCGGGCGGTCGCAGCGGGCGCGCCGTCGGGATCGGACCGCGCTGACGCTGGCCGGCGCGAAGCACCCCACGACGATGGCCAGCCACCACCACCACGCGAACACCGGTGCGATCGCGACCTCGAGCCGGTGCACCCTTGCCGCGGAGTCGCTGGGGCTCACCGCACGGACCGTGCCGACCTCGCCGGCGCCGATCCGGACCGTGTCGCCGCCGTCGGCGGCCAGCTCGACCGGGAGGAGGCCGGTGCCGACGAAGGTGCCCGTGGCCGAGCCGTCCGCGTTCGGCGTGAACGCGAGCTGCTGGGCTCCCACCAGGGGGTCGTACCAGCTGACCGCCAGCGCGACGAGCGCGGCGCCCAGCAGCAGGGTCATCGGTGCACGCGCGCTCGGTCGCAGCAGCCGCCGCACGCCGCCGATCACGAGCGCGCCGACGAGCAGCATGGGAGCCATCAGCGCCAGCCAGCCAGCCCCCTTCCAGACCATCACCGCTCGGCCCACGATGTCCTTGCTCTCCAGTCGCCACGGATCCGACGGGCTGAGCACGCCCTTGGTGCTGATGGTTCCGTCGGGGTAGCGACGCTCGACGTTGTGGCTGAAGGTCGTCTCGCTGCCGGGGGGCCGGAACGTGATCAGGTCCCCCTTCCGCAGCGTGGCGAAGTCCGCGGGGCGTAGCCAGATCAGCGAGCCGACCGGCGCGACCTGTCCCATCGACGGCGTCTCGACCCGCACCCACCGGCCGCCGTCGGCGTACCAGGTGGCGCAGGACAGGATCACCAGCACGAACGCCGACCAGCCGGCGACGATCGCCAGGCGACGGCCCCGCCGGCCCCGGGGGCGGCGCGACACGCGGCGGCCCCGGCGACGACCCGCCGAGTGCCCGGCCGCCTGCCCCGAATCCGTCGTGAGCACGCTCACCAGGCCTCCGCTCAGCTCAGCTGCCAGGTGATCGACTGGGTGACGGTGACGCCCTGTGCCGACGGCAGGGCTCCGGTCGGCACCGTCACCGAGACCCGGCAGCTCCACACCGCGCTGGCGGCGTACGTGCCGGCTCGACTCTGGGTCGAGGTGAGGGACGACGCGCTGCCGACCGCGGCGAGCACCCAGGACCCGCTGTCCTGATAGGTGCTGCCGTCGTAGCACTTCACGCCCACGGTGAGGTTCGTCGTGCTGCCGCAGAGGTCCGCGACGGCCGGGCCGGAGGTCGACGACGTGGTCACCGTGGGGCTCTGGCTGCAGGCGCCGGCCGTGATGCTGAAGCTGGTCCCGGTCCGGGCACCCACGTTGGTGAACGTCATGTCGAAGGTCCGCGCCACGCCGTCGTTGGCCAGCACCGGCGATATCGAGCCGTAGATGTCACCGACCGTGCAGGTGGCCTGGTTCAGCGCGTTGTCGGAGGAGTAGCAGACCGTCCCCGGCGTCCCCGTCTTGATCTGCTTCAGGACCACCGCGGAGTCGGTCTTCAGCTGGTTCCCGCTGTTGGCGATGGACGCCAGCGTCCACCCCGAGAGCGTCCCGCCGACCCCCAGTACCAGGAGGAGCGAAGCGCCGGCCGCGGCGAGCCACGCCAGCCTCCCGACCCGGCCCCGGGTCGGCGCCGGGCGCTCGGCCCGACGCCTGCCGGGTGCCCGGCCGGGGGTCGCCCCGGCGCGGTGCTGCGGTGACGAACGCATGACCGGCTACGCCTTCAGGGTGAAGGTGACCGTCTGCGTGCCCACCTGGCCACCGAGGTCGGCCGGGGCCGTCGCGGCCAGGGTCACGGTGACGTCACAGGTCACGGTCTCGTCGAGGCCGAGGGCGAAGGTCTGATCGGTGGCTTCGTCGGCGAAGGCCTTCAGCGTCGCCCAGGACCCGGTGTAGACCGAGCTCGTCCCGCTGTCCTCGCAGGTGACGTCGACCGAGAGCCCGGCGTTGTCGCAGATGTCGCTGACGGCCGCGCTCGCTCCGCCGGACTGGGCGCAGGCGTCGGCGTCGATGTAGAGCGTTCCGGCGGTCGAGCCGACGTTGGTCAGCTCGATCCGCTCCGTGTGCGAGTCACCGACCGCGGGGTCGCCGGGGTCGAGCTCGTAGCTCGCCGCTCCGCTGTAGAGGTCGACCGCACAGCTCGCCTCGTTGGTACTGCTCGAGGCGCTCGTGCACGTAGTGCCGGAGCTGGCGTGGTACTCCTGGAGCGCGTACGAGTCCGTGACCCGCGCCTCGCTCTGGTCGTTGTTGATGATCGCGGTGCTCCACGTCGCGAGCGTGCCGTTCACGCCCAGCACGAGAAGTCCCGCACCGGCGGCACCTGCGCCCCACAGCCAGCCGCCCTTGCGGCGCTCTCGCCGCGGTGCTTCGGCGGCGCTCGTGGCCACGCCGCCCGTCGTCATGCTGTCTTCAGATCCCATGTCTCCCCCTCAGGATGGATCTCGGTGCGTCTCCCCGATGGGACGGCGGGCCGTCCGGGACGCGGTGGATGTCGTCGCCCGGCGCCCCTCCCCGGGCGCGCGATGGGCGCTACGTGCGTCAGGCGCTCAGCGTCCAGGTCAGTCCCTGGGTCGCCGTCAGGCCCGCCAGTGCGGCGGGGGCGTTCCCCGGCAGCGCGACCGAGACGTCGCACTGGACGTCCTTGCCGCTCGCCTTCGTGAGGCTCGACTCGACCTCCACGCTGGTGCCGTTGAGCGAGGTGAGCGTCGCCGGCCCGAGACTGACGCCGCCGTCGCCGTCACAGCTGATCGTGACCTCCGTGACGTCGCACAGGTCGTGCGTGCTCGGGCTGGTGTCGACGCAGGTCGCCATGTCGAGCGTCAGCGTTCCGTCGGCGGTGCCGTCGTTGACGAAGTGGATCTCCTCGGCGTGCGAATCGCCCGCGAGCAGCGTCGCTGCGTCGCCGCCGTAGGGCTGCAGCGTGCAGGCGAGGACCGAGTTGTCGGCGGAGCCCAGCGTGTCGCAGGACGACAGGTCGGAGGACCTGGTCTGCTTCAGGGCCACCGCGCCCCCGGTCGTGACGCTGTTCGTGTCGTTGCCGATGACCGCCTCGGTCCAGCTCGACAGCGTCCCACTGACGCCGAGCGCCAGCACCACTGCCGCGCCAGCGGCGGCGAACCAGATCAGGCCGCCCCTCCGGCGTCCGTCACCGTCGTTCTGGTACGAGGTCGCCTTGCGCTTCCCCGTGCTCCCCCCAGAGCCCATTTCTCCCCCTCAACATGGGTTCGTCTGCAGTGCCTTTCGTCAAGGAGACGCGCCACTTGAGGGGGAGAAAGGTAAAGAAAGTGAAAGGCGTCACCAACCGCGTTCGGCGAGGCGGTGCGGCTGCGGGATCTCCTCCACGTTGATCCCGACCATCGCCTCG
>NZ_STGK01000016.1 GCF_004919105.1 Nocardioides sp. GY 10113
ATTTCGGCGGCCCACGCCCGCCGCCTGGCCTGCACCGCCAAGATCGTCCCCGCCGTCCTCGGCGGCCGGTCCGAGGTCCTCGACCTCGGCCGCGCCCACCGCCTCTTCACCCCGGCCCAACGCAAGGCACTCCGGCTCCGGGACACCACCTGCCGCGCCGAGGGCTGCACGGTCCCCGCCACCTGGTGCGAGGCACACCACGAAGTCCCGTGGTCCCGCGGCGGCGCCACGGACCTCGAGAACGCCGTCCTCCTCTGCGGGTTCCACCACCACCGCACCCACGACCCGGCGTACGACACCGACAAGCTCCCCAACGGCGACCACCGCTACCACCGACGCCACTAGGCCGCCCTCGGCCGGAGCCTCCGCGGCGGCCGCGCCACGAGGCCCCGGCGGACCGGAACCGGACGCGCCGTTCCGCGGCCCTACCGGCACGGCCCGCACAGGACCGCGCGCGGACCGCATGTCAGCGAACCCGCGCGAGCCACGACTCGAGCAGGTAGGGTCCTGCCATCGCACGGCCCGCGCCACGTCACGGCGCGCTTGATGACTCACGACGACTCTCATGGTGTCCCCCCGTCCCCCCGCGCGCGCAGGGAGGCCGACGACGGACGCGACGCGACGAACCGCCTCCGACCGACCGCGCAGCGCCTGCTCCGCGATCGCTGGCCCGCCCTGACCGGCGAGCTCCGCACCGCACTCACGGCGGAGCGCGAGCCGGCGCTCGCGAGGCAGGTCGACGAGCTCGTCGTCGTCCAGCCCTGCGGGTGCGGCGACGGCTTCTGCCAGAGCTTCTACACCGCGCCGAGGCCGAACGGTCCGTGGGGACCCGGCCATCGGAACGTGGAGCTCGACCCGCCGTGGCGCGGCCTGCTGATCCTCGACGTCGTGGGCGACCGGATCGTCTACGTGGAGGTGCTCAACCGCCCTCCCCTGACCTGATGGCGAAGCAGGCCCGCGCCACCTCAGCCCAGCCCGGGGATCACCGTGTCGACGAGGTAGACGCGCAGATCCGGCACGTCGCGGACGAGGGTCCGCCAGACCCGGCGCGGGTCGAGGTCGTCGTACTGGTGGGCGGCGAAGCTCCGCATCGCCACGATCTGGCGCCACGGCTGGCCGGGGAAGCGCTCGAGGATCTCGTCGGGGACCCGATTGACGCCCTCGCCGATGCGGATCAGCCCCATCTCCACCGCCCACTGGCTGCGGACGTCGCCGAGGAACTCCTCCTCGCCCGCGCCCGCGATCCCGGCGAGGACGTCGCAGACCACGACGACGCGGCGCGCCGCGTCCAGTGCCTTCACCGGGTCGTCCGGCTCCGGGCTCACACCGGCACCGCCTCGCCCAGGACCCGGTCCCGCATCTCGCCCCGGAGGGTGTCCGCCGCGACGACGTCGACCGCGACCTGGAGCAGATCCGTCAGCGCGAGCCGCAGCCCGACCTCGTCCAGCAGCGTCGCCTCGTCGGTGAAGTCGACCAGCAGGTCGACGTCGGAGCCCGGCCGGTCCTCGCCCCGCGCGACCGAGCCGATCAGCCGAGGCGCGACCGCGTGGTGCTCGGCGACCAGCGCCCGGATCTCGGGCCGGTGCAGGTCCACGCGGGTCGACGGTCTCCCCCGGAGCGCGACGGCGATCCGTTCCAGCACGTCCGGGCTCGGCGTACGCCGACCGTTCTCGTACGCCGACAGGTTCGGCTGGGGGACCACCGCGGCGCGCGCGAGCTGCGACTGGCTCAGGCCAGCCGCCAACCGGGCGGCGCGAAGGTCCACCACACCACCCTATCGGGGTGTTATCGCTAGCGATATGGCTCGCGACGGGGAGCGACGACCACCCGCAGGATGCCGGCGAACACCGCGGCGACCGCCCCCCCGTCGACGTCGCCGTTGCCCCGCAACGGCACCACGAACTCGGGGTAGCGCCAGCCCTCGACGGCGATCCGGCAGCGGCGCTCGTCGAGGTCGAGGTAGGCCCAGTAATCGAGGCAGGGCGTGTCGGGCCACTGGTCGCCGTACGACCGGTCGATCTCGCTGTCGGGGTAGCGGGCGAGGAAGAGGGAGGGCGCGGCCTCCCAGAGCAGCGCGGACGGGCGCCCCTGCCCGTCCACCAGAGCCTGCCGGACGAAGCCGACGTCGGCCGCGTCGAACACCGGGTCGCAGTGGCGGCAGACGTCGTCCACCCAGGGCGCCTCGAACCTGCTCACGAGGCCGGAGGCTAGAGCGAGAGGGCCGACCGGGGCCTCCGATTTTCGGGAGGCCCCGGTCGTGCTCAGAACTCCTCGTCGAACCCGACGCTCCCGCTCACCCCCACCTGATACGCCGAGACCCGGCGCTCGAAGAAGTTCGACAGCTCCTGGACGTCCTGCAGCTCCATGAACGCCAGCGGGTTCGCCGACCCGTAGATCGGCTCCAGCCCCAGCCGCTGCATCCGGCGGTCCGCGACGTGCTCGAGGTAGCTGCGCATGTCGGCGACCGACAGGCCGGCGACCCCCATGCCGAGCAGGTCCTCGGCGAACTGCGCCTCGGCATCGACGCCCTCGATCAGCATCTGCCGGATCTGACCGGCCATCTCCTCGTCGAACAGGTCGGGCTCCTCCTCGCGGACCGTGTCGACCACGTCGAAGGCGAAGCCCATGTGCATCGACTCGTCCCGGAACACCCAGTTGGTCCCCGAGGCGAGCCCGTTGAGCAGGCCGCGGGAGCGCAGGAAGTAGACGTAGGCGAAGGCGCCGTAGAAGAAGAGCCCCTCGATCACCGCGGCGAAGCAGATCAGGTTGAGCAGGAACGCGCGCCGGTGCTCGCGGGTCTCCAGCCGGTCCAGGTCGAAGACCGAGTCGATCCACTTGAAGCAGAAGTCGGCCTTGTGCTTGATCGAGGGGATGTTGTCGACGGCAGCGAACGCCTCGTGCCGCTCGGCCTCGTCGGGCACGTAGGTGTCGAGCAGGGTCAGGTAGAACTGCACGTGCACCGCCTCCTCGAAGAGCTGCCGGCTCAGGTAGAGCCGCCCCTCGGGGGAGTTGATGTGCTGGTAGAGGTTGAGCACCAGGTTGTTCGCCACGATCGTGTCGCCCGTCGCGAAGAAGGCGACCAGCCGCGAGACCAGGTGCCGCTCGGCCTCGGTCAGCCGACCCAGGTCCGCCAGGTCCGAGTGCAGGTCCACCTCCTCCACGGTCCAGTTGTTCTTGATGCCGTCACGGTAGCGCTCGTAGAAGTGCGGGTAGCGCATCGGGCGCAGGGTCAGGTTCATGCCGGGGTCGAGCAGCATCTGGTTCACTCGCAGGCCTCGCAGGTCTCGGGGTTCTCCAGCGAGCAGGCGACGGCCTCGCTCGCGGCGACGGTCTCGGTGGGTACGGCGGCCGCGGCCGCCGCGGGGGCGACCGCGACGGTCGCCTGCTGGATCCGCGTCGCGGGCCGCGAGCGCAGGTAGTACGTCGTCTTCAGGCCGCTGCGCCAGGCGTAGGCGTACATCGAGGAGAGCTTCCCGATGGTCGGCGAGGCCATGAAGAGGTTGAGCGACTGGGCCTGGTCGATGAAGCCCTGCCGCTCGGCCGCCATCTCGACCAGCGCCTTCTGCGGCAGCTCCCAGGCGGTCCGGAAGAGGGTGCGCACCTCCTCGGGCAGCTCGGCCACGCCCTGGACAGAGCCCTCGGCCCGCTTGATCGCCTCGCGCACCTGCGGCGTCCACAGCCCGCGCTCCTTGAGCTCGCGGACCAGCGCGGAGTTCACCTGGAGGAACTCCCCCGACAGCGTCTCGCGCTTGAACAGGTTGGAGACCTGGGGCTCGATGCACTCGTAGCACCCGGCGATCGAGGCGATGGTCGCCGTCGGGGCGATCGCGATCAGCAGCGAGTTGCGCAGCCCGTGCTCGGCGATCCGGGCCTTGAGCGCGGCCCACCGCTCGGCCTGGGTCACCGTGGCACCCCACAGGTCGGGGTGCAGGTCGCCCCGCGACGCCCGCGTCTCGTCGTACGACGGGTGCGGGCCGTGCTCGGCGGCCAGCTCGCAGGAGGCCTCCAACGCGGTCAGGTAGATCTCCTCCGAGACCCGGGTCGACAGCGCCCTGGCCTCGGGCGAGTCGAACGGCAGCCGCAGCGCGAAGAGGACGTCCTGCAGCCCCATCAGCCCGAGCCCGACCGGGCGCCAGCGCGGGTTGGACGCCGCCGACTCCGCGCTCGGGTAGTAGTTGATGTCGATCACCCGGTCCAGGAACGGCACCGCCGTGCGGACGGTGGCGCGCAGCTTCTCCCAGTCGACCTCCGCCCCGGCGGCCCCGTCCGCCACCGGCCGCAGGTGCTGGGCCAGGTTGACCGAGCCGAGGTTGCACACGGCCGTCTCGCCGTCGGAGGAGACCTCGATGATCTCGGTGCACAGGTTCGACAGGTGCACCACCGGCTGGCCGGGGCCAGGGGTGTCGGTGGTCTGGTTGCAGTGCCGGTTGGCGGCGTCCTTGAACGTCATCCAGCCGTTGCCGGTCTGGGCAAGCGTGCGCATCATCTTCGCGTAGAGGTCGCGGGCCTTCACCTGGCGCACGTAGCGCCCGTCGGCCTCGGCGGCCCGGTAGGCCTCCTCGAACGCCGTGCCCCACAGGTCGGGCAGCTCGGGGGCCTGGTCGGGGTCGATCAGCGACCAGGTCTCGTCCGCCTCGACGCGGCGCATGAACTCGTCGGGGATCCAGTTGGCCAGGTTGAGGTTGTGGGTGCGCCGGGCGTCCTCGCCGGTGTTGTCGCGCAGCTCGAGGAACTCCTCGATGTCGGGGTGCCACGGCTCCAGGTAGACGCAGGCCGCGCCCTTGCGCCGCCCGCCCTGGTTGACCGCGGCGACCGAGGAGTCCAGCGTGCGCAGGAACGGCACGATGCCGTTGGACTGGCCGTTGGTGCCGCGGATCAGCGCGCCCCGGGAGCGGACCCGGGAGAAGCCGATCCCGATCCCGCCGGCGAACTTCGAGAGCCGCGCGACCTGGGTGTAGCGCGAGTAGATCGAGTCCAGCTCGTCGCGAGGACTGTCCACGAGGTAGCACGAGGACATCTGGGTGTGCCGGGTGCCGGAGTTGAAGAGCGTCGGGCTGCTCGGCAGGTAGGCCAGGCTCGACATCAGCCGGTAGAAGTCGATCGCCTCCGCCGGCGTCCGGGAGAGGCCGCAGGCGACCCGCAGCAGGAAGTACTGCGGGGTCTCGATCACCAGCCGGGTGGTCGGGTGGCGCAGCAGGTAGCGGTCGTAGACGGTGCGCAGCCCGAAGTACTCGAACCGACGGTCGGCATCCGTGTCGATCGCGAAGTCGAGCTTGCGGGCGTTGTCCTTCACGAACGCCGCGGTCTCGTCGCCGATCACGCCCTCGGCGTGGCCCAGCGCGATCGACTGGCTGAAGGAGGCGACGCCCTGGTTGCGGACCTCCTTCTCCACGTAGCCGGCGAGCAGCCGCGAGGCCAGCCGGGAGTACTGCGGCTCCTCGCCGATCATCTCGGCGGCGGTCTGGATCGACAGCCGGTCCAGCTCGGCCGTGGTGGCGCCGTCGTACAGGCCGCTGATGGTGCGGGTGGCGACCCGCATCGGGTCCACGTCCGGCAGGTCGTCGCTGACCCGGTCGACGGCGCGGACGATCTTGGTGACGTCGACGGGCTCGTGCTCGCCGTTGCGCTTGCGCACCTGCATCCCGGTGCGCGTCGGGGCCGCTGTGCCCCGCCGCGGCGCGGGGGCTTCGGTGACCGTCATGACTCTCTCCTCGCGAGGTCGGTCCCTGGGGTCCGGGTTCGCGGGAGAGGACGGTGCGGTCGCGGTGGTCGAGCGTGTCGAGCCCGGTCGGGACCTGCCAGCCGTCGGCCGTCCCACGAGGCCTCGGACCACCGCACCCGGCGGGTGCGGTGCGCTGGCAGGTCTTCGGACTCGCGGGCACGCCGCACGACCCGGCTGTCGCCGGTCGCTCGACCCCTACTGGCCGTCGCTTCCCGAGCTCGCGCTCAGTGCTGATGACGGCGGTCGTTCCCACTCACCGCTGCGGGGCAGTCCCGGACTCACACCGGGTTCCCTCTTGCCTCGACGTCCCTGGCTGGGGCGCCGAACCAGCTGCGTCGACCACCATATGTGGGCACGGGACGATTCCCGGGGACCACATCTTGGGGCGGCGTGTCCCCGGCGTGTCGCCGGCGTGTCGCGCTCGGGCGTGTCGGCCGGCACCGCTCAGACGAGCACCACCGGCACGATCGCGGCCGCCATCAGTCCCGCGGAGCCGACCGCCGCGGCGCGCTCCCCGAGCAGCCAGCCGCGACTCGCGACCAGGCGACGACGCATCGCCGCGGCGTACCCGACCGCGATCACCGCCGCGACCCCGGCGGCCAACCAGGGCAGCCACGCGCCGCCGGCAGGGACGGCGTCGACCGCCGCCGGCACGACGTGCGCGTGGCCATGGTGCCCGCCCGGGACCGCCATCAGCGCCGTGAGCACCGCCATCAGCGCCAGGCAACCGAACCGCTCCGCGGTCATCGGGTCGCCGCGGCCGGCGAGCAGCGTCGCCCCGGCCGCCGCCGCCATCACCGCGGCCCACCCGAGCGAGGGCAGCAGGAGCCCGCCGAGCATCATCGCGTCGACCATGCCGACGCCCATCACCAGCATGGCGACCAGGGCGACCAGGGCGAGCCGGCCGCCGTGCCGGTGACGGGACTGGTGACGGGCGCAGCAGTACGCCGCGACCACCGCCAGGGCCGCGGCGCCGACCATCAGGTCCTGGTGCCCGAGCACGCCGGCCTCCACCCCTCGACTCAGTGGCAGCAGGAGTCGCCGCCGGCTCCCTCGCCGCTCGCCGGCGCGCAGTGCCCCTTGGGTGACGCCGGCACGTCCAGCACCGGGTTGCCGTCGAAGAACCCGTAGGGCTTGAGCATGAAGCCGCAGTAGTCGACCGGCATCACGGGCCAGTCCTCCGGCCGCGGGAAGTGCGTGAGCCCGAACGTGTGCCAGAGCACCAGGTCCGCGCCCTCCAGCGGCCGGTCGGCGGTCATCCAGCTGGTCAGCCCGTCAACGCCCGGGTTCTGGTTGACGAAGTCGCCGGCCGGGTACCGCTCGTCGGGGTCGTACGCCGTGAACCACACCGGCCGGGTCGTGTAGGTGGCCCGGGCGGTGATGCGGGCCTCCGGGTCGGCCAGCAGCATCGGCGTCTCCGGTGCGTGCAGCACGTAGCCGGTCGGCTCGTCGACGAAGTTCCGCTCGGTGGCGCTGTTGATGTGCCAGACCCGGTTGAGCGCCGCGTTGTGGTCGCGCCCGCCCTCGGCCTCGCTGCGGATCGGCGTCGCGCGGTAGGTGAACGCGTTGCCGTACGGGTTCGACTCGCTGATCGGCAGCCGCTGCGCCTCGACCTCCACCGCCGAGTTCGCGGGCCCGTCGATGGCGAGGTCGACCCGGGCGCAGAAGAGATGCTGGTGGAACGGGGCGCCGACGCCCGGCGCGACCTCCGTCGCGTAGGGGAACCCCTTGCCCGGGTAGGCGCTGGGGAACAGGATGCCGGTGAGCTTCGCCTCGCACTCGATCGTGCCGTCGAGGTAGAGGTACCAGTAGAAGCCGTAGTCGTAGTTGCCGACCGTGGTGAAGAACGAGATCACCAGCCGGCGCTGGCGGCGCACGTCGGAGCCGCCGGTGAACAGGTCGGTGTGCTTCCAGAGGGTGCCGAAGTCCTCCTCGTGGATGCAGATCGCGTTGGGGATGGTCCGCGGCATCCCCATCTCGTCGGCCAGCACCGCGTCGGCGTAGTGGATCTCGCCGAGGCAGTCGCAGCCGAGCTCGAGGGAGTTGGCGTAGCGGCCGAAGAGGTACTCGCCGGTGTCGAAGTAGTTCTGCCAGTACCGGGTCGGCGACGGGTCGGCGTACGGCACCACCATCTCGGCGACCGACGCGCGGTAGGCGACGTCGCGGTCGCGGCCCTGGCGGCGGTCGAAGTACTGCAGGTTGCGCAGGACCAGGCCCTCACGGGTGTCGAAGCCGAAGTCCAGCTGCCAGTTCGCCCACCTCAGGTGCCCGTCCTCGACCGTGAAGGAGGGACCCTCGGGTTGGGTGATCTCGATCGGCTTGAGCCCGGTCATCTCCGGGCCGCGGTCCTCGGGCTTGTGGAAGTTCTCCGACTTCTGCGGGACCGCCATCACCTCGTGGTCGACGACCTTCAGCACCGTTCCGGTGATCGGGTCGACGTAGGCGCACAGTCCGTCGACCGGGTGCGCCCAGGGGTTGTCGGTCTCGTCGGTCCGGTAGAAGGCGAACGAGCGGAGCACCCGGTTCTCGGCCGGCAGGTCGGGGTAGCGGCCCGGCGAGAGCGGGACCGCGACGGTGTCCGCGACGTCGACGCCGCGGCGGGCCAGGGCGGCGGCCCACTCCTCGCTCTCACCGAGGATCCGGTCGACCTCCTCGAACTCGGTGTCGAGGACGGGCACCCGGCCGGCGCTGCCGTCGATCACGACGTCGGAGACGACCGCCCCGGCGTCGAGGTCGACCACCAGGTCCCGCTCCACGCCGCTGCGCAGGTCGAGGGTGAGCACGCGGGCGGCGCGGGTCGGCCGCGGCGCGTTGCCGTCGGCGTACGCGAGAACCTCACGCTTGTCCGGCTCGGCGAGGCCCACGTAGACGAAGCGGGTGTCGGCCCCGACGCCGGAGAGTGCGGTCACCAGGTCGCGGACGGCGAGGTACTCCTCCGCCGTCAGCGGCGCGAGGGTGGTGGCGGCGTGGCCGGTGGCGATGCCTCGGGAGACGCGGATCTGCGTGTCGGTCATGGCGCCATCACATCGGCAGCACGGGGGTGCTGTCAGCAGTCCGGACTCCTGGATACGACCTCTTCACACGACCCTCGCATCCCCGAAACAGAGCGGGTCGGGAGAGCTCTCTCCCGGGTGGGCGCGGTAGCGCAAGGAGGGGAGTCTCGGCCCGGGCGCCCGTGAACCGGCCATCCCCCTGGCCGGCCGGCGCCGGCGACCCCACGCTCGCCGCCACGGCGGGGTGGGCCGCCGTGGGACAGCCAGACGCGAGGCCTCGGAGTCCTCACTCGCGGCAGCGGGTCGGGGAGGTCATCGCGTCGGCGCCGACCCGGTCGGCGGTGAAGGAGATGGTCACCCAGCAGCGCCCGGTCCGCTCCCAGAGCCGGAAGGTCAGCGGGCGGGGGCGGGTCAGCCGGTAGTCGGTGCTCATGGTCCGTCGGACCGCGCCCACGTCGTAGCCGCTGAGCCGGGAGATCCGCCGGTCCATGCGGCGGGAGACGTTGCGGAGCGACTCGACCACCTCGGTGGCGCCCTCGTCGAGTCCGGCGGCGCGGCTGAGCCAGGCCGAGTTGCGGCGCGGGAGCTCGCGGCAGGGCACCGGCCGCACCCGGAGCTCATCGCCCCTGGCCAGCGGCGCCTCCAGGCACTGGGTCCGGCCGCCGCGGGTGAACTGGAACCGCAGGTCGTCGTCCATGCTGTCGCCGTTGCGGTCGGTGAGGCTGCGCGGCGCGAAGTGGATGCTCGAGTGGGCGGCGCCGAGGTACGTCGGCAGCATCACCTGGCGGAGGTAACGCCAGAACACCGCCGCGCTCATCGGCCTGGAGGCGGCGTCGACGAACCCGAGCAGGTCCTGCACCGGCGTCGCGCTCGTCGCGACGGCGTCGCCCGCGCACGGGCCCGCGGTCACCGCGATGGCCGCCCCGCCGTCCTTCTCGCGCACGCACGCCTGGTCCCCGAGGACGGTGAGGGTGAAGTGGTCGTCGGTGATCGGCGTCGCACCGACGTAGGTGCGCAGCCGCGGGCTGCGGCCCGCCAGCACATCGGTCCTGACCGCCCGCAGCGTCGGCACGGCCTCGGACAGGAGGTGCAGGACGTCCCGGCTGTCGCGGGCGGAGCGGTAGGCGAGGTTCGCCCTCAGCTCGGCGCGGAGCGCGCCCGTGGTGGCGAGCCGCTCTACGGTCGCCGTCCTCGCTCCCCAGGGCCGCGCGTCGTCGGCCTGGCTCGCCGGGGCGACACCCGCCAGGCCCGCGGTCAGCCCGAGCGTGAGGAGGGCGGTCGACGCGGCGGAGGCGAGGCGGCGGCGGCGGGGGCTACGGGTCACGGTGGTGCTGTCCTTCCACAAGCGCCGAACCACCTGTCCGGCCCCCGGACTCTAGGGCCGTGGGCGCCAGCCAATCCGCACGACCCGCCGGCGACGCGGCCGGCGGCCACCGGACTGGTGACGCTGGCGCGGCGACTGGTAGGGCCGTAGCGTGAGGCCATGCCGGAGCCGGCGGGGAACGCCCCGGACTTCACCCAGCACCGGGTCTTCTGGCGCCTGATCGGCTACTCGGCGCTGCTCGGCGTCCTGGGGTCCGTCGCCGGGCTGGTCTTCCTGGCCGTGGTCGGCCTCGGCCCACGGTGGTACGGCGAGCAGCAGACCGGCTGGATGGACGGGCCCTGGTGGTGGGTGCCGGTGGCGATGGCCGCTGGGCTGGTCGTCGGCCTGCTCCGCCGGGCGTTCCACAGCCCCGAGAAGGCACCCGGCCTGATTGAGGACGTTGAGGCGCAGCACGTCGACCACCGGCCGGTCCCGTCGGTCGTCGCCATCTCCGCCGTGTCGCTGATCGGGGGCGCCAGCCTCGGCCCCGAGGTGGCGCTCGGACAGGTCGGCGGAGGCGCCGCGGACGTGGTCAGTCAACGCCGCGGCCTCGACGAGGACACCGGCAAGGCGCTGACGCTCGGGGGCATCGCCGGCGCGTTCGGGGGGATGTTCTCCAGCCCGGTGCTCTCCGTCGTACTGGTCCTGGAGCTGGCGCGGCCGGGGCGCAAGGTCTTCGGCCCGGCCCTCTACGGCAGCATCGTCGCCGCGAGCCTCTCCTTCGCCATCTACTTCACCGTCGCCGGCACGATCTTCCTCGGCATCTACGAGGTGCCGTCCTTCGACTTCGCCGACTGGCACCTGGCCGCCGCCGTACCGCTCGGCATCCTCGCGGTCCTCGTCGTCCTGGCCACGATGGCCGTCGGTGCGGCGACGACGAAGGCAGTGGCGCTGCTGCGGCTGCCCGCGCTGCTGACGCCGGTGGTCGGCGGGCTGCTCTTCGGGCTGGTCGGGGTGGCGCTGCCGCTGACCAGCTTCACCGGCAGCGACCAGCTCGGCGTCGCGCTGGACAAGGGCTCTGCCCTGGGCACCGGCCTGCTGGTGGCGATCCTGGTCGGCAAGATGCTCGCCTTCGCCGTCAGCACCGCGACCGGGTTCATCGGCGGCCCGATCTTCCCGGTGCTCTTCCTCGGCGGGGTGAGCGGGATCCTCGTCCACCAGGTGGTGCCCGACATCCCCTTGGGCCTGGCCTTCGCCTGCCTCCTGGCCGCGGTGCCGGGCGCGATCGTCGGCGCCCCGTTCACCCTCGTGCTGCTGGCGGCGCTGATGACCCAGGTGGGCCCGCTGGAGACCGCGCCGGTGCTGATCGCCGTGGGGACGGCCTCGCTCACCGTCTCGGCCCTGAAGTACCTGCGGGCCCGGCGGAGCGCGGCCACGGAGCCGTCAGTGGCCTAGTCCACGACGGTTGACGCCAGGTCCCGGGCGGTCGGGGCCTTGGCCCCTTCACGCCACCGACGCCCGGGCGGAGTGTCGGACCGAGAGCTCCCGCCCCGCCGCTCCGAACGGTCGGTCCGGCGGGAAGGACCGACCGGAGGACCGCCATGGACGTCGACCACCGAGCCACACGAACCGCCAGCCGGACGCGCCGCGCCGCCGCCGTGCTCGCCGCCGTACTCTCCGCGGTCCTGGCGGCCACCGGCCTGAGCGCCACGGACCCGCCGGCCCGGGCCGCGACCGCCCTGGTCATCGACAGCCCGGCCGACTGCCAGCGGCTGTTCACCCTCATCGGCGCCACGATCGGCTCGGTCGGCAGGCGCACCTGCTACGTCTCGTCCGAGGGCTCCGAGGTGCACCTGCCGGCCGGCCACACCGTCACGATCGCGCCGGGATGGGAGGTCATGGTCGACTCCGTCGTGTTCTTCAACGAGGGGACGATCCGGAACAGGGGCTTCTTCAGAGCGAGCGGCGACGTCGTCAACAACGTGGGCAGCGCGGTCTTCGACAACGCCGGACGCCTGATCCTGGGCGTCTCGGACATGTCCTTCCTCGACCAGTCGGTCTTCCTCAACCGGGAGAAGGGTCACGTCGAGCTGAACATCGGCGGGCTGTCGATCGGCGACCACGGCTACAACCGGGGCGTGATCGACGTGGCGACGTCGCTCCAGGTCGGCGGCACGCTGGTGAACCACGGGAAGATCCGGATCGCCCACGGCGGCGAGGTGCCCGGCAACATCGTCGGGCGGCCGCCGGTGGTGATGCCGTACGACGAGGCGCCGGTGCTCGTGTCGTCGTACCCCACCGACGGCGCGGTCGGCGTCCCCCGCCGTGCATCGATCGTGCTGACCTTCTCCGAACCGGTCACGGCGATCCGCAGCTGGTACTCCGCCTCCTACCTCCTGGCCGAGGACCCGCCGGTCCGCGCAGCTCTCCGCACCCGCTACTACCGCGTGGCACCGAACAAGTACGTCATCGACCCCATCGACCCGCTGCCGGCGGGGGCGGAGATCTTCGTCTGGTTCTACACCGACCTGGTGACCGACCAGGACCGGATCGATCCGCCGGGCGCCTGGACCCCGGTCGAGTACTTCGTCTCGCTCTCGTTCACCACGAGGTGAGAGGCGGCCGCCGCCTGGCCGCCTCTCCGACGGGTGTCGCGACGGGCGCACGGCCCGGGCGGGGTGGCAGATCCGGCTGCGGACCCCGTGGTGATGCGCTCCCACACCGCGCGGATCGCGGGTCGCGTGCCTGAGAACCTGCTACTCCGGCGGGGTCCGCCAGGTCTTCCAGACCGGCGAGGAGACCGCATTCATGTAACACGCTGTTGCACGCCAGCCCGGCCTCCCGGAACCCGGTCCTCTGTTGAACACCGCCGACGGATCGCTGGCGGTCGGCTCCAGATCCGCCGGGGTGGCCCGGATGCCGTTCGGCTATCAGGAGGGCTGGCGCACTGGTGCTTCTTCTGGTTCTGTTCGCGGCCGGTGGCGGCGCTGAGCTGGAGGGGTTGCTCGTACCGATCGGCGCCAGCATGTTCGTCCTGGCGGCGGGTGGGCTCGTCCTCCCCGAGCGCAGCCCCAACGTCGACCGATGACGGCTACGTGAGCAGCTGCGCATGCCGCAGGTGACGCGCGACGCTGCCGCCATCCGCTCGTGTCGCGGTGCTGGGCGGCACCGCTGACCGATGCCCCACTGAGGCCGCGTGAGCGTGGGGCGGTCGGCACACCTGCGGTCCGACGTCTTGTGAAGATCGTCGTCGCCCTGGGCTCCGGTCAGAACCAGAGGGACGAGCGGGTGTGGCCGTTCGAATATGTGCAGGTGAACCCATCTGGCCATTGCCAGGAGTAGGAGACGCTGCGCTCGCCCGTCGCGCTCCAAGGAACCTCGTCGAGGTGTCGCTCGTCGAGCGGAGTGTCGCCGAGTCCGCATTCAGTCGTCATTCGATCCCACCCGGCCCGGAAGTAGATGGGGACCGCGACGACCATTGCGGTCACGACGAGGACAGCCGTGATGACGTACCTGCGCACGCGCGGAATCTACGGCTTCGCCGGCTCCGTTCATCGGTTCCCCCGGGGATTGATCCCCACGCCCCTCGCTCGGGCGGGAGGCTTCACGGGCGAACGGAGGGTTCCGCCACAAGAGGATGGCTGAGCGGGACTGCCTCGGCCGACTGCTCGGCCTCCTCCGGGAAGGGCGGCCTCCCCGGGCCGGTCAGCCCAGGCGCCAGCCCCCGTCGGTGGGCAGCACGACGCCGTGGATGTACGACGCCTCCGGAGATGCAAGCCACCACACCACCGCAGCGGCTTCAGCCGCCGTGCCCAGCCGCTTCGCCGGCACCTCCGAGCGCACCGCCGCCTGGAACTCGGGGTCGGCCACCGTCTCCGGCGGGAAGTAGGAAGGGTTCTCGATGAAGTTCGGCGCCAGCGCGTTGATGCGGACTCCATCACCGGCGAGCTCCTTCGCCGCGCTCCTCACCACGGCCAGCTGGGCAGCGCGGGCCGACTCGTAACCCGCGATCGGGTGACCGCTGGAGCGCAGCACCGTGGCTGAGGTCGGCACCACCACGATCCCGGTACCGCGTTCGCGCATGGATGGCACGCAAGCCCCCAACAACCAGAAGAGCGGGTGCACGAGTCGGTCGAAGAGATGCCCGAGCGTGGCGTCGTCGTGAGCCTCGACCGGCGCGACCGTGATCGGCGCCTCGAGGTTGGCCACCAGGACGTCGAAGGGACCTTCGGAAGCCACCAGGGCCTCGACCTCGGCCCGAGATCCGAGCGGTGTCGAAACGGCGACAACATCGTCGCCCTCAGCGCGGAATCGCTCCACCACGCCCGGCCCGAGGAACTCGTCCGCGTCGGTCACCAGCACCCGTCGTGCCATACACGGATCCTAAGGTGGCTCGCACCGGCCTGCGCGTGGCCCGGGTTGTCGAGCGGCGCCCGGTGAATCCAGGCCGGCTTGGGCCGTTCGGCCGACCGTATGCCGCGCCGTCCGGCCGGGGGGGATCCCGCTGGGACGATGAAGAACCGGCTCGCAGCCCAACCAGCCCGACCGAGCACGATCAGCGAACTGCAGGCCCTCATCGACGTCTTCGTCGACGCCCACAACACCACCCGCCCGAACCCAGGTCCTCGACCTCGTCGACGGACTCCACGTCCGGGTCATCAACGCCGCGACCGGCGAACTGCTCCGCGACCCGGTCATCGACCTCACCCGCGGCTACCAGCCACTCGGCCGGCCACCCGGACCCAAGCCCGGAAAAACCAGCAGGCCGGACCCAGATTCTGGGTCCGGCCTGTCCGGTATCTCTTGAGAGATCACACTGCGCGCCCGTAGGGATTCGAACCCCAAACCTTCTGTTCTTGAGTCAGATGGTTTCGGTAGTGCTCGTCGCTACCCATTGAGCGTCAATCCCACCGCCCTGGCCTGCCCAAATGCCGGTTCCCAGCGACGATAGTGCTCGTTGTTTCCCGTCGTCGCCCGTTGAATGTGCCCCGTTTATGGCCCCCAGATGACGCCGACTCGGGCCAGGGGCCGGATTGGGTGGCAGCGGTGTGCTTCACGCCGACTCGCCCTCTGCGAACCCGTCGAGCAGGACATCGAGCGCCACTGTCACGTCAACGGCCTCGGCGCTTCGGTCGTTGTAGTGGGCGTCGGCGATCCGGTCGCCGGAGTGCCCGAGCAGCGAGGCGCCCGCGGTCAAACCGAGCATCTTGATCGTCTTGGTGGCCGCGGTTCGTCGGAACGTGTGCGGGGTGATCCAGGAGATGTCCTCGTCCGTGCACATCGCCTTGGCCTCGGTCAGCGCGCGAGCAACGTTGCGCGGCCACAAGGGAGTGCCGGCCCGGGATGCGAATACCGGGTCCTCGGGGCTCACGTCGGTGCCCTTGGCCTCGGCCCTCGCGGTCGCCTCGTCCAGACGACGGCGCAGCATGCTCACCACGACGATGGGCAACGTGACGGTGCGGGCACCGTCCTTGGTCTTCACCTCGCCCCGCACCAGCCCCTGGCCCTTCACCGGGGTCATGTTGTCTTCGACCCGGAACAGGGCGGCGTCGAGGTCCAGGTGGTGCCAGCAGACGCCGGAGAGTTCGCCTGCACGGACACCGGTGCCCAGGCTCATCATCACCAGGTCGCGCAGCGGCACGGTGGGGTGATACCAGCGCCGCGCCTTCTCGCTGTAGCGCGGCTTCTCCCACTCCGTGATCGCGTCCCGCAACAGGGGCAGGTGGTGGGGCCTCATCGCCTTCTTGGGGTGGCGGCGTTCTCCCTTGGCGTCGACAGCCCGCGGGGTGACTGCGACGGGGTTGATCGCGACGGCCTGGTCGAGCACCGCCAGCCCCATGATCTGCGACAGAAGGGTGCGCGCGGTCGGGCGGTTGTAGCGCAGCGCCGAGTGCCAGCGGTGCACGGCACCCGGGGTCACCTCGCGGACGGTCAGATGCTCGAAGCCCGGCAGGACCGAGGAGTTCAGTGCGGTCTCGTACCGCTCCTTGGTGGTCGGTGCCAGACGAGTGCTCGCCTTGACCTGGGCCAGCCACTTCGCGGCCAGGACGGGGAAGGGAGTGTCGCCCCGGACCGGTGCGCCAGTGGTGGCGTTAGCAGCCAGGTCGCGGCACTTCTCGCGCAGCGCCGCCTCGGCCTTCGTCGGAGAGGAGCCGGTCGCCTTCACCTTGCGGTTCTGCCCGTCAGCGTGGCGGTACCGGGTGATCGCCACGTGAGTGCCGTTCTCCTGCTTCTTGATGTCGATCTTGCCGTGCGTGCCGATCGGGGTGCGGGGACGCGCCATCTCATGCCGCCTGGTTGTCGAGCCACGAATCAAGGTCGGCCCGACGGTATCGAAGGTGCTTCCCGACCCGCAGCGCTCGCGGTCCGGCCAAGTGCTGCCGCCAGCGGTAGAGCGTCTTGACCGGCACTCCGAGGTAGGCGCTGACCTCTTCCGGCGTCATGAGCGGGGAGCAGCAGTGGTTGTCGTTGCGCGTCGTTTCCTTCGTCATGGCCCGCAGGTGTGCGGCCAGGGCGTGAGAACTCCCCGCCCTCACGGTCCAGCTCGAAGAAGCGGTCGAGCCCCGCTCCACCTCCGCGTGACTGCACCGTCGCAAGTTGGTGGTCCAACGCCTCGCCGCGGGCACCACCAGGCGCCCCAGAACGGGGCTGAGGCGGCCAAGAAATCGCTCTGACCTCAAGGAGTAAAGACTCTTCACTGCGGGAGTCAAGATTCTTGACACCTCGCCGACGGAAGAGAGTCGAGGTCGCACGGGGCCCTTCCGCCGGTTGGGTGCGCGGCGGCATAGAGATTGATGAGCGCTTACGGGCCCCCCGGAATCACGCTCATCTACGAAACCGCCTCTCGAACAGAAGGACGCGAAGACATGAGCGCAAGCCCCCTGCACGACCACTGCCTCCACCCCGAGGTCAACCGACTCCTCGCCGCCGAGACCCTCGCCCACACCTGCGACCGAGGCAAGGCCATCAAGACCGAGGAGTCCCTCGGGGACGACACGTGGCTGGCCACGGTCGCCATCCTCCTCGGTGACGAGATCGGTGACTTCGACGAGGCCGTCGTCTCGATCGAGACGAACCGCGACCTGTGCCTGGTCGTGCGCCGCGGTGGGTTCGCGGCGTTCGAGATGGCGGAGTACGCAGCCGCCCGGATCGCAGCCGAGCAGATCGCCGCCAACTAGAAGTCCGTTGCCCGGCCCCGTACAGGCGGCGGCGGTTCGCGACCGAGCCTCGCGCCAAGTTGCAGTCCGCCGCCTCCGGGGCGGAAAGCAGCGGCGACCGCAAGCCCCCGTTCGGGCATGCTGGAGGCCCGGGTTCGCTCACGCAGGGCTGTAGGGAGGGCACGATGCCACACGACGTCGAAAATCTGCCGTCGTCCGCGGCTACCGGTCTGTGGCGGATCGCCTTCGAGCACGGGCCGCCGCTGCTCCTGCGAATTGATCCGGTCGACCCGGTGTGGCTCCGTCCCGCGGTCGTCGGACCGGACGGCGAGCCGATGGTCAGCGGCCTCCCGGACGGCAGGTGGAGCCAACTCGACATTGGACCGCACCTGATCCGATGGGGCGCGACCGGTGGTCCCGAGCCGGTCGCTGGAGACGGCGGGCCGGTGCCGGGTGTCCGGGTCGGGTACGGGGTGGTGGTCGGTCGCCGCACGAACCACGATGCCGGCTGGCGTACCCCGACAGTGGTTTCGATCGACAGGATCTCCTCGGAGGACCTGACCCACTCGCAGCGCGTCGGACTACGCCAGCGCGACCTCGAACGCGCACGACAGAAGCTGCGGGGTCGATACGACGGCGACGGGTTCGACTTCTGGTGGGCATGGCCGCCGGGCTGGGTACCCCTCGTGGTGGATCTCGACGCGCGGCTCGCCGCCCTAGACCCCGACTATCGCATCGAACGGATCCGGGGGAAGTTCGGGATCCTGTCGTTCAACGCCACGACCAGCATCACCCGCGAGCCGCTGGCCGCGTTCGAAGCCGCCATCCGCGACGCCGAGCAGCAGTCGCTCGTGACGTGCGAGGAGTGCGGAGAGGCCGGCGCCCTCTGCGGGGACGTCGAGGCTGGTGACCTGTTCCTGGCCACGCTCTGTGAGGAGTGCGCCAACGATGCGGCCGCCCCAGCCGTGCCGGGCGTGGATCCTCGCCACTTTCAGACCGTGCGGGCCGAGACGGACAGCCCGTGAGCGACCGCATCCCGCTCCTGGTCGACGTGGATGGCGTTCTGAACGTTCTGCTTCCGCGGGGCGCCGGCGGCCAGGTCGACACGCGGCGACTCGACGTCCACGAGGGGGTCTTGGGCCCGGACGGCCGGGCATTCACGCTGAGGTTCGATCCGCGCCTGCCGACCTGGCTAGACCGCCTGTCCGAGCGGTTCGAACTCGTCTGGAGCACGACCTGGAGCAACGCGAACGAGGCGATTTCGCCGCTGGTCGGCCTCCCTGGCGACCTCGATCAGGTCCGGCTCCCTCGGGGCGATGACTGGATCGGGGTCGCTCCATACCTGTGCCGCAAGACCGTGTTCGTACGGCGGTGGGCGGCCGAGCGTGGCGTCGCCCGGCTGGCGTGGATCGACGACGAGATCGTCGACGCCGACCGCGCAGCACTCACCGCCACATGGCCGCGGCAGGACCGGGCGCCGATGTGGATGGAGGGCTATGTCAACACCCCGGCGCTCGATGATGCCACTGTCGTGACGACGGACCCACTGGTTGGTTTGACCGAGGAGCAGGTCGACACGCTGATGGCGTGGGCAGAGAGTCGCTCCGGCCGGCTTGGTGCCGCTGAGGCCGGAGAGAACCGCCATGCCCATGACGCTGCCGTTGACTGAATCGTGCCCGAGATCCGCGAGGTTCGAGCGAGTCGATGACGCCTGGCGGGACTGTTCACCGCTCGCCGCACAGGTCGTCACGCGAGCGGGCAGCAGAGGGACCCCTGGACGGCCGAGAACCCGAGAGACCGAGGTAGTGGGCAAGCGAGCGCGCGAGGTCGCGTTCGAGACGATGTCGTTCAGGTCCGACAGAGGGTGAGGACCGCTACCGTCCAGCGCGTGGTGTGCGCGATTGACCTCCGGCTGTGGGCGAAGTGGGGAGACTACGACGCTGACGCCGCCAACAACCGGTACCCACTTCTCGCCCACCTGATCGACACCCTGGTTGTCGCCGAGCACCTCCACGACACCTGGCTCTCGCCGAGCGCCCGCACACGCCTGTCACGTCTGACCGGCGTTGGGGAGTCGGCGCTCCGCCCCACGCTGGCGCGACTCGCCGGGCTGCACGACCTCGGCAAGGCCAATCCGATCTTCCAAGGCCAGTTGGCCCACCCGACCCCCGACTTCGCTGACCACATGGCTGCGCTCGCCGACGCCGGCTATTGGGTTCCTGCCCAGGACGACGCCAAGGGCTATGCCGGCGAGGCGCTCGTGCGCCGCCACGAAGCCGTCACCGGAACCTTCCTGACCCCGGAGAGTGACGACGGGTACGCCCAGCACGCCGAGGCCATCGCGCTCGCCGGGCACCACGGTCACTTCCGGATCGCCGACCCCACCAACACCGAAACCCTCGCCTACCAGGACTTCCTCGACGAGACGGCGAGCGGTCCCTGGCGCGACCAGGTCAACGCCCACCAGCAACTCGTCGAGAGCCTCACCCCCGGATGGCAACCCCTCGATGCGGCCCCGCACAGCATCCCGATTCTCACCGCCTTCATCTGCTTGGCCGACTGGGTGGCCTCCGACCAGGATGCCGTCGCTGCAGGTTCACTGGCGGCCGCCGGTGGCGGAGCGGGCTGGGAGGACTTCGCGCGAGTACGGCGCGCCTGGTTCGCGGACCGCGTTGCAGCGCTCGGCACACCAGAACGCCCGATCGGTAACTTCACATCGACCTTCGGGTTCCCCCCGAACGCACTCCAAGACAGCCTCGTCGCCCGCCCCCAGTCCGGGCTGACGATCGTCGCGGCACCGATGGGCGAGGGCAAGACCGAGGCGGCTCTCGCCCGTTGGCAAGTGGCCACAGACGGGCGCCGCCTCTACTTCGCGCTCCCCACGATGGCGACCGCGGACGCCATGTTCGACCGCATCCGGTCCTTCCTGACCACGACCTCGAACGTGGGCGCGCTGACCCACTCCCGAGCCAGCCTGAACTCGTTCTACGCCGAACCAGCACGCACCTTCCGACCGATACCCGCCACTCCGGACTGTGGCGAGGACAGCGATCCCAGCGGGTTGACGCCGCAGAACTGGTTCCGCGGCCGACACCGCGCGCTCCTCTCGCCGATCGCGGTCGGCACCGTCGACCAACTGCTGTCGGGCGTGCTGAAGCACAAGTTCAACTTCATGCGCCTGCTCGGGGCATTCGACGCCACCCTCGTCCTCGACGAGGTCCACTCCTACGACCCCTACATGGCCGAGCTCGTACGCCGCCTGCTCGAATGGTGCGGGGCACTGGGCATCGACGTCATACTGCTGTCGGCAACGCTCCCGAGCGCCCAGGTCCACACCTACGTCAACGCCTACCGGCACGGCCTCGAACTCCCGCCCGTCGACGACATCGCCCTGTCGAATCCGATGCACCTCCACCAGCCGGCCTCCACGCTCGGGGCCGAGGCGCGAACCGCGGATATGGCGGTCACCGCGCTGAGCGACACGACTCCGGCAGCACGCCGCGAGATCACCCTCCAGCACCGCACCGTCCGCCACGGGAGGCTTGCCAACGCCGTCGTCGCCGAGGTTGAGGCCTTGCTGCGCGAGCATCCGGCCGCCAAGGTCGGCGTCATCGTGAACACCGTCAACGTCGCTCAGGATGTAGCCGACCGCCTCCGGGGCAGCGTGACGGGGCTCCATGTCTTGCACTCACGGATGACCGGATCGCAGCGGTACGACGCCACGACCGCCGCGCTTGAGGAGTTCTCCAAGACCTCCCGCGCGACCGCTGCGGTCCTCGTTGCCACCCAAGTAGCCGAACAGTCCCTCGACGTCGACTTCGACGTCCTGGTCACCCAGCTCGCACCCGCGCCGAGCCTGCTTCAACGGTGCGGCCGCGTCTGGCGTCACGTCACCACCAATCCCGCGCGCCCCGCAGCTGCCCGACCGGTCTCGACGCCGACCGTCATCGTCGTGTCCCCACTGGAAGTGGCCTGGCCCGGCACATTGCCCTACACCGTTGCCGAGATGCAGCGCACCTGGACCCACGCTCTCGACAAGGGGGCGCGCGGCCGGGTCCTGATCCCAGATGACCTGGCCCCGATGGTCGACGCCGCACACGTCACCTGGGACACGCTCGTCGCGACCGAGAGCGAGAGCGACACTGCCAGCCCGGCAGATCAAGCCCACCAGCATCACGTCATCGACACCGAGGCGAGGCGCCTCGCCGCAACCCGGCGCGCCATACCCCCACCCGCATCAGTGACGCTGCCGAGCCTGGCGAGCTTCACCGGCGACCGCGATCACATCGACGAGTACAACGAGACGCGGTGGACCACCCAGGCGTCCGTCACCGTTATCCTCACGAGCGCCGATCTCGCTCACCCGGCGCGCCGCTACCTTGCGCACCCCGATCTCCTCGCCGAGGACCGCCACCGCGGGGACGCGACGACCCGCCAACTCCTGGGAGCGACAGTCCCGGTCACAGGCACCTTGGCCGTCGAACTCGGCGTCCGATCGCGCACGCCTGACACGGGGGTTACAACATTCGTGCATGAGAGTCCACTCCTGCACTCCACGCTCGCGGTCGATCTCGATCGGTGTGCGGACTTCGAGCTCGACAGCCATCTCGGACTGCGGCGGGCGAGAGGCCAGTGAGTCACCGAACCAGGCAGATGGAAACCGATGCGAGAATGCACCAAGCGAGAGCGTTGCCGCAGGTGACAAAGTGTCCTTCCCGCGCAGGCGGGGTGAACCCACCACCACCGCGTATCCGAGCCGGCCGGCGGTGTCCTTCCCGCGCAGGCGGGGGTGAACCCGTGTAGATCCCCTCCGGGCCGGGAGCGGTCTTGTCCTCCCCGCGCAGGCGGGGGTGAACCCTTCACGGCCAGGCCGACCAGGGTCAGCGCGGCGTCCTCCCCGCGCAGGCGGGGGTGAACCCGACTACCTGACCGACGGCCAGCCTCGCCGCACATCCTCCCCGCGCAGGCGGGGGTGAACCCTTGCCGACAGTGCCGCCGAAGATCCACAGTTCGTCCTCCCCGCGCGGGCGGGGGTGAACCCTGGGACAGCTGCTTCGAGCAGACCGGCCAGCAGCCCTCCCCGCATCGGCGGGGGTGAACCCAAGATCGGCGAACTGATCCGTAACGTCTTAAAGTCCTCCCCGCGCAGGCAGGGGTGAACCGTGGTGCGAGTTGTTCGGAGGCCACATCGATACCGCCTCCCCGCGTAGGCGGGGGTGAAGCCTTCACCTGCGGCGTCACGGTCACGAACACGCCGTCCTCCCCGCGAAGGCGGGGGTGAACCCTACGAGCGCAACGTCATGACGTTCCGCGCGGAGCCCTCCCTGCGAAGGCGGGGGTGAGCCCGTGCCACTCGTCTTCGGCGTGGCCGTTGCCTTTCCTTTCCCCGCGCAGGCGGGGGTGAACCCAAGTTCGGCATCTACGCCCCCAAGGTCGAGATGCCTCCCTGCGCAGGCGGGGGTGAACCATGGGACCGCTGGTTCGAAGTCGCGACGCAGCAGTCCTCCCCGCGCAGGCGGGGGTGAACCCGATATCCAGCCGTGCTTCGCCACAATCAACCTGCTTCCCCGCGCAGGCGGGGGACAGCGCTAGAAGCGGGTTGCGTCGGGGGGCCGTCGTACGTTGCCGCAATCCGACCGCAACTGGAGTTCAGTCTCGATACGTTGCGGCGCGTAGGAGGCCCGCTCGTGCTCGAAGCCCACGCTCAACCGAAGCAGGACGTTCCTGCCGGCTCCCTCGCGCGTGCACACAGCGGCCCTCGTCACAATCTCGCCGAAATCGCCTGGATTCCGGTGACCACGGCTGACGGTAAGTACGCCGAGCTCTCGCTCGCAGAAGCCCTCCTCAACGGACACGAGTACGCAGGGCTGGCGTGCGCCGACCCGCTAGAGTACGCAGCACTGTCCAGGTACCTGATCGCGCTGACCTACCTCGTGCACGCCCACGACCCAGCGCGCGGCTGGCACGCGGTCGGCCTCGGGAAGGCTCCGTTCCCTCGGCACGCTGTCGACGCGGTTCTCGGCCGCCTGGCCGATCACTTGTGGCTCTTCCACCCGACCACCCCGTTTCTCCAGCAGCCGCGCCTGCGCGACGCGGTCACGAACGCGGCCACTCTGCGCGGGGGCGAGTTCGACCCGGCCGAGGTGTTCCACAATGTCGGTGCGCTCACTCCAGGCGGCAGCGGCGGCTGGTTCACCCGCACTCGTGCGGTCGGACAACTTTCGCCAGCACAGTGCGCCCGCGCCTTGGTGATCAGGCACTTCATGTCGCCCCACGGGAACGAGATGTTCGTTCGGTGCCCGGAGAGGGTGACGCGGATGTCCTCCGGCGGCGTCGGGTTCACCAGCGTCGGCGCGAGCACCCAGTTCTTCCGGACCGGCCCTACGCTGGCGGCCACCCTTGCGGTCAATCTGGTCCAGGAGATCGTCGACGACTGTGCCGGACAGACGTTCTTCGAGGCGCCCGAACCTGTCGGGCCGCCATCGAGGTTGTGGCTGTACACGTTCAGTACCGCTGCGACGTACCTGATCGAACCGGACCGAGATGAACCGGTCTGGTACACGCTGCGCGGACGGCACCCCTACGCTGCGTCGGCTCAAAAGGCCTTGCTGACCACCGCCAAGCACGCCGACCCGCACGTGGTGTGGGCTCAAGGGGCCAAGGCGAGCACCGACCCCAAGAAGCTGATCCTTGATCCGAACCTGCACCAGTACGACAACCTCGCCCACGCGCTGGCCCTCACCGCGAAGGCCACACCCCTGGAGAACGTCGTGACGGGTCGCCGGCCGATTCAGCCGCCCCGGGAGCACGCACGAGGGACGACCGCGATCTGTCTCAAGACGTCCGGCGCGACCATGGGGCCTCAGATCGCCAGCGCGGCGCGGATCTCCTGGGAGGCAAGCGGCCTCGTGGCCCCGAAGCGGCAGCGGCTCATCATGCTCGGGCTGCTCCGCCGCATCGGAGGAGCTTCCGGGTCGCTCTCCAGCATCCTCGGCTACCAGGTGCGGCAGGTCGTCGACGGCGGCCGCCGCGATCCCAGCGACATCACCGGGGGCGACAGGGATCGCGGGCTAGTCTCCCTCGCTCGCGGTGACCTGTTCGACGAACTCGACGACTTCCTGCGCCGCGCTCTCGCCGAAGTGCTCGACGGCTCCCGAACAACGGACCTACCTGCGGCAGCGGAGGTCACCGAGTTGGTCGCGGCGACCCTCACGGTCTTCGAACGAAGGTGCGCACCCTTCAGCAACGGCTCACGGCAGGCGGTTGCGATCGCCCGCGGCACCCAGCGGCTCTCATCGGCAGCTCGAAGGATTCTCACATGACGCAGACACCAGGCAGCAGCAGGAAGCGCGATACTCCGGAGGCGGTGGCAACGGTCCTCCGGCTCCGCACGGATACCGGCAGCAGGGCCCGCTTGCGCCGGGCCGGCAGCCCCGCCACCGAGCGCTTCGCCTACCCACTGCTGGCCGGCACGTGGACGGACGCCACACGCCAGCCGATCCTGTCCTTCGCGGCGCTGGCCGGGACCTTCGCACGAGTTGAGCACGACGAAACCGTGCCGCTCGGCGCGATGATCCGTAAGACCTGCTCCACCCCGGAGGACGTCACACGGATGGAGCGTCGCCTCACCGTCGCCCAGAATCAGACCCTGTCCGGCTTCCTCACCACGCTCCGCTACGTGTTCGGGAAGGCCACCGACGCTGGCTGCGCGGTCAACTACGTCGACCTGTACTGGACCGTCCTGAACTGGGAGCACCCCGACCTCGACCGCCGCAACCGCGTCCGCCGGCGCCTGTTCGAAACCTTCTTCCGCGCAGACAACGCCGCAGCGGCCGCTGCGGCCGCCGCGGCAGACCCGACACTCATGCCCTGACGGCCCAGACCAGAGAGACACATCGCGAATGAACGCGTTCCTCAACGCCCACATCCTGCAGCCCGCCCCGCTGGCCAACCTCAACCGAGACGACACCGGCGCCCCGAAGGACCTGGTCTACGGCGGGGTCACCCGAGCCCGCTGGTCGTCCCAGTCGCTCAAGCGTGCCGCGCGGGTAGCGTTCGAAGGGCAGTCGAACGCGGACCGCACCAGCCGCAGCAAGATCGTCGCCGACGACATCGCGGACCGCGCCATCGTCGCGCTCCGCGACGCTGGCGAGACCGTCGACGACGCCCTCGAGAAGGAGCTACGGACGGCTGCGCGGAAGAGGGTCAATTCGCTGGTCACGACCAAGAAGCCCGAGGACGGCAGCGAGACGCTGATCTGGCTCGCCGAGCACGAGAGCCAGCAGATCATGGAGCAGCTCGTCGCCGGCACGGACGCGGACTGCGTCCAGCCGCAGACCGCGTCGCTGTCCATCGCCGGGTTCGGTCGGATGTTCGCCGCCGCCAAGCCCCAGCAGACAGAGGCCGCGGTCCAGGTCGCGCACGCATTCAGCGTCAACGCCGCCTCGATCGACGTCGACTACTTCACTGCCGTCGACGACCTCGCCGCGATCGGCGCCGGGCACCTCGACGTCGCCGCCTTTACCAGCGGCGTGTTCTACCGCTACTTCAACATCGACCGGCGCCAGCTCCTGGCGAACTGGTCTGCGGCCGGGGAGGCAGACGCCACCCAGCGGCTCGAAGCGTTCCTCGGCTGCCTGTTCACGGCGCTGCCTACGGGCAAGCGAAACGCGACGGCACCTCACACGCCGCCCGTCTACATCATGCTCACCACGAGCAACCAGGGCGCATCGCTTGCCCACGCTTTTGAGGCTCCGATCCCCGCTAAGACCGAGGGCTACCTCCCCGACGCCATCAGCCGCCTCGAAGACTGGGCGACCCGTCTTGAGCTCTACTACCCGTCCATGACCGGCTCGACGGCGATCATGAACATGACGGCCGACGGCCCCCCGAGCCTGACCTTCGACAGCATGGTCTCGGCCGCTGCGCGATGGATCCTGGACGGTACGCCGCTGTGAGCACCCTCGTGCTGCGCATCGCGGCACCACTGGTTTCCTGGCCCTCGCCGTCGCGCCGACGTACCCGCGGCACCGAGCAGCTCCCGACGTACTCGGCTCTGGTCGGGCTCGCTCGTGCGGCGCTGGGGTTGCCCCGGCTGGAGCCCGGGCAGTCGCCTGAGTTCGATCTCGTCGCCGCGGTGCGGGCGGACCAGCCGGGTCGAGCCCTGCGGGACTTCCACACCGTCAACCCCATCTCGTATGGCTCGTACCGGAACTTGAGCGCGGCGGATGCGAAGAAGGCCGCCGACCTGGATGCCGCGGGCGCCGGGTTCAAGCGGGGAAATCCGGTGGTGTCCGAGCGGCACTTCCGCACCGACTCAGTCACCACCGTGTTCATCGACGACCCCGACCAGAGGCTCGCTGCCGCCTTCACTGCGCCGGGGTTCGCGATCGCGGCCGGCCGCAAGGGTTGCCCTCTCACCTTCCCTTTCGTCCTCGGAACAGTCGAAGCCGACCTTGAGGACGCGCTCGCAGCCGTCCCCACGGTGGGCGACGCCGTCCGCCCGGTGCCAGCACACCTGTTCCAGCCGCCGGCGCGGCTCCCCGTAACCAGAACCGCCACCAAGTGGGACGACCCCGCCGGCAGCGTCGGGCACGAATATCGCAGCCGCCCCAGATTCCACACCCAGGTGACGCCACCCGTGGTGTCGGACCTCTTCGCACTCCTGAGCCACTTCGGAGGATGACGTGTTGTTCCTGACCCACGTGCCGGCCCACCACGAGCGCCTTCGCGGGCTTCGCAGCTACCGGGACCGAGCGGTCCTGCATCGGCGCGTCATGTCGCTGTTCGGCGACCTCGGAGGCGGCAACACAGCACGCGAGCGCGGCAACGTCCTGTTCCGCGTCACTGCCGACGGACTGCTGGTGTCCTCGACCGTTGCACCCGCCGCCGGCGGCGTTAGGACGAAGGACGCCTCCGCGCTCCTACAGCTTCCAGCCGGTGTGGCAGTCCAAGGCGCTGTGGTCATCAATCCAGCATTGACCAAGAACCGCACTCGCGACGGGTCCGTCCGTCGTACCAGGGAGACGCTGCCCGAGGATGAGGTTCCCAACTGGCTCGCTGGACGACTCAGTGGGATGCGCGCGGTTGCGGTGCGAGGGGTCCGCCGCGAGACCGTGACACGCGCTGGCACGCCACTCGTTCTCGATGCCGTCACGTTTGACGCCGTCACCGACGACCCAGCCCAGATCGGTTCGGTGCTCACGGCAGGAATCGGCAAGGCGAAGGCGTACGGCGCCGGGATGGTCACCCTCGCTCCACGACGGTGACACTCGCCCGGCGATTTCGGCGACCGGTTCCTGGCTGCAAGTTCTGCAACGAATGGAGACCACCGGTGGGGTGATGCTCCGGCCTATGCCTCGTCTTGCTGTTACGAATGAACTTCGCTTTCCGCTCCAATTCCTTGCAGAACTTGCAGAAGCACCACCTGAACTGGGCTAACGCTCTTCCAGAACGTCGCAGGAATCTCTCAACGAGCCGGCGAAGCTCGCAAGTCAGGAAGGCTCGGAGACCCCCAGCAGGCGGCCTGCTGGGGGTCTCCGAGCCGTCGCAGTTCAGTACGGGTCGACAGCGAGCCAGTTGCGCCAGCCGTGACTGCCCGCGCGGTTGCGCATGGTGGCGCTGTCGCCGTACTCGGCACGCTCGTTGACCTTCTTGACGAGCCCGTTCTTGGACTGGATGCGACGCCCCTCGGGGATGTGCTGGTCATCGCACCACCGGGTGTACAGCATCCACATCTCCCCCCTGGTGATGATCGTGTCCGGATCGCCGTGAAGCGCGTCTGTTGCGGGCACCGGACGAGTCCAGTCCTTGAGGAACTCGCCAAGCCTGTCGCCAGAGTTGAGCCATGCTTCGAGACGCCGAGTGGAGTCGTCGGTGCGAGAGATCTCGCCGCCGTTGGCGATGAGTTGGCGGGCGCCATCAACGAGCCATGCCAGGATCGCCTCCTTCGCGCTGGGGTCCTCGCGAAGCCGGTCAAGGCGCGCCCCCTCGACCCTGCGGTCGATCTTCCGCGAGTGGCGGCAAAACACCACCCGCCGTCGCAGGGCCTCATTCTCCCCAGCGAGCGCACCGACCGCGGGGAGGTAGTTGGTGCCCAGGTACGGCGTGCCGGTGATCCGGATCGTCTCGGGGTCGATGCCCTTTCGCTCGATCTCGATGGGCTCGGCGTCCTGACTGAGGAGTTTGAACTTGCCCTCGTCCAACCGTTCGCCCGCGTTGGTCTCACCGATGATGAGCGCGCGCCTGTAGCGGATCGCCGCGAAGGAGAACTGGTTCCCGCCGTCCTTGCCGTCGAGGATAGCCCGCTTGTTGAGGGCGCCCTTGTAGCCCGCCGGCAGCACGCTCGTGATCAGGTCTGCCGCCGTCGAGATACCGCACCCGCCGGCACCGTGCGCAACGATCGCCGTGTCGTGGTTGCATGCCATCAGGACGGTTGACCACGCCAGTTGAGCCATGCGCTCGAAGTCCTCGTCGTAGGTCCACGACGGGTCGCCGCTATCGAGACGCCGCTCCACCGTGAAGAAGTCGCGACAGAAGTCCGTCCAGTCGGCATGGGTGGCGTCAGGGACGTAGCGCACCTCAGAGCAGTGCAGGTTCATCGCCCGCGGCGTGTGGGGCAGGATCTCTCCGGTCGCCAGATCGATCAGCCCGTCAGCAGAAGGGAAGGTGTGCTTCCAGTCCGCGGGCTCCCACTGGTCCGGAAGACGGTGGAGGCGACGGTCGCGCTTTGCGAGTGACACCGCGTTACGAAGTTGCGTTGCGCCGCGCGCGGCGGTCCGCATCTTCCGGGTCGATTCCTTGTCCTTGCCCAGGATCCGGCCGGCGCACATCTCAGCAACCGAGAGCACCAGGTTCTCGCCAGGATCAGACTCGAAGTGACGGCCGTTGTGACGCCACCACTGGCCGCTCCTGCCGAGGTCGAGGAAGATCAGCCCCTGACCGTTGGCTTCGACTGCGACCCGCGCCGCCCGACCTGCATCGTCGTTCGGGTGGTGTGCCCACCGTTCGATGTAGGTGAGTCCCTCGACAGCGTCCGCGAGGAGAGGGCCGAGCCAGTCGGTACCCGGCTCGACCTCCGCCATGGCTGCGGCGTAATCGTCGAGGCCGGCGCCGCTGCCCAGGTCCTCGATCCGACCGCTTCGCGGGTGGCGGACCGTTCGCGGCACATGGACGACTCGCACGCTCCCAGCGCCCTGGTCGAGTCCGGACTCGATGGTCCGTTGCGTGGCGACGTTGGAACCAGGGTTGTCCTCGTGGTCGGAGTCCGGGATCCAAAGAAGGTGTCGACCCTCGACCCCGCCGAGAGCACGATCGACATCAGGCGACAGGCGAGGAAAGTACTCCAAGGGGTTGTTGGGGTTGGACTTCCCCTCGTAGGCCATCGTGATGCCTCCAACGGCGACGATGTTAAGGGCGTCGGTGAGCGAGGCGAGTGAGTCGGCACGCACAGGTGACTCGATGATGGCGGGCGGGCGGGAGTGGTCGACCGCGTGGAGCCCGTCAACGAGTCGATCCATCGTGGACGTAGCCCGCGCCGCGGGGAAGTCGAACTTGTGCACCTTGGCGATCTCGCCCGATTCGGGATCCATCTCCTCGCGGGGGACCTCCCACCGAATCTGGGAGCCAACCTGGTTACCCGCAGCATCACGCCACGGGATCAGTAGCCAAGAGCGCCCGCCGGCGGTCGCAGCCCACGCGATCTGCGCGTTGGTCCATCGGCCGAGCCCATCGGGAACGGCGGGAAGGTCGCCCGTGCCGGAGAGGTACCCCCGCCGTGCGGCGATGTTTGCTGCGACGCGCCGCTGCGCGAGATAGCGCACTGCCCAGGGCGCCAAGGACGGCAAGGCCGCGACGCGGAACGCCGCGTCGTAGGCCGCGTCGCTGCAGTCAGGTTCCCGCTGGCGAAGAGTGCGGAGCGCCGCGATCGGATCAGGGTCCGAAAGTGACCACTGCTCGTCACCACTGTCCGAATCGCTACCGGTCAGGGAGGCCGCAAGCGGGGAAGCAGGCACGACCGCAAGGTGGGCAGCCCGCGCAGCCGCGGGGGCGCCGAGTTCCTCGAAGTCGACGAGATCGGCGCCATCGATCGGTGCGTCGTCGAAGTCGTGGTCAGCAGACTCGGAGTCTTGAACGACGGAGAAGGCCGGCGTCCCGCTGGCCTTGTGGACGTTGGTTTGCGCGAGGGCAAGCCACTGTGGCTGGTTGGTGTTCATCAGTCGCGCGGATCCCAGTCGGTTCCGGCGATCCGGATGAGTTCCGGCAGGCTGGACACCCGCTGCTCGGCAGCATCCAGATAGTCCTCCCCAACGAGAAGCCAGCGGTAGTCAGCGGTCACCGCAGTGAGAAGGCCCTCGGCCGCAGCAACCGCTTCGGCCCGGCACCTGAACGCCGCGATCGGCTCACTCCAGCGCCGAACCTCCCAAGGGTTGTCGTCATCGAGGTCCTGACGAGTCCAGAGGACCTCGGGCTCAACGCGGTAACGCCGCGCACCGCTCGTCGAAAACAGGACGGGGATCTCGACACGGACGTAGTCGTACGAGTTCCCCGGTCCGCCGAGCCAGGCGGTGAGAGCCCGGTACTGCGCGCTCAGGCGGAGGGACAGGGGGCCTTCCGGTTCGGGGTGCACCGTACGCACAACCGTCAGCGTCACGCGGTGGTCGTCTGCGACGACTTCCCTTGTTGTTGCCATTGGAATTGGGTCTCCGTTCGAGTGTGGTGTCGACGAAGTTTTGGTCCACCGGGGACCGCCGCTTCGCGCGAATCTGCTGTTGACACCACCCAGGTGTCCGGCACCGGTCCGTTCTCTCCCCGGCACCAAGATCCGCTTCGAATCCTTGACGTCCGGCGCAGTGGAAGACCTCGGCCAGGGCTCGACGACACTCGAGCTGACGCACCGCGCTGGCCGGACCTGCGGGACGTCGAGCGCCCGGTGCAGCAGGCGAAGACGAGCGACCGGGGCCAGTTCGCCAAGTCCTTCGACCCGCCGTGGCAGCCATCTACGCGAGCCGGCACCATGGAGCGCACACGCACCTGAGTCGCTGCTGTGCCTTCGGGGTCCTCTGGCGTCTGCCGCTCGCGGAAACGTCAGAGCTTGGTTGGCAACGCCTTCAACCCTCCGGCGCGTCCTGGTGGTCGCGCCGAACCGCGCAGCCGATGCGCGTAGGGGGCTCCGCCGGATTGCATCTCAGCAGCCGCGGGCACTGCGGGATTCGCGGGCATCCGACCACGAAGTCGAAGACATCCGGATGTCGCGAATCCTCCAGTCGGGCCATCGACCGCCACCGCCCCAACTTCCGCCCTCCGGGCGGTCACGAGGTGGTGGGGGGCTATGGAGGTGAAGTGGTCGGGGTGGTCGCGGGTTCAAAGACAGGCGCACGGCGAGGTGAAAGGCATTGAGGAAATCGCAGAGAATGGAAGCCGAATCGGGACGAACTAGCCACGCAACGAACGACCCGAGATCACACCGCCCCGGCGAGCGAAGCGAGCCTCCTTCGTATGGGGCCCCCCCTTGCCTGGCGGCGGGTTTCTCCCTGAAATGCGGTCCGCGACCGCGACCGCGAGCTGCGTGGCTGGCCACGCCAAGCCGGCCGGCCCGCAGCAGAGCCCAGCTTCAGGAACACCCGGAGTCGACACAGCGACGCCAAGAAGGACTCGCGTCGAGGTGACTAGACCAGGGCCGGATCCGGTGGCAGAGCGGGATGGCCGATGCGAGCATGCCGCGTGCCCGCTGCGAAGCCCCCCTCCCTTCGACGTACTCCGCGGCTGACCCCGCTGTGGGGCCAAGCGCTCGGTGCCGCGCTCTTCGCTATCGCAGGCGCCGTGCTGTTGTACTGGTTCGTCGCCGAGGTCCTCCTGGGTCTCCCGCTCCAGGTCGACGCCAAGGCCGAGGCCGGCCAGCAGGCGGCTCAGCGCAAGTTCCTCGCCGACCTGGTGAAGATTGCGCTCGGGTTGGCCGCGGGCATCGGCGCGGTGATCGCGCTGGTCGCCACCTACCGCAAGACCCGGATCGAGGAGTACGCCAGCCACCGCGACGACCACAGACTATTCAGCGAGCGCTATCAGAACGCCGCCGAGCTGCTCGGCCACGCCAAGCCCGCGGTACGCCTGGCCGGCGTCTACGCCATGGCCCGCCTCGCTGACGACTGGGACGAGCAGCAACAGCAGTGCATCGACGTCCTGTGCGCCTACCTACGACTCCCCGCCAACGAGAACGATCCCGGCGACGGGGAGGTCCGCGACACCGTCATCCGACTCGTCGCCGCCCACCTACAACCTGACGCCGAGCCGTCCTGGCAGGGCCGCAAGTTCGACTTCACCGACGTCACCTTCGACCACGGCGCCAACTTCAGCTGGGCCGTGTTCTCTGGCCAGACCTACTTCGGCAACGCGAAGTTCGCCGGCCCCGCCGACTTCCGGGGCGCGAAGTTCGCCGGCAACGCCCACTTCCGGGACGCGAAGTTCGCCGGCTACGCCTACTTCCTGAGAGCGGAGTTCGCCGGCCCCGCCGACTTCCGGGACGCGAAGTTCGCCGGCGACGCCCACTTCCCGGACGCCGAGTTCGCCGGCTACGCCCACTTCGCAGGCGCGAAGTTCGCCGGCGACGCCCACTTCCCGGACGCCGAGTTCGCCCGCGACGCCCACTTCGCAGGCGCGAAGTTCGCCGGCTACGCCCGCTTCAAGGGCGTGAAGTTCGCCGGCCCCGCCGACTTCCCGGACGCCGAGTTCGCCCGCCCTGCCGACTTCCCGGGTGCGAAGTTCGCCTACGCCTACTTCCAGAGAGCGGAGTTCGCCGGCAACGCCCACTTCCAGAGAGCGGAGTTCGCCGGCGACGCCGACTTCCGGGGCGTGAAGTTCGCCGGCGACTCCGACTTCCTGGGCGCGAAGTTCACCGGCCCCGCCGACTTCCCGGGCGCGGAGTTCGCCGGCGACGCCCACTTCCCGGGCGCGAAGTTCGCCGGCGACGCCCACTTCCAGAGAGCGGAGTTCGCCGGCAACGCCCACTTCCCGGACGCCGAGTTCGCCGGCCCCGCCGACTTCCCGGACGCCTTGTTCGCCGGCCCCGCCCAGTTCAAGAGCGCGAAGTTCGCCCGCCGCGCCGACTTCGCAGGCGCCGAGTTCGCCCGCCGCGCCGACTTCGCAGGCGCCGAGTTCGCCCGCCGCGCCGACTTCGGCGGCGCCGAGTTCGCGGGCCGCTATGCGCGCATGTGGGTCACGGTCACCAGCGGCGGATCTCTGGATCTGAGCGAGGTGAAGCTAGGCCGGGAGCGTACGAGCGAGGACACCGAGCAACCGGCGCGGCGGTCGGTGGTGTCGCTACGACACGCAACGCTGGCCGATCCAGCCTCGATCGCCGCAAGTGTGGCCGAGGCCGCGAACGGGTGCGTCTTGATTCTCCCTGGCGGCACGAGGGCCCCGGACCCCATGCCCAACACATGAAGCCGGTTGCACGTCTGTCGGCGAGCTCGCTCGAAGCTCTGGGAACGAAACGGGCCAGGCGGTGGGCCGGCACAAAGGTGTTGTCGACCCATGGCGCGCCGGTGGCCAGCACTCAGCGGCCGACATCAGTTCGTTGGTCGGCGTGAGCCGCTCGAGCGTCTACCGCGTCATCGAACTGAACAGGCCCGGCAGTTCAAGTCTTGAACTCCATCGGTTCAAAATTTGAGCTCCTTGAGGTCAGAGGCACCCTTTGCGCTACCCAGCCGGATCGACTCCCCTACGTCATCGCGTCGTATCGGGCGCAGGGGCGTGACCGGACCCGAGCCGAGCCGAGCCGAGCCGAGCCGAGCCGACTAGCGTCTGCATGACGCCGGAGCGCCGACGGTTCGGGCGCCGACAGACAGGGGTGAAGCGGTGAGGGTTGGCGTCGCCGGCGACTGGCACGGGAACACCGGGGTCGCGCTGGCTGCAGTGCGGACGTTCGCCGAGCAAGGCGTAGACCTCGTCCTGCACCTCGGCGATTTCGGTCTGCTCTGGCCCGGGAACTCCGGGCAGAAGTACCACCGCAAGGTCGAGCGCGTGTGCGCCGAACACAGTGTCCGACTCCTGGTGACGCCCGGGAATCACGAGCACTGGACAAGAACAGATCGCCTCCCGCTGGAGGCTCGTGACGGGTTCGGCGAGATCGGCTGGGTCACCGACCACGTCGCAGTCCTGCCGAGAGCCCACCGCTTCAAGATCGGCGATCGCTCGTTCGTCTCGCTCGGCGGCGCTGTGAGCGTGGACCGCGAATGGCGCACCGCCGACATCGATTGGTGGGCGCAAGAGGCGATTGAGCCAGAACACGTGCACGCGACAGTCGCGGGTGGGCCGGTGGACGTCTTCCTCGCCCACGACTCCCCGGCAGCGCCCTACTGGACGCCTGCTGTCGCGCAGATCTGCACTACGAATCCGCAAGACTGGCCGGCCGACGCCGTCGTGGACGCCGCGGTCGGAAGGACGCTGATGCGGCAGGCGTTTGAGGCGATCGCACCATCGCTGTTCCTTCACGGGCACTATCACGTGAGGGACTCGGCCGATGTCGTGCTACGGAGCGGTGGCGGATGTCGCATCGAGTCGTTGGCCGCCGACGGGGAGCCCGGTAACGTCGCCATCCTGGACTTGGACACCCTCCGGGTGGAAGACCTTCAGGTCAGGTGACCGCGACCGGCGTGTCGACGTCGCTCGCACTACGTCGACGCCCAGCGCTGATGCGGGCTAGATCGCCGCCCTGGCCGGATCCATCACCAACCGCCCCACTGCCGCGTTCGCGCCCGGCATCGAGGTCGCGCATGTGAAGTTGGACGAGACCTTCGACTGCGGCCCGGTCTTCGACTTCTCCCACACCGCCGACCTGATCGGCCTCGGTGAGCGCGCCGCCTTCACCGAGATCAGTAACCGGCCTCAGCGGCCGGGATCTGCGCCTAATACCCTCCCGCCATGAGAATGCGCAACCTCCTCCGCCCCGCTATCGCAGCCGTGGTCATGTCGGCCTCGCTGGCGACGATGGCGTCCCCCGCCCCCGCCAACGCCGCCACGGCGGAGTGCTGGAACCCGTCCGACTCCCGCACCTTCAAGGAGAAGCAGTACATCTTCATCGGCGCCCGGGGCAGTGGCGAGAGCAAGACCAGTTACTACGGGATGGGCAGCCGGGTCTGGAAGGCGTGGCAGGCCGTTAAGAACGACCCCAAGTACCGCGGAAAGGTCGCCTGTGTCGCGGTCAACCCCAACGTCTACCCGGCGCTGGCCGTCCCGAAAGGGTTCGACAAGATGGAGTGGGACACCTACATCGACGAGGTCATCGGCGGATACCCGTACATGAACACCCAGGCGGCGTACCTCGCCAAGCGATTCCCCAAGTCCAAGTTCATCTTCGCCGGTTACTCCCAGGGCGCCGCGCTGACGCACATCACCACCTCCAAGTGGGCGGCGTCGAGCACTCTGCGCGGCAAGGTTGAGGGCTCGATCCTCATCGCGGACCCGCTCGCCGGCGCGACCGACCGCCGGATGTCGTTCCCCAACGCCGCCAAGGAGTGGACCGGACCCAGCCAGCCGGGGGTGCTGTCCTTCGCGCGGGCGGCGACGAGCAACAACTTCGGCAACTTCCAGATCTGGACCACCGTCGCCCTCGCCAACGTCCTCCTCAAGCGGGTGCCCTTCTGCCTCGGCATTCCGTTGTGCAAGAAGGTCAAGAACGCGGTCAAGACCGCGAACGACTTCAAGACGATGGCGGCCGACCTGCACGCCTACGAGAACACCCCGGCGCTCTCCGGCCTCCTCACCGCCTCGCAGATCGCCCGCAAGGGCATTCCCGTCGCCTCGGTGTGCTACTCCGGCGACATCGTCTGCGCGCCGATCGGCAAGATGAGCAAGCAGTCCTTCGCCCGCATTTCCGTCACCTACCCGTCGGGCGGGTTCTCCGACTCCATCCACAGCAACAAGTACCAGATCGACTACCGGTGGGCATCCCCCACAGCGAGGTACATTGCCACCCACTGACCCCGACGAAGCGCGGCCCCGGCCCTCCCCGGAAAGCCGGGGCCGTGCCATCTCACCGAGTGCAATCTGGGTCCACCCGGAGGCGCGCCGGGGCGCGGCAGGGCCATCAGCGCCAGGCGGCTGCGCCGCGCACCCCTCCGGCATGAGCACCTCCCTGAACAACCCGAGCCGTGTCCCAGCCGGCGTCCCCACCGGCGGCCAGTTCGCGGCCTCGGCCCGCACCGAGGCCGGCCTGGCGCTGGCCAACCCCCACCCCTGACACCGAGGACACCGAGGACACCGAGGCACGATCGGCGTTGATCGTGCTGCACCTGCGACTGGATCCGAAGGTGATGGCGACCAAGGACGGCGCCTCCTTCGACGGGATCAAGGCCACCTACACCACCGACGACGGCGAGAGCGGCGAGTTCATTGCGCCTGACCCGGACTTCCGGGCTCGTCGGCCGCGGTGACGGCGGCTCCTGAGGACGCCGCGCCGCTGCCGGCCCTCCTGCGAGGGCAAGGCATTCCTCGGCCCTGCGGCCCTGAATCAGGACCACGCCCCCCGCATGACTTCCTCGTCGCCGAGGTCCGCCGTCGCCTCGTGAAAGCGGTTCAGGTGGTCGAGCGTCGCGGCGGGAGCGACCAGGAACCCAGACCGATGGAGCAGCGCACTAGCAACGGCGAGCGCCCGGACGGCTTCGCCTCGTTCCCTTGCCCCGTCGTGCTCGGCCAGGTCGGCGGCTAGGGCGAGCCAGGCGGAAGCCCGCTCGGGGTTGAGGTGGCCACCCTCCGGGGTGACCAGGTCCAGATCAGGAGAGATGTCACCGGACACGAGGTGGAGGATGACATTGGCGCGGTCACGGGCGACGGGTTCGAGCAGGTAGCCATCCGCGAGACCGTCGGCGTCTTCTTCGGAGGCGTAGCCCTCAGCCAGGTCGCCGGACGCGATGTTCGACTCCGGCGCCGACACGCCCGACAGGCGCAGGCGCGAGTCAGCTCGAAGGTCGGCCAGGTCGCGTGGCGAGGCAGCGTAGCAGGCGCGCGCGGCCCGGTTGCCCATCGCTCGACCGAGCACGGCCGCGGCTCTGTCCAGGCTGTCGTCCCGGTCAGCATCAACGAGCCTGCCAACCTCAGCGAGCAGGGCCCGCAGGCGCGAGCGGGCGCGACTGCGGGATGAGGAGGTCAGGCGCTCCGCAGCAGGGCCACGGTCGGCGACGGCGAGCAGGTCCCACGCAGACTTGGTCGACAGGGGGCGGCCGGGCCGATCGCGGTGGGCGAGGCGGCGTACGTCCTCGGCGTCGATGACCCACTGGGAGCCGACCCGCTGAGCTGCCAGTGATCCCTCTCGTATGCGTTCTCGCACACGCTGGGGCACCACTCCGAGGACTTCGGCCGCCTCGGCGACGCTCATGAGTGCACCCATGATTCCGCCATCCTGATCGCCACTACCTTCCGGGAATCCTAGCGTTCTCAGAATGGATGTGCGGCCCAGACGGAGCTGGACCGACGGCGTCACGTCCGAGGCAGAGGCATTGGCAGCAACCAGTACCGCGACGAATGTCCAGAGCGACCGGCGGGATGCCGGCGGGTACGTCGAACACGCGCTGTACCAGCGCCATGGCCTGCCGCACGACGGATGACAGGTCGACCACCAGACATCTATGGGCGTAGCAGACCCCATCCCTCACGGCCTCTCACCCGTCTTGGGGACGTGACGCCTCCCAGCATGCGAGCCGCTGAGGCGATTGCGAAGGTCGATCCTCCAATTGGCGCGACAGAAGTCGCATATAGACATGGGGGAACCGATGCTCAAACTGCACGCCAAACTCGCGCTTCCGATCGCGATGCTGGTGACGTTGGGTTTGGTCGCGCCGGCGTCGGCGACTGCCCCACCATCGGCTCGACTGGCGAACTCGCCGTCCGCGACCGCAGACGCCCCGGAGGTGGATGACCGGCGGAACCAACGCCGCCTCGCCGCCAAGAACCCCATCCTCGGTTGGCTGGTCGTCGTCGTGGTCGCTGGTGGCCGCCAGGCCGTCAGAGTGGGCGTCCGCGCCGCAACCTCAAAGGCCGCGAAACGCGCCGCGAAGGGAGTCGTGCGCGACTTGGGCCTGATCATCGACAGCGTCAGCACCCCCATCAAGGGCGACTACAAGACCGCGGGCGGGTTCAAGATCAAGGTCAACCAGGACCCGAAGCGGGAAGACGGGTACACCTCTTTCGATGCTTTCAAGACCCGATGGGGAGCAGCAGGAACCGGTCGCGAGTGGCACCACATCGTCGAGCAGAAGGCAAAGAACCACCAGGGCAACCTGTTCCCCTCCTGGAAGATCAACAACCGGCAGAACCTGGTCAACATCAGGACCGGCTTGCACCAGAAGTGCATCAACGCCCTGATGGCCACCAAGCTCAAGAACCTGATCAAGCGAGACCGCGACGCGCTCAAGGTCGTCGTTGTCGACGCCAACCGGGACCAGACGCTACGACGCACCCAGCGCGGGTACTCCTTTAACAACCAGCATTTGTTCGGCTTGCGCCTGCTTAACCACTGCGGCGTTGAGATCATCGGATCCGGAATCTGAGCGCAGCACCAACCGGTGGCGTTTAGGGAGTCAGCGAGGTGAGTGACCGATGAGCATGGAGGGTCGTTCGGGCCTGCCCGGGGACGGGCCACGACCAGGCTCACCCAAGGTCGCGCTGCAAACCGCCTACTGGCACCAGGACGAGTTCTACGCCGACCCCGCGATCGCGCTTACCCCGCAGGCGATGCCTATGCGGCTGGCGGTGATGCTGACGCCGATTGACCCCGCGCTTCCCCAGAACGAGTTGGGTGGGTTCAGGTCCTGGACGTTCTTCGCCGGCGCGCCGTCCCGTCCGGTCGGAAGCGGCCTGGATTGGCCGCGGCGCAGCCCAGAAGCACAGCGCGGGCCAGGGGTGCCCTTGACCCACGTTCTTCAGGTCGACCTGTACGGGCTAGCCGTCGACCAGGGGGACGAGGTCGTCGCCGAAGCCGGTCTGCCGGCCACCGGATTGCTGCAGTTCTTCCACGACTGCAGCACCTACGGCGACGAGGCTGGCGATGCAGATGCGTGGTCGGTGCGATGGGTGCCACGCGAGGAGGCACCGAGCGGGACGATCGGGTGGGAGCCCACGCCACAACCGGACGACATGGATCCCGAGGCCTACGACCCGCCGGTGCCGCTGGCACACGAGGTGGCGCCGTCGATCCCGAACATGGCCGGTATGGAGGTGGGGGAACCAGCGGCCGGGGCCCATTACTTGCGGCTCTACGAATGGATCCAGGCACATGCCTACATGCAAAACAACGGGCGTCGCGACGAACACTTCACGGCGCTGCAACGCACACCGTGGGACGACGGGTTCGAGCCGCTACCTGCCCCGTCGCGACTTCTCGGGTTCAGTGCGGTCCCGCCCAACGAGGACTACGACCGACTGGTGCGCAAGCATCTCCGTCTTGAGGCCGGGGACGAGCACGTGCTGCTGGCCGACATCAACCCGCTCCAGTTCGATGAGGCGAACGTTGACTGGTTGCACGGCGGCCGCCACTTGGAGTACTGGATTCGGCGCAGCGACCTGACCGTGCGGCGCTTCGACCGCGCCTGGGCGCTGATCCGCACCGACCACTAGCCCAGTCGAGTGCGCGTCGCGCCAGACGACGCATCGCGGCGGGCGCTTGGCTGCCGGCCAACCAGCCTCGGCTGCCATTGCCGCTGTTCGGCTCACCGTCGGCCCCGACGACGGTGGCTCAGCAATCGACGCTGCCCAGCTTCGCGAGGCCCTCCCGATCGCCCGGCCCGTAGGTAGTTCGTTCGGTGTACTCGTACATCAGCTCGCCCGGGTCGTCGACATGATCGAGCCCGACGACGTGCCCGAGTTCGTGGTCGACGATCGCTTGGGCGTACTCGGCGTCCCGGGGACCGAACGACGCGAACAGGTCTCGGTCGAGGATCACCTGACCCGTGACGTACCTCAGCCGACCCGGTGTCCCGACCGCGGTGCTGCCGCCGATTCCGGCCACGGCGCCGGCCAACTCTGGGAACTCCTCGGGTGTTGCCCAGGCGATCAGAACCGGCCGGCGCCGGGCCAACCCTCCACGCGGAGTGCCGCGATCATCCGTCAGACCGACTCGGACGAACTTCAGCCCGGTCGCAGCACCTGTGCGCGCGAGCCCGGTATCGACCAGCTCGTCGTAGTTCGCGGGAGCTCCGTCGGGGTTGACCACAACCTCGATCGGGCGGCAGGGGGTGAAGGCGACCGGAACGTCGCTGCCCCGCTGGGTCCGCATGAATGCATAGGTGCCAACGCCCTGGGACACCGTGGGCGCCACGCCCAGCCGATCGTTGTCGAACCCAGCGAGGCGTCGGATCGTGCGGAAACTGTTGTCCGGATCTAGGGCGACGACGCCGCCAAGGAGTACCGCGATGACTAGCAGGCCCGGCAGCAAGGCTCCATGTGACCGCCGGCCGCTGTCGGACAGACTCGAGGATGGCGGCGACGTCTCGCTGCCCGACCGGCCATCAGGGTGGTCCTGATCGATCATCCATCGCCCCCAGCGTCGTAAGCGACCATCTGCCAGCAGCACCCGACGCCCTGAGGAACCACCGCGCCATCATGACGCACCCAACGAACCGCAAAGGCCATCTTGAACACCTCAGACGTGCTGACACTCCCGAACGGCACTCGTGGCCCGACGACGTGTCCGCCAATGCTCGGGGCGTCACGGAATAGCCATACCCAGCCGCCGACTGCTCCCCACGGGACCCCCTTCCTCCGTCACGGGCAACCCAGCCGGCGCGCACCCAGTCCGGCGGCGTGGGCGCGGCAACCCGGCCGCGCAGCAGGGGTTCCACCACGTGCTCGGCGGCTGGCTGTCGGCGGCCCGCACGATCACTATCCGCCTGCGCGAGGAGCGCCGCTCCGGAGTCGGGCGCCGGGGCTGACCTCCAGCCGACCGCCTCCGCGTCGGGCTAGAACTCGCAGACCACGCCGTCGCCGTCGCGGTCGTCGTACCAGTCGTACTCCGGGTCGCGTCCGCGAACGTAGTTTCCGTACCCGGCGTCGTTGGCCTCGTAGCAGTACGAGAACCGCGGGTCTGTCTGGCTGGCGCTCGGGGTCGGCTTGGGGGTGGGTTTCGGGGTCGCGGACGGGGGCGGTCCACCCGTGTTGGCTGCGATCGTCGGCTGAGACCCGGGCTCGGGGACGTTGTCGGCCGGGCACGTCTCCAAGACGGTGAGCATTGCCTGCTTCTCGGGCTGGGTGACCCAGACCCGGTACTTCGTCTTCACTGCTGCCTGACGGGCGACGTACTCGCACCGATAGGACTTGTTCGGCGGCAGCCACGAGGCCGCGTCGGAGTCACCCTTCTGGCGGTTCGCGCTGGCATCGGCGGGCTGCAAGTTCAGCGGATCGTTCGCGAACGCCACCCGCTTGGCGTAGGGCCACTTCGCCGCGCCCTTCTGCCAGGCGTCGGAGAGTGCGACGACGTGGTCGATGTCGACCTCGCTGGTGCCGCCGCGCACGTATTGGATCGATGTCCCGGTGTAGGGGTCGGCGAGAGTCCCCGACATCACCTTGCAGCGGCCATCCTTCGTCTGCTCGGTGAGGGTGGCGACGAGCATGTCGGTGCGGGTGTCGCAGCCGTTCTGGTCGACGTCCACCCAGTCCGGGCCGAACTGGTCCCGGGAGTAGCCGGTCTTGGCGGCGCGGCCCTTCACGACCAGGGCGTCGACGACGTCGTCGGCGTCGCCGTCGGCCGGAGCTTCAGTCGGAGTCAGAGTCGGAGTCGCGGTGGTCGGAGTAGGCGTCGGGTCTTCTGTCGGTGTCGCAGAGGAGGTCTCGACCGGCGTCGGTGTCGGACTCGAGGACGCCGAAGTAGCGGGGTCGCCAGTCACGGTGGTCTCGCTGCCGGTCAACCCAATCGCGAAGACGGCAGCGAGGGTGACCACCGTCCAGAGCGACTTCCACGCGACGCTGAGGCCCGGGCGCTTCCAGAGCAGCCAGAAGCCGGGCACGAGGCACAACACCATGCCGATGACGATCATCGGCCAGGAGTAGAGCCATCCGCCGCGGGTCCGTGTCATGCGCGCAACCTAGGTTGCGCATCGGTTCGTCGCCGAATTGTTGGAAGACGACACCTGGATCGGGAGGTCGGTCACGACCGCGTCGCCCGCCCTACGGGCCGCGCCCGTTCGAGCACTGGGACGAAGACGCCGAGATTCGTTGGCCGGATCGGTAGCGCTCGCCGCAGGCACTGCACACCTCAGTGCGGATCGCTCGCCCGAGCGTTCCATCATCCCTCGTCAAAGGCCACCCATGGACACGATCAACCCCAGTCAGGACCCCGATTCCAAGACCCGCAACCGCGCCCGCAAGGCCGTCGGCTTCACCTTCGGCTTCATCACCGCCGCCGTTGGCGGCGCGATCGCGGCCTCCCTGCTCTCCGGTAATCAACAGCGGGCACCCGCGCGGAGCCGGCCCCGAGACCGGCCCGAATCGAGAGCAATGCGGCCCGTTTCCGGCCCCTAGATGCACCAAAGGCCCTCTCCGCCGATGGGAAAAGGGCCTCTGAACTGCAAACTCTTGCGCGCCCGTAGGGATTCGAACCCCAAACCTTCTGATCCGTAGTCAGATGCTCTATCCGTTGAGCTACGGGCGCCCGCCGCGTTACCGCGACCAGAAGAGACTAGCGGAGGGTGGCGCCGGATGCCGAATCAGCGACGCAGGGCGCTCGTCCCGGTGGCTGTGGGACGATCGACCCATGCCGGGATACCCACCGGAGGACCGTGAGATCTTCGAGTCCGAGGCGCTCGGACTCTACGAGTCCGCCGTCAAGGAGCAGGGGATCCGCCTCGACGACCCGCGGATCGCCGACGGCGGTGCGACCAGGCGCGGCTTCGAGCTGCTCGTCCGGATGGGGCTGCTGCACCGGGACGCCGAGGCCCAGGTATGGCTGCCGGCCGATCCCGCCGCCGCCCAGTCCCAGGTGGTCGCGCCGTTGGGCCAGGAGGGCACCCGACTGATCGAGGAGTCCGCCCGCTGGGCCAAGACCCTGGGCGCGCTGGGCAACACCTGGCGACGCGCCCCGCAGCCGGAGGACACCAGCGGCCTGGTCACCTACCTGCACGGCCTCGCGATCAGCCCGTTCCTCAACGACCTGGTGGCCGACGCCGAGGAGGAGCTGCTCACCGCGCAGCCGCAGACCGGCCGCGACCCGCAGTCGATGGCGGCGGGCGTCCTGCGCGACATCGACGCCCTCGAGCGCGGCGTCCGGATGCGCACGCTCTACCAGCACAGCGCCCGCCGCGACGCCGTCACCCACAAGTACGTCGCCCGGGTCACCGCCGCCGGCGCCGAGGTCCGGACGCTCGACGAGTTCTTCAACCGGCTGATCGTGGTCGACCGCCGCGTCGCCGTCATCCCGGGCGCCGACGGCCTCGCCACGGCCGTGGTGGTCCGCGACCCGGCCGTGGTCGCGTACCTGGTGGACGTCTTCGACCGCGCGTTCGCCCGGGCCCGCCCGTTCACCAGCACCGAGCGGACGGTCACCCGCGAGATCGCCGCCGAGCAGCGGGCGATGACCATCCGGATGCTGGCCGAGGGCCACGCCGACGTGATCAGCGCCAAGCGGCTCGGGGTGAGCCCGCGCACGTACGCCGGCTACGTGGCCGAGCTCAAGGAGGAGTACGACGCCGAGAGCCGCTTCCAGCTCGGCTACACCCTCGGCCGGCTCGGCGTCACCGGCAACGACGAGGGCGAGCCTCCGCCCACCGAGGGCGGCCCGGACGCCTGAGGGCGCCGCGTGGGGCCACCGCCCGGGGACACCATGCCCCGGGCGCGCCCCGCGCGCGGGCGAACCTTCAGCTGCCGCCTCCCCAGCTGGTGTCCCGACCGTGGTCGGGTCCGGCGGCTGCGACGGGGAGGGCCCTGCGCGTCAGCTTCTTCATGTGTCCGCTCCTGCTCCTGTGTCAACGGCGACTCGTCGTGACGCCGCCCGTGGGGTGTCGACGGGACGTCCGCCCCGGCCCCTGGCCGCCGTCGGCGGAGGACCGGACTTCCGTCCAGAAGGCGAACTCTTCCCCCGTTCGCCCCAGGCAAACCCGACAACTGGAAGAAAAATGAGACGCGACGGGCCATTGCGACCGAAAAAGCGGAACGCCCCTGGTGAGCGGGGCTCACCAGGGGCGTTTTCCTTCGGCGGAGGCGGCGGGATTTGAACCCGCGAGAGGGGGTTACCCTCAACCCGCTTAGCAGGCGGGCGCCATAGACCGGACTAGGCGACGCCTCCCCACCGGCCAGATTTCTCCGGCCAGCGCGCCAAGGCTACAAGCACCGGCCCTCTGCACCGAATCCGGCCACCCCGGAACCGGCCCGAGGCGGCCAGTGCCAGCCTGCGAGCAGCCGGTCAGCGGATCAGCGACCGGCGGCGATCAGGTGCGCGCGGACGTCCCGGGCGAAGTCGTCCTTGTCCGCGGCCAGCAGCTGGACCGGGATCGTCGTCGTACCGCCCTGCTTGAGGCGCAGCACCACGCACTCGATGTCGCGCGGCGCCGCGGCCACGGCGTCCTCGACCTCGCTCCACCGGGCCTCGCGCACGCCGACGCCGCGGACCAGGCGGACCCGGTAGCCGGTCGCGGTGAGCCGGACGACGGCGAGCCGGCTGCGCAGCCACCAGCCGAGGATGCCCAGTCCGACCAGCCCGAGCAGCAGCAGCACGACGATCGCGTTCGGGTCGATGCCCAGACCGGCGGCCGCGACCGTGAAGACGAGCACGACGACGGCGAACACGACCAGATACGCACCGACGAAGCGCGCCATCACCGGCGGGGCGAGGCGGTAGTCGGTCACGGACGGCGCTGCGTTGCTCATGACCCGCATTGAACAAGAGGACCCCGCACCGGCCAAAGCCGCGGCGGCCCGGCCACCGGCCCCGGCGGCCGGCGGCTCCCCTAGACTCCCAGACCGTCGGCTTGGTCGGCTCGTGTGCCCGAGACCCCGCTCCAGCGGTGCCGGAGGCACACGACCCGCGCTCGGCCGGCCTGGAGGAGTGCCGGAGTGGCCGATCGGAACCGCCTTGAAAGCGGTCGTAGGGAGACCTACCGCGGGTTCGAATCCCGCCTCCTCCGCCCATCGGGCAGGCGCGCGCGCCTGCCTTGCGAACGGCCCTAGGCTGCGACACATGCGGACGCTGCTCAACGTGATCTGGCTGGTGCTGGCGGGCTTCTGGCTGTTCCTCGGCTACCTGGCCGCGGCCGCCCTGTGGTGCATCACGATCATCGGCATCCCGTTCGGCATCGCGTCGTTCCGGATCGGGCTCTACGCGCTGTGGCCGTTCGGCCGGACCGTCGTCGCGAAGCCCGGCGCCGGCGCCGGCAGCCTGATCGGCAACATCCTGTGGATCATCCTGTCCGGGATCTGGCTGGCGATCGGCCACGCCGTCTCCGGGGTGCTGCTGTGCCTGACGATCATCGGGATCCCGCTCGGCCTGGCGAACTTCAAGATGATCCCGATCAGCCTCACCCCGCTGGGCAAGGAGATCGTCGACCTCGACGACCCGCGCGCGACGTACGCCGCGGGCTAGCCGCGTCCCCGTCCGACCGTCGCCTCATCGTGGAACCACCGGTTGGCCGCGTGCTCGCCGGCCATCGACCGATCCACGCTCAGAGCAGCGCGGCGGTCCGGTGCGGCTCGGGACGCAGCGGCTCGACGGCCTGGGTGGCCACCCGGCGGCCCCCGCCGGAGCTCGGGCCGCTGCCGGTCACCAGGCGGTCCACCTTGATCACCGCCCAGCCCAGCAGCACGCCGACGACGAGGCCGAAGCCGACCGAGAGCAGCGCCTCGCCGGCCGCGATCTCCGGATTGCCCAGCGCGGTCGCCGTCGGCGCGGTCGCGGCGACACCGAACGCGCAGACCCACCAGCCCTGCCGGCGCCGCGCCCGCATGTGGCAGCCGTAGACGATGGCCGGGACGCCCAGGATCGCCGAGATCGGCCGCGGGAACGCGCCTAGGTTGTCCCGGCTCCAGCGCACCACGGCCAGCAGCTGGTCGATCAGGGTGTAGGCGCCGTAGCGGCGCAGCATCTCGGCGTAGAGCAGCGTCACGGCGAGCAGCAGCGCACCCACCGCCACCACGATCAGGCCGCGCCGCCCCAGCCCGTGGAACCCCGCGCCCAGGCGGTAGACGACGCTGAACGCGCCGAGCAGCGCCAGGCCGAGTACGACGTACTCGTAGCGGTTGACCCGGATCGCCGGCTCGAAGCCGATGCTGGCCAGCGCGCCGACGGCGGCCGTGCCCAGCGCGATCCCCGCCTCGCGTGCCGAGGCCCAGTAGCCCCGGCAGGGGACGGTGACCATCACGCCCAGCACCGCCGCCACCGCTGAGATCAGCACCGCGGCCCCCGCGCGCAGCACCTCCTGCTCGGAGACGACCGCGGTGATCGCGAACGCCAGCGCGATCGCGCCGAAGACGAACGGTCGGCCGCCCTCGCGGGCGGCGAGCGCCCAGCCGTAGGTGCCGGAGACCACGATCGCCCCGACGCCGGCGAGCCACTCCGGCCCGATCGGGACCATCGCGGCGAGCAGCATCATCGCGCCGGCGATCGCGGCCAGGCCGGCGATCCGCAACGGCCACGGCGAGGAGATCGCCTGCTCGACGCGGATGCTGACGCGGCGCTGGAGGTCGGCGACGGGAGCAGGCACGGCGCGTCAGCCTACAAGCGTCGGTTGCGCAGCGACGGGTTGGCGTCGCGGACGCGCGCCAGGACGGCGGGGTCGGCCACGCCGATCGTCACCCCGGTCGCCGCCGCATCACCGGCGTCGACCTCGGCCACCACCTCGCCGGCCGGGTCCACCAGGATGCTGTTCCCGCAGTACCGCGGCCCCGGCTGGCCGACGGCGGCGACGTAGACGGTGTTCTCGATCGCCCGCGCCGTGACCAGCGTGCGCCAGTGGTGCACCTTGCCGGGGCCGGCCACCCAGGCGGCGGGCAGCACCAGCAGGTCGGCGCCGGCGTCGACCAGCGCCCGCGCCAGCTCCGGGAACCGCAGGTCGTAGCAGGTCATCAGGCCCACCCGCCATCCGGCGACCTCGACCACGCACGGCTCGACCGGGCCGGGGCTGAGTCGGTCGGACTCGCGGTAGCCGAAGGAGTCGTAGAGGTGCACCTTGCGGTACGACGCCGAGGCGCCGCCGCGCAGCGCGAGCGTGTTGTAGGGCCGCGCCGGGTCCGGACCGACCTCGAACATGCCGGCGACCACGGTCGCGCCGCGCTCCGCCGCCACCCGCGCCAGCTCGGTGGCGAACGGGCCGTCGATCGGCTCGGCGTACCCGCTGATGTCGGAGCCGGGCGGGCCGAAGTCCCGCGCGAACGCCTCGGGCAGGACCGCCAGGTCGGCGCCGGCGGGCACCAGGTCGGCGAGCGCGGCCCGGTTCATCGCCGGGTCCAGGGCGGACGCGGACTGGACCAGCGCGATCCTGAGCGGCGCGGGCGGGGGCGGCAGGTCGGTACGGCGGCTCACCCTCCCAGCCTGCCAGCACTCGGGGAACTCCGCGGGACGCCCACCCGGCTCGTGTGCCCCGGGCCCCGCTGTGCCGATGTCTCAGGCACACGACCCGAGCCGGTGCCCGATGTGTCAGTCTGCGGACGTGACCGAGGCGGACCTGACCAGCTTCTGCGCCGTCGTGCTCGCCGGCGGCCGCGCGACCCGCCTCGGCGGCTTCGACAAGGCCTCCATCGAGGTCCACGGCAGGACACTGCTCGAGCGCGGTCTGGACGCGGTCGTCGACGCCGCCGAGGTAGTCGTGGTCGGCGAGCAGGTGCCCACCGAGCGACCGGTCACCTTCGTGGTCGAGGACCCGGCGTACGGCGGACCGGTGGCCGGCCTGCTCACCGGGCGGGACCACCTGCTGCGGCGGACGCCGACCCTGGCGGTGCTGGCCGTCGACATGCCGTTCCTCACCCCGAGCACGTTCCGCCGGCTGCACCGCGCCGCGCTCGGCCACGACGGCGCGGTGCTGACCGACCCGGGCGGTCGGCGGCAGCTCGCCTTCGTCGTCGACCTCGCCCGCCTGGACCGGGTCCGCCCCGACCGCGAGGCCCAGCACGGGGCGGCGCTGCACCGGCTCCTGGCGCCGCTGGACCTGGTCGAGGTACCGGGTATCGGTGACGAGCACCGCGACATCGACACCTGGGCCGACCTGCGCGACGCGGCGGACTGAGCCCGAGCCCCGCCCGACAACCCCGGGGGCCCTTGTCTTCGCCCCCCTGCGGAGGTCACTCTGGTCGGGTGAACCTCCACGACTGGATCGATGAGGTCTGCGACCTCCTCGACATCGAGTCCGAGGCCGACGAAGGGCTGCTCAACGACCTCGCCGACCGGGCGGTGGCGAACGTGCACGCCGCCGCGGGACCGGTCACGGCGTTCCTGGTCGGCGTGGCGGCCGGCGCCACCGATGCCGACCCGGATCGCGTCGAGCGGATGGTCGAGCGGGTCCAGGGCCTCGCCGACGCCTGGGACCGGCCCGCCGGCGTGGTCGAGGAGGAGATCGAGGACGTCGAGGTCGAGGAGCTCCCGGCCGCGGACGCGCCGGCGGACGAGTACGACGACGAGGACTCGCTCGTCTGAGCCACCCGTGCCCGGCGACCGCGGACCGGGCAGACTGGCGGCATGCGCGCCGTCACCGTGACCGAGCCCGGCGGACCCGAGGTCCTGACCATCGCCGACGTCCCCGACCCCGTCGCGGGTCCGGGCGAGGTCGTCGTCCAGGTGGCCGCCACCGCCGTCAACCGCGCCGACCTCCTGCAGCGCCAGGGCTTCTACCCGCCCCCGCCAGGCGCCTCGGAGATCCTCGGGCTGGAGTGCTCCGGCACGGTGGCCGAGGTGGGCGAGGGCGTCGAGGGCCTCGAGGTCGGCGACGAGGTCTGCGCGCTGCTCGCCGGCGGCGGGTACGCCGAGCGGGTGGCGGTCCCGGCCGGCCAGCTGATGCCGGTGCCCGCCGGGGTCGACCTGGTCACCGCGGCCGCGCTCCCGGAGGTGGCGTGCACGGTGTGGTCGAACGTCTTCATGGTCGCGGGGCTGCGACCCGACGAGGTGTTCCTGGTGCACGGCGGAGGGGGCGGGATCGGCACGTTCGCCATCCAGCTCGCCTCCACGATGGGGGCGCGCGTCTTCACCACGGCCGGCAGCGAGGCGAAGCGCGAGCGCTGCCGCGAGCTCGGCGCCGAGGTGGCCATCGACTATCGCGAGGAGGACTTCGTGGAGGTGGTCCGCGCCCACACTGACGGTGCGGGGGCCGACGTCGTGCTCGACAACATGGGCGCCAAGTACCTGGGCCGCAACGTCGACGTGCTCGCCGACTCCGGCCGGCTGGTGATCATCGGCATGCAGGGCGGGGTCAAGGCGGAGCTGAACATCGCCCAGCTCCTGGGCAAGCGGGGCGCGGTGATCGCGACCGCGCTGCGCTCGCGCCCGATCGAGGACAAGGCGCGGATCTGCGCGTCGGTGGTGGAGCACGTCTGGCCGCTGGTGGCCGACGGCTCGGTGCTGCCGGTGGTCGGCAGGGCGCTGCCGATCGAGGAGGTCGCCGAGGCCCACCGGCTGCTGGACGGCGACAACGTCGGCAAGGTGCTGCTGACCTTCTGACCGAGTGGCGCGCTCGCCCGCTGGCGCTGTGGTGCGCTGGCTAGGGTGAGGCACATGAGCGAGAAGCCCTCCGCCCAGGACGCGCCCGGCCCGGCCGACCCGCAGCGGATCATCGTGGTCGGCCCCGACGGGCAGCCCGTCGGCTCGGTGCCGGCGAGCGCGATGACCGAGCACGTCGCCGACGGCGCCGGGGACGCGGGCGAGGACGACGGCGAACGGTCCCTCACCGACCTGGTCGAGCAGCCCGCGAAGGTGATGCGTATCGGCAGCATGATCCGGCAGCTGCTGGAGGAGGTGAAGTCGGCGCCGCTGGACGAGGCCAGCCGGCTGCGCCTCGCCGAGATCCACCGCGCGTCGATCTCGGAGCTGGAGCAGGGCCTGGCGCCCGAGCTGATCGAGGAGCTGGAGCGCCTCTCGCTGCCGTTCGACGAGGCCGCGACGCCCTCGGAGGCCGAGCTCCGGATCGCCCAGGCCCAGCTGGTCGGATGGCTGGAGGGGCTGTTCCACGGCATCCAGACGGCGATCTACGCCCAGCAGATGGCCGCCCGGGCCCAGTTCGAGCAGATCCGGCGCGCGCTCCCCCAGGGCACGCCGATGCCCGGCATGCCGCACCCGGAGGCCCACCAGCCCGACGGCGCGGAGGAGGGCCGCCCCGGCGGCATGTACCTCTAGCCGGCGAACCCGGCCGGGCGGCGCCGGATCAGGCGTGCCGCCGCTCCCGGCCCAGCCAGGAGACCAGGACGAGCCCGAGCAGGCCGGCCAGCGCCAGCGCGGCACCGGGCGCGACCAGCCGGCCGAGGGACGGCGGGTCGACGGCGGCACCCTCGACGGTGGTCAGGGTCGGCGTCGGCACCGCGGGCGGCGCCGGCCGCAGGTAGCCGTCGAGCTGCCCCTCCAGCTCGGCGGTCAGGCCGTCGGGCAGCAGCACCGCGCCGGTGCAGGGGTCGGCGTCGTAGTCGGCCTTGCTGGCGGGAGTCTCGCCGCGACCGATCTCGGTGCCGAAGAACAGGTAGGTGGCGTTCTTCTTCAGGCGGCCGACCAGGGGCTCGCCCGGCGGGTGGGAGATGTCGACGGTCAGCGTGCTGCCGGCGCCGGCCAGGCTGGTGAACCCCTTGGTCACCTCGACCGTGTGCTCCCATCCGCTGATCCGCAGCCCGCCGGCGCTGACCGGCTGGCGGCCGGTCACGCGGCCCGCGAAGACGGCGTCCACGCTGTCGGCGCGCGCCACCACGGCCGACTCGTCGGCGAGGTCGAGGTCGCCGCAGCCCGCGGGCAGCGCGGCACGGACGGCTCCGGGGACCGGCGTCGTCGCGGCGTGCGCGGCGCCCGCCGTACCCGCCGCACCGACCGGCACGGCGGCGACGACGAGCAGGGCGAGGGCGGTCGGGAGCAGTCGGCGCTGCGCGCCCGAGCGCGGGCGCGGGGAGCCGGTCACGCGCCCATCCCAGCAGACGAGGCACCCGGGAACCAGCGCCGGATCTCGACCGCCGCGCCGTCCTCGTTGACCGATGCGGTGACCGCGTCCGCGGTCTGCTTCACCTCGTCGATGGCCTGGCCCATCGCGACGCCGCGCCGCGCCCAGGTGAGCATCTCCAGGTCGTTGCGGCCATCGCCGATCGCCAGGACGTCGTCGGCGGCGAGGCCGAGGGCCTCGGCGACGTAGGAGAGGCCGGAGGCCTTCGAGACGCCGACCGGCGCGAGGTCCAGCCAGGCGGTCCAGCCGATCGCGTAGTCGGTGCCGTGCAGGCCGAGCCCCTCGGCGAGCGCGACGAACTCCTCCACGGTGGCCTTGGGGTCACGGATGATCACGCGGCTGACCGGCGCCGAGACCATGTCCTCCACGTCGGCGACGGTGGTGTTGCCACCCAGCTCGCCGTCGGGGAACGGGGCCGAGACGCGGTAGCCGACGCCCCGCTCCTCGACCGCGACCAGCGCCTCCGGGTGCCGCTCGAGGACGGCACGCACCGCCGGCGCGGCATCGAAGGTGACCTCGTGGACCACCTCCATCGGCGGGTAGCGGAAGACCACGGCGCCGTTGGCGGCGACGACCCACAGCTGCTCGCCGTGGCCGTGCAGCTTGAGCAGGTCGGCGACCACGGTCATGTTGTGCGGGGCCCGCCCCGACGCCAGCACCACGTGGCAACCGGCGTCCAGGACGGACTGCACGGCGTCGTGGACGGCCGTGGTGACCTCCTCGTGGCTGGCGCCCTGTCCGTCGATCCAGCGCAGCAGCGTGCCGTCGATGTCGAGCGCGACGATCTTCGGTTGCCAGCCGGCGGGCAGCGGCTCCTTGGCCGATGCAGCCACGGGCAGGCGCTCAGCCATCGACGGCCCCCTGGGCCGCGCCGACCGGCGCCAGGACCTCGAGGCCGCCGAGGTAGGGCTGCAGCGCCTTCGGCACCCGCACCGAGCCGTCGGCCTGCTGGTGGGTCTCCAGGATCGCCACGATGGTGCGGGTGATCGCGGTGAGCGTGCCGTTGAGGGTGGCCACCGGCGTGGTCGGGCCCTCCTCGGAGCGGGTCCGGATGTCGAGGCGGCGGGCCTGGAACTCGGTGCAGTTCGAGGTCGAGGTGAGCTCGCGGTACTTGCCCTGCGTGGGGATCCACGCCTCGCAGTCGAACTTCCGGATCGCGCTCAGGCCCAGGTCGCCGGCTGCGATGTCGACCACCCGGTAGGCCAGCTCGAGCTTGTCCAGGAACTCCTTCTCCCAGGCCAGCAGCCGCTCGTGCTCGGCGTAGGACTCCTCCGGGGTGGTGTAGACGAACATCTCCACCTTGTCGAACCAGTGCACCCGGATGATGCCCTTGGTGTCCTTGCCGTGCGAGCCCGCCTCCTTGCGGAAGCAGGGGCTGAAGGCGGCGTACCGCTTGGGCAGCGTGGCCGCGTCGAGGATCTCGTCGGAGTGGTACGCCGCCATCGGCACCTCCGAGGTGCCGACCAGGTAGAGGTCCTCGCCCTCGATCCGGTAGACGTCGTCGGCGGCCTGGCCGAGGAACCCGGTGCCGTCCATCGCGCGCGGCTTGACCAGCGACGGCGCGATCACCTGGGTGAAGCCGGCTTCGCGGGCCTGGTCCATGGCCATGTTGACCAGCGCCAGCTCGAGCTGGGCGCCGACGCCGGTGAGGAAGTAGAAGCGCGAGCCGGAGACCTTCGCGCCGCGCTCGAGGTCGATCGCGCCCAGGAGCTTGCCGAGCTCGACGTGGTCGCGCGGCTCGAAGTCGAACTCACGCGGGGTGCCGACGTGCTCGATGACGACGAAGTCGTCCTCGCCGCCGGCGGGCGTCTCCTCCGCGGCCAGGTTCGGGATGCTGCCCAGGGCGGCGGTCCACTCGGCCTCGGCCTCGCCGCGAGCGGCCTCGGCGGCCTTCACCTCGGCGGCCAGGGCCTTGGTCCGGGCCAGCAGCTCCTGCTTCTCCTCGCCCTGCGCCCGGGGGATCAACGCGCCGAGCTGCTTCTGCTCGGCACGCTTGGCCTCGAACGTGGAGATCGCCTCCCGGCGGGCGGCGTCGGCGGACAGCGCGCGGTCCACGACGTCGTCGGACAGGCCGCGCTTGGCCTGGGCGGCGCGGACGCGGTCGGGCTCGTCACGAAGGGTGCGCGGGTCGATCATGGGACGAGGCTATCCGGGAGGACCGCTTCCCCGCCGACTCGGGCGAGGCCCCGGACAGCGGCTCGGGCACGACGCACGGGCCCCGCCCCCGCGGTCCGGGCGGGGCGGGCCCCGGTCCCGCGCCAGAAATTGGGACCCTGTCCCGCCTTGAGACCGGTGGCACGTCAGCCGATAGGGGCGGCGAGGACCTCGGGGACCTCGACTCGTCGGACTCGTCCGACCCGTTGCTGGGCCGGTCCGGCTCGAGGGCGGTCAATTCCCAACTGGGGGGTGGGGAATGGCGCCGCTCGACCGGCCGGAGCGCCCAGCCCGTCGAGTCAGTACAGGGCGACCTTCTCCGGTGCGGGGAAGAGCTCGTCCAGCTCGGCCAGGTCCTCCGGGGTAGCCACCCAGGAGGACGCGGCCGCGTTGGCTGCCACCTGCTCCGGTCGGGTGGCGCCGGCGATCACGCTGGCCACCGGCTCCTGTGCGAGCAGCCAGCCGATCGCGACGGTGACCTCGCTGATCCCGCGCTCGCCGGCGAACTCGCCGTACGCACGCATCCGCGGGGAGACCGCCTCCTCCAGCAGGTGCTGGCGGGTGGTGGAGAGCCGCGTGCCCGCGGCGGCCGTGCCGGCGGCGTACTTGCCGGTGAGCAGCCCGTTGGCGAGCGGGAAGTACGGCAGCACGCCGAGCCCCAGCTCCCGGCTGGCCGGCAGCACCTCGAGCTCCGCGCGACGGTCGAGCAGGTTGTAGTGGCTCTGGCTGGAGATGAACCGCTCCGTGCCGAGCTCGCGGGCGACGTACTCGGCCTGCGCGATCTGCCAGCCGGACCGGTTGGAGTGGCCCAGGTAGCGGACCTTGCCCTCCGCGACCAGCTCGTCGAGCGCCGCCAGGGTCTCCTCGATCGGGGTCAGCGGGTCGGGGGTGTGGAACTGGTAGAGGTCGATCCAGTCGGTACCGAGCCGGCGCAGCGACGCCTCGACGGCGTTCTTGAGGTAGCGGCGCGAGCCGCGGGCGCCGAAGTCGGGGCCGTTCGCGCCGCCCATGTCCATCCCGAACTTGGTCGCCACGATCGCCTCGTCGCGCCGCCGGCCCAGCGCCTTGCCGAGCCGCTCCTCGGCGAGCCCGGGGGTGGCGCCGTAGATGTCGGCGACGTCGAAGAGCGTGATCCCGGCGTCGAGCGCGGCGCCGACCACCTGGTCCGAGCCGCGCTGCGTCTCGCTGGCCGCGCCGGGGCGTCCGAGCACGTTGCAGCCCAGGCCGACGGCCGAGACCGCGAGGCCGGAGCGACCGAGGCGACGCAGCGGAACCGGGGCATCGGAGACGGCGGCGGTGTGGCTCATCCCACCGACGCTAGCGGTCGCGCACCCCGACAGGACCGGCGGCACCCCCGCGGTGCCCTATCCTCGCGGCGTGCTCGACCGACCCCGCCTGACCCCGCTGATCTGGGCCCTCGTCTGCCTCGCCGCGTTCACGACGCTGGCGGTCGGGGTCACCGCGGAGTGGGCCTGGCTGGTCGATCTCGACGACCGGGGCCAGCCCGCGAGCGCGTGGGCGATCGACGGAGCGGTGCTGCCCCACGTGCTGCGGATGGTCGAGCTGGCCTTCGCCGCCGTCCCGATGACGGTGTACGCGATCGTCCTGGCGGCGGCCATGTGGTTCCGCGGCCACCGTCGCGCGGCCGTGCTGATCGCCGCGGTGATGGCCGGCTGCGGGCTCGCCACCCGGCTGGTCAAGCTGGGGATCGCGCGGGACCGCCCCGCCTGGCAGGACCCGGACTTCTACCTGAGCAGCCCGGCGTTCCCGTCCGCGCACGCGTCGTCCGCCGCCGCGCTCGGCGGGCTGCTGCTGGTGCTGATCACGATGCTGGTCCGTCGCGCAGCGATCCGCCGGCTGCTCGACGTACTGGTGGTGCTGGCCGTGCTGGTGGTCGCCGCCGACCGGGTGCTGCTCGGCCGGCACTACCCGACCGACGTGGTCGGCGGCCTGCTGCTGGGCGCCGCCAGCGTGCTGCTCGGGCTCGCCCTCTACAGCCCGTTGCCGCGCAGCCACGCGCGCAAGGCCGAGCCGCTCGCCGAGCCCTTCGCCGCCGGCCGCGACCTGGCGGTGGTGCTCAACCCGATCAAGGTCGACTCGGTCCCGCAGTTCCAGACGCTGGTGACCACGATGGCCCGCGAGGCCGGATGGAACGACCCGACCTGGCACCTCACCACCGTCGAGGACCCCGGCACCGGGCAGGCCGAGCAGGCCGCGATCGACGGTGCCGACCTGGTCATCGTCTGCGGCGGGGACGGCACGGTCCGCGAGGTCTGCGCCGAGCTCGCCGGCACCGGCATCCCGGTCGGGATCATCCCCGCCGGCACCGGCAACCTGCTCGCCCGCAACCTGGACATCCCGCTGTTCATCCGGGCGGCCATCGACATCGCGCTGACCGGCCAGGACCGGGCGATCGACATGGTCGAGGTGACCGGCGACGGCCTGGAGAAGACGCACTTCATGGTGATGGCGGGGCTGGGCTTCGACGCCGCGATCATGGAGGGCGTCAACGAGGACATCAAGAAGAAGGTCGGCTGGCTGGCCTACGTGCTGTCCGGGCTGAAGGCCCTGATGTTCCCGGCGATGAGGCTGGAGGTCTCCGTCGACGGCGGCCCGTTCACCAAGCACCGCGCCCGGACCTGCGTGATCGGCAACGTCGGCAGCCTGCAGGGCGGCATGGCACTGCTCCCGGACGCCACGATCGACGACGGCCAGCTCGACGTCGTGCTGCTCTACCCGCGGCGGTTCTGGTCGTGGATCCCGCTGGTGCTGCGGGTGCTCACCCGACGCGAGGCGAAGGCCGGGGAGTCGCTGGCCCGGATGACCGGTCGCACGGTGGTGGTCCGCGCCTCCCAGGACGTGCCCCGGCAGCTGGACGGCGACACGATCGGCACCGGCCGGGAGCTGGCCATGGAGTGCATCCACGGTCGGCTGCTCGTGCGGGTCCCCCGCTGACCTCCGCGCGGTCGTGTGCCTGAGGTCCCGCTATACGGCGTGCTGAGGCACACGACCCAGCAGGCGCGACCTGAACCTCACAGCCGCGCCATGCGGGCGTGGGCGACCGCCTCGCCCTCCTCCGGGGAGAGCTCCTGGTCGCTGCTCCACGCCGCCACCGACTTCGCGTAGGTGCGGGCCTCGTTGCGGCCCCGGATCGAGGTCAGCACCACGCCGTCGCCGCCGTCGTCCAGCAGGGCCAGCGACCAGGAGAGCCGCCCGCCCATCTCCTCGAACGCGTCGTACCGGACCACCGCGAGGTGGCGCAGCGCACCCGCCGCCTCGGCCCGCAGGGCGGCCACCTCGGCGCGCAGGCCCGGGACGTCCTCGGGGAGGTCGGAGCCGGCGCCGGAGCGGCGCCGTCCGAGCACCGCGACGGCCAGCGCGGCCGCGGCGAGGACGAGGGCCAGACCGGAGAGCAGCAGTTCCATGGCGGCGAGGGTAGTTCGCGCAGCGTCCCACCTCCGGCCGACCCGCCAGGCGCGGCCCCGGCGACCACTAACCTGAGCCGCATGCAGCGCATCGCCTACCAGGGAGAGCCCGGCGCCAACTCCCACCTCGTCTGCAAGCAGGCCTACCCGGACGCCGAGCCGGTCCCCTGCGCGTCGTTCGAGGCGGCGTTCGCAGCGGTGACCAACGGCGAGGCCGATCTGGCGATGATCCCGATCGACAACTCGATCGCCGGACGGGTGGCCGACATCCACCACTTCCTGCCCGACTCGGGCCTGCACATCATCGGCGAGCACTTCCTGCGCATCCAGTTCATGCTGATGGCCACCCCGGGCGCGACGACCGAGACCATCCGGACCGTGCACAGCCACGTGCACGCACTCGGCCAGTGCCGCAAGGTGATCAGCGACCTGGGCCTGACCCCGCAGATCTCCGGCGACACCGCGGGCGCCGCGCGGGAGGTGGCCGAGGCCAAGGACGTCACCCAGGCCGCGATCGCTCCCTCGCTGGCCGCGGAGATCTACGGCCTGGAGATCCTGCGCGAGGACGTCGAGGACGAGGACCACAACACCACCCGGTTCGTGGTGCTCTCCCGCGACTTCGTCGTGCCGCCGGCCGACGGAGGCCCCATCGTCACGACGTTCGTCTTCAACGTCCGCAACATCCCCGCAGCGCTCTACAAGGCGCTCGGCGGGTTCGCGACCAACGGCATCAACATGACCAAGCTGGAGAGCTACATGGTGGGCGGCCAGTTCGCCGCGACCCAGTTCCTGGCCGAGGTCGACGGCCACCCCGACGACCCGCCGCTGGCGCGGGCACTGGAGGAGCTCGCCTTCTTCACCGACGAGGTGAAGGTGCTCGGCGTCTACCCCGCCGACCCGTTCCGGGGCTGAGCGGGCCGATCGGGGGCACGCGGCGCACCCCTTCCGCCCGGCCGCCGCCCGGCCCGCATAGGGTCGACACATGGCGTACGACGTGGGAGTGGACAGCGAGGTCGGGCGACTGCGGACGGTGATGCTGCACCGGCCGGGCGCGGAGCTCAAGCGGCTCACCCCGCGCAACAACGACCGCCTGCTGTTCGACGGGATTCCGTGGGTGGCGCACGCGCAGGAGGAGCACGACGCCTTCGCGCAGGCGCTGCGCGACCGTGACGTCGAGGTGCTCTACCTGACCGACCTGCTCACCGAGACGCTCGCCGACCCCGAGGCGCGGCGGGTGGCGATCGAGGGCACCCTGACCGGCCGCGACGGGCTCGACCTGGGCGACGCGCTCCGCGGCCACCTGCGCGGATTCCTCGACGACGCCACCCCCGAGGAGCTGACCGGCCACCTGACCGCCGGGATCCGCAACGACGAGGTCCGGTCCACGGTGCCCGGGTCGCTGGTGACCACGATGATGCCGGCCGACTGGTTCGCGATCGACCCGCTGCCGAACCTGCTCTTCACCCGGGACTCCTCGATCTGGCTGGCCGACCGGGTCGCGGTGACCTCGCTGGCGATGCCGGCGCGCAAGCGCGAGACGCAGCTGACCGACCTGATCTACCGGTTCCACCCCCGGTTCGCCGGCGAGACGCGCGTCCACGGCCACGGCCTGGAGCACGTCGAGGGCGGCGACGTGCTGCTCCTGGCCCCCGGCGTGGTCGCGGTGGGGGTGGGCGAGCGGACCACGCCCGCCGGCGCGGAGCGGCTGGCCCGCCACCTGTTCGAGGACGGCCTGGCGCAGAGCGTGCTGGTGGTCCCGATCGCCCAGGAACGGGCCACGATGCACCTGGACACCGTGTGCACGATGGTCGACACCGACAAGATCCTGATGTACCCCAACGTGGCGGACACGCTGACGGCGTACACCCTGACGGCCGACGAGCCCGCCGACGACGGCACGGTGCGGCTGCGGATCTCCGAGGCCGAGCCGTTCCTGCGCGCCGCGGCGACGGCGATGCGGATCGACGCCCTGCACCACCTCGACACCGGTCTGGACCCGGTCACCGCGGAGCGCGAGCAGTGGGACGACGGCAACAACACCCTCGCCCTGGCCCCTCGCCTGGCGGTCGCCTACGAGCGCAACGACGGCACCAACGCACGCCTCGAGGCGGCGGGGATCGAGGTGGTCCGGATCGCCGGCTCCGAGCTCGGCTCCGGCCGCGGCGGCCCGCGCTGCATGAGCTGCCCGATCCTGCGGGACTCGCTGGCCTGATCCGGCTCGTCCCCCGGGCGTGACCCGGACCCCCGGACGTCCGTTGAACAGGGTGTCATCGTCGACGCGCGTCCGCGCCGACGGGCGGATCGGACCCCGGAGGGACCCATGACCACGTTCTTCGAGCACTTCACGCCGAAGGAGATCGCGCGGATCAGCGGCGCAGGTCGGCGGGTGAAGCTCCCGCAGGGCTGGTCGCCGATCTGGGAGGACACCCCGGCCGACAAGGCCTACATCATCCTCGACGGCACCGCCTCGGTGCGCCGCGACGGCGCCGAGATCGCCCAGCTCGGCCCCGGCGACATCGTCGGCGAGGCCGCGATCGTCGGCAACAAGCTGCGCAACGCCAGCGTGGTCGCGCTGACCCCGCTGGAGACGATCCACCTCACCGACGAGACGCTGCGCGAGCTCGACGCCGACTGGCCGTCGTTCCACGACGCGCTGGTCGCCGTGGCGCAGTCGCGCGCCTGATCCGCGACCGGGGCGCGGCGCGAGCGCAGCCGGTGGTTGAGGTGCGAGCGGAGCGAGCCTCGAAACCACCGCTCCCCTGACGGGGTGCGGTGCCCTGGCTTCGAGGCTCCTCGCTACGCTCGTCGCGCCTCGACCAGCCCCAGGTCAGCGGATGGTGACCTGGCGGTTCGCCAGGCCGCTGCGCGCGGAGCGCTCCTCCTGGGTCAGCTCGGCGTCGTCGGCGAGCGCCGCGTCCAGCTTCTCCTTGAACGCCACGGCGGCCTCCTCGAGCGGCTCCGGGCCGGTGCCGACGGGCAGGTCCCAGACGGGGGCCAGCAGTCCGTGGGCGCGGAACATGCCGACCAGGCGCGCGTCCGGGACGATCACGTCGTCGCCCTTCACGTGCAACCGCGCCAGGGCGGTGAGCAGGGCGTCCTCGGGCTCCGGCATCACCCAGCGCAGGTGCTCCTTGGCACCCATCCGGGTCCAGTACGCCGCCGTGACACCGGTCAGGCGAGCGGTCGGCGCGGCGGCGCCGTCGGCCTGCTCCAGGGCGGCGGCCAGCTCGCTGGACTCGTCCATGTCCTCGACCCAGAACTCGAAGCCCTCGCGCACCGAGACCTCCAACGGGCCGTCGACGACGACGTCCTGCAGGCGCGGGCCCGGCGCCGGCGCCTCGGTCAGGCCGATCACGCCCGGCTCGGCGTCCAGCGCCTTGAGCAGCACCGCGGCCAGGTCGCGGGCCGGGTCGCCGAAGCCGTGCTGGACCTGCAGGCCCAGCCAGATCTCGCCGCTGTCGCGGACCATCGCCGGCGCCGCCATCGGCAGCAGCGTGCAGAGCTTGACGGTGCGGCCGCCGTACTCCTCGGTCAGGGTGAGGGGCGCCGTCGCCGCCGGCACCAGCTCGCGCAGCGCGACGATGTCGCACTCCGACGCGAACCCCTCGAACGGTCGCTTGACGAAGACCTGGCCGCCGCCGGGGGCGCCATGACAGGCCTTGTACCGCTTGCCCGAGCCGCACGGGCACGGCTGGCGCGGCCCGACCTCACCCGGAGCGGTGGCGGTCGACCCGGAGGCGGACCGAGAGGACGATCCGGAGGACTTGGAGCGGGAACGCTTGGCCATGGACGCCAACCTACTTCCCGGCCCGGTCCCGCCGGTCGAGCAGGTCGAGCATGTGGCCCGGGCGGTCGGTGATCACGGCCTTCGCCCCGGCGTCCAGGCACAGCTGCAGGTCCGCCTCCGAGTTCACCACCCACACGTGCAGCTCGCGGCCGGTACGCCGCATGCTCGCCACCACCTTGGGGTGCTCCTGGAGCAGGTTGATCCCGGGGCCCAGCTGCCAGTCGGGGCCCACCAGCCGGCGCAGCATCGGCCAGTAGTTCGGCTTGTCGACCAGCTGCACGAGCTGCACCTCGGGCGCCAGCCGCTCCACGCGCTGCAGCGCGGTGAAGGAGAAGCTCATCACCCGCACCGGCGCCCCCGCCCGGGTCCAGCCGAAGTCGCTCAGCACCTCGACCAGGCGTCGCTCGACGAGTCCGCCGTACCGGGTCGGGTGCTTGGTCTCGATCGCCACCTCGACCGGCCGGTCGTAGTCGGCGACCGTCTCCAGCAGCCGGCGCAGCGTGAGCACGCTGTCCATCGAGTGGTCGCGCTCGGGCGCCTCGTCGTCGAGCTCGGCCCACGGGTTCTTCCACGCGGCGAAGTCGAGCTCGGAGAGGTCGGCCAGCTCCATCGTCGAGACGATCCCCCGACCGCCGCCGGTCCGGCGCAGCGTCCGGTCGTGCACGCAGACCAGGTGGCCGTCGGCGGTGAGCCGAACGTCGCACTCGAGTGCTTCGGCCCCGGCGTCCAGGGCGGCGACATAGGCCCCGAGGGTGTGCTCGGCCAACTCGTGACTGGCGCCCCGATGGGCGACGACCTGGGGCCGCATGGCCCGATTGTGTCAGCCCGGGACCCGGGCCACGGCATCGCGGTGGCGGTCCGGACACCCCGGCCCCCGGGGTCGGACCAGGGGTGACTCAGGGCGGGCCCGGATGGGCCGTGGGGGTGCGACCGGGCACGCTGGTGACATGAGCAACCCGTACTCCACCCCCGATCCCGACGACGCCCCGGCCGAGGCCCCCCACACCGAGGCCCCCCACGCCGAGGCCCCGACCAACCAGGCCCCGCCGACCCACCAGGCGCCCCCGCCGCCGTACACCCCGCCCTACACCCCGCCGAGCTACGGGGAGGCCCCTGCCGGCGGCGGGCCGAAGCGACTGACCCGCAGCAGCAGCGACAAGATGATCGCCGGCGTCTGCGGGGGCGCGGCCGCCTACCTCGACATCGATGCCACGCTGGTCCGGCTGCTGATGGTCGCCGCGGCGGTCTTCACCGGCGGCGCGGCGATCCTGGTCTACCTCGCCGGCTGGATCCTGATGCCGCAGGACTGAGCGGCCATCGTCCCGGGCCGCCTACCCTGGGCCCGTGACCGACCCGGCCGACGACCCGGCCGACGACCCGGCCGACGACCCGCGCACGGACGCCGTGGTCGCCGCCCTGCGCGCCGCCGGTTGTGTGTTCGCCGAGGAGGAGGCCGCGCACCTGCGCGAGGCCGCCGCCGGCGACCCCGACCGGCTCGCGACGCTGCTGGCCCGACGCGCCGCGGGCGAGCCCCTCGAGCACCTGGTCGGGTGGGTGGACTTCGACGGCCACCGACTGACGCTCGACCCGGGGGTCTTCATCCCCCGCAGCCGCTCGGTGTGGCTGGTCGAGCTGGCGGCGGCGGCGCTGCCGTCCTCGGGTGGGACGCTGGTCGACGTGGGCTGCGGGAGCGGCGCGTTGGCCGTGGCCGTGGCCGCACGCCGGCCGTCCACCCGCTTGTACGCCGTCGACAGCGACCCCATCGCCGTGGCCTGCGCCCGCCGGAACCTCTCCCGGCTGAGCACCCCCTCGGCCGTCCACCTGGGCGACCTCCTCACCCCGCTGCCAGCGACGCTGCGCGGCGCCGTGGACGTGGTGGTGGCCAACATGCCGTACGTGCCGACCACGGCGCGGTCGCTGATGCCTGCCGAGTCGCGCGACCACGAGCCGCGTGGCGCCACCGACGGGGGCGCCGACGGGCTCGACCTGATCCGGCGGGTGGCCGCAGCGGCCCCGGCCTGGCTACGGCCCGGTGGTGCGCTGCTGGTGGAGACCGGTGCGCCGCACACGGGACAGGCGGGGGCGGCGGCCGCGGCGCTCCGCGATGCGGGACTCACGGCCACCGTCCACCATCAGCCCGACCGGGGCGCGACGGCGGTGCGCGGCCTCCGCTGACCGGCACTCTGTCCCAGTGCCGGTCAGGGGCAACCTCCGAGGCCGACGGTCCATCCCCACAGCTGGACCCGAGCGACCTCCCCGGCCGGCGACCATCGTCCCACCCGGCACAGCGGTCCAGACGGTTGTTCCGGACCGGCCGCATGAGTGGAACAACCGTCGGGGGTCTGGGCGATGATGGCGGTGTGCCTCGCCCACCGTTGGAGATCGATGACCGGACCCCGCTCGACGGGGCCCAGATCGACCTCCCGGCCCGCATCGGCTGGCTGCTGCGCAGCTGGCGGACCCACCGCGGGATCAGCCTGCGCGAGCTCCAGACGCGGCTCGCGGACCTGGGCACGTCCACCTCGGTCACCGCCCTGTCGCGGGTCGAGGTCAGCGGCGAGCGCAACAGCACCCTGATCGAGGGGTACGAGCGCGGGCTCGGCCTGCCGCACGGCGCGCTGCGCGCACCGATCGACGTGCTGTGTCGGACCTACGACTACCGGCCCGCCGATGTCGCGCCACTGATCCCGTCGACCTCGCTGGAGACCTTCTCGACGATCTGCGGCGCCGTCGACGGTCCCGGCGCCCGGCCCACCGGTCGCGACTGGATGCGGTTCGCCGAGGCGCACACCGACGGCGTCTTCGGGCTGCCGCGCCGCGAGATGGAACCGGTCGTCGCCCGGCTGGCCCAGGAGCTGGGTCGGTCGGTCGGCACCGGCTACCAGCAGCGGTACGACGCCCTGGCGCGGCTCCGCTGCGGCCGCTACGGCGACGTGGTCTTCGACGTCGTCGCCGCCGCGATCGCCGTACCGGGTGCCCAGCGACTGCCGGACCTGATGAGCGCCGTGTGCGAGCGGCCCTCGACACAGGTGCTCGACTGGTGCGCCGGCCTCCTGGACGACCCCTGCCACCTGATCGCCCGTGCGGCGTGCCTGGGTCTGCAGAACCTGCGGTTCGTCGGCGGCCTCGACGCCGAGGAGTGGGCCGACGTGGCGCCCCGGGTCGCCGCCGCCGCCGACCTGATCGACACCGACCCCTCACGTGGCGTGACCCTCAGCAGCATGCTCGCGGCGTCCCACCCCGCGTTGCGGGCGGCGGTGCCGCCGACGGTCAGGGCCTCGCTGCCGGACCCGCCGCGGCCACCGCGGTGGACCAGGAACCGCCTGAACGTCCACTACAGCGCGGCCGCCGCCCTGGCCGCCGAGGTCGCGGACTCCCTGCCCGGCGAGACCATGCTGACCCGGCTGGTGTTCGAGGCGCTGTACGACTTCCGGGCGGCCCACGCGGTCACCTCGAGCTACCTGATCGCGGCATCGCCGTTCGCCCCGGCGTTCGTCGCGGCGCTCGGCCGGATGGCCGCCGCGGACCTCGACCCGCTCACCCGGAGCCGACTGCGGGACACCTTCGGCAACCTGATGTACCCCACCGACGACCTGGACAGCCAGCCCCTGCTCGCCTCGGAGGACCCGCACCTCGTCGACGTGGGCCTGCGCATCGACGCGCTGGCGGGTCGCGCCCCGGCCACGCCGGAGCTGCGCGCGCTGCTGGCCGAGCGGATCACCGAGGAGAACGCGCTGCTGGCCGCCGGGATGGCCGAGCACCCGCTGCTCGCCGAGCTGGCCGCGGACCCCGGGGCCGACCCCCGGATCCGCGAGGCGGCCGGGTGGTGGCGCGCGACCGGTGGGCGGATCGTGGATCCCGCCGCCTGAGCAGCGCGGCGCGAGGCCTCCGGCACACTCCCCCGACTCCCGATCAGGCCATCCGCGGGAACCTCCGCGGCGGGCCTGGGTCATCATGTGCGCATGCCTCGCCCCCCGCTGGAGATCGATGACCGGACCCCGCTCGACGGGTCCCGGATCGACCTCCCCGCCCGCATCGGCTGGCTGCTGCGCGTGTGGCGGATCCATCGTGGACTCAGCCTCCGCGAGCTCCAGGCCCGGATGGCCGACCTGGGCACCTCCACCTCGGTCACCGCGCTCTCGCGGGTCGAGGTCAGCGGCGAGCGCAACAGCACCCTGATCGAGGGCTACGAGCGCGGGCTGGGCCTGCCCTACGGCGCGCTGCGGGCGCCGATCGACATCCTGTGCCGGACCTACGAGTACCGGCCCGTCGACGTCGCGCCGCTGCCGGCGCCGACGTCGCTGGACGCCTTCTCGACGGTCTGTGCCGCCGTACTCGACCCCGACGCGCGCCCGACCGGGTCGGACTGGATGCGGTTCGCCGAGGCGCACACCGACGGCACGTTCGGGCTGCCCCACCAGCAGATGGCGCCCGTCGTCGAACGGCTCGCCTCCGAGCTGGCGCGCGCGGGTGGCGTCAGCTACCAGCAGCGGTACGACGCGCTGGCCAGGCTGCGCTGCGGTCGGTACGCCGACGTGGTGTTCGAGGTCGCCTCCGCCAGCGTCGACCGGCCCGGCGCGCAGCGACTCGCCGGCGTGGTCTGTGCCGTGTGCGAGCGCCCCTCGGTCGAGGTGCTGGACTGGGCCGCCGAGCGGCTCGACTCCCCCTGCTACCTGATCGCCCGCGCCGCCTGCCTCGGCCTGCAGAACCTGCGCTACGTCGGCGGGATCGACGAGCGGCAGTGGGCCGCGGTCGCGCCTCGGTTCGTGGCCGCCGCCGGCCTGGCGGCGGCGGACCCGCAGCGCGGCGCCGTGCTGAGCAGCACCCTCGCTGCGTCCCACCCGGCGCTGCGCGGCGCCGTACCGCCGGAGGTGCGACAGCTCCTGCCGCAGCCCAGCCGGCCGCCGCACTGGACCCGCACCCGCCTCAACGCCCACTACACCGCCGCCGGCGAGCTCGCTGCCGAGGTCGCCGCCGGCCGACCGGGCGAGACCCTGCTGACCAGGCTGCTCTTCGAGGCGCTCTACGACTTCCGGGCCGCCCACGCGGCCACCTCGAGCTTCCTCATCGCCGCCTCGCCGTTCGCGTCCGCGACGGTCGACGCGGCGGCACGGCTGGCGGGCACCGAGGTCGACGACCTCACCAGGTCACGCCTGCGCGACCTGTTCGGCAACCTGATGTCGTCGACCGACGGACCCGCGGTCCAGGCGCTGCTCGCCTCGACGGATCCGCACCGGGTCGGCTTCGGGCTGCGGGTCGTCGCCATGGCCGGCCAGGCACCGTCCGGGCCCCGCGTGCGGGAGCTCCTCGACTCCGACGTCACCCGCGAGGACGCGATGCTCGCGGCCGGGCTCGCCCAGCACCCGGTCCTCCGCGAGCTGGCCGAGGACCCCGACGTCGCCGCGGAGGTCCGCGAGGCGGCCGACTGGTGGCTCCGCACCGGCGGGCGGATCGTGGACCCGGCCGCCTGACCCGGGCCAGGTGAGACCGGACCCGGTCGACGGTGGTTGCGCTCCCCGAGCCGCGGCCGCGACGATGGGCGTCCGGTGACGAATCGCACGGTTCGGAGGTTGTGCTCCGCTGACCTCCTCGATGGAGGGCGGCGTGAGTGGCGAGGAGCTGACGGACCGGCGGCCCATGCTCGACGCCCCCCGGGCGGCGGGCGCGGTGGCCTGCGTGCTGGCGCTGGTCGCCTACGTACGGTGGTTCGGGATGCCGAAGCAGTCGGTCGAGGTGGTCGGCTGGCTCTGGATGGCCACCATCGCCTGGGACGTACGGCGGCCGCTGCGCGATCACCTGGCCTTCCTGCGTGACTGGTGGCCGCCGTTCGCGGTGCTGGTCGTCTACCTCTACAGCCGCGGGCTCTCGGACGACCTGGGGCTCTTCGACGTGCACGTCACCGAGCCGATCGACGCCGACCGCTGGCTCTTCGGCGGCGTCCTGCCGACCGAGTACCTCCAGGCCCACCTGTGCGGGGTGCCGTGCGAGCGGTCGTCACCCCCGGCCTGGTACGACGTGGCGCTGACCACCGTCTACAACACCCACTTCTTCGCCGCGCTCGTGGTCGCGGGGTACCTGTGGAAGCGCGACCGCCCCGAGTGGATCCGCTACATGCGCCGCTACCTCTCGGTGATCACGGTCGGTGTGACGATCTACGTGCTCTACCCGATGGCGCCGCCGTGGATGGCCTCCCGCGACGGCTACCTGACCGACGACATCGCCCGGATCACCGGGCGCGGCTGGTTCGACCTGAGCACCGGAGGCGGGGGCGCGCACCAGCGGGTGTCGGCGGTCGGCAACCAGGTGGCGGCGATGCCGTCCCTGCACGCCGCGCTGTCGATCCTCGTCGCCTGGTACGTCGTCACCCGCCTCACCGGCGGCTGGCGCTGGCTGCTGCTGCTCTACCCGGTCGCGATGTCCTTCATGCTGGTCTACTACGCCGAGCACTACGTGGTCGACGTGATCGCCGGAGCGCTGCTGGTGGCGCTGGTGATGGCGTTCTGGGCGGCGTGGGAGGCTCGACGCGGCGCGCCGGAAGCCGTGGGGTCGGGGTCACCGGTCCACCGGTGACCCGGTGTCACGCCTGGGACCGCAGGTAGCGGCCGAAGTGCGGCACCGTGAACGCGATCCGTCCCCGTTCGCCGGAGTAGATCAGGCCCTTCTTGAGCAGGTTGTCCCTGGCCGGGGAGAGCGACTGGGGCTTCTTGCCCAGCACCACCGCGACGTCGGAGGTGGCCACCGAGCCCACCGGGTCGTCGGCCTCCTCGCCGGCGGCATCGGCCATCGCCCGCAGGTAGTCCCGCTCGCCGGGGGTCGCGCGCTCGTACCGGGAGCCGAAGAAGCCGACCGCCAGCTCGCGCTCGGCCTCGGGCGCGGCGACCGCGACGTCGTCGGCGGTGATCGGCGAGCGCGGGGCCAGGTCCCACACCGTCTTGCCGTAGGCTTGGATGAAGTACGGGTAGCCGCCGGTCGCCTCGTACATCGCCGCCAGCGCGTCCTGGGTGAAGCAGGCGTCCTCGTCCTCGGCCGGTGCGCTCAGCGCGCGGTCGGCCGCCTCCCGGGAGAGCCGGTCGATCCGCTGGTAGGAGAAGAGGCGCTCGGAGTAGGACTTGCTGGCGCTCAGCACGGCCGGGAGGTGCGGCAGGCCGGCGCCGACCACGATCACCGGCAGCCCGTTCTGGCTCAGCTCGTGGCAGGCGGCGCAGAGCGCTGAGATGTCGTCGGGGCCGAGGTCCTGCATCTCGTCGATGAAGACCGCGACGCCCTTGCCGACGTCCGCGGCCAGGCCGCCGACGTCGGTGAGCAGCTCGACCAGGTCGATCTCGATGTCGCCGGAGTCGGCGCGGCCGCGTACCGCGGCGACGTCGATGCCGGGGCTCCACCGGTCCTTGAGCCTGGCGTCGGCCCCGGCCTCGCGGTGCACGAAGGAGCGGATCACGCCGAGCACGTGGTCGGCCTCGTCGGCCTCCGGGTGGCCGAGCTCGCGCACCGCCTGGTGCAGGGCCGAGGAGAGCGGACGACGCAGCGACTGGTCGGGGCGGGCCTCCAGCTTGCCCGTCCCCCAGCCCTTGCGGACCGCGGCCGAGCGCAGCGCGTTGAGCAGCACCGTCTTGCCGACGCCGCGCAGCCCGGTCAGCACCAGGCTCCGCTCGGGGCGGCCGCGGGCGACCCGCTCCAGCACCACGTCGAAGGCGGCGAGCTGCTCGTCACGGCCCGCCAGCTCGGGCGGCCGCTGGCCGGCGCCCGGCGCGTAAGGGTTCCGGATCGGGTCCACGATCGGACGGTATCGAGATGTCTAGGAGATTCCTTAGAGATCGATAGCGTGTCGCATCGACCGATCGAGAGGCGCGATCCCGCGCCCTGCGTCCCACCCGTTGCCTAGGCTGGCCGGGTGCCCGAGCTACCCGAGGTGGAGGCGCTGGCCCAGGACCTGTCCGGCCGGCTCTCCGGCCGTGCGATCACCAAGGTCCACGTCCCCCAGTTCAGCGCGCTGAAGACCTACGACCCGCCACTCTCGGCGCTCGAGGGCGCGCTCGTGGACGGCGTACGGCGGCACGGGAAGTTCCTCGACATCGAGGCCGGCGGCCTGCACCTCGTCCTCCACCTGGCGCGGGCGGGCTGGGTGCGATGGAAGGACGAGGTGCCGGCGCTGCCGCCGAAGCCGAGCACCAAGTCGACGCTCGCCGTGCGGGTGGTGCTCTCCCCGGGTCCGGACGACGCGGGCGACGCGACGCCGGGGCTCGACGTCACCGAGGCGGGCACCAAGAAGTCGTTGGCCTGCTACCTGGTCCGCGACCCGCACGACGTGCCGGGGATCGCCTCGCTCGGCCCCGACCCGCTGGCCGAGACGTTCACCCGCGAGGCGCTGGCCGAGATCCTCACCGCCGAGGGACGCAAGCAGCTCAAGGGCGTCCTGCGCCACCAGGGCACCATCGCCGGGATCGGCAACGCCTACTCCGACGAGATCCTGCACGCGGCGCGGATGAGCCCGTTCAAGCCGGCCGACGGGCTCTCCGACGACGAGCTGAGCACTCTCTACGAGGCGGTCCGGAGCACGCTGGGCGACGCCGTCGAGCGCTCCCGCGGGCTGGCCGCCAGCGAGCTGAAGGCCGAGAAGAAGTCGCACCTCGCGGTCCACGGGCGGACCGGGCAGCAGTGCCCGGTCTGCGGCGACGTGGTCCGCGAGGTGTCCTTCGCCGACTCCAGCCTGCAGTACTGCGCGACCTGTCAGACGGGCGGCAAGCCGCTCGCGGACCGGCGGATGAGCAGGCTGCTCAAGTAGCTCACCAGCCGGCGTGCTCGGCGAGCGAGACGACCAGGCCGCCGAGCATGAACGCGACGAGCACGGCGACCAGGGCGCCGGTGGAGAAGGCGGGGATCCAGCGCCGCCAGCCCTCGGACGCGGCGTCCGCGCCGTGGTAGCCGTGCGTCAGCGCATGCCCCTTGCCCCGGCCGAGCAGGTAGAGGTTGACCGGGTACGCCGCCACGAACGCCACCGCCAGCGCGAGCGCCATGCTCAGCCAGAAGACGGCGTTGACCAGGCCGGCGTCCATCGCGCCGGGGATCACCGCCATCACCGCGTTGTCGACCAGCTCCATCGTCGCGATGGACAGCGTGTCGGCAGCCAGCACCACGCTGAGCGCGGCCGCGACGCCCAGGCCGGCCTTGAGCAGCGGCAGGGTGGAGAGCGTGTAGCCGAACAGGAACGCGAGCCCCACCGAGAGCGCGATCGTCCAGCCGTTCGCGAGGCCGACCGCCGTGCCGATCGTCAGGCCCATGATCTCGCCGATGGCGCACCCGGTGAGGCAGTGCAGGGTGGCGGAGGCCGCCATCCGCGGCGTGGCCGCGTGCTCGTCGTGGCCCTGGTGAGCGTCGTGGCCCTGGTGACCTTCGTGGCCCTGGTGGCCCTGGTGGTGCGCGTGACCGGTGTGCTGCTGGTGCGTTGCTTCCATGATCGCCGCCCTGGTCGTCGGAGTGCTGGGGTACACCCCCCAACATATACCCCCCGGGGGTATATTCCCATTGGGTCGGGAATGTTCGACATCACCCAGTGTGGTGAATGCTGGGCGGCACGCCCACCGCTCAGAGAGGCCTGCCATGAACGTCCCCACCGTCGCCATCGACGGCGTCCCCGACCCGCTGCCCGCGGGCCTCGCGATCCTCGACGTGCGCGAGCACCACGAGTGGGCCGCCGGGCACATCGAGGGCGCGCTGCACATCCCGCTGATGGAGCTGCCCGCGCGGGTCGGCGAGGTCGCCGCGATCGAGGCGGTGCAGACGCTCGTGGTCTGCAAGGTCGGCGGGCGCAGCGCGCAGGCGACCGCCTACCTCGCCCAGCAGGGCTACGAGGTCGTCAACCTCGCCGGCGGGATGCTCGACTGGCAGGCGGCGGGGCGGCCGATGGTCGCCGACGGCGATGCGGCGCCGTACGTCGGCTGACGCCGGACCAGCCGGTCAGTCCGCGCAGGCCTCGGCCTGGTAGACGTTGTAGGCGTTGATCTTGTCCTGCTGCTCGGCGGTCAGGTCGATCCCGAACGGGTCGGCGCCGTCGAGGTCGGCCGAGTTGTCGACCTTCTCCAGGCCCTCGGCGGTGATCCGCGCGACCGCGTCGTTCAGGATCACGAAGCCCTCCCGCGCGTCGGCCGGGATGTCGGCCGGCGTGCCCAGCTCCTCCAGCTCCGCGACGTAGGCGTGCAGGGCGTCGGCCATGCCGGCGTAGTCACCGTCGGCCACCTCGGTCATCCACGACGAGTCGTTCGCCAGCTCGCAGAACCTCTCCAGCGGCGCGTCCGTGGGCGCGTCCTGGGCGGAGGTCCCCTCGCCCGCGCCTCCCGTCTCGCCGTCGCCGCCGCAGGCCGCCAACGGGCCGATCAGCCCGCCGAGCAGTACGACGGCAGCGGCGGTGCCGCGGAACGGGCGGGTGTGACGGGTCATGCATGGGGTCCTTTCGGGAGGGCGCGGCGAGCCTAGCCAGCGCCGGCACCGCTGGGCGCCTCCCACACCGGCTGGGGCACGTCGAGCAGCGCCGGCAACTGGGCGAGATAGGTCGCCCGGGTCCGCTCGATCACCCCCAGGGTGGCGAGGTGCTCGGTCGACCACTGCACGTCGATCAGCCGCCGTCCGGCCGCACCGGCCGCGTCCGCCCGGAGCACCTCGACCAGGCCGACCAGCGCCACCTTCGAGGCGTCCCGCTCGCGGTGGAACATCGACTCACCGGCGAACAGCCCGCCCACGGAGATCCCGTACAGCCCACCGACCAGGTGGCCGTCACGCCACACCTCCACCGAGTGCGCCCAGCCGAGGCGGTGCAGGTCGCCGTACGCCCTCTTGATCCGGCCGTCGATCCAGCCGTGCGGACGACGCGGGTCGGCGCAGCCCTCGACCACCGCGTCGAACGCGGTGTCGACGGTGATCTCGAAGTCGCGGCGGCTGCGCCGCAGCGACCGGGAGACGTGCAGCCGGTCCAGCGGCAGCACCCCGCGACGTGCCGGGCTCCACCACCCGATGGTGCGCCGGTCCTCGGGCATCGGGAACAGGCCGGACCGGTAGGCGGCAAGGATCGTCCCCGGCTCCAGGTCCGCGCCGACGGCGATCAGGTCGCCCTCGTCCTCGGGCAGCCCGGCCAGCTCCTCGGCCGTGGGCAGCACCCAACGACTCGGGGGCGGCTCGACCGGCGGGGTGGACACCCTCCGCACGCTAGTACGCCGGAGCCGGCGGGCCGCGCGAGCCCGTTGGCGTCGGCTGGTTGGATGGGCACATGGCCAACGCGTGGACGAGGGGAGCAGCCGCCGGTGCCGCGCGCCAGCTGGCGCCCCGGGCGCCGGCGCTGATGCCCGGGCTGACCGAGACGTTCGTCCGGGAGGCGCTCCACCGTGCGATCCACGGCATCGGGCCGCTCAAGCCCGCCGCCGAGGCCGCCGAGGAGCAGCTGCGCGAGCAGCGCGGGGACCGCGACAAGGCGATCCGCGAGGTCATCGAGAACAACGTGATGCACGCCAGCATCGAGGGCTTCGTGACCAACCTGGGCGGCCTGGTCGCCGCAGCGGTCACCGCTCCGGCCAACATCGCCGCGGTGACGGTGATCCAGTCCCGGATGGTCGCCGGCATCGCGCACCTGCGCGGCTACGACCTGGCCGACCCGCGCGTCGGCAACGCGATCACGGTGACGCTGCTCGGCGAGGACACCGTGGAGACCCTGCTGAGGGCGCGCCGGATCCCCGCGACGCCGATGGCGATCGCCACCGCCCCCGTCGTCGACCCGGAGATGGACCGGCTCGTCTCCGGCGTGCTCGCCGGCGAGCTGATCTCCCGGGTGGTCGGCAAGCGGGTCTTCACCACTGTCGGCCGCAAGATCCCGCTGCTCGGCGGCGGGGTCGGCATGGTCACCGACGGCGCGACCACCTGGAAGGTCGGGCGGTACGCCGCCAAGGAGCTGCGCGCCCGTCCGCCCCACGCCCGAGCCGGGGCTTAGGCACCCCCGAGCCGGGGATCAGGCACCCCCGAGCCGGGAGTTCGGTACCAGTGGGCGCGAGGACCGGCTCGAGGGGGCGCAAGGACCGGCTCGACGGTCAGGCGAGGGCGCGGACCACCGCGCTCGGGCTGGGTCGGCCGAGCTGGCCGGCCATCCACACGCTGGTCGCCGCCACGGCGTCCAGGTCGACGCCGTGCTCGATCCCCAGTCCGGTGAGGAACCAGAGCAGGTCCTCGGTGGCCAGGTTGCCGGTGGCGCTGTGCGCGTACGGGCAGCCGCCCAGGCCGCCGGCGCTGGCGTCGTACGTCGTGACGCCGGCCTGCAGGCCGGCGTGGACGTTGGTGAGCGCCTGGCCGTAGGTGTCGTGGAAGTGCAGGGCGAGCCGCTCGGGGCCGACCCCGGCGTCGCCGAAGGCCTCGACCAGGGCGCGGACGTGGCCGGGGGTGGCCACGCCGATGGTGTCGCCGAGGCTGAGCTGGTCCGCGCCGAGGGTGAGCAGGTGGGTGCCGACACCGACCACCTGGTCGACGTCGACGGCGCCCTCCCAGGGATCGCCGAAGCACATCGAGACGTAGCCGCGCACCGTCAGCCCGGCGTCGCGCGCTCGCACCATCGTCGGCTGGAACATCTCGAACTGGCTGGTCAGCGTGCGGTTGAGGTTCTTCTGCGCGAAGGTCTCGGTGGCGCTGGCGAAGACCGCGACGTGCCGCATCCCCAGCGCCAGCGCCCGGTCCAGGCCGCGCTCGTTGGGCACCAGCACCGGCAGCTCGCGAGCGGTGTCGCCGAGGTCGGCGACCAGCCCGGTCATCAGGTCGGCGGCATCGGCCAGCTGGGGCACCCACTTCGGGTGCACGAAGCTGGTCGCCTCCACGATCGGCAGGCCGGCGGCGAGCAGGCGGCGCACGAACTCCGCCTTGACCTCGGTCGGCACCGTCGTCGCCTCGTTCTGCAGGCCGTCGCGGGGGCCGACCTCGTAGATGGTGACCCGGTCGGGGAGGCCGGGCTCGGGGACCACCATCGGCAGCGGCCGCCCGGCCGGGCCGCTCACGACGCCTCCACCACGAACAGCGGCGCGCCGAGGGCGACCTGATCGGCGACCGCCGCGGTCACGGCGGTGACCGTGCCGTCGTACGGCGCCTTGAGCGCCAGCTCCATCTTCATCGCCTCGACCACGCCCAGCACCTGTCCCTCGACGACCCGGTCGCCGGCGGCGACGCGGACGTCCAGCACGGTACCGGGCATCGGCGAGGCGACCGTGCCGTCGCCGGCTCCGGCGCCGTGGTCGGTGGTCGCCTCGGCGCGGGTGAAGACGTGGCGCTGGCCGCGGTGCACCAGCTCGACGCGGTGCGGGCCGACCTTGGCGCGGACGCCGTTCGGCGCGGGCGCGACGGGTGCGGGCAGCGTGACCACGCCGTCGGTGAACTCCACGATCGCCGGCGCCGGCGCCCCGCCGAGGCGGAAGCCGTCCGAGGCGAACGGGCCGGCGGCGACCCGCTGGGCGTCGAACCAGAGCCGGGCGGCGACCTCGCGGGCCTCGCTCGGGTCCGGGGTCGGGACGTCGTGGCGGTCCAGCCAGGCGGTGTCGATCTCGCCGGCGGCGAACGGCTCGCCGGCGGCCAGCTCGCGCAGGAAGCCGGTGTTGGTGGTCAGCCCCAGGATCGCGGTGTCGTCGAGCGCGGCCACCAGGTTCCGGCGGGCGGCCTCGCGGTCGGCGCCGCGGACGATCACCTTGCCGAGCATCGGGTCGTAGGAGGTGGAGACCACCTGGCCCGACTCCAGCGCGTGGTCGACCCTCGGCCTCGAGGCTCGCTGCGCTCGCACCTCGACCAGCGGGTCCTCATCGGGCCAGTGCACCTCGGTCGCGGTGCCGGCCTGGGGCAGGAAGCCCGCGTACGCGTCCTCCGCGTAGACCCGCGCCTCCATCGCGTGCCCGACCGGGCCGCCGTTGCCGGCCTCGATCCCGAGCGGCTCGCCCTGCGCGACCCGCAGCTGGGCGGCGACCAGGTCCAGGTCGCCGCAGACGATCTCGGTGACCGGGTGCTCGACCTGGAGCCGGGTGTTCATCTCCAGGAAGTAGAACTCCCCCGTGTCGGCGTCGAGCAGGAACTCCACCGTCCCGGCACCCGTGTAGCCGACGGAGCTGCCGAGCGCGACCGCGGCGTCGTGGATCCGCTCCCGGACGTCGCTGGGCAGGTACGGCGCCGGCGCCTCCTCGATCACCTTCTGGTGCCGCCGCTGGACCGAGCACTCGCGGGTGAGCAGGTGGATGACGCTCCCGCGGGTGTCCCCGAGCAGCTGGACCTCGATGTGGCGACCGCGCTCGACGTACTTCTCGATGAGCAGGGTGTCGTCACCGAAGGCGGAGGCCGACTCGCGACCCGCGGCGGCCACCGCCTCGTCGAACTCCGCCGCGGACCGGACGACGCGCATCCCCTTGCCGCCGCCGCCCGCCGCGGCCTTGACCAGCACCGGGTAGGCGAAGGCGCTCGGATCCGCCTCCAGGTCGTACGACGGCACGACCGGTACGCCGGCGGCGACCGCGAGGTCGCGCGCGGCGTCCTTGCGACCCATCCGCTCGATCACCTCGGGCGTGGGGCCGACCCAGGTCAGCCCGGCCCCGGCGACCGCACGGGCGAAGCCGGCGTTCTCGCTGAGGAAGCCGTAGCCGGGGTGGATCGCGTCGGCGCCGGCCTGCTGGGCCGCGGCGATGACCGCGGCACCGTCGAGGTAGCTCGGCACGTGCACGCTCGTGTCGGCGGCCCGGGCGTGCGGGGCGTTCGCGTCGGCGTCGGTGACGACGGCGACCGTGCGCAGGCCCAGCTCACGGCAGGTGCGGAAGACGCGGAGCGCGATCTCGCCGCGGTTGGCGACGAGGACGCTCGTGATCGTGGGGGTGTTCGTCATCGGTGGCTCACATCCGGAAGATGCCGTAGGACGGCTCGGGCACGGGCGCGTGGCTGGTGGCCTCCAGGGCCATCCCGAGCACGCGACGGGTGTCGGCGGGGTCGATGATCCCGTCGTCCCAGAGCCGGGCGGAGGCGTAGTAGGCGGAGCCCTGCTCGTCGTACTGCTCCCGGATCGGGTCCTTGAACGACTCCTCGTCCTCGGCGCTCCACTCGCCACCGCGGGCCTCGATGCCGTCGCGTCGGACGGTGGCCAGCACGCTGGCGGCCTGCTCGCCGCCCATCACCGAGATCCGGGCGTTGGGCCACATCCACAGGAACCGCGGGTCGTAGGCGCGCCCGCACATGCCGTAGTTGCCGGCGCCGAACGAGCCGCCGATGACCACGGTGAACTTCGGGACGACCGAGCAGGCGACCGCGGTGACGAGCTTGGCGCCGTCGCGGGCGATGCCGCGGTTCTCGTAGTCGCGACCGACCATGAATCCGGAGATGTTCTGCAGGAAGACCAGCGGGATGCCGCGCTGGTTGCACAGCTCGACGAAGTGCGCACCCTTGAGCGCGGACTCGCTGAACAGGATGCCGTTGTTGGCGACGATGCCGACCTTGTGGCCGTGGATCTCGGCGAACGCGCAGACCAGGGTGTCGCCGTAGAGCTGCTTGAACTCCTGGAAGCGGGAGCCGTCGACGATCCGCTTGATCACCTCGCGCACGTCGTACGGGGTGCGGGTGGAGGTGGGCACCACGTCGTACAGGGTCTCGGGGGCCTCGAGCGGCTCCTCGACCTCCGCGCCACCGGTGGTGGAGGTGCGAGCGGAGCGAGCCTCGAAGCCTCCGGTGGCGGGGAGCGTGTCGACGATGCCGCGCAGGATCTGCAGGGCGTGGGCGTCGTCCTCGGCGAGGTGGTCGACGACCCCGGAGGTGCGGGCGTGCACCTCGCCGCCGCCGAGCTCCTCGGCGGTGACGACCTCGCCGGTCGCGGCCTTCACCAGCGGCGGGCCGCCGAGGAAGATCGTGCCCTGGTTCTTCACGATCACGGTCTCGTCGGCCATCGCCGGGACGTAGGCGCCGCCGGCGGTGCAGGAGCCCATCACCGCCGCGATCTGCGGGATGCCCTTGGCCGACATGTTGGCCTGGTTGAAGAAGATCCGGCCGAAGTGCTCGCGGTCGGGGAAGACCTCGTCCTGCATCGGCAGGAACGCGCCGCCGGAGTCGACCAGGTAGAGGCAGGGCAGCCGGTTCTCGGCGGCGATCGCCTGGGCGCGCAGGTGCTTCTTGACCGTGATCGGGTAGTAGGTGCCGCCCTTGACGGTGGCGTCGTTGGCGACGATCACGCAGGTGCGCCCCTGGACGCGGCCGATGCCGGCGACGGCGCCCGCGGCGGGGACGGCGTAGGGGTCCTCGCCGGAGGCGTCGTACATCCCGTACGCCGCCAGCGGCGCGATCTCCAGGAACGGGCTGCCGGGGTCGAGCAGGCGGTCCACGCGGTCGCGGGCGAGCAGCTTGCCGCGCTGCGTGTGCTTGTCGCGGGCGGACTCGCTGCCGCCCTGGCGGACCCGGGCGAGGCGGTCGCGGAGCTCGGCGGCGAGCTCGCGGAGTGTCGGTTCGGCCACGACGATGAGGTTAACGATCGCTAACCACCGCGGTCAATGGACCGCGGCCGGCGGTTCCGGCCGGGTGCGGCCGCTCGCAGTGAACGGCCGCTAACCTTCGGGCATGGCGGAGGGCACCCGGCGACAGCAGATCCTGGCCACGGCCGCCGACCTGTTCGCCGCACGCGGCTTCCACGGGGTCTCCGTCGCCGAGATCGGCGCCGCCGTGGGGATCAGCGGGCCGGCGCTCTACAAGCACTTCTCCTCCAAGCAGGCGATGCTCGCCGAGATGCTGGTCTCGATCAGCGAGGAGCTGCTCTCGGTGGGGCGGTCGCGCGTGGCCCGCGCGGACGGGGACCCGGCGGCGGCGCTGCGAGGACTGGTCGACTGGCACGTGGACTTCGCCCTGGGGAACCGCGCGCTGATCGTGGTCCAGGACCGCGACTGGGAGTCGCTGCCCTCGGCGGCCCGGACCCAGGTGCGCGACCTGCAACGGGCGTACGTCGACCTCTGGGCCTCGCAGCTGCGCCTGCTCCAGCCGTCGCTGGACGCCGGCGCGGCCCACGCGGCCGCCCAGGCGGTGTTCGGGCTGCTCAACTCCACGCCGCGCGCGGGCGGGTCGATCTCCGACGCGGCGCTGCGCGACGTGCTGGTGGCGATGGCGCTGCGCGCGCTCGGCGTGGGCTGACGCGAGCCGGGGGCAAGGCCCGCCGAGCCGGGGGTGAGGGCAGGCGCCGAGCGGGTCGTGTGCCTCAGGCTGCTCTTGGGTCACACCGTTCGGGGTTTCCTGCAGCAGCCCTCACACCCCCACCGGCACCCGCTCCAGCACGCGCCCCAGGTCCAACCCAGCCGGCAGCGTCCCGAACGCGCTCCCCCAGTCCCCCGCGAAGCGCGTCGCGCAGAACGCATCCGCGACCGGCGACCCGGCCTTCAGCAGCTGCGCACCGGCGAAGACCAGCGCCACCTGCTCCACGATCCGCCGCGCGCGCAGCTCGAGGTCGTCGAACGCGGTGAGCTCCTTCCTCAGCGCGGCCAGCGCGGCGTCGTACCGAGGATCGAGGCCGGCGGCGGAGTCCACCTCGGCGAAGAACGCGTCCACCGACTCCGGCTCCCGGCCCATCGCGCGCAGCACGTCGAGCGCGGCGACGTTGCCCGATCCCTCCCAGATGGAGAGCAGCGGCATCTCCCGGTAGATCCGCGCCAGGTCGAAGTCCTCGACGTACCCGTTGCCACCGAGGCACTCCAGGGCCTCGCCGACGACCATCGGGGCGCGCTTGCAGACGTGGTACTTGGTGGCCGCCAGCGCGAGCCGCCGCAACGCACCCTCCCCACGGTCGCCGCGGATCGCGCGGTCGTTGGCGCCGGCCAGGCGCAGCATCGCGGTCGTCGCGGCCTCGGACTCCACCTGCAGATCGGCCAGCACGTTGCGCATCAGGGGCTGGTCGATCAGCAGCTTGCCGAAGGCGGAGCGGTGCCGCGCGTGATGGGCGGCGTGGGTGAGCGCGTTGCGCATCCCGGACGCGGATCCGATGACGCAGTCCAGCCGGGTCATGTTGACCATCTCGACGATCGTCTTCACCCCGCGACCCTCCTCGCCGACGAGCCAGCCGGTCGCGCCGTCGTACTCGATCTCGGACGAGGCGTTGGACCTGTTGCCGAGCTTGTCCTTGAGGCGGAGGAAGCGGATCGCGTTGCGCTCGCCGCCGGGCAGCACGCGCGGCAGCAGGAAGCACGACAGGCCGCCGGGCGCCTGGGCGAGCGTGAGGAACAGGTCCGACATCGGGGCGGAGGTGAACCACTTGTGGCCGACGATCCGATAGGCGCCCGGCTCGCCGGCGATCGGCGTCGCGCTGGTCGTGTTGGCCCGTACGTCGGAGCCGCCCTGCTTCTCGGTCATCGACATCCCGGCGATCAGGCCCGCCTTGGTCTCCGGGTCGCGCAGCCCGACGTCGTACGCGCGGTTGGTCAGCAGCGGCTCGAACCGCGCTGCCAGCTCCGGGTTCTGCCGCAGCGCCGGCACCACGGCGTACGTCATCGAGATCGGGCAGCCGTGACCGGCGTCCACGTTCCAGGCGAAGAACTTGGCGGCGCGGGCCACGTGCGCGCCGGGGCGCTCGTCGGACCACGGGGCGGCGTGGATGCCGTGCCCGACCGCGGTCTCCATGAGCTGGTGGTACGCCGGCACGTACTCCACCTCGTCGACCCGGCGGCCGTAGCGGTCGTGGGTGTGCAGCCGCGGCGGCACCCGCTCGGCGAGACGACCCCAGTCCATCGCCTCCGCGGTGCCGGCGAGGCGCCCGACCTCGTCGATCTCGGACAGCGCCCAGCCGGCACCCTCGCGCTCGACGCCCTCGCGCAGGACGGGGTCGGCCGCCGTGTTGTGACCGATCAGCGGCGGGACCTGGTTGAAGACCTCGTGCGTCATGCGATCGATGTTACGTTTCTGTCCACAACTGTGTCCACAACTGTTAGTAAAGGGAGTCGTGGTGGAGGCGTCGCTGACCCCGTTGCCCGCACGCTCGGTCGTGCTCAGCCTGATGCTCGGCTCCCACCCCGACCGCTGGACCCCGGCCCGGCTCGCCGCCGCGGCGCCGGTCTTCGGGATCGCGCCCGCCACGCTGCGGGTGGCGCTCAGCCGAGCCGTCGCCGCCGGCGACCTGCGCCGCGACGGCGGCGACTACGTGCTCGGCGAACGGCTCGCGCGGCGCCAGCGCCACCAGGACGAGGCGGTCGAGGACGCCGAGTCGGGGTGGGGAGGAGGGTGGGACGGCGCCTGGGAGATGGCCGTCGTGACCGTCACCGGGCGTTCCGGCGCCGAGCGCGCGGCGTTGCGGGAGACCCTCGCCGAGCACCGCCTGGCCGAGCTCCGGGAGGGGGTCTGGACCCGGCCCGCCAACCTGCGCCGACCGGCCTCCTACGCGGGCGACCCGGTGCTCACGACGTTCCGGTCCACACCGACCGGCGATCCGGCGGCCCTGGCCGCCGACCTGTGGGACCTCGCCGGCTGGGCGGCGACCGGGCGGCGGCTCGTGGCGACACTGACCGACGCCGAGGAGCCGGCGCTCCGCCTGGCCGCGGCGGCCGCCCTGGTCCGCCACCTCGCCGAGGACCCGCTGCTCCCGGCATCCCTTCTTCCCGAGTCCTGGCCCGGGGCGGAGCTGCGCGCCGCCTACGCGGCGTACGTCGCCGAGCTGAACGCCCTGCTGGCCACCCTCTGACCCCGCCCATCCGCCGACTTGGGGTTTGTGGCGTCCCGAGTTGCGACCTGTGCACGCTGATTCGGCCATAACCCGCAACTCGGGGCGCCACAAACCCCAAGTCGGCTCAGAGGAGGGAGTCGGGGACCTCGGCGTCGGACTCGAGCAGCTCCAGCAGGTGCCGGGCGCGGAGCACCGCGTCGGCGGCGATCTCCAGGTCGTCCACCAGGTCCGCGACCCGGGCCGGGGGCTCCTCGAGGTCGGCGGTGCGGGCGTGCAGGGCCGAGAGCAGCGCCTCGCGGTCCAGGCCGCGGACCGCGAACAGCACCAACGGGTCGACGTCGACCAGCCAGCCGGTCTGCACCAGGACCGCGATCGCGTGCGGGCACGGCGCCAGGTAGTGGGGGCAGGTGCAGGTCGCCGCCAGCTCACCGCCGTAGGGCAGCAGCTCGACCCCGAGCTCCTCGGCGTGCTCCACCAGGTCGTGGGGCAGCTCGCCGGCCAGCAGCGCGGCGACCCGGCCCGACTCGGCGGCGACCACCTCCACCAGGGACCGGCGGCCGCTCGCGTCGAGGACCGGCACGTCGACCTGCACCGTCCAGGCGTCGTCGCCCTCCCGGACCGCCGCCAGCAGCGCGCCCGCGTCGACGCTGATCCCACCGACCTCGCCGCGCCGCGCCGCGGTGCGGCCGCCCTTCAGCTCGGCCTCGGAGTACGCCGCCTCCTCGACCGCCCGCTGCCAGGCCTTGCCCCACCAGCTGCGGACGCCGCCGCGGGGCGGGTCCTGCCGCGGGTAGGTCGCCCTCACGGGCCGCCCTCCTCGGCCCCGGGCGTGGCCGCCTCCCGCTCGCGCAGCTCCTCCACGATCGCCGCCCGGCGCTGGTCGGTGCGTAGGGTGACCAGGTCGCGCAGCTCCTCGTTGCTCAGCTCGGTCAGCGCGGCGTCGCCGCGGGCCAGCACGGCGTCGGCGATCGCGCGCTTGCGGGTCAGCAGCTGCGCGACGCGCTCCTCGATGGTCCCGGAGGTGACCATCTTGTGCACCTGGACCGGCTTGGTCTGCCCGATCCGGTAGACCCGGTCGGTGGCCTGCTCCTCGACCGCCGGGTTCCACCACCGGTCGACGTGGATCACGTGGTCGGCGCGGGTCAGGTTCAGCCCGGTGCCACCGGCCTTCAGCGAGAGCAGGAAGACCGGTGGCTGCTCACCCTCGGGCGTGGCCTGGAACCGCTTGACCATCGCCTCGCGCTCGGCGATCGGGGTGCCGCCGTGCAGGAACTGGTGCGGTACGCCGATCGAGGTCAGGTGCGCCTCGAGCAGCCGACCGAGGGCGACGTACTGGGTGAAGACCAGGACGCCGCCACCCTCGGCGAGCACCGTGGCGACCAGCTCCTCGAGCAGCTCGAACTTCTCCGAGCGGCCGCGCAGCCGGACCGCGCCGGACTGCTTGAGGAACTGCGCGGGGTGGTTGCAGATCTGCTTCAGCCCGGTCAGCAGCGCCAGCACCAGGCCCCGGCGGGCCTCCTCGTCGGCGCGCTCGATCCGCTCCATGGTGTCGCGGACGAACGCCTCGTAGAGGACGACCTGCTCGCGGGTCAGCCCGACGTACTGGTCGGTCTCGGTCTTCGGCGGCAGCTCCGGCGCGATCCCCGGGTCCGTCTTGCGCCGCCGGAGCAGGAACGGCCCGATCAGGTCGGCGAACTGGCGGGCCTTGGTCGGCTCGTGGCCGGACTCGATCGGCGCCGCCCAGACGCGCCGGAAGGCCTGCCTGCTGCCGAGCAGGCCCGGGATCGCCCAGTCCAGGATCGACCAGAGCTCGGTCAGGTCGTTCTCCACCGGGGTGCCGGTCAGCGCGACCCGGGCGGTGGAGCCGAGCCGGCGCAGCGCGCGGGCGGTGGCCGAGCGGGAGTTCTTCACGTGCTGGGCCTCGTCGGCGACCACCAGGTCCCAGCCGACCGCGGCCAGCGGCTCCGGGTCGCTGCGCAGCGTGCCGTAGGTGGTCAGCACGAACCCGGCGCCGAACATCCCCGCGCCGGCGCCGGCGTCGAGGTCCTCCAGCGACCGTGCGCTGCCGTGGAACCGACGGACCGGTACGCCGGGGGCGAACCGCGCGATCTCCGCCTCCCAGTTGCCCAGCAGGCTGGTCGGGCAGACCACCAGGGTCGGGCCACCGCCGGACAGCCCGGCCTCGAGCCGGTGCAGGTGGAGGCTGATCAGGGTGATCGTCTTGCCCAGGCCCATGTCGTCGGCCAGGCACGCGCCCAGCCCGAGGCCGGTGAGGTCGGCCAACCAGGTCAGGCCGTGGCGCTGGTAGTCGCGCAGCTCGGCGGCGAGGCCGGTCGGCACCGCCACCGGGTCCCGGGTCGCCGCGGCCAGCACCCGCTCGCGGACCGTGAGCAGGCTGGCGCCGACGATCACCTTCTCGGCGGCCGGGGTCTCGCCGTCGGGGCCGGCCCCGGCGCCGGGGACCTCCACCACGCCGGTCAGCGCCGCGCCCAGCGCCTCGGCTCCCGACGCGCGCCGGATCAGCCGCTTGCGCGCCCGCTGGGCGGTGCCGGGGTCGACCACCGTCCAGGCGCCCCGGAGCTTGAGGATGGGGCTGGCCGCGGTGGCGAGCTCCTGCATCTCCTCCTCGGTCAGGGGATCGCCGTGCAGCGCCACCTGCCACGAGAAGGCGAACAGGCCCTCCGCCGAGAACGGGCTGTCCTGGAACGGCAGCTCGTCGCCGCGGTTGGGCGCGTGCGGGTCCCGCACCTGCGGCGCCCGGTCCAGCACCGCGCGGGTGGTCAGGTCGGCGCCGAGCGACCGTGGCCAGTGCACGTCGACGTGGGCCTCGCGCAGCGCCCCCACGTGCTCCAGCAGGCCGGAGACCTCGGCTCCGTCGAGCTGGATCTGATCCGGTACGGCGAGCGCGAGCAGCCGGTCGAGCACCGGCCACGCCTCGGCGGCGGAGCGCAGCGCGATCGTGGCGTGCACCCGGGCCCGGTCGCCGAAGCCGTGGCGGGCAGGAGCGTCCGGGTCCTCGTCCCACAGCAGCGCCGCCTCGACCACGTGCAGCGGGTCGCGCTCGTCGTGGACCTGGAGCACGAGACGGACCGATCCGGCCAGGAGCTCCTCCTCCTCGGCCTCGACGCGCAGCGAGATCCGGACCAGGTCCGGCAGCCCGGTCTCGGCGTCACGGGCAGCGGCCTCGGCTCGGGCCCGCTCGGCCACACGCTGACGCACCCGGGCCGCGAAGTCACTCGCGGCGGCCGGCGGTGCCTGACCGCCCGCGGGCGCGGTCGGCTCCGCGGCGCCGGGGAGGCCCGCGAGGGCGGTCCGCGGGGCGGCCGGCGCCGCCCGCGGCAGGGTGTCCGCGACCGCGTCGACCACCTCGGCGACCAGCGCGGTCGCGGCCTCGGCGTCCAGGCCGTCGTACCGACGGGCGGCGGCGAGCAGCCGCACACTCTCCCGATCCCGCTCGTCGAGCCCCTCGACCCGCCAGTGCGGCCGCTCGTGGTCGACGACCGGCGCGATCTTGCCGGCCGCCACGAACCGGGTCGCCAGCAGCGCCGCACCCGCCAGCAGCGCCACGCTCGGGTGGGCGTCGGCGTCGGTGCGGGCGCGCGCCAGCACCGGCAGCGAGGCTCGCATCGGGAGCGCGATCCTGCGGCGGCCGTCGGTGAACTCGATCTCACCGTCGCGAGGCGGGTTGGCCGCGCGGAACGTGGCCGGTCCGGAGACGGGGACGAAGCCCACCGCTACCTCCTTGCACGCGACCTGGCACGCCGTCGGGTCGACCCGCCGCGGGTCGGCGGGCGATGCACGACGCTAACGTCCGGGCCCGACACCGGGTTCCCGGGCCCGGCCCGAGCCCGGATCGAGCGGGTCGGCAGAGGGTCTCTGCCGCCTCGCGCGGGGGTTCAGGCGCCGAGCCGCGTCAGGTGCGCGCGCCGCTTGACCAGCGGGGCCGCGAGCAGGACCACCACGCCGCCTCCGGCGCCCAGCGCCGCCACCCACAGGGTGGGGTGCTGGACGGCGAGCACCGCGGTGGCCAGCGGGATCGAGGTGGCGAGCATCGCGACCACCAGCAGCGAGAAGCCGGAGTGGGCGGTGACCACCGCGGCGAGCGCCCAGAGCAGCGCCAGCCCGGCCGCGAAGGCCAGCACGACCGCCACGTCGGTCTCGTAGTCCACCGGCGCACGCCGCACGGAGTCGGTGCCGAACGACACGCCGGCGTCGATCAGCCCGCCCCCGAAGAAGTCGGCGACGAGCCGCGACCACAGCATGCTGATCAGGCTGATGGCGATGCCGATCACCCCGACCACGCCGACGCTCACGGCGATGACGGAGCGCCCCGGCAGGAACCAGCCGACCGCGCTGACCACCACGACGAAGGCGGTGACCCCGATCGCGATCCAGACACCGGTCTCGCCGCGGTTGACGCTGTCGCCGAAGACGTCCTGGAAGCCCTGCGCGTAGGCCAGGCCCAGACCGAGGGTCGCGGTCACTGCGAACGCCGGTCGGCGGGCCATCAGGTAGCCGAGCAGGGCGAGCCCGAAGATCGAACCGCCGAGGATGTAGGCGAGGTGGTCGGCGGCCTGGGTGTCCTCCAGGCCGATCGCGAGCGTCAGCGCGCCGCCGAGGATCCCGACCACACCGGGCCAGGTGACCAGGTCGGAACGGGCAGCGGCGCCGTGGTCACGGCGCACGAGCGCGCCGCCGAAGACGGAGAGGCCGAGCAGGCCGAGCACGGCGACGATCCCCGCGCCGTAGACCGACCAGTCCAGCTCGCCGTCGGAGCGCGCGCGCAGCGCGGAGACGAGGACGGCCGCGCCGAGCAGACCGGACCCGATGGCGGCCAGGCCGCCCGTGAAGCCCGCCTTGGCCGGCAGCGTCGGCAGTCCGTCCCCGTCGGTCCCGTCACCGGAGCCCTCGGCCTCGGCGGTAGCGGCATCGGCCTCGGCATCCGAGGGCGCCGCGGGCGTCGCCATCACCTGGGTGTCCGGGCCCGGGTCTCCCACGGCGCCGGCAGCGTCGGCGTCCGCCGAGTCGCCCGAGTACTCCGGGCCGTCAGAGCCCTCAGCGCCGTCAGCGTCCTCAGGTCCCACAGAGCCCTCGGGCTCCTCCGGGCGCTCCGAGTCCTCGTCGGCCTCGTCCGCCGCGGCCTCCTCGGTCTGCCCCGGGAGCGGCGGCGGAGCGGCTCCGGCCACGGGGGGCTCTCCCCCGGACTCGACCGACGAGTCCACCGACGAGTCCACCGACGAGTCGACCTGGTGGTCGGCCTCGGCCGGGCCGGTCTCCTCGGTCCCTCCCGCGTCGACGGCGGGGTCGTCGGAGTTCGTGCCGCGGGAACCGGGGACATCGCTCATGCTCGGCAGCCTAGGGCGCACCGAGACCGATTCCGTGGACGTGGGACGGCAGGCCGCGCACCCGGTCCGCGGGCCGCGGGACCGGGCGCTCGGCGTACCGATCAGCCTGGCTCAGGCGAGCATCGCGACCCCGTGGGAGGTCGCCTCGCCGAGCAGTCCGTCGCGCAGCGCGACCAGGTCGGCGACCTCGGCGATGAACCGCCGGGTGCTGTCCCCGATCTGGTTGTCGTCGAAGTAGTGGTGCCGCATGGCGACCCGCGCCAGGTGGTGCTCGTCGTGCTCCAGGCGCGAGGCGAGCAGGGCGGTGAGGCCCTCGACGTCGAGCCGCTCGATGCCCGGGTGGGCCTCGATCACGTCGGCGCACCGGCTGACCGGCACTTCCTGACGCAGCCGCTCCGGATCCTGGTGGCGATCGGTGACGAAGATCGGCCGGTCCGTCTTGAGGTAGAGCCAGTCCAGGCCCACCGAGGAGACGTCGGTGACCATCGCGTCGCAGTCCGGCATCACCGCGAGGATGTCGCCGCTGACGACCGCCACGTGCCCGGCGCCCGGCTCGGCCTGGGCGGCGTCGCCGATCACCTCGAGGATGCGGCGGTGTCCCTCGCGGATCGCCGGGTTCTTGCTGACGGCGATCTTCGGGTGCGGCTTGTAGACGATCCGCACGTCCGGGACGGCCACGATCGCCTCGGCGATCTCCGGACCGATCGTGTCCACGGAGCTGTAGTCGTTGTACTCGGCGTCGCCCTCCCAGGTCGGCGCGTAGAGCACGGTGCGCCGCTCGGTCGGGCTGAGCACCGGCGCGGGGCTCAGGTCGAGCTGCGGGCGCCCGATCCGGACCAGCTTGGTGGTGTCGAACGCGAGCAGGCCAGCCTCGAGGCGCTGCACGGCCGCCTCGCCGGCGACGAAGACGCGGTCGTAGGCCTTCGCGTTGTTGCTGGCCATGCTCTGCTTGTCGCTCTCGCCGTGGTTGATGTGCACGTGGAGCTTGCGGGCGTCCAGCAGCGACTGGAAGTTGATCATCGAGTTGTTGCAGTAGAGCACGACCTTGGCGTCGAGCTCGTGGTAGCGCTCGGTGAGTGCCGCGAACTCCGGGTGCACCTCGATCGCCAGGTGGGTGCGCTGGCGGAGGATCTCCGCCGAGTCATGGTTGCGGAGCATGAGGCCGACGGGATGCTCACGATCCAGGAGCTCGAGAACGGGGAGCCACTGGATGAGCTGGTACGTACGGGAGGGGTCGTCCCCGAAGTAGGCAATGACGTCGGCGTGTTCCACGACCGGATATTAGGGCCGAGAACCCCCACTCCCCATATCCACGCAACCAATTTTTTACACGGCCGTACACGGTCGGATCGCGGGCGCGCACAACCGCCTCGGAACGGCTACCCCTGGGTGCCCAGGACCAGCGGCAGGACAGCGCTCGCGCCGGCCTCGTGGAGGGCGGATCCGGCCAGGGTCAGCGTCCATCCGGTGGCCCACAGGTCGTCGACGAGGAGCACCCTTGCCCCGCTGACCGCGCCCGGGTCCGAGAGCCGCAGGCCGGCCCGTCGCGAGACCGCGGAGACCCGCTGCGCGGAGTTGGTCGCGCCCTTCTCGGGGGGCACCGACGGGTCGAGGATCGCCCAGGAGCCGACGACCGGGACGCGCAGGAAGCGGGACAGGCCCGAGGCGAGGTCGCGCACCAGCTCGGGACGGCGGGCCGAGTCCACGGCGACGATGGCGTCCACCCGCGGCCGCCAGTCCTGCAGCATCGCCACCATCGCGCGGGCGAGGCTGTCCGGGACCGGTCCGTCGGCGGCGGCGCCGTCGGGCCCGAGGGCGAACAGGCCGCGCAGCGCGGCGCCGTGGCCGAGGTCGGTCAGCCGCGCGATCGCCCGGCCCTCCTCCAGCGCCGGGCTGATCCGGCCCTTGAGCTCGACGCCGACCGTCGGCAGGCCCGTGGGCCAGAGCTTGCGGGGCTCCACCGGCACGCCGGGACGGGCCAGCCGCTCGGCCGCGGCGTTGATCGCCTCCTCCGCGATCGCGGTGTCCAGCGCGAGTCCGCCGCAGTTGTCGCAGCGGCCGCAGGTCCAGCCCGGGTCGGCGAGCACGGCCGGGTCGTCGAGCTGGCGGCGCAGGTAGGCCATCCGGCACTCGGCGCTGCCCAGGTAGTCCAGCATGGCGCGCTGCTCGGCAGCCCGCGCCTCGGAGACCCGGCGGTAGCGCGCCGCGTCGTAGGTCCACTCCTGGCCGGTCGACTCCCAGCCGCCCTTGACCCGACGGACGGCGCCGTCGACGTCGAGGACCTTGAGCATGGTCTCCAGCCGGTTGCGCGAGAGGTCGACGCGCGGCTCGAGGGCCGCGGTGCTCATCGGACGTCCCTCCGCGGCGAGCACCGCGAGCGTCTCCCGGACCAGCTCCTCCCGCGGGAACGCGAGGGACGCGAAGTAGTTCCAGATGTCCCTGTCCTCGATCGCCGGCAGGAGCACCACCGACGCCTCCTCGATCGCGCCGCGACCGGCACGGCCGACCTGCTGGTAGTAGGCGACCGGGCTGTCCGGGGCGCCGAGGTTGACCACGAAGCCGAGGCTGGCGTCGAAGCCCATGCCCAGCGCGCTGGTGGCGACCAGCGCCTTCACCTCGCCGTCGATGAGCGCCTGCTCCAGCGCCAGCCGCTCGGTCTGCTCGGTCTGCCCCGAGTACGCCGCCACCCGGTGGCCGCGGGAGCGCAGGTAGTCCGCGACCTCCTGGGTGGCCGCGACGGTCAGGCAGTAGACGATGCCGCTGCCGGGCTGCTCGGCGAGGTGGTCGGCCAGCCAGGCCAGCCGCTGCTCGGGGGTGGTCAGCCGGACCACGCCGAGCCGCAGCGAGGAACGGTCGAGGCTGCCGCGGAGCACGAGGACGGCAGGCGAGGTGGTTTCGAGGCTCGGCGCCGGGGCGCCTCGCACCTCAACCCACCGGGTGTCGAGGCTCGGCGCCGGGGCGCCTCGCACCTCAGCCACCGGTTCGAGCTGCTCGGCGACGTCGTCGGTCACCCGCTGGTTGGCCGTCGCGGTGGTGGCCAGGACCGGGATGCCGGTCGGGAGCTCGGCCAGGAGCGTGCGGATCCGGCGGTAGTCGGGCCGGAAGTCGTGGCCCCAGTCGGAGATGCAGTGCGCCTCGTCGACGACCAGCAGGCCGCAGGTCGCCGCCAGCCGGGGCAGCACCTCGTCACGGAACCCCGGGTTGTTGAGGCGCTCGGGGCTGACCAGCAGCACGTCGACCTCGCCGGCGTTGATCGCCGCGTGGACCTCGTCCCACTGCTCGATGTTGGTGGAGTTGACGGTGACCGCCCGGATGCCGGCGCGCTCGGCGGCCGCGATCTGGTTGCGCATCAGCGCCAGCAGCGGGGAGATGATCACCGTCGGCCCCGCACCCTGCTCGCGCAGCAGCAGGGTGGCGATGAAGTAGACCGCCGACTTGCCCCAGCCGGTGCGCTGCACGACCAGCGCCCGGCGCCGGTCCACCACCAGCGCCGAGATCGCTGCCCACTGGTCCTCGTGGAGCGCGACGTCGTCGCGGCCGACCAGGGCGCGCAGGTGCTCCTCGGCGCGGGCACGGGTGTCGGCGGCGGTGGGAGCGGTGGTCATGCCCCGTGTCTACCAGCGACCCCCGACCTTCTACGATCTCGGCACCCCGGTGCGAGAGGAGCACCCGCATGCACGTCTTCCTGCGACCGACCCAGCGGTTCCTGGCCTGCCTGGTCTGCGGCGGCAGCTCGTTCTCGCAGCGCCCGATCAAGCTCAACACGGCCGGGATGTCGTTCTTCGACCTCGACTGGCTGAACAAGTCGGCCGACGGCGCGATCTGCGAGCGCTGCGGCTACGTGCACATGTTCTTCCCGCCGGCCGGCGTCGCGGCTCACCAGTGGCTGATGCCGGAGCAGGTCCGGCCGGAGGACCTGCCCGACGGCGGAGCCGCCGACAAGGCCGAGTAGCCCGGGTACGCCGAGCCCCGCTCGGGCGTCGGTGCCGTCAGCCGACGGCGCCGCCCTGGTCCATGTCCATGGCCATGTCCATGCTCATGTCCATGCTCATGTCGGCGCCCATCTCCATCCCCATGGCCATGCCGGAGAACATGCCGGAGAACATGCCGCTGAAGAGCTCGTCCGCGGAGACCGCGTCGTCCGGCTCGGCGACGGGCTCGGCGTCGGCGTCGAAGTCGAGGACGATCGCCGCGTCGTTGTCGGTCAGCTTCATCGCGGTGCGCTGGGCGGCCGACATGAACTGACCCAGGTCGAGCCGGACGGTGTCGACGACGCCGTCGTCGACCGTCACGGTCACCGAGGTCTCGTGGTCGGCCGGCACGTTCTCGTCGATGTCCCGGTCCGTCTCCGCGCGGCCCGGCAGCTCCGCGAGCATGGGCTCCAGGAGCGCGACGTCCGCGCCGCGGAGGTCCTCCACGAGCGCCTTGAGCAGCGCGTTCGACTGCACCGAGACGACGTACTCCCGATCCGCCTCGGTCTCGGAGACGTCGAGGGCGTCGAGGACGGTCTCCTGGACCACCTCCACGAGGTCCATCACCTGCTTCTCGAGCTCCTGGGCGTCGGCCTCGGCGTCGGCACCGCCGAGCGGTCCGGCCTGGAGCTCCTCGCCGAGGTCCTCGAGCGTCGCGCCGTCGAGCGAGATGAACTGGCCGTCCATCAGCGCGTCGATCGCGGGGTCCTCGGGCGCGCCCGGCCCCATCAGCGCCTCCGGGCTCTCCCCGGCGAGCTCGGCGACGGTGTCGACGTCGACGGCCAGGTAGAAGGCCTGGTCCACGGTACGCAGGTCGATGAGGCGGTCCTCGCCCGTCGAGACCGCCATCATCAGGTCGACGTCCGCCTGGTCGCCCGCTTCCCACTGCGCGCCCACGGAACCGTCGGCGGCGGAGACCAGGAGCTCGATCCGGCCGTCAGCGATCGCCTGCGCCTGCTCGAGGGTCGGGCCGTCCTCCGACTCCACGAACTCCTGGACGACGGCGTCGGAGAGGTCGAGCGCGAGCGCGACCCCGAGCGTCGAGCCGTCGTCGAGCGCGGCCAAGGCGGCCCGGAGCTCGTCGACCGGCGGCAGCTGGGACGTGCCGTCGTCGGTGCCGCAGGCGGTCAGGGCGAGGGAGGACAGGGCAAGCGCCGCGGTCGAGGCGGCGAGGGTACGGCGGCGCATGGCGAGGGGAGCTCTCCTGTGTCGAGGAACGGTTGCCGGGGAGCCGGTGGGGCGCCTGCCGAGCGCGATCGCCGAATCCGCCGTCGGCGGAACGGTACAGCGCGGCGGTGCCGGTGTGCGCCGATCTTGTCGACACCGGACACCGCCGCGCGGGAGCTCACCAGATCCGCACCCGGTCGGCGGGGTCGAGCCACAGCCCGTCGCCCTCCTGGGTGCCGAACACCTCGTGGAACTCGTCGAGGTTGCGCACGATGTTGGCCCGGAACTCCGGCGGCGAGTGCGGGTCGATCGTCAGGTACTGGCGCTCCTGCTCGGCGCGGCGCTTGGTGCGCCACACGTAGGCCCAGTTCAGGAAGACCTTCCGGCGACCCTCGTCGGTCGCCTCCTCGCCCTCGGCCTCCCGGGAGATCACGTACGCCTTGTGACCGATGGTCAGGCCGCCGAGGTCGCCGATGTTCTCGCCGACGGTGAGCGCGCCGTTGACCTTCTCGCCGGGCAGGTTGCGCGGCTCGAAGTCGTCGTACTGCTCGATCAGCGTCTTCGACTTCACCTCGAAGGCGGACTTGTCGTCCGGGGTCCACCAGTCGTTGAGGTTGCCGGCGCCGTCGTACTGCGCGCCCTGGTCGTCGAAGCCGTGGCCGATCTCGTGGCCGATCACGGCGCCGATGCCGCCGTAGTTCTCGGCCGGGTCCGCGTCCGGCGAGAAGAACGGCTTCTGCAGGATGCCCGCGGGGAAGCAGATCTCGTTGGTGCCGGGGTTGTAGTAGGCGTTGACCGTCTGCGGCAGCATGAACCACTCGTCGCGATCGACCGGGGAGCCGATCTTGGCGAGCTGACGGTCGGTCTCGAACGCCGAGGCCGCGGCCGCGTTGCCGATCAGGTCGTCAGCGGTGACCGTGAGCGCGGAGTAGTCGCGGAACTTCTCCGGGTAGCCGATCTTGGGCCGGAACGTCGCCAGCTTCTCGTAGGCGCGCTCCTTGGTCGCCTCGGTCATCCAGTCCAGCGACTCGATGGAGACCCGGTAGGCCGCCAGCAGGTTGGCGACCAGGTCGTCCATCATCGCCTTCGAGGTCGGCGGGAAGTGGCGGGCGACGTACTCCTTGCCGACCGCCTCGCCGATCGCACCCTCCACGAACGCCACCGCGCGCTTCCAGCGCGCCCGCAGCTCGGGGGTGCCGTTGAGCGTGCGGCCGTAGAAGTCGAAGTTGGTCTCGACGAACTCGTCGGTCAGGTACGGCGCGGCGGAGCGCACCACGTGGCTGAAGAGCCAGTCCTTCCAGACCTCCAGCGGGGTGGACTCCAGCACGCCCGAGAGGTGCTCGAAGTACGACGGCTGGCGGACCACGACCTCGTGCAGGATCGTGTGCTCCTTGTCGGGGTGGCCGCCGAGGTTGGTGATGTAGGCGTCCCAGTCGAAGGCCGGGCAGAGCGCCTTCAGCTCGTCCTCGGTGGTCAGGTTGTAGGTCTTCTGGACGTCGCGGGTCTCCGCGCGCTCCCAGTGGCCCTTCGCCAGCTCGGTGTCGAGATCGAGGATCCGCCGGGCCGCGCCCGCCGGGTCCTCGTGGCCGCCCAGGGCGAGCAGCCGCTCCAGGTAGGCGACGTACTTCTCGCGGATCTCGGCGAACTTCTCGTCCCGGTAGTACGACTCGTCGGGCAGCCCGAGGCCGCCCTGGACCAGGTGGAAGAGGTACCGGTCGGAGTCGCGGTCGTCGGTGTCGACGTAGGAGCCGAACAGCCCGTAGCCACCGATCCGCTCGAACTCGCCGAGGAACGCGGCCAGGTCGCGCACGTCCCGCAGGCCGCGGACCGCCGCGATCATCGGCTCCAGCGGCGCGGTGCCGACCGCCTCGATCCGCTCGGTGTCCATGAAGGAGTTGAACAGGTCGCCGATCTTGCGGGCGTCCTCACCGTCCTCCGCTGCGGCGTCGGCGCCGGCCGCGAGGTCGGTGATGATCTCGCGCACCTGCTCCTCGGCCTGGTCGGCCAACTGCACGAACGGCCCCCAGCTGGAGCGGTCCGAGGGGATCTCGCACTCGGTCAGCCAGGTCCCGTTGACGTGGCCGAAGAGGTCGTCCTGCGGGCGGATGGTCAGGTCCATGCCCTCGCGGGCGTCGTCCAGGATCGTCACGGGACCGAGAGTAGCCGGGCCACCCGACGATGGTCAGGGACCTGCGGACACGTGGGTGCGCGAGCGCTGTCGGGGGTCGTGTGCCCGAGAACCCGCTCTTCCGATGCCTGGGGCACACGAGCCAACCCCGGACCGGACCCGACGGCGGTCGTGTGCCCGAGGACCCTCTCCACCGGTGCCTCAGGCACACGACCCGAACCGTCGCGGCCCTCAGTCGCGGACGGTCACCACGAGCTTGCCGAGCGCGGCGCGGTTGTCCATGTCGTGCAGCGCCGTGGCGAAGTCGTCCATGGGGTAGGTGCGGCCGATCGGGGGCTTGACCACACCGGCGGTGATCATCGGCACCAGGCGGTCCCACTGCGCCTTGAGGTAGTCGGGCTTGCCGAAGACGAAGGCGCCCCAGCCGACGCCGCGCACGTCGATGTTGTTGAGCAGCAGCCGGTTGACCTTGACCTCCGGGATGCCCTGACCGGCGGCGAACCCGACGACCAGCAGGCGGCCCTGGGGGGCCAGCGAGCGCAGCGAGTCGGTGAACACGTCGCCGCCGACCACGTCGAGCACCACGTCGACGCCGCGGCCCCCGGTCAGCTGCTTGACCGCATCCTTGAAGCCGTCGACCAGGATCGCCTCGTCGGCGCCGGCCGCCTTGGCGAAGGCGACCTTCTCCTCCGAGCTGCACACCGCGATCGTGCGGGCGCCCAGCGCCTTGGCGACCTGGATGGTGGCGGTGCCGACGCCACCGGCGGCGCCGTGGATCAGCACGGTCTCACCCTCGCGCAGACCGGCCCTCTCCTCGAGGGCGAAGAGCGCGGTCAGGTAGTTCATCGGCAGCGCCGAGCCCTCGTCGTACGAGAGCTCGTCGGGCAGCGGGTAGACCATCTCGGCCGGTGCGACGGCCAGCTCGGCGGCGCCGCCGTGGGAACCGAAGCCGACCACCCGCTGGCCGACCTCGAGGCCCTCGACGCCCTCGCCGAGGCCGGCCACGACACCGGCGAAGTCGACGCCGAGGGTGAACGGCGGCTCGGGCTTGAGCTGGTACTGCCCGCGGCTCAGCAGCAGGTCGGGGAACGAGACGCCCACGCTGTGCACCTCGACCAGCACCTGGCCGGCGCCGGCCGTCACGTCGGGCACCTCGGTGACCTGGATGTCGTCGGGACCGGTGAGCGTGTGGACCTGTACTGCGCGCATGGTGGCGACCCTAGCGACCGCGTGGGGCGGGTCACGTGGGCGTCCGTGACAGAGGTCGCTGTGCGGACCGTCCCGAGCGGTGCAACTCGTTGCACTTGCAATTCGTTGCATAGATGTCGCAGACTCCTCCCATGGCCCTGGAACACGCACTCCTCGTCGCGCTCGGCGAGCAGCCCGCGTCCGGGCTGGAACTGACCAAGCGGTTCGGCCGCTCGATCGGCTTCTTCTGGTCCGCGACCCATCAGCAGATCTACAAGGTGCTGGGCCGGATGGAGGCCGACGGCTGGGTGCGGGTCACCGTGGTGGAGCAGGCCGACCGGCCCACCAAGAAGGTGTACGACGTGACGCCGCTCGGGGCCAGCGCCCTGGCCGACTGGCTGGCCATGCCGGCCAAGCAGAGCCCCATGCGCTCGGACCTCGCGGTGAAGATGCGCGGCGCCTCGTTCGGCGACCGCTCCGCGGTGCGCGACTCGGTGCGCGCCCACCTGGCCGACCACGCGACCCGGCTGGAGCACTACCGGTCGCTGATGAAGCGCGACTACCCCGAACCGGCGGCGCTGACCGGCGCCGACCTCGACCACTACCTCGTCCTGCGCGGCGGCATCCTGCTCGAGGAGAGCCAGGTCGCGTGGCTGACCGAATACCTGGAGGCACAGGCATGAACCCGACCGACCCGACCCTTCCCGGCCTCGCCTTCGACGGCGGCCAGGCGGCGTACCCGCACCTGCTCGAGCCGATCACGCTCGGCTCGATGACCCTGCGCAACCGGGTCGTGATGGGCAGCATGCACGTCGGCCTCGACGACCGGGTGCGGGACCTGCCGCAGCTGGCCGCGTTCTACGCCGAGCGGGCCCGCGGCGGCGTCGGCCTGATCGTCACCGGCGGCTACTCCCCGAACGTGCGCGGCTGGCTGACCCCGTTCGGATCGCAGATGTCGACCCGGCTGCACGCCGCCCGGCACCGCCAGGTGACCGACGCGGTCCACGCCGAGGGCGGCGCCATCGCGCTGCAGATCCTGCACGCCGGCCGCTACGGCTACTCCCCGCTCAACGTCGGCGCCTCCGACAAGAAGTCGCCGATCACCCCGTTCAAGCCCTCGCGGCTCTCCACCCGGGCGGTCGACCGCACCGCCTCCGACTTCGCCCGCTCGGTCGTCCTGGCCCGCAAGGCCGGCTACGACGCGGTCGAGATCATGGGCTCGGAGGGCTACCTGATCAACCAGTTCCTCGCCGAGCGCACCAACGACCGCACGGACAAGTGGGGCGGCACCGCGGACAAGCGGATGCGGTTCCCGGTCGAGGTCGTGCGTCGCGCCCGGGCGCTGGTCGGGCCCGACTTCCCGATCATCTACCGGATCTCGCTGGTCGACCTGGTCGAGGGCGGCCAGACCTGGGAGGAGGTCGTCGAGCTCGCGCACCGCCTCGAGGAGGCCGGCGTGACCTCCTTCAACACCGGCATCGGCTGGCACGAGGCGCGGATCCCCACGATCATCACCCAGGTGCCGCGCGGCGCCTGGCGCGAGCACACCGCGCGCCTCAAGGCGGCGGTCTCGGTGCCGGTCTCGGCGTCGAACCGGATCAACACCCCGGAGCTGGCCGAGTCCATCCTCGCCGCCGGCGAGGCCGACCTGGTCTCGATGGCCCGCCCGCTGCTGGCCGACCCCGAGTTCGTGAACAAGGCCGCCACGGGGCGCGCCGACGAGATCAACACCTGCATCGCCTGCAACCAGGCCTGCCTGGACCACACGTTCTCCAACAAGAAGGCGTCCTGCCTGGTCAACCCGCGCGCCGGCCGGGAGACCACGCTGGTCCTCGCCCCGACCCGGGTGGCGAGGTCCGTCGCGGTGGTCGGAGCCGGCCCGGCCGGCCTCTCCGCCGCAGTGTCGGCGGCCGAGCGCGGCCTGAAGGTGACGCTGTTCGAGCGCTCCGGCTCCCTCGGCGGCCAGTTCCGGCTGGCCATGGCCGTGCCCGGCAAGGAGGACTTCACCGAGACGCTGCGCTACTACACGCGCCGGCTGGAGGTGCTCGGCGTCGACGTGCGCCTGAACACCGAGGCCGACGACGCGGCGCTGGCCGAGTTCGACGACGTCATCCTGGCGACGGGCGTGAAGCCGCGGGTCCCGGCGATCCCGGGCGTCGAGCACCCGCGCGTGCTCCGGTACGACGAGGTGCTGTCGGGCGCGGTGGTGCCCGGCGCGACCGTCGCCGTCATCGGCGCCGGCGGCATCGGCGTCGACATGTGCCACTGGCTCACCCACAACGAGGGCGACCAGGAGCTGGAGACCTGGAAGTCCTACTGGGGCGTCGGCGACCCGACCCTGCACCCCGGCGGGCTGACCGAGCCCAAGCCGCGTCCCGCGGCCCGCCAGGTGACGCTGCTGCAGCGCAAGACCACCCCGATCGGCATCGGCCTGGGCAAGACGTCGGGCTGGGCACACCGGGCCGTGCTCAAGCAGTCGGGCGTGACGCAGGTCAGCGGGGCGTCGTACGACCGGATCTCGTCGGTGCCGGGCCGCGACGACCTGGTCCGCCTGGAGGTCACCGTCGACGGCGAGTCGCGGGTGCTCGACGTCGACCACGTCGTGCTGTGCGCCGGCCAGGACTCCGTGCGCGACCTGGTCGCCGAGGGCCGGACCGTGATCGGCGGCGCCGACGTGGCCGCCGAGCTGGACGCGAAGCGGGCGATCCGGCAGGGGACCGAGGTGGCTGCGGGGCTCTGAGGCCGCTGCCGGTGGTTGAGGTGCGAGGCGCCCCGGCGCCGAGCCTCGAAACCACCGGCATCCCCGGTTTCGAGGCTCGCTCCGCTCGCACCTCAACCAGCGGCCGCCACTAGGCTCGAGGGCGTGATCCGCGACCTGACCGACGCCGAGGCCCGCCGCGCGATGCCCTGCAAGTGGGGCCAGGTCGACGCCGACGTGATCCCGGCCTGGGTCGCTGAGATGGACTACGCGCTGGCCCCGCCGATCGCCGAGGCGCTGGCGGACGCGGTCGCGCACAACGTGGTCGGCTATCCCGACTTCTCCCCGGGCGGCGGCCTCCTCGGCGAGGCGTACGCCGGGTTCGCGCAGCGCCACTTCGGCCAGCACGTCGACCCCACCTGGGTGGTGCCGACGGTCGACGTCACCGCCGGGGTCCGGGTCGCGATCAACGCGCTCTCGGCCGACGCCCCGGTGGTGATGACGCTCCCGGGGTACCCGCCGGTGATGAACATCGTCGAGGCGTGCGGGCGCAAGCGCCTCGACCTGGTGCTCGACGCCGACGCCGAGCGCGCCGAGATCGACCTCGACCAGCTCGACCACCTCCTCGACCCGGCCCGGGGCGGCGCGCGGACGCTGATCCTGACCAACCCGCACAACCCCTGGGGCCGGGTGTTCACCCGTGCCGAGCTCGAGGGGATCCGCGACGTCGTGACCCGCCACGGGGCGCGGGTGGTCGCCGACGAGATCCACGCGCCGCTGGTGCTGCCCGGCACCGACCCGGCCACGGCACCGGTCCACACGCCGTACCTCACGCTGGACGGCGCCGCCGACCACGCCGTCGCGGTCGTCTCGGCGTCCAAGGCGTTCAACACCCCCGGTCTGCGCTGCGCGCAGATCGTCGCGGGCGACGACGCCACCCGGGACCGGCTCCGGTCCCTCGCGGCCGGCGTCAACGAGTCCTGGTCGGTCCTCGGGTCGATCGCGGCGACGGCCGCCTACACCGACGGCGACGAGTGGCTGGCCGCGCTGCGGACGCGTCTCGGCGAGCAGCGCGACCTGCTCGCGGACCTCCTCGCGCGGCACCTGCCCGAGGCCCGGATGCGGCCGCTGGAGGCGACGTACCTGGCGTGGCTCGACCTCCGCGCGTACGGCGAGGACGACCCCGCCGCCGCCGTGCTCGAGCGGGGGCGGGTCCGGCTCGCGTCCGGCGAGATGTACCAGCCCGGCCTGACCGGACACGTCCGGCTGAACATCGCGACCAGCCCGCAGCGGCTCACCGCGATCGTGGAGCGGATGGCCGCGGCACTGGCGTCCTGACCGCCGCTCGCACCGCCACTCCACCGTGCCCACGGTGGGTTCCGCGGCCGAATTCACCACGCTTGGTTAAATGACCGCCCCGGGCCGTTACCTGTGGCGCAGGTCACCCGTTGAGGCTGCGTGGACGCGTCGACCCCCATCGAGAACCACCTGACCCCTGCCCCGCTGGTCTCCCGCCGGCGGGTGATCGCCGGCGCCACCGTCGCCGGCGCCGTCGTCGCCACGGGAGCGCTGGCCGCCGGTTCGGCGGGCGCCGAGGGCGCGACCTTCGCCCACGGCGTGGCCTCCGGCGACCCGCTGCCCGACGCGGTCGTGCTGTGGACCCGGGTCACCCCCACCGCGGCCAGCAAGCCCGGCTCGGGCGTCGGGCCCGCGGTCGCGGTGACCTGGGAGGTCGCCCGCGACCCCGGCTTCGGGTCGGTCGTGGCCAGCGGGAGCATCCGGACCACGGCGGCCCGCGACCACACCGTCAAGATCGACGCCGTCGGCCTGGAGCCCTCGACCTGGTACTACTACCGCTTCCGCGTCGACGGGGCGACCAGCCCGGTCGGCCGCACCCGCACGGCGCCGCCGTACGAGTCCAGCCCCGACCGGCTGCGCTTCGGCGTGGTCTCCTGCGCCAACCTGCAGGCCGGCTACTTCCACGCCTACCGCGCGCTGGCGCAGCGCGACGACCTGGACGCGATCATCCACCTCGGCGACTACATCTACGAGTACGGCCCCGGTGAGTACGGCTACGGCAAGGACGACGTCGACGTCCGCAGCCACGTGCCCGCCCGCGAGATGGTCTCCCTGGCCGACTACCGCAAGCGGCACGCGCAGTACAAGCAGGACGCCGACCTGGCCGCCCTGCACGTCCGGCTGCCGTTCATCGCGACCTGGGACGACCACGAGTTCGCCGACAACACCTGGCAGGACGGCGCCGAGAACCACGACCCGGCGACCGAGGGCTCGTGGCAGGCGCGGCGCGCGGCCGCCTTCCAGGCGTACGACGAGTGGATGCCGGTGCGGCTGAGCGGCACCGCCGCGGTCGGCGACGGGACGCAGATCTACCGCCGCCTGCGCTTCGGCCGGCTCCTGGAGCTCTCGATGCTGGACCTGAGCAGCTACCGCACCGAGGAGATCTCGGTGGCCACCATGACCGGCGGCCAGCAGAAGATCGCCGGCGCGGCGCAGATGGAGTGGCTGGCCAGCGGCCTGCGGGACAGCCCGGCGCAGTGGAAGCTGGTCGGCAACCCGGTGATGATCGCCCCCGTCGACTTCGGCACCCTGCCGCGGCGCAGCGCCGACGCGCTGGCCGAGATGGTCGGCGAGGTCTTCGGCCCGGAGGGGCTGCCCTACAACCTCGACCAGTGGGACGGCTACGTCCGCGACCGCCGCAGCCTGTACCAGTTCCTGCGGGACAACCGGGTCTCCGACGTCGTCTTCCTGACCGGCGACATCCACTCCGCGTGGGCCAGCGACCTGCCGATCGACCCGGGCGCCTACCCGTGGAACTGGTCGACCGTCGGCGTGGAGATGGTGTGCACCTCGGTCACGTCCAACAACTTCAAGGACATGGTCGGCACCACCGCCCTCTCACCGGTGGCCGCGACCGCGATCCGGATCGCGAACCCGCACATCAAGTTCTGCGACCTGGACAACCACGGCTACTCGGTGCTCGACGTGACGGCCCGGCGGACCCAGATGGACTGGTACGTCACCGCGGACCGGGCGACCCGGGACTCCTCGTCCACCTGGGTGCGCTCCTTCCAGACCATCGCGGGCACCCGGCGGCTGATGCCGGCGTTCCGTCCCGTGCGCTGACCGACTGGCTGCCCGACTGGCTGCCCGACTGGCTGACCGACTGGCTGCCCGACGCGCTGACCGAGTGCGGTCCCGGTGCCGGGACCCGCGCCGCGCCCGCGCGCCTCAGTCGGCGTGCGCCCGCCGGTGCGCCGCGATCAGGTCGGCGTACCAGCTGAAGGAGCGCTTCGGCGTGCGGACCTGGGTCTCGTAGTCGACGTGGACCAGCCCGAACCGGGGCACGTAGCCGTCGGCCCACTCGAAGTTGTCCATCAGCGACCAGGTGTAGTACCCGAGGATGTCCACACCCCGCTCGATCGCCTCCGCGACCGCGGTCAGGTGGCCCTGGAGGTAGTCGATCCGCTCGTGGTCGTCGACCACGCCGTTCTCGTCCGGCCCGACGTTGTAGGCGCACCCGGACTCGGTGATCATCAGGGCGGGTACGGCGGCCCGGAACCGCGCGCGGAACAGGATCAGCCACTCCCGCAGCGCGTCCGGGACCACGGGCCAGCCGAGGTCCGTCGTCGGGTAGCCGACCACCTCGCGGAAGTCGAACGGCACCTCGGACTCCTCGTCGGAGGCGGCGATGCGCATCGGGTTGTAGTAGTTGACCCCGTAGAAGTCGAGCGGCTGGCGGATGGTGGCCAGGTCGCCGTCGCGCACCACGTCCTCCAGCAGCGGCGCCAGGTCGACGGGGTAGCGGCCGAGCAGCATCGGCTCGGCGAACATGCCGTTCCACATCGCGTCGAACAGCTTGGAGGCGCCGACGTCGGCCGGGTCGTCGGAGGCCGGCCAGATCGGAGCGTGGTTGTTGGCGCAGCCCACGCTGGTGGCGCCGGCCGCCCGGAGCGCGATGGCGGCGCGCCCGTGCGCCAGCAGCAGGTGATGCGCGACCAGCAGCGAGTCGAAGACCAGCGCCTTGCCGGGCGCGTGGAGGCCGGTCCCGTAGCCGAGCAGCGCGGCGACGTTGGGCTCGTTCACCGGCACCCAGTGCTCCACCCGGTCGCCCAGCCGCTCGCCGACGATCGCGGCGTACTCGGCGAAGTGGTCGACGGTGTCCCGGTTGAGCCAGCCGCCGTCGTCCTCGAGCGCCTGGGGCAGGTCCCAGTGGTAGAGCGTCGCCATCGGCTGCTGGCCGGCGGCGAGCAGGTCGTCGACGAGACGGTCGTAGAAGTCCAGGCCGGCGGCGTTGACCGGCCCGCGGCCGGTGGGCTGGATCCGCGGCCAGGCGATGGAGAACCGGTAGCCGCCGGTGCCCAGCCGGGCCATCAGCGCGACGTCCTCGGCCGAGCGGTGGTAGTGGTCGCACGCCACCGCGCCGCTCGAGCCGTCCGCGATCCGGCCGGGCTCGGCGCAGAAGGTGTCCCAGATGCTGGGGCCGCGACCGTCCTCGTCGACGGCCCCCTCGATCTGGTACGCCGCCGTGCTGGTGCCGAAGCGGAATCCGGCCGGCAGCCGCTCCGCCAGATCGCGTGGTGTCACCGGACCACCCTGGCACGACGACGCGGGCCGCGGGAGCGATTCGCCGGCCCATCCCCGCGCCCGCCTTCCACCCGCCAGCCACCCGCCAGCCACCCACCAGCCCCCCGCTGGGCGCCGCCGCCTCGCGCCCCGGGAGCGCCCCCGGGCAGAATCGGTCGGGTGAGTGTGGAGATCAGCCGTGGTTCGCGCAGGTTCACCGACCGGGTACCGGGGCGGCTGACCCGCCACGCCTTCTCGTTCGGCCCCCACTACGACCCGGACCGGGTCGCGTTCGGGCCGCTGGTCTGCCACGACGACCACCTGCTCGGCTCCGGGCAGGGGTTCGAGGAGCACCCGCACGCGGCGCTCGAGATCGTCACCTGGGTGGTCTCCGGGCGGCTGCTGCACCGCGACTCCCTGGGCAACGAGGCCACCCTCGGCGCCGGCGAGTGCGGGGTGCTGCGGGCCGGTGCCGGCGTGCGCCACTCCGAGACCGCCAGCGCCGACGGGCCGGTCCGCTTCGTGCAGACCTGGCTGGCCGCCGACCCGGACGCCGAGCCCGCCTACGCCCGTACGGCGGTCGGCGACGCGGCTGCGCACGGTGACGCCGCGGGGACCCTCCGGTTGGTCGGCGACGGCGGCCCGCTCGAGGTCGGGGTCGCCGGGGCGGCGTACGACCTGGTCCGGCTGGGCGCCGGTGGGTCCGCCACCCTGCCGACGGCGCCGCGGGTGCACGCGTTCGTGGTCTCCGGCGCGCTGCTGCGCTCCTCGCTGGCCGAGCCGCTCCAGGCCGGTGACGCGTTCCTGATCGCCGACGAGCCGGCGCACGTGGTGAGCGCGGGGGTGCCGACGGAGCTGCTGGTCTGGTCGTTCGCCTGATCCCGGCGATGAGTTTGCCCGTCGCCACCGGTCCTCCCCTGAGGCAGACTGAATCTCTCCGGCAGGGGCCGAGGAACGGGGCGCGTGGTGACCGAGCAGACGACCGAGCAGACGGGCGAGCAGACGGGCGAGCAGACCGAGCAGACGGGCGCCGGTGAGCTCGCCGACTTCGACGCGCTCACCGGCCGCTACCAGCGCGAGCTGATGGCGCACTGCTACCGGATGAGCGGGTCGGTGCACGAGGCCGAGGACCTGGTCCAGGAGACGTTCCTGCGGGCCTGGAAGGCCTCGGCCGGCTTCCAGGGCCGATCGTCGGTGCGGACCTGGCTCTACCGGATCGCCACCAACGTCTGCCTGACGAGCCTGGAGGGGCGGCCGCGCCGCCCGCTGCCCGCCGGGCTGGGCACCGCCGACTCCACCGTCAGCGAGGCGCTCGCCGAGGACCACGAGGTGCCCTGGCTGGAGCCGGTGCCCGACGCGGCCGTCGAGGTGGCCGAGCGGGACACCATCCGGCTCGCCTTCGTGGCCGCGCTGCAGCACCTGCCGGCGCGGCAGCGGGCGGTGCTGATCCTGCGCGACGTGCTGCGCTGGTCGGCCGCGGAGACGGCGACGACGCTGGACACCACCACGGCCGCGGTCAACTCCGCCCTGCAACGCGCCCACGCCCAGCTCGCCGACCGGCACCTGACCCCGGAGACCGTGGAGACCGACCTGGACGCCGACCAGCAGCGGATGCTGGAGGCCTACCTGCGGGCCTTCTGGGCCAAGGACATCGACACCATCGTCGGGCTGCTCACCTACGACGCGACCTGGGACATGCCGCCGTTCCTCAACTGGTACCGCGGCGCGGACGCGATCGGCGACCTGATCGGCACCAAGTGCCCCGGCGGGGTCCACGACATGCCGATGCTTCCCGCCCCGGCCAACGGGCAGCCGGCGTTCGGGCTCTACATGCGCCAGCCGGACGGCACCTTCACGCCGTTCCAGTTCCAGGTGCTGCAGCTGGTCGGCGACAAGGTGCGCCACGTGACGGCGTTCTTCGACCACCGGCTCTTCGAGCGGTTCGGCCTGCCGGCCAGCCTGCCCGCCGACTACCGGCCGGAGGGAACCACCGAGCCGGCCGCCACCGCCCCCACGCGTACGACGGGATGACCGCGTCGCCGGCGGCGGCCGGTGTGCCGCCGCGCACGTCGGTGGAGCTGCTCGAGCGGGCGATCGGCTACACCTGCGGCACCCTCGCCACCGTCACCCCCGGCGCGCTGGACCTGACCACCCCGTGCGAGCGGTGGCGGTTGGCGGACCTGCTCGCGCACATGGAGGACTCGCTGGACGCGTTCGCGGAGGGCGCGGGAGGCGCGATCGGTCTGCGCAGCGCCGCTCCCACCCCGCCCGACGAGCGCCTGGCCGCGCTGCGCGCCAAGGCCACCGGCCTGCTCGGCGCCTGGACCCGCCGCTTGGAGGCCGAGGAGGCCGGGCTGGCCGGGCGCGACGTCGGCGTCTCCGGCGTACCGGCACCGGTGGCGGTGGTCGCCGGGCTGGCCGCCGTCGAGGTCGCCGTGCACGGCTGGGACGTCGGCCGAGCCACCGGCGCGGGCGGACCGCTCCCCGGGGCCCTCGCCGCCGACCTGCTGCCGTGGGCCGACCTGCTGCGAGCGGCCACGGACTCCGGGCCGGGCGCGTCCGGGTTCGCCGGCCCGCTGCCGACCGCCGTCGGGCCGGACCCGGCCCGGGCGCTGCTGGGACGGCTCGGGCGCGCCGCCTGACCTGCCGCGGGCGTGGGGGTCAGGGCGCCGGGATCGCCAGGTACGTCGTCTCCAGGTACTCCTCGATGCCCTCGAAGCCGCCCTCACGGCCGAACCCGGAGGCCTTCATGCCGCCGAAGGGCGCGGCGGGGTTGGAGACCAGGCCGGTGTTGATGCCGAGCATCCCGTACTCCAGCTGCTCCCCGAGGCGCAGCGTCCGGGCCAGGTCACGGGTGTAGGCGTAGGCGGCCAGCCCGTACTCGGTGTCGTTGGCGTAGGCGATCGCCTCGGACTCGCTGGTGAACGTGGTGATCGGCGCGACCGGGCCGAAGATCTCGTTGGTGACCACGTCGGCGTCCACCGGTACGTCGACCAGGACCGTCGGCGGGTAGTAGAAGCCCGGGCCGTCCGGCGTGGTGCCGCCGACCAGGGCCCGGGCGCCGCGTCCCACCGCGTCGTCGACGAGCTCGCTCACCGAGGCGACCGCCTTGGCGTCGATCAGCGGGCCGACGTCGATGCCGTCGTCCTGGCCGCGGCCCACCCGCAGGGCGCCCATCCGCTCGGCGAGCTTGGCGCCGAACTCCTCCGCCACCGACTCCTCGACCAGGAACCGGTTGGCCGAGGTGCACGCCTCGCCCATGTTGCGCATCTTGGCGAGCATCGCGCCGTCGACCGCCGCGTCGAGGTCGGCGTCGGCGAAGACGATGAAGGGGGCGTTGCCGCCCAGCTCCATGCTGACCCGCTGCAGCTGGTCGGCGGACTGGCGGACCAGCACCTTCCCGATCCCGGTGGAGCCCGTGAAGCTGACCTTCCGCAGCCGCGGGTCGGCCTGCAGGGTCTCGCTGAACGCCCCCGACCCGGAGGTGGTGACCACGTTCAGCACGCCGTCGGGCAGGCCGGCCTCGGCCAGCACCTCGGCCAGCGCCAGCATGGTCAGCGGCGTCTGGGAGGCCGGCTTGACCACCATGGTGCAGCCGGCGGCGACCGCGGGACCGATCTTGCGGGTGCCCATCGCCAGCGGGAAGTTCCACGGCGTGATGAACAGGCACGGACCGACCGGCTTGCGCACCGTCAGCAGCCGGCTGGTGCCGGCCGGCGCGTTCATCCAGCGGCCGTGCACGCGGACCGCCTCCTCGGCGAACCAGCGGAAGAACTCGGCACCGTAGGTGACCTCCCCGCGGGCCTCGGCCACCGGCTTGCCCATCTCCAGGCTCATCAGGCGCGCGAAGTGGTCGGCGCGCGCGGTGAGCGCCTCGAAGGCGCGGCGCAGGATCTCCCCCCTGTCCCGGGGGGCGGTCGCGGCCCAGTCGGCCTGGGCGGCCACCGCGGCGTCGAGCGCCGCGCGGGCATCGTCCAGGGTTCCGTCGGCGACGTCGGTGAGCACACCACCGTCGGCCGGGTCGATCACGTCCAGGCGGGCCCCCGAGGAGGACTCCCGCCAGGTCCCGCCGATGAAGAGCCGGCGGCGTTCCTCGGGCAGCAGGTCGAAGTCGCTCATGCCCTCCACTCTGGCACTCGGACGGTCAACGCGGGAGGACCCGAGGCATCCCTGTGCAGGTCACCCACCGGACCTGTGCAGGTCATCCGATGCAACTTTCTCAGCAATCCCTCTAGCAATATCGGCCGAGATCGCTAAAGTTTGGTTTGTCGTTGATCGGAGGGAGCACCGAAAGGCGACAGAGCCCCTCGTTGACCCCATGCGACGAGGGGCTCGCTCCGTTTTGGGTGGCGCGAGCGCGTCTCCGCTCCGCTTCGCCGCGCTGCCGCGCACGCAGTTGAGGTCCACTCGG
>NZ_STGK01000017.1 GCF_004919105.1 Nocardioides sp. GY 10113
TTCCAGCGTCGACACACATCGACGCAGATCAGATGTCACCTATCCGTGCAGCAGACCCGACCGAGATCGCCATGCTCCAGTTTTTCCGCAGGTCAGCGAGTTGTGGGGGACGGGCTGGCCTGTAAGCCGGGTTCTGTCCCTGTTGCCAGGGGGCGACCATCCATCTACGACCACCGTTGCCGGTGGCCTCCAGCGACCTACCCGTGCACTCGGGCGAGCAGCCCTCTCGGTCGGAACCGTCGTGCACTGTCTGGTCTTGCTCCGGGTGGGGTTTGCCGAGCTGCCCCGGTCACCCGGGGCACTGGTGGGCTCTTACCCCACCGTTTCACCCTTACCTGCCTCCCGAAGGAGACCGGCGGTCTGTTCTCTGTGGCACTGTCCCGCGAGTCACCTCGGGTGGGTGTTACCCACCACCCTGCTCTGTGGAGCCCGGACTTTCCTCGGGACCCCCGAAGGGATCACGCGGTCGCCCGGCCAGCCCGTCCGCCCTTCAGACTAGGGAACAACCGCCCCAGGTGCACAGTTGAAGACGTCATGAACGAGCCCGCCTTCGACGCCGAACCCACCCTCGCTCCGCCGGCGATCGTGTTCCCCGGCCAGGCGAGCGCGCACGAGAACGCCTACCGCGACGCCTGGGACCTGCTGGCCCGGCGGGCTCCCCGCGAGGCGCTGGAGCTGATCGAGCCGGCGCTCGCGGAGGAGCCCGGCAACCGCGGCCTGCGCAGCCTCCGGGCCTGGGCGTTCATGATGCGCGCCCAGATCGTGAAGGCCGAGGAGGAGCTGGCCGGCCTGGTCGAGGAGGACCCCTCCGACGCGTGGGCGCGGCACGCGCTCGGCCGCGCGCTCGAGCGCCAGAGCCGGTACGACGACGCGCTCGGTCACCTGCGCCTCGCGGCGGTGATGAGCGGTGACGTCGAGCACGAGCTCGCGGTGCTGCGGGTCGAGCGGCTGGCCGGCCGGATCTGACGGCGACACCGGGACGCGGCGCATGCCCCGCACCGAGGGGTCGTGTGCCTGAGGCCCGCCTATGGCGGGTTCTGGGGCACACGAGTGTGTCCAGTCCAGCGGCTCGGGGTGGGTCGTGTGCTTGAGACCCGCCTAGAGCGGTTTCTGGGGCACACGACTGTGTCCAGACCGTCGGCCCCGGGCGGGTCGTGTGCCTGAGACCCGCCTATAGCGGTTTCTGGGGCACACGACTGTGTCCAGACCGTCGGCCCCGGGCGGGTCGTGTGCCTGAGGCCCACCTATAGCGAGTTCTCAGGCACACGACCCCACGCCAGCCCGAGTTCTCAGGCACACGACCCACGCCAGCCTCGGCACCCACGTGCACCCCCCAAGCCAGCCACCGCGCAGCCCGGAGCGACAGACCTCAGGAGATCCGCGTGACCTCGACGGAGACGGTCATCTGCGACGTCTCCGCACCGGAGTAGATCCCGCGCAGCGGCGGGACGTCCTCGTAATCGCGCCCGCGCGCGACGGCCACGTACCGGTCGTCGGGCGCGGCGTTGGTCGAGGGGTCGAAGCCCTTCCAGCCGTCGTCCCACCACTCCAGCCACGCGTGCGAGTCGCCGGAGACGGTCTCGCCGAGGACCGGCGAGGCGACGGGGTGGACGTACCCCGAGACGTAGCGCGCCGGGATCCCGATCGCGCGCAGCCCGCCGATCGCCAGGTGGACCATGTCCTGCACCACCCCCGCGCGCTGCTTCCACGCCGTCGCGGCGGGGGTGGAGACGTCGGTGGCCCCGGGCTGGAACTCGATCGCCTCGTGCACCAGACGGCAGATCTCGCGCGCAGCGGCGCCGGGCAGCACCGCCACGTCGGCCACCGCGCGCACCTCGGCGAGGAAGTCGGTCGGCGGGTCGACGAGCTCGGGCAGGTCGAGGTACTCGGTCCACCGGTCGGCCACGTCGCGCTCGCCGTACGCCTCCCAGGGCGTGCTCGGGTCGGCCGGCTCCGCGCGGTTGACCTGCACGGTCGAGGTGGCGACCACCTTCATCGACTCGTGCGGGTCGCCGGCCTCGAACGCCAGCACGTTGTTGCCGAAGTAGTCGCGGTACCCGAAGGACCACGGCGCCGGGGTCACGTCGATCCGGTGGTGCAGCACGATCTGCTCGGGCGAGGTCGCCGGCGTCATCCGGGCCTGGTTGTACGACGCGCTCGCCGCGCCGTCGTAGGCGAACTCCGTGGTGTGCACGATCCGCAGCTGCATCACACCTGCACTCCCTTCCACGAGACAGCCTCGGCGCCAGCGAAGTAGCGCCGGGTGATCGCGTCCGTGGCCGCAGCGCAGGTCTGCTGCAGCCGTTCCATCTCCTCGGGCAGCTCGGTGATCAGGTCCGCCAGTGAGCGGTACTCCAGCTCGGCGCGGGTGCGCCCGATCAGCCGGTGTGCCTCGTCCTCGAACCCGGCCCGGCGCGGCTCGTCGCCGAGGTTCTCCAGGCACTGCTCGGCGCGCGCCAGCGAGAACGCCGCGGACCGCGGGAACAGCCGGTCGAGGAGCAGGAACTCGGCGGCCGCGGCCTCGGTCTCGACGCCGCGGTAGGTGCGCAGGAACGCCTCGTAGGCACCGGAGGCGCGCAGCGTGGTCCGCCACTGCTCCGGCGAGCCTCCGGCCAGGGCCGTCGAGGCGACCATCCGCGAAGTCATGTCCGCGCGCTCGATGAAGCGTCCGAGCAGCAGGAAGTGCCAGCCCAGGTCGCGGGTCATCGTCGCGTCGGCGACGCCGTTGATCAGGCCCGCGCGCTCGCGCACCCATTGGAAGACGTACGGCGGCCGCAGCGACTCGAACCGGCGCGACGGGATCGACAGGTAGGTGGTGTTGATGACCTCCCACAGCGGCACCGAGAGCGTCTCCCGGGCGCCGCGGGCGGCCTCGCGCGCGGAGGCCAGCGCGTTGGCGATGGACGTCGGGGAGGCGGGGGAGTAGGCGAGTGCGGCCAGCACCCGGTCGATGGTCAGCGTGGTGGGGAAGTCCTCCGGCTCGATGCCCATGCTGGCCAGCAGGTCACGGCAGGTCTGCTCCTCGTCCACGCTCGCGTCCTCGAGCACGAGCTGGGTCTGCACGTCCAGGATCCGAGCGGTGTCCTCGGCACGCTCGACGTAACGGCCGATCCAGAACATCGACTCCGCGATCCGGCTCAGCATGCCGCGTCCCCCTCGGTCCCGTCGGTCGTGGCGCCGTCGACCGCGCCGGCCGCGTCGGGCGCGGTCCCGGTCGACTGCTGTTGTTGCTGCTCCTGCTGCTGCCCGCCGTGCACGGTGAGCGAGTCCAGCGGGCCGGCGAGCACCCAGGTGTCCTTCGAGCCGCCGCCCCGGGAGGAGTTCACGATGAGCTCGCCCTTGGCCAGCGCCACCCGGGTCAGGCCGCCGGGCAGCACCCAGACGTCGTCCCCGTCGTTGACCGCGAACGGTCGGAGGTCGACGTGGCGCGGGCCCAGCTCGCCGTCCACGAAGGTCGGCACCGTGGAGAGCTGGACCACCGGCTGGGCGATCCAGGAGCGCGGGTCCTCCAACAGCTTGACCCGCAGCTCGTCGAGCTCGTCGCGGGTGGCGCGCGGTCCGATCACGATGCCCTTGCCGCCCGAGCCGTCGACCGGCTTGAGGACCAGCTCGTCGAGACGGTCCAGGACCTCCTCGCGGGCGTCGGCGTCACCCAGCCGCCAGGTGTCGACGTTGCGGAGCACCGGCTCCTCGCCCAGGTAGTAGCGGATGATGTCGGGCAGGTAGGTGTAGACGAGCTTGTCGTCGGCCACCCCGTTGCCGACCGCGTTCGCCAGGGTCACGTTGCCCGCCCGCGCGGCGTCGATCATGCCCGGGCAGCCGAGCACCGAGTCGGCGCGGAAGTGCACCGGGTCGAGGAACTCGTCGTCGATGCGGCGGTAGATGACGTGCACCGGGGCGAGGCCCTTGGTGGTCCGCATCATCACCTCGCCGCGCCGGCAGACCAGGTCGCGGCCCTCGACCAGCTCGATGCCCATGGTCCGGGCCAGCAGCGCGTGCTCGAAGTAGGCGCCGTTGTAGACCCCCGGGGTCAGTACGACGACGGTCGGGTCGGTGACGCCGGCCGGCGCCGCGGCCCGCAGCGCGGCGAGCAGTCGCTGCGGGTACCCGGCCACCGGTCGGATCCGGTGCTGGGTGATCGTCTCGGGCAGCGCGGCCGAGATCGCCCGCCGGTTGGTCATCACGTAGGAGACCCCGGAGGGGACCCGCACGTTGTCCTCGAGGACCCGGAACTCGCCGTGGTTGTCGCGGATCAGGTCGATCCCGGACACGTGGACGCGCACGCCGTTGGCGGGCCGGATCGTCGCCGCGGCGCGGTGGAAGTGGGAGGAGGTGGCGATCACCCGGCGCGGGATGACGCCGTCGTCGAAGACGTTGCCGGCGTCGTAGACGTCGGAGAGGAACATCTCCAGCGCCTTGACGCGCTGCTGGACGCCGCGCTCGATGGTCGACCACGTGGCGGTCTCGATCACCCGGGGCAGGATGTCGAGCGGGAACGCCCGCTCCTCGCCGCCGATGTCGAAGGTGACGCCCTGGTCGAGGTAGCTGGCCTGCAGCGCCTCGACCCGGCCGACCAGGTCGGGCGTGGTCATCTTCTCCAGGGAGTCCCGCAGTCGCAGGTAGGGCGATCGGAGGTCCGGCCCGTCGAACATCTCGTCGTACGCGGGCCCACTCGCCCCGTAGTCGTCGAACATCGTGCCCATGTGCCGGACCCTACTCATGCCGCGTAACGCGAATGTTGCGCTTGCTCGGCGGAACGACGGCGGGTGGCGTCCGGCGGAGTAGGTTCACCCCATGGCGTACTGGTTCTGCCTCACGCACCACACCGTCGAGGGCACCGAGGGCTGCCCGAACAAGGATCGGCTGGGGCCCTACGAGACCGAGGCGGAGGCCTCGCGGGCCCTGGAGAAGGCGGCGGAGCGCACCGAGGCGTGGGAGCACGACCCGGCCTGGAACGACGACGTCGAGGACGGGGACTGAGTGGCTCGTCGCCGCCGGATCAGGCGGGTCGTCGTCGACCCTGCCTCCGGCCGGGTGGTGTCGCCCTGGCCCTTCGCGGGGCTGGTGCTGATGGCCGCGTCGTTCTTCCTGTACGCCGCCAGCGGCCCGCTGGTGCCGTGGTGGGTGCTGATCGCGCTGCTCTCCGTGTGGGCAGGGCTGCTGGCCGCGTGCCTGCGGGCCTTCCACGAGCGGCCGCGCCGGCCGGTGTGGCTGGGCCTGGCCTCGGTCGGCGTCTGGGCGCTGGTGGTCGTCGGGGGCGGAATCGCGTTCGGCTGGGGCGGGTAGCACCCGCCCCAGCCGAAGGGATCGATCAGCGGCCCGCGGACCGCACGGCCTCAGAGACCGGGCTTGATCAGGATCTTCGCGTCGGTCGGCGAGGTGCCGAGCTTCGCGACGGCGTCCGCGATGCCGTCGTACCCGACCTCGCCGGTGATCAGCGGCGAGGCGTCGATCTCGCCGTCGGCCATGACGCGGAGGGCCTCCGCGTACTCCTGCGGCGTGTAGTAGAGCGTGAACTTGATGTCCAGCTCCTTGAGGATGCCGGTGCCGGGCTGGATGACGTCGTCCCCGAGGTTCATGCCGGAGACCATGATCCGGCTCGCCGGCGGGGCGCCGGTCATCATCTGGGCCAGGAGGCCGGGGACACCCGTGCACTCGAAGCCGACCGTCGGGCGCAGCGGCAGCTGGCCGGCGACCATGGTGGGCGCCGCCATCTTGGCCGGGTCGTCGGTCGCGGCAGCCGCCATCCAGGCCTGGTAGGCGTTGTCCACAGCCGGGTCGACCACGACGTCGGCGCCGACGCGCTTGGCGAACTCGCGCCGCTCGGGCGAGAGGTCGGTGGCCACGACCGGGCCGATCCCGCGGGCCTTGAGCAGCAGGATGGTGGCCAGGCCGATCGGGCCGCAGCCCACGACCAGCGGCACGTCGTTCTCGTCGATCTCGATCCGGTTCAGCGAGTGCAGCGCCACGGCGAGCGGCTCGGTGAGGGCGGCGAGCTCGTCGGAGACGTTGTCCGGGACCGGGACCAGCAGCTGCTCGTTGAGGACGGCCTTCTCGGCGAAGCCGCCAGGGGTGTCGATGCCGCCGAAGCCGACCAGGACGCTCTGCTCGCGCGGGAGCGCGGGCACGGCGACGACGCGGGTGCCGACCGGCAGCTTCTGCTCGGTCTCGGGGCCGTACGCGGCGATCTTCGCGGAGAACTCGTGGCCGAGGACCAGCGGCTTGGAGAGGTCCAGCATCTCGACGCCGAAGTTGCGCTGCGACGCGGCGTTGAACGCCTCCGGGTGGTGGATGCAGGACTTGTCGGAACCGCAGATGCCGGTCGCCAGCACCTCGACGAGGACCTCGCCGGGGCCAGGGGTCGGCTCGGGGATCTCGGTCAGCTCGAGCTTGCCGTCGGTGAGCACCACCGCGCGCATCAGAGGGCCTCTCCGGCGTGGCGGGCGCGCGTGGTGCGCAGGGGGGTGGTGAGCAGCATCGTTGGGTACTCCCTTTCCTGAGGTCGCGGGCGGAACTCCAGCCCATCATGCGACCGCGGTCCCGGCAATGGCTTGGCCTCGGACGACAGGTTCTTGACTTCAGACGACGCGCCGGTGCGCGCGGTCGCCGGCGGCGGGCGAGCGCGCCGGGGCGACGCCGCGGTCCAGGGGAGCCGGGGGAGAATGGACGCCATGGCGATCCACATCACCGGCGACGACGCCGCCGACCAGCTGCTGACCGACTCCCCGTTCGCGCTCCTCGTCGGGATGATGCTCGACCAGCAGTACCCGATGGAGCACGCCTTCGCCGGGCCGCACAAGGTGAACGGCCGCCTGGGCTCCTTCGACCCCGCCGAGATCGCCTCCGCGGACCCGGAGGAGTTCGCGGCGCTGTGCGCGACGACGCCGGCGATCCACCGGTTCCCGGGCTCGATGTCGGCGCGACTGCAGGAGCTGGCCCGCATCGTCACCGACGAGTACGACGGCGACGCGGCCCGGATCTGGACCGAGGCCGCCGACGGCAAGGACCTCGCCAAGCGGCTGCAGGCGCTGCCGGGCTTCGGCGCCCAGAAGGTGAAGATCTTCGTGGCGCTGCTGGCCAAGCAGCTCGGTGTCGTGCCGGCCGGCTGGGAGAAGGTCGCCGGCGACTACGCGCTGGAGGGGTACCGCTCGGTGGCCGACGTGGTCGACCCGGAGTCCCTGCAGAAGGTGCGGGAGTACAAGAAGGAGAAGAAGGCGGCCGCCAAGGCGCAGGCGTGACCTTTGCCATGCCGATCAGGGCTCCTCGGAGGTCCGTTTCCTGCTGACGGTCGCTCGTCGCGTGGCCGGCGCCACACGTCCGGTCGCCCCGCGGCCGCACCTGCGCCGGTCCAAAGCGCCGGGCCGGCGTGGAGCGTGACCATGACCGTGGCACAATGTGATCAGCGGTCTTGACGCCTCCGGGCTTAGCCGCGCCCTGACTGCCCGTATCGGAATCTCCGCAAGTATCGAGAGGTGTTCGTGTCCTCGAACGCACGCAAGGTCCCGACCGAGGTGCTTGAGCACCCCTCCATCGTCGCCCTCATCGAGCGAGCGGCCCCGACCGGGAGCGTGACTCCCGAGGATGTGCGTCAGGCGTTCACCGACGCCGACGTCGCGCCAGCCCAGCTCAAGCCCCTGATGGCGCACATCACCGGTCTCGGGATCTCCGTGGCGATGCCGGTCGACACGCGCGCCGTCGCCGCGACCTCGCGGACCGCGACCAAGAAGACCGCCAAGAAGGCCGCTCCGGCCAAGAAGGCGGCCGCCGAGGCCGAGGCCGCTCCGGCCAAGAAGGCCGCGGCCGCCAAGAAGGCCGCGCCGGCAGCGGAGGCCCCGGCCACCGCCGACGGCGCTGCCGCGGCGGCGCCGGTGATCGGCCCTGACGGCAAGAAGGTCCTGCCGGACATCTCCGACGAGCAGTTCGAGAAGGACGTCAAGTCCGACCCGACCATCGCCGAGGACGAGAAGGAAGCCAGCTTCGTCGTCTCGGCCGCCGACGACACCGACGAGCCCGAGCAGCAGGTCATGGTCGCCGGCGCGACCGCCGACCCGGTCAAGGACTACCTCAAGCAGATCGGCAAGGTGCCGCTGCTGAACGCCGAGATGGAGGTCGAGCTCGCCAAGCGGATCGAGGCCGGCCTCTTCGCCGAGGAGAAGCTCGCCGCCGGCGGCAAGATCACCCCCAAGCTCCTCGAGGAGCTGGAGTGGATCGCCGAGGACGGCCGCCGCGCCAAGAACCACCTGCTCGAGGCCAACCTGCGTCTCGTCGTCTCGCTGGCCAAGCGCTACACCGGCCGCGGCATGCTCTTCCTGGACCTGATCCAGGAGGGCAACCTCGGTCTGATCCGTGCGGTCGAGAAGTTCGACTACACCAAGGGCTACAAGTTCTCCACCTACGCGACCTGGTGGATCCGGCAGGCGATCACCCGCGCCATGGCCGACCAGGCCCGGACCATCCGGATCCCGGTGCACATGGTCGAGGTCATCAACAAGCTCGCCCGCGTCCAGCGGCAGATGCTCCAGGACCTGGGTCGCGAGCCCACCCCGGAGGAGCTCGCCAAGGAGCTCGACATGACCCCCGAGAAGGTCGTCGAGGTCCAGAAGTACGGCCGTGAGCCGATCTCGCTGCACACGCCGCTGGGCGAGGACGGCGACTCGGAGTTCGGTGACCTGATCGAGGACTCCGAGGCGATCGTGCCCGCGGACGCGGTGAGCTTCACCCTGCTCCAGGAGCAGCTGCACGCGGTGCTGGACACCCTCTCCGAGCGTGAGGCGGGCGTGGTCTCGATGCGCTTCGGCCTCACCGACGGCCAGCCGAAGACGCTGGACGAGATCGGCAAGGTCTACGGCGTGACCCGCGAGCGGATCCGTCAGATCGAGTCCAAGACGATGTCGAAGCTGCGGCACCCGTCGCGCTCGCAGGTCCTGCGCGACTACCTGGACTGAGTCCGGGTCAGCAGACGTCGACGGCCGGCGCCACCTTCGGGTGGTGCCGGCCGTCCGTCGTTGCGGGGGCCGGTGCCGGTCGGCTCAGCCGAGCGCGACGAGCGCGACCGCACCACCGCACAGCGCGAGGCCGACGGCCTGCGGCGGGAAGATGCGCTCGCGCAGCACGAGCGCCGCGAGCAGCACCGTGATCGCCGGGTAGAGCGAGGTCAGCACGGCCGCGATGGTGAGCAGGCCGGCCTGGGTGGCCAGCAGGAAGCAGAGCACCGCCAGGGTGGCCAGCAGGCCCGCGGCCAGTCCCCACGCCTCCGTGCGGGCCGTGGGGCGCCACGAGGCGCCGAAGAGCATCGCCAGCGCGACGATCGCGACCATCGACGCCGCCTGGGTGGCCACCAGGGGCCAGTAGCCCGCTCCGTCGGGCACCTGGCCCGTCGCGATGAACAGCACGCCGAAGCCGACGCCGGCCAGGCCGCCGTCGAGCAGGCCCGCGGTGCCGCCGAGTGGGCCGTTGTCGGTGGCCGGCTCGCGAGCCACCAACCAGATGCCGGGCAGCGCCGCCGCGATCCCGAGCCAGACCAGCAGCGCGGGCCGCTCACCGGCCAGCACGCTCACCGCCACCGGGAGCAGTGCGGCGCCGACCGCAGAGACCGGGGCGACGACCCCCATCCGGCCCGACGCGAAGCCGCGGTAGAGGAACGCCGTGCCGAAGCCGCTGCCGAGTCCCGCGAGGAGGCCCCACCACAGGTCGGCAGCGGCCGGGTCACCCGTGCCGCCGGCCGCCAGGAGCAGCGAGCCCAGGAGCGCGCCGACGCCGGAGAGCAGGGCCACCGGCCAGGCCGACGTACGACGGGAGGCCAGGCCGCCGACGAAGTCGGAGACGCCGTAGGCGCCTGCGGCGGTCAGTGCGAAGAGGATGCCCATGGTGCGGCGGTGCCCCGATCTCTGGCTGGGTACGACGAAGGGCCCCGGGAACTCCCGGGACCCTTCGTCGTGTGGTCGTCGGTGTCGGTCAGCTCGCGTCGTCGGACGCGGCCGGCGAACCGGTCAGCTTGTGGGTCTCGTCCTGGACGCTCACGGCGATCTCCTTCAGGGCCGCACCGTGCTCGCGGGCGTGGTGGCCGCAGAACAGCAGCTCGCCGATGGCGAGCTCGACGCGGAGGTAGGCCTGAGCGCCGCACCGGTCGCACCGGTCCTCGGCGGTCAGTTGAGCGCTAGGGGCAACGGCAGTTGTCACGACGGCCTCTCTCTCTTCCTTCGCCACCCGAAAAGGGTGACGCCCGGATCAACGTAGCGACTGGTGCAAAGATTCCCGTCCGCGTGTGGTCTGACCCACGTCATACAACCACGGGAAGTGCCGCGGGTGACGAGATTTCCACGGCCCGAAACATCCTTGTCACCGGCCGCGGAGCGGGCAGCTCCTCAGCGACCCCGATGTCGCCCCCGGCTCGGGCGCCCGCGCCGTCGCCGGTGGCGCCATGGTGGACCACCCTCGCCGGGTGCGCCTGCAACGTCCTCCGGCGTGTCGCGGGTAGATTTGGTCTGCGTTCGAAGGGAGTTCCACCATCGCCGACAACACCTACACCGCTGCCCATCTCCTGGTGCTCGAGGGCCTCGAGGCCGTCCGTAAGCGCCCGGGCATGTACATCGGTTCGACCGACACCCGGGGTCTCATGCACTGCGTGTGGGAGATCATCGACAACGGCGTCGACGAGGCGCTGGCCGGTGCCGCGCACCGCGTCGAGGTGACCCTCCACGACGACGGCTCGGTCGAGGTCTACGACGACGGTCGTGGCATCCCCACCGACAAGGAGCCCAAGAGCGGGATGACCGGCGTCGAGCTGGTCGCCACCAAGCTCCACGCGGGCGGCAAGTTCGGCGGCTCGTCGTACGCCGCCACCGGCGGACTGCACGGCGTGGGCCTCTCGGTCGTCAACGCGCTGTCGGCCCGGATGGACATCGACGTCGACCGCTCGCCGGCGACGCAGGGCATCAGCTTCCAGCGCGGCGTGCCCGGCGTCTTCGACGGCGAGGGCCCGAGCGCGACCTTCACCCCGCAGGCCGGTCTCTCGCGCAAGGGCAAGCGGGTCGCGAAGGGCACCTCGGGCACCCGGGTGCGGTTCTGGCCCGACCGCCAGATCTTCACCAAGGACGCCGGCTTCGTGCTCGACGGGCTGATCGGGCGCGCGCGGCAGACGTCGTTCATCGTCCCGGGGCTCGAGCTCGTGATCCGCGACCTGCGGGGGCCGGAGCCGACCGAGGAGAAGTTCCGCCACGACGGCGGAATCGCCGAGTTCTGCGACTTCCTCGCCGACGACGAGCCCGTCACCGACGTGCTCCGCCTGCAGGGCACCGACACCTTCACCGAGACCGTCCCGCTCCTCGACGACCAGGGCCACCTGGTGCCCCAGGACGTCGAGCGCGAGCTGACCGTCGACGTCGCGGTGCGCTGGGGGACCGGCTACGACACCACGCTGCGCTCGTTCGTGAACGTGATCGCGACGCCCAAGGGCGGCACCCACGTCTCCGGTTTCGAGGCCGCGCTGACCAAGACCTTCAACGAGGCCATGCGGGCCACGAAGGCGCTCAAGGTCAACGACGACGACGTGATCAAGGACGACATCCTCGAGGGCCTGACCGGTGTGGTCACCGTGCGCCTGGCCGAGCCCCAGTTCGAGGGCCAGACCAAGGAGATCCTCGGTACGCCGGCGGTGCGCGGCGCGGTCCGCAAGATCGTCGCCGCCCAGCTCAAGGAGTTCCTGACCTCCTCCAAGCGGACCGAGAAGGCCCAGGCCAAGCTCCTCATGGAGAAGGTCGTCGGCGCCGCCAAGACCCGCGTCGCGGCCCGCCAGCACAAGGAGACGCAGCGCCGGAAGAACGCGCTGGAGTCCTCGACGCTGCCGGCGAAGCTGGCCGACTGCCGGGCCAACGACAACGAGCGCACCGAGCTGTTCATCGTCGAGGGTGACTCCGCGCTCGGCACCGCCAAGCTGGCCCGGAGCTCGGAGTTCCAGGCGCTGCTGCCGATCCGCGGCAAGATCCTGAACGTGCAGAAGGCGTCCGTGGGCGACATGCTCAAGAACGCCGAGTGCGCCTCGATCATCCAGGTCGTCGGCGCCGGCTCCGGGCGGACCTTCGACCTCGAGGCCGCCCGCTACGGCCGGATCATCTTCATGGCCGACGCGGACTCCGACGGCGCGCACATCCGGTGCCTGCTGGCCACGCTCTTCTTCAAGTACATGCCCGAGATGATCCAGGAGGGCCGGGTCTTCTCCGCGGTCCCGCCGCTGCACCGGATCGAGATCTCCAACCCCAAGAAGGGGCAGGACAAGTACGTCTACACCTACTCCGACGACGAGCTGCAGCGGAAGCTGGCCGAGCTGCGGAAGAAGAACGTCAAGTGGAAGGACCCGGTGCAGCGCTACAAGGGTCTGGGTGAGATGGACGCCGACCAGCTGGCCGAGACCACGATGGACCCGCGCCGCCGTACCCTGCGACGGCTGACCATCGACGACGCGGCCGACGCCACCGCGGTGTTCGAGCTGCTGATGGGCTCGGAGGTCGCGCCGCGCAAGGAGTTCATCGTGCAGGGCGCCTACGAGGTCGACGTCGAGGCGCTCGACGCCTGATGGCGGTCCCGGAGACGAGGAAGGCGGTGACCGCGCTGCTGAAGCAGCGCGGCGCCAAGGCACGCCGCGGCCACCTGCGGATCGCCGTGGGTGACCTCTTCTGGTACGTCGACCTGCGCGCCGAGGCGCCGGGGCCGCAGGCCCCGCTCCGGCTCGAGCTCGGGTGCTGGGCGGCCGCGGTGGCGCCGGAGCCGGACGGGGGCGCCATCGACTGTCCGCTCCTCCTCGACGTGCTGCTCGGAGCCGACCCGGTGGCAGAGGTCGGGGCGTGGCTCGACGTCGCCGGGGAGATCGGTGACCTGTCCACGCTGGGGGCGCGGCTCGGGGAGTTCCCGGGCGCGCTGGTCGACAAGGCGCTGCGCGACCACCTGTAGCCGAGAAGGTGGAAACCGCCGACTGAGTCGTTCGTCAGCGCCGCCCGAGTCGGTGGCCAGCGCCGCCCGAGTCGGTCAGAAGCGACATGGTGCTGTCGCCTTCGACCGACTCGGCCGGCGCTGACGACGAAGTCGGGCGGTGCTGGCCACCCACTCGCGCTAGGAGAGGGTGACGGTCAGCGCCTCGGCGGCGGCCTTCGCGTTCGCGCGGGCCTCCTCGGTGGTGGCGCCACGGGCCAGGGTCACCGCGACCCGGCGCTCGCCCTCGACGCGGGGCTTGCCGAACAGGCGGACCTGGACGCTCGGGTCGATCGCGTAGGCCTCGGCGAGGCCGTCGAACGACGGCACGCCGGTGCCGCGCACCTTGACCGGCCACGACGCCGCCGCACCCGGCAGGCGCGTCGCGGCGACCGGCAGCCCGAGGACCGCGCGGGCGTGCAGGCCGAACTCGCTGACGTCCTGGCTGACCAGCGTCACCAGACCGGTGTCGTGCGGGCGAGGGGAGACCTCGGAGAAGATCACGTCCTCGCCGGCCAGGAAGAGCTCGACGCCGAACAGGCCGTAGCCGCCGAGCGCGTCGGTCACCTTCCTGGCCACGTCCTGCGCGGCGGCGATCACCGCGGGCGACAGCGCCGAGCCGTCGGCGGGCGCCTGCCACGACTCGCAGTAGTCGCCGTCCTGCTGCAGGTGGTGGACCGGGTCGCAGAAGCTCGTCCCGCCCGCGTGGCGCACGGTCAGCATCGTGATCTCGGTGTCGAAGGAGACGAAGCCCTCGACGATGCACCGCGTGGTCTGGGTGCCCCGGCCGCCGGTCTGGGCGTACTCCCACGCCGCCGCCACGTCCTCGGGCGTGCGGACCAGCGACTGGCCCTTGCCGGAGGAGGACATCACCGGCTTCACCACGACCGGCCAGCCGAGCTTGTCCGCGGCCGCCTCGAGCTCGGCCAGCGACTCCACGAACTCGTACGGCGACGTCGGCAGCCCGAGCTCCTCCGCCGCCAGGCGCCGGATGCCCTCGCGGTTCATCGTCAGCACCGTGGCGTGCGCGGTCGGCGCGACCCGCAGCGGCCACTCCTGGGCCGACTCCAGCTCGGCCAGCACGCCGGTGGCGATGGCCTCGATCTCGGGGATGACGACGTCGGGCCGCTCCTCGCGCAGCAGCGCGCGCAGGGCGTCGGCGTCCTGCATGTCGATCACGTGCGCGCGGTGCGCGACCTGCATGGCCGGCGCGTCGGCGTACCGGTCGACGGCGATCGTCTCCACGCCGAGGCGCTGCAGCTCGATCACCACCTCCTTGCCGAGCTCACCGGATCCGAGCATGAGGGCGGTGGTGGCCGCGGCCGAGCGCGGCGTCCCGAGAGGGGAGAGGGGCATGTCTCAGTACTTCTGGTTGAGGAGGCCGGAGTCGACGTCGTAGATGAAGCCGCCGACCTTGACGGTGTCGGGAACCAGCGGGTGGCTGGTGATGCGGTGGATGTCCAGGCCGAGGGTCGCGACCTGGTCCTCCACCACCTGGAACCGCTGCCAGGTGGCGTCGGTCCCGGCCGAGGCCGCCACGCGCTCGCGCAGCGTCTCCTCGGAGTTCGAGGCGACCGCACAGCGGGTGTGCGGGACCACCAGGACCCGGTCCACGTTCAGCAGGTGCACGCCGAGGACGATCGCCTCGAGCGCCGCCTCGGTGACGCGGGCGCCGGGGTTGCGGAAGATCTTGGCGTCACCCGGCTTGAGGCCGAGCATGCGCAGCGGGTCGATGCGGGAGTCCATGCAGGTCACCAGCGCGACGCCGGCCTGCGCGACGCCGTCGAAGCCACCGAAGTTGAAGTCGCTCGCGGCGAAGTCCTGGTTCGCGGCGAGGAGGTCGTCGAAGTCACCCATGAGGGTGAGAGTAGCGGCGCGTCATCCGCCGGCGCGCAGGGCCTCGGTCACCGGGACCGCCCGGGTCGGCGCCGACCGGAACAGTACGACGGCCAGCACCGCCGCCGCGGCGGCCGCGACCGCGGCGCCGGCGAAGACGGCCTGCTCCTGCAGCACCCCCAGCTCGGTGAGGCTGAGCTCGGGACGGGCCGCGCGCTCCTCGTAGAGCCGGCGCAGGCCGAGGGTGGTCAGCGCGGAGATGCCGACCAGCATGCCGACCATCCGGCCGACCACGACCAGGGCGGAGGCCAGCCCGTGGGCCTCGTCGGTGGTGCTGGCCAGCATCGCGGCGTTGACCGGGGCCAGGGCGAGTCCGAAGCCGAGACCGCCGAGCACCAGGGGGATGTTGGCAGCGAACGACTCCAGGCTGGTGGCGTCCCACCGGGCCATGACCAGGAACGCGGCGGAGGCGGCGAGCATCCCGCCCGCGGCGACCGCGCCCGCGGGCAGCCGCTGGAGCAGCCAGCCGCCGATCAGCGCTCCGACGGGGAGCGCGGCGAGGAAGCGCAGCAGCACCAGCGCCGCCGAGAGCTGGGAGTCGGGGTAGACGGTGGTGCGGGCGAAGAGCGGGATGTCGACGAGCGCTGCGATCAGTGCCCAGCCGACCAGGAAGCTGACGACCAGCGAGCCCCAGGCCGGGGTGGCGCGCAGCGCGCCGCGCGGCACGACGGGGGCGGCGGCGCGGCGCAGGTGGACGGCGAACGCCACGGCCGCGATGGCCGCGGCGACCAGGAACCACGGCCCCTGCGGCGAGAAGACGGCGACCTCGGGGTCCGCGGTGGCGAACGCGAGCACCACCCCCGCCAGCGCGGCGCCGAGCAGCAGTGCGCCGACCAGGTCCGCCTCGACGCCGACGCGCAGCCAGCCGCGCAGGTCGACCAGCGGATCGCGACCGAACCAGCACCAGAGCAGGAACAGCGCGGCGGCGAGCGCGGCGACCAGGCCGGCCGGCGTGGTCCACCGCGACCCGTCCTCGACGGTGGGGATGAAGATCTGGCCCCAGGTCAGGTCGCGCTTGATCGCGGGCGGCTGGACGAACGTGATCAGCCCGGCGCCGAGGGTGACCAGCAGCAGCGCCAGCCCGACCAGGTCGGGTCGTCGGCGCCGTACCGGGGCCGCCCCGGCGGTGGGGGTACCGCCGCCGAGCACGCGCAGCGCGAGGATCAGCAGCACGCCGACGGCCAGGTTGAGGGCGAAGATGGCGCGCCAGGTGCCGAAGGAGAGCACCAGGGCGCCGTACAGCGGGCCGAGGACGCTGCCGAACTCCTGGACGGCCGAGACCAGCCCCAGCGGGATCCCGCGGCGGTGCGGCGGGTAGAGCGCCGCGACCAGGGACATGGTCGCCGGCACCAGCCCGCCGCCGCCGACGCCCTGGAGGAACCGGCCGACCACCATGGTGACCAGCTCGGGGGAGACGGCGGTGAGCGCGGAGCCGAGGGCGAACAGCGCCAGCGACATGCGCAGCACGGGCACCTGGCCACGCAGGTCGGCGACGCGCCCGATCAGGGGGAGGGTGGCGATGTAGCCGAGCAGGAAGCCGGAGACGATCGGCGCGGCCTGCTGCAGGTCCTCGACCGAGATCCCGGCGGCCGCCATCATGTCCGGCAGCGCCAGGACCACGACGTAGGTGTCGACGGCGGCGAAGGCCACCGCGAACGCGCACAGCGCGAGCAGGGCGCGGTCCATCGACGAGCCCACCCCCGGGGACGCGCCTCCCATGTCGGTCACCGGCGGCTCACTTCGGCGCCTGGATGTCCTTGGTGACGTCGTAGGCGTCGATCGCGATCCGGTAGGTGATCGGGTCCGAGTCGGGGAAGAAGGCGCCCGTGATGTCGGCGGTGCGCAGGTAGCCCTCGTCGTCGATGGTGAAGGTCGCCTCGACGTCGTCGGACTCGGTGCAGGGGAGCACCTCGCGGATCGCGTCCCCGGGGACGGTGCCGGTGTAGGGCGTGATCACGACCGAGGGGTCGTCCTCGGCCCGCTCGGAGTCGCCGGCCGACAGGTCGGTGGCCGAGGTGAGCACGCCGGAGACGCCGGTGTCGGGGTCGAGCAGGGTCGCCGGGTCGGGGCCGCAGAAGTCCTGGGGCGAGTACTCGTCGGTCCAGCCGCTGAACGGCACGTCGATCCAGACGCTGCCGTCGACCGAGACCACGGAGATGTCGGTGGCCGGGAAGCCCAGCACTCGACCGGCGATGGTGCCCTCGAACGCCGCCGGGTCGGCGGTGATCGTGCCGCGGGCCTCGGACAGGTAGTCGGTGCCGGGGTCCTCGTCGGTGCTCAGCGTCGCCTCCACGCCGCTGGTGCCGTCGAGCAGCTCCTTGGCCTGGAGGAGGACCTGCTCGGGCGTGTCGACCTTCTCCGCCGATCCCTCCTCGTCACCGCCGGAGCAGGCGGTGAGGGCGGCGGAGGTGAGCAGGAAGGCAGCGAGGAGCGTGGGGCGCAACGGCGTCATGGGGTCACCCTGACACATGTCAGGCCTCGGACCCCGTCGTGGCTGCCGCGTCGCCCGACGCGTCGCCGGCGGCCTCGCCGGTGCCCTGGCCCAGCGCCATCACGAGCGGGCCGGCGCAGGCCGCGATCGGCTGGCTCACCGGCGTACCGGACCCGTCGCGGCGACCGGTGGCCGGCGGCAGGTCGATCGGCGCGCCGCTGGCGGCTCCGGCGCGGGCCGGCGCCGGGCCGGCCCAGGCGAAGATCAGGGCGTCCTCGCCCTTGAGGAACCGGTGGCAGCGGACGCCGCCGGTGGCCCGGCCCTTGCCCGGGTACTCGACGAACTCGGTCACCTTGACCGCGCCCGGCTCGGTGCCCGGCAGGGCGGTCGAGGAGCCCGACGCGGTGACCACCACCGCGCCCTGCTCCACCAGCGAGGAGTCGAGGACGCCGAACCAGACCACCCGTTGCCCGTCGGCGACCCGGATGCCGGCCATGCCGCCGCCGGAGCGCCCCTGGGGCCGCACCACGTCGGCGGGGTAGTGGAGCAGCTGGGCGTCGCTGGTGATGAAGCACAGCTCCTCGGTGCCGGTGCGCAGCTGGACCGCGCCGACCACCTCGTCGCCGTCCTTGAGCCCGATCACCTCCCACTCGTCCTTGTTGAGGACCTCGGGGTTGGTCCGCTTGACCACGCCCTGGCGGGTGCCGATCGCCAGCCCCGGACCCTCGGGGGTCAGCGCGCAGAGCGCGACCGCGCGCTCGCCGGTGGACAGCGACAGCACCTCCGAGAGCGGCAGGCCGCCCTGCAGGTTGGGCTCGTTGGCCGAGGGCGGGATCGACGGCAGGTCGAGCACCCCGAGTCGCAGCAGCCGACCGGCGCTGGTGACCACGCCGATGTCGGAGCGCGCCGTGGTGGCCACCGCGGAGAGCACCACGTCGTGGTTGGCCCGACCGCCGCCGGTGCCCACCGGCTCCGCGGAGGAGGTGCGGGCGAGCAGCCCGGTGGCCGAGAGCAGCGCGAAGCACGGGTCGTCGGCGACCTCGAGCGGCGCCGCCGCCGCGGCCACGGCGGCCGAGCCGGCCGACTCCAGCAGCACGGTACGTCGCGGGGTGCCGTAGGTCTTGGCGACCTCGGCGAGCTCGTCGGAGACGACCTTCCGCAGCAGCGCGTCGTCGGCGAGGATCGCGTCCAGCTCCTCGATCTCGCGGCGCAGCGTCTCCTGCTCCTTCTCCAGCTCGATCCGGGAGAACCGGGTGAGTCGGCGCAGCTGCATCTCGAGGATGTACTCCGCCTGGGCCTGGGAGAGGTCGAAGACGCTGATCAGGCGCTCCTTCGCGGCGCCGGAGTCGTCGCTGGTCCGGATCACCTGGATGACCTCGTCGATGTCGAGCAGCGCGATCAGCAGGCCGTCGACCAGGTGCAGGCGCTCGGCCTTCTTGTTGCGCCGGAACTGGCTGCGCCGGCGGACCACGTCGTAGCGGTGCTGGAGGAAGACCTCCAGCATCTGCTTGAGGCCGAGGGTGCGCGGCTGGCCGTCGACCAGGGCGACGTTGTTGATGCCGAAGGAGTCCTCCAGCGGCGTCATCTTGTACAGCTGCTCGAGGACCGCCTCGGGCACGAAGCCGTTCTTGACCTCGATCACCAGGCGCAGGCCGTGGTCGCGGTCGGTGAGGTCCTTGATGTCGGCGATGCCCTGCAGCTTCTTGCCCTGGACCAGGACCTTGATCCGCTCCACGACCTTCTCGGTGCCCACGCCGTAGGGCAGCTCGGTGACCACGATGCCCTTGCGGCGGCCGAAGGTCTCGACGCGCGCGGTGGCACGCATCTTGAAGGTGCCGCGCCCGGTCTCGTACGCGTCGCGGATGCCGTCCAGGCCGACGATCTTGCCGCCGGTGGGCAGGTCGGGGCCGGGGATGAAGCGCATCAGCCCGTCGACGTCGGTCTTCGGGTGCTGGATCAGGTGGCGCAGCGCCTGCACCACCTCGACCAGGTTGTGCGGGGCCATGTTGGTGGCCATGCCCACCGCGATGCCGGTGGTGCCGTTGACGACCAGGTTGGGGATCGCCGCCGGCAGCACGCTCGGCTCGAACTCGCGGCTGTCGTAGTTCGGCCGGAAGTCGACGGTGTCCTCGTCGATCGACGCGGTCATCGCCATCGCGGGCGGCGCCATCCGGCACTCGGTGTAACGCATCGCCGCGGGCGGGTCGTCGGGGGAGCCGAAGTTGCCGTGGCCGTCGATGAACGGGAGTCGCATCGACCACGGCTGGGCCATCCGGACCAGCGCGTCGTAGATCGCGGAGTCGCCGTGCGGGTGCAGGCGGCCCATCACCTCACCGACGACGCGGGCGCTCTTCACGTGGCCGCGGTCGGGCCGCAGGCTCATGTCGCTCATCGTGTAGAGGATCCGGCGCTGCACCGGCTTGAGGCCGTCACGGGCGTCGGGCAGCGCCCGGGAGTAGATCACCGAGTAGGCGTACTCGAGGAACGACGACTGCATCTCGTCGCGGATGTCGGTGTCGAGGATGTGCTCCTCGAAATCCTCCGGGAGCGGGTCCTGCTTGCTGCGCCGTGCCATGGGCCTCATTCTCCCTGGCCGCCCCCGGTGACGGCGCGGAGGGCGCGCCGTGGCGTGTCCCCGGGTCTCCGCGGAGCGCCGCCCGGCGCGCCCCGGGCCGTCCGTAGCGGTGTCGTTCGCCTGGACCCGGCCGCGCGGCCCGGTAGATTTCGGGTGTGAGCCCCCAGGAGCAGCCCGACCCGGCGACGATGGACCCGGTGAAGATCGAGCCGCAGATCGCGCCGGAGGTCGAGGCGCCGCCGGCCCACTGGGAGGGCGACGTCCTGCTCCGCGACGGGCGGACCGCGCACATCCGGCCGATCCGGGCCGACGACGGCCCGCTGATGACCGAGTTCTACGCCCGGGTCTCCGACGAGTCGAAGTACTACCGGTTCTTCTCTCCGATGCCGACGCTCTCGCCGGCCGACGTACGGCGGTTCACGCACGTCGACTACCGCGACCGCGTCGCCCTGGTGGTGATGCTCCAGGGCCGGATGATCGCGGTCGGGCGCTACGACACGATCGAGAACCACGAGGCCGAGGTCGCCTTCCTGGTCGAGGACCAGCACCAGGGCCGCGGCATCGCCCAGCTGCTGCTGGAGCACCTCGCGCAGGCGGGCCGCGAGCGGGGCCTGGAGCGGTTCACCGCCGAGGTGCTGCCCGACAACACCCGGATGATCCAGACCTTCCGCGACGCCGGCTACAAGGTGGTCAGCGGCTACCACGACGGCGTGATCACGCTGGAGTTCCCGATCGACCCGACCGACACCGCGATCGGGGTGATGCACAACCGCGAGCACCTCGCCGAGTCGGCCTCGATCCACCGGTTCTTCCACCCGCGCTCGGTGGCGATCATCGGCGCCAGCCGCCGCCAGGAGACCGTCGGCCAGGTGCTGGTGCGCAACCTGGTCACCGGCGACTTCACCGGCCGCGTCTACGTGGTCAACCCGAGCGCCAACGCGGTCTCCGGCATGCCGGCGTACAAGACCGTCAACGACATCGCCGACGACGTCGACGTCGCGATCGTCGCGGTCCCGGCCGACGCGGTGACCGACGTCGTGCTCGACTGCGCCGCGAAGGGCGTGCACGGGCTGATCGTGATCTCCTCCGGCTTCGCCGAGACCGGCGAGGAGGGCCGCCGCCGGCAGCGCCACCTCGCCGGCCTGTGCCGTTCCTACGGGCTGCGGCTGATCGGCCCCAACTGCCTGGGCGTGATCAACACCGACCCCGGCGTGCAGGTCAACGCCTCGCTCTCCTCGGTGATGCCGAGCCGCGGCCGCGCGGGCTTCTTCTGCCAGTCCGGTGCGCTGGGCACCGCGATCCTGGAGAAGGTCCGCAACCGGGGCCTGGGTCTGTCCACCTTCGTCAGCGCCGGCAACCGCGCCGACGTCTCCGGCAACGACCTGCTCCAGTACTGGGAGGAGGACGACGCCACCGAGGTCGTCATGATGTACCTGGAGTCCATCGGCAACCCGCGCAAGTTCTCCCGGATCGCGCGCCGGGTCTCCCAGCGCAAGCCGATCGTCGCGGTCCGCTCGGGGCGCACCACCCAGGGCGTGCCGATGGGCCACACGGTCCGCCGGATCGGCGCCCCGCAGGCCGCCGTCGACGCCATGTTCCGGCAGGCCGGCGTGATCCAGGTCGACACCCTGGACGAGATGTTCGACGTCGCGCAGCTGCTCGCCCACCAGCCGCTGCCGCGCGGACGCCGGGTCGCGATCGTCGGCAACTCCGACGCGATCGGGCTGCTGGCCGCCGACGCCGCCTCCGGCGTCGGGCTGGTGGTCAACCGGTCGGTCGCGCTGCGCCCCGACGCCACCGCGGAGGACTTCGAGGACGCCCTCGACGACGCCATCGACGACCCCGACGTGGACTCGGTGATCGCGGTCTACCTGCCGCCCCTGGACGTCTCGGGCGAGGAGGTGGCGAACGTGCTCGCCGCCGTGGGGGAGCAGTCGGACAAGCCGTTGGTCTCCAGCTTCCTCGGCGCCGAGGGTGTGCCCGAGCTGCTCCGGGTGCCCGACGTCGCCGGCTCCTCGGCCGGTCGCGGCTCCGTGCCGTCGTACCCGGCCGTGGAGGGCGCCGTGCGCGCCCTGGCCCGTGTGGTCGAGTACGCCGTGTGGCTGAAGACGCCCGACGGCGCGCCGGCCGACCTCGGCGAGATCGACGAGCGCCGCGCCAAGAAGCTGGTCTCCCGGGCGCTGACGCAGGCCGGTCCGGGGCGCGCCGAGGAGGGCGTCGAGCTCGACCAGACCCAGGTGCGCGACCTGCTCGGCGCCTTCGGCATCGACGTGTGGCCGGTCTACCCGGTGGCCAGCCTGGAGGAGGCGACGGCGGTCGCCGAGGAGATCGGCTGGGACCTCGTGCTCAAGTCCACCCGCGCGTCGGTGCGCGAGCGCCCCGACCAGGCGCACGTGTGGCGCAACATTGGCTCCGCCTACGACCTGGCGGAGGCCTGGGAGACCCTGAACCGGGTCGTCACCGACCCCGAGCGTGCGGCGTTCGTGCTGCAGAAGAACGCGCCGCCCGGGGTGCCGATCGCGATCCGCTCCACCGAGGACCCGCTCTTCGGGCCGGTGGTCTCGTTCGGCATCTCCGGACCGGTGATCGACCTGCTCGGGGACCGCTCGTACCGGATCCCGCCGCTCGACGCCCAGACCATCTCCGCGATGGTGCGCGAGGTGAAGAGCTCGCCGCTGCTCTTCGGCTACCGCGGCACCGAGCAGGTCGACGTCGCCGCGATCGAGCAGCTGATCGCGAAGGTCGCGGCGCTGCAGAACGAGCTGCCCGAGCTCAGCTCGCTGGAGCTGCCGCTGGTGCTGGCCGGCGCCGACGGCGCCAACGTGCTCACCGCCGCGGCGCGGGTGGCCCTGGTCAAGGACCCGCGTCCCGACTCGTTCGTGCGCCGGATGCCCGACCTGATCACGACCATCCCGGAGTGACGGCAGGACGGCCCGCCGGCGCGCCGCCGTACGGCGGATCCGGACGGGACGCGGGACGGGACCTCGGACCGCGAGGCGGTGGTCCGCGATGAGGTCGTGGGGTGCCGGGAGGCGATCCGAGCGACGTGGGAGGATGCGCAGCATGCAGGAACCCACCCGCTCCGCCCCCCAGGCCGATCGCGCGGCCGAGCTGCGTACCGCGATCGACCGCACGGGCTACTACCCGGAGGTCGTCGCCTCCGCGGTCAGCGACGCGGTCGGCGGCGAGGACGTGCTGTCCTACTACGTCCACCACGAGCCGACCTTCGAGCGGGACGAGGTACGCCGCCACCAGAGCGTCATCGTGCTCACCCCGAGCCGGCTGATCCTCTGCCACACCGACGAGCACACCGGCGACGACCTGCTGCCCGAGCCCTACACCTCCACCTCCACCGAGGCGGTCTCGCTCTCCTCGGTGAGCTCGGTCGTGGTCACCCGGATGGTCACCGAGCCGACGTCGGGCCCGCGGCCCCCGGCCGAGGCCGTGCTCACCATCGGCTGGGGTGGGGTGAGCCGGGTCGACCTCGAGCCGGCCTCCTGCAACGACCCGCAGTGCGACGCCGACCACGGGTACACCGGTGTGCTGGCCTCCGACGACTTCTCGCTGCGGGTCTCCGCGGCGGCCGACGGCAAGGACGCGGTCGGCGGCCTGCTCAGCTTCGCGGCCACCCTCTCTGCGCGCACGCGCGGCGGCCGGTGACCGGCCCGGTGACCGGCCCGGTCGGCGCCCCGGACGCGGTGGTGGGCGACTTCTGCCCGCCCGCCTACGGCGAGCGCTCGCTCAGCGACGTGGTCCCCGCGGTGGCGGCCGCGCTGGGCAGCCCGTTGGCGCACAGGCCGTCGGGCCTCGTGCTCCCCGACGCCGCCTCCTACGTGGTCTTCCTCATCGACGGCCTGGGCGCCCGGCTGCTGCAGCGCTACGCCGCCGCTGCGCCGTACCTCTCCTCGCTCCTGGTCGGCTCGGCCCCCGCGACGGCGGGCGTGCCGTCGACGACGTCGACCAGCCTGACCTCGCTCGGCACCGGCCTGCCGCCGGGTGGGCACGGCCTGGTCGGCTTCACCACCCGGGTGCCCGGCACCGACCAGCTGCTCAACGCGCTGGTGTGGGACGCCGACGTCGACCCGGTCCAGTGGCAGCCGCACCAGACCACCTTCACCAGCCTGCAGAACGCGGGCGTCCAGGTGAGCGTGGTGAACAAGCGCGAGTTCGACGGCAGCGGCCTGACCGTGGCCGCCCACCGCGGTGCCGACTACGTGGGCGTGGACCGGGTCGGCGAGCGGATCGCCGCCGTGGTCGCGGCCTCCGCGGCGCGGCCCTCGCTGACCTACGTGTACGACGGCGACCTCGACTGGACCGGTCACCGGTGGGGCGTGGCCTCCACCGAGTGGCTCCAGCAGCTGGCGATGATCGACCACGAGGCCGAGCAGCTGCGCGACGCGCTGCCGCCGGACCGGCGGCTGCTGGTGGTCGCCGACCACGGGATGGTCGACGTACCGGCGCACCGCCGCATCGACGTCAGCGAGGAGGACGACCTGCGCTCCGGCGTCGCCCTGGTCGGCGGCGAGGCGCGGTTCCGCCACCTGTACTGCGTCGGCGGCGCGGTGCCCGACGTGCTGGCCACCTGGCGCGAGCGGCTGGGCGACCGGGCCGAGGTGCTGTCCCGGGCCGAGGCCGTGGCGCGGGGCTGGTTCGGCCCCGTCGACCCGGCAGTGGCCCCGAGGCTCGGCGACGTGGTGGTCGCCTCTCGCGACGACCACGCGATCCTGTCCACCGACGGGTTCCCCTACGAGTCGCGGCTGGTGGGCATGCACGGGTCGCTGACGCCCGAGGAGATGGAGATCCCGGTCCTGGTGGACTGAGTTCGATGGCGCGAGCGTGTCTCTCGCTTCGCTCGGCCACGCTGCCGCGCGCGCAGTCGGGCGCCGCGGTGGTTGCCGTGTCCTGGCGGCTTGCCGCGGCCGCATCGCGGAGAAGCTCGCTCGCGCCCTCCGGTTGCTCCTTCGTCGCGCCCTCCGGAGCGCTTGCTTCACGTTCCCCGCGATCGCAGCCGTGAGGCCTGGGGTTGGCGAGCCGGTGTCGGTGGTTGAGGCGCGAGCGCAGCGAGCCTCGAAGCCACCGCGGCGGCTAGCCGGTGAAGGGGAGCGGCTCGGGGGAGAGGCTGACGGCGCGGGCGCGCGCGGCGGTGAGGCCCCGGCGGTGGTGCTGGCGGCAGAGCACCTCGTAGGCCACCTCCACCTCGTGGGTGGGGTCCGCCGGCGGCGCACCGGCCGTGCCGGCCGTGCCCGCTGCGCCGGCCGCAGCAGCCGCCTCGGCCTCGGCGGACTCCACGTCGCCGACCACGATCACCTCGCCCTCGGTCACCATCACGCCGTCCTCGGTCCGGGCGTTGTGGGTCGCGCGCTTGCCGCACCAGCACAGCGCCTCGACCTGGAGCACCTCGGTGCGGTCCGCCAGCTCGACCAGACGGGCGGAGCCGGGGAAGAGCCGGGTCCGGAAGTCGGTGAGGATGCCGAAGCAGAAGACGTCGATCTGCAGCTCGTCGACGACCTTGGCCAGCTGGTCGATCTGCGCCGCGGTGTAGAACTGGGCCTCGTCGCAGATCAGGTAGTCGATCCGCGCGCCCTGGGTGAGCGCGGTGACGGTGTAGCGCCAGAAGTCGAAGTCGTCGGCGACCTCGTGCGCCTCCGCGGTGAGTCCGAGCCGGGAGGAGACCAGCGCCGCGCCGGCGCGGTCGTGCGAGGTGAAGAGCCGCCCGATCCGGCCACGCGCCGCGTGGTTGTGGTTGGTCTGCAGCGCCAGGGTCGACTTGCCGGCGTCCATCGTCCCGGTCCGGAAGGTCAGCTCAGCCACGCGCGGAATCCTCTCACCCCGGTCTTCGCGCGACGACCTAGGGTGAGCCCGTGACGCACTTCCTGCTGCGGGCCAGCGACCTGCCGTACCAGCTGCCGCACTTCGCGGAGATCTCCGACGAGGACTACGCGCCGGCGATCGAGGAGGGGATGGCCGACCAGCTGGCGGCGATCGCGGCGATCACGGCCGATCCGGCACCGGCGACGTTCGCGAACACCCTGGTCCCGTTGGAGCTCAGCGGCGTAGGGCTCCACCGCGCGCTCAGCGTCTTCTTCAACAAGGCCAGCGCCGACTCCAACGACCGGATCGACGCGATCCGCGCCGAGCTGGCGCCGCGGCTCGCCGCGCACGGCGACGCGATCCTGCTGGACGCCGCGCTCTTCGCCCGGCTACAGGCGGTGCACGCCGACCGCCATGCCCTGGGCCCCGAGGAGCGCTACCTGGTGGAGCGCTACGTCACCGAGCTCACGCTCGCCGGGGCCGGGCTCGACGCCGCCGACAAGGCACGGCTGACCGAGCTGAACGGCCGGATCTCCCAGGCCGAGACCGCCTTCGAGCTGGCGCTGCAGGCCGACGCGAACGACCTGGCCGTGGTGGTGGAGGACGTTGCCGACCTGGACGGCCTGACCGCCGGGGAGATCTCCGCCGCGAAGGCCGCGGCCGAGGCCCGCGGACTCCACGACGCCTACCTGCTTACGCTGGTGCTGCCGACCGCCCACCCGCACCTGGCCTCGCTGACGAACCGTGAGGTCCGCAGGAGGCTGTACGACGCCCAGCGGGCGCGCGGCAGCCGCGGCGGTGAGCACGACACCCGCGCCACCGCGCTGGAGATCCTGCGGCTGCGTGCGGAGCGGGCCCGCCTGCTCGGCTTCGAGACCCACGCCGCCGCCGTCACCGCCGACAACACCGCCGGCACGCCCGCCGCCGTACGGGCGATGCTCGAGCGACTCGCCGCACCCGCCGCCCGCAACGCCCGCGCCGAGCACGCGGCGCTGTCGGCCGAGGCCGGGTTCGAGGTCGAGGCGTGGGACTGGCCGTTCTACGCCGAGCAGGTCCGCGCCAGCCAGTACGACGTCGACCTGGCCGCCCTGCGCCCCTGGTTCGAGGCGGAGCGGGTGCTGCGCGACGGCGTCTTCCGTGCCGCGCACCTGCTCTTCGGGCTGACCTTCACCGAGCGCGACGACCTGGACGGCTACCACCCGGGCGTGCGGGTCTTCGAGGTGGCCGAGGAGGACGGCACCCCGGTCGGGCTCTACCTGCTGGACCTCTACACCCGCGACTCCAAGCGCGGCGGTGCCTGGATGAGCAGCTTCGTCGACGCCTCGGCGCTGTTGGGGACCGCCACCGCCGTGGTGTTCAACAACCTCAACGTGCCGCAGCCCGCGCCGGGGGAGGCGACGCTGCTGACCTTCGACGAGACCACGACCCTGTTCCACGAGTTCGGCCACGCCCTGCACGGCCTGCTCGGCCGGGCGACCTACCCGAAGCTGTCGGGGACCAACGTCTTCCGCGACTTCGTCGAGTACCCCTCCCAGGTCAACGAGATGTGGATGCTGTGGCCCTCGGTGCTGGCCGAGTACGCGGTGCACCACGAGACCCACGAGCCGATCCCGGCGGGGGTGATCGAACGGCTGGAGGCGTCGGCCACGTTCAACGAGGGCTATGCCACCAGCGAGTACCTGGCCGCCGCGCTGCTCGACCTGGCCTGGCACGAGCTGGGGCCCGACGAGGTGCCGACCGACCCCGAGGAGGTGGCCGCGTTCGAGGCGCGGGCGCTGTCCGCGGTCGGGCTCGACCTCCGGGCGGTCCCGCCGCGCTACTCCACGCCGTACTTCGCGCACGCCTTCTCCAGCGGCTACGCGTCGGCGTACTACTCCTACGTCTGGAGCGAGGTGCTCGACGCCGACACCGTCGCCTGGTTCAAGGAGAGCGGTGGCCCCACCCGGGAGAACGGCGAGGCGTATCGCCGCCACGTGATCGGCATCGGCGGCACGATGGACCCCTTGGAGTCCTACCGCGCGTGGCGCGGTCGGCCCGCGCCGATCGAGCCGCTGCTGGAGCGGCGGGGCCTGGCCTGACCCGACCCGGGACCGGGGCGCGCCTCAGCGGACGGGGCGGACCCGGAGCAGCTGGTCGGCCCCGGCGCCGTTGCTCGTGGTGACCAGCAGGGTCCCGTTGGGGGCGACCGTCACCGCCCGGAGCCGGCCGTACTCCCCGCGCAGGCGGACCCGCTCGCGGACGAGTCGGCCCCTCTTGTCGAAGGTGAGGAAGCGGAGGTGCTCGCCGCGCAGGGCGGCGACCGCGAGCGCGCCGGAGAGCCGGCCCCAGCCGCGGGTGGGCAGGAACGCGCCACCGGACGTGGCGATCGTGGGCTCGCCGGAGGACCACCGCGCGTCCCACTGGCGGCCGGGCAGCGAGTGGTCCGTCATCGGCGGGCTCTCGTCGTAGCCGGGGCCGGGCTGCCAGCCGTAGTTGCGACCCGCCCCGAGCCGGTTGACCTCGTCGTCGCGGTAGGTGCCGTGCTCGACCGACCACAGCGTCCCGTCCGCCCGCTGGGCGAGGCCCTGCACGTTGCGGTGGCCGTAGGTGAAGACGTAGCGCCGAGGCCCGGACGCGCGCGACCACGGGTTCTCGGGCCAGGCCTCGCCGGTGCGCCGGTCCAGGCGGAGGGTCTTGCCGCCCAGGTTGCGCAGGGTCTGCGGGGCGGCGGTGGTCGCGGCGTCGCCGGTGCCGACGAGCAACGCCCCGTTGCGGGCGATCAGCAGCCGGCAGCCGCCGTGCCGTCCGGTCGTGGTGGGCAGGCCCGTGAGCAGAGTCTGCTGCCGCCGCGCGCTGGCCCGATCGTCGGCGAGCCGCCAGCGGATCACCCGGATGTCGTGGGCGCCGCTGCGGCTCTGCCACCCCGAGCAGGTGTAGAAGCGGCGGTTCTTCGTGAACCTCGGGTCCACCGCCAGTCCCATCAGGCCGGTCTCGCCGGAGCTCCAGATGCGCGCGCCGACCAGGTCCACGGTCGTCCGCGTCCCGTCCTTCAGGAGCAGCAGCTCCCCGCCCCGCTCGGTGACGAGCAGGCGGCCGCCGCCGATCGGGCGGACGTCCCAGGGGATGTCCAGGTCATCGGCGACGACGGTGACCTCCAGCGCCGGTACCGCGCGCTCGGATGGTCGGGGCGTGGGCGGGACCGGTGCGCCCTGGGCGCCCCGGGCGGTCGAGAGCACGGTGGCGGCCAGGGCGACGACGATCGCGGCGCGGAGTGCGGCGGTGGGGCGCATGCCGCCACGGTACGGCGGCAGGCGACTCAGAAGGTGTGCTCCTCGCCCGGGAACGCGCCCGACTTCACCTCGGCGTCGTAGGCGCGGGCCCCGTCGAGCAGCACCGAGCGCAGGTCGGCGTACTGCTTGACGAAGCGGGGCAGTCGCCCGGACCGCAGCCCGAAGGCGTCCTGCCAGACCAGCACCTGCCCGTCGCACTGGTTGCCGGCGCCGATGCCGATGGTGGGGATGTCGAGCTCGGCGGTGACCTTCGCGGCCACGTCGCCGGGGACCATCTCCATCACCACGGCGAACGCGCCGGCGTCCTGGACGGCGTGGGCGTCGCGGAGGATCCGGTCGGCGGTCTCGCCGCGGCCCTGGACCCGGTAGCCGCCGAGCGCGTGCTCGGACTGCGGGGTGAAGCCGATGTGGGCCATCACCGGGATGCCGCCGCGGGTCATCCGCTCGATCTGCGGCGTCATCTCCACGCCGCCCTCGAGCTTCACGCAGTGCGCGCCGCCCTCCTTCATGAACCGTACGGCGGTCAGGTAGCCCTGCTCCGGGGAGGCCTGGTACGAGCCGAACGGAAGGTCGCCGACGACCAGCGCGCGGCTGACGCTGCCGGAGACCGCACGGGTCAGCGGGATCAGCTCGTCGACCGTGATCGGCAGCGAGGTGGCGTTGCCGAGGACGTTGTTGGAGGCGCTGTCGCCGACCAGCAGCACCTCGATCCCGGCCTCGTCGAAGATCTGCGCGGTCAGCTGGTCGTAGCTGGTCAGCATCGAGAACCGTTCGCCGCGCTGCTTCATCTCGCGCAGGTGCTGGGTCCGGATCCGCTTGACGGGCTTGCTGGCGGACGGGCTGCTGGCCGTCGCTCCGCCGTAGGGCGCGGTCTCCTCCGCGGGGGCGGCAGGGGTGGCCGGGGTGGAAGTGCTCATCGTCGAGCTCCGTTTCATCCGGTCTCGCGGCTCCGCCAGGGGAGTCCACGGACATGTCAGGAACACAATGAGGCTAGTCCGGTCCGGTGGCGGGGCCGAGGTCCGGGTGCTGTGGCCTCCGTCACCCGGGCTCCGTCACCCGGGCTCCGTCACCCCGGCTCCGTCACCCCGTGGTCGGCGCGGCCGCGTCGGCGGCGGCCTCCAGGTCGGCGACCACGATCCGCCGCATCTGCAGCATCGCCTGCATCGCGGCCTGCGCCCGCCCGGGGTCCGGGTCGGAGACCAGCTCGTAGAGCCGGGTGGGGACCACCTGCCAGGAGATGCCGTAGCGGTCCTTGAGCCAGCCGCACATCGACTCCTCGCCGCCGTCGACGAGCGAGTCCCAGTAGTAGTCGACCTCGGACTGGTCGCCGCAGTCGATCGAGAACGAGATCGCCTCGGAGAACGAGAAGTGCTGAGGGCCGCCGTTGATGCCGCGGAAGGCGAGGCCGTCGAGGACGAACTCGCCCGCGTACACCGCGCCGGGCCCGCCGTCGGTGGCGGGCCGGCGGGCCAGGTGGCCGATCGAGGAGCGGGGGAAGATGCCGGTGTAGAAGCGGGCGGCCTCCTCCAGCTGGTCGTCGAACCACAGGCACGGCTGGACCCTGGTGCCCCGGATCGCGGGGGAGGAGTCGCCGGCGGGGCTGGCGGCGGGCCTGCTGGTGGGGGTGCTCGTGGGGTGCGTGCTCTCGGCGCTCATGTCCGTGTCGACCCGCCGACGGGATGGGATTCATCGCGGGGAGTCCCACCAGCCTCCCTAGACTCACCGCGTGGACTTCTACTCCTCCTACGCCCACGGCTTCGCCCGCGTCGCGGCCGTCACCCTCCCGGTGGCGCTCGCCGACCCCGCGACCAACGCCGCACGCGTGCTGGAGCAGGCGCGCGGCTGCCACGAGGAGGGCGTCGCGGTAGCGGTCTTCCCCGAGCTGTGCCTGAGCGGGTACGCCGCCGACGACCTGTTCCTGCAGGAGACGCTGCTGGGGGCGGTCGCCGAGGCGCTCACCGAGCTGGTCGTCGCCTCCGCCGAGCTGCTGCCGGTACTCGTCGTCGGCGCCCCGCTGGAGCACCGCAACCGGGTGCTGAACTGCGCCGTGGTGATCCAGGGCGGCCGGGTGCTCGGCGTCGCGCCGAAGTCCTACCTGCCGACCTACCGCGAGTTCTACGAGCGGCGCTGGTTCGGCGCCGGCGCCGACCTGCACGGCGAGTCGATCGAGGTCGGTGGGGAGACCGTGCCGCTGGGCCCGGACCTGATCTTCGCCGCGACCGACGTGCCCGGGCTGCGGCTGCACGTCGAGGTCTGCGAGGACATGTGGGTGCCGGTGCCGCCGAGCTCCCACGCGGCGCTGGCCGGCGCCACGGTGCTGGCCAACGTCTCGGGCAGCCCGATCACGATCGCCCGCGCCGAGGACCGGCACCTGCTGGCGCGCAGCGCGAGCGCCCGCTGCAACGCCGCCTACGTCTACGCCGCGGCCGGCCTGGGGGAGTCGAGCACCGACCTGTCGTGGGACGGGCAGACGATGGTCTACGAGTGCGGCGACCTGCTCGGCGAGAGCGAGCGCTTCCCCGAGGGACCGCGGCGCACCGTGGTCGACGTCGACCTCGACCGCCTGCGTCAGGAGCGGCTCCGGCAGGGAACCTTCGACGACAACGCGCGCTCGGCCGGCGTACCGGAGTTCCGGACGGTCGGGTTCGAGCTCGAGCCGCCGACCGGCGACATCGGGCTGCGCCGCAAGGTGGACCGCTACCCGTTCGTCCCCGACGACGCCGAGCGGCTCGCCCAGGACTGCTACGAGGCCTACAACATCCAGGTGTCCGGCCTGGAGCAGCGGCTGATGGCGATCGGCACCGAGACCTTCCAGCCCAAGATCGTGATCGGCGTCTCCGGCGGGCTCGACTCCACCCACGCGCTGATCGTCGCCGCCAAGGCGATGGACCGGCTGGGCCGCCCGCGCAGCGACATCCACGCCTTCACGATGCCCGGCTTCGCCACCGGCGAGGCCACCAAGTCCTACGCCACCCGCCTGGCCACCGCGCTCGGCTGCACCTTCGCAGAGCTCGACATCAAGCCCGCCGCCACCCAGATGCTGCACGACCTCGACCATCCGTTCGTCGGCGGTGAGCCGGTCTACGACATCACCTTCGAGAACGTCCAGGCCGGCCTGCGCACCGACTACCTGTTCCGGCTGGCCAACCACCGCGGCGGGATCGTGCTCGGCACCGGTGACCTCTCCGAGCTGGCGCTCGGCTGGTGCACCTACGGCGTCGGCGACCAGATGTCGCACTACAACGTCAACGCCGGCGTGCCGAAGACGCTGATCCAGCACCTGATCCGCTGGGTGATCGACACCGACCAGCTGCACGGCGGCGCGTACGACGAGGAGACCGACCTCGTCCTCCAGGACATCCTCGACCAGGAGATCACCCCGGAGCTGATCCCGACCGCGGCCGGCGAGCGGCCGCAGGCGACCGAGGACTACGTCGGCCCCTACGCGCTCCAGGACTTCACGCTCTACCACGTGCTGCGCCGGGGCACCCGGCCCAGCAAGATCGCGTTCCTCGCGTGGCACGCCTGGCGGGACGCGGCCGCCGGCGAGTGGCCGCCCGGGTTCCCGGCGGAGTCCCGCAACGCCTACGACCTCCCGGTGATCCGGAAGTGGCTCGACGTCTTCGTCCGTCGGTTCTTCGCCAACCAGTTCAAGCGCTCGGCGCTGCCCAACGGCCCGAAGGTGGTCGCCGGCGGCACCATGTCGCCGCGCGGGGACTGGCGGATGCCGTCGGATGCCCGCCCGGACGCGTGGTTGGAGGACCTGGCCCGGGTGCCGGAGGCCTGAGCGCCGCCGTCGATGACGGGAATGTGGCTGCCCACCGGTATCGTGGGCAGGTCGGCAGCTCTGCGCCGGCCGCACTGATGTGCATCACCTAGTCCGGGAGCGGGCCAAGGCGGCACGTACCGCCCTCCAAGCCCCCCCCGAGGTCCGTGATGACACAGGAACTGCTGCGCAGCGCGCCCAGCGCGACGATCGACCGCTCACCGGCGACCCGGCATGCCGGCAGCGTGCTCGAGGCCAGCGGCCCGACGTACTTCCCGGTGGCGCTGGCGGCCCGGCTTCCCTACGCGATGATGGTCGTCGGGGTGCTCACCCTGGTGGTCTCCGCGCGCGATTCCCTGGCGCTCGGCGGCCTCAACTCCGCGATGGTCGGCATCGGCACCGCGCTCGTCGGTCCGTTGCTCGGCGCCGCCGCCGACCGGTTCGGACAGCGCCGCGTGCTCGTCGGCGCCAGCCTGGTCAGCACCTTCGCACTGGCCCTGATGGCCTGGGTCGTCTACAGCCCGCTGCCGAACGCGGCGGTGCTGGCCGTGGCGTTCCTGATCGGCGCCAGCGCACCGCAGGTCGCGCCGATGTCGCGCTCGCGGCTGGTCGCCCTGATCGGGCGCCGGGTCGACCCGACCCGTCGCGACCGCTCCTTCCACTCGACCATGGGGTACGAGTCGGCCGCCGACGAGCTGGTCTTCATCATCGGACCGGTCCTGGTCGGCGTACTCGCCACCTGGTTCGGGCCGTCGGCCCCCGTGCTCGGCGCCGCGTTGCTGACCGCCGTCTTCGTGACCGCGTTCGCGCTGCACCCCACCGGTCGGGCGGACGGGGGACACGCCGACGCCGAAGGGGCCGAGGTCGCGGCCCCGGTCGCCGAGCTGTTCCGGCCGGCGCTGCTGGTGGTCGTGCTGGGCATCGGCGCTGTCGGCCTCTTCTTCGGCGCCACCCTGACCGCGCTGACCGCGTTCATGGACGAGGCGGGCCACGGCGACCAGGCCGGGCTGGTCTACGGCGCGATGGGCGTCGGCTCGGCCGTGCTGGCGCTGGCCGTCGGCTTCTTCCCGGCCCGGTTCGGTCTCGCGGCGCGCTGGGTCGTCTTCTCCGTCGCCCTGCTGCTCGGCGCGGCTCTGCTGCCGACCGCATCCTCGGTCGGCGCGATCAGCGTGATGCTGGTCGTGGCTGGCATCGGCATCGGCCCGACCCTGGTCACCCAGTACAGCCTCGGCGCCCGGCGCAGCCCGGTCGGCCGCTCGGCCACCGTGATGACCATGCTCGGGTCCGCGATCATCGTCGGCCAGGCCTTCGCGTCGGCGATCGCCGGCCAGGTGGCCGAGCACTGGGGGAGCCACGCCGCGATGCTCCTGCCGGCCGTCGCCGCGCTGCTGGTCGCCGTGGCGGGGATTGCCAACGCGGTGATCACCCGCCGCCACCCCTGACCGCGAGTGGGGGGTTGTGGCGCGCCGAGTCGGGGGTTGTGGCGCGCCGAGTTCGGGTGGTTGACCGCGTCGCCGCCCGTCCGTGACACAACCCGCGAGTCGGGCGACCACGACCCGCAAGTCGGGGGGACGTAACCCGCAAGTCGGGGGGCCACAACCCCCACGTCGGCGGTGTGTGAGACTTAGGTTATGCAAGCCTTACTTGGCGCGGATCCCATCGTCACGGCGCCGGCGCCTGGCGGCGTGGTCGCCACGGGGCGCGGACGCCGGACCCTGGTGCTCGGGCTCGCCGGGCTCGGGGTCCTCGCCGCTGCCGGCCTCAGTCTCGCGCTCGGCGTGCGCGGCGTGGCGCTCGCCGACACCTGGCAGGCGCTGGTCGGTCCGGTCGCCGGCGACGTCGACCACGCAGTGATCCGGGGCCAGCGGGTGCCGCGGACCGTCATCGGTCTGCTCGCCGGGGCGGCGCTGGGCCTGGCCGGGGTGCTCGCCCAGGCGGTGACCCGCAACCCGCTGGCCGACCCCGGGCTGCTGGGGCTCAACGCCGGTGCCTCGCTCGGCATCGTGGTGGCCGCGACCACCTTCGGTGTGGTCGCCCCCGCGGCCTCCATCTGGTTCGCCTTCGTCGGTGCCGCGATCGCCGCGGTGCTGGTCTTCGCGATCGGTCACGGTCGCCCGGTCCAGCTGGCGCTGGCCGGTGCCACCGTCTCGGCTCTGCTCGCGCCGCTCACCACCCTGTTGCTCTTCCGCGACGTCGACGCCCTGGACTCCCTGCGGTTCTGGGCCGTCGGTGCGCTCACCGGGCGGGACCTGGATGCCGTCGCCGCGCTGTGGCCCTTCGTCGTCCTGGGCGCGGTCGTGGCGGCACCCCTCGCCCACCGGCTCAACGGCCTCGCGCTGGGTGACGACGTCGCCGCCGGGCTCGGGCAGCGGGTCGGTGTCACCCGGGTCTGGGCCGGTGCCGCGATCGTCTGCCTCGCCGGCGCGGCCACCGCGCTGGCCGGGCCGATCGCGCTGGTCGGCCTCGCGGTCCCGCACGCCGCCCGGCGCCTGGTCGGCACCGACCACCGGTGGCTGGTCCCGCTCTGCGCGCTCCTCGGCGCGGCGATGCTGCTGGTCGCCGACATCCTGGGCCGGTTGCTCGGCGACGAGGAGCTCGAGGCCGGGGTGGTGGCCGCGCTGATCGGCGCGCCGGTGCTGATCGCGGTGGCCCGTGGGCGACGGGTGGCGGGGCTGTGAGCATCCTCGCGCTCGGCAGGATCCGGCGGCGCCAGCGCGCCCGCGGCGCGGTCGTCGCCGCGGCCGCGGCGGGCCTCGCCCTGGTGCTGCTCCTGCTCGCCCTCGTGCTCGGTGTCGCCGGTGTCCCGCCGCAGCGGGCGCTGCCGGCCGTGTTCGGGGTCGGGGACCGGCTCGACCTCCTGGTGGTGCAGCAGCTCCGGTTGCCGCGTGCGCTGGCGGCGGTCCTGGCCGGCGCCGCGTTCGGCCTGGCCGGCGCGCTGTTCCAGTCCACACTGCGCAACAACCTGGCCAGTCCGGACATCCTCGGCATCTCCGGCGGTGCCTCGCTCGGCGCTGTGACCGCCGTGGTCGGGTACGGCGCGTCGGGTGGCGTGGTCACGCTCTCGGCGCTGGGCGGCGGGATCGCCGCGGCCGTCGCGATCTGGGCGCTCGCGTGGCGTGGGGGCCTGCACGGCCTGCGTTTCGTGCTGGTCGGCGTCGGCGTCTCCTACGTGTGCGCCTCGCTGATCTCCTGGCGCCTGTCCGAGGCCGACCATCGTGACGCCGGCAGCGTCCTGCTGTGGACGGTCGGCAGCGTGGCCGACGTCCGCGACGAGCTGCTCGGGCTGCTCGCGGCCGGCGTCGCCGTACTGGCCGTACTGGCCGCGCTGGTCGCCCGCGACCAGCGTCGGCTGGCACTGGGCGACGACCATGCGGCCTCGCTCGGCCTCCACGCCGGCCGGGCCCGGGCCACCGCGTTGCTGATCGGCGTCGGGCTGGTCGCGCTGGCCACCGCCGTGGCCGGCCCGGTCGCCTTCGTGGCGCTGGTCTCTCCCGCGATCGCCCGCCGACTGCTCGATGACGGCGGGCCAGCGCTGGCAGCCTCGGCGGCGGTCGGGGCGGCGCTGACGATCGGCGCCGACGTGGTCGGCCAGCACGCGCTCGGCCCGATGACGGCCCCGGTGGGCGTGGTGACCGGCCTGGTCGGCGCGCCGTACCTGCTGTGGCTGCTGGCGCGCAGCGAGCGGGGTGGGCGCTGATGCGGGGGCGGATGCGAGCACTGACGGAGACCGGAGTGAGGGAGCGGGCATGAGCACAGCGATCACCGCCGAGGGTGTCGTCCTCGGCTACCGGGCGCACCCGGTCATCGACGGCCTCGACCTGGCGCTGCCGCCGGGCAAGGTGACCGCGATCGTCGGCCCCAACGCCTGCGGCAAGTCCACCCTGCTGCGCGGTCTGGCCCGCCTGCACCCGCTCCAGGGTGGCCGGATCACCGTGGACGGCGAGGACGCCCACGCCCTGTCGCGCCGCGAGCTGGCGCGCCTGATCGGCGTCCTGCCGCAGGCCTCGGTCGCGCCCGACGGGGTCCGGGTCGCGGAGCTGGTCGCTCGCGGGCGCTACCCGCACCAGGGCTGGTTCGGACGACACACCAGCACTGACGACGCGGTCGTCCTGCGCTCGCTCGAGTCCACCGGCGTCGCCGACCTGGCCGAACGGCGCCTCGAGGAGCTCTCGGGCGGGCAGCGACAGCGCGTCTGGATCGCGATGGTGCTGGCCCAGGAGACCAGCGCCGTGCTGCTGGACGAGCCGACCACCTACCTCGACCTCACCCACCAGATCGAGCTGCTCGAGCTGTTGGTCGACCTCAACGAGGAGCGCGGTACGACGGTCGTGATGGTGCTGCACGAGCTCAACCACGCTGCCCGGTACGCCGACCACGTGGTCGTGATGGCGGCCGGACGGATCGTGGGCCAGGGGGCACCCGCCGACGTGCTGACCGAGGAGACGGTCCGCGACGCGTTCGGCCTCGACGCGGCCGTCGTCGCGGACCCGGTGACCGGTGGTCCGCTGGTGGTGCCCCGCGGTCGTTCGCGGCGCTGACCCCTCTGCATGCCCGGATGCGGGTTAGGTTAGGCTGGGCTTACTAACAGTCCGCAACCTGAAGGAGACTCGCGTGCGCACGACACGTGGCTTCCGCCGCACCGCAGCCGTCGTGGCCGGTCTGGCATCCACCCTGACCCTGGCCGCCTGCGGCTCCGACGACTCCGCCACCGCCACCGCCGCAACGGCCGGCGAGGCGGCCGACGTCTTCCCGATCACCCTCGAGAACTTCTACGGCGAGACCGTCATCGAGGCGGAGCCGACCCGCGTCGCCACGTGGGGCTGGGGATCGACCGAGGCCGCGATCGCCGCCGGCGTCTACCCGGTCGCCGTCGCCGAGCAGCTGTGGACCGCCGGCGAGGGCAACCTGCTGCCCTGGGTCGAGGAGGCCTACGACGAGGCGGGCGTCGAGCACCCCGTCGTCCTCAACGACGACGCCGGCGGTGCCGAGATCCCCTACGAGGAGTTCATCGCCGCCACCCCCGACCTGATCGTGGCGCCGTACTCGGGCCTCACCGAGGAGCAGTACGAGCAGCTCTCCGAGATCGCCCCGGTGGTCGCCTTCACCGAGGGGCCCTGGACCACGCCGTGGGACGAGACCATCCGTCTCACCGCGACCGCGCTGGGCCGGGAGGAGAAGGGCGAGGAGATCCTCGACGAGATCCACGCCTACATGGCCGAGGAGGCCGCGGCGCACCCCGAGTTCGCGGGCACGACGGTCGCCGGCATCTGGGCCGCCCCGACCACGCTGTCGGTCTACACCGGGATCGACCCGCGGGTCGGCGTGCTCACCGAGCTCGGCTTCGAGGTCGCCCCGAGCGTCGCCGAGCTGGACACCTCCGACAACGGCTTCTACTTCGAGCTGAGCTGGGAGAAGGCCGATGCGCTCGAGTCCGACCTGATCGTCAGCTACCACTCCACCCAGGAGGAGGCCGACGCGATGCTGACGGACGAGAAGGCGCTGACCATCCCGGCGGTCGGGGCCGGCGCCGTGGCCCAGATGGTGGGCCCGGCCAACGTCTCCTCGGTCTCGCCGCCGACCGCGTTGAGCTTCCAGTGGGAGAAGGGCATGCCGGCCCTCGTCGACAAGCTCGCCGTGGCACTGCGGGACTGATCGCACGCCGCGCGTCCGACCGATGAGGACCCCCGACCGACCGGGTCGGGGGTCCGTTCGTCGTGGGTCAGTTGCCCGCGGCGTGGTACGCCGGGCAGAACGTGGTGTGGAGGTAGCGGTTGAACCCGCGGGCATCGCTGACCGGGGCCCCGCTCATGACGTCGTCGTCCACCGCGTCCTGGACGGTCGTCTCGCCCGAACGCCAGCTGTCGCAGACGACGGAGACGCCGTACGCGAAGTTGGTGGCCTGTTCGTAGTCCAGGGCAGTGCCCGGACCCAGGCCATAGCCGTAGAGGTCGGCCATGCTGCCCAGGCGGACGATGACCTCGTGGGGCAGGCCGAGCTCGTTGTCGGCGGCCGGAGCCTGCGATGCGGACCGAGAGGTCGGTGCGGCCGCCTTCGTCCGCTTCCTGCTCCTCGGCTGCTGGGCAACCGGTGACTCCGTCACGGTCGGCGCGGCGGACGTCGTCGGAACAGGCGTCCACGGAGTCGGCGCCTGAGCCGACGCCTCGTCGTCGGGGAACCATCCCCCGCTACATCCCGTGACCGCCGAGAGGCCGGCGGCCGCCGCGGCCGCGGCGAGGGCTCGGCAGATCGTGTGCACGTCGGGGACGCTAGGGGCGGAGCGGTCGGCGGCAGTCGTACTTTCAGGTGCTGGACCGGGCCCGGCGGGCGCGATCGTGTGTCGGGCACCCGGGCCGCGCGCCGTGTCTCCTGCCCCTAGGCTGCAGCCATGGGTAAGCAGGAAGACTTCGTCCTCCGCGCTCTCGAGGAGCGCGACGTCCGGTTCGTCCGGCTCTGGTTCACCGACGTGCTCGGGTTCCTCAAGTCGGTGGCGGTGGCGCCGGCCGAGCTGGAGGGCGCCTTCTCCGAGGGCATCGGCTTCGACGGCTCGGCGATCGAGGGCTTCGCCCGCGTCTACGAGGCCGACATGCTCGCGCTGCCGGACCCGACCACGTTCCAGATCCTTCCGTGGCGCAGCTCCGACGGTCCCGCCACCGCCCGGATGTTCTGCGACATCGTGATGCCCGACGGTTCGCCGTCGTACGCCGACCCGCGCAACGTGCTCAAGCGGACGCTGGCCAAGGCCGCCGACCAGGGGTTCACCTTCTACACCCACCCCGAGGTCGAGTTCTACCTGTTCAAGGACGCCCCGGAGCCGGGTGCGGAGCCGATCCCGGTCGACCGCAGCGGCTACTTCGACCACACCGCGCACTCGTTCGGCTCCGACTTCCGTCGCGAGGCGATCACGATGCTCGAGGCGATGGGCATCTCGGTGGAGTTCAGCCACCACGAGGCCGGCCCCGGCCAGAACGAGATCGACCTGCGGTACGCCGACGCGCTCTCCACCGCCGACAACATCATGACCTTCCGGACCGTCATCCGGGAGGTGGCGCTGGGGCAGGGGATCTGGGCGAGCTTCATGCCCAAGCCCTTCACCACCCACCCGGGCTCGGGCATGCACACCCACGTCTCGCTGTTCGAGGGGGACCAGAACGCCTTCTACGAGGCCGGTGCCGAGTACCAGCTCTCCAAGACCGGACGTCGGTTCATCGCGGGCATCCTCCGGCACGCGAACGAGATCAGCGTGGTCACCAACCAGTGGGTGAACTCCTACAAGCGGATGATGTTCGGTGGCGAGGCGCCGTCCTACATCTGCTGGGGGCACAACAACCGGTCCGCGATGGTGCGGGTGCCGATGTACAAGCCGCACAAGGGGCAGTCCACCCGCGTCGAGCTGCGCACGATCGACGCCGCCTGCAACCCCTACCTCGCCTACGCCGCCGTGCTCGCGGCCGGTCTGAAGGGCATCGAGAACGACTACGAGCTCCCCGCGGAGGCCGAGGACGACGTCTGGGCCCTCACCGAGAGGGAGCGTCGCAGCCTCGGGATCGAGCCGCTGCCCCGCAACCTCAACGAGGCGATCAGCATCGCGGAGAACTCCGAGCTGCTCGCCGAGACGCTGGGGGAGCAGGTGTTCGACTACTTCCTCCGCAACAAGCGGGCCGAGTGGGACGAGTACCGCGGCCAGGTGTCGGCGTTCGAGCGGGACCGCATGCTGCCGGTGCTGTGACCGGCGGCGGCGCGCGCGAGGTCGAGCCCGTGGACAGGATCCTGGTCCTCCAGCACGAGGACGAGTGCCCGCCCCACCTGCTGGGGACCTGGCTCACCGAGGCGGGTCCCCGGCTCGACGTGCGCCGCCTCGAGCGCGGTGCGGCCTTCGCGGCGCGGATCGCGGCGGGCGGCACCGCCCGGGAACCGGGCCGGGAATCGGCCCGGGAATCGGCCCGGGAATCGGCCCGGGGATCGGCCCAGGAGCCGGCGCGGTGATCCGGCCGACGATCCGCACCGAGATGGTGCGACTGGGCTTCTCCGACACCGAGCGCGCCCAGCGCGACCTCGCCGAGCTGGGCGACCGCGGGCGGGAGCTGCTGGCGCTCCTCGGCCTGGTGGCCGATCCGGACGCCGCGCTCACCGCCCTCGTCGGGCTCGCCGACGCGGTGGAGGACCGGGAGGCGCTGCTCGCCGCGGTCTGCCACGACGAGGGGCTGGCGATGCGGCTGCTCTGCGTGCTCGGTGCCAGCGCCGCGCTCGCCGAGCACCTGCTGCACCATCCCGAGCAGTGGCGCGAGCTGCGGGACCCGACGCTCGGGTCGACCCGCGTGCCGGCGTTCGCGATGCGCAACGCGCTGCTCGAGGCGGTCGGCGCCGACCACGCCGCGCCGCTGCCGGTCGCCACGCTGCCGGACCAGGAGGCGGTGAACGCGCTGCGCGTGGAGTACCGCCGGCACCTGCTGCGACTCGCGGCCCGCGACCTGGCCCACCACCTGCCCGTCGACGACGCGGCGGCCGAGCTCTCCGACCTCGCCGCCGCCACGCTCGAGGCGGCGCTGGCCGTGGCCCGCGCGCGGGTCGGCACCGAGGACGCCGCGACCGTGCGGCTGGCCGTGATCGCGATGGGCAAGTGCGGCGGGCACGAGCTCAACTACGTCTCCGACGTCGACGTCGTCTTCGCCCACGAGCCCGCCGACCCCGACGCCGACGCCGGTGCGGTCGCCGCGGCCGGGCGCGTCGCGGCCAAGCTGGCCGCGCAGATGATCCAGGTCTGCTCCGACCACACCGCCGAGGGCACCATCTGGCCCGTCGACGCCAACCTGCGGCCCGAGGGGAAGGCGGGGCCGTTGAGTCGCACCCTGGCCAGCCACCGCGGCTACTACGAGCGGTGGGCCGAGCCGTGGGAGTTCCAGGCGCTGCTCAAGGCACGGCCGGTCGCCGGCGACCTCGACCTGGGGCACGAGTTCGTGGAGATGGTCGCGCCGATGGTGTGGTCGGCCGCGGACCGCGAGGGGTTCGTCGACGCCGCGCGGGCGATGCGCCGCCGGGTGCTGGACCACATCCCGGCCAAGGACGCCGACCGGGAGCTCAAGCTCGGCGCCGGCGGCCTGCGCGACGTCGAGTTCGCGATCCAGCTGCTCCAACTGGTGCACGGCCGGGCCGACGAGGCGATCCGGCCGCCGACCACCCTCAGCGCCCTGGCCCGCCTCACCGAGGGTGGCTACGTCGGCCGCTCGGACGGCGAGCAGCTGCACCGCGCGTACGCCTTCCTGCGCCAGCTCGAGCACCGGATCCAGCTCTACCGACTCCGGCGTACGCACCTGGTGCCCACCGACGAGCCGTCCCTGCGCCGGCTGGGGCGCAGCCTCGGCCTGCTCAAGGAGCCGGTGGAGGCCCTGAACCGGCTCTGGGAGCACCACCGCCGCGAGGTCAGCCGGCTGCACCAGAAGCTCTTCTACCGACCGCTGCTGACCGCGGTCGCGCAGATCCCCGGCGATGGCGTGCACCTCTCCTCGGAGGCGGCCGCGGTCCGACTCGCCGCGCTCGGGTACGCCGACCCGCGCTCCGCCCTGCGCCACCTGGAGGCGCTGACCGCCGGCGTCAGCCGGGCCGCGGCGATCCAGCGCGCGCTGCTGCCGGCGATGCTGCAGTGGCTCTCGGAGTGCGCCGACCCCGACGCCGGGCTCTTCGGGTTCCGCAAGCTGAGCGAGGCGCTCGGCCGGAGCCCGTGGTTCCTGGGCACGCTGCGCGACGAGGGGGAGGCCGCTGATCGGCTGGCCCACCTGCTCGGCACGTCGCGCTACACCACCGACCTGCTGGAGCGGGAGCCGCAGGGCGTGCGGCTGCTGGCCGGCGACCTCACGCCGCTCGGCGCCGAGCCGCTGCGCGAGGAGATGCTGGCCACCGCGCGGCGGCAGGCCGACGCCGGCAAGGCGGCGCGCGCGATCCGGGCCATCCGGCGCCGCGAGCTGCTGCGGATCGCGGCCGGCGACGTGCTCGGCCTCACCGACGTCGCCGATGTCGGGTTCGCCCTGTCCCGCCTCACCGATGCGACGCTCGAGGCCTCCCTGCAGGTCGCCGGCGAGGCGGTGCGCGCCGAGCGTGGGCTGGACGAGGAGCCGACCGCGCTGGCGATCGTCGCGATGGGGCGGTACGGCGGCTTCGAGCTCTCCTACGGCTCCGACGCCGACGTGCTCTTCGTGCACGACCCCTACCCCGGCGCGGACCCGCAGGTGGCGGCCTCCTACGCGAAGGCCGTGGCCGAGGAGGTCCGGGCCGCGCTCGCCGCCCCCGGCCCGGACCCGGCCCTCGTGGTCGACGCCGACCTGCGCCCCGAGGGGCGCCAGGGTGCGCTGGTCCGCACGCTCGAGGCCTACGGCGCGTACTACGCGAAGTGGTCCAAGGTCTGGGAGGCACAGGCGCTGCTGCGCGCCGACGCCGTGGTCGGCGACGAGTCGCTGCGGCGCCGGTTCACCGAGCTGATCGACCCGCTGCGCTACCCCGAGGGCGGTCTGAGTGAGCGGGACATCCAGGAGGTCCGCCGGATCAAGGCGCGGGTCGACACCGAGCGGCTCCCGCGGGGCGCCGACCCTGCCACGCACCTCAAGCTCGGCCGCGGCGGCCTCGCCGACATCGAGTGGACCGTGCAGCTGCTCCAGCTGCGCCACGGCGCCGAGCACCCCGGTCTGCGGACGGCGCAGACGCTGCCCGCGGTACGCGCCGCTGCCGAGGGCGGCCTGCTGGCCGAGGACGACGCCGAGACCCTGACCGAGGCCTGGCGGATGGTGAGCCGGGTGCGCAACGCCGTGCTCCTGGCCCGCGGCAAGCCCGGTGACCAGTTCCCCCGGGCGACCGTCGAGCGTCGCGCCGTGGCCTGGGTGATGGGCTACCGGCTCGACGAGACCGACGCGCTGGTGAACGACTACCGGCGGGTCACGCGGCACGCCCGGGGCGTCGTCGACCGCGTGTTCTGGGAGTGACTTCGGCTTCCCGGGGACACACCTGCCCCGGGTGTTGGTTCTCGCGCCGGGTATGTCATGATGGTGGTCGTCGGGCCGCGACCGACCCCCCCAGAGGTCGCGGCCCGGCTTCATTTTTCCGGTCGGGTGCGCGGCCCTGCGCCGGCGAGCGGTCGCCGACCCCCATTCGAACAGATGTTCGATGTCGGGCTAGGCTCCAGCCATGGAGCAGCAGCCGGTGCGTCGTACGCCGCCGGTGCACGTGTGGGTGGACACCACCATGCGCTGGGGCCCCAGCTCGCTGCCGGGGATCCTGCTGACCTGGCGGCGCACGACGCCGCGGGAGGGCGTGGTGGTGTGGCAGGGGCTGTGCGTCTTCGCGCTGGTGCCGCCACCTCGCTCGCCGGGCGACCTGGTGGTCTACCAGCAGTGGGTCGACGCGGCCCACATCCAGCCGATGGCGGCGTACGAGCCGCCGCGGGCCCGCGGGTGAGCGTCAGATCCGCTCGCGCCCGTGCGGGGACAGCCAGACGCTCGACTCCGGCCCGCGGGGCACGATCCCGGTCGGGTTGATGTCCTCGTGGACCACGTAGTAGTGCCGCTTGATCTGGTCGAAGTCGACCGTCTCGCCGAAGCCCGGCGTCTGGAACAGGTCGCGGGCGTAGCCCCACAGCGCCGGCATCTCGGTCAGCTTGTTGCGGTTGCACTTGAAGTGGCCGTGGTAGACCGCGTCGAAGCGGACCAGCGTGGTGAACAGCCGGATGTCGGCCTCGGTGATCGCGTCGCCCATCAGGTAGCGACGGTCTGTCAGCCGCTCCTCGAGCCAGTCCATCGTCGACCAGAGCCGCTCGTACGCCGCGTCGTAGGCCTCCTGGGAGCCGGCGAAGCCGCAGCGGTACACGCCGTTGTTGAGCTCGGTGAAGACGCGCTGCATCACCTCCTCCATCTCCGGGCGCACGGCGTCGGGCCACAGGTCGGGTGCTCCCGGGCGGTGGTGGTCGCGCCACTCGAAGAACAGGTCGTGGGTGATCCACGGGAAGTCGTTGGTGACCACGGCGCCGGTCGGCACGTCCACCATCGCGGGGACGGTGATCCCGCGCGGGTACGCCGCGTCGCGGGCGAAGTAGGCCTGCTGCAGGCGCTCGTAGCCGAGCACGGGGTCGACGCCGCCCGGGTCGAGGTCGAAGGTCCAGCTGCGGGCGTCGTGGGTGGGGCCGGTCAGGCCCATCGAGATCACGCCCTCGAGGCCGAGCAGGCTGCGCACGATGATCGCCCGGTTGGCCCAGGGGCAGGCGCGTGCGGCCACCAGTCGGTAGCGGCCCGGCTCGACCGGCCAGGTGGTGACGTCGAGGTCGTGGCCGCCGTACGGGTCGCGCGAGCGGCCGGGCTCGGCGGTGATCCGATCGGGGAGGTACTGCATGTCCCGGGTGTAGGCCTTGCCCTGCTCGGTGTAGGTAGGCACCGGCACCCCCTTCGGATCGTCGAATCCTTCGGATTGTTGAATCGTCCACTAATACTACCCGGAGAGTGGTGTCGAGGCGGGACACCGTCCCGGGGTGAGCAAGGCCACGGGCCCGGGGGGACTCGTCGATGGGGGTCGGGACGAGCATCGCCGTTAGCCTGGTGCTTCAGCTCGTTCGGGTCCCACCGCGGGTTGAGTGCCACGTCGCAGCGATCGTCGGTCCGTCCGGCGACGACGCTCCGTAGGCCGCCCGCCGCCGCCTGGCGGAGACATCTGGGCATCGGTGGGCGCAACCCAAGGACGCCTCACGCATGACCTCCTTCGTCGATCTCGGCCTGCCCACCTCGCTCGCGACGGTGCTCGAGCAGCGCGGGATCACCACTCCCACTCCCATCCAGGCAGCGACGCTGCCCGACGCCCTCGCCGGGCGCGACGTGCTCGGCCGCGGCCGCACCGGCTCCGGCAAGACCTACGGCTTCCTGCTCCCGCTGGTGACCCGCCTCTCCGGTGGTGCGAAGGCGAAGCCGGGCCGTCCGCGCGCGCTGATCCTCGCCCCGACCCGCGAGCTGGTCGGCCAGATCGAGGAGGCGCTCGCCCCGCTGGCCGCCGCGACGGGCCTGACCTCGCGCACCGTCTTCGGTGGCGTCGGCCAGAAGCCGCAGGTGGACGCGATCCAGCGCGGCGTCGACATCCTGATCGCCTGCCCCGGCCGGCTCGAGGACCTGATCGGTCAGGGCCACTGCAGCCTCGCCGACATTGCCATCACCGTCCTGGACGAGGCCGACCACATGGCCGACCTGGGCTTCCTGCCCGCGGTGCGGCGCCTGATGGGACAGACGCCGAAGGCCGGCCAGCGCCTGCTCTTCTCGGCCACGCTCGACGGCGGCATCGACGTGCTGGTCAAGCGGTTCTTGAACGACCCGGTGACCCACCAGGCCGACTCGGCCCAGTCGCCGGTGGCCACCATGGCCCACCACGTGCTCCACATCGACCGCGAGCACCGGCTGCCGATCCTGCTCGACCTGGCCAGCGCGCCGGGCCGCACGGTCGTCTTCACGCGCACCAAGCACGGCGCCAAGGCGCTGGCCCGCCAGCTCAACAAGAACGGCGTCCCCGCCGTGGAGCTGCACGGCAACCTCGGGCAGAACGCCCGTACCCGCAACCTCGCGGCCTTCCACGAGGGCAAGGCCGCCGCGCTGGTCGCCACCGACATCGCCGCGCGCGGCATCCACGTCGACGACGTCTCGCTGGTCGTGCACGCCGACCCGCCGGCCGAGCACAAGGCCTACCTGCACCGCTCCGGCCGCACCGCGCGGGCGGGCGCCGAGGGCACCGTGATCACGCTGATGACCAGCGACCAGCGCAACGACGTGCGCGACCTGACCCGGGCGGCCGGCATCAAGCCGACCACCACGCGCATCCAGGGCAGCGCCCACCCGGTGCTGGTCGAGCTCGCGCCGGGGGAGCGCTCGCGCCCCGGTGCCCTCGAGCTCACCGTGCCGCAGCAGCCGCGTCAGCCGAAGCAGTCCTCGGGCAGCGGCGGTGGCGGACGCTCCGCGCGCTCCCGGCGCAAGCCGTCGGGCACTGCGGGCGCGGGCCAGGGCGGACAGGCCGGTCAGGGCGGACAGCAGCGCTCCCGCCAGGGCGGCGGCCAGGGCTCCGGCTCCGGTCAGCAGCGCCCCCAGGGCGGCGGCCAGGGCGGCCGGGGCCGGTCCCGCGGCCGCAGCGGCGGCCGCTCCGGCGGCGCGCCCCGCGTCTGACGATGTGACGACGACGCCGAGTCAGCAGGAACTCCCTGCCGACTCGGCGTCTGTCCTGCCAGCTTCTGCCGAGTCGCGATGTGCTCGGTCCGTCCGGGACCAGAGCCGCCGTAGGCCGCCAGGTGGCCGGAACCACTGCGGCGGCCAGCTGCGCGGCCGGCAGCGTGGCCGAGCGAAGCCAGAGCCACGCTCGGCCCATCCGACTCAGTAACTCTTGGGCAGCCCCAGCATCTGGGTCCCGATGTGCGCGAGCACCAGCTCCTCGGCGACCGGGATGTTCTTGGCGATCCGGGCGTCCCGGAAGATCCGTTCCACCGGGTACTCCTTGGAGTAGGCCATGCCGCCGAGGGTCTGGAAGGCCTGGTTGGCGGCCTCCCAGCCCACCTGCGCGCCGGTCAGCTTGGCGACGTTCGCCTCGTTGCCGCAGGGGCGGCCCTGGTCGAAGAGCCAGGCCGCGTGGTACGTCATCAGCCGGCCGAGCTCGGCCTTCGCCTTGAGCTGCGCGAGGGGGAACTGCAGGCCCTGGTTGGCGCCGATCGGGCGGCCGAAGACCTCGCGCTCGCGGGCGTAGTCGCAGGCGATCCGCAGGGCCGCGTCCGCCGTGCCGACGCCGCCGGCGGCGGCCAGGATCCGCTCGGGGTTGAGCACGTCCCAGAGCACCGCGAAGCCGGCGTCGACCTCACCGATGACGTTCTCCGCGGGCACCCGCACCTCGTCGAAGAAGACCTGTGAGGAGTGCAGGATGTTGCTGCCCATCTTCGGGATCGGGGTGTAGGAGAGCGTTCCGTCGGCCAGCGCCTGCTTCACGTCGACGAGGAGGAGCGTGAACCCGGCGGTCCGGGGGAGACCTCGCGCCTTCGTCTCGGCCGCGGGGATCGTGCGCGTGACGGCGACCATCCAGTCGGCGTTCTCGACGTTCGAGATCCAGACCTTCTGGCCCTTGACCACGAACTCGTCGCCGTCGCGCCTCGCCGCGGTCGTGATCTCGATCGCGTTCGAGCCGGCGTCGGGCTCGGTGAGCGCCAGGCAGAACTGGATCGTGCCGTCGGCCAGGCCGGGCAGGATCCGCTGCTTCTGCTCGTCGGTGCCGTGTCGGGTCAGCGTCATCGCCCCGAATCCCGGGGTGGTGACGTAGAAGAAGGTGCCGGCGACGCCGCCGGAGGCGCACAGCGTCATGTTCGCCACGGCCAGCTCGAGCAGGCCCTGCCCGCCGCCGCCGTACTCCTCGGGCACGCAGAGCCCGAACCAGCCGCCCCGGCCGAGGTCGTCGAAGACCTCCTGCGGGAACCGGTGCTGCTCCTCGCACCGCGACCAGTAGGCGTGGTCGTACTTGGCGGCGACGGCGGCCACGCCCTCGCGGACGGCGAGGGCGGACTCGGGCAGGTCGAAGTCCATCGAGGCTCCTGTGGACGAGGGATGGTCGGTCAGAGGATCGGGCGGCCGAGACGGCGGCGGAGCCGGAAGTCGAGCAGGTAGGCGTTGAACGGGAAGCTCCTGACCGGTCGGGGGAGTGCCGCCTCAAACCGGCCGAGGAGCCGCATCAAGCGGTCGAAGCGGCGCTGCTGACGGTCGTTCCAGGGCAGGCTCATCGCCTCCCGGAAGAGCGGGGGCAGGAAGCCGGTGGTCACGAAGACGAAGAACGGGCCGAGCACGTGGAAGGGCCGCGGGAAGTTCTTGAACCGGACCAGGTGCAGCAGGTGCGCCGCCACCGGTGCGTCGATCCGCACCTCGGCCAGCGACTCCTCCCAGTACGCCGCGAACGCGGCACGGTCCGCGGGCCAGTCGGCGGCCGCCACCTGCAGCGTCGTCCCGAACCGGGCGCCGTACGCGTACAGGGCGTCGGCCTCGGCCTCGGGGAGCGGGCCGTGCATCTTCTCGATCATGTCGACCGTGCCGACGTAGAGGCAGGCCGCGACCCACTGCTGGAGCCGGGGGTCCATCGCACGGTAGGCGACCGGCTCGCCCTCGTGGGAGTAGACCTGAGCGTGCGCCCCGTTGATCTCCTTGCGGAACGCCGCGCGCTCCTCGTCGGTGCCGAGCATCGCCACCGCGAGGTAGGTGAACGTGGTGCGGCCGCGCTTGAACGGGCGCTTCACGGCGTTGCCGCTGTCGACGCGGCTGTTCATCACGCCGTACCCGACGCTGGGCCAGGCCAGCTGCATCACGACGTTGGCGGGACCGGCGAGGTGGGCGCCGATCCCGGAGAGGTGGCCGCGGATGTCGAACCCGGCGGGCACCGGGACGTCGCGCGCCGTGCGCCTCCCGGTCGTGGCGTCGCCGGCGGTGGCGTCGGCGGTGGCGTCGGCGGTCACTGTGGTCCTCTCGGCGCTCTGGTGGAGGTCGACTACCAGGCTAGGCCTTTGTTGGCATGCTGCCAATAGTATGGTCGGGCCATGACCACTGCGGCCGAACCGGCGAAGTCGCGCCGACGGCTCGCACCCGACGAGCGTCGCGAGCAGCTGCTGGTGGCCGCGGAGCGCCTCTTCGCCCAGCGCTCCTACGCCGAGGTCTCCACGACCGAGATCGCCCGGGAGGCGGGCGCCGCGCGGGGCCTGCTCAACCACTACTTCGGTGACAAGCGCGCGCTCTACCTGGAGGTCGTACGGCGGGCCTCGCTGCTGCCGGACTTCGGCGAGGCGCCGTTGGCGGCCGGTCCGCTGCCCGACCGGGTCGACACCGCCGTGCGCTGGTTCCTCGGTCTGATCACTCGCGAGCGCGCCAGCTACCTGACCGTGCGCGCCGCCGAGGGGGTGGGGGAGGACGCCGAGGTGCTGGCGATCCTGGACGAGGCCAGCGACCTCGCTGCCGGGCGGGTGCTGGAGATGGTCGGCGGCGACCCCGCCGACGCCGCCGCGCGCGCCGCCGTCCGCGCGTACGGCGAGCTGGCCCGCGGCGCGATCCGTGAGTGGTCGCGCGACGGTGCGCTCAGCCGGGACCAGGCCCACCTGCTGCTGCGCGAGTGCCTGCTGACGATCGTGCGCGAGGTGCTGCCGGGGCTGTGACGCGCGCGTCCCCGCCGGACCGGGGCTGGCCGGCCTCAGGCGCCGAGCGGCTCCAGCGCGGCCATCACGGGGATCCTCTCGCCCGCCTCGACCGGGAAGGGCAGCGTGTTCGACGCCGGCGGCAGCGGGCAGGTGACGTGCTCGGTATAGGCGCAGGGCATGTTGATCGCGCGGTTGAAGTCCAGCGTCACGGCGCCGCCGTCGCCCGGCGCGGCGGCCACCAGCTGCCGGTTGGCGGCGTAGGTGGTCACCCCGGAGGTCGCGTCGCGGAACAGGAGCCACAGGCTCCCGTCGCCGTTGTCCCAGGCGACGAGCCGGTGCTCGCGACCGAGGTGTGCGAACACCACCTCGCCGACGGCCGGGGCGTTCCCGCCGTCGGCGTACGGGACGAAGAGTGCGGGGAGCGCCCACGCGGGGTCGGCCGGGTAGCAGGGCGTCTCGCGGTAGGCGCGCAGGTGCGGCGCGTCGGCCCGCCGCGGGCGGAGGATGGCTCGGCCGTCGCGATCGGCCACCTCGGCGCTGCCGCCGTCGAAGGAGGCGCGCACGCCCTCGTCATCCAGGTCGCCGACGGTGTGTGTCCCCTCTGTCAGGGCGGCGCCGGAGAGGTCGATCCGCTCGTCCGGGCCGAGGGTGACCGTGACGCCTCGGTCGTCCTGCGCCCAGGCGCCGGGCACGTCCTCGAAGCGCTGCGGTGTCTCGTCGAGCCAGTGCAGGCCGGTGATGGCGAGGTAGCCGTTCGGGCTCCTCAGCCGGGTCTCACGGGCCTCGCGGAACTCATGCCATCCGGGGAGGAACTGCGTCACCCGGCCAGTCTCCCACCTGGTGGCCGAAGGCCGTTCCTCGCCGCCGTCGGCAGCTTGTGGCTGTGGCGCGTGGTGCCGCAGGTGCCCGTGTGATCCGTGCGACATCGCGCATCGGCTCACCCCAGGCGTCCCGGTGCCGATGGGTCGTGCGAGATCGCTCGGGTCGTGTGGCCACACTGCCTGGAGCACATGGGGCGCGTTGGTGCTCACGACGGAGGGAACAAGGTGAGTCGACCCGCGGTGCGTCCGACGGGCGTCGAGAGGACGTTCGGCGCCGACGAGGTGATCGTGACCAAGACCGACCGCGGCGGGCGGATGACCTACGTCAACGACGTGTTCTGCCGGGTCTCCGCGCACCCCGAGCGGGAGATGCTCGGGCAGCCGCACAACATGATCCGTCACCCTGACATGCCTCGCGCCGTCTTCAAGCTGCTCTGGGAGACGATCGACGCCGGGCGGGAGATCTTCGCCCTCGTGCTCAATCTCGCGGGCGATGGTGCGCACTACTGGGTGCTCGCGCACGTCACGCCGACCCGCGACGCCTCCGGCGCGGTCGTCGGCTACCACTCCAACCGCCGGGTGCCCAGCCGCGCCGCGGTGGCCGCCGCTGACGGGCTCTATCGGGAGCTGCGGGCCGTGGAGGCCCGCCACCAGGGCGCGAACGAGGCCGCCGAGGCCGGCTACCAGGCCCTCATGGCGCGGCTGCAGGAAGCCGGACAGACCTATGACGAGTTCGTCTGGTCGCTGATCGAGACGGGGAACTGATGCGGGTGCGCGACCACGGCCCGAGCGCGGCCACCACCACCGCGCGGGACGAGGTGATCCGGGTCCTCGCCGAGACCTTCACCCGGGCCGCCCACGGTGACCTCGAGGCGCGGGTGCCGCTCCTCGACGGCCTCGAGGCCAACCCCGAGCTGGCTGCGCTGCGGTCGGCGGCGAACCTGCTGCTGGACCGCACCGACGCCTTCGTCCGCGAGTCCACCGCCTCCCTGGAGGCCGCCAGCGAGGGTCGCTACCACCGGCGCTTCCTGCTCGGCGGGACCGCGGGCACCTTCCGCTCCGGCGCCGCCACGATCAACGCCGCCGGACGGGCCATGGCCGCCGCGGACGAGCGGGTCCGGACCGCGCACGCGGACCGGCTGGCGCTGGCCGACCGCCTGGAGGCGACCGTCCTGCACGTCGCCGAGCAGGTGGCCTCCGCGTCGGTGGAGCTGTCGGCGACCGCTCAGCACCTGACCGAGTCCACGGCCAGCACCGTGGAGCGGACCGAGGGGACCGGCGCGACGGTCGCTGCGCTCGAGGACTCCTCGGGCCAGATCCAGGACGTGGTCGCGACCATCGCGCGGATCGCGGCCGCGACCCGGCTGCTCGCGCTGAACGCCAGCATCGAGGCGGCTCGCGCCGGGGACTCCGGCCGCGGCTTCGCCGTCGTCGCCAACGAGGTGAAGTCGCTGGCCGACAGCGTGGCCGGCTCCGCGGCCACCATCAGCCGGCAGGTCGCCGACACCCAGGCCGCCGCCGCGCGGTCGGGCGAGGACCTGCGTTCCGTCGCCGACGCGCTGCGTGAGATGGCGCCCCAGGCCGAGGCGATCCGGGTCGCCGTCGACGGCGCGGCCGCCGCGATGGCGGGCGCCGACCGGGCGTTCGTCGGGGAGGTGGCCGCGGACTACCAGGGCCTCGCGCAGCTGGCCGAGCGGCTGCGCGCCGAGGTCGGGGAGTTCCTCGCGCTGATGCGCGACGACTGATCGGGACCCGGACCCGGGTCTTGCTGGAACGCGCTACGCCTGCGACCCGGGCGGCTCGGTCAGCACCCGGAGCGCGAGCTGGCGCGTCGCCTCGACGTTGAGGTGCGCCACCACCCGGGACACCCGCGGCGGGTCGAGCGGGAGCAGCCCGGGCGTCCCCGGCACGTCCGGGGTCAGCGGCAGGTCCAGGTCGTCGCGACCGGACATGATGGCGACGTTGAAGTCGAACCGCTCGCGCGCACCCGGGGCCGAGAGGCGCTGGACCACTCCGGCACCGACCCGCCGGCCGCCCTGCTCCAGGCTCCAGTCGTCGATCGCCGCCGCGACGTTCACGCCGCCGGCGTGCTCGAGGTCGGCCCAGACCGCCGCCATCGGCCCGGCGGCCTCGAGCAGCAGCGCCGCGGACTTCTCCCCGATGCCGGCCACGCCGGGCAGGTTGTCGCTGGCGTCGCCGCGCAGGGCGGCGTACTCCAGGTAGTGCTCGGCGGCGACGCCGTACATGGTCTGCAACCGAGCGGGGTTGAGCAGGGGAGAGGCGTTGATGCCGCCGTTGATCAGCCGCAGCACCTGGGTGTGGTCGCTGATGTGCGCGAAGGAGTCGCGGTCCGAGGTGACGATGACGCACTCCCAGCCGTGCCGTTCGGCCCAGGTCGCGGCGGAGGCGTTGACGTCGTCGGCCTCGAGCCCGGGAGGGGTCATCGCGGCCAGGCCGAGGGCGTCCAGCAGGGCGCCGGCCCGCCCCAGCTGCTCGATCAGCGCCGGGTCCTTGGGCGCCCGGCCGGCCTTGTACTCCGGGTAGCGATCGGCGCGCACCGAGGCCGTGCGGTCGTCGAGTCCGAAGAGCACGGCGTCCGGCTGGAACCGGTCGATCGCCTCGAGGATCTGGCGGAGCATGCCGTGCAGCGCCCACGCGGGTCGGCCGCTGCGGTCGCGCAGGCCCGTCTCGGCGCGCGCGTGGTGGCTGCGGTGCAGGAGCGAGGGGGCGTCGACGGTGAGGAGGAGCTTCTTGCTGCGGATCGGGCCTAGTCCTTCTTGTCGCGGATGGCCTCGACGCCGAGCTTGACCAGCGCCAGCGGGACCAGCAGCGTCGCGAGCGCCGTGACCAGCCAGACGATCACCGTCGCCGCGATCCAGGTCGCGAACCCGTCGATCATGAGCGAGTCGTTGATCAGCGTGGCGACGACGAGCGCGATCAGGGTTGCCAGCAGGGCCGTGCCGCCGAGGAACGCCGAGGCGTGCAGGGCCGCCTGCTTGGTGACGAACGGCAGGATCACCGCCTGCACGACCGAGTAGACGACGACCACGACCAGGAAGCCGGTCGCGTCGAGGGTCATGTCCTTCAGCAGCAGGGTGGCGACCAGGATGCCGACGGCCGACGAGACGAGGAAGACCAGAACTCTCCAGAACAGACGGACCATGCCTACTCCTGTGCTGACCTGCGCCGCAGCGGGCGGGCGCGTGGATGTGTGCCTCATTCCTACCAGGCCCGCGCCGCGGTTGTCGTGAGCCGTGCGCGGGCCGCCCACCAGGCGGTCGGGGTTTGCCGCGGGGGGGCGTCGGGTAGAGGACTGGTGTCCGATGTTGTGACCAGGAAGCCGATCAGGAAGGAGCGGTCATGTCGTTCGCAGACAAGGCCAAGAACACCGCCGAGGACCTGGCAGGCAAGGCCAAGGAAGCCGCCGGGAAGGCGAAGGGCGACGAGGAGCTCGAGGTCGAGGGCAAGGCCGACCAGTCCGAGGCGTCCGTAAAGAAGGCCGGGGAGAGCGTCAAGGACGCTGGCAAGAACGTGAAGGACGCGTTCAAGGGCTGACCCCCGGCGATCAGCATCGATGCCCGCCGCGCGATCGCGCGGCGGGCATCGTCATGTCGGGCATCGTCATGTCGGGCCTCGTCGTGTCGGGACTCGTCATGTCCGGGGCGGTCGACGAGTCCGCGGTGGCCGGGCACCGACGCCAGCCGGGTTCCGGTGCGGTGGGGGTCGTGTGTCCAGGGACCCGCTATGCCGGGGTGTGGGGCACACGACGCGAGTTGGGTTCCGGTGCGGTGGGGGTCGTGTGTCCAGGGACCCGCTATGCCGGGGTGTGGGGCACACGACGCGGGTTGGGTTCCGGTGCGGTGGGGGTCGTGTGTCCAGGGACCCGCTATGCCGGGGTGTGGGGCACACGACGCGAGCCGGGTTCCGGTGCGGTGGGGGGCGTGTGTCCAGGGACCCGCTATGCCGGGGTGTGGGGCACACGACGCGAGCCAGGTTCTGGCGTGGGAGGGGTTGTGTGTCCAGGAACCCGCTATCCCTATGCCTCAGGCACACGACTGGCGCAGGCGCACGCCCCCGACCGGCAACCGACAGACCGTCCGCCGTCTCCGCCCCACGGACCCTCGGCCCGCGGTGGGGCGGAGGCGTGGCGGCAGCGTCAGATCGGGAGCGCGTCGTGGGCGCTCTCGGTGGCAGAGCTGACCTTCTTGGCGGCCTTCCGGCCGGCCCGGCGGGCGCCGTTGAAGAAACCCTGCAGCGCGAGCGTGGTGCCGGCGCCGACCAGCCAGACGTCCTTGGCCAGCGGGGTGCCGGCCTCCGTCGGACGCAGGGAGCCGGGCTTCCGCATCCCGGGCACCTGGAGATAGAGGTTGAGCAGCCCGGCGCCGAACGCGGCGAGCGCGGTGCCGGCCAGCGCGGACGGGACCTTCGGGAACAGCAGGGCACCGCCGAGCGCGACCTCGCCGCAGCCGAGCACCTTGGTCAGGGTCGCGGGCTGCACGCCCTGGAGCTGGGGGTACGCCGTCGATGCGAAGCCGTGCAGCTGCTGCGCGGTCTCCTCGTCGGCGTTGAGCTTGTTGAGCCCGGAGTTGAGGATGAACGCGCCCGTCGCGGCGCGGAGCGGTGCGTGGGTGAGGTTCATGTCGTGAGCCTATGCCGCCAGCGCGGTGTTCAAACCTCGGTCGGGACTAGGGTGCGACGGGTGACCGTGCTGATCGATCCGCCTCAGGTGCCGTGGCGGGGCAGGCTCTGGTCGCACCTGGCCTCGGACGAGTCCTACGAGGAGCTGCACGCCTTCGCCGCTGCGCTCGGCGTTCCGCCTCGCGCCTTCGACGGCGACCACTACGACGTCCCCGCGGAGGCGTTCGAGGCGGCGGTGGCGGCCGGCGCCCAGGTGGTGCGCAGCCGCGACCTGGTACGTCGCCTCACCGCTGCCGGGCTCCGCCGGCGCAAGCGCGCCGTCGAGGTCTCGGTCGAGGTCGAGATCGAGGTGGTCGAGACGGTCGAGATCCGTGTCGACCGCGGCCACCCCTGACGCGCCCTCACCGAGCCCGGAGCCCGAGTCCGGAGCCCGAGCCCGCCGACAGTCCGTCCCCGGCCTCAGCCCGCCGCCGCCCGGAGGGTCGCGGCGATCACCCCTGGCGTCTCGGCGGGGTCGATCACGTCGTCGATCTCGAAGACCCGCGCCACGTTGAGCGCGTGGGCATGGCGCCGCATCGCCGCGGTGTGCTCGGCGACCGCCGCCTCGCGATCATCCTCGGGCAGCGCGGCCAGCTCCTTGGCCATCGACAGCCGTACGGCGCCCTCGAGGCCCATCGGGCCCAGGTGCGCCCCGGGCCAGGCGACGGTCAGCAGCGGGCGGTGGGTGCTGCCGCCCAGCATCGCCTGCGCGCCCAGCCCGTAGCCGCGGCGCAGCACCACGCCGACCAGCGGCACGGTCAGCCGCGACCCGGCGGTGACCATCCGGGAGGACTCCCGGACCAGTCCGGTGCGCTCGGCCTCGGGGCCGACCATGAAGCCCGGGGTGTCGACCAGCGAGACCACCGGCAGCCGCCAGCGCTCGCACAGGCCGAGGAAGTCGGCGGCCTTCGTCGAGGCGTCCGCGGTGAGCGCACCGGCGAGGTGGGTCGACTGGTTGGCCATGACTCCCACGGCGATCCCGTCGACGCGGGCGAAGGCGGTCACCAGCTCGGGCGCCCAGGCCTCGCGCAGCCAGGTCACGCTGCCCTCGTCGCACATCGCCTCGACCACCGGCCGCACGTCGAACGCCTCGCGGTCGTTGTCCGGCAGCATCGTGCGCAGTGCCGCCGGGTCACCGCCGGCGCCCTCGAGCTCGGGCCAGCCCGTGTAGGCCAGGAGTCGCCGTACGACGTCGACGGCCTCCTCCTCGTCGTCGACCACCACGTCCAGCACGCCGTTGGCGGCCTGCTCCTCGACCGGGCCGATCTCCTCGGGGGCGAACTGGCCGAGGCCGCCGCCCGCGATCATCGCGGGCCCGGCCATGCCGAGGTTCGCGTCCGGCGTGGCCACCCGCAGGTCGGCGCACCCGGCGAGCACCGCGTTCCCGGCGAAGCAGCGGCCGGAGACGACCGCGATGCGCGGGGCCGCCCCCTGCAGCTCGCTCCAGAGGGCGAAGGAGCCGACGTCGAGCGCGGAGACGAGCGGGATGTCGACGTCGCCGGGCCGGCCGCCTCCGCCCTCGGTGAAGAAGACCACCGGGAGCCCCATTCGTCCGGCCACCTCGATCAGCCGGTCGGACTTGCGGTGGCCGCGCATCCCCTGGGTGCCGGCCATCACCAGATAGTCGTAGGAGAGCACCGCGCACGGACGGCCGCCGACGGTGGCGGTGCCGCCGATGATGCCGTCGGCCGGCGTCTCGGTGACCAGCTCGGCGAGGTGGCGGCGCTGCTCCTGCGCGGCGGTGACGAACCGGCCGTACTCCACGAACGAGCCGGCATCGACCAGGTCCGCGATGTTCTCCCGAGCGGTACGCCGACCGGCGGCGTGCCAGCGTGCGACCTTGTCGGGACGGGCGGCGTCGGTGGTGAGGTGGCGGCGGGCGAGCAGCTCGGTCAGGCCCTCGGCGGGCTGGCTGTCCGGAACGGCGTCGGGTGTGGCGTCGGTCACCAGGACATCCAACACCGCGCGCGCCGGTGCCGCCGGGGCTGTCCGGATCTCTGCCGGAGGTGACCCAGGCCGCACGCGTCCACGTTCTGCGCACCGTGGCGCGGCCGCCTCGGTGCCACGGAAGTAGCCTGGGAGACAGCCGTCACACCGCGGTCACGCCGTCGTCACCCACAGGAGACACCATGTCGAAGATCAGCCAGCGCCCCGGAGCGGCGGCCACCGCGATGCTGGGTCTCGGCATCTACCGGCCCGAGCGGGTGGTGACCAACGCGGAGATCTGCGAGGTGCTGGACTCCAGCGACGAGTGGATCCAGTCCCGGACCGGGATCCAGCGCCGACGGTTCGCCCGTGAGGACGAGACGGTGATCGACATGGGTGTCGCGGCGGCGGAGGACGCCCTCAAGGCCGCCGGCATCACCGCCGACCAGATCGGCGCGGTGATCGTCGCGTCGACCACGCAGGGGCAGCACACGCCGCACGCTGCGCCGATGCTGGCCGACCGGCTCGGCTCCAGGGCCGCCTCGTTCGACGTCTCGGCCGGCTGCGCGGGCTTCTGCCACGCGCTCTCGGTCGCCTCGGACCTGGTCCGCGGCGGCAGCGCCGAGTACGCGCTGGTCGTCGGCGTCGAGAAGGTCAGCGACTTCCTGGACCCGACCGACCGGTCGACGGCGATGATCTTCGCCGACGGGGCCGGCGCGGTCGTGGTGGGGCCGGCCGACGAGCCCGGCATCGGTCCCGTGGCCTGGGGCTCGGACGGCAGCCAGTCGCAGGTGATCCGGCAGGAGCCGCGCTGCCGCCAGGTCGAGCACGACCAGCAGCCGGTGATCGCGATGGAGGGGCAGGCGGTCTTCCGCTGGGCGCCGTTCAAGATGGCCGACGTGGCCCGCGAGGCCGTCGCCAGCGCCGGCCTCGAGCTCGCCGATCTCGACGCGTTCGTCCCGCACCAGGCCAACATGCGGATCACCGACACCCTGGTCCGCAACCTCAAGCTCCCCGAGGGCATCCCGGTGGCCCGCGACATCGCCGACACCGGCAACACCTCCGCGGCCTCGGTGCCGCTCGCGATCGAGCGGATGGTTCGCGACGGCGAGGCGAAGCCGGGTGACACGGCGCTGCTCATCGCCTTCGGTGCCGGGCTGAGCTACGCCGGCCAGGTGGTCACCCTGCCGCCGGTCGCCGGCCTCTGAGGCACGGCGACCGGGGTCTCGCGGCCAGCTCCGGCGGTACCTCGACCGCCGGAGGCGGCGCTCACGCCTTGTGCGGGATCTGGTTGACGGTGCCGCCGTCCATCACGAACTCCGACCCGGTGGCGTACGACGACTCGTCGCTGGCCAGGAACAGCACGAACGAGGCCACCTCCTCCGGCTGGCCGGGGCGGCCGAGCGGGATCGGGATCATGTCGTCGGGAATGCCCTCGGTGATCGGGGTCCTGATCAGGCCGGGGTGTAGCGAGTTCACCCGGACGCCGTGCGGCGCGAGCTCCATCGCGACCGACTTGGTCAGGCCGCGCAGGCCCCACTTGGACGCGACGTAGCCGTGCGCCCAGGGGGTGCCGCGCAGCCCCTCGATCGAGGAGACGTTGATGATCGAGCCGCCCCCGGCGGCGATCATGGCGTCCGCGCAGGCGCGCATGCCCAGGAACGGACCCGTGAGGTTCACGTCGAGGATCTGCTGCCACTTGTCCATCTTGAAGCGCTGCAGCTGGCCGCCGTTGGCGATGCCGGCGTTGTTGACCAGGACGTCGAGTCGGCCGAGCTCGGCGGTCGCCACGGCGAGCGCGGCCGACCAGTCCTCCTCGTCGGTGACGTCGAGGTGCACGTAGCGCGCGGCGTGACCGAGCTCGTCGGCCAGCGCCTTGCCCTCGGCGTCGAGGATGTCGCCGATCACGACGCTCGCGCCCTCCGCGACGAGCGCCCGCGCGCTGGCGGCGCCGATCCCGCCGGAGCCACCGGTGACCAGCGCCACCTTTCCCTGGACACGTCCCATGGATTCCTCGTTCCTCTCGGTGCTGCTGGCTGGATCAGTGGGTGCAGTGGGTGGATCAGTCGTTCAGGGTGGTGGCGAAGATGCCCTTCGCGGTGCCGAACGGAAGGTCGAGCACGGTCCGGATGCCCGGCTCCGCGGCGACCACGTCGGGGATCGCGTTCACCACGCGACCGGCGCCCGCCGCGATCGCCGCGTAGTTGTGGTCGCCCTTCGCGCTGGTCGGGCACACCTCGACCCGGTACGACGGCTCGCCGGTGATCTCGACCCGGTAGGAGCCGCCCTCCTGGGCCGCCTGCGGCCAGTCGGGACGCAGGTCGGGGCGCAGCCGGGTGGTGTGGTCGACCACCAGCACCTCGCGCCCGCCGACCACGCCGGTGATGGTGAACCGGACCGCGGCGACGGTGCCCTTCGCGATGTGCCCGGCGGCGACGTCGAACGCCTCGGGCGCCGGCTCCTGCTCGAACCACTCGGTGATCTCGTCCAGCTCCAGCCCGAAGCCCGTGGCGAGCTGGCGCAGGGTGACGCCCCAGGCCGAGGCGAGCATGCCCGGCTGGAACAGCATCGGCAGGTCGCCCGGCTCGCGGCCGAAACCCATCACGTCGAACATCACCGGCCCGCCGTCGTACGTCGCGTAGTCCGCGATCTCGGAGCATCGGATCTGCTGCACCGACTGGCAGGTGGAGGCGATCGCGAAGGGGAGGAGGTCGTTGGCCCAGCCGGGGTCGACGCCGCTGACGAAGAGGCTGACGCCCCGCTCGCGGCAGGTCTGCTCCAGTGGGTCGATCATCGACCCCGGCAGGAGGCCCCAGGGGTAGATGAGGGGGACGGGGGAGGTGGCGACCACGTTGGCGCCGGCCGCCAGGCATCGCTCCAGGTCGCCGATCGCCTCGAAGAACCGGGTCTCGGCCAGCGCGCAGTAGACGACGCAGTCCGGGGCCAGCGCGAGCGCCGCGTCGAGGTCGTCCCCGGCCAGCACGCCGGTCGCGACGCCGGCCCCGGCCAGGTCGCCCGCGTCGCGGCCGACCTTCTCGGGATCGGAGACGACCAGCCCGACCAGCTCGAACCGCGGGTCGGCGATCAGCTGCCCCAGGGCGATCCGGCCCACGTTCCCCGTGGCCACGTGCACGACCCGAACAGCCACGCGATCCTCCTCGACCCGGTGGCGGGCAGGGCCCCGCCGATCTGGACAGGTGTCCAGATTAGAACGCGTTCTACTCGGCGTGCAAGGCCTTCGCCGACGGGACGCGATGCATCCGCTACCGTTCGAACATGCGTTCGTCTCCGCGGGAGCCCGGGCAGGACCGGCTGCCGTTCGACGTCGCGCCCCCGGTCGATCCCGTTCCCGCGCCGCGCCGCGCCGTTCGGGCGGCGGCCCCGGCCCGTGGGGCCGACCTGGTGCGCCACCTCGTGGTGGGCGACGGTCTCGCCTCGCGTGGCTGGCCGGCCGGCACCGAGCTGCTGATCGACCCGCGCCGGCGCCCGCGGCGAGGGGAGCCGGCCCTCGCGCGCGTCACCGAACGCGACGTGGTCGGCGTCTTCGACCTCGAGCTCGGGCGGGCCGCGCTGCGCACCGACCGCGGGTCGGTGTGGCTCACGTCCGCGGCGCAGATCGTCGGCGCCGTGGTGCTCGCGGCGCCGCCGCTGGCGGTCTGAGCCGGTCCCCGGGCCGCGGCGACACGCCGGCGCCGGCGCCGGTAACAGGGTGCGCCTCCACGGGGTGGCGGACCCCTTTGAGACACTTGCCGACCGTGCGCCGTCAGGAGGGTCGGCGCGGCAGAGCCGAGGACGGTGGATGAGCGAGATCGCGGCGGAGCTGGCGCGCGTCGAGGACGCCTTCGCCCAGCCGACCCTGACCCTGCTCCACCAGCGCCAGGCGCCCGTGGTGATCACCCTCTTCCGGGCCGCGTTCGGGCGCAACAACACCCCGATCCCGACCGCGCGGCTGCACACCCAGGTCGAGGAGCACCTGGCCGCGATGCGGCGTACCGGGCGGGACGAGGTGCCCAGCGGCACCGGCCGCGACCTGTGCCAGCGCTGGATGCGCGGACAGTGGCTGGTCCGCTCGCTGGACCCCGCCGGCAACGAGGTCTACACGCTCACCTCGCACGCACAGCAGGCGCTGGAGCTGGTGAAGAACCTGACCCGCGACCGGGCCACGCTCAGCGAGCACCGGATCGCCACCATCCTGGGCACCGTCCGCCGGTTCAACGCGGAGGCGAACCCGGACCGCACCGCCCGGGTCACCATCCTCAACGACGAGATCGCGCGGCTGAAGGCCGAGCGCGACCGGCTCGTCGACGGCGCCGAGATGGTCGGCGCCACCGAGGACTACATGTCCGAGGGGTTCACCGAGCTGCTCTCGCTCATCTCCGCGCTGCCGAGCGACTTCGCGCGGGTCGAGGAGCGGTTCGCCCAGATCCGCGGCGAGATCCTGGCCGCCTTCCGGGGTGAGGACCGGCCGGCCGGTGAGGTCATCGACGAGTACCTGGCGCGCGCCGACGCCCTGATGACCGCGACCCACGAGGGGCGTGCCTTCGAGGGCGCCTTCGCGCTGCTGCGCGACGACGCGCTGGTCGGCCGGCTGCGCGAGGACCTCGGAGCCCTGCTGGACCACCCGCTCTCCGACGGCATCCTCGGCGAGGCCGAGCGCGCCGAGCTGCGGGGGACCGTGAAGCTGGTCCGCGACGGCCTGGACCGGGTGCTGACCCAGCGCTCGCGGGTGACCGCGACGCTCAAGGAGTACATCGTCTCCCACGACGCGGCCCGCGACCGGGAGCTGGAGCAGACGCTGCGGCAGGTCGAGTCCGAGCTCATGACGTGGATGGCGACCACCGGCCCGCGGGCCACCCACGACGTGCCGCTGCTGCCGTCGCGCGCGGGGGTGGAGCACTTCCGTGAGCGTTTCTACGATCCCGCTGACGACGTGCTGCCCGAGCGGATCGTGCCGAACGTGGCCGACGCCGCCCCGACCGTCTCGCTCGACGCGCTCAAGGCCCAGGGCGGTCCGCAGCTGGGCCCGTTGCGCGAGCGGCTGGACGAGGCTCTGGCGGCGCTGCTGCCGGCGGGAACCTTGGGCGAGCTCTTCGGCTCGCTGGAGCCCGCGCTGCGGCGGCCCGTGGAGATCCTCGGCCTCCTCCACCTCGCCGCGGGTCGCGGCTGGGAGGCCGAACGCGCCACCGAGCGGTTCTCGGCGGTCCGGCCCGACGGATCGCGCCGCGAGTTCGCGGTGCCCCGGCTGCCGCTGCCCGACCCTGACCTTCCCGGCGGGCCCGACCAGCCCGGCCGCAGCCACCCGATCCACCTGGAGAGCGAGACCCGAGCATGAGCGCCGAGACCGACCTGGCCGCGGAGTCCCCGTTGACGCACGACGTCGCGGACCAGGACCTCGACCAGGACCTCGACCCGGCCGGGGACCAGGTGGGTGATCCGGTCGCGGACGACCTGATCGACGAGCGGTCCGTCTCGCTCTGGGAGGGCGACGAGGGCGGCCTGGAGTACGGCCAGCGCCACGCCCTGGTCACACTGCTCAAGCAGCGGTTCATCAGCGCCCGCACGCACCCGCGCGACTGGCGGGTGCTCGTCGAGCACGAACGCGTGCTCCGCGGGCGCCTCAACGACCTCTTCCTCGACCTGCAGATCGATCGCGAGCGCGAGGTGGCGTGGAAGCGCCAGGCCACCTCCGAGACGGGCAGCCGCTTCCCGACCCTGCTGTACGACGCCGCGTGGTCGCGCGAGGAGACGCTGGTCCTGGTGCACCTGCGCGACCGGCTGCGCGCCGGGGTCGCCGGCGGCGACGCCCGGGTCTTCATCGACCGCGACGACATCGTCGACCACGTCGCGAGCTTCCGGCCGCCGCACGCCACCGACGAGGCGGGCGACGAGAAGCGCGCCCGCAACGCGGTGCTGAGCGTGATGAAGGCCGGACTGCTGATCCCGACCGCTGCCGAGGACCGGTTCGAGATCAGCGAGGCGGTCGAGCCGTTGCTGCCGCTCGAGCTGCTCGCCGAGCTGCTCGCGGCGCTGCAGCGAGCCAACGGCACCGCACAGCCGGCGGCCGAGGAGGCCGACGTCGAGCTGTTCGGGGACGGGGACGGCGGCACGGAGGGGCGCGCCGCGGAGCACCAGGGGGAGCGAGCATGAGCATCGACCAGAGCGAGGGGCGCTCCGAGGGGATCGCCGAGGACCTCGAGGCGTTCGTCGACGACGGCTCCCTCGAGGGCCTCTTCGACCGCCGCGAGGTGGCGCTGCCCGAGGACGGCACGGTGCAGTGGCGCGCGGCGCTGCTGCAGCTGGTCAACTGGGGTGGCTTCGGCGGCCTCACCACCGTGCCGCTGCGCGGTGACGCGATCATGATGTCGGGTGCCTCCGGCGTCGGGAAGTCGACGGTCCTCGACGCCTACACGGCGCTGATGATGACCTCCGACACCAAGTTCAACGGCGCCTCGAACGACGCCGTCGCGGGCCGTGCCCGCAGCGCCGGGCAGCGCAACCTGCTCTCCTACCTGCGCGGTGCGGTCGACGTGGTCGACGACCCCCGCACCGGACGGCCGGTGGAGAAGCTGCTGCGGGGCAAGGGCGCCGACACCTGGGGCGCGGTCGCGATGACGTTCGTCAACGACCAGGGCGGGCGGTTCACCGCCCTGCGCACCTACTACGTGCCGCGCCGGGCGACCCGCTCCGCGGAGGTCCAGATGCAGCTGGCCACGCACGAGGGCGCCTTGGCACTGGAGACCCTCGAGGTGGCGGTGCCCGAGCGGTTCCACGCGAACACGCTGAAGAAGCTCTACCCCGGCATCCGGGTGCACCGCACCTACGCGGAGTTCGCCGCGGTGCTGCACGCGCGCCTGGGCATCGGCGCGAACGGCGACGGCGCGAAGGCGCTGCGCCTGCTGGCCCGGATCCAGGCCGGCAACCAGGTGCGCAGCGTCGACGAGCTCTACAAGGACATGGTGCTCGAGCGGCCCGCCACCTACGCCGCAGCGGACCGGGCGATCGAGCACTTCGACGACCTCGACGCGGCGTACGCGGCGATGCGCACCGAGGAGGCCAAGCTCGAGATCCTCGAGCCGATCACCGAGCTGCACGCACGGCGGGTCGCGGCGACCCGCCGCCGCGCCGACCTGGACGCCTACGGGGTGACGCTCGCCGGTGACACCCCGCTGCGACGCTGGCTGCTGCAGACCCACCTGCGCCTCCTCGAGGCCGCGGTCGCCGACAATCGCGCCGACCGCTCGGCCACGGTCGACGCGCTGGCCAGCACCGCCGGTGCGGAGACCACGCTGCTGGCCGACCTGGAGGCCGCCAAGGCCGCCCACCGCGACGCCGGCGGATCGACGCTGCAGTCGCTGGGGCTCTCCGTCGAGCAGGAGCGCGTGGTGCGCGAGGACCGGGCGGGGCGGCGGGCACAGCTGCAGGAGCGGCTGCTGCCGCTGATCGACGCGGACGGGCTCGCCGGCGACGGCCTGGCCGACGGGGTCGAGATCGAGGAGGCGCTGGCCTCCGCAGAGTCGTTCGCGACCCTGCAGCAGCACGCTCGACGCTGGCTGACCGGCTGGGAGCGCACGCACGCCCGCCTCAAGGAGCAGCGCGACGCGGTGCGCGACCGGCGCTACCCGCTCCAGCAGCGTCAGTCCGACCTGCGCGAGGAGCGCGCGTCGCTGGAGAGCCGTGCCGGCCGGGTACCGGCCCGCCTGCACGAGCTGCGCGCCGAGGTGGCGCGTGCCAGTGGTCTCGCGGTCGAGGAGCTGCCCTTCGTCGCCGAGCTGATCGACGTCGCGCCGGAGGAGGCGCGGTGGCGGACCGCGGTGGAGACGGTGCTGGGCGGCTCGGCCCGCCAGATGCTGGTCCCGCTGGATCGGTTCGAGGCCTTCTCCGCCGCCATCGACGGGCTGCGGCTGCGCGGCCGGCTCACCTTCGAGGGCGCCGCGCTCGACCTTCCCGACCTCGGCCCCGGCGACCCGGAGCGGATCGCCGGCAAGCTGCTGTTCCAGGACTCGCCGTTCTCCGGCTGGGTCCAGCAGCACGTCTCGGACCCGAGCCGCAACGCGCTGTGCGTGGAGAGTGCGGACGGGCTCGCGGGCGAGGGTCTGCGGGTCACGCTGGCCGGCCAGACCCGCAACGGCCGCCGCGGCGCCTACGGACGCAACGACGCCCGCAGCATCATCGGCTTCTCCAACGCCGACGCGCTCGCCGAGATCGACCACGAGCTCGGCACGCTCGCCGACGAGCTGGACGAGCTGGACGGCGAGGTCGCGGAGCTCGACCGCCAGGTGCGCGTGATGGAGCACCGGCGTACGGCGTACGACGCCGTGGTGGCGGCCCGCTACGACGACCTCGACGTCGAGGGCTGCGACCGGCGGATCGCCGAGCTGGAGCAGCGCCGCAGCGAGATCCTGGGTTCCGACGACGGTCTCCAGGTGCTGCAGGGGCAGATCGACCGCCTCGCCGCGGAGCTGGAGACCGCGCGCGAGAGCCGGTACCGATTGGAGCAGCGCCAGCGCGAGCTCAACGCCGCGCACGCCGAGCTGGTCGACTCCGAGGACCTGGTCAAGGACCGCCTGGACGCGATGGACCGCGGCGGCGACCTGGTGCTCACGCCCGAGCAGGATGCGGCGCTGGCTGCCGAGTTCGCCGCGGCCGTCGCGCCGTCGGACCCCGAGGACCTGGACCGGTTCGCCGAGAACGCCCAGCGCCTGGACGCGCGGCTGCGTGACGCAGTCGGCGACCTGGAGGCCGAGGCGCGGCGGGTCGAGGACGAGCTCGCCGCGATCTTCCGGGTCTACAAGGTGCAGTGGGACTCGCCGAACCTCGGCGCCACCGCGGACTCCTATCCCGACTACGCCCGGATCCTCGAGGAGATCCGCGGCACCGGCCTGGCCGAGCGGCGCTCGGAATGGCGGCGCCGGCTGACCGAGTGGAGCGGGCAGGACCTGGTGCCGCTGGTCGGCGCGATGGCCTCCTCGGTGGAGGAGATCGAGGACCGGCTGGAGCCGATCAACGCGATCCTGCGCCGCTTGGAGTTCGGCGGTGCCGGTGACCGGCTCCGGATCCGGCTGCGCCGGCTGTCCCCGGCGCATGTCCAGGTCTTCATGAAGGACCTGCGCGCGCTGTCCGCCGGTCCCACCGACGAGCTCGACGACGCCGGCCTGGAGCGGCGGTTCGACCAGCTGAGCCGGTTCATGAACCAGCTGCGCCGCTCCGACACGGTCGACGGGCTCACGGATCGGGACCGGCTCCTCGACGTGCGTCGACACGTCGAGATCAGTGCCGAGCGCTACGACCACCTGAGCGGCGAGCTGCGCGCCACCTACCGCACCCTGGGCGAGAAGAGCGGCGGCGAGAGCCAGGAGCTCGTCGCCTTCATCGTGGGCTCGGCGCTGCGGTTCAGGCTGGGCGACGAGATGCGCTCGCGTCCCCGGTTCGCGCCGGTCTTCCTCGACGAGGGCTTCGTGAAGGCCGACTCCGACTTCGCCGGGCGTGCCGTCCAGGCGTGGAAGGGTCTGGGCTTCCAGCTGATCATCGGGGTGCCGTTGGACAAGGTGACCGGTCTCGAGCCGCACATGGACGAGCTGCTGGCGATCACCAAGGATCCGGCGACGCACCGCTCGTGGATCACGCCGATCCGCGACCTGGGCGATCGGGGCCCGCTCTCGACGTGAGGCCGGATCACCGCTAGGAAGTGTGATAGCAGGCACACGCCCTAGGAGGCGCCCCATGGCGGATCACGAGGTCCGGCTGGCGTTGGTGATGAACGGCGGGGTCAGCCTCGCCGTCTGGATGGGTGGCGTCACCCACGAGATCGACCTGGTCAGACGCTCGTGCCGCGGCACCCCGATCAAGGAGTACGACGCGACGCTGGCGGACCGCTGGCGCTCGCTGCTGCACCCGGACGGCGGTGAGCACCGCGACCTGGTCGTCGACGTGATCGCGGGGACCAGCGCCGGCGGCCTCAACGGGGCGATGCTGGCGACCACGATCGCTCACGACGGCTCGCTCGACCCCGAGGTGGAGCCGAGCTTCTTCGCGCCCGCGGAGCCGGTACCGGGTCCCTGGCTGCGCGAGGTCTGGTGCAACCTCGGCACCCTGCGCCGCGGACGCCTGATCCCCGAGGACGTCGCGGCCGCCACCGGGTCGATCCTCGACGGCGACTTCTTCCTCCGGCAGGCGCAGCGGATCATGGCCACGCTGGGCGCCACGACCGGTGGGGGTGGCCGGGGCCAGGCCCCGCCGACCGTCACCCTGTTCACCACGGCCTCGGGCCTGGGCCGACAGGGGTTCCGGGCGACCGACGCCGCGGGCCAGGAGTTCGACGTCGACGACCACCGCTTCCTCTACCGGCTGACCACCGACCTGCCGTGGACCTACCGGCCCGAGACGATGGACTTCGCGCCACCGCCGGACCTGCTGGCCGAGTTCTCCGACCCGGACCGGCTGGGCCGGGCCGCCCGGGCCTCGGCCTCGTTCCCGGCGGCGTTCGCGCCGGTCAACGAGGGGCCGCTGCTGAACCAGGTCGGCCCGCCCCGCGTGTGGCCGGCCACCGGCGGCCGGGAGCCGTCGTGGCTGATCGACGGCGGCGTGCTGGACAACGCCCCGTTCGGGCCCGTCCTGGACACGCTCGCCCGTACCGCCGTGTCCGGCAAGGTGACCCGCTACCTGGCGTACGTGGTGCCCAGCGGTGGCATCACCCGGGTCGCGCAGCGGATCGCCGACTCCGCCGTGGCCGACGGGCCGCCGCCGTGGACCCAGGCGGTCGCGTCCGGGCTCCGGTTCCCCGCCGAGGCGGACTTCCGCAGCGACGTGCAGGAGCTCGAGCGGCTCCGCGTCGAGGCCGACGCCGGTTGGTCGGACAGCCAGCGGCTCTTCGAGCGGGCGGTCGCCGACGACGACCAGCTGGAGCGCCTGAGGGTGGCGGCCGAGCACCTGCAGCCGGTCTACACCCGCGGGCGCGCCGCCGGAGGCGTGTGGGAGGCGGTGATGGTGACCGCGGCGGGGCGGCTCACCCTCTTGGACCGGGACGCCGACGCGCCGATGCGCGCGGTGCCGGAGATCCTCGCGACCGGTCCGCTCTGGACGCCTCCGGAGGGCGCTCCCGTGCGGGCCTTCCCCCGCGAGGACACGGCGGGCGGGGTGGAGTGGCCGTGGGGGCTCGGGCCGGCCGAGCGGGTGCTGCGCACGATCCTGCGCACCCTCAGGGGCAGGCTCGCCGGGGAGACCGACGCGACCACCCGGGCGGAGCTCGGCGCCGCGCTGGCGCTGGTCAGCGCGTCCGTGCGCCGCGTGCTCGCGGTACGCCGCGCGGTGGGTGCGCGGCTGGCCGCGGAGTTCCCGGTCGTGTCGGGCTCCGTCGGCGCGGGGGTCCCGCTCGAGCGCACGCCCGCCGAGGTCGCCGCCGCGATCAACCGGGTCTACGCCGACCTGCGCGTCCAGCAGGTGCTCGGCCGCGAGCTCGCGGCCGCCCGCGGAGCGTTGCCCGCGGGCGAGCAGCTGCTGGAGGCGGCGCTGGCGGTGGAGGTGGTGTCTCGCTGCACGTCGTCACGGATGCCGGACCAGCGCAGCGTGCCGTTCTCGTTCGTCCGGCTGGGACCCGACGTGGCGCTGCCGGTGCTGCCGCCGGAGCACCAGGAGGTGGCGCGCCGGCTGGGCGACCACATCCTGTTCGGCACCCAGGTGGGCCACTTCGGGGCGTTCGGTGCCGAGCAGATGCGGCGGTGGGACTGGCTGCTGGGTCGCCTGCACGCGGTGGCGCACCTCGGCATGCTGCTCCACGGCTCCGGCGCCCCCACCGGCGACGGGAGCGAGGGACGGACGACCGAGTCCGCCGTTGCCTGGGTCCGCGAGACCCAGGCCGCGGTGCTGGCCGCCGAGGGCTGGACCCTGGAGCAGGTCATCGCCCAGGTCGACGACCTGGCCGAGGCCTATGACAGGTCGTCCCTGGCCTACGGCGCGGCGCGGATGATCGACGGGATGAACGACGCCGACCGGCGTGCCGGGAACCATCCCGACCAGTACGCGACCCGGGAGGCGGGGGAGCGCGCGCTGGCGATCGCGCCGGGCCTCGGGAGGACGCCGGGGCGATGGATCCAGGCGGCCCTCGGCCTGCGCGAGCCCGCGGGGGTCGGTGCCGCGGAGCGGACAGCGCGGTGGTTCGCCGCGCCGGTCAGGGAGGCGCTCTGGCAGCGGCTGGTGGGCAAGGGTGCACAGTCGGACCCGCCGCGGGGCCTGGTCGTGGGCCTGCTCACCCCCGTGCCGTGGCTGCTGGTCGCGCTCGGCGGCGCCGTCGCGGTGGTCGTCGCGGCGATCCTCGCGGGAGGCCGGCCCGGGGTCGGGGTGGCGCTCGCCTGCCTCGGGGGCGCCGCGTTGCTGCTCGGTGCGGTCGGCCTCGGCCTGGCCCTGGCGGCGACGCGGGTCCGAGCGCGCATCGGCCGCCTGTTCCGCGGCAAGCTCGGCACCTGGCTGCCGGACAGCGGCCCGCCGGAGGGCTGAGGGAGGATCCGGGCTGAGCCGACCGGGCCGCTCAGATCAGGCGTGCGTCGGTCAGCGCGTCCGAGACCGACTCCGCGGCGTAGTAGGTCGCCCGCATCGCGGCTCGGGTGAGCCGCCCGTGGTCGCTGCGGAGGCCGAGGCCGTAGCTGAACGCCACCGTGCGGATCCCCTGGAACAGGAGGGTCGTCGTGGCTCCGTCGCCGGCGACGGAGTCGAGGCTGTCGCCGAGGGCCCAGAGGTGGAAGAACTCCGTCAGGTCCGCGCCGTACGTCCGCTTCAGGTCCTCCCCGATGTCGACGGTCGCGTCCTGGAGCAGCTCGCCGATCGCGTAGTAGTCGCCGAAGTGCGCGGGGCGGGCGCCACTGCGCGCGATCGCGACCGGGAAGTCGAGGATCAGGTGCGCGTCGAGGCCCGCCATCGCCACCCGGCCGGGGCTCACCGAGCAGTCGGCCGCCAGCCGGTAGTAGGTCCGCCAGTTCTTCGGCACGCGCTGGTTGGCGAGGCTGGCGTGCAGCGCGGCCAGGTACGGCCGGAAGAAGGTGATGCTGACCTTCCGGGACCAGGCCGGGTCGTCGTACGACGACCCGTCGGCGAGCGCGGGAGCCGCCTCGCCGAGGATGTTGCCGTAGAAGACGGCGAAGATGCCCCGGCGGTCGTTGGCCCGGACCAGCGTCGGCGCGACCTCGGCCATGACCCGCGCCCCGCGACGCAGCGCCGCCATCGGGGGCAGCCGGTCGATCCGGCGCGGGTCGGTGATCCGGACCAGCCGCCTGCGCTGGCGCGGGCCGTAGTCCGCGACGCCGCCGCACGGCTTGGTCACCTCCACGACCGGCAGCGGGTCGCCGCCGAGGTCCGGCACCGGTTCCACGATCACCACCGGCTCGTCGGCGTGCGCGGGCCCCACGGGGCCGAGCGTGACCCCGCAGGCCATCGCGACGACCGTCGCGGCCGCGGCGGCCAGGCGGGCCCGAAGCGTGCGGCGCGGGGTCATGCGGACCTCTCGATCGGTGGTGGTGCGGGAACGAGGTGCAGGCGACCGACCGAGACGCGACCGCGGGAGCGGACCGCACCGGTGCCTGTTCGGTCAACGCGGCATAGTCATATTTGGTTACGCTGCCTCTGCTGTCGGCCCCCGGGGGCGTGGCTTGCCCCGCCCGGCAGACTGGCCTCACCGACGATCCCCGGAGGGCACCGATGAGCAGCTACACGATCGCCACCACTGTCGACCGGTCCTACGACGACACGGTTGCGGCCGTCCGCGAGGCGCTGCAGGAGCAGGGGTTCGGCGTGCTCACCGAGATCGACCTCGCCGCCACCCTCAAGGCGAAGCTCGGCGTCGACCTGGCGCCGCAGGTGATCCTCGGCGCCTGCCGACCGCCGCTGGCCTACGAGGCGATCCAGGCCGAGCCCTCGATCGCGGCCGTGCTGCCGTGCAACGTCGTGGTGCGCTCGCTGGGTCCGGGCTCGACGCTGGTCGAGGCGTTCGACCCGGAGGCGATGATGGGCCTCGCCGGGAGCGAGGTGCTGGCGAAGGTGGCGGAGGACGCCCGCGAGCGGCTCGGGGCGGCGTTCGCCGCGCTCGGCAACGGCGCCTGACCAGCGCGCGAACAGCCGACGACGGGGTAGCGGGCCCCCGACCGATCTGGCACGTTGGTTGCTGCACAGCCGACACGGTGGGAGCCCCTCATGACCGAGACCACGCTGACCGATGCCGAGCTCGCCGCGCTGCACGCGTGGTGGCGAGCGGCGAACTACCTCTCGGTGGGGCAGATCTACCTGCTCGACAACCCGATGCTGGAACGCCGGCTGGCGGCCGAGGACATCAAGCCGCGGCTGCTCGGCCACTGGGGGACCACGCCGGGCCTCAACCTCGTCTACACCCACCTCAACCGGCTGATCCGCGAGCGCGACGTGAACGCGATCTTCCTCGCCGGACCGGGCCACGGCGGGCCGGCCGCGGTGGCGTGCGCCTGGCTGGAGGGCACCTACAGCGAGCTGTACCCCCGGATCAGCTTCGACAAGGCGGGGATGAAGGCGCTGTTCCGCCAGTTCTCCTTCCCCGGCGGGATCCCCAGCCACGTGGCGCCCGAGACGCCCGGATCGATCCACGAGGGCGGCGAGCTGGGCTACGTCCTCTCCCACGCGTACGGCGCCGCGATGGACAACCCCGACCTGGTGGTCGCCGCGGTGGTCGGTGACGGCGAGTTCGAGACCGGCCCGCTGGCCGCCTCCTGGCACGCCAACAAGTTCGTCGACCCGATCCACGACGGCGCCGTGCTGCCGATCCTGCACCTCAACGGCTACAAGATCGCCAACCCGACCGTTCCGGCCCGCATCCACCGCGAGGAGCTGGAGAGCCTGCTGCGCGGCTACGGCCACGAGGTGCTCACCGTCGAGGGCGACGATCCCGCGGACGTGCACCGCCAGATGGCGGCGGCGATGGACACTGCGCACGACAAGATCAGCGAGATCTGGCGCGCGGCTCGGGAGGACGGAGACACCGAGCGTCGTCCCTGGCCGATGATCCTGATGGTCACCCCGAAGGGCTGGACCGGCCCCAAGGTGGTCGACGGCGTGCCGGTGGAGGGCACCTGGCGTGCCCACCAGGTGCCGCTGGCCGGCACCCGCGACAACGCCGAGCACCGCGGACAGCTCGAGGAGTGGCTGCGCTCCTACCAGGCCGACGAGCTCTTCGACGCCGACGGCGTGCTGATCGAGGAGCTCCAGGCGCTCTCGCCGGTGGGGCACCGGCGGATGAGCGCCAACCCGCACGCCAACGGCGGGCTGCTCACCAAGCCGCTGAAGATGGACGACTTCCGCAAGCACGCCGTGGAGGTCCCCGCGCCGGGGGCGACCATCCACGAGCCGACCCGGGTGTTGGGCGACTACCTGGTGCACGTGGTCAGCGAGAACCCGACGAACTTCCGGATCTTCGGCCCGGACGAGACCGCCTCGAACCGCCTCAACCCGGTCTACGCGGTCACCGACAAGGTCTTCGCCGGCGACATCGTCGAGACCGACGAGCACCTGGCCCGCGCCGGCCGGGTCGTGGAGATCCTCTCCGAGCACACCTGCCAGGGCTGGGCCGAGGGCTACACGCTGACCGGTCGCCACGCGCTGTTCAGCTGCTACGAGGCGTTCATCCACATCATCGACGCGATGTTCAACCAGCACGCCAAGTGGTTGAAGACGACCCGCGACATGGCCTGGCGTCCCCGGATCCCGAGCCTGAACTACCTGCTCTCCTCGCACGTGTGGCGCCAGGACCACAACGGCTTCTCCCACCAGGACCCGGGATTCATCGACCACGTGGTGAACAAGCGGGCCGAGGTGGTCCGCGTCTACCTCCCGCCGGACGCCAACACCCTGCTCTCGACGATGCAGCACTGCCTGGAGAGCCAGCACTACGTCAACGTGGTGGTCTCGGGCAAGCAGCCGTCGTTCGACTGGCTGACCGGTGAGGAGGCCGACCTGCACTGCGCCCGGGGCGCCGGTATCTGGGAGTTCGCCTCCAACGACGAGGGCCGGCCCGACGTGGTGATGGCGTGCGCCGGCGACGTGCCGACGCTGGAGACGCTGGCCGCGGTCAAGATCCTGCGTGAGCGCCTGCCCGAGCTGCGGATCCGCGTGGTCAACATCGTGGACCTGATGCGGCTCCAGGACGAGACCGAGCACCCGCACGGGCTGCCGCACCGCGACTACGACAACCTCTTCGGCGTCGACATCCCGGTGGTCTTCGCGTATCACGGCTACCCGTGGCTGATCCACCGGTTGACCTACCGGCGGGCCAACAACGAGTACCTGCACGTGCGCGGCTACAAGGAGGAGGGCACCACCACCACGCCGTTCGACATGGTGATGATGAACGACATGGACCGGTACCACCTGGTCATGGACGTCATCGACCGCACCCCGGGGCTGCGCTCCCGCGCGGCGTCGCTGCGCCAGGAGATGGTCGACACCCGACGGCGGGCGCGGCAGTGGACCCGCGACCACGGCGACGACCTGCCCGAGGTGCGGGACTGGCGGTGGGAGCCGGGCGGGGAGGAGCTCGACGAGGAGCACTCGCCGTCGGTCAGCGCCTCGGCGATGACCAGCGCCGACTTCTGAGCTGGACGGCGCGAGCGCGTCGCGCAGGCGCGAGTCGGCAGGGTCTCCGGTCGTGGGGCCTAGGAGGCGGCGAGCAGGGACGCGGCCTGGCGGGCGATCGAGAGCTCCTCGTTGGTCGGGATCACCAGCACCGCGACGGGCGACTCGTCGGCGCTGATCCGGCGCGGCCCCGTCGTGGCCGCGTGGTTGCGCTCGGGGTCGAGCACGATCCCGAGCGGCTCCAGGTCCGCCAGCGCGTCGGCGCGCACCCGGTCGTCGTGCTCGCCGACACCCGCGGTGAACGTGATCACGTCGGCGCCGCCGAGCACCGCCAGGTAGGCGCCGACGTACTTGCGCACGCGGTGGCAGTAGACCTGGAGCGCGGCGAGTGCGCCCTGGTCGCCGTCGTCGATCGCCACGTGGAGGTCGCGGAAGTCGCCGTGGCCGGACAGCCCCTTCAGGCCGGAGCGGTGGTGGAGCAGGTCCTCGAGGGCGTCGACGCCGAGGTTGCCGTGCCGCAGCAGGTGCAGCAGCACGCCCGGATCGAGGTCCCCGGCGCGGGTCCCCATCACCAGGCCCTCCAACGGCGTCAGGCCCATCGAGGTCTCCACCGGCCGACCGCCGCGGATGGCCGACGCGGAGGCGCCGTTGCCGAGGTGCAGCACGATCTGGTCCAGGTCGCCGATCGGTCGGTCGAGGAAGTCGGCGACCGCGGCGGCGACGTACTCGTGGCTGATCCCGTGGAAGCCGTAGCGCCGGATCCCCTCGCGGCCGGCGAGCTCGGCGTCGATGGCGTAGGTCGCCGCGGGCGCGGGCAGGTCGGCGAAGAACCCGGTGTCGAAGACCGCCACCTGGGGTACGTCGGGGAAGTGGTGGCGCGCGCTGCGGATGCCTGCTGCCGCCGGCGGGTTGTGTAGCGGCGCGAGGCGGGCCTGGATCTCGATCTCGGCGAGGGTGATGTCGTCGATCACCGTCGGCTGGCCCAGCCGCGGTCCGCCGTGCACCACCCGGTGGCCCACGGCGAGCAGCGCGTCGGCGCCGATCCCGCGGTCGTCGAGCGCGGCCTGCATCACGCCCAGCGCGGCTCCGTGGTCGGGCACCTCGTCCTCGCCGATCCGCTCCACCACGCCGCGCAGCAGCGAGTCGCCCGAGCCCGGATGGAGCACCTGGTACTTCAGCGTGGACGAGCCGGCGTTGAGCACCAGGACCAGGGAGGGCGCTGCCATGACGCCACGCTAGCCACTGTCGGGGCTCGTGTCCGCTGGCAGTGTGGGTCGGTCCGGCCGTGGCCCACCGACCACCGGGCGAGCCTCCGCCCCTGAGCCGTCGTGCCCGGAGCCGGGCCGGGGGACCTTGGTCCCGCGGGCCACGATGATCTGCCCCTTGGCGCGGCGACCGGTTCGCGGAAGGGTGGACCCACAGGACGAGAAGAGCCGCGAGCGAGGAGTCGTGATGACCGAGCCGGAGCGATGGTTCCCCAGCCACATCAGGGAGATCCCCGAGGAGGACTGCCGTGAGCTGCTCGCGGCCCACGAGGTCGGCCGGGTCGCCTACAGCGTGGGTGACGGTCGGGCGCCGGTGGTCGTGCCGGTCAACTACACGATGGAGGGCGACGCCCTGCTGCTCCGCCTCGGACCGAACTCCAACATCGCCCACCACCTGCAGTCGACGCCGGCCTCCTTCGAGATCGACGACTACGAGACCTACAACCAGTCGGGCTGGAGCGTCCTCGCGCGCGGCCACTCCAGGTGGGTCGACGCTGCCGACCACCCGGCGTCCCAACGGCTGCTGCCGTGGGCCGAGGGGCGCCGGACCCTGGTGGTGCTCCTGGAGATCCAGGAGCTGACCGGGCGGCGGCTGCTCCCGGCCTGAGCGGGGCGGACCAGATGTCCCCGGCGCCACGGCGGCGACCCGCGCTCACCTTCCTCGGCGCGGCCGGCAGCGTCACCGGCAGCCGCTTCCTGGTGGAGTCCGACGACGTGAGCCTGCTGGTGGACGCCGGGCTCTACCAGGGCCTCTCCTCGCTGCGGCGGCGCAACTGGGAGCCCTCGGAGATCCCCGCGTCCGACCTCGACGCCGTGGTGGTCACCCATGCGCACCTCGACCACTGCGGCTACCTGCCGCGACTGGTCAGCGACGGCTACTCGGGACCGATCGTCTGCACGCCGGAGACCGCCGCGCTGATCGAGATCGTGCTCCGCGACAGCGCGCACCTGCAGGAGGAGGACGCGAAGTACGCCAACCGGATGGGGTTCTCCCGGCACCACCCGGCGCTGCCGCTGTACGACGGGCACGACGTCGACCAGACCCTGCGGCTGGTCACGCCGATCCCGCACGGCCAGGAGGTCGGGCTCGGGACCGGTGCCAGCGCCGTCCTGCGACCCGCCGGTCACATCCTGGGCTCCTCGACCGTGCACCTCACCGTGGATGGCGCCACCGTGACCTTCAGCGGGGACCTCGGGCGCCCCAGCCACCCGTTGCTGCTGCCTCCGCCGCCCGCGCTGGCCTCCACCACCGTCGTCATCGAGTCCACCTACGGCGACCGGCGCCACCCGGCGCCGAGCGGCGACGTGCTCGGTCCGGCGGTGCGGCGCACCATCGCGCGCGGCGGGTCGGTGCTGATCCCGGCGTTCGCCGTCGACCGCACCGAGCTGGTGCTGCTGGAGCTGTACCGGCTGATGCGCTCCGGCGCCGTGCCGCGGGTGCCGGTGTACGTCGACAGCCCGATGGCGCTCGCCACCCTGCAGGTCTATCGTCACGCGATCGACCGCGGGTCGCCGCAGCTGCGACCGGAGGCTGTCGAGCTCCAGGAGGCGATCGACGGGATGCACGTGCGCGGGGTCGCGGACGCGGAGGAGTCGCGCCGGCTGAACCAGCCGACGGTGCCGTGCGTGGTGGTGTCGGCGTCGGGGATGGCCACGGGCGGTCGGGTGATCCACCACCTCGCCCAGCAGCTGCCGGACCGCCGCAACTGCGTCGTGCTCACCGGCTACCAGGCGATCGGCACCCGGGGCCGGGACCTGGCCGAGGGGGCGCGCCAGGTGAAGATCCACGGTCACTACGTGCCGGTCCGCGCCGAGATCGTGGACGATGCCACGTTCTCGGTGCACGCCGACGCCGAGGAGCTGCTCGGCTGGCTGGCCGGGGCGCCCACCCGGCCGGAGGTGGTCTACGTCGTCCACGGGGAGCCCGACTCCAGCGCTGCGCTCGCGGACCGGATCTCGAGGGAGCTCGAGGTCATGGCGGTGGTGCCGCGCCTCGGCGAGCGGGTCAGCCTGGACTGACCCGCGGTCGGGCGATGCGGGCCCCGATGGTCCGGTACCTGCGAGCGCCGCGGCAGGTCCCTCAAATCAGGCATGTTGTGCCGAGTTCCTCCGGGCGCCCGAGGCGCTCGCGCAGGTTGGACCCTCTCGTCTCGAGGAGGTCCCGACTTGTCACGCCCCGCAGCCGTCAGCGTCGTCGTGCCCACCCACAACCGACCCGAGCTGATGCGTCGGGCGGTGGCCAGCGTGCTGGCCCAGGAGTACGACGGCGAGATCGAGGTGATCGTCGTCTTCGACGCCTGCGAGATCGAGGCCCCCGAGGTGGACGTGCCCGAGGGTCGCACCCTCCGGGTGGTCGCCAACCAGCGATCGCGCGGCCTGGCCGGCGCGCGCAACACCGGGATCCTCGAGGCGAGCCACGAGTTCGTCGCCTTCCTCGACGACGACGACTACTGGCTGCCCGGCAAGCTGGCGGCCCAGATGCCGCTGTTCGACGAGTCGCCGCGGTCGGTGCTGGTCGGCACGGCGGCGGTCTTCGACGACGGCGAGCACCAGCACGACCGTCCGGTGCCGACCGACCTGGTGACCCACGCCGAGCTGCTGCGCGACCGGATGGCGGGGTTGCACTCGAGCACCTTCGTGCTGCGCCGGGCGGCGATGCTGGGTGGCCTCGGGCTGGTCGACGAGGAGCTGCCCGGCAGCTACGGCGAGGACTACGACCTGCTCCTGCGCAGCGCGTGGATCGCGCCGATCCCGGTCGCCAACGAGCCCCTGGTGTCGGTGACGTGGTCCCAGGACTCCTACTTCTTCGGACGCTGGGGCGCGTACGCCGAAGGGCTGGAGTACCTCTGCGCGGAGCACCCGGGTTTCCAGACCGACCGCAAGGCCCACGGCCGCATCGCAGGCCAGATCGCGTTCGCGCACGCGGCGGACGGTGACGGGTCGGAGGCGCGTACGTGGGTGGGCAGAGCCGTGCGGTACGAGCCGATCCAGGTCAAGGCGTGGCTGGCGCTGGCCGTCTCGCTTCGTCTGGTCTCGGTCCCGTGGGTGGTCTCGGAGATTCAGCGTCGCGGGCGCGGAATCTGATCCCCTGCCGTCGCGGTCGCCGGACGGCGGCGCGCGGCGAGGCCGGCGGCGGTGAGCACGTGGTCGAGCGTCAGGTCGTCGGGATCGACCGAGACCGCGAGGCCCTTGGCGTCGATCATCGCGGCGAACTCCAGCTGGTGGTCGTCGACCATCTCGCTCCGGCTGGCGCGACGCGGCAGGATCACCGGCACCTTGCCGTGCTGGAGGACCGAGAGCACCGAGCCGACGCCGGCGTGGGTGACCACCACGTCGGCCTCGCCGAACGCGGCGTGCAGCTCCGTGGCCGGCATCCAGCGGGTGAGCGGCGAGCCGTCGTCGGCGTACGCCTCGGTGGTCCCGGTCTGCCACCGCAGGTCGAGCCCGGCCAGCACCCGGCGGCAGCTCTCGACCGCGCGGTCGAACGGCCACAGCTCGGTGCCGAGCGAGACGACGCCGGTGCGCAGCCGCGAGGCGTCGACGGGCCCGGGCTGCGGGTGCGCCTCGAAGGCGTCGAAGACGTTCGGCACCGGGGTCCACGCGTCGTCGCCCCATCCCTCGCCCTGCACGAAGAGCCGGGCGCGGGTCAGGCGCTGGGCGAACCTGCCGGTCGAGGACGGCCCGAGCACCCTCGTGGCGCTGTCGACGAACCAGGTCTCGCAACCGCGCAGTGTGGCGGCGAGCAGGTGCGGCGTGGAGAAGAGGGCGCCGGTGCTGACCAGCAGCTCCGGCTTGATCCGCTGCTGGAGGCGGAGCGCGGCGGGCAGCCCGGCGGCCGCCTTCCACATCTGCCCGGAGCCGACCCGCGGCACCCAGACCACCTCGCGGTCGGCCAGCAGCGACTCGGACTGGGAGGTGCGGCCGGTGACCCAGACGGCGTTGCTGGTGTCGACCCCGAGCAGGTCGACCATGATCATCAGCTCGTCGAGGTGCCCCCCGGGGGAGGCGACGAGCAGGGTGGGCCTCATCGGGCACCGTCGCTGGACAGGCCGTTGACCGCCGGCAGGGCCGGAGCCGCGGGGCCGAAGCGCTCTGGCGGGTCCTCCTCTGGCGCGCGATGAATCGCGGGCCGCGTGCAGCCGCGGAGGGCCAGCGCGGCAATCGTCATCATGATCGGCAGCCCGTACGGGACCACGCCGTAGAATCCGAGCTCCACGCAGGCGACCAGGCACAGGGTGGAGGTCACCAGCCCGACCGGGTCCCAGAGCCGTCTGGACCGGAACCAGGCGAGGAGGAAGAACGATATGAACGCGGCGATGGCCACCGGCCCGTGGGAGACGAGCACCATCCAGAACTGCCCCTGAGTGCCGACGGGCGGGGCGTCGGGGTTGTCGCTGGCGATGGGGACGCCATAGCCGAAGATCGGTGACTCGGGCACCGCGTCCAGCGACTGCTGGTAGAGGGAGCCGCGGGTCTCGGTGCCCGAGCCCTCGAGTCGGGTCTCGAGCCGGTCGCCGGCGAGGTGCTGGAAGGCGAGGCCGCCGATCGCCGCGGCTCCGAGGATCACCACGACCGCCAGCAGGTTGCCGCGCATCGCCATCCGGACCGAGACGTAGAGAGCCGCCAGGCCCAGGCCGATCAGCATCCCGCGGTTCATCGTGAAGGACGCCGGCACCACCGAGATCGCGATGGTCACGGCCAGCGTCCAGAAGACGACGCGGTCCCGGCGCTCTCCGCGCCGGTTCAGGGTGAGCATGTACGCGATGACGACCGGTAACAGCAACGAGTAGACGTTGCCCCAGTTGTTGGCGTACAGGAACGGCGCGCTCGGTCGTCCCGCCACGCCCAGGTAGGAGTCCGGGTTGTACTGCGCGAAGCGCCTCACCACCATGTGGTTGATGAAGTCGACGTTCACCAGGCCCGGGCTGACCGCCTGCAGGACGTAGAACGTCGGGGTCCTCACCACGCTGCCGAGCAGCGCGATGCCGGCCAGGCCGCCGGCGACGACGCTGAGCCAGTGGATCGTCAGGATGCCCGCGACCCGTCGTCCGACGTTCTGTCCGCTCAGGTTGTAGACGTAGAGGAACAGCACGGTGGCGCCGACGTAGATCCCGGCGCGGTAGAGGAACGCCACCATGTGGTTGGGGGTGTCGACCATGACGATGGAGCAGCCCATCCAGACCAGGAAGAGCAGCCACAGCGCAAAGCCACGGGGCACCCGGACGTTGCCCCGCGCGGCCAGCAGCGCGCCCATCGCCACCGCGAGCGGCATGAGCACCATGTCGAGGAGACCCAGCGCCCACCACAAGGGGGTCAACCCGAAGTACGCCGCCACCGGCCAGACGGGCAGCGACGTCGCCCCCGCCCGCATGGTCGCGACGGCCCGATCCTCGGAAGTCGTTGACACCAGGGAGTCCCCCCCATTTGCGGTAAGCCGTCGTCCACGTGATCTCTCAGTCTAGGGAGAGCGGTGATCCTGGGGGCTCGCTCGGAAACATTTCTCCAGGGGGTGCAAGTGACCGAGTCGCCTGACAGCGGTTCGCTGGATCTGGGGCGCTACTGGGCCATCGTCAAGACGCGGTGGAAGGTGGTACTCGCGGTCACGATGCTCGCGACGGTGCTCGCGGGCGTCTACGCGACGCTGACGCCGACCACCTACACCGCGACCGCCCAGGTCAATCTCAGCGTGATCGCCGACCAGCCGTTCAACACCCAGCGCGCCGCGTCGGGCCTGATCGACCCGGCCACCGAGGTGCAGCTGGCCAAGTCCTCCGCGGTGCTGACGGCCGCCGCCGGGGAGATCGGCGACGGCGCCACCGTCGCCGACGTCCGCCGGGCCACGACGGTCACCGTCCTGCCCGACACGACGGTCGCGCGGATCACCTACACCGCGCCCACGCTGGACGGCGCGCTCACCGGGGCGGACGCGGTCAGCACCGCGATCGTCGACTATCGGACGCAGGTGGCCGAGGGCAAGGTGCAGCGCATCAGCGATCGGCTCACCACGAAGCAGAACGAGGTCAACAAGGAGCTCGCGAAGGTCAACGAGGCGCTCGACTCGTCGCCTGCCAGCAGCGCCGCGCACGCCGTCGCGATGAGCCGGCGGACCGTCCTTGAGGCGCAGCTGGGCACGCTGGTCGACCAGGTCGGCGCGATGAACAGCATCGACACCTCCGGCGGCTACGTCATCACCGAGGCAGGGGACACGACGGTCGGCGTGAAGCCGCACACCCGGATGATCGTGCAGATCGGCCTAGCGGCCGGCGTCGTGCTCGGCCTGATCGCCGCGTTCGTCGTCAACGCCCTCGACCGCCGGGTGGCGACCGCGCACGATGTCACCAAGGCCCGGGGCGGGCCGCTCCTGGCCCGGCTCTCCGACCCGACCCGTGCGGTGCCCGCCTCCATCGCCGACCTGGACGGCTACTGGCGCGCGGCGGAACGCCTGTTGGCGACGCCGACCACGGGCCAGCGGGCGACGACCGTCGTCGACCTGACCTCGCAGGAGCGTCCCACCGTCGCGATCAACCTGGCCCTCGGGCTGGCGTCGTCGGCGGAGGCCGCGGTGGTCGTGGTGCTGGCCGAGGGCGAGGAGGAGTTCGCCCGCGAGCTCGCCGACGAGCACGGCGGAGTGACGGTGCCGAGCCCGGTGCCCCAGGTCGGCAGGCTCGCCCTGCGGTTCGGGCCCGAGACCCCCTCCGGCACGTCGTCGGCGGCGGGGACGAAGGAGGGCGCAGCCGAGGAGCCCCCCGCGTGCGTCCTGGTGGCGATGCCCTCCAGCGCCTCCCGCGCCGCGGTGCTCGCGGCGGCTCGACGCACGGGCTCGGCGGTCGCGGTGGTGGAGGCACGGCGGACCACCCAGGGGGCGGTGCGCGCGCTGAGCGATGACCTCGCCGGCGTCGGAGCGGCGATGCTCGGCACCCTGCTCGCTGCCCGGGGGCCGCGACGCCGGGGCGTGGAGCGCGGCGCCGGTCGGCGGGTGGCCGGCGAGGCCCGCGTCGCGCTCGCGGCCGACGGTGTCTGACGTCGTCTCCCACCCGGGGACGCGCGGCCGCACCACGGAACTGGGACGCGCCGCCCGCGGCGGCGCGATCACCTTCGTCGGCGCCGCCGTCTCGGCGCTCTGCGGCTTCCTCTTCAACCTGCTGTTGGCGCGCCTGGTCGGTCCGCAGGGCGCCGGTGTGGTGCTGCAGGCCATCGCCACCTTCACCATCGCGCTCGCGGTCGGTCGACTGGGGCTGGACACCACCGCGGTGTGGCTGCTGCCGCGCCTGTCACGCCAGGACCCGGCCCGCGTGCGGGCCGCGCTGGCCGGCACCTGCGGCCTCGCGCTGGCCGTGCCGCTGGCCGGCGTGCTGGGTTGGCTCGTGGTCTGGCAGGCCTTCCTGCGCTCGCGGGACTCGGAGGTGCTGGACGCGATCACGATCGCTGTGGTCTTCCTGCCCGCGGCCAGCCTGATGATGGTGGCGCTGGCCGCGACGCGGGCCTTCGGCGGCGTGGCCGCCTTCAACGCGATCGGCAACGTGCTGGTGCCGGCGCTGCGGCCCATCTCGCTGGTGCTGGTGGTCGCGTTCGGCGGCGGCGCACTGGCGATCTCCGGGGTGTGGGCTGCTTGCTGCCTGGTTGGAGCCGTGCTCGCGGTGGTGATCCTCCTCCGGATGGTCGGCCACCCGTCGCGACGCGCCGCTGGTGGCTGGCTCCCGGACCGTGCGCTGCTGCGCCAGATCCTGGGGTTCGCCGGACCGCGCACGGTGATGGCGGCGATGGAGCAGACGATCATCTGGATCGACGTCCTGCTGGTCGGCGCCCTGCTCGGATCGGTCGCCGCCGGCGTCTACGGCGCGGCCTCCCGGTTCGTCGCGGCCGGCGTGGTGGCGATGACGGCGCTCCGGATCGTGGTGGCGCCGCGGTTCAGCGCGCTGCTGGTCGAGGGCCGCCGCGCCGAGGTGGCCGATCTGTACACCACAACGGCACGCTGGGTCCTGCTGCTCGGGGCACCGATCTACCTGACGTTGGGTGTCTTCTCGCCCACGGTGCTGGGGTGGCTCGGCCCGGGGTTCGGGGACGGCGTCACGCCGATGGTGATCCTGAGCCTGGGCTCGATCGTGGTGCTGGCAGCGGGCAACGTGCAATCGCTGCTGCTGATGAGCGGGCGCAGCGGCTGGGGTGCGTTCAACAAGTTCGTCGTGGTCTGCTTCAACGTCGGCGCCAACCTGGTGGTGATCCCGCGTGCGGGGATCGACGGCGCCGCGTGTGTCTGGGCGCTCTCGATGGCGCTCGACACGTTGTTGGCTGCGTGGCAGGTGCGTCGGGGGATCGGCGTGTCGCCGGCGCTCGGTGCGATCGCGGGTACCGCGGCCGCCGTGATGGGCTGCGTAGCCGTGCCGTCGTTGGCGGTAGTGCTCGTGGCAGGCCAGGGCGAGCTGCAGCTCATGGTCGCGGTGCTGCTCTCAGGCCTGGTGCTCGCAGGTTACTGCCTGGTGGACCGGCGGCGACTTCGGTTGGACGAGTTGGCGTCCGTGAGGCGTCGCGGGAACGCCCCGCAGTGACCCGCGTCACACGCACCCCTCAAATGGGGTACGCCGGACCCAACGGGACCCGACATTTCGGTCCGGCCGGTGAGATGACGTCATGACGACCTCCCTCGACCCGGGCGCCGGGACCGCGGGCCACGACCCGGCACCGACCAGCACGCTGCGCGTCGCCGTCGTGGGTGTGGGGAAGATGGGACTCTCGCATCTCGCGATCCTCGGCGCGCACCCGAGGGTCTCGATCGAGGTCGTGTGTGACTCGAACGGCTATGTCCTCGATGTGCTCGGCACCCACACCGGGATGCGGTCGGCGACGGACTACGCGTCGATGCTGGACTCGGTGGAGCTGGATGCGGTGGTCATCGCCACACCGACCAAAGCGCACTACCCGATGGTCCGCGCCGCCCTGGAACGCGGGCTGCACGTCTTCTGCGAGAAGCCCCTGACGCTGTCGGCCGGCCAGTCCGAGGAGCTCGCCGCCCTCGCCGCGGAGCGCGGCCTGACCAGCCAGGTCGGGTATCACAACCGGTTCGTCGCGGCCTTCGCCGAAGCCGCCCGACTGGTGGCCGAGGGAGCGATCGGCACGGTGCACCACGCCCTCGCCGAGGCCTACGGCCCGGTGGTCCTCAAGCCGCGCGGCGGCACCTGGCGCTCCCGACGCTCGGAGGGCGGTGGCTGCCTCTACGACTACGCCGCCCACCCGCTCGACCTCCTCACCTGGTTCCTGGGCGAGCCCACCGGCGTACGCGGGACGACGCTCGGCCGGATCTTCTCGGCGGACACCGAGGACGAGGTCTACGCCACCTTGGAGTACGCCACCGGAGGCAGTGCGCAGCTGTCGGTGAACTGGTCGGACGAGTCCTACCGGAAGATGACGACGCGGGTGACCCTGTGGGGCACGCACGGTCGGATCACGGTGGATCGACAGGAGTGCCAGGTCTACCTGCGCGACACCGCGCCGGTGCCGGACGGCTACCGCGTCGGGTGGAACGTGAAGTACACGACCGAGCTCACCCCCGCGGTGTGGTTCTACGTGCGCGGCGAGGAGTACAGCGCGGAGCTGGACTACTTCGTCCGCAGCGCGCTCGGCGAGCTCGCGGCCGGCGAGCCCGGGGGGCTCAACTCGTTCGGCTCGGCGGCGGTGGCGGATCGCGTCATCGAGATGCTGCTGGCCGACGCGGACGGCGGCATCGGGGCCGGCAGCGCGGCGGGTACGGGGAGTGCTCGGGGTCCGGCAGTGGTAGGTCCGACGCGCGCCGACCGGCTGCGCGGGCACGGGATGAAGGTTCGAGGCGGAACGCGCCGCGGGCTGGCAAGGATCCGACAATCATGGGGAGCACGAGGACAGTGACGATCAGTATTCATGACCGGGGAGTCATGGACAGACTCCTGTTCGGGGACAACCAGTTCTTCGGGGTCAACCACATGTCCGAGGAGAAGGCGCGCGCCCAGGCGATGCGCTTCCAGGATCTCGACGCCGTGATGGCGGTGCTCGACGCCGCGTACGACGAGGGCATCCGCACGTTCATGTGCACCACCCACGAGCGCGTCGCTGAGATCGTCGCCGTGGTGCGGGCCAACCCGGACCGCTATCCGGAGTTCACCTTCTACCCGTGCATGCCGTACGCGCACAAGTACGCCAACGCCGTGACGGACTACGGCATGATCGGCGCCCTGCGCCGGTTCCTGCCGGACGACGGCGTCGTCGCGACGGCGTTCAAGGGCGGGCGCGCGGTGGCGCGCAAGGACGTCGAGAGCATGATCACCATGCTGATCGACGCCGAGATGAGCATGTTCCGCGGCGCGAGCACCCCGGTCATCTTCCTGCAGAACGTGATCGTCGACCTGCTGCTCGGCCTCGGCTTCGACGAGGCGTTCGCGGTCTTCGCCCGCCACGTGCGGGAGAACTACGGGGCCGAGCCCGGGTACATCACGATGAACCTGGTGCGGCTGCTGGACGCGCTGGACCGGGTCGGGATCGAGAACCCGATCGTGTGCAGCAACATGAACAAGCTCGAGTTCCGGATGTCCGGGGGCTCGGAGAGCTATCGCAGCGCCCTGCAGGAGCGCCGTTTCCGGGCGATCGCGATGTCGGTCTTCGCCTCGGGCGCGGTCTCGCCCCGCGAGGCGTTCGAGTGGGTCGCCGACTTCCCGGCGATCGAGTCCGTGGTGTTCGGGGCCTCGTCGGCCGCACACATCCGGAGCACCCGCGAGATCGCCGACGAGGTCTGGCCCGCCACCGAGGTGGAGGGGATCGTCCGATGACCTCCCTGCTCCGCGCGCCCGCCGGGCGCGCCCGGCTCGCTGCCCTGGTCGCGCTCTGCGTGGCGCTGGTGGTGACCGCCGGTCTCCCTGCCGACGCCGCACAGAGCCAGAAGCGGAAGAAGGCCCCGTCCCCGTACGCCCTCGCCACCCCGGCGACGAAGCAGTGGGGCGTCGACGGCCCGGTCTACGCACTCGCCGTCACCGGCAACATGCTCATCGTCGGCGGTGACTTCACCCACGCGGTCGACGGCCACGGTGGCAAGGTCGCCCGCCGCAACCTCGCCGCCTTCTCGCTGAAGACCGGCCAGCCGCTCGGCGGCTGGCGGGCAGGTGTCACCGGTCCGGTGTTCGCCCTGGCCGCGACCAAGAACTACGTCTGGGTCGGTGGCTCCTTCGACAAGGTCGACGGCGTCGAGCGCACCAACGTGGCACGCCTGACCACGTCGGGCGCGAAGGTCGACCCGTCGTTCCAGCTGGCCACGAGCGGCGCCGTGCGGGCGCTCGCGCGGCGGAGCAGTCGGCTCTTCGTCGGCGGGGACTTCCAGTACGCCGCGCGCACCGCCGACGACCTCTTCACGGTCGAGAGTGCCCACGACCGCCTGGTCGCCGTGAACGGCGGCACGGGTGCGGTCGCGACCAACTTCGACGCCTCCGCCGGTGGCACCGTGCGTGCCCTGGACGTCGTCGGCAAGCGGCTCTACGTCGGCGGCAACTTCCTGGAGCTCAACGGCGCGGTGCGGGCCGGCCTCGGGGCCGTGAGCACCGCCAGCGGAGCGCTCACCGGACCGACGTTCCGGTTCCCCGGGGTGTCCGGCACGCCGACCGAGGCCATCGTGTTCTCGCTCGACGCCACCAAGAAGCGCGTGGTGGCGGCGGTCGGCGGCGAGGCGACCTCGGGTGCGGGCAACCAGGTCGTGGCGTGGAACTCCTCCACCGGCAACCCGAAGTGGCGGGTCCAGTTCGGTGGCGACGGCCAGGCGGTCAAGGTCGCGCGCGGCATCGTCTACGTCGGCTTCCACCGTGCCTACCAGGGCAACGACAAGCTGCGGCTGTTGGCGGTCAAGCTGAGCACCGGCGCCATCCGCAAGGCCTTCCAGCCGAAGTTCAACGGCTTCTGGGGCGTGCGTGCGATCGCCGCCTCCCAGCGCGGCATCGTCGCCGGCGGTCAGTTCACGCGGATCAACGGCAAGGCGCACCCACGCGTCGCGCTCTTCCCGTACCCCCAGGCCACCACGGCGAAGTAGTAGCGGCGCTCGCTCGAGGGAGGGATGGGGAGCTCGGGCTCCCCGGAATCGGATGACACAGTTGACGGATCTGAAAGAGCGCATGCCGCGAGGGGCGATGGACCTCGCGAACTGGGCGACCCGACGGTGGGGCGTGGCGACCTCGTCCCGGCGCGGGTTGCCGGACTTCCTGGTGATCGGCACCAAGCGGGGCGGCACGACGTCGCTGTTCAACTACCTGCTGATGCATCCCGGTGTGCTCGGGCTCTACCCGCAGGTGAGGGGACGCAAGAGCACCGACTACTTCTACCGGAACCTGCACCTGGGTGAGCCCTGGTACCGGTCGCACTTCCACTCGGAGACCCACCTCGAGCGGGCCGCGCGGCAGCTGGGCTACCGTCCGGTCTGCGGGGAGGCCTCGCCCTTCTACATGTGGGACGAGCGGGTCCCGCCGCGGGTGCGCGAGCTGGCACCCTCGGTGAAGGCGATCGCGCTGGTCCGCGATCCCGTCGAGCGCGCCTGGTCGCACTACCAGGAGCGGGTCCAGAACGGCGTGGAGCCGCTCTCGTTCCCCGAGGCGCTCGCGGCCGAGTCGCGGCGTACCGGTGGGGAGCCGGAGCGGATGCGTCGGGATCCGAGCTACCACAGCGACGCGTGGGACTGGTACCCCTATCGCCAGCGGGGCGTCTACCTGCCCCAGCTGCAGACGTGGACGGAGAGCTTCCCGCGCGACCAGCTGATGGTGGTCAGGAGCGAGGACATGTACACCGACGTCCAAGGTGTCTTCGACGAGGTGTGCGCCTTCCTCGGGATCCCGAGCGTCGCCCTGCCCACCCGCAAGACGTTCAACGCCAGCGCCCGCGGTGCCATGCCGGAGGCCGTGCGCGAGGAGCTGACCGAGTTCTACCGCCCGCACAACGCGGCGCTCGAGGCGTACCTCGGCCGCAGCCTCGGCTGGTCGTGATGGTCGGCCCGCACCCCCTCGACCACGTCGTCGAGCAGCTGTGGGGTCCGGCCTTCGAGCGCTCGGCGGCGCTGCGGGCGATCGTCGACCCGAGCCCGGACGCCGATTGGGAGACGGTCGAGTCGTACTGGCTGGTGCCGCGGGAGACCTCCGCGCAGCTGCTGGTCCCGCGCGGCCCGCGGGCGGTGACCAGCCGGGCGCTCACCAACTACCGGCGACTGCGCACACCGACCACCAACGCGGTGAGGTTCGCGCTCGGCGCGGCGGCGCGCGCGGGGCTGCCGCTGGCCGCGTCCTCGGTGCACGTCCAGGTACGCCGTGACGCCCCGCCCGGCACCGCCGACCTGCTCCCGCTCGCGCACGTGAGCCGGGCGCTCGGCACCGAGGTCTACGCAGCCACCGGCATCCGGACCAGCGACAACCGCAAGACGATGCTGCACCTGGTGGACGGGCGGGGCGAGCCCGTCGGCTACGCCAAGCTCGGCTGGGACGCGACGACGGACCACCTCGTGGCCACCGAGGGTGAGGTGCTGGGTGAGATCGGCGGTCGGCCAGGCGCGGCACGCGCGCCGCGGGTGCTCGCCCGCCTGGACTACCACGGCCACCCGGTCACCGTGACCGAGCCGCTGCCGGCCGATGCGTGGGGATCGTTGACCCGCGTGCCGGCGCCGACCTCGGAGGAGCTCTACGCGCTGGCGCCCGTCGTGCGCCTCGCGCCGCTCGCGCACACCGGGCAGTTCCGGGCGGTGCGCGGTCGACTGGACCTGGCGGCCCGCTCGGGGCCGGTGCGCGCGCTCGCGGAGCAGGCGCTGGCGCTTGCCGCCGCCCTGGCCCGGCTCCGGTCGCCGGTGCCGGTGACCACGCTGTGGCACGGTGACCTGGCGCCGTGGAACCGGGCCCGGGACGGCGCGGGTCAGCTCTGGATCTGGGACTGGGAGAACGCGGAGCCGGACGCGGTGGCGGGCCTGGACGCCCTCCACTGGGCGTTCTCCGAGGCCCGGCTGGTGGCGCCCGACGTCCATCGGATCTCGCTGGCGGACTGCCTGGCGCGCGCCGAGCACCACCTGGTCGCGGCGGGGGTCGCGGCCGACGACAGAGCGGCGGTGGCGGCGCTCTACGCGCTGGTCACGGTCGAGCGTGCGTGCACCATCGCCCGCAATGCCGGCACCTGGGAGACCGCCTTCATCGCTCCCGACGGGCTCGCCCACCTGCTGCACCAGGGCACCCGGCTCCTCGACCTCGGGGAGCGCGAGCGCGCCTCGGAACCGCCACTGACGGAGGCCTCATGAGCAGCAACGACCAGTCGCCAGCACGCAGCGGGAGCCCCAGCCGCCTCGACGACGGGATGCCGTCCTTCGCGGTGATCGGCGCGCAGAAGTCGGCGTCGACGTTCCTCCAGGACCAGATGAGCCTGCACCCGGAGATCGAGATTCCCGACGGCGAGGTCCGGCACTTCGAGGACCCGTTCTACTCCGCCGGCGAGGTGGCCCGGCTCCCCGAGCTGTTCGAGCGACCCGCCGCGACGACCGTGCGCGGGATCAAGCGACCCGACTACCTCGGACGCCCCGAGATCCCGGCGCGCATCCAGGCCGCGATGCCCGATGCGAGGCTGCTCGTGGTGCTGCGGGACCCGATCGCCCGTGCCGTGTCCAGCTACTTCCACTTCGCCCGGCACGGCTTCGTGCCGCTGCTCCCGATCGACGACGCCGTCCAGGCGCTGATGAGCGGGGCGTGGGAGAGCGACTACCCCCGCGCGCCCGAGGTGCTGACCTTCGGTCGGTACGGCGAGCACCTGGAGCGCTATCTCGGCCTGTTCCCGGCCGAGCAGATGATGGTCTTCGAGCAGGTGCACCTGATCCGGCGCTCGCCGGAGGCGCTGCGGGCGGCGTTCGAGTTCGTCGGCGTCGATCCGGAGTGGCGGCTGCCCGAGGGGGAGCTGCGGGTCTCGAACAAGGGTGTCTACTCGCTGCCTCGGCTGCGGCTGCTCCGCACGAAGAACCGGACGCGGTTCACCTACACCGAGTCGATGGACCGTCGCTATCCGCGGCGGATGACCCCCTGGGGCTGGACCTACAACGCCTCGGTCGTGGGTCTCGACCGGCTGGTGCTCAGCCACTTCGACTCCGGTCGTCCGCCGGAGCTGGCGGTCGAGACCCGTGCGGCGCTCGAGGAGTACTACGCGTCGGACCGCGACGTGCTGCGGCGCCTGCTGCCTTGCTGGGGCGTGGAGCCGGACTGGCTGTGAGGCGCGCGGGCGCCGTTGCCGTGGCCGTCGGAGGCCGCACGTGCCCCACATTGGTGATGTCTGCACAGTTCGCACGGTGCAGGTCGTCGCACCGACGTTACGTTCCTGTGCCGCTCCCGGCCCGTCCCGGACGTGCGTGGGTGGGGCGGTGACAGCGTTGTTCTACGGGGGAGTTTGACCATGCGCGGAGTGCGCCCGATCGTCCTGTTGTGCCTGCTGGCGTCGGCGCTGGTGCTGCCGGTCGTCACCAGCCAGCTGGCCCCCGCGGCGGCCGCCGTGCTGCGGCTCGGCGCGTCCGCGGACACCGCCGCCGGCTCCTGCTGGGAGATCAAGCAGGCGCAGCCGTCGTCCACCGACGGCGCCTACTGGCTGCTGACCCCCGCGATGGTCGAGCCGCAGCGGTTCTACTGCGACATGACGACGGACGGCGGCGGCTGGGTACTGGTCGGCCAGGGCCGTGAGGGCTGGACGATCGACTACGACGGCAAGGGCGACGCGGCGGGCCTGCTGGAACCGTCCGCCCTCGCGCTGACCAGCACCGTCCAGCTGCCCAGCAGGACGGTCCGGGCGCTGATGAACGGCGGCCGGGTGGACGCGCTCGACGACGGCGTCCGCCTGCGGCGTGCGACCACCACCTCCGGCTCGTCGTACCAGGAGGTGCGGGTCCGGTACGCCAAGTGGCCCGGCTGGACCTGGACCTTCGGCGCGGAGAACCCGGTCTCGACCTGGACGGTCGGCGGCAGGTCCGGCAGCGGCGGTACCTCGGCCTCCTTCGGCACCGGGAGCGGCCAGAACCTCGTCTACAACACCGCCGTCGAGGCCAACACCTACCGGCGCGGCTTCGGCTACGGCAGCTCGGTCGGCGGCTCCAGCAGTGACTCGTCCTACCTGTGGTCGGCGTCCAGCTCCGGGTACGCGCTGCCGCAGACGCAGGTCTTCGTCCGGCCGAAGGTCCTCTCCAGCGACGCCGCCTTCACCGCGATCGGCGACGCGGGCCTGGCCGGTTGGTCCCAGCAGAGCCTGCCGAGCTCGCGGGCGCTCGCCTCACCGTGGGGCGTCTCGGGTCTGGCCGGCGACACCGAGACCGAGGGCAACGTCGAGGTCCAGGCGTTCACCCAGTCCGGCTCCACCATGTACGTCGGCGGCAACTTCCGCTACGTCCAGCGGGACGCCGCGGGGACGGGGCGGGTCAGCCAGCCGTTCCTGGCGGCCTTCGACGTGGCCACCGGTGAGTGGGTGCAGAGCTTCCGGCCGACCCTCGACGAGCAGGTGCACGACCTCGCGACGCTGCCGAGCGGCGCCGTGGTCGCCGCCGGCGAGTTCACCTCGGTCAACGGGCAGCCGGCGACGGGCATCGTCGCCCTCGACCCCGTCACCGGCGCGATCGACGGCTCGTGGAACGTGACCCTCGAGAACCGGCTCACCAACGGCGACTTCCGCGTCAACGCACTGACCGTGGCGGGCGACTGGCTCTACATCGCCGGGGCCGTGACCCACTACGCGGGCGGCACCCGGAGCGCGTTCGTCTACTCCCGTGGCCTGGGCCGGGTCGCGGTGACCGACGGCACGCCCGACGTCGACTGGCGGCCGACGTTCAACGCGACGGTGACCGATGTCTCCGTCTCCCCGGACGGGGGCACGGCGTACGCCACCGGCTACTTCACCCGGGCCAACAGCAACAACGTCGTGTCGATCAAGGCCGCGGCGGTCTCGACGGCCGCCGGCGCCACCGCCCGCGCGTGGTCGCCGACCTGGAGCAACTCCAACAACTACCAGCGGTCCGTCGACGCGGTCGGCAACAAGGTGTGGGTCGGCGGCTCCGAGCACTCGCTGTTCCAGTTCGACCCCACGACCCTGAACCGCACCATGGGCGACATCGCCAAGCCGCACGGCGACATCCAGGCGATCGGGCACCTCGACAACGCGGTCTTCGCGGGGTGTCACTGCGACGACTGGTCGTACCACGATGCCTACACCTGGTCGACCCTGAACTCCGGGTGGACCGGTGCCGACGCGCTGAGGTGGCTCGGCGCCTGGGACGCCACCACCGGCGATCGGCTGCCGTCCTTCACGCCGAACCTGGAGATGCGCTCGGGCACCGGCATCTGGGCGATCACGCCCGACGACACCGGCGTGCTCTGGGCGGGCGGCGACGTCGTCGCGGCGGCGACCAGCACGCAGGCCGCGGCGTTCGCCGGTGGCTTCGTTCGGTTCCCGAAGCGGGACTCCACCGCGCCGACGGCGCCGTCCGCGCTGACGGTGTCCGGCACCACCTCCACGACCGCGACGCTGTCCTGGTCCGGGTCCACCGACGCCGGCGGCGGCGTCCGGTACGTCGTGCTGCGGGACGACCGTCCGATCGCGGCGACCACGGGCAACATCACCGCGATCACGGTGCCGCTCGGTGGCGCCAACCGCTACTTCGTCCGTGCCGTCGACCGGGCGGGCAACTACTCGGCGACCACCTCGGTGGTGGCCGTCGAAGGCGGCCACACCCCGCCGACCGCGTCGTTCTCGGCCTCGACCAGCGGCGCCACCGTGCAGGTCGACGGCTCGGCCTCGGCGGCGACGGACGCCACGATCACCGACTACCTGTGGGACTTCGGCGACGGCGGCGGCGCGCGTGGCGCCACCACGCAGCACACCTACGTCACGGGCGGGACCTACGTCGTCACCCTCACCGTGACGGACTCGACGGGTGCGACAGGGTCGAGCTCGAGCACCGTCACGGTCACGGCCGGAGGGCCGCCCGGCGCGGGGCCGGACGACCCGTACGGCAACCTGGTGTACTCGATGAACCCGTCGCACTACTACCGGCTGGGGGAGAGCAGCGGCAGCACCGCCAAGGACGCCGGGCCCGCCGGCGCCGACGGCACGTACGTCGGCAGCCTGACCAAGGGCGCCGCGGGCGCGCTCGCCGGGACCACCGACACCGCGGTCAGCAGCAGCTGGTTCACGGGAGGCTTCGTCGCCTCTCCGCAGCTGACCTCCGCGCCGGACACGTTCTCCCTGGCGATCTGGGTGAGGACCACGTCCTCCCTGGGCGGCCGGTTGATCGGCTACAGCAGCTCGAACTCGGGCGGCTCGAGCAACTACGACCGGATGCTCTACCTGCGCAGCGACGGCACGGTGGTGTTCGGCGCCTACTCGGGCTCGGAGCAGCGGATCACCAGCTCGCGGAGCGTCAACGACGGGCAGTGGCACCTCATCTCCGCCACCATGTCGCCCGCCGACGGCATGCGTCTCTACGTCGACGGCGCCCCCGCAGGGACGAACGCGAACACCGTCGCGCAGAGCTTCCAGGGCTACTGGCGGGTCGGCAGCGACAACATCTGGTCCGGTGCCTGGTCCGACAACCTGTCGGGCACGCTCGACGAGGCCTCCGTCTTCGGCTCCGTGCTGAGCGCGAACCAGATGCAGGCGCTGTACGACGCTCGCCTGGCCACCGAGATCCTTGGTGGTGGCGGTGGTGGCGGCGGTGGCACGGGCACCAACGAGGCGCCGACGGCCGCGTTCACCTCGACGGCGGACTTCCAGACCGTGCAGTTCGACGGTGCGGCCTCGAGCGACGCCGACGGGACGGTGATGACCTACGCCTGGGACTTCGGTGACGGCGCGACCGGGGTGGGGGAGCTGACCAGCCACGCCTACGCGGCGGCGGGCACCTACACGGTGACGTTGACGGTGACCGACGACAAGGGTGCGACCGACTCGGTGAGTCATGACGTGACCACCACCCCGGCGCCCACGTCGGGCACGGTGATCCCGGCGGGGTCGGCGTGGCGGTGGCGGTATCAGTCGGGTGCGCCCGCGGGGTCGTGGGCGGAGGTGGGCTTCGACGCGTCCTCGTGGGGTGAGGGTGCGGGTGTGCTCGGGTTCGGTGCCTCGGGGTTGGGCACGAACATCGACACGTTCGCCTCGACCTCGGAGCGGCCGTTGGCGGCGTACTTCCGGCGGGAGTTCCAGGTTGCGGACCGTACGAAGGTGACCGCCCTGGTGCTGACCACGGTGGCCGACGACGGGGTGGTGGTCTACGTGAACGGGACCGAGGTGGGGCGGTCGAACATGCCCAGCGGGTCGGTGACCAGCAGGACGTACGCGTCCTCGGCGCGCAGCACGGACGTGGCGAACAGCGTGCCGGTGGTGGTCGAGGTGCCGACCGGGTTGCTGGTGGACGGCACGAACGTGGTGGCTGCGGAGACGCACCTGAACTACCGGGCGACGCGGGACCTGAGCTTCGACCTGTCCGCGGTGATGACCACGGGCTCGGTGAGCGTGAACCAGTCGCCGACCGCGGCGTTCACCTCGTCCGTGGACTCGCTGACGGCGCAGTTCGACGGCGCGGCCTCGAGCGACGCCGACGGGACGGTGGCCTCCTACGCGTGGGACTTCGGTGACGGCGCGACCGGGTCCGGGCAGCAGGCCCAGCACGCGTACGCGGCGGCGGGCACCTACACGGTGACGTTGACGGTGACCGACGACAAGGGCGCGACCGACTCGGTGAGCCATGACGTGACCGTGAGTCCGGCCGGTGAGAGCGTGGTGATCCCGGCGGGATCGGCGTGGCGGTGGCGGTATCAGTCGGGTGCGCCCGCGGGGTCGTGGGCGGAGGTGGGCTTCGATGCGTCCTCGTGGGGTGAGGGTGCGGGTGTGCTCGGGTTCGGTGCCTCGGGGTTGGGCACGAACATCGACACGTTCGCCTCGACCTCGGAGCGGCCGTTGGCGGCGTACTTCCGGCGGGAGTTCCAGGTCGCGGACCGTGCGAAGGTGACCGCCCTGGTGCTGACCACGGTGGCCGATGACGGTGTGGTGGTCTACGTGAACGGGACCGAGGTGGGGCGGTCGAACATGCCCAGCGGGTCGGTGACCAGTGGGACGTATGCGTCCTCGGCGCGCAACAGCACGACGGCCAGCAACTCTCCGGTGGTGATCGAGGTGCCGATCGGGTTGCTGGTGGACGGCACGAACGTGGTGGCTGCGGAGACGCACCTGAACTACCGGGCGACGCGGGACCTGAGCTTCGACCTGTCCGGTCAGCTCACGGAGTCCCCCTGACGGCGCCCTGTTCGGCTCGCGCGGCCGGGGCGCACCAGCGCCGGCCGCGCGGCGTCGGTCAGCCCTTGCCGATGACCAGGAACGGCGTCGCGAGGTCGCCGTTCATCTGGTCGGTGGCCGACGCGACGATGACGCCGTTGGCGGAGACCTTGCCGCCGATCGACATCGGAACCCGCGGGTCCGCCGGTGTCACGTCGCCCGTCGCGCCGACCACGGTCCGCTCCGACATGTCCGACGGATCCGCGAGCGGCCAGGTGGTGACGGTGACCTCCATGCCCTCGCGTCGGCACTCCATGTGGTACCAGAGGCCCGGGATCACGGTGACCTCGGAGCGCACCGTCACGGTGCCGAGGTCGCCCTGGACGACGCACGCCGGCCGTCCCAGGTCCAGCTCGGCCTTGTAGAGCGTCGGTTCGCTGTACAGGCCCCGCTGAACCAGGTTGTCGCCGTTGTCCTCAGCACGCCCCGCCGAGTCGGTCGCCACGTTGAAGTCCGTGCCCCAGGTGAAGGGCCGCTGCCCGGGGTTGAGGGCGTCGTCCGGCCCCGCGTTGGTGACCACCACGACCGCTCGTGGGTAGCGACCCTGGCCGCGGTAGGTGGGGAAGCGCAGCGCTCCCACCCCCTCGGGCGCCTTCGCCGCCGTGACCTCCCCGCCGGCGAGGGTGGCGACGGTGACGTCGACGTCGGCAGAGCCGACCTGGACGGGCTCGCCGCCGCGCGCCTCGATCCGCACCGTCGTCGGTCCGTCGGCTACCTCCGCGGTCGGCGACGGGGTGATCGGCGTCGTGGACGCGGGGGGCTCCTGCTCGTCCTGGACCCCGCACGCCGTCGCGGTCAGCAGCGCGCACCCGAGGGCGCCGGCCAGCCAGGCGGCGGGTCGGTGCGCGGGCCAGCCCCGGTTCGTCACGGAGCCGAGCGTAGGCGCCAGACGTCTCCCGGCGGGACCGATCCCAGTGCGTGGCGGGCGCCGCGCCGCTGGGGTCCCGCCGCGGCGCGACGGGCCCGGCCCCGCGAGGACGGGCAGCGGAGGGGCGATTTACCGCTTGTGGGGCATGCCGCTGCTGGCCATCAATGTGACCGTTGTCCAGCGTTGACTTGGGGTCCCATGTCCTCAGTGGCGTTCCGGTGAACGAATGAGTGGGGAGAGATAATGCTCCGAGCAGCATGGCGCCGCAGGCTGGCAGGTAGCGCCGCGGCGCTTCTCGCGGGCGGCCTGGTGGCCGCGGTGGCGACGCCGCCGGCGCCGGCGCAGGCCGCGACCAATGACCAGACGCTGAGCGGCACGGCGTCCTCGATGTGGCAGACCAACCAGCCCGTCGACGCGCTGGCGACCGCGAACGGGGTGGTGTTCGCCGGCGGTCGGTTCACGCAGGTGCGCCCACCGGGGACGAACAGCAACTCCAACCAGGCGGTGTCGCGGACCTACCTGGCGGCGTTCAACGCCAGCACCGGTGCGTTGATCACGTCGTTCAACTTCACGCTGAACGGTCGCGTCTACGACCTGAAGGTCTCCCCGAACGGCCAGACGCTCTACGTGGCCGGCTCGTTCTCGAGCGTCAACGGCAGCGCCCGGGGCCGGGTGGCCGCGATCAACCTGTCGAACTACACGCTCACCAGCTTCAACCCCAACGCCAACCGCGTCGTCACCGCGCTCGGCCCGACGGCCAACCGCCTCTACCTCTCCGGCGACTTCACGACCGTGGGCGGCGCCGACAGGCCGACCATCGCCTCGGTCGTGGCGGTCGGCGCGAGCAGCGGCACGCCGGGCGCCCTCGACAACTCGTTCGGAGCCACGCTGACGGCCCCCGAGCCGAACCCGTTCAGCGGCACACCGAGCCCGCGCGCCCTCAGCATCCTGCCCTCCCCGAACGGGCAGCGACTGCTGATCGGCGGTGGCTTCAACGCGGTCAACGGCACCGCCACCGGCGGCGTCGCCTCGCTGGACCCCGCCACCGGCGCGCTGCAGGACTGGTCCGCCAACACCGACCAGCCGATCAACACCAACTGTGGGGGCCGCACCCGGGCGATCATCACCGACGGCACCAACGCCTACGTGACCGCCGAGGGCGACCCGCCGGGTTGTTACGAGGGCACCTACGCGGCCGACATCGAGACCGGCGAGATGGTCTGGAACTCCGAGTGTCTCGGGGCCTCCCAGGGCATCGCGGTGATGCGGGGCGTGCTGTACAAGGGCTCGCACCAGCAC
>NZ_STGK01000018.1 GCF_004919105.1 Nocardioides sp. GY 10113
GAGCCTCGAAACCCCGGACCGGGGCGAGGTGAGGGCGTCGAGGTAGGTCGCCAACCTGGTCGCCGTCGCGTCCGGCAGGGTCATCGTGATCCGGGTGGCGCCGTCGCCCAGCGGCTTCATCCGCAGTGAGAGCGCTGTCTGGGCGTGGGTCTCCTCCTCGTGCAGTCGGCGGGCCTCCTCGTCCTCGGCCACCGCGGGGGCGACCACGTCCAGCACCCGCCGGCCGAGGACGCGGAGGTGTTGGGGCAGCATCCCCAACCCGCCACATTCGGGTGCCTCGCCGGTGCCGAGCGCGACCAGGCGAGCCTCGGCGTCGGACCGGACGTCGGCGCCGACCCGGTCGGGGAGCGCGTCCAGGGCGTGCACGATCACCTTGGCCTGGTCCAGCGACAACCGCCCGCGGGGCCATCGCCTCACCAACCTTCGGCCAGCGTTGGTCGATCGCCTCGGCCAACCGACCTTCCGACCGGAGCCGGGCGACCTCGACGTTGGTGCGGTGGGCCAGCCAGCCGGCCACGTCCCGCGCCCCGTGCGCATCGGCCACGTCCCCGGCGGCGGCCATGGTCCGCAGCCGGAGCTCGGCGACCTGGGCCTCCAACGCGACCAGCTCCGCCAGCAGGTCCTCCTTCTCGCCCGTGGCCAGGTAGGCCGCCTGCGCGTCGGTGACCTCGCCCAGCGCCGACCGCGCCAGGGCCACCGCGCGGGTGATCCGGTGCGGGACGGGACCGGGGAGCAGGGTCATCGCGTGCCTTCGGGGGAGCCTGGGGAGCGGTTCGGCTTACGCCGATTCTACGCGGGAATCGAACTGGAGTCCGATAGCCAGAATCGGTGAAACCGCAGTTCATAGACCCGCGACGACCCGGTCAGCTGGCGCGGCGGCGCATCCCGAAGACGTCGAACTCCCGGACGGTGCCGGTCTCCGCGCCGCTCATCAGGCCGGCGTCGACCTCGTCCAGGGTGGCGTCGATCAGCAGCTGGAACTCCGGTGAGGGGCTGGTCACCCGCATCGGCGTGGTCTCGATCCGCCAGCCGGCGCGGCCCAGGTCGTTCAGCACCGCCATCAGGGTGGTGTTCTTCTCCGCGACCACGCCCTCGAAGCCGTCATCGGCCTCGATCAGGTAGACGGGGCGGGTCACGGCGAGCGTCGAGGGGTGGAAGAGCGGCACCCACAGACGGGCGTACTCGTAGCTCCGGCTCGTGCTCATCCCGCCATCCTAGGTCGATCGGACCCGCCGCGGGAACGACGTTTGCGGCGCCGCAGCCGGCCGGCGGCCCCGGACCTGCCCCGGAGCGTGCGGCCGTTCAGGCCGTCCGCAGCGGCCGGACCGCCGTCGGGTCGACCACGTTGGCCAGGTCGCGCGCCGCGCCGAGCGGCACACCGGTGCCGACCACGGCCGGCGCGTCGACCACGTCCGCCACCACCACGGTCACGTTGTCGCGCGACCCGGCGTCGAGCGCGGCCCGGGTCAGGTGCGCGGCCGCGGTGGCCCGGTGCTCGATGCCCAGGAGCGTGGCGAGGGTGGCGTCGGGGAGGACGTCGGTGAGGCCGTCGCTGCACAGCAGGAGCCGGTCGCCGGCCTCCAGGTCGAGCAGCACCACCTCGGGGGAGGGCTCGTGGTCGGCGCCCACGGCCTGCATCACCACGTGGCGGTACGGCGAGGTCGCGGCCTCGGCCGGCGTGATCCGGCCGGCGTCGACCATCTCCTGGACCAGCGTCTGGTCGTGGGTCAGCCGGGTCAGCCGACCGTCGCGGAGGAGGTAGGCGCGGGAGTCGCCGACCTGGGCGAGCGCGACCTCGCGACCGTTGGTCAGCACGGCCGTGAGGGTGGTCGCCATCCCGACCCGGCGGGGGTCGGCCCGCACGCCCGCCGCCAGCTGCTCGTGGGCCTCCTGGGCGGCGTGGGTCAGCAGGCGGCGCGGGTCGAGGCCCGGGTGCGCCAGCGCTCGGGCGCTGAGCACGTAGGCGGTCGTCGCCGACGCCACCTCGCCGGCCGCCGCGCCGCCGACCCCGTCCGCCACGCACAGCAGGTACGGCGAGGCGAAGCCGCCGTCCTCGTTGTTCTCCCGGACCCGGCCGGTGTCACTGACGGCTTCGTAGCGGAACTGGAGCATCGTCGGCTCCTCTCACGTGCGGCTGTCCCTCCCAGTCTCGCAAGAGAACCTGGGAGTCGGCTGTGAGGAGGCTGACCGCGAGCCGGCAGAGTGCCTCTGCCGACCCGCGGGCGGTCCTGGGCGAGCGCCCGGGGTCAGGAGCGGAAGCCGACCTGACCACTGACGCTGCGACCGATCTCGACGTACGCGAGCTTGGCCACCGGCACCAGGGTCACCTTGCCCTTGGCGTCGGTCAGCGAGAACACGCCGGAGTCCGCGGCGAGCGCCTCGCTGAGGGCCGCGGACACGGCCTCGCTGCTCTCCTCGGTCTCGACGTGGAGCTCGCGGGCGGCGTTCTGGACGCCGATCTTGACCTCAACGGTCATCTGTTCTCTCCTCGGTTCAACGCTGATCCGCCGCAGCGGCGGACCAAGCCCAACGGTAATGGCTCAGTGGTCGTCGGTGAGCGGGTAGCCGCGGATGCCGCGCCAGGCCAGCGCCGAGACCAGCGCGACGGCCTGGTCCCGGTCGATCCGCCCCTGGTCGGTGAGCCAGAACCGCGCGCTCACCTGGGCCATGCCGACCATCGCCACCGCGAGCAGCCGCGCCTGGTCGACCGGCAGGCCGGTGTCGTCGTGGATCACCTCGCCGATCATGTCGGCGCACTCCACGGTGACCCGCTCGATGTGCTCGCGCACCGACGGCTCGTTGTTCAGGTCGGACTCGAAGACCAGGCGGAACGCCCCGGCGTCGTGGTCGACGTAGACGAAGAAGGCGTCGATCGCCGCCTGGACCCGCTGCTTGTTGTCCGGCGTGGAGTCGAGTGCGGCCCGGCAGTTGGCGATCATCCGGTCGCAGGAGGCGTCCAGCAGGGCCAGGTAGAGCTCGAACTTGCCCGGGAAGTGCTGGTAGAGCACGGGCTTGGAGACACCGGCCCGCTCGGCGATGTCGTCCATCGCGGCGGCGTGGTAGCCATTGGCCACGAAGACCTCGAGGGCAGCGTCGAGCAGCTGGGCGCGGCGCTCGGAGCGCGGCAGACGCAATCCCCTCGGACGTGCGCCTTCGACGTCGTACGACTCGCGAACCACGCTCGCCTCCCTCGTGTCGTTCCTCGGTGTCGGTGTCCCTGCCGGCCGGGTCCGCTCCCGGGGCGCGGAGGTGACCGGCCAGTAGCCGAGCAGCCTACTCCCGGGTCCGGATGACGGGACGTGTCCGTCTCGTCGGCGTGGCGGCGGGACCATGGAGCCCGGGCCGGAGCGTGGGCCGGTGGGTCGGTGACCGGACCCCGGCAGCGCCCGGCGACCAAGGTGGAGACGAAGGTGGGGCCGGACACATGCCGTCCCGATCGGGAACACCCGGCCCCGCGCCGACGTTCCACCCAGACCGCACGCACATCATCGAGCAGGAGAACCCCGTGAGCTTTCCCGCGCTGGTCGAGCCCGCCGACGCACTGACCGTCGACGAGGTCCGCCGCTACAGCCGCCACCTGATCATCCCCGACGTGGGGATGACCGGGCAGAAGCGGCTGAAGAACGCGAAGGTGCTGGTGATCGGCGCCGGTGGCCTCGGCAGCCCCGCCCTGATGTACCTGGCCGCGGCCGGCGTCGGCACGCTGGGCATCGTCGAGTTCGACGAGGTCGACGAGTCGAACCTGCAGCGCCAGATCATCCACGGCCAGTCCGACGTGGGCCGCCCCAAGGCGGTCTCGGCCCAGGAGTCGGTGGCCGAGGTCAACCCGCTGGTCAACGTGGTGGTCCACGCCGAGCGGCTGGACAACGACAACGTCTACGAGATCTTCGAGGGCTACGACCTCATCGTCGACGGCACCGACAACTTCGCGACCCGCTACCTGGTCAACGACGCGGCGTACTTCCTGGGCATCCCGTACGTGTGGGGCTCGATCTACCGCTTCGACGGCCAGGCCTCGCTGTTCGCGCCCAAGCAGGTCGAGGGTGCTCCCTGCTACCGCTGCCTCTACCCCGAGCCGCCGCCGCCGGGCATGGTCCCCTCCTGCGCCGAGGGCGGCGTGCTGGGCGTGCTCTGCGCCAGCATCGGCTCGATCCAGGTCAACGAGGCGATCAAGGCCCTCACCGGCATCGGCGACCCGCTGGTCGGCAAGCTGATGATCTACGACGCCCTGGAGATGGAGTACCGCAAGCTCAAGGTCCGCAAGGACCCCAACTGCGCGCTGTGCGGTGAGAACCCGACCGTCACCGAGCTGATCGACTACGAGTACTTCTGCGGCGCGGTCTCCGACGAGGCCGCCGACGCCGCCGCGGACGCCACCATCTCGGTCGCCACCCTCGAGGGCATGCTCAAGGAGCGCGAGGAGGGCACCCGCGACTTCGTCCTGATCGACGTGCGCGAGCCCAACGAGTACGAGATCAACCAGATCCCCGGCTCGGTGCTGATCCCCAAGGGCGAGTTCCTCAACGGCAACGCCCTCGCCCAGCTCCCCTCGGTCGACTCGGGCACCCAGGTGGTCCTGCACTGCAAGTCCGGCGTGCGGTCGGCCGAGTGCCTCGCGGTGATCAAGGGCGCCGGGTACGACGACGCGATCCACGTGGGCGGCGGCGTCGTCGCCTGGGTCAACCAGATCGACCCCTCGCAGCCGGCGTACTGAGCCGACGTGCCGGGCAGACCCGCTCGGCCGCGGTGTGACAGCCGGCACATGTCTATGACAGAGTGTCGCGCGATGTTGTGACGGTCGTCGACCGGCAGCGTCCCGCGAACGTTGTGGCGCAGAGGGAGCACCCGAGAGCCCCGCCCGGAACCCGGGCGGGGCTCTCGGCGTCTCCGGGATCGGGCAGGATCGAGCCCATGGTGGCGGCGGGGTGAGGGCAGGGTGAGCGTTCGGGACCCCGAGTACGTCGAGCGCGTGCTGTCGCTGGTCGAGACGGTCCCGCCCGGCCGGGTCACCACCTACGGCGCGATCGCCGCGGTGGTCGGCGGCGGGCCGCGCCAGGTCGGATCGGTGATGGCACAGCACGGCGGTGGGGTGCCCTGGTGGCGCGTGATCCGCGCCGACGGCTCGCTGCCGCCGAGCCATCTCGACGCCGCCGGTGCCCACTACGACGACGAGCGCACGCCGACCCTCCCCTCGGGGAAGGTCGACATGCGCTCGGCGTACTGGGAGCCGGTCGGCTGACTCAGGACAGGGCGGCGACCGCGGCGTCGTAGTCGGGCTCGGTGCCGATCTCCGGCACCAGCTGGGTGTAGGAGACGGTGCCGTCGGCGTCGACGACGACCACGGAGCGGGCGAACAGGCCCTCGAACTTGCCGTCCACCAGGCGCACGCCGTAGTCGTCGCCGAAGGAGGAGCGGAAGCCGGAGGCGCTGACCACGTTCTCGATGCCCTCGGCGCCGCAGAACCGGGCCTGCGCGAACGGGAGGTCCGCGGAGACGTTGATGATGGTGGTGTTCTCCAGGCCGGCGGCCAGCTCGTTGAACTTGCGCACGCTCGCGGCGCAGACGCCGGTGTCGACGCTCGGGAAGATGTTGAGGACGGTCCGGGTGCCCGTGGGCAGGGTGACCGTGCTGAAGTCGGACCCGACCAGCTCGAACGCCGGGGCCGCGGAGCCGACGGCGGGGAGCTCGCCGATCGTGGTGACGGGGTTGCCGCCGAGTGCAGTGGTAGCCATGGCCCCTTTACTAGCAGGTCGACCCACGCGCCCGCCGACCAGTCTCAGGTCCGGGGCCGGCCGATCCGCGCTCTCGGCCCGGATCGCGGTCAGCGCAGCCGTCCCAGGACGCCGAACGCCGCGCGCGCCTGCGCGAGCCGCCGCTCCCAGGTGATGCCGACCAAGGTCAGCGTGAGACCGGCCAGACCGATCCACGCCCACTGCGGCACCGTCACCGCGTAGGGGACCGCCTCCCGCAGCACCAGGGCCGCGCCGACGGCGCCGCCGACCACCAGCGGGGCCGCCCAGCGCAGCGCGGCGCCCGCGGCCACCAGCAGCAGGCAGCCGACCCCGAGCAGCACGGCACGCGCCGAGACCGGGTCGGCCAGGGTCGCGAGCAGCGAGGGCACCGTCGCGAGCAGCAGGCCGGGCGCCAGGTCGGGCCCGGTGCCCGCCTCCGGCACCCGACGCAGCCGGACGAGGCCGATCGCCAGCAGCAGGCACGCGGCCGGCAGGGTGTAGGCCTCCGGGGTCTCGACGCCCGCCTCGACCAGCCAGACCCAGGAGGCGAGCAGCCACAGCGGCGGGGTGGCCGCCGCGACGAGGCGGCGCCGGTGGACGGCACCGGAGACCGCGGTGACCGCTCCCGCGACCACCAGCCACAGGGTCAGCAGGTCCGCCTGCTGCGCCGTGGCGCCGAGGGAGCCGACGAGTGTGGCCAGCGCGGTCAGCGCGGCCGGCACCTCCACCTCGATCCGCGGGAGCAGCACGGCGGCGGCGCCGACGGTGACCAGCACCGGTACCGCGACCCAGGCGGGCCCGCCGTCGAGCACGGAGACGCCCGCGGTCACCGAGGCGGCGAGCGCCGGGGCGAGCGCGACGCCGCCGCCGACGCGTGCCGGTGCGGTGCGGCCGAGCGCCGCCGCCGCGGCGGCCAGGAGGGTGGCGACCGCGGCCGCGCAGAGCGTCAACAGGTCGCTGGGGAGTGCCGCGACGACCGCGGCCCCGGCGACCGCCAGCGCGGCGACGGTCGACCACGGCTCCCCGGGGCCGGGGCGGAGGTGGCCGAGCGCGGTCGTCGCGGCGGCGGTGGCCGCGAGGGCCGCGACCACGGCGGCCAGCGGCACGTCGTACGAGGCGAGCGCCGCGGTCCCGGCCAGGGCGGTCGCCAGCAGCAGGCTCGGCAGCCACGCGGCCAGCCAGGCGCCGAACCGACCCGGGTCGCGATCGGTCAGCAGCAGGCCGAGGAGCGCCAGCAGCACCAGTGCCGCCGGCAGCACCACCATCGGCTCCACCACCGGTGGCGGGCCCGCCAGCGAGACGGTGGCCGGTTGGTCGAACGAGGTGCCGGTGATCCGGCCCCAGCGGCCGAGGTCGCCGGCGACCGCCGCCGCCACCTGTGCGAGCACGACCAGCCCACCGGCCGCCGCCGGTGCCAGCGCGACGGCCGCCCCGCCCGCGGGGGCCAGGCCGAGGACCAGGGTCCAGGCCACGGTCGCGGCGAGTGAGACCGCCGCGACCGACACGGGTCCCTGGTCCAGCGCCGGCAGCACCGCGACGACCGTGGCGATCAGCGCGGCGCCGCTGGCGCCGGCGAGCAGGACCCCGCGGCGGGACAGGAGGGCGCCGGGAAGCAACAGCGCGGCGGCGGAGACCAGCAGTGACCATCCGGCGGCTCCTCCCCACATGTCGGCGAGCGTCGGCTGGTCCGCTGCGTCCCCGAGGCCGACCAGCAGCGTCACGCTCCAGGTCACGGCGCCGGCGGTGGCGGCGCTCCAGGCCAGGGGGGAGAGCCGGACCCGCAGCGCCAGGTACGCGACAGCCGCGGCGAGCAGCACGGTCAGGTGGCCGACCAGCAGCGGACGGCCGGTGGCCGCGGCGCCGCCGCCCAGTGCCAGCAGCAGGGCGAAGCCGACGGCGATCTGCGGGGCGACCAGATGCGGGCGGCCCGGGAACCGCACCGCGGCGAGGCCGATCGCGCCGGCGCCGACCAGCAGCCCGGTGACCAGCACCGAGCCACCGCCGTTGCCGGTGGCCCCGAGCCAGCCGGCGTGCGCGGCGCCGGCCACGTCGAGGGCGAGCATCCCGAGCGCCACCGGTGCGAGGGCCTCGCCCGCGATCCGCAGCCCGGCCCGGTGCAGCAGCAGCGAGGCGGCTGCGGCGGCCAGGGTGATCCCGACGAGCACGGCGGTGCGGCCGTCGACGCCGAGGTAGGACCAGGAGACGGCCAGGAAGATCAGCGCCGCGGCCAGGAGGCAGAGTGCGCCGAGTCCGAGCAGGACGGCCGGCACCGAGGCCGCGGGGAGGCCCCGGCGTGCCGGCGGCGCCGGGAGCGGGGGGTACGCCGCACCGGGGTGCGGCGGCAGCGCTGTGCCAGCGGTGGCCGCACCCGTTGCCGGAGCCGTTGCCGGAGCCGTTGCCGGAGCCGCTGAGGTCGTCGCGTCGGTCGACGGGGTCCGCGAGGCCGCGCGCAGCTCGCCCAGCAGGGCGTCCGCCCGGCCGAGCGTGGTCAGCAGCTCGACCGCGCTCGGGTGCTGCAGCAGCAGCCCGCAGTGCGGGCAGCGGGTCGGGGAGGTCGTCAGCGCTGCCGCGCAATCGGGGCAGCGGGTGGGGTCGGCGTAGCGCATGGTCCTCGATTCGGTCGGTCGCGTCCTGCTCGGGCGCTCGACGGATCGAGGCCGGATCGACGCCAGTGTGAGGCCAAGGTCGCAGGAAGTCCGGGATTTTCGGCCCGGTTATCCACAGGCGTACTCACAGTTTGTGGATGCGGTGGGGGGTTGCCTGTGGATGAGTGGCCCGCCGGTGTGGAATGACGGGTGGACGGAGGGATCTGCGTCCCGACCGCGGGGGCCGCCCAAAACTGGTGGCGATCGTCGGACCAGAGATGGCGGGAGCGACGGAAGGCGCTAGGTTCGGGCACCGTGATGTATCGGGCACTGCACGCCGTCGTACCGCCGTTGGCCAAGGCCATCTGGCGACCGCAGGTGCGCGGGCTGCACCACGTCCCGGACTCCGGCCCGGTGATCCTGGCCAGCAACCACCTCAGCTTCGCCGACTCGATGGTGATCCCGATCGTCGTGCCCCGGAAGGTGGTCTTCCTGGCGAAGTCGGACTACTTCACCGGCAGCGGCGTCAAGGGCCGGCTCTCCAAGGCCTGGTTCGAGGGCCTGGGCATGCTGCCCGTCGACCGGGACGACCACGCGGCCGCGCTGGACTCGCTGCAGACCGCGCTCGGCGTCCTCGGTCGCGGCGAGGCGTTCGGCATCTACCCCGAGGGCACGCGCTCGCGGGACGGGCGCCTCTACCGGGGCCGCACCGGCGTCGCGCACCTGGCGCTCACCTCCGGGGCGCCTGTGGTCCCGGTCGGGCTGGTCGGCACGGAGAAGGTGCAGCCGATCGGCGCGCGGTTCCCGCGGGTGGTCAAGGTGTCGGTCTCGTTCGGCGAGCCGATCCGCGTCGCCGGCGAGTACGACGGCGTGCCGAGCGGTCGGGCGCGGCGGGACCTCACCGACCGGATCATGACCGCGATCGCCGAGCTCAGCGGGCAGGAGCAGGCGGGGGTCTACAACGACCGGGCGCCCGACGCCTGAGCCCTCGCAGGGCCAATCCCTGGTCGATCCCTGGTCGATCCCTGGTCGATCCCCGGCCGCCGTCGGTTGCGTCGGGCCCGGGTGGTTGGCTGGCGCCGTGAGCTTCCGGATCGTGCCGCCCGCGGGCGAGGCCCACGTGCCCGCCCTCGACGAGTTCCAGCGGCAGGTCGTCGAGCACGGCACCGGACCGCTGCTCGTGCTGGCCGGCCCCGGCACGGGCAAGACCACGACGCTGGTCGAGGCGATCGTGGACCGGATCGAGCGCCGCGGCGCCAGCCCCGACCAGGTGCTCGCGCTGACCTTCTCCCGCAAGGCCGCCGAGCAGCTGCGGGACCGGGTCACCGCCCGGCTGGGGCGGACCATGGCGACCCAGCTGAGCTCCACGTTCCACTCGTTCGCCTACTCCCTGGTCCGGGAGTTCGGTGACGCCGACGGCCTGTTCCCCGACCCGACCCGCCCGCCGCTGCGGCTGCTCTCCGCACCCGAGCAGGAGGTCGTCCTCGCCGAGCTGCTGCGCGACCGCCGGCATGCCGTCGACTGGCCGCCGGAGCTGGCGCAGGCCCGGCGCACGCGTGGCTTCGCCCGCGAGCTCGGCGGCCTGCTCGGCCGGGTCACCGAGCGCGGCATCGGCTCGCGCCGCCTACGTCAGATCGGCGCCGCCGCGGGACGGGCCGACCTGGTCGCGGCGGCCGACTTCCTCGACCAGTACGACGACGTCCTCGGCGGCCAGAACGCGCTGGACTACTCGGCCCTGATCGCGACCGCGGTGGCGCTCCTGCAGGACCCCGTCTCGGGGGTGCGCGAGCAGCTGCGCCGCCGCTTCCGGCACGTCTTCGTCGACGAGTACCAGGACACCGACCCCAGTCAGGTGGCCCTGCTGCGCGAGCTCGTCGCTCCGGGTGCGGAGCTGGTCGCCGTGGGCGACCCGCACCAGTCGATCTACGGGTTCCGCGGCGCCGACGTGCGCGGCATCCTGCAGTTCCCGGCCGCCTTCACCCGGACCGACGGCGCGCCCGCCGACGTGGTCGTCCTGCGCACCACCCGCCGGTTCGGTCCGGCGCTGCTGGAGGCGGCCGGCAACGTGGCGGCCCGGCTGCCGCTGCCCGGCGCGATCCCGGGGGCGCAGGCCGACGCGTTCCGCTCGCCGCTGAGCGTCCCGGGCGCCGCGCCGGGGGTGGTCGAGGCGCGGACCTTCGACACCGACCGCGCCGAGGCCGAGCACATCGCCGACCTGCTCCGCCGCGCGCACCTCACCGACGGCGTGCCCTGGTCGGAGATGGCGGTCCTGGTCCGGTCCGGGCGCTCCACGCTGCCGCCGCTGCGCCGGGCGCTGATCGCGGCGGGGGTCCCGGTCGAGGTCACCGCCGACGAGCTCCCGCTGCACCGCGAGGGCGCGGTGCAGCCGCTGCTCGACGCGCTCCAGGCGGTCGCCGACCCCGCGTGGCTCGACCCCGAGCGTGCCCGTGCGCTCCTGCTCTCGCCGCTGGGCGGCCTGGACCCGACCGACCTACGGGCGGTCTCGCGGGCGCTGCGGCAGCGGGTCCGCGACGCCGGCGGTCACCCGGCCGCCTCGCCCGAGCTGCTCCGCGAGGCGCTCTCCGACCCGGTCGCGCTGCAGGGCCTCCAGGCGCCGGGCGTCGAGCGGGTCCGCGCGCTGACCGGCCTGCTCGCCGTCGCCCGGGAGCGGCTCGAGTCCGGCGGCAGCGTCGAGGAGGTGCTCTGGGAGCTGTGGGACGGCACCGGCTGGCCGCAGCGCCTGCGCGCCTCCGCCGAGGGCGGGTCACGCCTGGCGCACCGCGACCTCGACGCCGTCTGCGCGCTCTTCGAGTACGCGGCCAGGGTCGAGGAGCGGGTCGGCCACACCGGCGTCATCGACTTCCTCGAGTCGCTGCGGGCCCAGGAGATCCCCGGCGACTCGCTCGCCGAGCGGGGCGTGCGCGGCGAGGCGGTCCGCCTGATGACCGCGCACCGGTCCAAGGGGCTGGAGTGGCGCGTGGTGGTGATCGCGCACGTGCAGGAGGGGACCTGGCCCGACGTGCGGCTGCGCTCGGGCCTGCTCGGCGCCGACGAGCTCGCCCGCGACGGCCTGGTCCCGCGGGCGAGCACCCGCGAGCTGCTGGCCGAGGAACGGCGACTGTTCTACGTCGCCTGCACGCGCGCCCGCGAGCGGCTCGTGGTCACCGCCGTCGCCAGCGCCGCGGAGGACGGGGAGGAACCCAGCCGGTTCCTGGGCGAGCTCGGGCTGGACGTCGAGCCGGAGCGGATCCACACCGTCGGCCGGCCCCAGCGGCCCCTGTCGTGGGCCGGGATCGTCGCCGAGCTGCGGCGTACCGCGGTCGACGACGACCTCCCGCTCGCGGTCCGGGAGGCGGCCGCCCGCCGGCTGCGCCGGTTGCCCGTTCCCGCGGCGGACCCCGGCAGCTGGTGGGGCACCCGTGCGCTCTCGCGCGCCGACGCGCCGGTGCGGCCGACCGGGGAGCCGCTGCGGATGAGCGCCAGCCTGCTCACCGCGTTGGAGCGGTGCCCCACGGCGTGGTTCCTCGAGCGGGAGGCGGGCGGTGGCCAGCCCTCCTCGCAGGCGCAGGGGTTCGGCAACGTGCTGCACGCCCTGGCCGAGCGGGTGGGCACCGGCGAGCTGGTCGCCGAGGACCGCGACGCCCTGGTCGGTGTCCTGATGGACCGGCTGGACGAGGTCTGGGACCGGATCCCGTTCCGCACGCCGTGGTCGGCGGCCAAGGAGCGCGACGAGGCCCGTGCCGCGCTGGAGCGGTTCGTCGACTGGCACCGCGCGGCGGTACGCACGCCGGTCGCGTTCGAGCAGCCGTTCTCGGCCGGCCTGACGCTGGCCGACGGCACCGAGGTGACGCTGGTCGGCTACGCGGACCGGCTCGAGCTCGACGAGGCGGGCCGCATCGTGGTCGTGGACCTCAAGACCTCCAAGACGCCGCCGTCGGACAAGGAGCTGCACGCGGACCCGCAGCTCTCGCTCTACCAGCTGGCCGCCGAGCGGGGCGCCTTCGCCGACCTGGTGCCCGAGGACGGAACCGGCGGGCCGGGCGGTGCCGAGCTGTGGCAGCTGCGCCGCGGGGTGAGGGGCAAGCTGAAGGTGCAGCGCCAGGAGCCGCTGGAGCCCGCGGCCGACGGCGAGGAGCGACCGATCGAGGCCCGGCTGCGCGCGGCCGCCGAGATCATCCGCGCCGAGGAGTTCCCGGCGCACTACGACAAGAGCACCTGCCAGCGGTGCGCGTTCCGGGTGCAGTGCCCCGCCTGGAACTCCGACCCGGTGATCTGAGGAGGCGCCACAGATGCGGATCGACACCCCCGAGGACCTGCGCACGGCGATGGGCACGCCGTACGTCGTCAGCGACGCCCAGTGGGCGGCGATCTCGGCGCCGCTCGAACCGGCCGTCGTGATCGCCGGCGCCGGGTCGGGCAAGACCGAGCTCATGGCCGCCCGGGTGGTCTTCCTCGTCCAGAACGGCCTGGTCCGGCCCGACGAGGTGCTCGGGCTGACCTTCACCACCAAGGCCACCTCGGAGCTGCGCGAGCGGATCCGCCGCTACGTGCCGCCGGGTCCGGACGCGCTCGAGCCGACGATCGCCACCTACAACGCCTACGCCGCCAACCTGCTCACCGAGCAGGGCCTGCGGATCGGCCACGAGCCCGACGTCCGGGTGATGGCCGACGCGTCGCGCTACCAGCTGGCGGCCCGCGCCATCGCGCGGCACCGCGGCCGCGTGCAGACGCTCAGCGACCACCCGCCGACGGTGATCGACAACCTGCTCGCGCTGGAGGGCGCGATCAGCGAGCATCTGCAGACCACCGACGCGGTGCGCGAGCACGACGCCGCGCTGCGCCCGCGGGTCGACGAGGCGTTGGCCGAGGGCCCCAAGGGCGACCTGGGCAAGGTGGTCGCCGCGCTGGACAAGCGCGCGGAGCTGCTCGGGCTGGTCGACGACTACCGCCGGCTCAAGGACGAGCTCGGGCTGATGGACTTCTCCGACCAGGTCGCGCTGACCGCCCGGCTCGTGGCCGAGCACCCGGCCGTGGGGCGCGGGGAGCGGGAGCGGTTCCGGATCGTCCTGCTCGACGAGTACCAGGACACCTCCGTCGCGCAGGCCCAGCTGCTCGCCGGCCTGTTCTCCGGCCCGGCCGGGGACGGGCGTGGCCACGCGGTGACCGCGGTCGGCGACCCGAACCAGGCCATCTACGGCTGGCGCGGGGCCTCGGTCTCCAACATCCTGCGGTTCCCCGAGCAGTTCCGCACCCGCCGCGACACCGAGGCGCGGGTCTTCCCGCTGGTGGTCAACCGCCGCTCGGACCGGCGGATCCTGGAGGTGGCCAACCACGTCGCCGCGCCGCTCTACGCCCGATTCCCCCAGGTGGCGCCCCTGGAGCCGAAGCCCGACGCGGAGCCGGGGACCGTGAACGCGATCGTCCACGAGACCTACGCCGAGGAGCTCGAGTGGCTCACCGCGCAGGTGCTCGCGGCCCACGACGCGGGCACGGCGTGGGGCGAGATCGGCGTGCTGACCCGCGACAACGCCAACGCCGCCGACGTCTTCGACGTGCTCTCCCGGGCCGAGGTCCCGGTCGAGATCGTCGGCCTCAACGGGCTCCTCCGGCTGCCCGAGGTCGCCGAGGTGGTGGCCACGCTGACCGTGCTCGCCGACCCGACCGCCAACGCCGCGCTGCTCCAGGTCCTGGCCGGGCCGCGCTGGGCGATCGGCCCGCGCGACCTCGCGCTGCTCGGCCGCCGCGCGCGGGACCTGGTCGGCGCGGCCGGGCCCCGCGAAGCGGAGCTGAGCCTGAGCGAGACCCTCGAGAAGGCCGTCGAGGGCGCCGACCCGGTCGACCTGGCGGCGCTCGCCGACGCGCTGGCCGACCCGGGCGAGCCCGACGAGTACGCCTACTCCGCCTCGGCGCGGGAGCGGTTCGCGCTCCTCGACGGGGAGCTGCGCCGCCTGCGCCTGCACGTCGGCGAGCCGCTGCTGGACCTGGTCCGGCGGATCATCGACGTGACCGGGATCGACGTCGAGCTGGCCTCCTCGGTCAGCCCGGCAGCCGCGGCGCGTCGGGAGAACCTCGACCACTTCGTCCGCGCGGTCGCCGACTTCACCTCCGTCGACGGCGCCCAGAGCCTGCCCGCGCTGCTGGCCTGGCTGGAGGCCGAGGACGAGATGGGGGAGGGCCTGGACGTGGCCACCCCCTCGGAGAGCGACTCGGTCAAGCTGCTCACGGTGCACCGCGCCAAGGGCCTGGAGTACGACGTGGTCTTCCTGCCCGGCTGGTGCGAGGAGAAGTTCCCCCACAAGACGCTGCGGACCCAGTGGACCACGGGTCACGCCGTGCTGCCGATCGCGCTGCGCGGCGACTGGGCCGACCTGCCCTCCTGGCGCGACCTGACCGCCGCCGGGCTCAAGGCCTTCACCGAGGAGGCGCGCAGGCACCAGCACGAGGAGGAGCTGCGCCTGGCCTACGTGGCCCTCACCCGGGCTCGCCACGTCCTCCACGTCTCGTCGTACCTGTGGATCGAGAGCCGCAAGACCGCCGTCGGGCCCTCGCCCTTCCAGGGGGAGGTGCGCGACGCGATGGCCGCCTGGGGCGGCGAGCCGGAGGTGTGGCTCGAGAAGCCGCCGAAGGACGCGGTCAATCCGACCGTCGGCACCCGGGAGACCGTGGTCTGGCCGGTCACCGAGCGCTCCGCCGAGGCGCAGCGACGGCTGCGCGCCGCGGAGCTGGTGACCGCGGTCGACCCGGCGGCGCCGGACGGCGACCTGGGGGAGCACGCGGCGCTGGTCGCCGGGTGGGACGAGGAGATCGACCGGCTGATGGCCGAGCACGCCGCGCGCGACGCCGCCGCCGAGGTCGTGGTGCCGCTGCCGCCGGCGCTGTCGGCGACGGCGTTGTCGCGGCTGCGCGCCGACCCCGACGGCTTCGCCCGCGAGCTGGTCCGGCCGATGCCACGCCGCCCCTCGCCCGCGGCCCGCTTCGGCAGCAGGTTCCACGCCTGGGTGGAGGCCCGGTTCGGGCAGCAGAGCCTGCTGGAGGTCGACCGGCTGTCCGGGCGCGGGGACGCCGACGTCTCCCGCGAGGACGAGGCGGACCTGGAGGAGCTGATCGCGCGGTTCACCGAGGGGCCGTTCGGCGACCGGGCTCCGGCGGCGGTCGAGGCGCCGTTCGCGCTGGTGCTGGCCGGCCAGGTGGTCCGCGGCCGGATCGACGCGGTCTACGCCGAGCACCGGCCGGGGGCCGAACCCGGCTTCCTGGTGGTCGACTGGAAGACCAACGCCCGGGCCAACGCCGACCCGCTGCAGCTGGCCGTCTACCGGGTCGCGTGGGCCGACCTGCACGGCATCCCGGTGGAGCGGGTGCGGGCGGGCTTCTACTACGTGCGCACCGGCGAGCTGGTGGAGCCGCCGGACCTGCCGGGGCGGGCCGCGCTCGAGCGGCTGCTGGTGGGCGCTCCGGTCAGCGCCGGGGGCCGCTGAGGATCCGCTGCCGAGCCGCTGTGGGGCGTTGGTGGTGCGTGCCGTTCCTGGGAGGCGGCTCGTGTGCCTGGGGCCCCGCTATGCCGCTGTGTGGGGCACGCGAGCCGATGGCGCTGCGGAGCCGGGCAGCGTCGTGTGCCCAGGGCCCCGCTATTCCGATGCCTCAGGCACACGACCCGAGTCCGATGCCTCAGGCACACGACCGGCTCGACGACGCGACCACCGCCCGGGCGCACCGCCCGCCCGGGACCGCCAGCCGCGCTACGTCCCGAAGATCTCTAGGGCCGGTGCGGGCGGCGCAGCAGCGGGGGCAGGTACGCCGCCCCGGGGGCGTCGTCGGAGAGGGCGGCGACGTCGCCCGGGTTGGAGAACGCGCACCGCTGGAGCGAGAGGCACCCGCAGCCGATGCAGCTGTCCAGCCCGTCGCGCAGGCGCCGCAACGCCTCGAGTTGCTCGTCGAGCCGGGTCCGCCAGTGCCGCGAGATGGCGGCCCAGTCCGCCTTCGTCGGCGTGCGGCCCTCCGGCAGCCGGTCGAGCTCGTCGCGGATCTCCTCCAGGGTGAGGCCGACGTTGGCGGCGGCGCGGATGAAGGCCAGCCGCCGCAGGGTGGACCGCTCGAAGCAGCGCCGGCCGCCGGCGGTGCGCTGGGCGCTGATCAGACCCTGTGCCTCGTAGTAGCGCAGGGCGGAGGAGGCGAAGCCGCTGCGCGCCGAGACCTCGCCGATCGTCAGCAGGTCCTCGCTCCGCATCCTCGTGCCCATCCGGCTCCCCGTCCGCGTCGGTTGCTCGTCGCCCCTTGAACTCAAGTTCACTTTAACTTGAAGGATGGTGAGCACAACCCCGCTCCCCATCCAGGAGGACCCCATGCCCGTCGCACTCGTCACCGGAGGATCGGCCGGACTCGGCCGCGAGCTGGTCGCCGACCTGGCCGCCGACGGCTGGACGGTGGTCACGGACGGCCGCCGCCCAGACCGGCTCGCCGACCTCACCGCATCACTGCCCACCCCCGCCACCCCCGGCCCCGGCCGCGTGGTGGCGCTGCCCGGCGACGTCACCGACGCCGACCACCGGACGGCGCTGCGCGACGCCCTCGCCGAGGCGGGCGCGCTCGACCTGCTGGTGCACAACGCCAGCACGCTGGGGCCGACGCCGCTGCCGCCGCTCGCCGAGGTCCGGATCGATGACCTCCAGCGGGTCTGGCGCACCAATGTCGGCGCACCGCTGGTGCTCACCGCCGAGCTGCTGCCGCTCCTGGTGGCCTCCCGCGGGGTGCTGCTCTCGATCTCGTCCGACGCCGCCGTCGAGCACTACCCGGGATGGGGGCTCTACGGCGCCTCCAAGGCGGGGCTGGACCACGTCACGCTGACCTTCGCGGCCGAGAACCCGGCGATCACGGCGTACGCCGTCGATCCGGGGGACATGCGGACGGCGATGCAGCAGGCCGCCTTCCCCGGGGAGGACATCGGCGACCGGCCGCTGCCCGCGACCGTGGTGCCCCGCCTGCGCGCGCTGCTCGCCCAGCGACCGCCCTCGGGGCGCTACCGCGCGGTCGACATCCCCGCCGGCGCGGCGCCGGGGGAGGTCGCGTGAGCATCCTGGACGAGCAGCCCGGCACCACGTTCCCCGCGCCGGCCGGGTCGTTCGCCCCCGCCCCACCCGAACGCCGGGGAGTCGCCCGGGACGGGGTCCGGCTGTTGGTCGCCACCGGCGACGGCATCCGCCACGACCGGTTCCGGGGCCTGCCGGACCACCTGCGTGCGGGCGACGTGGTGGTCGTCAACGACTCGGCGACGCAGCCCCGGCAGCTCGACGCCGAGCTCGTCGGCCGCGGCCCGGTCGTCCTGCACCTCGCCACACCTCTGGACGACGGCTCGTGGGTCGTCGAGCTGCGCACCGCGCCGTACGCCGAACGGGCCGTGCTCGACGCCGCTCCGGACGACCTGGTCCGGACCGGGGGCGCCGCGCTGCGCCTGGTCGAGCCCTACCCGAGCCGGTCCTCGCCGACGGGCCGCGGCAACCGGCTGTGGCGGGCGGCCGTGGACGGCCCGCTGGCCCGCGAGGCGGCGCGGTCCGGCCGGCCGATCGCCTACGGCTACCTGGACCGGCGCTACCCGCTGTCGGCGTACCAGACCGTCTTCGCGCGGCGCCCGGGGAGCGCCGAGATGCCGTCCGCGGGCCGCCCGTTCAGCCACCGGGTGGTCACGGAGCTGGTGGCCCGCGGGCTGGCGATCGCGCCGATCACGCTGCACACCGGCGTCTCCTCGCAGGAGGCGGGCGAGGGACCGCAGCCCGAGCGGTTCGAGGTGCCCGCGGCCACCGCGCGGCTGGTCGCCGCGGCCCGGGCCGGCGGCGGCAGGGTGGTCGCGGTCGGCACCACGGTGACCCGCGCGCTCGAGTCGGCGGTCGACCACCGCGGTCGCCTCGCCCCGGCCCGGGGCTGGACCGAGCGGGTGATCACCCCGGCGGACCCGCCGCGGGTGGTGGACGGGCTGATCTCGGGCTGGCACGACCCGCACGCCTCCCACCTGCTGCTGGTGGAGGCGGTCGCCGGGGCGGAGCTGACCCAGGCCGCGTACGACGCCGCGGTCGGCCACGGCTACCTGTGGCACGAGTTCGGCGACGCCGGGCTGTTGCTGCCCTGAGCCACCGGTGGGCGGTCCCGTGGCTAGGCTCGCCGGCGTGAGCCTCCCGCACCTGGACCTGAGCCGCGCCCCGCACGAGCGTCACGGGCTGCGCCGCACGGACGAGGGGTGGCTGGCCGACCGCTGGGCGGCCCCGGACAGCCGGGTGCTGGTGGTCGCCGGCACCCGGATCCGCCCGGGCGCCACCGGACCGGAGTGGGCGCCGACGTCCCTGGCGCCCGAGGGCACCCGGGTCTTCCTCGGCGAGCGGGCGGGCGTCGCCCACTGGGCGGTGATCGTGCCGGGCGAGGTGGCCAAGGAGGAGCCCGGCGCCTGGGTTCCGCTCCGCGGGCTGTTGCCCTACCTGGCGGCGACCGAGGGCGGGGTGGCGCCGCTGCTCTTCCACGCGATCGGCATCGCCGAGTGGCTGTGGGCGACGCGCTTCTGCCCGCGCTGCGGCGGCCCGCTGGAGGTCCGCGCCGCCGGTCACGAGCTGCACTGCACGGTGTGCGGCAAGCCGCAGTTCCCGCGCTCGGACCCGGCGGTGATCATGCTGGTCACCGACGGTGAGCCCGGCGCTGACGACGAACGCTGCCTGCTCGGGCGCAACCCGGCCTGGCCCGCCGGGCGCTACTCCACCCTGGCGGGCTTCTGCGAGCCCGGTGAGACGCTGGAGGACGCGGTGCGGCGCGAGGTCCAGGAGGAGACCGGCGTGCTGGTCGGCGAGGTGGCCTACTTCGGCAACCAGCCGTGGCCGCTGCCGGCGAGCCTGATGCTCGGCTTCTTCGGCCGCGCCACCGACGCCACGATCACCCTGGAGGACGCCGACGTCGAGGACGCTCGCTGGCTGACCCGCGAGGAGATGCGGGCCGAGGCCGAGGACGGCGGCCTGGTGCTGCCCGGCGGGGTCTCGATCAGCCGGTCGCTGATCGAGCAGTGGTACGGCGGCGCGCTGCCCGGCAGCTGGTAGCGCCACCGCGGGCGGCACCGCGGACGGAGATTCTCCCGGCGCCCGCGCAACCTCCGGCAGGCCCAGGCGTCTGTACGGGTGAAGCCGCAGACGGGAGACGACGATGGGGGAACCGACACGTGGGGCGCCGCCCCTCGACGTCGCCACGCTGTACGCCGACCACCGGGTCGCCCTGACCCGGCTGGCGATCCTGCTGGTCGATGACGAGGCCAGCGCCGAGGACGTGGTCCAGGACGCGTTCGCGGCCCTGGTCCGGCGTGGGGCCGCCTTGCGCGATCCCGGTGCCGCGATGGCGTACCTGCGGACGTCGGTGGTGAACGGCGCCCGCTCCGCGCTGCGTCGCCGGCGCACCTCCCGTGCGTACGCGCCGCCGGTGGAGGTCGGGCCGGCCCGACCCGAGGAGGTGGCCGTGCTCGCCGAGGAGCACCGCGAGGTGCTGGCGGCGCTGGCCCGGCTCGGGCAGCGCCAGCGCGAGGTGCTCGTGCTCCGCTACTGGTCGGGGCTGAGCGAGGCGGAGATCGCCGAGGCGACCGGGATCTCCCGCGGGGCGGTCAAGTCGACCGCCAGCCGCGGGCTGGACGCGCTCGAGCGGGCGCTGGTCGGACAGGAGGCGGCGCGATGAACCCCACCGAGGAGCGGTTGCGCGCGGCGCTGGCCGCGCGGGCCGAGCTCTACGACGGCGGCGCGAGCGCACCGCCGGTGCCGGCCGCCGCCACGGAGGGGTGGTGGGACCGGTGGCGGGCGCCGTTGGCGGTCGCCGCCGCGGTCACCGTGGTGACCGCCGGCGTGGGACTGGGCGTCGCGCTCGGCGGCCCCGACGACGTCGAGCCGGCGCCGGCCCCGACGACGCCGCCGGACGCTCCCTCCGCCACCGCCGCCACGTCCGCGACCGCGTCCAGCTACGAGGTGAGGCTCAGCGGCGACGTCGACGGCGACGGGAGGAGCGACGAGGTCGTCGTCGAGCGCGGCAGGATCCGCGCCGAGCTCACCCGCGGCGGCGAGGCGACCGTCGCGATCCGCCGCGGCGACCCGGAGCCGGTCGGGCTCGCCGACGTGGGCGACGACCGCCTGGTCGTGGTGGCCGGCGGGTCGGCGTACCGGGTCGACGGTGGCGGCAGCTTCGGGACCGTCGCGCTCGGCTGGTTCCCGACGGCCCTGCTGTGGGTCGACGACGCGGGCCGGCTGCTCAGCGGCACCCCGCACCGGGTGGGGGACACGACCTACGTGACCACCTACGCGTGGACCGGGCGCGGCACCGAGCTGACGCCGACCGCGGACCGGATGCACTGCCTCGGCAGCGGCGGCGGCAGCGCCGTCCCGGAGCCCTGCGGCACCGCCGCGACGTTCGTCGGCGAGGTCGGGGACCTCCCCGAGCTGCAGCCGGCCCCGGTGGACACGGTCGGCGTCGGCGACGGTGAGGTGGTCGCCCAGGGCTCGGGCATCGACGGCCTGACCGCGCGGCTCGAGGGCAGCACGGAGCCCGAGGTCGGCGATGGTGCGGTGGAGCTGGTGGTGGGCGCGGCCCGGCTCGGGCTTCCCGGCGGCCCGGCGCCCCGGCTGCTCTTCGCCAGCTTCCCGGCGGGCGATGGGGTGGCCTTCGCCGTGCAACGGTCCGTGGGCGACTCGAGCGAGTACGAGCTCTACCGCTCCGACGGCGTCCTGATCGCGCCGGTGGAGGTCGAGCCGACCGCCGGGCTGACCCTGCAGGGCGGCGGGCCGGCGGCGGGGGGACCGTTCACCGACGTCTTCCTGTCCGGGTCGGGTGGCTTCGTCAGCCTCCGCTCGGAGGCCGGCATCGACCTCTACCAGGACGCGGTGCAGTGGCGCCTCGAGGGCGGCCGCATGGTCGGCACCGATCTCGGCACGGTCTGCCTCGACTCGCTGGTCGACGCGCTCGACGTGCCGGGCGCCTACGGGCGGTGCGACCTGCCCTGAGGGTGGCGGCGGGGCGCCGCTGCGGCGCCCCGCGGTCGCTCAGCCGACCGGGTCGGCGAGGCTCTCGAGCTTCGCCTTGACCTGCGCGATCGAGGGGTTGGTCTGCGCGGTGCCGTCGACGTAGACCAGCGTCGGGACGGTCTGGTTGCCGTTGTTGGCGGACTCCACGATGGAGGCGGCCGCGGGGTCCTGCTCGATGTCCACGACGTCGTACGTGATGCCCTCGCGGTCCAGCTGGGACTTCAGGCGGTGGCAGTAGCCGCACCAGGGGGTGGTGTACATCGTGAAGCTCATCGGCAGTGTCCTCTCGTGGCCGGACCGGGTCCGGTCGTGTCGGTCGTGTCGCCTACGGTGGTCATCGTCCCATCGACGTACGCCGATCCCGGCATCGAGGAGCTTCCGCGCGCCATGTCAACCCCTCCGCTCGGTCGTCGTCCCGAGGAGCTGCTGGACGCCCTGGACCCCGAGCAGCGACAGGTGGCCGAGGCACTGCGCGGCCCGGTGCGCGTGCTCGCGGGTGCCGGCACCGGCAAGACCCGGGCGATCACCCACCGGATCGCGCACGGCGTCGGGACGGGCGTCTACGCGCCCACGGAGGTGCTGGCGCTCACCTTCACCACGCGTGCCGCCGGCGAGCTGCGCCAGCGCCTGCGCCAGCTCGGCGCGCCGGGCGTGCAGGCCCGCACGTTCCACAGCGCCGCGCTGCGCCAGCTGCGTTACTTCTGGCCCCAGGTGCACGGCACCGAGCTGCCCGCGCTGACCGAGTCCAAGCTCGGCCTGCTCGCGGCCGCCTGCCGCAACCTGCGGGTCCAGGCCGACCAGGCGCTGCTGCGCGACGTCGCCTCGGAGATCGAGTGGGCCAAGGTCAGCAACGTCGGGTACGACGACTACCCGGCGCTGGCCGCGAAGGCCGGCCGCTCCGTGGCCGGCCAGACCCCGGAGGTGGTCGCGAAGCTGTTCGCGACCTACGAGGAGGTCAAGCGCGGTCAGGGCCGGATGGACATGGAGGACGTGCTCCTGTTCACCGCCGGCGTGCTGCAGACCGACGAGCGCGTCGCCGCCCAGGTGCGCCGGCAGTACAAGTGGTTCGTCGTCGACGAGTTCCAGGACGTCTCGCCGCTCCAGTTCGCGCTGCTCGGGCTCTGGCTCGGCGGGCGCGACGAGCTCTGCGTGGTCGGCGACCCGGCGCAGACCATCTACTCCTTCGCGGGCGCGGACGCCTCCTACCTGCGTGGCTTCGCCGGCCGCTTCCCGGGGGCGGTCTCGGTGGAGCTGGTCCGCAACTACCGCTCGTCGCCGCAGATCGTCACCGCGGCCAACGGGTTGCTCGCCGGCACGCCCAGCGCGGGGGTGCAGCTGCGCTCGCAGCGGGAGGCCGGACCGGCGGTCCGCTACGCCGGGCACTCCGACGAGGTGGCCGAGGCAGCGGCCGTGGCCGACCAGATCGTCAAGCTCCACCGCGGCGGGACGTCGTACGGCGAGATGGCCGTGCTGTTCCGGATCAACGCCCAGTCCGAGACGTTCGAGGACGCGCTCGCCGACCGCGGCATCCCGTACGTGGTGCGCGGCGCCGCGCGGTTCTTCGACCGCCCCGAGGTGCGCGAGGCCGTGACGCGCCTGCGTGGCGCGGCGCGGTCGGGGGCGGCCGAGTCCACCGACGAACCCTGGGTCGAGGTGGTTCGCGCGGTGCTGGCCGGGATGGGCTGGGCGGCCGAGCCGCCGACCACCCGCGGCCAGGTGCGCGACCGATGGGAGTCCTTCCAGGCGCTCGTCGACCAGGCCGACGAGTTCGCCGCCCAGCACGGCGCCGACCACGGCTCGGCGCAGGGCGGCGGGCAGGTCGGTGGCTCGCTCAACGGTTTCGTCGACGACCTGGACCGGCGCGCCGCCGAGCAGCACGCGCCGTCGGCCGACGGCGTCACGCTGGCCACCTTCCACGCCGCGAAGGGCCTGGAGTGGGATGCGGTCTTCTGCTGCGGCGTCCAGGACGGCACGGTCCCGATCACCTACGCCGAGCAGGCGGCGGAGGCGGGGCGCCCGGAGGCCGTCGAGGAGGAGCGGCGCCTGCTCTACGTCGGCATGAGCCGGGCCCGGGTCCACCTCTGGGTCTCCTGGGCCGCGGCTCGCAACCCCGGGCAGGCGGCCCGCCGGCGGCCCTCGCGGTTCCTGCTGCCGCTGCTGCCGGCCGGTCAGCAGCCCCAGGCGACGCGGGCGAAGACGGTGGCCCGCTGTCGCGAGTGCCACCAGCCGCTCGGCTCGGCGGGGGAGCGCAAGCGCGGTCGCTGCGCCCACCACCCGGTCCACTACGACGAGGCGCTGCTGGAGCGCCTCAAGGAGTGGCGCAAGACGGAGGCCGCGGACCAGGGCAAGCCCGCGTTCGTGATCTTCACCGACGCCACGCTGGAGTTGATCGCCGAGGTCCGCCCGACCGACCTGGGCGGCCTGGGCCGGATCAGCGGCGTGGGGCCCAGCAAGCTCGAGCACTACGGCGACGCGGTGCTGGAGCTGGTCGCCGACGGCGATGGCAGAAAATAGTTCCCGAAAAGGCCGATAAATAGTTTGCGCTCCCCAAATGGGGGGCCGTAGCGTTCCGTCCCAACAGCCCACAGCGCACCACGGTCCTGGCACGACCGGCGCACGATCACCGCAGAGGAGGTGGCCAGCATGGAGAACTTCACGATGACCCCGGCGATGGACCGGCACTTCGTCGTGCCCGCCGTCGGCTGCGCCACCGCTGCCTCCGCCCTCCGGACCGATGTCCAGGGCGTCGTCGCGCGTGACGCGTTCCGTGCCGCCGAGCAGCGCGCCCTCGTGGCCGCCTCGGCGATCAAGCGGGACCGCGCTGCCAGCACTGGCAACGGCTGGACCGGCATCGCCGGTTTCGCCTCGGGTTCTCCCACCTGGAGTCCACCCCTCTGAGCTCACACTCAGTCGGCTGAACCTCCAGGCCGCGGAACCCGAAACCCGGGATCCGCGGCCTTTGTCGTATCTCAGGGCCCCTACCCGAATCCCCCGATGAGATGACCAACGCGATCAGGTCGAACGAGAAGGAGGTGACACAGATGACCATCAGTGTTCTCGAGCCGACGCTGGACGAGCTGCTGCCCTGCCGCATCAACGATGCAGAGCTGTGGTTCGCGGAGTCCCCGTCCGACGTGGAGTCCGCCAAGTCGCTCTGCGGCGACTGCCCGATGCAGGCCCTCTGCCTCGCCGGAGCTCTCGAACGGCGTGAGCCCTGGGGTGTCTGGGGCGGTCAGCTGTTCCTGCAGGGAGCAGTGATCCCCCGCAAGCGGCCCCGCGGCCGTCCCCGCAAGGACGCCAGCGCCGCGTAGCAGGAGGGCTGGCCCTCGCGGCCGGTCCCCTCGCTGCCACCTACCAGCCGACCGATCACCACCACGAAGACCTCACACAAGACCGGAGAAGACGATGAGCAACAACAACGAGTACCTGGTGCGCGCCGAGCGATCCGCGCGCCTGGAAGACGCGCGACAGTGGCGCGAGGCCCGCGCCCACCGCCTCAGCCGCAAGGCCGAGCGGGCCGCGCAGCGGGCACGCGTCGCCCTCGCTCGCTCCCTGTGACCCATCGGGGGGTCAGCGGGCAGCACGCGGGGCGTGCCGGTGAGCACCTGATCGCGGGTGCAGGGAAAGGGGTCGGATCCGCCACGGATCCGGCCCCTTTCGCGCGCGTCGACCTGGCGTCGCCCGGGCGGCTCCTAGGCTGGAGTCGTGACCGTCACCTGTGACTTCTGCGGTACGACGGCGCCCGGCGAGGCGGCGCCGTTGACCTGGACGTTCGCCGTGGAGCAGGGACGCCGGCGCTGGTTCTGCGAGTCCTGCTCGCGCTCCCACCTGCGGTCGATGGAGGCCAAGCTCGACAGCGAGTGGTGGTGACCTGCCGGTCGTCACCGGGCGCGGGCGCCCGGATCGGCTACGCGCCGAACACGGACTGGTCCCACGCGCAGCCGCAGTAGGGATGGCGCAGCCAGCGCCGCCGGCGCGGCGCGACGCTCGGGGCGTCGGGGCCCGGCACGTCGATCGTGGCCGACCAGGTGGCGGGCTCGCGTCCGTCCGCGAACGTGGCCAGGTCGCGGACCGCGAGCAGCAGCGTCAGCTGGTCCAGCAGGGGATCGACCGGCTCGGGGAAGCGTGCGGCCGCCACGGCGGCCTGCTCCACCAGGAGCGGCCGGCGCGGATCGTGCACGGACTCGTGGGCGTCCACGCAGCGCAGGCACGCGGTGCGGCCGGGGACGACGAACGGCCCGACCCGCCGGGTCTCCTCGAGGCCGCTGACCACCAGGTGCGGGGCGCCCGCTCGGACCAGGTCGTCGACCGTCTCCCGACGGGGTGGTCCGGCGGCCAGCACCAGCCAGGCGATCGCCGACCGCTCGCCCAGGGCCAGGCCGGCCTGGGCGAGCAGCGGAGCGATCCGGTCCCGTGAGGCGGGGGTGGCGTCGACCAGGCCGACGACGGCCGGGCGGTCGCGGGGTGCCGCGCCCGAGGTGGTGAGGTGGCCGTGGGCGCTCAGGCGGGACAGAGCGTCCCGCACCGCGGGGTCCGCGGGGTCCGCAAGCTCCGCGGGATCCACGACGCCGGCGCCGGGCACCGGCACGTGCCGGGGGTCGAGGGCGGCGAGCAGCGCGCGGATCGCGGGCGTGTCGGCGAGTCGGACGGCGTACCGGTCGAGGCCGATCTGGAGCGTCGCGGCATCGCGGCGCAGCACCGCTCGTCCCGGCCGCAGTCGGGGGAGGTCACCGTGCGCCCGGCCGGGAGCCCGGTGCGGTGACGTCGGCTCCGCGGTCATGGCGGCAAGGGTGGCACCGTCGGACGAGCGTCGCCCGCGCCTCTCCACAGGTCGGAGAAAGCCCGAGGGCGGTCCACCGTTGCCGGTGGACCGCCCTCGGGTGTGGATCGGTGGTGCTCAGGCCTTGCCGAGGATCCGGTTGAGGTTGGTGCCACACTCGGGGCAGACGGCCTTGGCCATCCGGGTGCCCTTCTCGTTGACCTTGACCTCGCCATCGGCCTGACGCTTGGCCTTGCACTTGACGCAGTAGAACTCGCCGCTCCAGGTCTCCGCCATGACGGCCTCCTTGCTTATGTTCGTTCGTTCGGTCGTCGCGACGGGGGACATGGGGGAAGCCCGCCGGGGTTCAGCACAGTCCTGAACCTCCACGACCCTACGGCACAGTTGTTCAGAGTCGCAGTAGCGTGCCCCGTATGTCGCAAGACTCGTCTTTCGTGTCGTCCTCACCAGCAGTCACGGCCGCCCCGCCTGTCGAGCCCGCTCTGGAGCACCTGCGGCTCGAGCGGCCGGCCCCCGGCGTCGCGCTGCTGGTGCTGGACCTGCCCGACCTGCGCAACGCGATGAGCCAGGAGATGACCGCCTCCTGGGTGCGCGCGATCGACCACCTCGCGGCCGACCCGGACCTGCGGGTCGTCGTCGTCACCGGCGAGGGACGGGCCTTCACCTCCGGCGGCAACACCGCGTGGCTGGCCGAGGGCGCCGAGGGCGGTGTGGACGGCCTGCGAAAGCGGATGCTGCCCTTCTACCGAGCCTGGCTCTCGGTGCGCCGCCTCGAGGTGCCGACGATCGCGGCGATCAACGGCCCGGCGATCGGCGCCGGACTCTGCCTGGCGCTGGCCTGCGACATCCGGTACGCCGCCCGCGGCGCGCGGATGGGCGTGCCGTTCGTGAAGCTCGGGCTCCATCCCGGGATGGCCGGCACCTACTTGCTGCCGGACGTGGTCGGACCGTCGGCTGCCCGTGACCTGATGCTCACCGGCCGGCTGGTCGACGCCGACGAGGCGCTCGGGCTGGGGCTGGTCTCGCGGGTGATCGAGCCGGAGGCCTTCCTGTCGACCGTGCTGGAGACCGCCGCGGAGATCGCTGCCACGGCGCCGATCGCGAGCCGGCTGACCAAGGGCGCGCTGCAGCGGGGCCACGCCGACCTCGAGGCCTGCTTGGCCTGGGAGTCACTGGCGCAGCCGGTCACGCTCGCCACCGAGGATCTCCAGGAGGGGATCCGGGCGGTGCAGGAGAAGCGCGCCCCGGTCTTCCACGGCCGCTGAGCAGCGCGAGTCGGCCGGAGCTGTCGGCGACTCGCGCCCGGAACGAGGAAGAGGCCCCCGGTCTGCCGCCGACGTTTGCCTTCCCCTTGCGAACGTCTGCGGGCCAACCGGGGGCCTCGTCTGTGCAGAACCGTAGGAACACGGCGACGCCGCGTCAATGCCCAACATTTCCCAGCTGTGGACAGACCTGTGGATTTCGCTGTGGACGGTGCGGAAACTCCGTGGATAGGCAGCCGGTGGCCTGGGGGAAGCCGGTGGAGAACCAGTGCCTGTTTCGGCGTACGAGCAGGTGGGGGCCGGGCTGGGCCGGCCCCGTAGGCTTGTATGACCTGCACCGATGCGTCCGGAGCGGGTCGAGGGTGGCGCGGGAGAGTCATCCACCGCCTGTGGATAAGAAAGTGTTCGGGGGTGGTCGGCGTGTCGGGACAGCGGCCGGCCGAGCCCTACGACGGAACCCCCGTCGCCGCGCTGCGCCGGATCGCCTTCCTACTGGAGCGGGGCCGCGCCGACAGCTACAAGGTCAAGGCCTTCCGGCGGGCGGCGTCGGCGATCCTGCCGCTGCCGCCCGAGGAGGTCGCGGCGGCGGCCGCCGCCGGCACGCTGACGGACCTGCCCGGGATCGGCGCCAGCACCGCGAAGGTGATCGCGGCCGCCGTGGCGGGGGAGATGCCCGAGCGGCTGGCCGCCGCCGAGGCGGAGTACGGAGCGCCGCTGACCGCCGGCGGTGCTCACCTGCGCTCGTTGCTCCGCGGCGACCTGCACTCCCACTCCGACTGGTCCGACGGCGGCTCGCCGATCGAGGAGATGGCGATGACCGCGCTGGAGCTCGGCCACGAGTACCTGGTGCTGACCGATCACTCGCCGCGGCTCAAGGTCGCCCGGGGACTCAGCGCGGAACGGCTGGCGCGCCAGCTCGACGTCGTCGACGCCGTCAACGACCACCTGGCCGGGTCGGGCTTCACGCTGCTGAAGGGGATCGAGGTCGACATCCTCGAGGACGGCGGCCTGGATCAGTCCCCGGCGATGCTGGAGCGGCTGGAGGTCCGGGTCGCCAGCGTCCACTCGAAGCTGGCGATGGATCCCGCGGCGATGACCCGACGGATGGTGGCGGCGGTCCGGAACCCCTTCACCAACGTGCTCGGTCACTGCACCGGTCGACTGGTCACCGGCAACCGCGGCACGCGGGCCGAGTCGCGGTTCGATGCGCGAGCCGTCTTCGAGGCGTGCGCGGAGGAGGGGGTGGCGGTCGAGATCAACTCCCGGCCCGAGCGGCGCGACCCGCCGACGAGGCTGCTCGAGCTCGCGCGGGACGTCGGCTGCCTGTTCTCCATCGACAGCGACGCCCACGCACCGGGACAGCTGGACTTCCCGGTGCTGGGCTGCGAGCGCGCCGAGGCCGCCGGCATCGAATCCGAACGAATTGTCAACACCTGGCGAAAGAGCCGCTTGTTGGACTGGGCCAGGCCCTAGGGTCGAACGCATGACCGAAACCCGTCGTCCAGCGCGTCGCGGCCAGCAGGCCGAGGCGGACGAACTGCTGATGCGGCGGGCCGTGGAGCTCAGCGACCTCTACCTGGGCGGTCTGGCTCAGCCGGAGTCGGTGCGCTGGGTCTCCAACCAGCGGACGCGGTGGGGCTCCTGCACGCCGGGGGACCGCAGCATCCGACTCTCCGAGCGCCTCACGCGGATGCCCGACTGGGTGGTGGACTACGTCCTGGTCCACGAGCTGGCCCACCTGCTGGAGCCGCAGCACGACGACAAGTTCTGGGCCTGGGTCAGCCACTACCCGCTGGCGGAGAAGGCGAAGGGCTACCTGATCGGCTGGTCCGACGCCAGCCGCGTCCCGCACCCGCCGGCCGACCACTCCGGCTGAGCCGGCGACCGCGCCGGGGCGGCTGGGCTGAGGTTGGTCGGCCGGGCGCTCAGGTGCCGACCAGCGCGGCGCGCGCCCACCCGATCAGCCGCAGCATGCTCGGCTCCAGGTCGGGCAGGTCGTCGACCGGCCACCAGCGCAGCGCCAGCGACTCCTCGCTGACCGCCTCCTGGGCGCCCGCCGGCGCCAGGGCGGCATAGCGCACGTCGAGGTGGCTGACGCCGCCGCGCGGGTCGCAGAACGGCACCACGTGCACGTCCAGCTGCAGCGGCACCGGGTGCAGGTCCAGGTCGCCGATGCCCGACTCCTCCCGGGCCTCGCGCAGCGCCACCGAGGCCAGCGTCGGATCGCCGACCTCCGCGTGCCCGCCGAAGTGGAACCAGCGGCCGGCCTTGCGGTGCAGGTTGAGCAGCACCCGCTCGCCGGCCTCGTCCAGGACCAGCGTGCCGGCGGTCAGGTGGTCGGGGTACGCCGAGCGCCACATCCCGTCCGGCTCCGCGGCGAGCAGCGCGACGAACCGCTCCCGCAGCGCGTGCTGCTCCTCGGTCGGCGGGGTCCAGGCGCGCAGGGTCGCGAGCGCGTCGGCGTGCAGGTCCGCCCGGTGGTCGGTCACCGGAGGCGGGCTCAGGCGGTCGGCTCGTCGCCGGCGGGGGAGTCGTCCCCGTCGGTCGGGCCGGCCGGGCCGTCGAGGAGCTTGCGCAGCTCGGCGTCGAAGTCCTCGGCCGAGAGCTCCTCGGGTGCGGTGGCCTCGGCGCGGAAGGAGAGCGGGTCGTCGAGGTCCGCGGCGGTCGGCAGCAGGTCGGGGTGCATCCACACGCCGTCGCGGGCCTCCTCGCCGGACCGGGCGCGCAGCCCGCCCCACAGCGTCGAGGCGTCGCGGAGCCGGCGCGGGCGCAGCTCCAGGCCGACCAGCGCGGCGAAGGTCTGCTCGGCCGGACCGCCGGCGGCGCGGCGGCGGCGGACCGCCTCGCGCAGCTGGGCGGCCGTGGGCATCCGCTGGGCGGTGGCCTGGCCGACGACCTCGTCGACCCAGCCCTCGACCAGGGCGAGCGCGATCTCCAGGCGCGACAGCGCGGCCTCCTGGGCCGGGGTCTTCGGCGGGTCGAAGAGCCCGCCCTCGAGCAGCGACTGCATCGACTCGAGGTTGCTCGGGTCGATGCCGCGCAGCTGCTCCTGCATCCGCTCCTGGATCTGCGAGGCGTTCAGCTCCAGGCCGCGGGCGTAGTCGGTGACCGCACCGATCAGGTAGTCGCGCAGCCAGGAGACGTTGGCGAAGAGACGCTGGTGGGCGGCCTCGCGCAGGGCGAGGTAGAGGACCACGTCCTCCTCGCTCACGCCGAGGCCCTCGGCGAACGCGCGCACGTTGGTCAGCACCAGGGCGGCCTTGCCGGGCGCGCCGAGGGGCAGGCCCACGTCGGAGGCGGTGAGCACCTCGCCGGCGAGGGCGCCCAGGCCCTGTCCGACCTGGCTGGCCATCATCGCCCCGACCGCCTGGCCGAGGATGCCGAGGATCGGGCCGGCGGTGGCGCGCATCTCCTCGGGCAGCGCGTTGCCGACGCCGGCCACGGAGGTCGCCGCGATCGGCTCGACCAGCACCTTCCAGACGGGCTGCGTCTCCACCAGCCACTCCGCGCGGCTCCAGGCGGCGGTGGTGGTCACCCCGGACGGGAACGCGGTGGCGGTGTCGAGCCAGTGGTCGGCGAGCTGGACCGCGTCGGCGACCCGGTCGGACTCGCGGCTGGTCGGGAACGGGTCGGGCTCCTGGGCGACCGCCTGGCGCGCGATGTCGCCCGCGGCCTGCCAGTTCAGGGGGCCGTCGTGGGGCTGCATCAGCGACTGCAGTTGCTGGAAGAAGGCCTGGCCGCCTCCCGGGCCGCCGAACGCTCCGCCGAGCGCGCCGAAGAGCTGCTCGAACGGGGTGCCCTTGAACGGGTTCGGCTGGTCGGAATCGCCGGTGCTCATGGCTCGAATCTACGCGGAGTCGCCAACCGGGCGCGAGGCGAGGCGGGGGTCCTCGGGCGTGTCCCCCAGGACCGCGCCTGCTGCGCGACGATGCCGACATGGGAGACACGCCCTAGGCTGCCTCCATGCCGCACCCCGCCGTACGCCTGGCCGCGATCAGTGAGGAGCCGCTGTCGGTGCCCGACGTGCTCGACCACCTGGAGGACCCCACGGCGGGTGGCCTGGTGCTGTTCGTGGGCCGGGTCCGCGACCACGACAACGGCGCGGGCGTGAAGGCCCTCGCCTACTCCGCGCACCCCAGTGCGCTGGAGCGCCTGCGCGACGTCTGCGACCGGGTCGCCGAGGAGTACGACGTGACCGGGCTGGCCGCCGTGCACCGCGTCGGCGACCTCGCCGTGGGCGACCTCGCGGTGGTGGTGGCGGCCGTGGCCGCCCACCGCGGGTCCTCGTTCGACGCCAGCCGGGCGCTGATCGACACCCTCAAGGCCGAGGTCCCGATCTGGAAGCACCAGTCGTTCACCGACGGCACCGAGGAGTGGGTCGGCGCACCCTGACGCGCACCCGGCGCGCCGCGCCTCCAACCTCCCGGCCCGGGCCTACTGTCGTGGCGTGGAGATCCTGCTCTGGCTGGCCCCGGCCGTCGTCGTCACTGCCGTGACGGCGCTGTGGGTGGCATGGTGGGGGCGTCAGGACCGGGTCCATCGGCCCGTCGACGCCGAGACCGCGGCGCGACGCCTCGGCGAGGCGCTGGAGCGCGAGCAGCGGCGCCGGCCGGGGTATGCGGCCGAGCGCCGCTCGCCGGATCGCGTCAGCGGGGTGGCGCTGCGTCCCTCGCGCTCGCGACCGGTGCTGCTCGACGCGGCCGAGCCGCCCCAGCTGCAGGCCCAGCAGCAGGCCCAGCCGGGAGCGGACACCCCGCAGCACCGCTCCGCCGGCGGTCACGGCCGCCGGGCGTCCTGACCGCGCCCCCCGGCTGAGCAGCAAGGATGGGTCTCCGCCCCCTCCCGCGCCGTCTTGGCGCCGGATGAGAGGGTAGGCGCCATGAACCAGCGCACCCTCGCCGCGTTGATCGCCGGGCCGCTGGTGGTCGTTCTCGGCGCGGTCGCGCTCGCGGTGCCGCTGCCGTACGCCAGCTACAGCCCGGGCCCGACGTTCGACATCCTGGGTGAGGACTCCGACCAGGCCGAGATCATCCAGGTCGAGGGCCACAGGTCCTACTACGACGACGGCCAGATCCGGTTCACCACCGTGCTCTCCTCGGCCCGCGGCCGCAAGCTGTCGCTGGGCGAGGCACTGGCCCGGTGGGCCAACCCCGACCAGGCCGTCATCCCCTACGACGTCGTGCACCCGCCGGACCAGACGGCCGAGCAGGAGAAGGTCGAGGGGGAGGTCCAGATGACCACCTCCCAGGACGTGGCGAAGGCGGTCGCCCTCGGCGAGCTCGGCCAGGAGGTCGAGCCCCGGCTCCAGGTCGCCCACGTCGACAAGGAGGGCCCGGCGCACGGCGAGCTCCAGGTCCGCGACGTCTTCGTGAAGGTCGACGGCAAGCCGGTGACCAGCAGCGACCAGGTGGTCGAGCAGGTGCGCAGCCACGACGACGGCAGCCCGGTGACGCTGCAGATGCGTCGCGACGGCAAGGACACGACCGTGCGGATCGTGCCCGAGGTGGTCGACGGCACGGCGCGGATCGGCGTCACCCTCGGCGTGGGCTACGAGTTCCCGTTCGAGATCGACCTCCAGGTGGACCCCGCGGTGGGAGGTCCCAGTGCCGGGCTGATGTTCTCGCTGGCCATCTACGACACGCTGACCCCCGGCTCGCTGACCGGCGGCAGGACCATCGCCGGCACCGGCGAGATCTCGCCCGACGGCAAGGTCGGGGCGATCGGCGGCATCGCCCAGAAGATCGCCGGCGCCGAGGATGCGGGCGCCGACCTGTTCTTCGTGCCCGCCGGCAACTGCAGCGACGTGACCGGACTCGACCCCGACCTCCGTCTGGTCAAGGCGACCACGATGCACCGGGCCCGGCTCTCGTTGGAGACGTGGGTCGAGGATCCGGATGCGGACCTGCCGACCTGCTGAGACGATGCCTGCCGAGACCTGGCCGACACCGGGCCGAGATGCCACCGTGACCCGCGGCACTTTTGGCCACACCCGATCCGTTGACCCCCGTGTGACCCCGTTGAACCTGGAGATGTGCTGATGGACTACGAGCTCGACGTCGACCCGGCCCTGGCCACTGCCGTGCTCGAGATCGAGCAGCACCACGCGGGTGCCGGATGGGACCAGCCCGCGCGGCTGTACGCGCTCGTCGACACCGCGCAGCTGGCCGCGCAGGAGCCGATGCTCGCCGCCCAGCTCGGGCTGGACGCCCCCGCGGAGCGCGGGTCGCTGACGCCGATCGAGCAGGACCAGCTGCCGGCCGAGCAGAGCCTGGAGGAGGTGCTCAGCCAGATCGGCTGGCCGGACGGGGTCACCGGGTGCGCCGCCGTGGTCGAGCGGCTGGTGCTGCCGCCGTCCGCCGACGGGCACATCCCCGAGGACCCGACCGCGGCGGAGGAGTTCGCCCGCGAGCACCCGGACCGCGAGGAGGTCCGCATCGTGGCCGGCGTGACGCGGCACGGGGCGTCGTACTGCGCCCTGCGCCTGCGCAGCCACGACGAGGACATGGCGGTGATGGGCGGGGTCGACCTGGTGCCGAACCTGCTGTCCCTGCTGCGCGGCACGCTCGAGGAGGGCGAGGGCGATGAGTGAGCTCTTCGACGAGGAGCCGACGCAGCCGGCGCCGACCCGCTCCGGCCGTCGCGGCCGGGCGCTGGTCATCACGATCGTCGTCCTGGTCGTCGGCTTCTTCCTGCTGACCGCCTTCGCGTCGCTCTACACCGACCGGCTCTGGTACGCCGACCTCGGCTACGGCAAGGTCTTCACGACGCTGCTGTGGACGCGGATCGCCCTGTTCGCCGTGTTCGGCCTGCTGATGGGCGCGGTGGTGGCGCTCAACATGCACCTGGCCTACCGGTTCCGGCCGCTGTTCCGGATGGCCGGTGGGGACGCCAGCGTGGAGCGCTACCGCGACGCGGTCACCCCGATCCGCGGCTGGCTGCTGACCGGCGTGGCGGTCGTGGTCGGCCTGTTCGCCGGCACCTCGGCGCTCGGCCAGTGGCGCACCTACCTGATGTGGCGCAACGCCCAGCCCTTCGGCAAGGACGACCCCTACTTCAACCGCGACATCGGCTTCTACGTCTTCGAGCTGCCGTGGTGGCACTACGTGGTCGACTTCGTGATGGCCGCCGCGGTGGTCGCGCTGCTGGTGACGGTCCTCGTGCACTACCTGTACGGCGGGATCCGGCTGCAGGTGCGCCACGACCGGGTCTCGTCGGCCGCGCAGCTGCAGATCTCCGTGCTGCTCGGCGTCTTCGTGCTGGCCAAGGCCGCGGACTACTACCTGGACCGCTTCGACCTGGTCACCGACGACCACAGCCTGTTCACCGGCATGAACTACACGGCCCAGAACGCGGTGCTGCCGGCGCGCAACATCCTGCTCGGGGTGGCGCTGATCTGTGCGGTGCTCTTCTTCCTCAACATCTGGCGCCGCACCTGGCAGCTGCCCTCGGTGGGCCTCGCGCTGCTCGCCCTCTCCGCGGTCCTGCTCGGGATGATCTGGCCGGCGATCGTGCAGAGCTTCCAGGTCAGGCCGTCCGAGGCCGACAAGGAGGCGCCGTACATCCAGGCGAACATCGACGCCACCCGTGACGCCTACGGCGTCAGCGACGTGGAGACCGAGTCCTACTCGGGTACGCCGCCCACCGCCGGCGTCTCCGCCGGGGACGTGCTCCCGCAGCTGCAGGAGGTCCCGGTGGTGGACCCCAAGCAGGTGCGCGACACCTTCGAGCAGCTGCAGCAGCCGCGGGTCTACTACTCGGTGGCGCCGGTGCTGGACGTCGACCGCTACACCATCGGCGGGCAGGACCAGCCGCTGGTGCTGGGCGTGCGCGAGATGGACCAGTCCGGCATCAACGCCACCGACCAGAACTGGAACAACCTGCACACGGTCTACACGCACGGCGAGGGGATCATCGCGGCGTACGCCAACAAGGTCTCGCCGTCGGACGCCGACGGCCGGATGGTCTGGGCGGAGGGCATCGCCTCAGAGGAGTCCGGCTCGGAGATCCGCAGCGAGAACGCGTTGGGCGAGTTCGAGGAGCGGATCTACTTCGGTGAGAACTCGCCGTCGTACTCGATCGTCGGCAAGGCCAGCGCGGACGCCCCGGACGTCGAGCTCGGCCTGGCCGACACCGACACCGACGAGGGCGACACCCGCACCACCTACGACGGCCCCGCCGGCGTCTCGGTCGGGTCGACGTTCAACCAGCTGATGTACGCGATCAAGTTCGGCGAGCCGAACTTCCTGCTCTCGGGCCGGGTCAACGGCAACTCCAAGGTGCTCTACGACCGCGAGCCGGTGCAGCGGGTGGAGAAGGTCGCCCCGTGGCTGACCGTCGACAGCGACCCCTACCCGGCCGTCGTCGACGGCAAGGTGGCGTGGATCGTGGACGGCTACACGACCACCGACCGCTACCCGAACTCCGAGCGTGAGTCGTTCGAGTCGATGATCGAGGACTCGCTGCAGGAGAACACCGGGCTGCGGACGATCCCCACCGACGAGATCAACTACCTGCGCTCGGCGGTCAAGGCCACCGTGGACGCCTACGACGGCACGGTGACCCTCTACGAGTGGGACGAGGACGACCCGATCCTGCAGACCTGGATGCGCGCGTTCCCGGGCACGGTGGAGCCGAAGTCGGCGATCCCCGAGGACCTGGCCGAGCACCTGCGCTACCCCGAGGACCTGTTCAAGGTGCAGCGCTACCAGCTCGCCCGCTACCACGTCACCGACGCGGGCGACTTCTACCAGGGCAGCGACCGCTGGGAGGTCCCCCAGGACCCGAACAAGACCAGCAGCTTCCAGCCGCCGTACCGGATGTTCACCGACGTCGGCAACGGCGAGGAGTGGTCGCTGACGTCGGTGTTCGTGCCGCGCGGCAAGAACAACCTGGCCTCCTTCGTGGCGGTCAACTCGGACGCCACCTCGGCCGACTTCGGCAAGATGAAGGTGCTGGAGATGAACTCCTCCAGCGTCCGCGGTCCGGGCCTGGTGGCCAACGAGATGAGCCAGGACGGCGCCGTCCGTGACGAGCTGCGCGAGTACGAGCAGACGTCCTCGCCGCCGGTCTTCGGCAACGTGCTGACGGTGCCGGTCGACGACGGGCTGATCTACGTGCAGCCGGTCTACGCGGTCCGGGCCAGCGGCGGCACCTCGAGCTTCCGGATCCTCCAGTTCGTGATCGTCTCCTACGGCGGCGAGGTCGGCATCGGCCGCAACCTGGATCTCGCCATGGAGGCCGCGCTGGGTGAGGGCGACGGCACCGGGACCTCGGGCGGCACCGGCGGCACCGGCGGGACCGGCGACAAGGGCGGCGGCACCGGCGGCACCGGCGGCAAGAAGGACGGCGGCGACACGAAGCTGACCCTCGAGGAGCGGATCGACAAGCTGATCGCCGAGGCCAACGAAGCCTTCGACAACGCCAGCGCCGCGCAGGCCGACGGCGACACCGTGGAGTGGGCGACCCAGCTCGACATCGCGCAGAAGAAGGTCGAGCAGGCGGCTGAGCTGGCCGGGCAGCGTGACGTGGCCGGCGCCACGGACACCGGCAGCGAGGGGTAAGCACCATGGTGCTGACCCTCGACCTGGTCGGCATCTTCGTCTTCGCGATCTCCGGCGGCCTGGTCGCCGTGCGCAACCACCTCGACATCGTCGGGGTGGTGGTGCTCGCGATGGCGACGGGGCTGGGCGGCGGCCTGATCCGCGACGTGCTGATCGGGGACGTGCCGCCGCCCGCGTTGGTCGACTGGCGCTACCTGGCGGTGCCGGCGACCGCCGGGCTGGTCACCTTCTGGTGGCACCCGGCGGTCGGCCGGTTCGAACGGCAGGTCAACGTCTTCGACGCCGCGGGCCTGGGCCTGTTCTGCGCTTCCGGGGCGCTCAAGGCCGAGGAGTTCGGGCTGCCGCTCGCGGCGTCGGCGGCGCTGGGCCTGATGACCGGGATCGGCGGCGGCGTGATCCGCGACGTGCTGGCCGGCCGGGTGCCGGTGGTGCTGCGCAACACCGAGCTCTACGCGATCCCGGCGCTGGCCGGAGCCACGGTGGCCGCGGTCGGGGTGGAGCTGGGGGTGCGCCCGCTGGTCATCATGTGGCCGGCGATCGCGCTGACCACCGGATGGCGGCTGATCGCGCTGCGCCGCAACTGGACCGCGCCGGCGCCGCGGCTCGGCCCGCCCCGCTGAGCGCCGCTCGCTACTCGTTGCGCATCAGCGCGGCCAGCACCTCGGCCGTGCGGTCCTCGGCCTCGTCCGACGCCAGGGGCCCCGGGCCCTGGCGGAAGGTCACGGTGTGCAGCGTGCCGGTCCACGGGTACGGCGGCGCGTAGTCGTCGCTGACCGGGAACCCGGCGTCGTGGCCCAGTCGCAGGCCGCCGCCGCCGATCTGGATGCCGCTCGCACCCATCCCGTCCGGGAGCGGTCCGCGGCCGACCACGCGGTCGTCGACCAGCAGCACGCCCTCGGCGCTGCCGGGCAGGTAGCGGAACCCGACGCGGTGCCGCCCCGGCGGCAGCGGCACGTCGCTGCGCACCTGGTGGGGGGTGGAGGTGGTGTTGAGCAGCAGGGCCGGGCAGCCGTCGAGGACCACCAGCGCCCAGCCGTTGCTCCAGTCGCCCATCGCGGTGAGCACGCCGGCGGCGCCGTCCGCGGGGACCTCGACGTCCGCCTCGACCAGTGCCCCGCCGGACAGCGAGGGGACCGCCTCGTCCACCAGCGGCGTGCCGCCGGGGTGGACGACGAGCGTGGCCGGCAGTGGCCACAGCGGCGGCTCCATCGCGGTGAGCCGACCCATCAGGCTGTCCTGGAGCGGGAGCACGTGGTTGCGCTCGGCCTCGGTCCACCAGACGGCCTCGAGCTCGCGGACCACCTCCGGGTGCTCGTCGGCGACGTCGTGGGCCTCCGCGAAGTCGTCCCCGAGGCGGAACAGGCTCCACCGGTCGGCCTCGAGGTCGCGGCTGCCGGGCAGCGCCTGCTCGGCGAGGACGCCCTCGGGGACGTGGTCCGTGGTCGCCTTCCAGCCGTCGTGGATGATCGAGCGGGAGCCGAGCATCTCGAAGTACTGGGTGGTCGTGACGTCGGGAGCGTGCGCGTCGGCGAAGGTCGCCGTCATCGACGCGCCGTCGACACGCTGCTGGGCCACGCCGTCGACGGTCTCGGGAGCGGTGACCCCGCAGACGTCGAGCACGGTGGGGAAGATGTCGGCGATGTGGCAGACCTGGCGGCGTACCGCGCCGGGGTCGGGGACGACGGCGCCGCCGGCGGTCGCCGGGGTGCGCACGATCAGCGGGGTGCGGGTGCCGCCGAGCCAGGTGTAGCGCTTCCAGAGCCGGAACGGCGTGTTGCCCGCCCAGGCCCAGCCCCACGGGTAGTGGTTGTAGGAGCGGAACCCGCCGATGTCGTCGATCCCGGCCAGGTTGTCGTCGACGTCGTCGGGGACGCCGAAGCCGAACCGGTGCTCGTTGATGGAGCCGACCGGCCCGCCCTCGGCGCTGGCGCCGTTGTCGGAGGTGAGCACGACCATCGTGTTGTCGAGCTCGCCGAGCGCCTCGAGGCCGTCCAGCAGCCGGCCGAGGTGGTGGTCGAAGTGGGTGAGGAATCCGGCGTACACCTCCTGGAAGCGGGCGTAGAGGCGGCGTTCCTCGTCGCTCAGCGCGTTCCAGTCGGGGATCCACCCGGGCCGCTCGGAGAGCACGGTGCCCTCGGGGACGACGCCGGCGGCGACCTGGCGGTCGAAGACCTCCTGGCGCCACGCCTCCCAGCCCTGGTCGAAGCGGCCCGCGTAGCGGTCCGACCACTCCCGCGGCACCTGGTGCGGCGCGTGGCCGACGCCGGGGGCGAAGTAGAGGAAGAAGGGCTTGTCGGGGGCGGCGTTGTGCTGGTCGGTGACCATCGTCAGCGCCTGGTCGACCAGGTCCTCGGTGAGGTGGTAGCCGTCCTCGGGGCCGGCCGGCGGCTCGACGGGGGAGTTGTCCCGGTAGAGGGTCGGGGTCCACTGGTTGGCGTCGCCGTGGAGGAAGCCGTAGAAGCGCTCGAAGCCCTGGCCCAGCGGCCAGGTGTCGAACGGCCCGGCCGCCGAGCGGTCGTCGCGGGGGGTGAGGTGCCACTTGCCGACGGCCATCGTGTTCCAGCCCTCGTCCTTGAGCACGCGGGCCAGGGAGGCCGCCGAGCGCGGGATCCGGGCGGTGTAGCCGGGGAACCCGGTGGGCAGGTCGACCAGCATGCCCATGCCGACGGCGTGGTGGTTGCGGCCGGTGAGCAGCGAGGCGCGGCTGGGGGAGCAGAGGGCGGTGACGTGGAACCGGTTGTAGCGGAGCCCGCCGCCGGCGAGCCGGTCGATGTTCGGGGTGTCGATGTCCGAGCCGAAGCAGCCGAGCTGGGCGAAGCCGACGTCGTCGAGGAGCACCACCAGCACGTTCGGTCGACCCGCCGGCCGCGGCCGCGGTGCGTGCCAGGGGGTCGAGTCGGCGATCGTGCGGCCGATCACCGGGCCGCGGGCCGCGCCCCCGCTGCGGGTCTGATCGGTCTGGTCGTGCTGGGTCATGTGCGCTCCTTTCGCTCCCGAAGTGTGATCTGGCTCATACGATGCTGGGGTGACGGACGACCGACAGGACTTCGGGGTGCTGCTGTCGCTGGCGAGCGTGACGTTCGCCCAGGAGCTGCGGGACCACATGCACGACGCCGGGTTCATCGGCTTCACCACCCGGACCGGGTTCGTGCTGCGGCTGCTGCTCACCGAGCCGCTCAGCCTGCGTGGCCTGGCGGACCGGCTGCACATGACCCCGCAGGCCACGCTCAAGCTGGTGGACGGGATGGCGCTGGCCGGCTTCGTGGACCGGGCCACGTCGATGCGGGACCGACGACTGCGGATGGTCCAGGTCAACGACCGCGGCCGCGCCGCGCTCGACGCCGCGAAGGGGTTCCACCAGAAGTTCGAGCTGGACCTGGCCGCCGACGTGGGCGAGGCGGCCGCCGCCGACGTACGCCGGGCGCTGGAGCTGCTGGCCAACCGGACGCCGGTCAGCGTGCCCGGCGGCCGGCGCAGCGCCCGCCGCCGCTGAGCGTCGACCCGCCATCGCACCTCCCGCGCTCCTCCGCGGTCGTCGGCGGCCGCGGTGAGCGACACCGTAAACCTAGGTTTACTAACTGTCGAGCAGTTCGCCGGGGCCGTCCGGGGTTGTCTGGACGTCGCCGTGGCGGGTGGGTGGCGGGGTGGGCGACGGGATGGGCGACGGGATGGGCGACGGGGTGAAACGCGGGAAGTGCCCCCCGATTTGGCACTCCATGGCGGGATGGGTAATGTTCTGTTCACCGACGCGGGGTGGAGCAGCTCGGTAGCTCGCTGGGCTCATAACCCAGAGGTCGCAGGTTCAAATCCTGCCCCCGCTACAAAGTGAAGTAGCAGATCAGAGGCGGTTCCCGACAGAGTTCGGGAACCGCCTCTGATTCGTTTTCGGGTCACGATGCCGACCGGTCGTCCGCAGCTGTTGCCGCCCGGCGGCCATCGGATGGCCGGCCCGCCGCACCGATGGGATCTCCCCGGGGAGGGCGGCTCATCGCGCGGTTGTAGATTGCTCCGGATTCTGGGGCAACGGGCAAGGGACGGACGATGGATCAGGACTGGGAGCTGCGCAGCCCCGAGGTGTCGCGGGAGCAGGCGTCGGCGATCGCGGCCGGGGTCTTCGGTGTCGGGGGCGAGCTGTCGCCGCTCGGCAGTCAGCAGGACCGCAACTTCCGGCTGGTCGACGGCGAGGGCGGCTCCTGGCTGCTGAAGATCAGCAACCCGGTCTTCACCGCGGACGAGATCGACGCGCAGAACGCGGTGATGCAGCGGCTGGCGGGCCGCGGGGTCGGCGTCCCGGAGCCGGTGCCGGCCCTCGACGGGGCCCTGCGCTCGACGGTGGACATCGACGGGGTGCCGCACCCGGTCCGCCTGCTCACCTGGGTCGCCGGGCGACCGCTGATCGACCACCCGGGCCTGGACGACGAGCTCCTCGCGGCGGTCGGCGCGCTGGCGGGCGACGTGAGCGTCGCGCTGGCCGGGTTCGCCCACCCAGGGCTCGACCGCGAGCTGCAGTGGGACCTGCGCCGCGCCGCCTCCGTGGTCGGCACGCTGATCGACCACGTCACCGACGCGGGTGAGCGCGAGCGGCTGCGCGACGCGGTCGCCGCCGCCGCGGCCGTCGTCGACGCGCTGGCGCCCCGGCTGCCGGAGCAGGCGGTGCACGGCGACCTGACCGACGACAACCTCCTCGTCGACGATGCCGGCCACCTCGCCGGCATCATCGACTTCGGCGACGTCTCCACGGGATGGCGGATCGCCGAGCTCGTGGTGGCGTGCAGCTTCGTGCTCCACCACGAGCCCTCGAGGCCGCTGGCCGTCCTGCCGCTGATCGCGGCGTTCGACGCCCACGCGCGCCTGAGCGACGACGAGATCGAGGCGATCTGGCCGCTCCTGGTGCTGCGCGGCGCAACCCTGGTCGTCAGCGGCCGTCACCAGGTGGCGATCGATCCGGGCAACGACTACGCGCGCGCCGCCCTCGGGCGGGAGTGGGCGATGTTCGAGGCCGCGGCCGACGCCGATCGCGAGGTGATGACCGGGGCGATCCGGGCCGCGATCCGGGGCGAGGGCGCGCCCGAGGGCTGGCGCGACGCGCGCCCCCTGCTGGTCGACGGGGGCCGGTCGGTCGTCGAGGTGCCGCTCGGCTACGACAGCCGGGCCCTGCTGGACGGCGCCTGGCTCGGTGACGCCGATGCGGTCGAGGCCGCCCTGGCGCTGCAGGTGGCCGGTGACGCGGTCGCGGTGACGCGCTTCGCCGAGCCGCGACTGACCCGTGCGGGCGGACCGTCGGCGTCGGAGCCGTGCAACGTGCCGCTCTTCGTGCAGGTGAGCTCCGCCGACCCGATCGACGTGGTGGCCCCGGTCGCCGGCGAGGTCGCCGTCGACGGGTCGACGGTGGTGCTGCGCTCCGGCGGGCTCGCCCTCGTCCTGGACGGGCCGCTCCGCGCGCCCGCCGCCACGGGGGAGGTCCGCGCCGGCGACCCCGTCGCGACGTTCGACGGCCCGATCCGGGTCTGGCACGTGCGCGCGGACCGCGCCGCGGCCCCCGGCCGGCCCACCGCGTTCGTCCGGCCGAGCGAGGTCGCCGGATGGCGCACCCTCTACCTCGACCCCGCACCGCTGCTGCGTCACCCGGGCGAGCGCCCCACCTCCGAGACCGGGGCGTCGGTGCTCGGGCGGCGCACCGCGGCGTACGCGCCGCTGCAGGGGCACTACTACGCACGACCGCCCCAGATCGAGCGCGGCTGGCGCGAGTACCTGATCGACACCGACGGACGCCACTACCTCGACATGGTCAACAACGTCGCCGCGGTCGGCCACGGCCACCCGCGGCTGGCCGCGGCGGTCGCCGACCAGTGGCGGATGCTCAACACCAACTCGCGGTTCCACTACCGGTCGGTGGTCGAGCTCTCCGAGCGGCTGATCGCCACCGTCCCGGCCCCGTTGGAGACCGTCCTGCTGGTCAACAGCGGCAGTGAGGCCGTCGACCTGGCGCTGCGGCTCGCCCTCGCCCACACCGGGCGCACCCACGTCGCGTGCGTCGGCGAGTCCTACCACGGCTGGACCCTCGCCTCCGACGCCGTCTCCACCAGCACCTCCGACAACCCGCTGGCCGAGGAGACCCGCCCCGACTGGGTCCGGGTGCTGGACACGCCCAACGCCTACCGCGGCACCCACCGCGGCCCCGGTGCGGGGGCGCTCTACACCCGCGACGCGGTGGCGCGGATCCGGCGGTGGGCCGCCGACGGCGACCGCCTCGCCGCCTTCATCGCCGAGCCCCGCAACGGCAACGCCGGCGCCATCGAGGTGCCCGAGGGCTACCTCGCAGCCGTGTACGACGAGGTCCGCGCGCAGGGCGGGCTCTGCATCGCCGACGAGGTGCAGGTCGGCTACGGCCGCCAGGGCGACGTCTTCTGGGGCTACCAGCAGCACCCCGGCGTCGTACCGGACATCCTCACGGCGGCGAAGGCGATGGGCAACGGACACCCGCTCGGCGCGGTGATCACCCGCGCCGACATCGCGCAGTCGCTCGCCGAGCAGGGCGCCTTCTTCTCCTCGGCCGGCGGCAGCACGCTCAGCGCCCGGCTGGGCACGACCGTGCTCGACATCATCAGGGACGAGGGCCTGCAGGAGCACGCGCGCGCGATGGGGGAGCGGCTCGTGGCCGGGTTCGCCGAGCTGGCGCAGCGCCACCCGCTGATCGGCGCGGTGCACGGGCGCGGCCTCTACCTCGGGCTCGAGCTGGTCCGGGATCGGGAGACCCTGGAGCCCGCGGCGGCGGAGACCCGCGAGCTCTGCGACCGGATGCTGCGCCGCGGCGTGATCATCCAGCCGACCGGGGACCGCCAGAACGTCCTCAAGGTGAAGCCGCCGATGTGCATCAGCGCCGAGAGCGTCGACTACTTCCTGGCGGCGCTCGACGCGGTGCTCGGCGAGGGCCTCTAGCCGGTCGGGCACGCACGCAGGCACGTCCTCGGCCGGTGGTGTCCCGCGGCTGCGTGCAGCTGGCCAGGGTCGCTGCGCGACTGGGTCCGATGTTGTAGACAGGCCACGACCCGAGCACGGCAACGAGCACGGCAGGGAGTGATGATGGCTGAGGTGGACCTCCGGGAGGCGCTGGGGCGTCTCGATACGGCGCTGACCCGCGAGCGCCGCGAGCTGGCCGGCCGGCTGCGGCCGGGCCTGGACCCCGCCGCGGTCGCCGCCGCTCTCACGAGCATAGGAGTGTCCCCGCACCCGGACGTGGTCGCCTGGTACGCCTGGCATGACGGGGCTCAGGGGCCAGGGCGGGGCGAGCGGCACTTCCTGCGGCCAAGCGTGAACCACGTGCTCGGTGGGCTGTACCTGTTCTCGATGGAGCAGGCGCTCGCGCTCCGGGAGGATGCGATGTCGTACGAGGAGGACCTGAACGACCCGGTGCACTACCGGCCGGCGTGGTTCCCGATCATGATGTTCCCCGACGGGTGGCTCGTGTGCGTGGACACTGCGGACGCCGCCGGCGGGCTGCACGTGTGGCACATCCACGCCATGCACGACATGCGCACCCGGGTGCCGTGGATCGCCAACGCGGCCACGTTCGCGGAGGCGTTGACCCTGGCGTTGAACTCTGGCCTGACCCGGGCCGACGACTTCGCGATGCCCGAAGGGCTCCCTGCCGGTACCCGGGTCCTCGACTACTGACCGGCCTCGCGTCGACGGCAGGGTTTGGCCGCGTCCACTGCCGGTGGGGTGCGCTTCGATCGGGTCACGGGCAACGGGGCGGGGGCGAGGACGCGTCACCCTGCGGCGCCCAGCACCCGGTCGAGGAACGGGTTGGCGAAGCGGCGCTCCGGGTCCCACCGCTCGACGGCGGCGGCGAAGTCGCCCAACCGTGGGTAGGCCCGTCCGAGGTCCGCGGCGCCCATGGTGAAGATCTTCCCCCAGTGCGGCCGCGCCTCGAGCGCGATCAGGCGGGCCTCGAGGCGTGGCAGGAGTGCCGCGACCTCGCGGGACCGGCTCTGCCAGGTGAAGTGAAGCGCGAGGCTGTCGCGGGCCCCGCTCGGGCTGAGCCAGGCCGTGTCGGGCGCCACGCGGCGGATCTCGGCCGTGTGCAGCAGCGGCGCGATCTCGTCGCCGAGAGCCCGCAGCTCGGCGATCGCGTGCACGCCGTGCTCGACGTCGACGAGGTACTCGCTCTGCAGCTCGTCGCCGCGTCCGGGCCGGAACTCCGGTCGGAAGTGGGGGAGGCGCTCCGACGACGGGCCGGGTCGGTCCAGCTGCTCGGTCACGTTGTCCGGGGGCGTTCCGGGCAGCATGTGGCGTACGGACGTCGCCGCCCGGGCACCCCACTCGGTCAGGTCCGGTGCCGGCGGGTCGGCCATCCGGCGCTTGACCCACACCTGGTCGACGGTCTCGCTGTCGAAGCGGGTGAACAGGCTGACGCTGTACGCCGAGTCCGTCACCGCGCGCAGGTCGGCCAGGAGCGCGTCCCACGGCAGGTCCTCCCAGACCCGCTGGGCCACCTCGAAGGCCGGCACGCACCGCTGCGTCACCCGGTGGACGATGCCGAAGGCACCCAGCCCCACGACGACGGCGCCGAAGTCGGGGGAGTCGTCGCGGACCAGGACGGAGCGCCCGGTCGCGTCCACCAGCTCCACCGCGGACACGGTGCCGGACAGGGCGGGGTTGCCGGCGCCCGAGCCGTGCGTCCCGGTCTGGATCGCTCCGCCGACGGAGATGTGGGGGAGCGAGGCGAGGTTCGGCAGCGCGAGTCCCTGCCCGCGGAGCGCGTCCGAGAGCTGGTCGTAGGTCATGCCGGCGGCGCACGCCACCGCAGGCGCCGCCCCCGAGCGGTCGACGACGACGTGCGCCGGCAGCCGGTCGAGGCTGACCTGCACGCCGTCGGTGTCGGCGACGTCGCTGAAGGAGTGCCGGGAGCCGAGCGCCTTCACCCGGCGGTTCCGCCGGACGAGCTCCGCGAGCTCGGCCACGTCGCGCGGGTGGGCCAGGGTGGCCGAGCGGTACTCCAGGTTGCCGGCCCAGTTGCGCCGACGGGGCGCGGTGGACCCCGGGGACCGTCCGCTCCCGGTCATCGGCTCGACCTGGCGGTGGGCGAGTGCGCGATGGTGGCGCCGAGCTCGACCTGGAGGCGCGCGAGGTCGGTGCGGGTCGGCGCCCGCACCGTCGCGTCCAGGTGGGAGAGCGGCTCGTCCATGGTGAAGACCTGCCACGTGCGCCGCGCGGCCTTCCTGGCTGTGCGGCATCGGTCGCACGTGGCCGACAACAGACAAGAACACGGGCGTGGGGTGCGTGACAAGGGATCACCTCGGTGTCCGTCCAACCCGGCCCTGGGAACTCCGAGCATCTCGATGAACCGCGTCGTGCCCGTGGCTCTGTTCCTTTCGTCGGCGTGGACCATCGCCGTCGGGCCGCGCGGGCTCAGGACGTCTGGCCGTAGAAGTCGCCGTCCACGGTCTGGAGCTCGCCCCCCGTGCAGGTGGTCGAGAGCCTGCGGCTCAGGTCGAAGACGTCGTCCCAGAACCACGGTCCGAACGCCCCGCCGGCGTCGGCACTCGCGCCGAGGGTGGCCGGCTGCTCGAAGATCGCCTCGACCGCCTGATAGGGGGCCACGGTCTGGGTGCCCTGCTCCCACATGATGTAGGGGTTCCACTCCGGCGTCAGCCGGACGCCCTCGATCAGGCGGGTCAGGTTCTGGAGCGGCCAGTACTGTACGCCCTGCCCCAGCCCGAGGGGGAGGCCGCTCCTCGACGCCTCGATGAACGGCGACGTCTGGCCGCTGGAGCTCGTCTGGCACAGGTAGGCCTGGGCGTTGTTGGCTCCGCCCGCGCTGCCGGGGCGGTAGGCGCCGGCCGTCCACAGCTGATGGGCATACCCCTTCCAGATCTGTCCCCGGGTCGCCATGACGAAGACGTTGGTGGCCTTGGCGAGGTCGTCCGACCCGATCGCCCACGCGCCCTGGGAGTTCGTCGTCACGGTGTCCATCCGCCCCCAGTCCGCGACCACCGCGTCGCGGCTGATGCCGAGGCCGACCTGCTGCAGGCTGACCGCGTCCGTCACCGCCACGTCGACCGCGGCGGTGGCGTCCCGCAGCTGCTGGTCGGTGAGCAACCAGGCGTCGATGTCGGTGAACGCCGACGAGTCGGGGCCGTTGACCACCGACTGGAAGCCGGACCCGATGTCCGCGAACAGGCCGGCCGTCGAGAACAGCTGCTCCACCCCGATCTCGTCGGCGGCGAAGAGGCTGGCGACGGTGGCCCCGACGGTCGTGAAGTTGCTGAACATCCCCTGCGCCCAGGCGCCGTAGTCGGTGACGGTCACCGTCTGCTGCTGCTTGAAGTAGGCGTCCTGCACGGTCTGGGCGACCTGGGTCATCTGGGTCGTCATCGCGGCGGACGAGGACGAGATCTCCGACTCGAGCGTGTCGAAGAGGGTCCCCGTGGCCGTCAGGTCGGCCCGCTCGCTCATCAGCTGCGCCTGGGCCTGGGAGAAGTCCGCGGCGTCGAAGACCGTGTTGCCCTGGGGGAAGAGCGTCGTGTACGACAGCGCGCTGATGTCGTTCAGGGTGAGGTCCAGGTTGTCGACGTAGTCGCTGCGCAGCGACAGCGAGACCTGGCGGACCACGGTCGGGGTCGGTGTTCCCGTCACCTCGCTGGCGCCGCTGACGTCCGTCGTGCAGTCCTGTCCCGGCCACAGCTGCGCGCCCGGGACGACCTCGTTGTCCGTGCCGGGGAGCAGCGTGCACTGGGCCAGCCAGGCGAGTGCCGTCTGCGCCCCCGACGGGGTGGCCCCGGCGGTCGGGGTCAGCGGCCACGTCACCGGGGCCTGGTACAGCACCGGGTTGAACTGGGAGGTGTAGGTGGCGGAGGGGTCGGCCCGGCTGGGCAGGAAGCGACCGTCCACGCCGCGACGCAGCTCGCCGGTGAGGTTGCCGTCCGTCACCGGCAGGGGTGTCGTGCCACCCTCCCCGACCCGCACCGGAACGCCGTAGGCCACGACCGAGCTGCTCTCCGAGCCCTGTCCGCCCGACCCGATGAACGAGTACGTGGCGTTGTCGTTGACCGCCCGGGCCAGGAGGTCGGGCTGACCCCCCAGGGCGCGGATGGCTGGCAGCACCGAGCTCGTGAAGCTGGTCGCGTCGGGCTCCTGCTCGAAGCCGCTCATCCGGCCCAGGGAGACGAGCACGACGCCGTCGCCGGCCGTGGCCGCGTCGGAGAGCGCCGTACCGAGCGCGGTCCAGTTGATCCCCTCGTCGGAGCTCCGTGGTGCGTACGTCGCCGTCGACAACGGCTCGAGGGTGAGGGAGTTGAACGTCACCAGACCGAGGCCGCCGCCGCTGGTGTCGAAGACGCCGAGGTCGGTGGGGGTGAACGTCCCCGTCGTCGCGTCGTACCTCGCGATCTCCGCGGTGACGGAGGTGGCGGTGGTGGACCTCGTCTCGAACTGGACGACGTCGGGGAAGGTGAACACGCGCTGCTCGGCCTCCAGGGACGTGCTGCCCGACGGGTAGTAGGCGGAGTCCTTGATGTAGCCGTCGAGGCTGCCGGGCCGGCCGCCGTCGATCGTCGCCCCGAAGTTGTTCCAGGCGTTGCCGGTCGTCATCCCCGGGATGCCGATGATCGAGAACGGCGCGGAGACCGACTGCACCGACGAGGCGTACGCCGGCAGGCCGATGAGCGAGATCGCCTTGTTGAAGTTGGCCATGTCGGTGACCTCGCTCGAGCCGAGCGTCAGGATCGCCATCTTGCCCGTGTCCGGGACGGTCGTGTTCCCGTTCGTCACGACGAGCTTGGCGAGCGCGGCGTACAGCCCGACCAGGTTCCCCGGGTCGTACGGCGCGTTCGACTCGACCGCCAGCGTGTCCCGGTCCAGGACCAGCAGCTGCACCTGGTCGTCGCTGGTGGTGGCTTGGAATCCGCACGGGAGGGTGGTGGTCTCCGGGCACAGCCACGACGAGTCGAGCTGCACCCCGGGAACCTTCGCGCCGGTCGCGGAGTCCGTGGCCTCCGCGAGGGTGCTGACCTGGGCCAGCGGCAGGGCGTCGACCGTCACCTGCGCGGTGTCGCTGGCCGTGGCGCCGTTGCGGGCCGTGGCCGTGACGGTGACCCGGTAGACCCCGGGCAGGTCCGGGCGCAGCTGCGGGCGCAGCGTGTCGGTCCCGGTGAGCTCCGCCGCGCTGCCCGTCGGGCCGGAGACCTCCCATCGATAGGTGACCGAGCGTCGCCGTGCCCCGATCGCGCGGACGGACGCCCGGGCGTCGAACGCCACGCTCGCGTGCACGTGGGCACGTTGGTCCGGGCCGGCCTCCGGCAGTGGCAGCTTCCCCGGCCACGTCAGCCGGCGACGGATCACCGTGGTCCGCCCGTCCCGCGTGGCGGCCCGGACGGTCACGGTGTTCGTCCCGTGGCGCACGCCGGAGCCCGCGGACAGGCGCACCAGGGTCGCCTCGCCGTCGACGCGGAGGTGGTCGCTGGGGACAGCCGTTCTGCCGATGCTGACGTCGACGGTGATCGGGTCCGTCGTCCGGTGCCGTACGACGACGGCTGCGGCGTCCGGCCAGCCGCTCGCGTCGAGCTCGACCAGCGGGGTCGGGCTGTCGACGACCCGGACGAAGTGGGCGACGGCGAAGGACCGTCGTTCGCCTCGTGCGACGCGCACGACCAGGGTGTTCTCGCCGATCCGGACACCGTCATCGACCGTCAGGACCGCCCTCGCAGCGCGGTGGCGCCCCTTCGCGAACCGCGCCGTCACGTCGTGGCCGTTCAGTCGGGCGGCGTCGATGCTCGCGCCCCTCGCGAGCCGGACCGCGACGGGCCAGGACGTGCGGAAGCCGACCGCGTCGGGCGCGGGCCAGACCACGCGGCCGAGCATCTCGACGGTGCCGTCGACGGTGCCGTCGTCGGTGCCGTCGTCGCCGGAAGGTGTCGGCGGCGCACCATCGCCCGAGACGCAGTTCTGAGTGGGGTCGACGTAGACGACGAAGTTCCCGACCCCGTAGCTGTCCCAGGGATCCACCGACGGCGCGCCGGTCGCCTCGCAGGTGCTGGCTGCGGCGAAGCTTCCCCCACCGCCGCCGCCGGCACCGCCCGCGCCGACCGTCTGGATGTACTTGCCCGCGCCGCCCCCGCCGAACCCTCCGCCGCCCCCGCCCCCGCAGGCCTCGTTGACGGACTCGGACAGGTCGAAGGCGCACTCGAGCGGGTTCGTGTCGGCCCGGTGGGCCCCACCGCCACCCATCCCCGGCGTCTGCACCGGCACCTGCTGCCAGGCGTTGCTCCCGTCGCCGTACTGCAGCCCGGGGACGACCGGCTCGCCGTAGAGGCCGGTCGTCGAGATCGTCTGCCCGGTGTCGCCGAACCCGCCGAACCCGCCGACACCGTCGGCGCCGTCGCACCACCCGTCGCCGCACCCGCCGGACCCTCCGGCTCCGGCGCCGTCGGTGTTGCCGCCCTGGCCGCCCTCGCTGCCTCCGCCGCCGCTCTCGCCCTGCGCGGACGCCTGCGCGAGGAACGGCGCTCGCGCCGGATAGCCGCCATCGCCGCCACCGTGCCCGTCGTACCCGGTGGAGCCGCCGCCGCCGCCCCCTCCGCCGCCGCCGACGGCGACGATGTCCCACAGCGGGGGAGCCTGCGCCGGCGACGAGACCACCGGTGGCGACGCCGTGACGACCGAGCCACCCCCTCCGTAGCCGCCGATGGAATGGTCGCCGTCACCTCGCTGACCCGACGACCCGAGGTAGACGTTCATCGCGTCGGTGCCGAAGGTCGACAGGTAGGTCTCCGGGCTGGTCGCGGTCTGCGCCCAGCCGCCCTTGCCGCCGCTTCCGCCGTCCGGGACGCAGCCGGAGCACTTCGTCCCGTTCGACCCGGTCGCGCCCCACACGGTGACCCACATCACCGGGTCGGCCACGCTCACCGAGCCACCGGCGGCCTCGACCGCGGACAGGAGCGAGGCGGTCGTGACCAGCATCCGGCCCACCCCCGGCTCCTGGAGCGAACAGGCGTAGAGGCCGCCGTCCGGCGCGCAGACGAGCGGCGCGGCGGGCACGGTGGGGTCGGTGGGGTCGGTCGCCGCTCGGCTGCTCGCCGTCGCAGCCGAGGGATCGGCGGCCGCCGGGACCGGCGACGCCATCGGGACCGTCAGTGCCAGGGCGGCGCCGGCTGCGACGCCGTACCTCCGCCACGTCGAGCGCACGCTGTGGGTTCGGGGCCGCGTCGTCATGTCGGCCTCCCGGCCGGATCGATGAGAGAGGCGTGGGCACCACGGCCCCTCGTACGACGTTAGTCACAGGCCACCGTGGAGTCCACACCGGTGCGGGGTGGAATGCCGGGGGTGACCCCGTGACCGTCGGGTCAGCGAGCGGCCGCCCACTCGTCCGCGAGGACGGCGTAGGACAGCGAGTCCAGCCAGCGGCCCGAGCGGTGCAGGTCGGCGCGGACGGTGTGCGCCTCGCGGCGCATCCCGACCCGCTCCATGAGCCGCCAGGACGGCTCGTTGTCGAGGAAGCACTGGGCCACGACCCGCCGCACCCCGAGCTCCTCGAAGCAGTAGCGCAGCAGCTCGCGGACGGCCTCGGTGGCGTAGCCGCGTCCGGCGTGCGAGGGGTCGAGCACCCAGCCCAGCTCGGCCTGCGTGCCCCGGGCCCGGTCGACCACCTCCGCCTGGGCCCAGGCGTCCTCGGGACGCAGCAGGAAGTCGCCGACCACCCGGCCCGCGAGGTCGGGGTCGGGGTCCCGCAACTCGGCGACGACCGTCACGGCCAGCCGATCGGGGTCGGCGAAGTGCGCGCCGTACTCGTCGGGGTCGTCGGGGTGGGCCGTGATCCACTCGCCGACCTCGGCGAGGCGCCGGTACCGCCAGGTGTCCGCGGCGTCCCCCGCGGTGGCGGCGCGCAGCAGGAGCCGTTCGGTGGTCAGGGGGCGGCGAAGCGTCGACGGCTGGCTGGGCACGACGCCCATCCTCCCAGCGTGGAACGGGGCGACCGAGACGGGCCGCGGCCGCGCCGGCTGTGGGCGCCGGCTACGGGCGCCGGCTACGGGCGCCGCCGCAGGAGCGCGACCGCCAGCACCGCCATCCACAGCAGCCAGGCGCCGATCCCGGCACGCTCGAGCAGCCCCATCCACGGCGTCGGGTCCCCGGCCTCGATCCGGTCGACCTGGGCGCTGAGCATCCCGAACGTTCCCGCCCAGGCCACGGTCAGCGCCGAGTACGCCCGGAACACCCAGCCGAAGGCGAACGCGGCGGCGACCACCTCCGCGAGCACCAGTACGCCGGTGGCGCCGGCGAGCCACAGGTGCAGCGTGTCCGCCGAGGTCGCCCCGCCCGCGGCGATCACCTCCCGCCGCGACATCGGGCCGAACGCCCACAGCACGCTGAGCACGCCGTGGCCCGTCACGATCGCGCCCGCCACGCGCAGCGAGCGCCGCCGACCGGCGGCCCGCCAGATGCCGACGCCGAACGCCGTCTGCAGCGCGCTCAGGGCCAGCCCGGTGACGGTGAGCAGCGTGTGGGTCGGGGCGCCGGTGGCGGAGAGCTCGCTGACCGCCTGCGAGGTCCGGTCGTAGCCGTCGTACAGCGTGGCCGCGACCGGGTCGTTGAGGACCGGGTAGAGCCCGGCGTACGCGATCCCGCAGGCCAGCAGGACCCGGGTGGCGAGGTTGCCCGCGGGCCCGTCGCCCGTGGCCGAGAGCCGGTGGCCCGTGGCAGAGAGCCGGTGGCGCGCCCGTCCCGGCGCGGCGGATCGCGTGGTGGTGGGCATCTCGCCTCCCGAGGTCCCGTTGCCATCTCCAGCGTCGGGCCTCCACGGAGCGGACGGCCAGGGTCCCAGGCCTCGGCCGGCGGGCCGTTGCGCCCGCGACCTGACGGACTCAGGGGCCCCCAGGGACCCTCAGCGGCCCGGTGGCGGCGGGCTGTACGGCACCTCGCCGCGGAGGTCGCCGAGGCCCCGCGCGACCAGCAGTCGGCCGCCCGTGAGCCGGGACCACCTCCCGTCGGCCCAGGTGCGCAGCGCGCGGGGGTCGAGGGCGACGTCGACGTCGCGGCGCTCGCCGGCGTCGAGGTCGACGGTCGTCCAGCCGACCAGCCGGACCGGCTGGTCGTCGGCGTCCGCCGGGTCCGGCTGGAGGTAGACCTGCACCACCTCGCGCGAGGCCCGCGGCGAGGTGTTCGTCAGGTCGACCGAGAGCAGCCCGTCGTCGAGCGTCACCTCGCCGTACTCCCAGGAGCCGTAGCCGAGACCGTGCCCGAACCAGTACGCCGGCGCGGGCGCCCGCCGGGCGGCGTACCCGCGGTAGCCCACGAAGACGCCCTCGTCGTAGACGAGCCGCCCGTCGGTCGGCACCACCTCCCACGCCGGTGCCGCGCCGTCGGCGGCCGGGAACGAGGTGACCAGCCGCCCGGCCGGCTCGATGGCGCCGAGCAGCGCCGCGGCCACGGCATGCCCGCCCTCCTGCCCGGGCAGCCCGGCCCAGAGGATCGCGTCGACCTCGTCGCGCCACGGCATCAGCACCGGGGTGGCCGCGTTGACCACCACCACGGTGCGGGCGGCCGCGGCGGCGACGGCCGCGACCAGCTCGTCCTGGCGGCCGGGCAGCGCCAGCGTCGACTTGTCGGCCACCTCGGTCTCCTGCTCCTCGGTGAGCCCGACGACCACGACGGCGACGTCCGCCTCCCGGGCCGCGGCCACCGCGGCGGCGATCGCGTCGTCGTCGGTGGGCGGCGTGGGCTCCGCGACCAGGCCGACCGCCACCATCTCGCGGCCGGTCAGCTCGGCGACCAGCTCGGCCGGCTCGGGCAGCACCACGTCGGTCTGCCAACCCGGCGGCCGCAGCACGTCGGCGCCGACGTCGTCCGAGACCGCGTCGAGGGTCACCTCGAACGAGGCGTCGCCGGCGGTGATCCGCGCGTGGGCCACCCCCAGCACGCCGATCCGCAGGCGCCCGGCGGGCAGCGGGGCGGACAGCTCGACCCGGGCGACCGGCTCGGCCAGCGCCTCGCCGTGCATCCCGATGATCGTCCTCGCCTCCTCCGAGTGGCGGTCGTCGAGCAGCGTTCCGGAGGCGCCGTACAGGCGGACCCGCATCCCGTCGCGGCCCGGTCGCGGGCGGCTCCGGACGTCGACGCCGTCGACCACCGCGACGCGGTCGGTGGCACCGGTGAGGCCCTCGGCGATGCTGACCTGGTGCGGTGCGCGGACCGACGCCGAGCCGCCGCCCATGCAGGTGGTCTCCAGCGCCGGGCGCCCGATCAGCGCGATCCGGACGTCTCGCGCGAGGGGCAGCGTGCCGTCGTTGGCGAGCACCGTCATGCCGTCGGCGGCGAGCCGGGTCAGCTGCTCGCGACGCTCCGGTCCGCCGGGGTGGGGCACGTCCTCGCGCCAGGTCCGCGGCTCGTCGAGGGCGCCGACCCGGCCGGCGAGCCGCAACAGCCGGCGCAGGTGGTCGTCGACCACGGACTCCGCGACCTCGCCGGCCTCGACGGCGGCGACCAGGGCAGGACCCCAGGGGCCGGTCGGGCCGGGCATCACCAGGTCGAGGCCGCCGTTCGCGGCCGGCGCGGCCGACGTCGTGGCGAACCAGTCCGACATCACCAGGCCGGTCCAGCCCCACTCGCCCTTGAGGATCCGGTTGACCACGTCGTCCTGCTCGGTCGCGGGCACGCCGTTGACGTCGTTGTAGGCGGCCATCACCGACCACGGGTCGGCGTCCTGCACCGCGATCTCGAAGGGGAGCAGGTACACCTCCCGCAGCGTCCGCTCGTCCACGACGCTGTCCACGGAGGTCCGGTCGGTCTCGGACTCGTTGGCGACCAGGTGCTTCACGCACGCCCCGACGCCCCGCTCCTGCAGCCCGGCGACGTACGCCGCCGCGAGCACGCCGGTGAGCAGCGGGTCCTCGGAGTAGGCCTCGAAGAGGCGGCCGCCGAGCGGGCTGCGGTGCAGGTTGACCGTGGGGCCGAGCACCACGTGGATGCGCTGGCGCTCGGCCTCCTCGGCGAGCAGGCGACCGACCTCGGCGGCGGTCTCGCGGCGCCAGGAGGAGGCCAGCAGGGTCGCGTTCGGGAAGAGGCAGGTCAGCGGGCCGCCGGTGAACTCGAGCCCGCGGACGCCGGTCGGGCCGTCGGAGAACGCCATCGGCGCCAGCCCGACCGCCTCCTCCCCGCGGAGCGTGAACATGCTCGCCCCGGTCAGCAGCCGGACCTTGCGCTCCAGTGGCAGCCGCGCCACCCGTTCGGAGAGGTCGTCGTCGCTCAGCTCGCCCATGGCCCCACCGTGCCACCCCGTGGTTGGTCGGTGGTCGCGCGCGGTCGCGGGTCCGCTCGGACGCGGGCGGCCCGCGCCACCGCCGGGCGCCGACCACCATGGGGGAGAGGTGCAGAGGAAGGGCCTGCCGCCGGAGGGAGAACCCCGTCCCGCACTACCGGGAGCACGTGTTGTGGGTCTGGGGGCTTCGACGGCGTCGGGAAATCCCCTACGCCGAGGTCGTGCGCCTGAACGGCGTGATCGACCCGATCACGCCGTTCCTGATCGTGCACGGGGAGAGCGACCGGCAGATTGCGGTCGACTGCGCGCACCGGCCCCGCGCCGACTCGAGGTGGCGGGCCGGGGCGTCGCGGAGGCCGGCCGCCGCGGGCCCGGACGTGACGACGGCCGGTGTCGCTCGGGTGAGCGGCACCGGCCTTCGGCGTACCCGTCAGTGGGCCGGCCACCTCGCCACGAGGTCGTTGAACGTGAGGCCGAGCCATGTGCCGATCGCGGTGACGGCGCCGACGATGGCGGCGGCGACAAAAGTGACCAACAGTGCGTACTCCACGGCGGTGGCGCCTCGGCCGGCGCACCCCGCCCTGGCCCTGAGGCCGCTGACGAGCGCGAGCGCCATCAGTTGGAGCCTCTCGGTCATCGGTCCGGCCTCCCTTCGCATCGGCGGACCCTGGGCCGGGTCCTCGTTGGCTTGGTCGAGACGGGACCAGGCCGGCACCGATGGGCGCCGACCCGGTCCGTATCGGTTCCTCGCTGGATCAGCTGGGGGCGGTGCCACCGAGCTTGGTCAGGACGCTCGTGAACAGGGTGTTGAGCTGTCCACCGAGCAGTCCGACGGTGACCATGATGGCGGCAGCGATGAGGGCGATCATCAGGCCGTACTCCACGGCGGTGGCGCCGCGCTCGCCACGCTCCGCCCGGGTCTTGAGGTCGCCGACGAACATGATGGCCATGAACTGGAGCTTCTCGAGCATCGGATTGTCCCTTTCGAATGCGAGGCGGTCGCGTCCCCCGCGGCCGCCCCTCGAGCCCCCCACTGGGACCCTTCTGGTCCCATCCTTCGCCCGCCGCGCGGGCGGGGAGTCCACCCCGGGTCTCGATCGGCGTAGCCCGTTCGGACTAGGTCGCGCTGGTCCGCCCGGGGTGTCCGCCATGGGCCCGCGCCGAGGTTCGGACGCCGCCCAGCCGGCACGCCGAAATGCACCCAGCCGCGTGCCCGTCGGCACGCGGCTGCGTCCGTTGATCCGTCTGTCGGTGGGGCCGTCGGAGAGACCGCTCAGCCGCCCGCGGCGTGGTCGAGCAGCAGCCCCAGCCGGACGGCGGCGGCCAGCGCCTGGGTCCGGTTGGCGACCCCGAGCTTGCGGTAGACGCGGTTGAGGTGGGTCTTGACCGTCGACTCGCCCAGGTGGGCGCGGCGGGCGATGTCGGCGGTCCCGAGCCCGTCCGCGACCAGCCTGAGGATCTCCCGCTCGCGGGCGGTGAGGCGGGTCGAGGCGACGGCCTCGCGCCGCAGGACGCTCCGGGTCAGCCCCGGCGAGAGGAAGGCCCGCGGCGCCGTCGCGCTGTGCCGGGCGGTGCTCACCACCTCCGCGCCCCGGCTCTCCTTGCCGAGGAACGCCGACGCGCCCGCCTCCATGGCGGCGAAGACCTGCGCGTCGCCGGTGTGCATGGTGAGGACCACGATCCCGACCCGCTCCGACTCCGCCCGGACGCTGCGCACGACGTCGAGCCCGCTGCCGTCGGGGAGCTGGAGGTCCGTGACCACGACGTCGGGCCGCAGCGCCCGCCACGCGGCGAGCGCCTCCGCGACCGAGCCCGCGTGGCCGACCACCTCCATGTCGCCCTCGCGCTCGACCGCCCGGGCGAGGCCCTGGCGGATCAGCTCGTGGTCATCGGCGAGCAAGACGCGGGTCGTCATGGGGGTCGTCCTCTCGGTGGGGCGCGTTGCTCGAGCGCAGCCGGACCACGGTCCCGCCGCCGGGGCGCGGGCCGACGGAGAGGTCGGCGCCGATCCGATCCGCGCGCTCGCGCATGGTGTGCAGGCCGTAGTGGCCGGGACGGGGCAGCGGCGCGCCCGCCCCGTCGTCCTCCACCGCCAGCCTGAAACCGGCGTCGTCGGCGCGGAACCGCACCCACAGGTTGGCCGCGCCCGCGTGCCGGGCGGCGTTGGCGATCGCCTCCTGGGCGACCCGGATGACCTCGCCCTCGACCCGGGCCGGCAGCCGCCGGCGTTCGTCGAGGAGCGGGTGGACGCGCAGGTCGCTGCGCCGGCCGAGCTGGCGGACGTACTCGGAGATCGCCTCGGCGGCGCCGGCCGCGTGCAGCCCCTGGCGCAGGTCGAAGACGGAGAAGCGGAGCTCGCCGACCACCCGCGACACCTCGGCGCGCAGCTCCTCGGCCGCCCCGGCCACGGCCGGGTCGCTGGCCAGGTCGATCAGGTCCTCGGCCAGGTAGCCGAGCGCCACCACGCGCTGGGCGACCCCGTCGTGGATCTCCCGGGCCAGGCGGCGCCGCTCGGCGTCGGTGGCCGAGGCGCGGACCCCGTCCACCAGGAGGGCGGTGTCGAGGCGGATCGCGTGCTCGTCGACCTGGGCCTGGAGGAGCGGGAGCGGCGGCTCGCGGCGCGGGTCCCGGGAGCTGGCCACCACCGCCCCGAAGACGTGGTCGCCGACCCGCAGCGGGACGGCCGCGAGGCCTGCGCTTCTCCGCGCGCTCCCGCCGCCGAGGCACCGCCCGGCGAGCTCCTCGTGCTCGGGGGGCGCGCCGCGCCCGCTGAGCAGCTCGATCTCCTGGGTGGCGAGCCGCACCCAGACGGTGCAGCCCTCCGCGTCGGTCAGGCGCTCCACCCGCCGGCGCAGCGCGTCGGCCAGCGACGTGGGGTCGAGGTTCATCGCGTGGCGCTGCACCAGGGAGTGGAGCTGGCCGAGCAGCCGGTGGGCCGCGGCGTACGACTCCTGGGCGGCCTCCGCACGCCGGGCGGAACGGCTCTGGCCGGCCCCGAGCAGGCCGCCGCCGAGGCCGAGCACCAGCCAGCCCCAGGCGTCCGCGGTCGGCGGTGCGACCGCCGGCAACGGGCCCGCGGCTGCCACGACGGCGCCCGTGGCGGCGACCGTGAGGAGGGCCGCCCGGAGCCCGTGCCGGAGGCCGGCCACCACGGCAGGCCCGGCCAAGCAGACCAGGAGCGGCGTGGCACCGGCACCGGGGGCGAGCACCAGCGCGCCGGCCAGCGCACCCTCGGCGTATGTGATCGCCGGCGCGGCGCGCAACCGCGGGTCGAGCTCCGCCACGCAGCAGGCGGCGGCGAGGGCGACGAGCAGGGCCAGCCGTGGCCCGTCGAGGGCGAGCTGGCTCGTGCTCAGCACCTGGCCGGTGGCGAACGCCAGGACGAAGGCCCGGACGGCCGTGGTGACCCGCCAGGTGAGGACCGCGGCGCCCTCGACGGTCCCCTCGATTCGGCTGTCGTCCGAGGCGAGAAGACGCCTCATCCTCCGAGACCTCCGAAGCCCTTGATGACCTGGATCGCCGCGGGTCCGCCGATGATGAGGAAGAGGCAGGGGAGGATGAAGAGCACCAGCGGGACGACGATCTTCACGGGGACCTTCATCGCCTTCTCCTCGGCCCGCTGCCGGCGCTTGGTCCGCATCTCCCTGCTCTGCACCCGCAGCACCCGGCCGATCGGCACGCCGAGCTGGTCGGCCTGGACGATGGCGAGGCTGAACGAGCGGAGGTCGGCGAGGGTGGTGCGCTCCGCCATCGCCCGCATAGCCTCCGTGCGCCCGACGCCGATCTGCATCTCCTGGAGCAGCCGGGCGAACTCCTGGGCGAGGGGGCCGGTGGTGTGCCGGACCACCCGGTCCAGCGCGGCGTCGAAGGCCAGGCCCGCCTCGACCGAGACGGTCATCAGGTCGAGCGCGTCCGGCAGCGCGCGCTGCATCCGCTGCTCCCGCTTGGTCCCGGCGTTGTAGAGGAGGATGTTCGGGAGCACGAAGCCGAAGGCGCCGGCGGCGGCCACCAGCACCATTGTCTGGAGTGCCGGCAGGCCGGTTGCTGCCGCCCAGACCAGGCCCAGGATGGTCAGCACGACGGCGGCGAGCGCCTTCGTGCCGATGATCCGGGTGACGTCCCAGCCGGGCGGGTTGCCCGCCACGTCCAGCTGGTGCTGGAGCCGCTCCGCGGCGTCGGCGCGGACCAGGCGGCGGCCCAACCCGACGACCTGGCCGCCGAGCGGGGCGATCACCCGCTCCGCGAACGGCCGCTCCACCTCCGCCTTCAACTCGGCGGGGGCCGCGTCGATGGCCCGGACGGCGGCCAGGGAGCGGCCCACGGCGGCCCGTTCGGCGGCGATCCCGCCGACCAGCACCAGGACCAGCGTCGTCCCGGCGAGGATCAGGCCCCCGCCAAGGAGGAGCATCAGGGCTGGGGACATCTCATACCTCCACCTTCACCATGCGCGACATCACGAAGGCCCCTACCGCCAGCAGGACGGCGGCGCCGCCGAGGAAGGCCAGCCCGAGCGCCTCCGTGTAGAGCGGGCGGGCGAAGTCGCGGTTGGCGACCAGCATGTAGCAGAGCATCGCCACCGGCAGCGCCCCGAGGATCCAGGCCGAGAGGCGCCCCTCGGCGCTCAGGGTCTGCACCTGGCGGCGCAGGTACTCGCGCTCGCGGAGGGTCTCCGCGACCGTGGTGAGGATCTCGGCCAGGTTGCCGCCCACCTCGCGCTGGATGCGGACGGCCATCACGAGCCACGCGAAGTCCTCGCTGCCCATCCGGTCGGCGACCCCGTCGAGCGCGTCCTCGATGCCGACCCCGAGGCGGTGCTCGGCCAGGGCCCGGCGCAGTTCGCCGGCCATGGGCTCCTGGCCCTCGCGGACCACCGTGTCGACCGCCTGCGCCAGCGAGAGCCCGGCGCTGAGGCCGCCGGACATCAGCGTGAGGGTCTCGGGGAGCTGGGCGGCGAAGGCGCGCAGCCGTCGGGAGTGCCGGAACCGGAGGTAGGCCTCGGGGCCGGCGGCGCCCCCGGCCAGGGCGAGCACCGCCAGCGCCGCGCCGCCGATCGCGAAGCCGACGGTGGCGGCCGCCACCGCGGTGCCGGCGTTGAGCAGGACCCACTCGGCGGGGGTGAACGAGACGGCGGCGCCGGTGAGGCGCTGCGCGAGCCTGGCCCCGAAGTCGCCCCGGACCACCCGCTCGGCCGCGCCGACCGCGGAGGCCCGCAGGCCGTCCGCGGTCGCTCCGCCCGGGCCGCTCGGGGTGGCCGGGCCCTCGCCGAGCAGGGCGGCGATCCGGCGCTGCGCGTCCGTGGGGCCGCCGCGGCCCGCGAGCACGACCGCCAGGATGCCGGCCAGCCCCAGCCCGAGCGCCCCGGCGCCGAGCAGCAGCGCGTCCGGGCCGACCAGCGGCCGGGTGGGGGAGGAGCCACGCGTCGCGCCGCCCGATGCTTGCTCGCCCAGGGGGACGAACGCCGCGTCGCTGGCGGGTTCCGCGCCGAGCGTCAGGGCGACCTCGACCCGCGCCTCGGCGCCGGCGCCGTCGGGCCGGGGGAAAGTCACCAGCACCTGGTGCGCGAGGGCGTCCGCCTGGGCGGTGAAGAGCGCCTCGAGCTCGCCGGGGGCCGACGCCGGGACGACGTCGCCCCCGCTGGCCGCGGCCACCGGGGCGAGCGCGGCCCGGTCGTGGGCGCCCCCGTCGAGCGCGACGACGTCGACGACCACGCCGGCGCCGGTGGCGGCGGCCACCGCGTCGTCGAGGGTGGCGCCGCCGCCCTGGTCGCGGCCGTCGGAGAGCAGGAGCACGGAGCGGGCGCCGTCGTCGCCGGCGAGGGCGACGGCGGAGGCGACCGCGTCGTAGACGTGCGTGCCGCGGGTCAGCTCGATGGCCCCGATCGCCTCGGCGAGGGCCCCGTGGTCGGTGGTCGGGGCGACCACCTGCTGCGGGCGGTCGGCGAAGGTGACCAGGCCGATCCGCACGTCGGCCGGCGCCGCGTCGAGGAACGCGAGCGCCGCGGCCTCGGCGGCGGCGAGGCGGGCGCCCCGCATGCTGTCGCTCGCGTCGATGGCCAGCACGGTGGTGCGGCCGACGTCCCCGGCGGCGATCGTCTCGGCGGAGGCGTCCACCGCCTCGCCGTCGACGGTCACCTCGACGGTCGCGAGGTCGGACGCCGCGGCGCCGCCGGCGGCGTCGATCCCGACGACCGCCGAGACCGTGCCGTCGGGCGCCACCTCGACGTGGTCGATGTCGAGGCCGCCGTCGGCCGCCGTCGCCGGGCCGGCCAGGGCGAGCGCGGCGGCCGCGCCGACCGCCGCGCCGACCGGGACCAGCCTCGCGCGGCGGGCCGAGCGCCCGGTCACTGCCCGGCCCCCAGCGCGAAGAGGAGCGGATCGACGTGCACGTTGTGGTCGGCCAGGCGGTCGATGAACCGCGGCCGGAGCCCGGTCGGGCGGAGCGCGCCCCGCACCCGCCCCGCGTCGTCGAAGCCGGCACCGAAGTCGAAGCGGAAGATGTCCTGGAGCGTGATCACGTCGCCCTCCATGCCGACCACCTCGGTGATCGCCGTGATCCGCCGGCTGCCGTCCTTGAGCCGGCTCTGCTGGATGATCACGTCGATCGCGCTCGACGCCTGCTCGCGGATCGCCCGGACGGGCAGGTCGAAGCCGGCCATCATCACCATGGTCTCGACGCGGGCGAGCGCGTCGCGCGGGCTGTTGGCGTGCACGGTCGACAGCGAGCCGTCGTGGCCGGTGTTCATCGCCTGGAGCATGTCGAGGGCCGCGGCGTCGCGGATCTCGCCGACGACGACCCGGTCCGGGCGCATCCGCAGCGAGTTCCGCACCAGGTCGCGGACGGTGATCGCGCCCTTGCCCTCGATGTTGGCCGGGCGGGACTCGAGCCGGGCCACGTGGGTCTGGTGCAGCCGCAGCTCCGCGGCGTCCTCGATCGTCACGATCCGCTCGTCGCTCGGGATGAAGCCCGAGAGCACGTTGAGGGTGGTGGTCTTGCCGGCGCCGGTGCCGCCCGAGACGAGGACGTTGAGCCGCCCCCGCACGCAGGCCTCGAGCAGGCGGGCGGCCGGTGCGGTGAGCGTCCCGAACGCGACGAGGTCGTCGGCGGTGAACGGGTCGACGGCGAACTTCCGGATGGTCAGCTTCGACCCGTCCAGCGCGAGCGGCGGGATCACGGCGTTCACCCGGCTGCCGTCGGCGAGGCGGGCGTCCACCATCGGGCTGGTCTCGTCGACGCGGCGGCCCACCCTGCCGACGATCTTGTCGATCGTCCGCCGCAGGTGCGCCTCGTCGGCGAACGACGCGTCGACCGCGACCAGCCGGCCCTCCCGCTCGACGTAGATCTCGTGGGCGCCGTTGACGATGATCTCCGTGAGGTCGGGGTCGCGCAGGAGCGGCTCGAGGGGCCCGTAGCCGAGGATGTCGTCCGCGATCTCCTGGGTGATCCGGCGGCGGTCCGAGCCCGACATCGGCCGGTCCGTCGCGGCCACCGCGCTCTGGAGCGCGGCGTGGACCTGTGTCTCCAGCTCGCTCTGCGTCATGTCGATGTCGTAGAGCTTCGGGCCGAGGGTGCTGACCAGGTTCGCGTGGACGATCCGCTTGAGGTCGGCGAACGGGTCGCGGACCCCGACGACGGGCCGCGCCGCGGCCGTGGGGACGGCGGGGCTCGGCTCCGCGGGCGACGCGGTCGCGTTGCGGCCGTCCTGCGCGGCGAAGATGCGGTCGGAGATGGACATGTCAGCTCACCTTCCTGGTGCGGCGAGACCGTCGACCCGCGGGCGCGGGCCCGCTCGCTGCCTCCGGTGCGGGGACGGGTGCCAGCGAAGCAGCGAAGGCCGTGAGGGCCTTGCCGACCTGGTGGCCCCGCTTGGCGCGGACGACGGCCTCGCCGCGGTTGACGGCGGCCAGGACGTCGCGGCTGCTCGGGAGGCTGGCGGAGACCTTCAGGCCGAGCGTGTCCTCGAACTCCGACGCCGCGAGGCCGACCTTCGGCTCGGCCCGGTTCAGCAGCAGCCGCCAGCGCTCGCGGGGGACGTTGAGGAGGTCGAGCGTCCCCGCCGTCAGCTTCAGGCTCTTCAGGGCCGGGACGTCGGGGGTGCCGACGAGCACCACGGTGTCGCTGCGGTCCAGCGCCTGCACGCTGAGGTCGTCGAAGGCCGCGGCGGTGTCCACCACCACGACGTCGAACATCGTCCGGAGCGTCTCCAGCACGGCGCCGACCCGGTCCGGCGGCAGCGGCGCGCTGAGCTTGACGGGGGCGGCGAGCACCGAGAGCCCCTCCGAGTGGCCGGTGAGCAGGGACGCCACCGCGCTCGCGTCCAGCTCGCCGCGGAGGTCGGCCAGGTCCGCGAGGGTGTGCGCCGGGGTCAGCTGGAGCATGATCGCGACGTCGCCGCAGGCGACGTCGAGGTCCAGGACGCACGTCCGGTGGCCCTGGCCCGCCAGCGCGGCGGCGAGGTTGGTCGCCACCATGCTCTTGCCGACCCCGCCCTTGGTCGAGAAGACGGTCAGCACGCGGCCGTCCCGGGTCGCCGGGGCCTGGGCGCCGGAGCCGCTCCGGGTCATCGCCTCCGCGAGGGCCCGGGCATCCTCGACCGCCCGGGCGAGGCCCTCGGCGTCGCCCGTCGCGACGACGTCGCGCATGCCGGAGCGCAGCGCCTCGGCCAGGACGCCGCTGTCGACGGCCGGCCGCACCAGGACGACGCCCAGGGTGGGCCGGGCGATCCGGTGGCTCGCGGCGATCCGCGCCGCGGTCGCGTCGTCGACCGACGGCCCGAGCACCACGGCGAACTCGTCCGGGTGCTGGCGCAGGTGGTCGTCGATGCCCTCCACCGAGCGCAGCACCGTGGCCGCCGGACCCAGGGCCGCGCGGAAGCGGTCCGCCAGGCCCGGGTCGCGCTCCACCACGGCGGTCATCGCAGGACTCCCGGGAACGCAGCCGGCATCACGTCCGCGGCGGTGACGCCGGGGCCGTCCGCCACCTTGGACTTCTCGTTGCGCAGCGCGAAGGAGACGTCACCGTTGCGGGCGGCGTAGATCAGCCGCTGCGCCTCGCTCTGGTTGACCGCGACGGTGAGGATCGTCCGCGGCACCTGCTCGGTGGTCTCCCCGTCCTCGTCCTTCGTGGTGCGCGCCGCCACCGACGTGGTGCCGACGCCGATCACCTGGACGTCGGGCAGCAGCAGCCCGGTGAACGGCGACAGCTTCTGGGTGGTGCCGTCGGGCTTGTACAGCTCGGGGTCGGCGGAGACGAAGATCGCCACGTGGGAGCCCGGCGTCACGAAGCCGGCGACCCGCGCGGGATCGGTGAGCTCGACGCTCACCGCCAGCTTGTTGTCGGGGATGGTGAGCGTCTCCTCGCCCCCGGCCTCCCCGAACTGCTGGGCGATGATCTGCTGCCCGGGGTAGATCGTGCCGAGCGCGACCTGGCCCCGGATGGAGCTGGTCGTGGCGAGCGCACCCTCGGCGAGGGCCTCGCGGACGACCTCCTGCTTGTCGAGCTTGCCGGCCCCCTGCGCGTCCGCGACGGACTCGCCGGGCTTGATGACGTCGCTGGCGACGAGCACCTCCACCATCTCCTGGCCCTCCCGGGCCCGGGCGTCGATGCCTTGCACGTAGAGGACGACCAGGGTCGTGCCCAGCGCCGCGATCAGGAAGGCGACGCCTAGGAGGATGCTTCGTCGTGCCATGGGTGTGTCCTTCTCCTGTGGTGGTGCTCGGTGGTTCGTGTGGTGGTGGTCGGTGGTGGGTGTCCGGTCGTCACTCGACGAGGACGAGGGCCTTGGGGCCGGTGCCGGTGTACTCGCCCTCGCCGCCGCGGGCGGGGGCGAACTCGGGGAGGGCGTTCTCGCTGAAGAGCACGACCCTCACCTCCTCCACCCCGCTGGGCCGGCCGTCGATCCCGTTAAGGGCGCTCACGGTGCCGGGCGAGGTCCGGGTCGCGGCGAGGTCCTGGTCGGTGATGAAGCCCGGAACGAAGCGGATGATCGGCCAGGACTTCGTGCCGTTCGACGCGTCGGAGGCCAGGACGGGGAGCCAGAGGAACCGCGGGGAGGCAAAGATGTCGGCGGAGAGGGCCTGGGTGCCGACCGAGTTGCCCGCCACCAGGTCGCCGATGTGTGCGCCGTTGGTGATGAAGCAGGTCAGCAGGTCGTCGTTGAGGTGCTTGCCGTTGACGTCGCCGGGTGTACGACCGTCGTCCTGGTTGCGGCTGCAGTTGCTGGTCGAGTTGGCGTCCAAGCGCCCGGGAAGCCCGCCCGAGCCGGTGATGAGGCCGTCGTTGGTCGCCGCCCGATCCAACCCGGGCTTCGAGGCGACGCAGTTGGTGCCGTCGACGGGAATATGCACTGACTCGACGCTTCCGGGCTGGTGGTCGCACGTCCAACCGGCTATCGAGGGGGCGCTCGGGTGGGTCGCCAGGGACGGCTGGATGCCCTTGATCATGTTCCAGGCGAGCCAGCTGCCGCTGTTCGTGTCGTTGCGGGGGAGGTCGAGGGTGCCGAAGTTGCCTCGATTTCGATCGTCGCAGTAGAGCCGCTCGTCGCCGACCGTGAACGGCTGGGCGTCCGACGTATCCGAGTACTCGCCGGCCTTCATCACCCGGACGTACCAGACGCCTTCCGCGGCCAGCACCGCGGACGGCACGGTGACCGTGATCGGGCCCGAGTTGCTGGAGGACGGCGGGTTCACGGTGACCGGCTGGTGGTCCGTCGCGGCTGCGCCCGTGAACGTGACAGCGTCGACGTCCTTGAGTTGGCTGCCGGTCAGCGTGATCTGGGCCGAGGTGGTCCCGGCGGGGACGCTGGTCGGGCTGATCGTGAAGGTGGCATTGACGGTCGTCGCCGAGGTCGGGGTCAGCGGCGGCACCGTAGGGACCGTCGTCGCACCGCTCGAGTCCCGGATGGTCTGGGCGCCGCTGTCGCACCCATCGACCGCGAAGAACGGCAGCGTGGTGCCGGCCACGGCGGACCTGATCTGCGCGGCGGCGTACGCCTGCACGTCCAGGCCGTCCTCGGAGCTGATCACTCGTCCGAGCGTGTAGTCGACGTGCGCCTGGGGCGCCCAGAGACTCACCTTCCAGCCGGAGCACTCGATGTACCCGTCCTCCTTGGCCCCGTTGCCGAGGTCCACGGTGACCTGGCCCGGCACGCTGTTCTCGGACTTGTTCAGAAACTCCTCCGCGGTGCTGATCACCTCGGGGTTGCAGGGCCCGGGCGCGGTCAGCTCGGACGCCGCCGCCATCACCGCGAGGTCGACGTCGGTCTGGAGGAGAGATTTCTTCGCGTAGGCCTGTCCGAAGTCGACCGCCAGCGCACCGAAGCCGAACAGCACCACCGCCAGGAGCCCGAAGATGACGGCGGTTGCGCCGCGCTCGTCGCGACGGCGCGAGCGGGATCGCGCGGGAGCCATCTCAGCACCCCCCGGCCGGCAGGTTCTCGACCCGTGATGTGGCGCTCTTGTCCACGCCCGCGCTGAAGCCCGGGAAGAAGTGCAGGTTGATGGTCGTGAAGGAGACCCGCACCGTGATGTCGTCCCCGACCTCGAGCGGGCTGGCGCTCCGGGTGACGCCGATCGCGGGGGTGCTGTCGACCGGGGGGCCGGTGAGCCGGTCGTTGGCCGTGCCCTGGATGCCGGCGCTGTCGCACGGGTGCACCGCGGCGTACCGCGCCGCCTCTCGGGCCGCGTGGCCGCCGACCTGCCAGGCCCAGAACCACAGGCTGAACTGGATGATCCCGATCACCAGCATGACGAGGATAGGCGCGATCAGCCCGAACTCGAGCGCCGCGGCTCCGCGCTCGCGGCGGTTCCTCGCATGGGCGTGTGAGACCACTTCTACCCCCCGGTCTAGTCGAGCTGGTGCCCGGCAGGGCGAGAGTCAACGGCGATCCGGAGGGCTGACCTCAGCGAAGCCTCGGGCAGTTACTCAATCTGGAGTATGTGCGACACGTGTTGGTCGGGGCGGCCGCGACGGGCTCGGTGATCCTGCGCGGCGAACGCCCCGCGCCGGTCGGGGCGGGGCGTTCGGGGCACGTCGTCTGCGACACCGCATGTGCGCGTGTCAGCCGCCGGGGGCGAGGGTGCGCCGACTGTCGGACGCGAGCAGACCGAGCCCCACAGACTGACGGAACCCTCCCCGGTCGACGGATACAGACGTTCGGATGCCGATCGTGGTGGGCGACATCCCCTCACCAGAAGGCATCGCGGCCATCGACTACGCGGTCGGGCGGTCGGGGCGGTCGAGCGCGACGGCGGTCGCCGCGTGGTGGTCAACTCGGGCGTGCGTGGCAACGACTCCGACCCCTCGTTCACCTCCGCCGTGGGCTGGGACGAGTGCCCACTGGCTAGGGCGTCGAGCACGAGCTGCGGCAGCCGGCCGCCGCCCAGTCGCTCGCCGAGGAGACCCTGTCGACGGTCGACGAGGTGGTCGCCGACCTGATCGGACCCCGCAAGCGCCACCGCGACGCGGGGAACCGGGGCTCCGAGCGCGGCCGCTGCGCGCTCACAGGTCGCGCATCGTGCGCCGCGGCTCCTCGCGGTCCGCGCGCATCACGTTGAGGACGGCCAGCGCCAGGCCGCCCCAGATCACCAGCATCGCCACGATCATCATGATCACCGCGGTCGCGCTCATCGGTGCACCTCCTCGGGGATCTCCAGGCTCGTTCTCCTGCTCCAGGGCAGAGCCGAGATCACCGCCGCCACCAGGACCACCCCGATCGCCGCTCCCCAGCCGAACCAGTTGAGCAGCCAGTCGGGGTAGCCGCCGTACGGCTCGTCGAGCGCGTCGACCAGCTCCTGGACCAGGACGTAGGTGAGCACGATCGGGGCGAGCACGGCGACCAGCGCGGACCACCACGTGCCCAGCGGGAACGAGCCGAACTCGTTGAGGTGGGCCCGGATCGTGTGCAGGTCGCGGAACCACCAGGAGACCGCGACCATGCTGCAGACCGCGACCAGCAGGATGCCGAACCGGTTGATGAAGTGGTCGGCGGTGTCGAGGATCGGCACGCCGGTGGTGGTCGCGAAGAAGACCACGCTCACCGTGGCGGTCGGGATGCCGACGACGAGCGAGGCCGCCACCCGGGTCAGCGCCAGCTTGTCGCGCACCGCGGAGATCACCACCTCGATGACGCTGACCAGCGACGTCAGGCCCGCCAGCACCAGGCAGCCGAAGAAGAGCACGCCGATCAGGGCGCCGGCCGGGGCCTCGGAGATGATCGTGGGGAAAGCGACGAAGGCCAGGCCCAGCCCGTCGCTGGCGACCTCGTTCACCGCCACCCCGTTGGCCTGTGCCAGGAACCCGAGCGCGGCGAAGACGCCGATCCCGGCGAGCAGCTCGAAGGCGGAGTTGGAGAAGCCCACCACCAGGCCCGAACCGGTCATGTCGGTGCGCCGGCCGACGTAGGAGGCGTACGTGATCATGATCCCGAAGCCGACGGACAGGGAGAAGAAGATCTGGCCGAAGGCGGCTGCCCAGACCGCGGTGTCGCCGAGCGCGCCCCAGTCCGGCGTGAACAGCGCGTCCAGTCCCTCGGCGGCGCCGGGCAGGAAGAGCGCCCGCACCACCAGTGCTGCGAACGCCACCACCAGCACCGGGATGAAGACCACCGCCACGGCGCCGATGCCGCGCTGGACGCCGGCCACCATGATCACCAGCACCGCGATCCAGACCAGCAGCAGCGGCCACAGCACGCCGGGCACGAAGTCGAGGCCGACGCTCGGCTGCTCGGCGACCTGGAGGAAGTCGCCGAAGAAGAAGCCGTTGGGGTCCTCGCCCCAGGAGTGGTCGAAGCTGAAGAAGGTGTAGCGCACCGCCCAGGCGATGATCACCGCGTAGTACACCGCGATCACCGCGCAGATCCCCACCTGCCACCAGCCGAGCACCTCCCCGCCGCGGTGCATCCGGCGGAACGAGAGCGGGGCCGAGCCGCGGTAGCGGTGCCCGATGCCGTAGTCCATCAGCAGGAACGGCAGCCCTGCCGTCAGCAGGGCGACCAGGTAGGGGATGACGAACGCGCCGCCGCCATTCTCGTAGGCGACGTAGGGGAAGCGCCAGATGTTCCCCAGACCGACCGCCGACCCGATGGCGGCCAGGATGAACACCCGGCGCGACGCGAAGGACCCGCGCTCGTGCTGGTCCGACGTGGCTGGCTCCGTCATCGGCTCGCCTCCCTCGTCCGGCGTCGGCCGGTCCTCCACTACTAGTGCACGACGAGGGGCCAGGCAAGGGGTACGGGGCGGGCACCGAGTGCCGGCGGCGTGCTCGCCGGGGGGCGGCTACTCGGAGCGGCGCGCCAGCGAGCCGGCGTACTGCACCATGGTGCGGTCGTAGTCGGCGATGAGCCGCTCGCACCGGTCGACGAGCCGGTCGAAGGCGCTGCCGTCGGCGTAGACGCCGACGCGGGCGTCGTACGCGCGCTGCTCGCGGGCGAGCGCGCGCCGCAGCGCCTCCTGCGCGGCGGCCGCGGTCGTGGTCCGGGCGAAGACCCGTTCCACCCCGGCGGCGACCACCACCACGAAGCCGAGGGTCGGTGCGACCCACGCGGGGGCGCCGACGGCCTCGCTGAGGGGGACCCCGGCGCCAGCGACGATCACCAGGATCCAGAGCGCCTGGATGCCGACGTTCCGCAGCATCGCCTCCCGCTCCCCGGCGCGGATCCGGGTGCTGATGTCGTCGAGGTACCGCCGCCGGTTCTCGTCGATGCGCTGGGGTGGGCGGTCGGGCGGGGGACCGAGCGGGCTCATGGGCGGCCACGCTAGTGCCCGACCGGGACGTTCGTCCCGGGGGGTGCCGGGCCTGCGGGCGGCGGAGCAGCGTCGAGCCTCACGGCGCGCCTGCCGCCAGGGCAGACGCCGCGTCCTCCCAGGGGTCTCGGATGGCGCTCTGCACGCCTGCGGTCGTCGGGCCGCTCACCGGCTGGAGTCGCAGCGTCCTCGTCGAGGGGGCGATGCCGGGGGCCACGGTCGAGCTCCGGGAGGGAGAGCCTGGGGGGCGCCGTGGTCGCCAGAGCCGTCGTCAGTGGTGGTCGTGATCGGCTGGACGTCGAGCCGGCGGTCACGTTGAGGTCGGGGGAGTCGCTCGTCGCGTGGCAGGAACGGTCGGGTGACGCGAGTGCGTGGACGAGCCCCGACCTCGCCGAGACCGTGTGGCCGACCCCGGACGACTGGTCGCGGGTCCCGCCGCCCTGGATCCGTAGCCGGCTGTTCTCGTGCGGTGCGGCGGTGTGGGTGGCCGGCTGCGTGCCCGGCGCGATGGTCCCGGTGGCCGGTGGCGGCACGACGTTCGGTCGCGGGCTCGCGAACGAGGGTGACGCTCGGCTGCGGCTCGACGTGCCGTTCCCGTACGGCGGCTCGACCGTTGCGGCGACGCCGTCGGCGCCGCCGGGGGGTTCGGCGCCCGCCGGGGCGTCGCAGGCGGGGACGGGCGCGTGGTGCCGCCCCCGGTCGCGGCCGGCGCGGGTCTGCCGCCGGTCGAGCTGGGCGGTGCTGCCCCGCGGGGGTGCGACGCTTCGATGGTGGTCGGCGGGTGGTCGGCGGGGTGGTCGACGGCGCCCGGGTCTCGGTGGACCGGGTGACGGAGGGGCGGACCGAGAGCGCCGTCTTCGACCTGGAGAGCCTGACGTATCTCTTCGGGACGCCGCTCGATCCGGGCGGCGGTGAGCTCACGGTGGCGCAGTCCCTGGACGGCCGCGAGGTGGCGGGCTCCGGGCCCGTCGACGTCCGGTTCGGCCCGGCCGAGGCACGCGAGCGACGAATGGACCCTGATCTCACTCGATGCGTCCGCCCGGCCAAGGCGCCACCCGAAAGGCCCCCAGCCGGATCTGCAAGCGCGGGTTGCAGAAGGACCCCCATCCACCCCGACGCCTCGACAGCACCGCATCGATCCCAGCCATTCTGGTTGTGACGCCGGCGTTCGACGACCGCCCAAGTAGCCGATGCACTCCGCCGCGTTCCGCCCCACTTGGCCGCGCCCCGCTTGCCCTGGATGAGCGCATTCCTTCGGCTCGCCATTGGCAGGTGCAGGCCCGAGGGGTTGGATGGTTCATACGAACCTTGCGGTGGGAGCAGACGTGGCGGCGGCCGAAGGCACCGAAGGCTCACTCAGCGACGAAGAGGACGCACCGTGTCTGATCCTGTGAGCGATGTCATCGGTGACTACCGGGCGTTCGCCGCCAAACAACGGCAGGCACTCCTCGATCGAGGAATCGACATCGGCCCCTACGACCTCAGTCACCTCGCTGTTCGCGTGGCGGAATGGGACGACTACCTACGCGTGCGTACTCTGCTCGAGCGCCATGCGGTCCTCAACAGCGAGAACGTCTGGAACGGTCGACCGATCTCCTTGATCGTGCTCGCCGAGCCCCTTGAGGTTCTCGACGGCAAGACCGTGCCGCTCATCGAGCTGATCCCTCCGGTGCACCAGCGCGTATACAAGATGGGCTTGGAACATCTCGGTGTGGTGATCGGACCAGCCTTCGAGCAGTTCATCGAGGACCACAAGCCGGTGTTGACGGGGCAGCAGTTCCAGGGCCCTCACAGCAACCCAGATCCCGTGTACATCCTGTTCGAGGACTTCACGCACGTGAAGTTCTACCGGCTCTCGCTGCGAGCGTCGGTGGAGTTGGACGCCGGCCCCTTCAAGAACGGTTTCCGTCATGTCGAGGGCTGGGCCCCGCAGCGGCTCGTGACCGCCACCGGGCCCACGCCGCTGCCGCGCTGACGGGACTCATGAGAGATGAAGACCGCGACCGTCGACACCGCCGAGCGAGGCCGCTCGCCCCTAGGAGCGCACATCCGGTTCCTGATGAGCGGGCCGCACGGCAACATGATCCACTCCACCGTGCCGGCAGGGATGGTGGGCCACGCGTGCCACTTCCGAACCATCGACGAATACTGGTTCGTCCTCGCAGGCGAGGGCGAGGTCTGGCGCCGAGCGAAGGATGGCCACGAGAGCGTCACTCAACTGGTCCCCGGCGTCTGCGTCGACATTCCACTCGGCACGGCCTTTCAGTACCGCTGCTCCGGCCCGGCTCCCCTCGTCTTCACCTGCACCGCCATGCCCCCGTGGCCCGGGGACGATGAGGCCGTCCTCGTCCAGGGTCCGTGGGCGCCCCAACTTGGCCCGGGGTCCACGCCTCCGGATCGGGAGTAGCCGGCGCCGTGACATCTCCGGGCAGCCTTCCCAGGCTCGCTGGGGTCGGGAGAACCGGCGGATGCCTGACGGATGCGTCACTTCGCCGCGATCGGGCGCCCCGCCGGAACCACGACACCTACGTCGTCGAGGTCGCCCGGCGCCGAATCGCGGCCGATCTCAGTCCGCACCCATTCCGCGCCGCGCCACCCCGAGGTCAGGCAGCGGCCGCCTCACCGAAGGTCGGCGAGGCTGGTCGTGCCATTGAGCACATCCGTGGCCAGGATGCGATGGGCGAGCTCCGGCTGCTCGAGCACGGGGCTGTGCGCGGAGTCACCGAAGACGTAGAGCCCCTTGACCGGCGCAGCCAGACGCCGGAGGTAGTCCTCGGCCAACGCGGTCACGCAGGTGTAGTCGAACCTGCCTTCGAGGAAGTACGCCGGGACCTCCAGGCTCGGCACCCGCTCGCGGAGGTCGATGTGGATGAACTGCTCCCACAGGCCGAAGCTGCGAGAGAAGGCGCGGCCACGCCACAGGTCGACCTTCTCGCGAACGCTGTAGCCACGGAAGCCGACCGAGCGCAGGAAGATCCCGGTGACCACCGAGCGCATGTGGCGGGTGGTGCCCACTCCGAGGCCGTGCATCGCCTTGTCGCGCAACCGCAGGTACGCCGCGGGCGTTCCAGACGCAGTGACCGGCGCTGCCTCCAAGGCTCGCACCATCCGCCTGTTCCCCCGCGCGCGATAGGCGTCGAGCATGTAGTCGTAGGCGATCTCCTCCGACTCGATCTGGTGCACCACCTGCGCCATGCCGATGTAGGCGCGATAGCGCTCGGGCGAGCGGGCTGCCGCCTGGATCGCGATGAAGCTGCCCCATGAGTGCCCGAGGATGAAGATCCTGTCCTGGTCGAAGCGCTCGCGGAGGTAGTCGGTCACCGCGAGGGTGTCCTCGACGAACTGCTCGATGGTCATCGACTCCGGCGGGATGGCCGGGTCGTAGGAGAGACCGGCGCCGCGCTGGTCCCACCAGGCCACCGTGAAGAGGTCTTCGAGGGCGGGCGGGTACCCGTCCGTGAGCACGTAGTCCGGCATCCCGGGCCCGCCGTGCACCCACAGGAGCACAGGGCGGGCAGGGTCGGCGCCAGTGATGACGATGCCCTGCGCGACACCCTCGATCTGGACCGACACCCTCGTCGCCGCCTTCCGGGGGCGCCCCCATCGCCGCACCCGTGTACGCCGGCCGCTGCTGGACACCCCTCCAGGCTCGCCGGTACCGGCGTTCGACGGCAGGGGCGGAGGACGCGTACCGGTCGGGACCTTCCGCCTCACAGCCAGAGACGTTCGCCGCATCGGGGCGGCGAGACCTGTTGCCAGACCGTTCTGCTCACGACGGGGCCAGCACGTGCGTCGCCCGACTGCTGATCTGCGGGATCACGCCACGGCGACCGCCTGCACCAGTCGTTGTCGTCGCGCCGCCGAGCACGCGTCGACCTGCCGCGAAGGCGCCACCCCCACATCCACCCGCCCCGGTCAGGTCGACGGCCACCGGACCAGCGGGTAGGCCCGGCAGCCCAGGCACAGCCCGGTGGCGGCGTTCAGGGCGGCGAGGCCGCAGGCGAGTGCGGTCAGGGCGTAGCCGGCGACGTCGACGCCCATCGCGAGGAGGACCAGGGCGGGAGCGGTGAGCACGAAGCCGAGCAGCTGGGCGAGCCGCGGCGGCCGCGTGTCCTCGACGGCGGAGGGCGGTCCGAGGAGAGGCCAGATGAAGCGGGCATAGAGCTGGGCCCAGACCGACCACTGGAAGCTGACGAACGCGGTGAACGCGAAGACGGCGACCTGGGTGCCGAGCAGGCCGATGCCCCAGGGACGCGCGGCCTCGACGATCAGCAGTACGACGGCGAGGACCGCGGCGGTGGCGCCGGCGCTGAACCGCAGGAGTCGCGGGTCGACCTGGCCGCGGAGGGGGCAGGTGGTGACTCGGTTGCCGGCCATGAGGCCTCCGTGGAGTGGGCGCCCGCTGTTCGCGCCCACGATAGGCGCTGCCCCGGTTCTCCGATGGGCGCCGCACCCGCCGGGGAGGCGCCGCCCGGGCCCCTTGACGCGCCCGGGGCCACCGCCGAGGGTGGGTCTCCACGCCCACCGTCCTCGGGAGTCGACATGCGCCGCCCACTCACGCTCCTCCTCGTCCTGGTCGTCGCCGGCGCCGGGCTCCTCGTCGGCTCGCCCGCGACGGCGATCACGAACGGCGCCCCCGACGGCGACGGCCATCCCGCGGTCGGCGGGCTGGTGTCGCCGACCCAGTACTCCGACGGGACCTGGGTCTACTGCTCCGGCACGCTCGTGTCGCCGACCGTCTTCCTCACCGCCGCGCACTGCGGCGAGGAGGGCGAGCCGGTCAGGGTGACGTTCGACAGCGACTACGTGGACGGTGACGCGGTCCACGCGGGCACCTTCCACGCGGACCCGCTCTACCCCGGCAACCAGAGCGACGCCCACGACATCGCGGTCGTCGTCCTCGACGCCCCGGTCGCGGGGATCACGCCCGCGCGGCTGCCGGAGGCCGGCGCCCTCTCCCACCTGCCCCACCGGCAGTCGTTCACCTCGGTGGGCTACGGGGCGTACGAGGTGACCAACGAGCCCGGAGGGCACCGCTACCTGTACGACGACCGCCGGATGGTGGCCACCGGCAGGCTGAACGCGGTCAACAAGACCTGGCTGCGGATCTCGATGAACCCCAGCAGGGGCGACGGCGGGACCTGCTACGGCGACTCCGGCGGCCCGAACTTCCTGGGCGCGACCGACGTCGTCGCCGCCATCACGATCACGGGCGACGCCGTGTGCCGGGCCACCAACGTGGACTACCGCCTCGACACCGGGTCGGCTCGGGCCTTCCTGGGCCAGTACGTCGCGCTGCCCTGACGGCCGGTCGGGGAAGGTCGACCCCGCGCGGCGCGCAGCGGGCTGCCGCTAGGCCCGCACGTGCGCGGTCAGCTGCGCCGCCAGCTCGACCGACGCCTCGATCTCCTCGCGTCGGATGGAGACGCTCTCCACGTTGATCCCGAACGGGACCCCGAGCCGGCGGCAGAAGTCGATGAGCTCGACCGCGGTCACCACGGCCTGCTCCAGCGAGGCTCGCAGCGGGTTCGCCGCGTGCCGCAGGTCGTTCTCGATCCACCGGGGCACGTCGACGCCGAGCCAGCGGAGGAACTCGAGGGTCTTCATCGAGCCGCAGACCGAGAACGTGAACACGATCGGCACCGGGGCCAGCCCCCGCGACTCGCACTCGTAGCGGTAGTCGGAGACCAGGTTCTTGGCGGCGTTGAGGTCGTAGACGACCTGGGTGACGAAGAAGCGGCAGCCCGCCTCCTGCTTCGCGATGAGCCGCAGGTGCTCGTTCTCGCGGCGGCTGTGCCGCTCGGGGATCGCCACGCCGCCCAGCAGCAGCTCCGGGCTCACCTGGGCGCGCAGCGCCTGCGCGTCGGCGAGGGAGACGGGTGCGGAGGTGCCGCTCGAGGCGGCGCCGACCATCACCGTCAGCGTGCTGCGGGGATCCTGCTCGGTGAGCCAGGTGCGCAGCTCGTCGGGCTGGTACTTGCCGACGGCGCGATAGACGACGACCGGCGTCCGCCACGCCTGGAGGTGCTCGGCGCGGTACGTCGCCGGGTCGACCGTCGGGCTGAAGGGGAACGGTCGCTCGGTCGGGTTGCGCGAGCTCTCGTCATCGATGTCGTACAGGATCAGGCCGTCGAGATCGAGGTGGTCCAGGCGCTCGATGGTGGCGCGGGCGATCTCGGGCAGCCGGTCGGCGGGCGTCGAGCGACGCGGCGGGGTCACCGCGAAGAGGACGAGGTCGCCCTGACCGGAGCTGAGGCGCGACGTGAGATCCACATCGCGACGGTAGTGGGTCGCCGACGGCCGGCCGTCATCGGCGCGGGCCGCGCAGGTGCCGGCGACCCGGGCGGGGGCGGGCGTCGCCTCAGGCCTGCTCGGCCAGCCGGGCGAAGGTCTCGGCCTCCGTCTCGACCATGCCCTGGGCCTTGCGCCCGATCGCCAGGCGCAGGGCCCAGGCCAACGCTCCCGTCCACTCCAGCGACAGCTCGAGCCGCGAGCCCGCACCGTCGGCGGCCACGGTGTGGGTGGCCGTGCTGCGGACGCCCGGGGTGGTGGACACCCAGGTGAAGGTGCGACCCTCCCGCCATTCCGTGACCTCCCACACGGCCCGGGGCAATCCCGGCTGGCGGACCTCGAACCTCGAGCCGGCACAGGTGGGACCCCCGTGGGACGCGCCGTCCAGCGGCCGCACCGAGTCGACGGTCGGCAGCCGGTCTCCCCAGTGCTCGACGTCGCTCGCCAGCCTCCACAGCAGCTCGGGCTGTGCTGCGGACCGGGCCGTCGCGCGGATCATGGGGCCATCATGCTCGCCCGATCGGGAGCCTGGCCAGGGCCGTGGGGGACGATCGTCAGTCCGGGCCGGTGGTCACCCGGCGCACCACCTCGGCCACCCGCTCGACGGCGGCGCCGGGCTCGGGCCGGTGCGCCAGCGCCAGCGGCGCGGTGACCGGGTCCCCGGCCAGCGGCACGTAGGCGACGCCGTCCAGGCGCAGCGCCCGGACCGACGCCGGCACCAGCCCGACGCCGAGCCCGGCGGCGACGAAGGCGACCAGCGTGCCGGTCTCACCGACCTCGACCAGCTGCGGGTTCAGCCCGGCCTCGCGGAAGGCGGTCAGCACCAGCGGCTGCATCGTGGATCGCGCGGCCGAGCGGTGGCCGGACGGGTGGGTGACCAGTGGCTCGCCGGCCAGGTCGGCCAGCTCCAGCGCCTCGGCGTCGGCGAGCCGGTGCCCGGTGGGCAGCACGGCCAGCAGCGGCTCGGTGCGCAGGTGTCGTACGACGAGGTCGGCCGGCGCCGGTCCGCCGGGGCGCAGCACGGCCAGGTCGAGCTCGCCGGCTCGGAGCGCGTCGAGCAGCGCCGGTCCGAGCAGCTCGCCGCGCACGTCGAGGTCGAGGTCGGGCAGGTCGTCGCGCACCCGCCGGGCGACCCGGGGGAGCACGTCGTACGTCGCGGTGCCGACGAAGCCCAGCCGGACCCGGCCGGCGCGGCCCTGCGCCATCAGCTCGAGGTCGGCGGCGGTGCGGTCGACGGCGCCGACGATCTCGGCGGCGCGCGTCTGGAGGAGGCGGCCGGCCTCGGTGAGCCGGACGCTGCGCGTCGAGCGCTCCACGAGCTCGGCGCCGACCTCGCGCTCCAACCGCTTGAGCTGTTGGGAGAGCGCCGGTTGGGCGATGTGCAGCCGCTCGGCCGCACGGCCGAAGTGCTGCTCCTCGGCCAGCGCCAGGAACGAGCGCAGCAGGCGGACCTCCATGCCGCACATTCTATGCACTGCACTTATGAATCTGGGCAGAAGTGATATTGGACGTGATGAGTGGCGCTGCCTAGCGTGGGACGCGTGACCGCGAGCTACCTCTTCGCCAGCGCCCGCACCCCCTTCGGCCGGTTCGGCGGCGCCCTGGCCGGCGTCCGCCCCGACGACCTGGCCGCCACGGCGCTGCGCGGCGTGCTCGACCGCGCCCCGGACCTCGACCCCGCGGAGACCGGCGTCGGCGGTCGCATCGACGACGTGGTCTGGGGCTGCGCCAACCAGGCGGGCGAGGACAACCGCAACGTCGGTCGGATGGCGGTGCTGCTCGCGGGCCTGCCGACCTCGGTCCCGGCCACGACCGTGAACCGGCTCTGCGGCTCCTCCCTGGACGCCGCGATCATCGCCTCCCGCGCCGTCGAGACCGGCGACGCCGAGATCGTCGTGGCCGGCGGCGTGGAGTCGATGACCCGCGCCCCCTGGGTGCTGCCGAAGCCCGACCGGGCGTTCCCGGCCGGCAACGCCACCGCCGTCTCCACCACGCTCGGCTGGCGCCTGGTCAACGCGCGGATGCCGAAGGAGTGGACCGCCTCCCTCGGGGAGTGCAACGAGCAGCTCGCCGAGCGGTTCGCGATCTCCCGCGAGCGCCAGGACGCCTTCGCCGCCCGCTCCCACGCGCTCGCCGCCCGGGCCTGGGCCGACGGCTTCTACGACGACCTGGTGGTGCCGGTGGACGGGGTCGACCCGGCGGCGCTGGCTCGCGACGAGAGCATCCGCGACGGCTCCACCCCCGAGAGGCTCGCCGGTCTCACGCCCTCCTTCCGTACGCCGGAGGCCGGCGGCACGATCACCGCCGGCAACGCCAGCCCGCTCAACGACGGCGCCGCCGCCCTGCTGATCGGCTCGGAGGCTGTGGCCGGCCGGATCGGCCGCGCGCCGCTGGCCAGGATCGCCGGCCGCGGGGCGCACGCCCTGGATCCGCAGGAGTTCGGCTTCGCCCCGGTCGAGGCCGCGAACGCGGCGCTCGCCCGCGCCGGCATCGGCTGGGACGACGTGGCCGCCGTCGAGCTCAACGAGGCGTTCGCGGTGCAGTCCCTGGCCTGCGTCGACGCCTGGAAGGTCGACCCCGAGATCGTCAACGCCAAGGGCGGCGCCATCGCCATCGGGCACCCGCTCGGGGCCTCCGGCGCCCGGATCCTCGGCACCCTGGCCGCCCGGCTGGTCCAGTCCGGAGGGCGGTGGGGCGTCGCGGCGATCTGCATCGGCGTGGGGCAGGCGCTGGCCGTCGTACTGGAGAACGTGAGCCCGGGGGTCCGGTCGTGACCGCCCGGATCCTCGACTCCTACGACGAGGCGGTCGCCGACACCCCCGACGGTGCCACCGTGCTGGTCGGCGGCTTCGGCATGGCGGGGATGCCGGTGGAGCTGGTCGACGCACTGATCCGGCAGGGCGCGAGCGGCCTGACCGTGGTCTCCAACAACGCCGGCAACGGGGACACCGGCCTGGCCGCGCTGCTCGCCGCCGGACGGGTCCGCAAGGTGCTCTGCTCCTTCCCGCGGCAGTCCGACTCGTGGGTCTTCGACGGCCTCTACCGCGCCGGTGAGATCGAGCTGGAGGTGGTGCCGCAGGGCAACCTGGCGGAGCGGATGCGCGCCGCGGGCGCCGGCATCGGTGCCTTCTTCTCGCCGACGGGTGTGGGCACCCCACTGGCCGAGGGCAGGGAGACCCGGGTGATCGATGGGCGCACCTACCTCCTGGAGTACCCGATCAGGGGCGACCTCGCGCTGGTCAAGGCCCACGTCGCCGACCGGATGGGCAACCTCGTGTATCGCAAGACCGCGCGCAACTTCGGCCCGGTGATGGCGACCGCGGCGGCCACCACCGTGGTCCAGGTCGACCGGGTGGTGCCGATCGGGGGCCTCGACCCGGAGGCCGTGGTCACCCCCGGCATCTACGTCGACCGGATCGTCCCCGCCGTCCACGCCGGCCAGAGCACGCAGGAGGCCTCTGCATGAGCACCAGTGCCACCAGTGAGAGCGACGCGACCGTCACCCGGCCGCGCACCCAGCACGAGATCGCCGACGCGATCGCACGCGACATCGCCGCCGCCCACCCCGACGGCGCCTACGTCAACCTCGGCATCGGTCAGCCGACCCTGGTCGCCGACCACCTGGCGGCCGGCTCGGGCGTGGTGCTGCACACCGAGAACGGGATGCTCAACATGGGCCCGGCGGCCCACGGCGACGAGGTCGACCCCGACCTGACCAACGCCGGCAAGGTGCCGGTCACCGAGCTGCCCGGGGCGTCGTACTTCCACCACGCCGACTCCTTCGCGATGATGCGCGGCGGCCACCTCGACGTCTGCGTGCTCGGCGCCTTCCAGGTGTCCCAGGGCGGCGACCTGGCCAACTGGCACACCGGGGCGCCCGACGCGATCCCGGCGGTGGGCGGCGCGATGGACCTCGCCATCGGTGCGAAGCGGGTCTGGGTGATGATGACGCTGCTGGACAAGGCGGGCCGCCCCAAGCTGGTGCCGGCGTGCACCTACCCGCTGACCGGCGTCGGCTGCATCGACCGCGTCTACACCGACCTCGGCACCTTCGAGATCACCCCGGCCGGCGTGCGGGTGGTGGAGGCGGTCGGCCGGACCGCCGACGAGCTCGCCGAGCTGCTCGCCCCGGTGACCCTGCTGACCGACTGACCCGGTCCCGACGGCCGACCGACCCGGTCCCTGATCCGAGCCGGCCGTCCACCAGACCGGGGAAATCCCGTGTGGCCTGCGGGGACGCGGTTGATTTTCGCCCCCGGTGGCCACAGGATCCGGGGAGCGGAGTCGCCGCGCCGGGCAGGACCGCACATGGGGGAGACATGCAGGACCACCCGCACCGCTGGAGTTGCGCGAGGTGTGGCGCTCGCCGCGAGCCGTCCCACGCCTTCTGCGCGACCTGCGGTCAGCCGGCACCGCCGGACGTGTCGGAGGAGGAGGCCGCGGTGCTGGCCGTGACGCCGGCGCCGGGCCCGCAGGGCGTCCTGCCGCCGCCCGTGGTCGCTCCCGCGTCGCGCATGGCCGGGCGGGCCGCCGTCCCCGCCTCGCCGGAGCCGTTCCCGACGTCGTCGCCGGTGCCGTTCGACACGTGGTCCGAGCAGCCCGCCGGGCGCGGTGGCGCCGGTGGCTGGGTGGTGGGCGTGGTCTCCGTGCTGCTCGTCGTCGCGTGCGGCGGGGTGGGTCTCTACCTCTGGCAGGACGCCGGGAACGGCGTGGCCGCGGCCCCGGGGACGGCGTCGGTGGCGGCGCCCGACGGGGCCGACGCCGCGGCCGACCCGGAGGCGGACGCGGGGGCGCAGGCGGATGCCGAGGGAGATGCGGGGGGAGAGGCGTCGGCGGGGGCCGTGCCCCCGCCCAGCCCGACGCCGACGTCCGCCACGACGGAGGCCACGACGGAGGTCACGTCGGTCCTCTGTTGGGACGGCTCGACGGCGGCGCGGCGGTCGGGCTGCCCCGGGCTGACCGGCCTCGCCGCGATCCAGTGGGTCTTCCCGAGCCCCGATCTCGGCGGTGGCGACTGCGCGACGACGGCATCGTCCGGGGCCTCGGTGGTGCTGGAGGTCGGCTGCCGGGTCACCGCGCCCTCGGGGCCGGTGACGCTGACCTTCCAGGAGTGGGCCAGCGTGGCCGAGGCCGCCGCCCACTTCGAGGCCAGGTTCGGCAGCCCCGCTGAGTCGGTCGTCGGTCCGGACGGCAGCCCCGTCTTCTTCCAGTGGACCACCGACACGGCGGCCGTCCGGCTGTTCGTCGTCGCGCCGTTCTCGGTGATCGCCGAGTCGCCCGGCGACGCCAGCTCCGCGTTGAGCGACCGGGTCACGGTGAACTACCGCCCCGCGGGCCTGCTGCAGCGCACCTGGGGCGGCTGACCGTCCCGCGGCGCCGCCGACTAGCCCAGCACCTCGTCGAGGAAGGCGACCGCGGCCTCCGCGGCCGCGCCCGCGCTGGCATCGAAGACGTGACCCTCGCCGGGGTAGAGGACGAGACGCGCGTCGACGCCGTGCTCACGCAGCGCGGTCACGGTCTGCTCGCTCCACTCCGCTGGGCAGACGGCGTCGGCGGTCCCGTGGTCGACCAGGACCGGGGCACGGACCCGGTCGAACAGCGAGCGCGGGGAGAGGGACTCGTAGATCTCCGCCGCCGACTGCGACTCGCTGCGCCGGGCGACGAACCGCGCGAACGGGCGGCTGCGGTCGATGTGGAGGATGCGCAGGTTGTCCTCGAACAACGAGGAGGCCGGCGACATCAGGACCGCGCCGTCGACCAGGTCGGGGTGGGTGGCGAGGACGTTCAACGAGATCATGCCGCCCATCGACCGCCCCACCAGCGCGACCCGGTCCGGGTCGACCACGTCGAGCGCCGTGACCGCGCGCACCGCGTTGACCACGTCGAGCGCGTGGGCCAGCCCCAGGTTCCGCTCCAGCAGGGAGATCGCCGTCGAGTCGCCGTACCCGGCCAGGTCGGGATGGATCACGACGTAGCCGCGGCTGGCGAAGATCCTCTCCTCGCGGGTCATGCCCTGGCCCACCCGGTACGTCGCCGGCGGGTGGTAGCCGTGCACGGAGACGATGGCGGGGAACGGTCCGACCCCGGTCGGCAGGGTCAGCGTGCCGCTCGCGCTGCGCCCGTCGCTGCCGTACTCCATCCGGTAGCGCCGGTACGAGGGCGTCGCCTCGATCATCCTCACGCCGCGCAGCGCCGAGGGCGCCCCGCTGGCGCGCGCGAGGTCGGCCAGGGTGGCCATGGCCGGCTCCGCCGCCGGCGGTGCGGACCGGGCAGCGCCCGGCGCCGGTGCGGACCGGGCGGTCGACTGGGCGGTCGACTGGGCGGTCGACTGGGTCGTCGACTGGGCCGGCGGAGTGATGCCCGCGCAGCCGGCCATCACGGTGGCGACGGCTCCCACGAGCGCGGCGGTCCACCGTGCCGGCTCCCGCCGGCGGCTCCGGGCGGAGGCGGTCCGCGGTGGGAGCATGCCGGGATGCTAGCGGTCGCCGCGGTGGCGGGGGCCCGGTCGGAGCGGCCGCGGCCGCGGCCGATCAGCCGCCCGCGGCGAGTCCGAACGGCGCCAGCAGCGACGTCGCCCGTCGTGCCTTGCGCAGCGGCGCGAAGCCGGCGACCTCGGCGTAGGCGCGGGAGAGCGAGTAGTGGGTGAGGCGGGCGTCCACCTCGACGCCCTTCAGCCGCGGGTGCGCGACCACGGTCAGGACCCGGTTGTCACCGGCTCCCTGGGTCTCGTCCTCGTCCGCGGTGATCACGATCGCCAGCCGGCCCGACGCCCAGTCCCGTCCCGCCATGACCTCGCCCACCTGCTCGCTCAGCCACGTGTCGGCCTGCGCGAGGGGGCAGTTGTGGGCGTCGTTGCAGAGGTTGGGGATGACCATGCCGACCGCGGGCAGCTGCCCGCTCTTGACGTCGCCGGCCAGCGCGGCGAGCGGCACGTCGTGGGTCAGGCAGGTCTCCTGCTCGTCGGCGAAGTAGGCCCACGGGTTGTGCTTGACGGCGTACTCGCCGGAGTCCGCGGTGTAGCAGGCGCTCGGCATGTCCTCGGCATAGACCGTGGCGGTGGCGCCGGTCGCGATCGCGCGCCCGAACACGCTGGCCCCGGACAGCGGGTGCTCGGTGGGCGGCGCGTCGTCGGTGATGCCGAACGTCGAGCCGCCGGCGATCGCCAGGTAGTTGGGGAGCGAGGGATGGGTCAGTGCCCGGTAGCGGGTGGTCGACCCGTAGCTCTGGGCGAGGCCGTCGAGCCAGGGCATCTGGTCCCTCATCTGCTCCATCGAGTGGTTCTCGACCACGAACACCAGGAGCTTGTCGACCCTCCCCACCACCGGCGTCGCGGAGGCGGTCGGTGTGGAGCTCTCGTCCGAGCTCGGCGTCGCCACCTCCGAGGGGTCGATCTGGTAGGCGCACCCGGACGCCAGGAGGGCGAGGACGCAGAGCAGCGCGGAGACCAGCGCGGGGACCCGGGTGGTGGCCGGGGTGCGGCGCGGGACATGGAACATCGGTAGCCGGCCTCCCATGCAGGCTCGTGGCGTGGTGGGCATCTCGTCGGGCTCGACGATGCCGGACCCACCATGCAACCAACCTGACCGCGGGCCGGCAACCCCGCGATTGGGGACCTGGCCTGCGCCGTTGTGGTCCGGCTCCGGGGTCAGGCCTCCTTGACCACCGCGTACCAGACCCGGTCGGCGACCCGCGTGATCCGCTCGCCCACCTCGAGCGTACGGCGGTAGAGCTCGCCGCGGGCCGCGACCTCGCGCAGGTCGCCCAGCGCGAGCAGGCCGCGCATCGCCTCCCGGTACGCCTCCTCCATCCGCCGCTCGCACGCCACGGCCGCGTCCGCCTCACGGGTGGGCAGGTCGCCGGGGTCGGTCAGGTGCGTCAGCGCGGCGTGCAGGTGCCGGACCCCGGCCTCGATGTCGGCCGCCATCCGGGCCATCGGGGCGTCGGGTGCCACCGCGTACGCCTCCGCGTCGCGGACCACGTTCTTGAGGCCGTTGAGCACCACGTCGAGACGCTCGGCGAGGGTGAACAGGTCCTCCTGGTCGATGGGCGTGCTGAACGCCTGGCGCAGCTCGTCGCTGAGCCGCCGGCGCAGCGCGTCGGCGCGGTGCTCGCAGGCGCGGACCGCGGCTCCCTGGGCCGCCTCGCCGTCGGCCCAGGCCGCGAACGCCGCCGCGCCCTCCACGGTCGTGTCCGCCTGTTCCCGGAGCGTGCCGAGCACGTCCGGGTTCTCCGGCAGGAACCAGTGCTTCCTCATGCGACCACCCTCTCCACCGCTTTCTCCAGCAGGATCGCGCCGACCGCCATCCCTGCGCACGCCGGCAGCGTCACCAGCCAGGCCAGCCCGATCTCGCGGACCACCGGCCAGCGCACGTGACGCCATCGCCGCTCGGCGCCGGCGCCGGCCACCGAGGAGGCCACCACGTGGGTGGTGCTGACCGGGGCGCCGAGCGCCGCGGCCCCACCGATCACCACGGAGCTGGCGCCCTGGGTGACCAGGCCCTCCAACGGCCGGATCCGGTAGATGCCGCGGCCCACGGTGCGCACGATGCGCCAGCCGCCGAGCGCCGTACCGACCGTCAGCGCCGTGGCGCAGACGAGCTTGACCCACATCGGCACCGCGAACGACGGGATCGCGCCGGTCGCGACCAGGGCCAGCGTGATCACGCCCATCGTCTTCTGGGCGTCGTTGGTGCCGTGGGCGAAGGCCAGCGCCGCGGAGGTGACCCACTCGCCGCGGAGCAGGTGGCGGGTCAGGCCGCGCCGCGCCCGGCGCGTGGCGCGGGTCGCCGCCAGCTCGCCCAGCCACCCGGCACCGGCCCCGACGAGGGGGGAGATGGCGAGGACCGCGAGCACCGCGGCGACGCCGGTGGGCCGCCACCCGTCGAAGCCGCCCCAGTCGATCGCGCCGAGGCCGCCCTCGGCGACGCCGGCGCCGACCAGTCCGCCGACCAGCGCGTGCGAGGAGGACGACGGCAGGCCCCGCCACCAGGTGAGCAGGTTCCACGCGACGGCCGCCAGCAGGGAGGCGAGCAGGATCCGCATCGTGTCGTCCGGCGCGTAGGTGACCAGGCCGCCGACGGTGTCCGCGACCGCTGTGCCGGCCAGGATCGGGCCGAGGATCGTGAAGACCGCCGCCACCAGCACCGCGGTGAGCGGGCGCATCGCCCGGGTGGCCACCGGCGCCGCGATCGAGTTCGAGGAGTCGTGGAAGCCGTTGGTCAGGTCGAACCCGACGGCCAGGATGACGACGGCGACCACGCCGATCTCGACACCGCCCACGAGTGAAGTCTCGCCGCCGTCACGTGGATCTCCGCCCCGAATGCGCGGATTTCGGGGCGGAAATCCATGTGACGTGGCGCGCGGCGGTCAGCCTGCGTGTCCCTGATCGGGGTGCCGCCGAGGAGCGGGCCGGCCCGCGCCCGATCCGTGTCCGCCGTGGGCGAACGGTGGAATCGTGGCCCGCGGGCGGCGGTTGGGGCGATCGTGGACGCCGAGCCGGGACAGCACCCCGAGGAGCCGTTGGACGCCTACTCCGCGGTGGTCACCGGGGTGGCGGCGGCGCTGACCCCGCGGGTCGCCGCGCTCCGGTTGCGCGGACCGCGTGGGGAGTCGGCCGGCTCGGCCGTCGTGCTCACCGGCGAGGGGCACCTGATCACCAACGCGCACGTGGTCGGCGAGGCCGGCACCGGGGACGCGCTCGTGGGAGAGGCGGAGTTCGGGGACGGCACCTGGGCCCGGTTCTCGGTGGTCGGACGCGATCCGCTCTCCGACCTCGCGGTGGTGCGGGCCGACCGCGAGGTCCCGGCCCCGCCGGAGTACGGCGACGCCGACACGCTCCGGGTCGGCTCGCTCGTGGTGGCCGTCGGCAACCCGATGGGGCTGTCCGGATCGGTCACGGCCGGCGTGGTCAGCGCGCTCGGGCGCGCCATGCCCGCGCGGACCCGGCGCGGCAGCCGGCTGATCGAGGACGTGATCCAGACCGACGCCGCGCTCAACCCCGGCAACTCGGGCGGGGCGCTGGCCGACGCCCGGGGCCGGGTGGTCGGGATCAACACCGCCGTCGCCGGGGTGGGCCTCGGCCTGGCGGTGCCGGTCAACGCCACCACCCACCGGATCATCGGCGCGCTGCTGCGCGACGGCCGGGTGCGCCGCGGCTACCTCGGTCTGGTCACCGCGCCCGCGCCGCTGCCGCCCGGGTGGGCCGAGCGCACGGGACATCGCACCGCCCTGCGGGTCGCCGAGGTGGTCGACGCCAGCCCCGCCGCCGGCAGCGGGCTGCGCGGCGGCGACCTGCTGATCGCGGTGGACGGCGTGCCGCTGCGCGACGCGCAGTCGTTGCAGAAGCGGCTCTTCGCCGAGTCCATCGGCACGCGGATGGAGATCACCGTGCTGCGCAACGGTGCCCTGGTCGACGTGGTCGCCGAGCCCGCCGAGCTGCGCGACTGAGCCGCGCCGGGCCGCGCACGGTCCCCGGTTTCGGTGAGTGCGCCGGCGCCGGTCCCGGGCTAGCGTCGGGCCATGTCGTACCCGGACCCGACGTACTTCGGTGGTGGGGAGGTCAGCGCCCGCTTCCGACCCGCGGACGCGCCGCCCGACCTGCGCCGCGCTGGAGGCTCCGCGAGCTACCTGGCCACCGGCGCCTCCACCAGTGGTCGGTTCGGCCTGTTCCGCTGGGACATGGCGGCCGAGGCCGGCGGCGCCGAGCCGCACTTCCACCGGACGATGAGCGAGTCGTTCTTCGTGGTCTCCGGGGCGGTCCGCCTCTACGACGGCGCGAGCTGGCTGGAGGGCGGCCCCGGGGACTTCCTGTTCGTCCCGGAGGGCGGGGTGCACGGCTTCCGCAACGAGTCCGGCGCGCCGGCGACGATGCTGATCCTGTTCGCGCCGGGCGCGCCCCGCGAGGAGTACTTCGAGGGGCTGGTCGAGCTCGCCGAGGGGCGCTGGACGCCCAGCCACGACGAGCTGGCGGCCTTCTTCGAGCGGCACGACAACATCTACCTGTGAGACCTACCGGCGAGATCCGCCCGGTGAGCCGCCGGCGCGGCCGGCTCCCGCAACGGGCCCCGGCCCCGGCGCTCACTCCCGCAGCTTGTTGCGCAGTCGGTGGTCGCCCAGGAACGCCCACACCGCGTGGGCGGAGAGAGCGAAGCCCCAGAACAGGATGATCCAGTAGGCCCAGTCCAGGCCGGCCACGGAGCCGTCCTGCTTCCCGCCGCGGATGTCGACGACGGCCAGCAGCGCGGTCACGAACGCGAAGACGGTCAGGTGGTAGAAGAAGTCGCGGACCGCCTTGAGGTGTGCGCGGCCGTCGTCCGGGTCCCCGTCCGTGGGTGTCATCGCCCCACCCCCTCCGGTCCACGGTAGCCCAGCCGGCGCGGAGCCGACGTACCCGATTCTGTCCTGTCGCGGGACGCTGCGTCGGCGTAGATTCGACGGTTGCCCTCCACCCCCCGATCCCGAGAGGTGGGCACCCCCTAGGAGGAGGAGCACAGCATGTTCATACAAGTGATTCAAGGAAAGTGCACGCGCCAGGAGGAGCTCCACGAGCACCTCGACACCTGGCGCACCGAGCTCAGCGCCGGGGCGGACGGCTGGCTCGGAGGCACCTACGGGTTCGCCGACGACGACATGTTCGTGGGTGTCGTCAGATTCGAGTCCAGGGAGGCCGCGATGGCCAACTCGGGCCGGCCGGAGCAGGGCGCCTGGGCGGAGCGGATGATGGCGCTGTTCGACGGTCCGGTCGAGTTCCACGACTGCGACGACGTCACCCTGCTCTTCGACGGCGGCTCCGACAGCGCCGGTTTCGTGCAGGTGATCCGCGGCAAGGTCGACGACGTGGACCGGCTCAAGGCCATGATGGCCGACACCGACACCCTGCACGAGATGCGCCCCGAGATCATCGGCGGCACCCTGGCCATCGAGGCGGACGGCACCTTCACCGAGACCGTGGCGTTCACCAGCGAGGACGCGGCGCGGGCCGGTGAGCAGGCGGAGCCCCCGGCCGAGGTGCGCTCCGACCTCGACTACGCGATGGCGGGGGCGCAGTTCTTCGACCTGCACCGGCCCTGGTTCGAGTCGCGCTGAGCAGGACGGAGCCGAGCAGGACCAAGCCGAGCAGGACGGAGAGCAGCCGACGCACGGCGGAGAGGAGATCGGAGGCCCCGGCCGGACACGGCGGGGGCCTCGCGCGTCGCGCGGCTCAGCCCTTCGGTCCGAAGGCCCCGGTGTCGATCCAGTCGCTCTTGATCAGGCTCCACCAGTCGACCGCGAGGTGCTTCTCGACGTACTGGTAGGGCAGCCAGCCGTAGCCGTCCTCGCCCCACGAGGTGCCCCACGAGTTGCGGATCAGGAAGGCGCCGGTGGTGGTGCTGCCGTCGGTGCCGGTGATCTTGCGCCCGTCGTCGTACCCCGCGGCGACCACCGCGTGGCCACCGACCTGGCGCTCCTTCGGCGCCGGGTAGGGGATCTCGCCCGGCTTCCTGCCCCGGGTGTAGGAGGAGTAGACGGAGAATCCGAACATCGAGGGCAGGCCGGCGACGAGGTTGGTCCTGATCCGGGTCAGCAACGCCTTGCGCGTGGTGCCGCCCGGGTCGAGGCGGTAGTACTGGACCGCCTTGTAGCCCTGCGCGAACGCGTAGGCGAACGCGGTGGGCTCCTGGTCGAACCTCTTGATCCGGTACGGCATGTACTCCTCCGGCGGCGCGCCGAAGGTGGCCAGCGCCTGCATCGTGGTGCGCAGGAAGGCGCCGGTGTCGCCGGTCTCGCCCATCAGGTTGCGGGTCACCTTGTAGAGGAAGAGCCGGGAGGCGTCGACGTGCTTGCCGAACGCCCGTCGCTCGAAGTACTCCAGCATGCCCACGCCCGCGTTGGCGGTGCACGAGCCGAGCTGTCCCTGGTCCTCGACCGGGGAGAAGCCGTCACGCAGGTCCACCGACGCGGGCGGCGCCGGGGCGTCGGCGCCGGCCCCGGCGGCCGCCAGCAGCGCCGGTACGTCGTCGGGGGCCTCGTCGCGCTTCCCCTCGCCCGGGTGGAAGTCCCGGGCGTCGGGGAGGTCGGGCAGCCAGCCCAGACCGTGACCGTGGGCCGTGCAGGTGACGTTCATGCTCACCACCACCAAGGGGTCGGGGCCGGGATTCGACCGTTCCTCAGCGTAAGCCCGCCAGGCCCCGGAAGGGGAGTGCGAACGGGGTGCCGCTCAGGACGCCTCCCGGGGCGGCTGCGGCTGCTGGTGGCCGGCCTCGCCACCGATGCGCCCGCCGTAGGGCCGGCCGTGATCGGCGTACTCCTCGCGGTAGTAGACGAGCCGGTGGTCGCCGACCTCGAGCCGTGCCCCGGTGCGCAGGAGCGTCCGCGCCACCCGGGCCCCGTGCACCCGGGTGACGCCGGCGACGGCGGTGACGACGTACTCGTCGCGGTCGTCGTGCTCGATCACGGCGTGCACCGGCTCGAGGCCGGGGAGTCGGATGTCGGCCTCGGGGCCGGAGCCGAGGACGACGCGCTCGGTCAGCCAGAAGATCGGCTGCCGGTCGCCCGGCCAGACCATCTCCTTGGAGACCAGCAGGCGCGGGGAGCCGCCGCGGGCGGGGTCGTGCGTGGTGGTGATCCGGCGCCGGGGCCGCCGTTGGAAGGTCGGCGCCAGCGGCCACAGGGTGGTCGGGGGGAGGAGCGTCGTGTCCGGGAGCACGGGTCCGGTGCCGCGGGCGCGGGAGCGGGCCGAGGTGAGCGCGCCGCGGATGCTGCCGATCCGGATCCGCCGCGACCCGGTGACCCGGCGCTGCCACCACGGCGCGGAGACCGCGCCCAGGGAGACCAGGTGCCGGCCGTCGTTGACCACCCGGATCACCAGGCCCTGGGCGGCCAGACCCTCGGCGAGCGCACGCACCGCGGGTGCGTCCCGCCCGCCCGCGAACGCGCCGGGGTCGTCGACCTCCAGGTCGAGCCGGTTGCCCCGACCGGAGAGTCGCGCATGCACCGTCGCCCCGCCCTCGACGTCGAGGTCGAGGGCGAGGTCGGCCGAGACCGCGAGAGCCATGACGGGTCAGCCGGCGTTCGGCGGCACCGGTTCGCCGGCGTCGCTGGTGGTCACGGTCAGGGTGCCGTTGAGCTTCCAGGTGGCTCGCGGTGCGTTGGAGCCGGTGTCCCGGGGGACCTCGATCGACATGTCGGAGAACCGGTAGTGGATCGCCGCCTCCCGGCCGGTCAGGAAGGACCACATCCGCTGTCCGAGGTCGGTCCAGTCGACCACCTCGCCGGCGCTGCCATCGACTGATTGGGTGCTGAGTGCCATCACTGCCTCCTTGGGAGAATTTGCCTATTCCTAAACAGGATGTCGAGGAATATGCTGCCTAGCATGAACATGGTGTCGAGGATTCCGCAAGAGGTCGAGGCAAATCTGCTCACGATCGGCGCGCTCGCCGAGCGCACCGGGGTCAGCCAGGCCACGCTCCGTGCGTGGGAGCAGCGGCACGGGTTCCCCCGGCCGCGCCGGCTCGAGGGGGGCCACCGGCGCTACCTGGAGTCCGACGTCGCGGCGGTCGACCGCGTCGTACGGCGCCGTGACGCGGGGGTGCGGCTCGACGTGGCGATCGCCGACGCGCTCGCCGAGGAGACGCGCGAGGTGCCGTCGGTCTACGCCGAGCTGCGGCGCCAGCACCCGCACCTCCCGGTGCAGCGACTGCACAAGCGCACGCTGCTCGCGCTCTCCTGGGCGATCGAAGACGAGTTCTGCGCCAAGGCCGAGCGCGCCCTGCTGTTCGGCGCGTTCCAGAAGGAACGCCACTACGCCCCCGCCCGGGCCCGCTGGGAGGAGCTGGCACTCGTGTCCCGGGCGGCGTTCGCGTTCGCGGAGTTCCCCGACCTGGGGGAGCCGAGGGTGATCGGCTCGGGGGCGCGTCCCGGTCCGGTGCTGGTGCCGCTCCCGCCGGAGGAGGCGCTGGCGCGGGAGTGGGCGGTGATCTGCGATGCGGTCGACCTGCCGGTCGCGCTGACCGCCTGGGAGATCCCCGGGCAGCGCGACGTGCCGGACCGCGAACGTCTCTTCGAGTCGATCCTGACCGTCGATCCGGTCGCCGTGCGGGACGCGGCACGGACCTGCGCCGGTGTGGCGCAGCGGGCCGGCGCGGCCGCGGCGGCGCCGGTGCTCTACGAGCTCGCGGACCAGCCGCCGGGGGGCGTCGCCGACCTGGTCTCGGTCGGCGCCATGCTCGGTCGGGTGCTCAGCTACGTCGACCGCTACGGAGGTGCGTGACGCCCGGGGGGCGCCGCTCTGGTTGGCTGTGCCCATGAAGACCTGGCTGGCCACCACCCGTGACGCGGTCCAGGCCCGGCTCTGGCCGGTCCCGACGGTTGCCGTGGTCGCGGCGGTGCTGCTCGGGTTGTGGCTGCCCGAGGTCGACGCGGCCCTCGACCCCCACCTCGGCGGGCCGTTCGAGGGCTGGCTCTTCGGCGGGGACGGTGAGGCCGCGCTCTCCCTGCTGGGTGTGATCGCGTCGTCCCTGGTGTCGGTGACCGCGCTGACCTTCTCGCTGACCGTGGTGGCGCTCCAGCTGGCCAGCAGCCAGTTCTCCCCGCGGCTGCTGCGCACCTTCGTCCGCGACCAGTTCGTGCAGGCGACGCTGGCGATCTTCCTGGGCACCTTCACCTACGCGCTGACCGTGATGCGTGCGGTCCGGATCGGCAACGGCGATCCGGCGACCGTGCCGCAGCTGTCGGTCTCGGTCGCCTTCGTGCTGGCGCTGACCAGCGTGCTGGCCCTGGTGCTGTTCCTGGCCCACCTCGTCCGCGAGCTGCGCGTGGAGACGATGCTGGCCGAGGTGCACCGGGACGCCTCGGCCACCCTGCGCGCCGTGCTGCCCGAGCGCGACCCGGACGCCGCCCCGCTGCCGCCGTTCGCCGCCCCGCTCGGCGAGGTCCGTCCGCTGCTCGTGCGCGACGGCGGCTTCCTGACCCGGGTCGACCGCGGTGGCCTGCTGAAGGTGGCGGTCGAGGAGGACGCCCAGGTCGCCCTCGACGTGCACCCGGGCAGCTTCCTGGTGGTCGGCACGCCGCTGGGGCGCGTCTGGCCGGCGCGCGGCGGCACCTTCGACGACGAGGACGCGGCGCGGATCGCCGACCGGGTCGCCGGCTGCCTGCACACGGGGCCGGAGCGCACCGCCGCCCAGGACGTCGCCTACGGCCTGCGCCAGCTCGCCGACGTCGCGAACAAGGCGCTCTCCCCGGGCATCAACGACCCGACGACCGCCGTCCACGCCCTCGGCCACGTCTCGGCGCTGCTGTGCGAGCTGACCGACCGCGAGCTAGGCCCCGCCGTGCTCCGCGACGACCAGGACCGTGCGCGGGTCGCCCTGCTCCAGCCGGACCTGGCCGGCTACGTCGAGCTCGGCATCGAGCAGCCCCGCCGCTACGGCGCCTCCGACCCGCAGCTCCTGGAGGCGATCGGACAGGTGCTGCTCTCGCTCAGCCACCGTGCCGCCCCGGAGGACCGCCCGGTGGTGCACGACCAGCTCCGGCGGCTGCGCGCCACCGCCGCGGCCCAGGACTTCGATCCCGAGGAGCGGCACCGCCTCGACGAGCTGACCCGGGTGGTCGAGCAGAACCTCACGGAGCCGGCGTGAGCCGGTCCAAGGTGGCGTAGGCCGGTTCGATCGCCTCCAGCAGTCGTCCGTAGAGCGCCTGCCGCGCCGGGTCGTCGGCCTCGGCGGGGCGCGAGCGGGTGGCGTTGACCCGGGTGCTCGCGAACCAGTCCTTGAGCCCGGGGTGGGTGCGCCAGGCGCCCTCGGTGGCCAGGCCGTTGAGCAGCATCCGGATGTAGCCGTAGGGGGTGTCGTCGACGAAGTTCGGCGGGCAGAGCGCGTTGCGCTCCTCGTCGGTGAGGTCGAGTGCCTCCAGGCGCGCGATCGCCCCGCTGCTCAGCGGCATGCTGAGCCGGGTCAGGTACTGCACGGTGATCCGGCCGTCGCTGAAGACCGGCACGGGCGGTCCGTCGGGCAGCCCCGGCGCCGCACAGTGCACGTGCACCTGGTCCGGGGGCGTCGGCACCTCGCCGCGCTCCAGCACGATCCGGTCCGGCTCGATCCGCAGCACCCGGCCCAGCCGGACCACGTCGTCGATCCGGCGCAGCTGGTCGACCTCGTAGGTGCTGATCGTCGGGCCGCGGAAGATCGTCGGCTGCACGTCGGGGTCGATCCGCAGGATCACCTCGCGCCGTTCCAGCTCGGCGAGCACCTCGTCCATCGTGTCGTGGGCGGCCAGCGCCTCCAGGAAGCCGACCGTGCCCTCCACGGTCAGGTCCGAGAGCGTCCCGGACTGCATGTAGTGGCGGTTGTTCAGCCACGCGTCGCGGGTGCGGATCCAGGTGATCGACGCGGGCGGGCAGCCCTGCTCCAGCAGCCACACCCCGGTGTCGAAGGCGGTCTTGCCGGTGCCGACGATCGTCACGCCGCCGACCGGCCCGTCGCCGGTGGCGTCGCCGCCGAAGCCGAGACGGGTCAGCTCGGTCGGCGTCACCACCCGTACGCCGTCGGCGACCTCGAACGGGGGCGCGTAGGTCTGCGGCACCCGCGAGGCGGTCCAGGTCGCGTCCACCAACCGTCGTCGCACCACCACCTCGGTCTCCTCGCCCCCGAAGACGGACCGGATCCGGTGCACCCCGCCCTGCTCGCCGGCCGGGCCGTCGACGTACTCGGTCTTCGGCAGGAACCGGACCTGCCCCGAGGGCAGGAACCGGTCGCTCATCCGCTCCGCGAAGTAGGCCTGGATCTCCACGCCGCTGACGCGGGTGTAGTGGCCGGCCTCGGGGCCGTCGGTCGCGATCCGGTCCTCGCCGAGCACGGCCGAGCCGACGCCGTACCAGCCCGACGGCTGGTGCAGCCGGACGAACGGGTAGGAGTCGATCCA
>NZ_STGK01000019.1 GCF_004919105.1 Nocardioides sp. GY 10113
TCGAGGCTCGCTCCGCTCGCGCCTCAACCAGCGGCTCGCGCACGGCTCCGACAGCGTCGCCGAGGCGCTACTTGGCCGGCAGCAGCCTCGCGAAGGCGGCGCCGCGCTCGACCCACTCGGCGAGCGTGGCGTCGTCGTCCAGCTGATCGGTGTCGACCCGCAGCCAGCCGCTCATCGGGCGCCCGCGCATCTCCACCGGGACCGCGGGCGTGGACCCGAGCAGTGCGGGCGCGGCGTCGCCGACCCGCACCATGAGTCCGCCCTGGCCGCTCGCGACCACGGCCATGTTGCCGTCCAGCAGGAACGCCAGCCCGCCGAACATCCTCTTCTCCGTCAGCCCGGGCGAGCCCTCCAGCATCTCGCGGATCCGGGTGGCCAGTGCCTCGTCGTACGCCATGGGTCGACGGTAGGTCCACGCACCGACAGGCCCGTCAGCGGAGCCGGTCGGGCAGCCAGCCCGGGTCGCGCCCGATGAAGCCGATCAGCCGGTCCACCGGTGCCGCGTCCTCGGGCACGGGAACCCGCGGGCCGTACTGGCCGCTCTGGCGCAGCATCTCGTCCAACGGCTCCATCCCGGCGAGCATCCCGCGGCACCGCTCGGGGTCGAGCCCGGGGTCCTGCCTCGTCGCCCGGGCGAGGTCCCAGGTGTGCAGGAAGACGTCGGAGGTGTAGAACTGCGCGATCGCTGCCGGCAGCGGCATCTCCGGGAGTCGTGGGTGTGCGAAGCCCAGTGCGGCCGAGTCCGGGTCGTCGAGCAGGTGCTGGACCGAGGTGGTGTGCTGCTCCCAGGCGCCGACCGGGTCGTCGTCGACGGCGGGCCCCGGAGCGAGCCGGATGCCGGCGCCGTCAGCCAGGAAGGCGGGGAACCACGCGACCAGGTGGCGCACCACGTCCCGCACCACCCACTCCTTCACCGGGGTGGGTGCGTCCCACCACGAGTCCGGGACACCGCGCACCCGCCGGGTGAACGTTCCCGCGACGACGCGGTGCTCCTCGGCCGGATCGGACGGGATCACGACGCGTCGCTCCCCAGCAGGGCGAGCAGGGCGTCGAGCTTCTCGTACCCGTCGTTGATGCCCGTCTCCATCCCGCTGGCGAGCATGCTCGCGCGGGACTCGAAGTCGTAGACGACCGAGAGGATCTCCAGCCGGGTCCGGCCCCCGGGGAGGTCGCTGAGCGCCAGCGTGTCCAGGCTGACCGCGTCGGGCATCTCGTCGAAGCCGAAGGTCTGGACGACCCTCTCGTTCTCGGTGACCCGGTGCACCGAGCCGTAGAAGTGCGCGATCTCCTCGCCGCCGCGCACCGCGGTGTAGCGGTACTCGCCGCCGGTGCGCATCTCCCATGTCTCGATCCGCATCTCGGTGTCCCGCGGCCCGAGCCACCGGGCGATCAGGTCGGGGTCGACGTGGGCCCGGTAGACGAGCTCGCGCGGTGCGTCGAACTCCCGCACGATCCTGACCGTGGGGACGGAGGGATCCGCCTCGATCCTGGTGCCTCGGGTGATGGTCATCCTGCTGCTCCTTCGCTGGGGTGCGCTGCCTCCGCGTCGTCGGCCCTGAGATCGGCCAGCACGTCGTCCAGGCGGCGGTAGCGTTCCTCGGCCTGCTGCCGGTAGCGCTCGATCCACTTCGTCATCAGGTCGAAGACCTCGGCGTCCAGGTGCACCGGCCGCCGCTGGGCGTCCCGGCTGCGCCGGACCACCCCGGCCTCCTCGAGCACCTTGACGTGCTTGGAGACCGCCTGCGTGGAGACGGCGTACGGCGCCGCGAGCTCTCCGACGGTGGCGTCCGCGGCCGTCAGCCGGGCGACGATGTCGCGCCGGGTCGGGTCCGCGAGCGCGGCGAAGACGCGGGTCAGCCGGTCCTCATCATCAACCATGCGGTTGATTACACGCCGCCGCCGGCCCCTTGTCAACCATGCGGTTGACGCCGTTCAGCCGCGGACCATCGGCGGCTGGATCAGCGAGGCGGGCCCGCGCTTGTAGAGCAGCGCCCGGCGGCCGCCGGAGCCGGACGACTCCCCGCGCGCGTCGGTCGGGACGACGAACCCCTCGGTCCCCAGCACCTTGCGGCGGAAGTTGCCCAGGTCCGGCGGCGTGCCCCAGACGGCCGCGTAGACCCGACGGAGCTCGGGCAACGTGAACGGCTCGGAGACGAACTCCGTGGCCAGTGTCGTGTACTCCAGCTTCGCGCGGACCCGCTCCAGCGCGTCCACGAGGATCTGGCCGTGGTCGAAGGCAAGCGTCGGCGCGTCGGTGCCCTCGCCCAGCAGGTCGTCGACGGCCCACCAGCGGGCGTTGGCGGCGTCGGATCCGGCGGTCGGGTCGGGCAGGTCCGGCGCGAGGGCCACGTGGGCCACCGACACCACCCGCATCCGCGGGTCCCGGTCGGGCGCGGAGTAGGTGCGCAGCTGCTCCAGGTGGCCGTCGAAGCGCTCGACGCCGGTCTCCTCGGCGAGCTCGCGCCAGGCTGCCTGCTCGGCGTCCTCGTCCGGCTCGACGAAGCCGCCGGGCAGTGCCCACGAGCCGGCGTACGGCTCGCCGCCGCGCTCCACCAGGAGCACCGCCAGCGCGCCCTCCCGGATCGTGAAGACCGCCAGGTCGACGGCGAGCGCGAACGGCGGGTGGTCGCTCATCCCAGCGTCACGCCCGCCGCGGCCATCTCCTCGAGCGCGGCGGCCGAGGAGTCGGGTGCGACGCCCGCGTGCAGGCCGTCGAGGAGGCGGACAGCGAAGCCGGCGCCGCGCGCGTCCAGCGCGGTCGCCCGGACGCAGTAGTCGGTGGCGATGCCGGTGATCTCGACCGAGGTGACACCGGCGGTGCGTAGCACGTCGGCGAGCCGTTCGCCGGTGTCGGTGACGCCCTCGAAGGCGGAGTACGCCGGCACCCCCATGCCCTTGACGACGTGGTGCGTCACGGCGTCGGTGACCAGCTCGGGCGCGTAGTCCGAGCCCGGTGCGCCGGAGACGCAGTGCACCGGCCAGGTGGTGACGAAGTCCGGCTGCTCGCCGGGCTCGGCGAAGTGCCCGCCGTTGGTGTCGCCGCCGTGGTGCCAGTCGCGGGACGCGGCGATCACCGCGTAGTCGCCGGCGTGGTCGGCGAGGTGCTTGCTGATCCGCGTGGCCACGGCGCGACCGCCGTCCACGCCGAGGGAGCCGCCCTCCACGAAGTCGTTCTGCACGTCGACCACGATCAGCGCGGTGCTGGCGGTGCCGTCGGTACTGCTGCTCATCTGCTGCTCCTCTCGAACGGTGAGGTACGGATCGCCGGCCGCGACGCCCCGGGCGCCGTGGGGGAGCGACGCGACCGCGGCGGCCGCGTGGGCCCGCGCCTGCTCGAGCGTTGGCGCCCCGACGGTGGCGCCGCCGCGGACCATCGGCACCTGGGCCGGGACCGCGCCGGCCGGGACGGCGTCCACCGACGCCGACGGGCCGGTGGTGAACCACTCCGCGGTGAGCGTGCCGCCGTCGTACCGGCGCCAGGCGCGCTTCGCGCCCCCGGCGGACGCCTTCGCCGCGGACCGCTTCGCCACCGGCCGCAGCGGCCCGCCCGGCTCGTCGCCGACGGCGACCAGCTTGTAGACCATGCCCGCGGTCGGGTGCCCCGAGCCGGTGACGACGCGGGTGCCGACGCCGTACCCGTCGATCGGGGCGTCGGCCAGGGCCGCCATCACGAACTCATCGAGATCGCTGGTCGCCACGATCCGGGTGTCCGTGGCGCCGAGGTCGTCGAGCAGCGCGCGGGCCCTGGCGGCCTCCTCGGCGAGGTCCCCGGAGTCGATCCGGACGGCGCCGAGGCCGGTGCCGGCGACGCGGATCGCGGTGCGGATGCCCTCGGCGGTGTCGTAGGTGTCGACCAGCAGCGTCGTGCCGGTGCCCATCGCGGCCACCTGGCTGCGGAACGCGGCCTCCTCGCTCTCGTGCGCGAGCGTGAACGCGTGGGCGGCGGTGCCGACGGTGGGGATCCCGAAGCGGCGTCCGGCGGCGAGGTTGCTGGTGGAGGCGAACCCGGCCAGGTACGCCGCCCGAGCGCTGGCCACCGCGGCCTCCTCGTGCGTACGCCGCCCGCCCATCTCGATGATCGGTCGGCCGCCCGCGGCGTCGACCATCCGGGCGGCCGCGCTGGCCACCGCTGAGTCGTGGTTGAGGACGCTGAGGAGCAGGGTCTCCAGCACGACGCACTCGCCGAGCGTGCCGGACACGGTGAGGACGGGGGAGCCGGGGAAGTAGAGGTCGCCCTCGGGGTAGCCGTCGATGTCACCGCGGAAGCGGAAGTCGCGCAGGTAGGCGGCGGTCTCGGGGCCGACCACGCCGTCGGCCCGGAGCCACTCGACCTCGTCGGCGTCGAAGGTGAACGCCTCGACGAGCGGCAGCAGTCGGCCCTGGCCGGCGACGATCCCGTAGCGCCTGCCTTCGGGCAGCCGACGGGCGAAGACCTCGAAGACGGCCGGGTGGTCGACGCTGCCGTCGCGGACCCAGGAGTCGAGCATCGTCAGCTCGTAGCGGTCCGTGAGCAGGCCGGTGCGCTCCATCCGCGTCCACCTCCGTGTTGTAGTCACTGTGACTCTAACAGGGTCGGTGCGACGCGCAAGCAAAGCGCCGGCCGGACCGGGGGACGATCGGTCCGGCCGGCTGGGCGGGCGGCTGGCGAGCCGAGGACCGGGACCCGGGTCGCGTGCCTGCCCTCCTGGTGGGGTACCTGCCATCGAACCTCCGTCGTCACGGCCAGCGCCACCGTTGCGGCGTGTTGCATCAGGGCGGGCTCGCGCATTTTCGGCAGTGACGGCGGTCACTCGCGGGCCTATGCTCGTGCTCTCACCTAGGAGTGCGATGAGCGGGAACCCGAGCCCTCGCCTCGGCGGCCACGCCGCGGTCGACCCCGGCACGGACCTGTCGGTCCGGGCGCGGGAGCTGCGGATCGTCCACGACGCGGTCCTCTCCGGTGTCCGCCCCGCCTCGCAGCCCCGCGCCCTGGTGGCGCGGTCCTGGCGACGGGTGATGGAGATGGGGCTGGACGCCGATGCCGCCGGTCCCCGCGACCCGCTGCCGGCCGCCGAGGTCGAGCGCCGCCGGGCCGGGTCCGCGCTGCACCTGGTGATCGACGAGCTGCGCCACGTCCTCACCTCCGTCGCCGAGGCCTCGGCGTTCCTGATGGTGGTCACCGACGCGGACGGCGTCGTGCTGTGGCGCGAGGGCTCGAGTCGGGTACGGCGACAGGCGGACGTCCTCGGGTTCGCCGAGGGCGCCACCTGGACCGAGAGCGCCGTCGGCACGAACGCGATCGGCACCGCCCTCGCCGAGTCCGCGCCGGTCGAGCTCTTCTCCGCCGAGCACTACGAGAACGCCCAGCACCCGTGGTACTGCAGCGCCTGGCCCATCCACGACCCCCGCACCGGCCGGCTGATCGGCGTCGTCGACGTCAGCGGTCCCGCCCTGACGCTGCACCCCGCGATCCGGATGCTGGTGGAGAGCGCCGTCCGGCTGGCCGAGGCGAAGCTGCTGCGGCTGCACGCCGACCACCTGGAGCTGCTGCGCCGCCATGCGGAGCCGCTGCTCGCCGGATCCAGCGGGCCCGCGCTGGTGGTCGACGACCTGGGCTGGGTGGCGCACCGCCGGGGTGTCGGTGGGCACGAGCGGACGGCGGCCCCGGTGCCGGGCCAGCCGTTGGCGATCCCGGGCATCGGGCTGTGCCTGCCCGAGCGGTTCGCCGACCGCGGCTGGCTGCTGAGGCCGGGGCACTCCGCGCGCCTGCTGCACGCCCGGCTCGACCTCGCCACCGGCATGCTGACCGTCGACGCCGACGCCGACGGCTGGCGCCGCCAGCTGACCCGGCGCCACGCCGAGCTGCTCCGGCTGGTGGCGGCTGCCGGGCCCGACGGGGTGACCGCCCGAACGCTCAGCACCGCTCTCTACGGCGACGCCGACCACGAGGTGACCATCCGCGCCGAGCTGTCGCGGCTGCGCAAGGCGGTCGGTGCGCTGGTGGACACCCAGCCGTACCGGGTCGCGGCGTCGGTCGAGCTCACGGTGTCAGCCGCACCTCCGGCTGGCTAGGCCCGTGCCGCCCGCCGACGTGCTCGACCGGCTCGCCGCGTCGGGGACGGAGCCCGGCGCGGCGGTGGCCGTCGTACGCGACGGGGTGGTGGAGGTCGACCACGCCGCCGGCACGCGGGACGGGACAGCGCCGTGGACCTCGGACACCCTGGTGATGACCTTCTCGGTCGCCAAGCCGTTCGCCGCGCTCGCCGTCCTCGACGCCGTGCGCGAGGGCACCCTCGGCCTGGACCAGCCGGTGGCGTCGGTGTGGCCGGCCTACGGTGCGGCCGGGAAGGCGGCGACCACCGTGCGCCACCTCCTCTCCCACCAGGCCGGGCTGCCGGCCTTCCCGGAGGCGGCGGCGGACGCCGAGTACGACGACCGCGAGATGCTGGTCGGCCTGCTCGCCGCTGCGTCGCCCGTCCACCGGCCGGGCGCCGCCGTGGCCGAGCACGCCCTCACGTACGGCCACCTGCTCGACGAGCTCCTGCGCCGCGCCACCGGGGAGGCGCTGGACGAGCGGTTCGCCCGGATCGCGCGAGCGGCGGGCTGGGACCTCCACCTGCGGGTGGGGCCGGCAGACCTCGGTCGCGTCGCGACGCTGGTCGAGGCGGAGCCGGGGTGGGCGTCGGCGTACCTCGCCGATCCGCGCTGGGGCCCTGCTCTGGGCCGCCCGCCCGGTCTGCTCGACGCGGACGTGCTCAACTCCGAGCGTTTCCGCCGCACGCCGTTCCCCGCCGTGGCGCTGCACGCCACGGCGCTCGCTCTCGCCACGTTCTACGACGACCTGGCCCGCCCCGACGGCGTCGTGGGCGAGCGCCTGGGCCCCGCGCTGTGGCGGGCGTACACGGAGCCCGCCGCCTCGGGGCACGACCTGGTGCTCGACCGGCCGGTGACCTGGACCCTCGGCCTCCAGGTCGACGAGGAGGACGGGCGCCCCGAGATCGGCATGGGTGGCGCCGGCGGCTGCTCCGCCTGGGCGGAGCCGGCGGCGAGGTACGGCGCCGCGTACGTGACGCGGGGGCTCGGCGGCCACGACCGCGGCGAGGCGGTGTGGGAGGCGGTTCGGCGCCGGTTCCGGCCGTGAGCGGTGCCGAGCGACGGAGGGCTCGACGGTGGAGCAGTCGGGGAGGGGGGTGACGGCGTGACGGGGTGGATCGATCTCTACTGGCTGCCGCTGGGCGCGGGCGGGCACTTCGTGCGGCTCAACGGTCGGATCTACGAGGGTTGGTCGGCCCGGCGCGAGCGCCGGGCGCCCCTCGACCTCTACCACGCGGGCCTGATGGTGCGGCTCGGCGAGGAGACCTACGCCGTCGAGATGGGTCCGGTGTGGAACGTCGCGGACGCCGACCGGGGGGTGGTGCGGGAGGGGCCGGTCGGGGCGGCCTGGCTGGGCCGCTTCCGGGCGTTCCGGTACGAGGTGCGCTGCTGGCCCGGTGGCCGGATCCCCGACCTCGCCGAGGCCGTCGACAGCCCCGTCCGCACCACGACGGACCCCCGCCGGGCGGCGGCCGTGCTCGCGGTGCTGCGCCAGGTTCCGGGGCTCGTGTGGGGGCGGGACCAGCTGGGCGCGGGGGAGATGTGGAACTCGAACTCCGTGGTGGCGTGGGCGCTCGCCCGTACCGGCCACGAGATGGGGGCCATCACCCCGCCGCGCGGCGGCCGCGCGCCGGGCTGGAGCGCCGGCCTGGACCTGGCGGCGCGCCAGGGTGGTGGCTGACGGGGCCGGACCCGCCCCGCGCGCTCGGGGGTTGCCTGATCGTCTCGGGCGGACCAGCATCGCCGGATGGCCGGACGCGTCGACGCGAAGGAGCACCGCTGACATGGCAGAGGTACTGCTCTACCACCACATCCAGGGCCTGACCGACGGCGTGCGGGCGTTCGCCGACGACCTCCGCCGGGCCGGCCACACGGTGCACACGCCCGACCTGTTCGGAGGGCGCACGTTCGACACCATCGAGGCCGGCTTCGGGGCCGCGCGGGACCTCGGGTTCGACACGCTCCGGGAGCGGGGTGCGGCCGCGGCGGACGAGCTCGGCCCGGACCTCGTCTATGCGGGGCTCTCGTTCGGGGTGACGATCGCTCAGCGGCTGGCGCAGACGCGTCCGGGCGCTCGCGGGGCGTTGCTCCTGTACTCCTGCCTCCCCGTGACCGAGTTCGGGCCGGCCTGGCCGGAGGGGGTGCCGGTGCAGATCCACGGCAAGGAGGGCGACGAGTTCTTCGACGAGGACCTGCCGGCCGCCCGCGAGCTCGCCGACGCCACGGCCTCCGCGGAGCTGTTCGTCTACCCCGGGGACGGGCACCTGTTCGCCGACTCCTCCCTGGCGGCGTACGACGCGGAGGCGACCGCGCTGCTGATGGAACGGGTGCGGTCGTTCCTCGACGCGGTGTGAAGGCCGCGCCGGGCGGGTCGGAGGTGGTCGCGCGCTCCCGGCAACTACGCTGCCGAGCCGTGGCGGTCGAGGGGGAGCAGGCACGAGAACGCGCGGAGGCCGCCGCGGCCGCCTACGAGGCGGCGTTGGGCGACGCCCGCGGCGACCGGCGCGCCCGGGGCGCGTTCTACACCCCGCCCGAGCTGGTCGATTGGATCCTCGACCGGGCCCTGACCTCGCCGTCCCACCGCGTGCTCGACCCGGCCTGCGGCACCGGTCACTTCCTGGTCGCGGCCGCGCGGCGCCTCGGCGACGTCCGCGCCGTCCACGGCTCCGACCTGGACGCCGAGGCGGTCCGGCTCGCCCGGGCCCGCCTGGCCGCGCTCGACCCGACCGTGCCCGCCGAGGAGATCGCCGCCCGGGTGCGGGTCGCCGACGGCCTGGAGGCCTGGTCGGGGGAGCGGTTCGACGCCGTGGTCGGCAACCCGCCGTTCCTCGGCCAGTTGCGGCGGCGTACGGCGGGCCGGACCGGCGGGCTCGGCGCCTACACCGACACCAGCGCCGCCTTCCTGCACCGCAGCCTGTCCCTGGTGGAGGCGGGTGGGGTGGTCGCCCTGGTGCAGCCGTTGTCCGTGCTGGCCGCCCGCGACGCCGGCCCGGTCCGCGCCGAGGTCGCCGAGCGCGGCGCGGTCGTCGACTTCTGGTGCCACGACCGGCCGGTCTTCGAGGGCACCCCGGTGCTCACCTGCGTGCCGGTGGTCCGGATCGGGGCGACCGGGGGCGTGGCGCCCGAGGGCTGGGGAGCGCTCGCCGCGCCAGCCTTCGGGATCCCTCCGGTCCAGCTGCCGGCCGACACCGGGGTGCTGGGCGACGTGGCCACCTGCACGGCGGACTTCCGCGACCAGTACTACGGGCTGCGGCCCTACGTCCGCGACGCGGGCCCCGGCGAGGTCGCCGTGCCGCCGGCCGGGCACGCCCCGCTGGTCACCAGCGGCCTGATCGACCCCGCCGAGTCCCGCTGGGGGAGCGTCCCGACCCGCTTCGCCCGCACCCCGTACGACGCCCCGCTGGTCGACCTCGACGCGCTCCGGGCGGGGGCGGACGAGACGGGTGCGGACGGGGCGTTGGCCCGCTGGGCGGACGCCCGACTCGTTCCGAAGGTGCTGGTCGCCGCCCAGGGCCGAGTGGTCGAGGCGGTCGCGGACGTCGAGGGCTGCTGGCTGCCGTCGGTGCCGGTGCTGACCGCCGTGCCGCGCGAACGGGACGCGGACGCGCTGTGGCGGCTGCTCGCCCTCACCCTGGCGCCGCCGGTGGTCGCCGACGCCGCGGCCCGCTACCTCGGCACGGGGCTCACCCCGGGGTCGATCAAGGTCAGCGCCCGCCAGCTCACGGCCTTCCCGCTGCCGTCCGACCGGCGGGCCTGGTCCGAGGCGGCGGGGCTGGCCCGCGCGGCCCAGGCCGCCGGGCCCGAGGAGCGTCCTGGCGCGCTCGCGGCCGTCGGCGCCGCGATGACCCGGGCCTACGGGCTCGACCCGCGCGGCGACGGCGAGGAGGTGCTGTCCTGGTGGCTCGGCCGGCTGGCCCGGGCGGACCGTCGGTCCACGGTTCGCGGGGACGGGTGATCGGGGTCCTTCGTGTCGGCGGCTGCTCCTAGGATCGATCGGGTGCAGCAACCCCGTCCCGCCTCGACCGCCGCCGCGCTGCCGGAGCCTGCTCCAGCGGGCTCGATGATCACTGCGCGCGGCCTGCGCAAGTCGTTCGGCGACTTCGAGGCGGTGCGCGGGATCGACCTCGACGTGCGGCGCGGCGAGGTCTTCGCCTTCCTCGGGCCGAACGGCGCCGGCAAGTCCTCCACGATGCGGATGATCGCCGCGGTCTCACCGGTCAGCGGCGGGCAGCTGCGGATCCTGGGTATGGACCCGGCCGTCGACGGGCCCGCGATCCGCGGCCGCCTGGGCGTCTGCCCGCAGGAGGACAACCTCGACATCGAGATCGACGTGGCCGACAACCTCTACGTGTACGGCCGGTACTTCGGTCTGCCCAAGGCGGTGATCCGGGAGCGGGTGGGGGAGCTGCTGGAGTTCGCGAAGCTGACCGACCGCGCGCACGCGATGGTCGAGGAGCTCTCCGGGGGCATGAAGCGGCGGCTCACCATCGCGCGGTCGCTGGTCAACCGCCCGGAGCTGCTGCTGCTCGACGAGCCGACCACCGGGCTGGACCCGCAGGCGCGACACCTGCTGTGGGACCAGCTCTACCGGCTGAAGCAGTCGGGGGTGACGCTGGTGCTCACCACCCACTACATGGACGAGGCCGAGCAGCTGGCCGATCGCCTGGTGGTGATGGACAAGGGCCTGATCGTCGCCCAGGGCGCCCCGCGGGACCTGATCCGCGAGCACTCCACCCGTGAGGTCGCCGAGCTCCGGTTCGGCGTCGGCGAGCACGAGGCGCACGCCCCCGTGGTGGAGGACCTGGGCGAGCGGGTCGAGGTGCTGCCTGACCGGCTGCTCGTCTACGCCCACGACGGCGAGGAGGTCGTCACGCGGGTCCACGAGCGGGGACTGCAGCCGCTCGCCACCCTGGTCCGGCGCTCCACGCTGGAGGACGTCTTCCTCCGGCTCACCGGCCGCACCCTGGTCGACTGAGGGGGCCGGACCGATGGACGGCACGCTCGAGCACCCGGTCACCGCGCCGCCGAGCGCTCTCGGCCTGTGGCAGGGGATCGGCCGGCAGGTCGACTACTGGGCGACGCTGTGGCGACGGACCTGGCGCGGGGTGCTGGTCTCCTCGTTCCTCTCGCCGTTCCTCTACGTGATCGCGATGGGTGTCCTGCTCGGGGGCTTCATCGAGGCCGACCCCGCCGAGCTGGAGGGCGCCACGTCGTACCTGGCGTTCGTGGTGCCCGGCCTGATCGCCGCCCACGCGATGCAGACCGCGGTCTTCGAGACGACCTACCCGGTGATGGGCATGATCAAGTGGCAGCGGGTCTACGAGTCGATGCTGGCGACGCCGCTCGAGCCGCGGCACGTGGTCGGCGCCCACCTGTCGTCGGTGGTGGTGCACCTCGTCGCCACCTGTGGCGTCTACACGCTCGTGATGGTGCCGTTCGGGGTGTTCGCGACCTGGTGGGGTCCGGTCCTGGCGTTCGGCGCGCAGGTGCTGTGCGGCACCGCGTTCGCCACGCTCGTCTACGGCTTCTCCACCCGGGTCACCAGCGACCAGGCGTTCGGTGTCCTGTTCCGGCTCGGGGTGTTCCCGATGTTCCTCTTCTCCGGCGCCTTCTTCCCGGTCTCCAACCTCGGTGAGGCCGGGGCGTGGGCGGCGCGCCTCACGCCGTTGTGGCACGGGGTCAACCTGTCCCGCATGTTCGCCCTCGACCACGTCACCTGGTGGGTGGCTGCGGTCAACGCCGGCGTGCTGGTCGCGCTCGCCGCCGTCGGCTGGCGGTGGTCGGTCACGGGCCTGACGAAGCGGATGATCACGTGAGCGCCGCGCTGGGGACGGGCGCCGGCGCGGGGGCCGCCGAGGCGCCGGGTCAGGTGGGCCCGTGGGCCGCGGTCCGGCTGCTCGTGCTGCGCAACCTCATCTCGTACCGCCGCGCGTGGAAGCTGTTCCTGTCCGGCTTCCTGGAGCCGGTCTTCTACCTGTTCTCGATCGGCATCGGCGTCGGAGCGCTGGTCGACGGCTTCACCGTCGGCGGCCGGGAGGTCTCCTACGCCGCGTTCGTCGCGCCCGGCATGCTCGCCGCCTCCGCGTTCAACGGGGCGCTGCTCGACTCGACGTACAACGTCTTCTTCAAGCTGAAGTACCTCAAGCTCTACGACCAGATCCTGGCGACGCCGATGACGACGCGCGACGTGGCGCGGGGCGAGATCGCCTGGGGACAGCTGCGGGGCAGCCTGTACGCCGTGGCGTTCCTGCTGGTGATGCTCGCGATGGGCCTGGTCGAGTCGTGGTGGGCGCTGCTGGCGCTGCCGGCCGCCGTGCTGATCGGGTTCGCGTTCAGCGCGGTCTGCATGGCCGCCACCACCTGGATGCGCAACTTCCAGGACTTCGACAAGATCACGCTGGTCCAGCTGCCGCTGTTCCTCTTCTCAGCGACCTTCTTCCCGGTGGACACCTTCGCCGCGCCGGTCCGCTGGCTCGTCGAGTGCACGCCGCTCTACCGCGGGGTCGTCCTGTGTCGTGAGCTCACCCTCGGCGCTCCGTCGGTCGCCTCGTTGGTCTCGGTGGTCTACCTGCTGGCGATGGGTGCGGTCGGCATGGTCGTCGTCCGCCGCCGGCTGGATCGTCTCCTCCTGACCTGAGCCTCAACCCGTGGTTGAGGGTTGAGGCGGGTGACGGGTCAGCCGTCGGCGATCGTCGTCCTGATCGGAGCGAGCAGTACGTCCTCGTCCACGCCTGTCACCACCTCCGACACCCCGGGTCCGCGGCGGCTGAGACGGCCCCGGTCCTCCGACACGTCGACCGACCAGGAGCCGCGGACGGTGCTCGCGGCCTTCGGGTCGGTCACCAGAGCTGCGGTGACGACGTCCCAGTGCACGGTTCCGGCAGCGTCGACGAGCGGAGCGAGCATGCCCATCCGGTCGGCCAGCGGCTCGAGGAGGTCGCGGGGGATCGCCTCGTCGGGCACCGCCGTCACCGGCACCGGGCCGGCCAGGATCCCGGCGAGGGCGTCGGGGTCGGCGGCGGCGTTCCACTCGGCGGCTCCCGGCGACTGGGACGGTCCCTCGTAGGCGCCGGTCATCGCCACGATCCGCGCGATCCTGCCGTAGCCGACCGGATCGCGCCGGAGAGCCGTGGCCAGCTCGGTGGCCGGTCCGAGTGCGACCACCTGGAGGCCTTCGTGCGCGCGGGCCAGGCGGAGCATGAGCGTCGCCGGGTCCGTCCCGGCGGCCCACACCGGTGGCCGAACGCCGGCGGGGACGGCAGCCAGGGGCGGGTTCTCCGCGGCCCGCACCCACTCGGCCGGCCACTCCAGGCCGTGTGGCACTCGGCTGCGTCGCCCGCAGGCGATCTGGACCGGGTCGGCGATCTCCACTGCCACCGCCAGCCTGGCGAGCAGGTCGCCCGCCCGTGGGCACGTGACCATCCCGGTGGCCGGCACGGTGACGGCGACCACCCGGACGCCGGGATGCCGCAGCAGGTAGGCGAGCGCGAGCAGGTCGTCGGGAGCGAAGTCGCTGTCCACCACGATCGGGAGCGCATCGGGGCGGCGTGCGGGTGCGGCGGCCAGCGCGCCCAGCTCACCGTCGTCGTCGGTGGCCGCGGTGCAGCCGGTGGTGGCGGCCGCGACCGCCAGTCCGAGCGCCGCCAGCCAGCGCACACCCCGGGTGGCGTTCACGGGTACACCGCGAGCTGGGCGACGTACCCGGCGACCGCGATCGCGGCTCCCGCGGCGAGGAGCAACCGGCGGTCCCGTCCCCGAGGGGCGGCGACCGCCAGCAGCAGCGCGGCGAGCCCGATCAGGTACACGTCGTGGCCCGCCGCCAGCGCGGGCGAGACCACCAGGCGCGCCCAGTGGTCCTGGTACTCGCCGGGACCTTCGAGGAGCCAGCCGGCCGGGAAGGACGCCGGGTCCGCGGCGGGCCCGCCGACCTCGACCGAGACGGGTTGGCTCTGCAGCAGGGCGAACGGAGCCGTGGCCGCCGCCTGGAACACCCAGTAGGCCCCGACCGCGGAGCTCCAGATCAGGATCAGGACGAGGGTCGCGGTGATCCGGTGCCGGAACCTGCGGCCGACCGCGGCCCCGATCCCGATCGCCACCACCGCAGCCAGCACGCCTTGGAGGTACTCCGGCGGTGTCGGTACCGCGGCGGCGGTGCGCCCGGGCTCGTAGCCCAACGACAGCCCGCCCTGCGCGGCGACCACGAGCGTCATGACCGCGGTGCCCGCGAGGACCGGGAGGATCAGGCCGGTGGCGGCCAGCAGCCGGGCGCGGAACCTCACCTGCTCGCCGGCGGGCGCCGCGGCCGCGACCTCGACGCGCTCGCGATGGAAGGCGCCGGCCGTGATCGCGCTGGTCGCGAGCAGCAGGCCACCCAGGGGAATGAACCAGGAGCCGTAACGCTCGCCGGACCACGACTCGGGCTGGGCCCACTCCCGGTAGGTGAGGGCGCTGATGACGGTGCCCACCACGAGCCACGGGTTGAGCAGCATCCGTCGGACCTCGGAGCGAGCCAGCGAGGTCACGACGTGGCGCGGCACCGCGCCCCGCTCCGAGGGGCGGGTCTGCGGTCCGGCGACGAGACTCATCGGTCCCTCCCCGCTGCGACCGCGCCGAGACCGACGGCGAGCACGATCCAGGGGTGCCGCAGAGCGACCTCGCCGGCCGACCAGCCGAGGGTGGTCGCCGCCCAGAGGGTCGTCGGCGGCAGCAGTACGGCGGCGGCGATGCCGAGCCGGCCGGGGAGCCAGGTCGCCGCGGCCCACCCCGCCCCCACGAGCGCCAGGACGGTCGGCCACACGGGATCGGCGGTGGTGGCGATCGACTCGACCGCGACGAGGAACGGTGCCGTCGCAGCGGCGGCCAGCGCGATCCGGAGGGCGCGTCTACGCCCCGGCCCGACCGGCAGCGGAGCGAGCAGCTCGCGGGCGGGGTCGTGCAGCGAGGCGAGCACGGCTGAGGCGAGGACGGAGGCGCCCGTCAGCGGAACGGTGGTGGGGCGGTCGGCCCCGAGCTCCGCCAGGGCCACGACTGCGACCACGACCGCACCGATCGCCAGGAGAGTGCGCCAGGCGAGCGTGGATGCCGTCGGCGATGCCGCCTGCCACCAGGCGGTGGCGAGGTCGCTCCCTGCCGCCGCGGTCATCGGATGCCCCGGACGGCCAGTAGGTAGCCGTCGTCGAGCGTCGGCGTCGCCGCCTCGGTCCCGACCGGGAGGGTGCCGAGGTGGCGGTAGGTGCCGGACGCGGTCATCCAGGAGCGCGCCGCCACGTGCTCCTGGACCTCGGACTCCCACACCCGTCCCTCGGCCAGCGCGGTCAGCTCGGCCGGCGTACCGGCGAAGACGACCGCGCCCTGGGTCATCACCACCACCGTGGTGCACAGTGCAGCCACCTCCGCGGTGTTGTGGGTCGAGAGGACCACGGTGCCGTGCGAAGCGGTCTCGGCGAGCAGGGAGCGGAGACCGAGCCGCTGCTCGGGGTCGAGCCCGGTGGCGGGCTCGTCAAGGACGAGCAGATCCGGCGTGCCCAGCAAGGACGCGGCCAGTGCGACCCTCTGCTGCATGCCGCCCGACAGCGTCCGGACCCTGCGGTGCATCAGGTCGGCGAGTCCGACGAGCTCCAGCACGCGCCGGCACTCGGCCGCCCGTCGGCGGCGGTCCGTGTGCTCCTTGAGGATGGCGACGTACTCGACGACCTCGAAGGCGGTGAAGGAGCGGTAGAGCTCGGGTCGCTGCGGCAGGTAGCCCAGGCGGCGTCTGATCTCCAGCCGCTCGGTGGGGCGCGCCGGGTCGAGGCCGAGCAGTCGGACCTGGCCCGCGTCCGGGGCGAGCACCGTGGCGAACGTCCGCAGCAACGTGGTCTTGCCGGCGCCGTTGGGGCCGAGCAGCCCGATCACGCCGCGCCCCAGTGCGAGGTCGAGGTGGTCGACGGCCACGGTCCGGCCGAACCGCTTGGTCACGCCTTCGGCGACGACGGCGGGGTGGTCGGCCTGTCCCGCTGCGGCGGGTCCGGTGGCGGTGGTGTGCGAGGTGTTCACAGGTGCCTCCGATAGGTGACGAGGTCGCGACGGCCGTAGGCCAGTAGGAGGGCCCCGACGGTCAGGGCCGTCGCAGCGAGCTGGAGCGGTGCGCCGGTCGCGAGGTCCTCCAGCCCCGCCACCCCGCCCCACCGAGCCACGGCGGCGACGGCGAGCGCCCATCCGCCGCCGGTGACGGCGGCAGCGGTCGCCGGATCCACCGGCAGCGTGCCGGCGGCCAGGACGACGGAGGAGAGGGCCAGCCCGGGCACCACCCAGGCGAGAGCGAGTGCGATCGGCACGCCGAGCAGCAGCGCGGTCACCACCCCGGCGGGCAGGGCCAGCGCGGAGACGAGCACGGCCCGCCGCAGCACCAGCCGCAGTCCGCCGACCGGTGCCGCGAGGCCCAGCTCGCGCACCGGGTCGGTCTCCGGTCGGAACCCGAGCAGCACGGCCAGCATGGGTGCGAGCGGCGCGGCCATCAGCAGCGCGGCGGGCAGCCGTGGGGGAGCGGACAGCAGGTCCACCAGGACGGGGAGGGCCACGACCAGGGCAAGGGCGAACCCGAGCGAGGCCAGCAGTGGTCCGGTCGCTGCGCCCAGTCGCAGCAGGGGGGACGTCGAGCCGGCATCCACCTCGGCGAGGAGCGCTGCCCATCGGCGCTCGGAGGCGTCGGCCGCTCCGCTGGCCGGCTCGACGGCGAGGGCTTCGCGGCAGGCGGCACACCGCAGCAGGTGTGTCTCGATCGAGTCCGCCAGCAGTGGCCCGGCGGTGCCGGACCGGTAGTCCCCGAGGTCCTCGGGGCGGACGTGCCAGGCGCTCACAGCAGCGCTCCTCTCAGCTCGGCTCGGGCGCGGCTCATACGGCTCTTCACCGTGCCCGCCGGAATGTTCAGCAGGGTGGCCGCCTCGCGGGTCGAGAGGCCGTCGAGGACCGTCGCCTGTACCACCGCGCGGAGCTCGGGTGACAGGCGTGCCAACGCCGCGCCGACGTCGCTGTGCTCCACACGGGAGAGCACCACCTCCTCGGCCGAGACCTGCGCCTCGGTGCGCAGCGTGACCAGCCGCGCGACGACGTTCTTGCGGGGGCGCAACTGGTGGAGGAGTGCTCGGATGGCGATTCCCCACAGCCAGGCGGCCACCTCGCCGTCCCCGCGCCACCCGTGGGGTCGCCGCCAGACGGCGAGGAAGGTCTCGTTGATCGCCTCGTCGACGACCGCAGGGTCGCCGCAGCGGTAGGCGAGACGCGCGCCGAGCCACGGCTCGTGCCGCAGGAACAGCGCATGCAGCGCGCCACGGTCGTGGTCGGCGATCGCTGCGAGCAACTCCGGGTCGGTGGCGTCGTGCACGCTCGCCCGCGGAGGATCGTGGTGTCTCATCACACCCCCTTGTGCCACCGAGTCGCCGGTTCGGTTCACCACCGTGCACATCGTCGCGCGCCGACCGGGCAGGATGGGTGCCGAACCGCGGAGGAGGCGACATGGCGCGACGTCGGGCGATCGCCTGGACGGTCGGTGCGACCGCCCTGCTGGTCCTGGTGGCGGGGCTCCTCCTGTTCCAGCCCTGGCTGCTGTTCATCGACGAGACGGTGGAGGAGGCCGACGAGGCCGGCGTCGTGGTCAGCACCGCGACGGGTGGGCTCGCCGACACGGCGGTGCCCACGCAGGGGGCGTCGAGCGGCGCGCCGCCGGCGTCCTCGGCGGCGCCGGTCCGCGTCGAGCTGGCCCGGGGCGCGTTCATCGACGCCGAGCACGGCACCTCCGGTACGGCGGTGGTCTACCGGCGCGGCGACGGCACCCGCTACCTGCGCCTGGAGGACCTCGACACGTCCAACGGGCCGGACCTGCACGTGTGGATCACCGACCAGCCCAGCGGCGGTGGCTGCGGCGGATGCCTGGGCTCGTGGGACATCTACGACGACGGCGACTACGTCCGACTCGGCGAGCTGAAGGGCAACCAGGGCTCCCAGAACTACGAGATCCCCGCCGGCGCCGACCTGTCCGGGCTGACGTCGGTGGTGATCTGGTGCGACCAGTTCAACGTGGCGTTCGGCACCGCGGACGTGAGCGGGATGGCCGCCTGAGGCGCGGGACCCGGCCGAGACTCGCTCAGCGAACGCGGGCGATGCCGCGCAACCGTGCCGTGATCGCCCGCGCGGTGCGGGTCACCGCCTCCGCGGTCTGCTCGGGGGGCGCGGCCCGCTCCGACGGCGTGGTGGCGGCGTCGTCGGGGTAGGTGACCGCGATGGCGGCCACCGGGTGCCCGTTGTGGTCGTGCACCGCCACCGCGACCGAGGCGAACCCCGGCGTGACCTCGCCGCTCTCGATCGCGTAGCCGCGGGCCCGGGTGTCGGTGAGCAGGCTGCGGAGCGCCCGCGGTCCGTCCGGGCCGAGCCCGTGCCGGTCGATGAAGGCGGACCGGTCCGGGTAGAGCGCCCGGACCTGGGCCGCGGGCAGGTCGGCCAGGATCGCGCGACCGCTGGCGGTCAGGTGTGCCGGCAGTCGTACGCCGACGTCGGTCACCAGCGGCGGGCGGCCGGGGGCCCGCTCCTCGATCACGTAGAGCACGTCGCGGCCGTGCGGCACCGCCAGGTGCGCGGACTGCCCGACCCGGTCCACCAGAGCGGCCAGCGGCCGCCGGGCGACGCGCTGCAGGGGTTCCTGGCGCACGTAGCCGGAGCCGACCTCGAACGCCGCGACGCCCACGCCGTACCGGCGCTCCTCGGGCAGGTGCACCACGAATCCCTCGTCGGCCATCGCGGTGAGCAGGTGGTACGTCGTCGAGCGGGGGATCCCGAGCTCGCGCGCGATCCGGTCGACCGGCACGGGCTCGGGCTGCGCCGCGAGGAAGCGCAGCACGCGCAGGGCTCGTGTGGCCGCCGGCACGTTGCTCATCGACCCTCCTCCCGGGGCGGCTCCGAATGTCTCGGATCCGAGACACCAGGGTGCCACACATGGCTGGTCGGACCCACCCGGTGGGCGTTTGATGGAGCCATGCAGCAGTTCATCGAGGTCGGCACCGGACCGGTGTCGTTCGCCGACGTGATCGCCGTGGCCCGCAACGGGGCCGGCGTGCGACTCACCGAGGAAGCACAGCAGGCCATCAAGCACGCTCGCGGCGTCGTCGAGGAGCTGGCGTCCGCCCCGACGCCGGCGTACGGCATCTCCACCGGGTTCGGCGCCCTGGCGACCCGGCACATCCCGAACGAGCTGCGGGCCCAGCTCCAGCGTTCGCTGGTCCGGTCCCACGCCGCCGGCTCCGGCCCCGAGGTCGAACGGGAGGTGACCCGCGCGCTGATGCTGCTGCGGCTCTCCACGCTGGCCACCGGTCACACCGGCGTGCGCCTCGAGACCGCCCGGCTGATGGCCGACCTGCTCACGCACGGGATCACCCCGGTGGTGCACGAGTACGGCTCGCTCGGCTGCTCCGGCGACCTCGCCCCGCTCTCGCACTGCGCGCTCGCGCTGCTCGGCGAGGGCGACGTGCGCGACGCCGCCGGCACCCTGATGCCCGCCGCCGACGCGCTCGCCGCCGCCGGCCTGACGCCGGTCGAGCTCGCCGCCAAGGAGGGCCTGGCCCTCATCAACGGCACCGACGGCATGCTCGGCATGCTGGTGATGGCGCTGGACGACCTCGACCGCCTGATGCGCACCGCCGACATCGCCGCCGCGATGAGCGTGGAGGGCCAGCTCGGCACCGACCGCGTCTTCGCCGCCGACCTGCAGGCGATCCGCCCGCACCCGGGCCAGGCCTCCTCGGCCGCCAACCTGGTCGCGCTGCTCGCCGACTCCGGCGTCGTCGCCTCCCACCGCGGTCCCGACTGCAACAGGGTCCAGGACGCCTACTCGCTGCGCTGCACCCCGCAGGTGCACGGCGCCGCCCGCGACACCATGGCGCACGCCGCCAGCGTGGCCCGCGTCGAGCTCTCCAGCGCCGTGGACAACCCGGTGGTGATCGGCGACCGCGTCGAGTCCAACGGCAACTTCCACGGCGCGCCCGTCGCCTACGTGCTGGACTTCCTCGCGATCGCCGCCGCCGACATCGCCAGCATCAGCGAGCGTCGTACCGACCGCTTCCTGGACAAGGCCCGCAACCACGGCCTGCCGCCGTTCCTGGCCGACGACCCCGGCGTCGACTCGGGCCACATGATCGCCCAGTACACCCAGGCGGCGATCGTCTCGGAGCTGAAGCGCCTCGCGGTCCCGGCCTCGGTCGACTCGATCCCCTCCAGCGCGATGCAGGAGGACCACGTGTCGATGGGCTGGTCGGCCGCACGCAAGCTGCGTCGCTCGATCGACGGCCTCACCCGGGTGCTCGCCGTCGAGGTGCTCACCGCCGCCCGCGCGCTCGACCTGCGCGCCCCGCTCGACCCGTCCCCGGCCACCGGCGCCGTCGTCTCCCTGCTCCGGGAGAACGGCATCCAGGGCCCGGGCACGGACCGCTTCCTGGCCCCCGAGATCGCCGCCTGCGTCGACCTCGTCCGCAACGGCGCGGTCCTGACGGCCGCCGAGAACGTGATCGGAGAACTCGCATGACCGACCTGACCGAGCCCAACAACCCGCGGCTGCCCATCCACGCCGCCACCGGCACCGAGCTGACCGCGAAGTCGTGGCAGACCGAGGCGCCGCTGCGGATGCTGATGAACAACCTCGACCCCGACAACGCGGAGAACCCCGCCGACCTCGTGGTCTACGGCGGCACCGGCCGCGCCGCGCGCTCCTGGGAGGCGTACGACGCCATCGTCCGCGCCCTGCGCGACCTCGAGGCCGACGAGACCCTGCTCGTGCAGAGCGGCAAGCCGGTCGGCGTGATGCGGACCAACGAGTGGGCCCCGCGCGTGCTGATCGCCAACTCCAACCTGGTCGGCGACTGGGCCAACTGGGAGGAGTTCCGCCGCCTCGAGGACCTCGGCCTGACCATGTACGGCCAGATGACCGCGGGCTCCTGGATCTACATCGGCACCCAGGGCATCCTCCAGGGCACCTACGAGACCTTCGCCGCCGTCGCCGACAAGCGCTTCGGCGGCACCCTGGCCGGCACCATCACCGTCACCGCCGGACTCGGCGGGATGGGCGGCGCCCAGCCGCTCGCGGTGACCATGAACGACGGCGTCGCGATCTGCATCGAGTGCGACCCGCACCGCATCCAGCGCCGCCTGGAGACCCGCTACCTCGACGTGCAGGCCGACTCGCTCGAGCACGCCCTCGAGCTGGCGGTCCAGGCCCGCGACGAGCGTCGCGGCCTCTCGATCGGCGTCCTCGGCAACGCCGCCGAGATCCTCCCGCAGCTGCTGGAGATGGAGGCGCCGATCGACATCGTCACCGACCAGACCTCCGCGCACGACCCGCTGTTCTACCTCCCGGTCGGCGTGCCGTTCGAGGAGTGGCAGGCCCGGCGCGAGGCCGACCCGGTCGGCTTCACCAAGGAGGCCCAGGCCTCGATGGCCGCGCACGTGGCCGCCATGGTCGGCTTCATGGACAAGGGCGCCGAGGTCTTCGACTACGGCAACTCGATCCGCGACGAGGCGCGCAAGGGCGGCTTCGACCGCGCCTTCGACTTCCCCGGCTTCGTCCCCGCCTACATCCGTCCGCTCTTCTGCGAGGGCAAGGGCCCGTTCCGCTGGGCCGCGCTCTCCGGCGACCCCGCCGACATCGCGGCCACCGACAAGGCGATCCTCGAGCTCTTCCCGGAGAACGAGAAGCTGCGCCGCTGGATCACCATGGCCCAGGAGCGCGTCGAGTTCCAGGGGCTGCCGGCCCGCATCTGCTGGCTCGGGTACGGCGAGCGCCACCTCGCCGGCCTGAGGTTCAACGAGATGGTCGCCAACGGCGAGCTCAAGGCGCCGGTCGTGATCGGTCGCGACCACCTCGACTGCGGCTCGGTCGCCTCGCCGTACCGGGAGACCGAGGCGATGGCCGACGGCTCCGACGCGATCGCCGACTGGCCGCTGCTCAACGCGCTGGTCAACACCGCCTCGGGCGCCACCTGGGTGTCGCTGCACCACGGTGGCGGCGTCGGCATCGGCCGCTCGATCCACGCCGGTCAGGTGATCGTCGCCGACGGCACCGAGCTGGCCGCGCAGAAGATCGAGCGCGTGCTCACCAACGACCCGGGGATGGGCGTGATCCGTCACGTCGACGCCGGTTACGAGCGGGCCGAGGAGGTCGCCGCCGAGCGCGGCGTGCGGGTTCCGCGATGACCTCCTCCGCCAGCAACGGGCCGGATTTCGAGCAGATGTGGTCCGCGCTGCTGCCGATCGGACGGTCGGCGGCCAGCGGGGGCTACTTCCGCCAGCCCTGGCACGGCGCCGAGGTCGAGCTGCGCGCCTGGTTCGTCGAGGAGGCGGACCGGCGCGGGCTCGAGGTCGAGCACGACGCGTTCGGCAACATGGTCGCCTGGTGGCGCCCGGACGGCGCCGCGGGGCCCGCGGTGCTCACCGGCAGCCACCTCGACTCCGTCCTCGACGGCGGCGCGTTCGACGGTCCGCTCGGCGTGGTCTCCGCGCTGGCGGCGTACGACCGGCTGGTCGAGTCCGGTGTGCGGCCGGACCGCCCGCTGGCGATCGGCGTCTTCGCCGAGGAGGAGGGGTCGCGGTTCGGGCGCGCCTGCCTCGGCTCGCGCCTCGCGGTCGGCGCGGCGTCCTGGGAGGACGCGCGCTCCCTGACCGATGCCGACGGCGTGCGGCTCGGCGACGTCGTCGAGGGTGGCGCACCCTCCTCGTGGCTCGCCGGGGTCGGCGCCTACGTCGAGCTCCACGTGGAGCAGGGGCGCGGGCTGGTCGACCTCGATGCCGCTGTGGGGGCGGCGTCGGGGATCTGGCCGCACGGCCGGTGGCGCTTCGACTTCACCGGTCGGGCCGACCACGCCGGCGCGGCGCGGATGGAGGACCGGGCCGACCCGATGCTCTCCTACGCGATGACCGCGCTGGCGGCGAACAAGCAGGCCCGGCTCGCGGGCCAGCGGGCGACGTTCGGCCGGGTCGAGGTCGCGCCCAACGGGACCAACGTCGTCCCCTCGCGGGTCTCGGCCTGGCTCGACGCGCGGGCCGACTCCCCGTCGGGGATGGCCGACCTCGTCGCCGAGATCGAGCGTCAGGCGGCGGCGCGTGCCGAACGTGACGGGACCTCGCTGAGCGTGACCGCGGAGTCGGTCACCGGCGCGGTCTCCTTCGACCCGGTACTGAGGGGGCGGGTCGACGGACTTCTGGGTGGCGCGGTGCCGGTGCTGCCCAGCATCGCCGGCCACGACGCCGGCGTGCTGCAGGAGGCGGGCATCCCGACGGCGATGCTCTTCGTGCGCAACCCCACCGGGGTCTCGCACGCGCCGGCCGAGTCGGCGGGGACGGACGACTGCCTGGCCGGCGTCGAGGCGCTGGCGACGGCGCTGACCGGGCTGCTGACCGGTCCGGGCGAGTGATGGACGAGTGGGGCGATTGATGGACGAGGAGGGCGCGGCGTGACGTCGTACCTGCTGGAGCGCGCGTGGGTCGACGGCGCGATGCGCGACGACGTGCTGGTGACGGTCGAGGACGGGGTGTTCACGTCCGTCACTCCGGCCACCTCCGCGGAGGTTTCCTCCGGCGTGACGGGCAGTGCGATGGCACTCACGCCCGGGAATCCCCGGTCGACCGGGGATTCCGAGGCCCGCATCCCCGGCCTCACCCTGCCCGGCTTCAAGAACACCCACAGCCACGCGTTCCACCGCGCCCTGCGCGGCCGGGTCCAGGTGGGCGAGGGCAGCTTCTGGACCTGGCGCGACCAGATGTACGACGTCGCCAACCGCCTCGACCCGGACTCGTACCACGATCTCGCCCGGGCCACGTACGCCGAGATGGTCGCCGCCGGCTTCACGTCGGTCTCCGAGTTCCACTACGTCCACCACCAGCCCGACGGCACCCCGTACGACGACCCGAACGCCCTGGGCCACGCCCTGGTCGCGGCGGCGGCCGACGCCGGGATCCGGATCCGGCTGATCGACACCTGCTACCTCGCCGGCGGCATCGGCCAGCCCTTGGGGCCCCTCCAGCGGCGCTTCGACGACGGCGACGCCGACCGGTGGGCGGCGCGGATGGCCGAGATCGAGCACGACCAGGTCGGCGGCGCGATCCACTCGGTGCGTGCGGTGCCGCGCGACCAGCTCGCCACGGTGGCCGACGCCACCCACGGCAGGGAGCTGCACGTCCACGTCTCCGAGCAGCCGGCCGAGAACGAGGCCTGCCTGGCGGCGTACGGGATCACGCCGATCGGGCTGCTCGCCGAGGCCGGCGCGCTGGGGCCGCGGACCACCGCGGTCCATGCGACGCACCTGACCGACCGCGACATCGAGCTGCTGGCCGAGACGGACACCGAGGTCAGCTTCTGCCCGACCACGGAGCGCGACCTCGGCGACGGCATCGGACCGGCGCGGGCGCTCTACGAGGCCGGCGTCCGGCTGAGCCTGGGCAGCGACAGCCAGGCGATCATCGACCCGTTCGACGAGATGCGCGCGCTGGAGGGGCACGAGCGGCTCGCCTCGATCCGGCGCGGCCGGTTCACCGCCGGCCAGCTCCTCGGCTTCGGTGCCGGGCGGATCGCCGTCGGGGAGCCGGCGGACCTGGTCACCGTCGATCCCGCCAGCCCGCGGACCGCGGGCACCGGCGGCGACGAGCACACCGCGGTCTACGCGGCACACCCGGCGGACGTGCGCCGGGTGATGGTGGGGGGACGGGTCGTCTTCGACGGCGACCACGCCCAGGTGGGCGCGGACCTGGACCGCGCGATCGGAGGACTGTGGAGATGACCGCTCGGACGAGCTCGACCCTGCTGACCGGCATCGGCGAGCTGGCCACCAACGACCCGGCGCTCGACGGGGTGGCGCCGGGTCCGTTGGGGGTGCTCACCGACGCCGCCGTCGTCTGGGAGGCCGGCCGCATCGCCTGGGTCGGCCGTGGAGCGGACGCGCCCGCCGCCGACACCCGGATCGACGCCGGCGGGCGGGCGGTGATCCCGGGGTTCGTGGACAGCCACAGCCACCTGGTCTTCGCCGGCGACCGCTCCGAGGAGTTCCGGGCGCGGATGGCGGGGGAGCAGTACGCCGCCGGCGGGATCCGCACCACGGTGGCCGCCACCCGCGGCGCGAGCGACGACGACCTGCGCGCCAACGTCGCCCGCCACGTCGCGGAGATGCGCCGCCAGGGCACCACGCACGTCGAGATCAAGTCCGGCTACGGACTCAGCGTCGAGGACGAGGCCCGCGGGCTGCGCGTCGCCGGCGAGTTCACCGACGACACGACCTTCCTCGGCGCCCACGTCGTGCCGGCCGAGTACGCCGAGGACCCGGCCGGCTACGTCGACCTGGTCACCGGACCGATGCTCGAGGCGGCGGCCCCGCACGCGCGCTGGATCGACGTGTTCTGCGAGCGGGGCGCGTTCGACGTCGACCAGGCCCGCCGGATCCTCGAGGCGGGCGCGGCCGCCGGGCTGCGCGGCCGGCTGCACGCCAACCAGCTCACCTACGGCGGGGGCGTCCGGCTGGCCGCCGAGCTCGGGCTGGCCGCCGTCGACCACTGCACCTTCCTCGCCGACGAGGACGTCGCCGCGCTCGCCGACTCCGGGACCGTGGCGACGCTGCTGCCCGGCGTGGAGTTCTCCACCCGGCAGCCGTACCCGGACGCACGCCGGCTGCTGGACGCCGGCGTCCGCGTCGCGCTGGCCAGCGACTGCAACCCCGGCTCGTGCTACACCAGCTCGGTGCCGTTCTGCATCGCGGTGGCGGTGCGGGACATGGGGATGACACCCGCCGAGGCGGTGCACGCCGCGACCGCGACGGGCGCCGCCGCGCTGGGCCGCGACGACCTGGGGCGGGTGGCGGTCGGCGCCCGCGCGGACCTCACGCTGCTGGACGCGCCGAGCCACGTGCACCTGGCCTACCGGCCGGGCGTGCCGCTGGTGACGCGGGTCTGGCAGGAAGGCGAGGATGCCTGACGGCCATGCGGTCGCGGGCCGCGGGACCGGTCGGGGATGATGGCCGCGTGAGGCACACCGAGTTCTGGGCGCGGATGGAGGAGCACCTGGGCGCGTCGTACGCCTCGGCCTGGGCCGACCAGGTCGTGATGGGCTCCCTGGAGCACCGTACGGCGCGGGAGGCGCTGGAGGCCGGTGTGTCGCCCAAGGAGGTGTGGCGCGCGGTCCACGAGACGCTCGGGCTCCCGGAGCGCGAGCGTTGAGGCACCACGACGACCGGAGCGTCGCCCAGCGGCGTACGGTCCGGGTGCTGGTGCTGACGCAGGCGGTCGGCGCGATCGGCATCACGATCGGCATCGCGACCGCCTCGCTGCTGGCCCGCGACCTCTCCGGCTCGGAGGCGCTCTCCGGCCTGGCGCAGACCTCCCAGGTGCTCGGCGCCGCGGTCATCTCGTTCCTGCTGGCCGGGCTGATGGCCCGGCGCGGTCGCCGGTTCGGCCTGTGCACCGGCTACCTGCTGGGCGCCTCCGGCGGCGGGCTGGTGGTGCTCGCCGGCGTGCTCGGCTCGATGGTCCTGCTGCTGGCCGGGGCGGTCCTGCTCGGCGCCGCGACGGCGGCGAACAGCGCCGCCAGGTACGCCGCCACGGACCTGGCCACGGACGAGAACCGTGCGCGATCGCTCTCGCTGGTGGTGTGGGCGACGACCGTCGGCGCCGTCGCGGGCCCGAACCTGTCCGGTCCGGCCGGCTCCTTCGCGCGCACCGTCGGCATCCCCGAGCTGGCCGGCCCGTTCGCCATCGCCGCGGTCGGGATGCTCGCCGCCGCGATCGTGGTCGGCGTCGGGCTCCGCCCGGATCCGCTCCTGCTCGCCCAGCGCCTCGGCGAGTCGGCGGTCCCGCACGCCGCCGTACCGGTCCGCCGCCAGTCGTCGTGGACCGCGGCCCGTGCCGCGATCGGCGATCGCCCGGTCCTCGGCTACGCGATCGGCGGCCTGGCCATGGCGCACGCCGCGATGGTCGGCGTGATGGTGATGACGCCGCTGCACATGGAGCACGGGGGAGCCGAGCTCGAGGTGATCGGGCTGGTGATCAGCGGCCACGTGCTGGGCATGTTCGCCTTCTCGCCACTGGTGGGCGTGCTCGCCGACCGGCTGGGCCGGCCGCCGGTGCTGGGACTGGGCGGGTTCGTCCTGGTCGCGGCGCTGCTGCTCTGCGCCTCCTCGCCGGACGGCATGTCGTGGCAGGTGTCGTCGGGGCTGTTCCTGCTGGGCGTCGGGTGGTCGCTGGCGATGGTCTCCGCCTCGACGCTGGTGGCCGAGCACGCGCCGCTGGCGGCGCGCACCGCGGTGCAGGGCACCTCCGACCTGGTGATGGGCATGACCGCTGCGGGTGCCGGCGCCGCGGCGGGTCTGGTGGTCGACCTGGCCGGCTACCCGACGCTCGCGCTGGTGACGCTGGCGCTCGCCCTGGGCGTCGTCGGCGCGGCGGTCCGGGCGCACGCGGAGGCGCCGCTGCCGGCCGCCGACGCGCCCGACGACGGCGATCCCGCGGCGACCGCCGGTACGGCGGCCGCGTCCGGCGACTGATCGTCGGCAGCCCGCCTCGCGACACGCCGGGCGACACGCGGGTCCGACACCTCCACTTCGAACACGTGTTCGGCTACTGTTGGCGGTGACCACCCACCCTGCGCACACCGTCCGCAGTGCCGAGCGGTCCGGGACGAACCGTGGCAGCGCAAGCACATCGGGCTCGACCCCGGTGCAGCAGGGCACGGACGGTTGTGTCGGAGGCCCCGACTAGCGTCAGCGGCGAGATGACACGCAAGAGCACGAAGACCTCGAAGACTTCCACGCAGCCCAGCCCAAGGAGAGCAGACATGGCCGCTGACGACCGCATGAAGGCGCTCGATGCCGCGCTTCTCAACATCGAGAAGTCGTACGGCAAGGGCTCGGTGATGCGTCTGGGCGACGACACCCGCCCGCCCCTGGACGTGATCCCCACCGGCGCGATCGCGCTGGACGTCGCCCTCGGCATCGGCGGCCTGCCCCGTGGCCGCGTGGTCGAGGTCTACGGCCCGGAATCCTCCGGCAAGACGACGGTCGCGCTGCACGCGGTCGCCAACGCGCAGCGCGCCGGCGGCATCGTCGCGTTCATCGACGCCGAGCACGCCCTCGACCCGGAGTACGCCAAGGCCCTCGGCGTCGACACCGACGCGCTGCTGGTCTCGCAGCCCGACTCGGGTGAGCAGGCGCTGGAGATCGCCGACATGCTGATCCGCTCCGGCGCGCTCGACCTGATCGTCATCGACTCGGTGGCCGCGCTGGTGCCGCGGGCCGAGATCGAGGGCGAGATGGGCGACAGCCACGTCGGTCTCCAGGCCCGCCTGATGAGCCAGGCGCTGCGGAAGATGACCGGCGCGCTGAACCAGTCGAAGACGACCGCGATCTTCATCAACCAGCTGCGCGAGAAGATCGGCGTGATGTTCGGCTCGCCGGAGACCACCACGGGTGGTCGCGCGCTCAAGTTCTACGCCTCGGTCCGCCTGGACGTCCGCCGGATCGAGACCCTGAAGGACGGCACCGACATGGTCGGCAACCGGACCCGGGTCAAGGTCGTGAAGAACAAGGTCGCGCCGCCGTTCAAGCAGGCGGAGTTCGACATCATGTACGGCCAGGGCATCAGCCGTGAGGGTGGCCTGATCGACGTGGGTGTCGAGGCGGGCCTCGTGCGCAAGGCCGGCGCTTGGTACACCTACGAGGGCGACCAGCTCGGCCAGGGCAAGGAGAACGCCCGGAACTTCCTCAAGGACAACCCGGACCTGGCCAACGAGCTGGAGAAGCGGATCCTGGAGAAGCTGGGCGTCACGCCGAGCGTCGAGGACGACCTCTCTGACGAGCCGATCGGCGTCGACAGCTTCTGATGCTCGACGCCGAGGAGTTCGCGCGGGCGCGGCTGGCCGTCGGGGGTGCGCCCGCGGCCGCCGCCCCGGCGTCGGAGGCGGCGGGACCCGCGCCCGACGCGGAGCAGGACCCGGAGGCCGACCACGAGGCGGTCGCCCGCAAGATCCTGCTGGACCAGCTGACCGGCCAGGCGCGCAGCCGCCACGAGCTCGCTGCCCGCCTGGCCCGGCGCAACGTCCCGGAGGAGATCGCCACCCCGTTGCTCGACCGGTTCACCGAGGTCGGCCTGATCGACGACGAGGCGTTCGCCCGGGAGTGGGTGGACAGCCGTCGCCGCACGCGTGGGCTGGCGCGACCAGCGCTCGCCCAGGAGCTGCGTCGCAAGGGCATCGCCGACGAGACCGTGCGTGAGGTGCTCGACGAGGTGGACCCGGCCGCGGAGTCGGAGTCGGCCCGCCTGCTGGTCCGGAAGAAGCTGCGCAGCATGCGGGCGCTCGACGAGACGGTGGCGCTCCGCCGGCTCACCGGGATGCTCGCGCGGAAGGGCTATTCGGCCGGTGTCGCCTTCGCGGTGGTGCGCGAGGAGCTCGGTGCCACAGAATGGGCCGATGAGCTCTGAGATGACCGAGTCCGCGCCGGAGCGGGAGGTTCTGACCTACGAGGCGTTCGGCGATGCCGTGCGCGACCTGGCCCGCCAGATCGTCGACGACGGCTTCGAGCCGGACATCGTCCTCGCGATCGCACGAGGCGGACTGGGGCTGGCCATGGGCCTTGCCTACGCCCTCGACGTGAAGAACCTGTCGGCCGTCAACGTCGAGTTCTACACCGGCATCGACCAGCGGCTCGACGTGCCGATGATGCTGCCCCCGACGCCGGCGGCGGTGGACCTGACCGGCATGAAGGTCCTGATCGCCGACGACGTCGCCGACAGCGGGCGCACGCTCGAGGCGGTGCAGAAGTTCTGCGCGGACCACGTGCTCGAGGCCCGCACCGCTGTCGTCTACGAGAAGCCGCGCTCGGTGATCAAGCCGGAGTACGCCTGGAAGTCGACCGACCTCTGGATCGACTTCCCGTGGTCCTCCGAGCCGCCGCTGGTCAACCGCCGCGGCGGGATGGCGCACTGACCGGCGCTCAGCCGCGGAGACCCGAGGCCAGCGGCAGGGTCGGCGGCACGTCCACCTAGAGTGTCCGCCGTGCTGTCGACCGTCGTCGTGAACCGCTACGTCACCCCGCTGCGCGAGGGTGGCAGCCTTCCCGGCATCGTGGAGGGCGACGACCTCGGCACCTACGTGTGCAAGTTCCGTGGAGCCGGTCAGGGGCTGCGCGTCCTGGTCGCCGAGGTGATCGTGGCCGGACTCGCCCGGCGGCTGGAGATCCCGACCCCGGATCAGGTGGTGCTGGACCTCGACCCGGCGATCGCGCGCTACGAGGCCGACGAGGAGGTCCAGGACCTGCTCAACGCCAGCACGGGGCTGAACCTCGGCATCGACTTCCTGCCCGGCGCGTTCGGCTTCGACTCCTCCGTCGAGCCGGCGCCGGAGGTGGCGGGCCGCGTGCTGTGGCTCGACGCGCTGACCGCGAACGTCGACCGCAGCTGGCGCAACCCCAACCTGCTGGTCTGGGGCGGCGTGCTGCACGCCATCGACCACGGCGCCTCGCTCTACTTCCACTACTCCTGGCCGGGCGGTCCAGGCGATCCCCAGCGGTTCGCCCGACAGCCGTTCGACGTCAGCGAGCACATCTTCGCCCGGTTCGCGGGGGCCGCCCGCGACCAGGACGAGGCCCTGGCCGCGCTGCTCGACCGCGAGGCGCTGTACGCGACCGTCGCCGAGGTCCCCGACGAGTGGCTGGAACCGGTGCCGGATGCGGAGACACCGGAGCTCGTCCGGGAGCGCTACGTCGACTTCCTCGCCGCTCGCGTCGCGGGCGAGCGCGGCTGGCTGCCCGAGGTGACCCGATGAGCACCACCACGCCCGCGCCCTACCAGTACGTCGCCCTCCGCTGCGTGCCGCGGGTGGAGCGCGAGGAGTTCATCAACGTGGGCGTCGTGCTCTACTGCCCCGACCGGTCCTTCCTGGGATCGCTGTCGCTGGTGGACGACGCCCGTCTCGCCGCGCTGGCGCCGGCCCTCGACGCGGCCGCGGTCCGCGCGGCGCTGGCCTCGGTCGAGGCGGTGTGCCGCGGCGAGGCGCACGCCGCCTTCGGGGTCGGTCAGCGCGCGACGGCGTACGGCACGCGGGAGGCGAAGGACGACCAGGGCACCCGGTTCGGGCTGCTCAAGGCGCCCCGCAGCACCGTGATCCAGCCCGGTCCGGTGCACGGCGGGCTCACCACGGACCCGGGGCGCACGCTGGAGCGCCTCCTCGAGAGCCTGGTCGGCTGAACCGGGCGGACACCACGTCCGCGCGTCGGCACCGGCCGTCAGCCGCTCGGGCCGTCGGCCGGTGCCGGTTGCGCTCAGACCGGGACCAGCTCGACGGCTCCCACGGCGTACCGCGCCAGGATGATGCGGGCCACCTCGGGGTGGGCGCCGAGCGGCTCCGACACGGCGACCGCGCCGGCCTCCAGCGCGAGCTCGGTCGCCCGGTCCAGCAGCGTGCCCGGCGCCAGGAACAGGGAGCCCACGGCGATGTGGCGACGGCCCTCGCCGCGAAACGCCCGGACGGCCTCGCCGGTCGCCGGCGGCGCGCTGGTCGCGTACGCCGCGGTGACGGGGAGCTTGTGGTGGGTACCCCACACGCGGGCCAGCCTGGCGACTGCCTGGTTGGCCAAGGGGTCCGAGGTGCCGGCGGCGGCCAGCACGAGCGCGTCGAGCTCGCGCACCCGAGCCTCCTTGAGAGCGACCCGGAGGCGCTGGTCGAGGACCTCGAGGAAGCAGGCCTCGAGACCGAGCACCGGGGTGGCCTGGATCTTCAGGCCGGGGTGGCGCTCGGTCGCCTCGGCGATCATCGCCGGGACGTCCACGCGGGCGTGGAACGCTTCGATGAGGAGCAGCGGTACGACGACGATCTCGTCGTACCCGGCCCGCACCAGCTTGTCGACGACGGTCTGGAAGCCGGGCTTGGAGCGCTCCAGGAACGCGCGCTCGATCCGGAGGTCGGGGCGCTGTGCCTTGGCTTCGTCGACAAGGGCAGTGATCGTGGCAGCGGAGCGCGGGTCACGACTGCCGTGGGCCAGAGCCACCAGGGCGGGAGCGGTCATCTTCTCGCTCCTCCTCTCATACATCAGCTACTTCATCGGTGCTTCGCGGTGCTGCTGGGCAGCTCTGCTGTTGTGCTGGGCTCGCGGCCGGCCGGGGCCGATCTCGCGCTGCGGGTCCGCTCAGGAGTGGATGCCGCACTCGGTCTTGTTCATGCCTGCCCACCGGCCACTGCGTGCGTCCTCGCCAGGCGCCACCCGCCGGGTGCAGGGTGCGCAGCCGATGGAGGGGTAGCCGTCGTAGACCAGCGGATTGACGAGCACGCCGTTCTCGACGATGTAGCGCTCGACCTGCTCGTCGCTCCACCGGGCGATGGGGGAGACCTTGACCTTGCCCTTCTTGGCATCCCAGCCGATCACCGGGGCGATCACCCTGTTGTGGGTCTCGGCGCGCCGCAACCCCGTCGCCCACGCGTCGTAGCCGGCCAGCGACTCCGCCAGCGGCTTGACCTTGCGCAGCGCGCAGCAGAGGTCGGGGTTGGTCCGGTAGAGGTCCTTGCCGAGCTCGGCGTCCTGCTCGGCCACGCTCTGGGTCGGCGTGATCGTGATCAGGTTGACGTCCATCGTCGCCGCGACGGCGTCGCGGGTGCCGATCGTCTCGACGAAGTGGTAGCCGGTGTCGAGGAAGACGACGTCGATCCCGGGCACCACCTTCGCGGCGAGATCGGCGAGGACGGCGTCACCCATCGAGGAGGTCACGCAGAAGCGCTCGCCGAAGGTGGCCGCGGCCCACTCGATGATCACCTCGGCGGGCGCCAGCTCGAGCTCGGCGCCCCAGTGGGAGACGATCTCGCGCAGCTCCTCCGGCGTGCGGCCGTCGGTGTGGGCGCCACGGAAGTCCCGCGCCTGGGCGGTGGTGCGCGCGCTCATCGGGAGCCGCCCGGGCGCACCATGCCCAGCATCGTGACGGTGAAGGCGCGCAGGCACGAGCGGCACTCCCAGCCGCGCTCGGCCGGGAACAGGTCGGTCTCGCCGCAGTAGGGGCAGTGGAACGGGACCGCCCGCTCGCCCGCGCCGCCCGCGCCGGCGCTCATGCGGTCGGCTCCAATGTCTTGTCCCCGCGCAGCAGGTCGTCCTCGGCGCGCGCGGCCCAGGAGGTGAAGGACTCACCCTCGGTGCGGTCGGCCAGGAAGTTGCTGACGACGCTGGTGACGTAGTCGTCGAGGCCCGCGCTGGTCACCTTGTGCGCGCGCAGCTTGCGCCCGAAGTTGGCGTGCAGCCCGGTGGCGCCGCCGAGATGGACCTGGAAGCCCTCGACCTGCTCGCCCTCGTGCATGACGAGCTGGCCCTTGAGGCCGATGTCCGCGACCTGGGTGCGGGCGCAGGCGTTCGGGCAGCCGTTCACGTTGACCGTGATCGGGACCTCGATGTCGGGGAACCGCCGCTCGAGCTCGGCGACGAGGTCGCGGGCCCGGTTCTTGGTGTCGACGATCGCGAGCTTGCAGAACTCGATGCCGGTGCAGGCCATCGTGTTGCGCCGCCACTGGGACGGGCGGCCGGAGAGGCCGATCTCGTCGAGGCGGTCGAGCAGGGACTCGACGCGATCGGGAGCCACACCGATCAGCACGATCTTCTGGTACGGCGTGAGGCGGGCGCCGGCGACGCCGTACTCGGCCATCAGGTCGGCGAGCTTGACCAGCAGGCTGCCGGAGACCCGGCCGACCGTCGGTGCCAGGCCGATGTAGACGTTGCCGTCCTTCTGGGCGTGGACCCCGATGTGGTCACGGTGCCCGACCGGCGTCTCGGGGGAGTCCAGGCGGACCAGCTGGCGGCCGAGGTACTCGTTCTCCAGCACCTCACGGAACTTCTCCACGCCCCAGTCGGCGACCAGGAACTTGAGTCGCGCGCGGGAGCGCAGCCGCCGGTAGCCGTAGTCGCGGAAGATGCTGGCGACGCCGGACCACACGTCCGGCACCTCGTCCAGCGGCACCCACACGCCCAGCTTCTGGGCGAGCATCGGGTTGGTGGAGAGGCCGCCGCCTACCCAGACGTCGAAGCCCGGGCCGTGCTCGGGGTGCACGCTGCCGACGAACGAGACGTCGTTGGTCTCGGGGGAGACGTCGTGGCTCGGGTGGCCGGTCAGGGCGGTCTTGAACTTCCGCGGGAAGTTCGAGAACTCCGGGTTGCCGATGTAGCGGCGCTCGATCTCCTCCAGTGCGGGCGTCCCGTCGATGATCTCGTCGGCGGCGACGCCGGCCACGGGGGAGCCGAGGAAGGGGCGCGGCGAGTCGCCGCAGGCCTCGAGCGAGTGCAGGCCGACCTGGTCCAGGCGGTCCCAGATCGCGGGCACGTCCTCGATCCGGATCCAGTGGTACTGGATGTTCTCGCGGTCGGTGACGTCCGCGGTGTCGCGGGCGTAGTCGACGCCGATCTGGCCCAGGGCACGCACCGCGTCGGCGCTGAGCAGCTTGCCGTCGGAGCGGACCCGGAGCATGAAGAACCGGTCGTCGAGCTCCTCCTCGGGCAGCGATCCGGTCTTGCCGCCGTCGATGCCGGGCTTGCGCTGGGTGTAGAGGCCCATCCAGCGGAACCGGCCGCGCAGGTCGGCGGGGTCGATCGAGTCGAAGCCTCGCTTGGAGTACACGTGGAGGATCCGGGCCCGCACGTTGAGCGGGTCGTCGTCCTTCTTGGACTGCTCGTTCTTGTTCAGCGGCTCGGTGTACCCGAGTGCCCACTGGCCCTCGGCGCGGCGCGGGCGGGGGATCTCGGTGTGCTGGGCCTTCTTGGCCTGGAAACGAGGGTCGGACATGGCGAGGTGAGGTCCTTCGGGTGGAGCGCGCCCGGGCGTCGGTGGCGTGGAGGCGCAGTGTGAGGGGGCCGGCTGGGGGGACTCAGCGGGGCCAACACATCGCGCTGCGGGTGCGCCCGAGGTCCACGTGGCGACGTACCACGAGGAAGGCGTGCGTTGCAGCGGTGACCATGGGGAAGAGTCTCACCCTGCGGACGCCCGGTTCACAACGTCGAATCTCATGTGGTGGACAGGAATCCCAGGATATGGAACATCGGCCGGCCGTCTTCCGCCTGAGCCCGCCGCCGGTGCGACGCATGTCACATGCGCCCGCCGGCCGCATTCCGCCACGCTCGCCCTTATCGAGGTGGCGCCTCCGCCGCCGATACGCTGTGCGGCATGAGCGACAACGCCGCCGTGCCCCCCGCTGATTCCGCCGCCCTGGTCTCGAGCGCCTACCAGCAGGCCCTCGAGGTGATCGCCGCCGTCGAGCCCCGCGTCGCGGACGCGACCCGCCAGGAGCTGGCCGACCAGCGGGCCTCGCTCAAGCTGATCGCCTCGGAGAACTACGCCTCGCCGGCGGTGCTGCTCACCATGGGCACCTGGTTCTCCGACAAGTACGCCGAGGGCACCGTCGGCCACCGGTTCTACGCCGGCTGCCAGAACGTCGACACCGTCGAGGCGCTCGCGGCCGAGCACGCCCGTGAGCTCTTCGGCGCCCCGTACGCCTACGCGCAGCCGCACTCGGGCATCGACGCGAACCTGGTGGCGTTCTGGTCGATCCTGGCCCACCGTGTCGAGGGGCCGTGGCTGGAGAAGTACGGCGCCAAGAACGTCAACGACCTCTCCGAGGCCGACTGGGAGGCGCTCCGCCACGAGCTGGGCAACCAGCGGCTGCTCGGCATGTCGCTGGACGCCGGCGGCCACCTGACCCACGGCTTCCGCCCGAACATCAGCGGCAAGATGTTCCACCAGCAGCAGTACGGCACCGACCCCGAGACCGGTCTGCTGGACTACGACGCGGTCCGCGCCAAGGCCAAGGAGTTCAAGCCGCTGGTGCTGGTCGCCGGCTACTCGGCGTACCCGCGGCGGGTGAACTTCGCGAAGATGCGTGAGATCGCCGACGAGGTCGGCGCCACGCTGATGGTCGACATGGCCCACTTCGCGGGCCTGGTCGCCGGCAAGGTGTTCACCGGCGAGGAGAACCCGGTCCCCTACGCCCACATCACCACCACGACGACCCACAAGTCCCTGCGTGGTCCCCGCGGCGGCCTCGTGCTCGCCCAGGAGGAGTACGCGTCGTCGGTGGACCGTGGCTGCCCGATGGTCCTCGGCGGCCCGCTCTCGCACGTGATGGCCGCCAAGGCGGTGGCGCTGGCCGAGGCCCGCCAGCCGGCGTTCGCCGACTACGCCCAGCGCGTCGCCGACAACGCGCAGTCGCTGGCCGACGGCTTCCTCAAGCGCGGTGCGCGGCTGGTCACCGGCGGCACCGACAACCACCTGGTGCTGCTCGACGTCTCCGGCTTCGGCCTGACCGGCCGGCAGGCGGAGTCGGCGCTGCTCGACGCCGGCGTGGTCACCAACCGCAACTCGATCCCGTCCGACCCGAACGGGGCCTGGTACACCTCCGGCATCCGCCTGGGCACGCCGGCGCTGACCACGCGCGGCTTCGGCCACGACGAGTTCGACCGGGTGGCAGAGCTGATCGTCGAGGTGCTCAACGGCACCGAGGCCGGCACCACCAAGGCCGGGACGCCGTCGAAGGCGTCGTACGCGATGGCGGACGGCATCGCGGACCGCACCCGCGCCGCCTCGGCGGAGCTGCTGGACAAGCACCCGCTCTACCCGGGCCTGGAGCTGGTCTGAGCGACCCCGACGCCACACCGGCCCCGGAGCCCGGCGCCTCGGACGATCGAGCGAACGGGCCGGTGTGGCGGCGAGCCCTGCACCAGCTGTGGCGGGTGGTCGTGGCCACAGTCGACTCGTGCCTGCGCTATCGGGTGACCGGTCTCGCGGCGGAGGGCGCCTTCTTCGCGGTGCTCTCCGTGCCGCCGCTGATCTTCGCGCTGGCGGGGTCGGTCGGCTACGTGTCCGACCGGTTCAGCGCCGACCAGGTCGAGGTCGTCCAGGCGTCGGTGATCGACCTCTTCTCGACGTTCCTCACCGACCGGGCCGTGCACCGCGTCATCGAGCCGACCATGGAGGACGTCCTCGGCAGTGGCCGGTTCGACGTCATCTCCGTGGGCTTCGTGCTCGCCCTCTGGTCGGGGTCGCGCGCACTCAACGTCTTCGTCGACACGATCACGATCATGCACGGGCTGGGTGGGCACCGCGGGATCGTGCGGACCCGCGCGCTGTCGTTCCTGCTCTACGTGCTGGCCCTCGTCACCGGCGCGATCACCATCCCGCTGGTGGTCGCCGGGCCGGCGCTGGTCCAGGAGGCGCTGCCCGACCGAGCCGACTTCCTGATGCACTTCTACTGGCCGGTCGTGGTCGTGGTGTGCATCTGCTTCCTCGCGACGCTCTACCACTTCTCGGTGCCGGTCCGGACCAGCTGGAGCTTCAACCTGCCCGGGGCCACCTTCTCGTTGCTGGCCTGGATCGCGGGCTCGACGATGCTGCGCTGGTTCCTGACCGTCACCGCCGCCGACTCCCGGTCCGTCTACGGGCCGCTGGCCGCGCCGATCGCCATCCTGCTCTGGCTCTACCTCGTGGCCCTCGCCGTGCTGATCGGCGCCGCGGTGAACGCTGCGTTCGACACGGTGTTCCCGCAGCAGGCCACGAGCAGGGCGCGCCGCGACCTGGTCAACCGCCTCCTCCGCCGTCCCGCGCCGCGGGTGGACTAGATTCGCCGCCGTGAGTGAGGTGTCGAGCGATCCGTCCATCGACGGCGCTGCCCTGGGCAGGGTGGTGCTGCCGGAGCGGTCGCGTTCGCCCTGGTGGGAGCTGGGGCGCCGGCTGCTCGCCGCAGCGGCGATCCTGGTCGGCACGGTGCTGGTCGTGTACCTCGACCGCGGCGGCTATCGGGATGCCGGAGACGCGACGCTGGTCAACCCGAACGGGACGGTCTCGGCGATCGACGCGCTGTACTACACCACGGTCACCCTGAGCACGACCGGGTACGGCGACATCGCTCCGGTCACCGACAACGCCCGGCTGATCAACGCGTTCGTGATCACCCCGGCCCGCATCGCGTTCCTGGTGCTGCTGATCGGCACCACGCTCGAGGTGCTCGCGCAGCGCGGTCGCGAACAGTTCCGGATCGGTCGATGGAGGAAGCAGATGGGACACCACGTCGTGGTGATCGGTTACGGGACCAAGGGGCGCAGCGCGATCGACACGCTGGTCAGCAACGGTCTGGACCGGGAGAAGGTGGTGGTCGTCGACCCCGACGCGACGGCGTTGGCGACGGCCAACGCGCAGGGGCTGGCCGTGATCAGCGGCGACGCGACCCGCCGTGAGGTGCTGAACCAGGCCGGGGTGGCCGAGGCGGACCAGATCATCATCACCACCGACGACGACGCCACGAACGTGCTGGCGGCGCTCACGGTGCGCCAGGCGAACCCGGAGGCCTGGATCGTGGCGTCGGTGCGGGAGCACCAGAACGCGCCGCTGATGAAGCAGTCCGGCGCCGACTCGGTGATCACGTCGTCGGATGCTGTCGGCCGCCTGCTCGGCCTGTCGACGCTGTCGCCGAAGCTGGGCTCGGTGATGGAGGACCTGCTCACCTACGGCGAGGGCCTCGAGGTCGCCGAGCGCGAGCTGCTGGTCTCCGAGGTGGGGCGTCCGCCCCAGTCGCTGCCCGACCAGGTGATCGCCGTCGTCCGCGACGAGAAGGTGTACCGGTACTTCGACCCGGTGGTGACGCTGCTCGCGCGTGGCGACCGGCTGATCGTGGTCCGGCCCGCCCGGGAGCTGCCGTGGGCGCCGCGGCCCGGCACCCACAACGAGGAGCTCGCCACCGAGGGCGAGTGATCGCGCCGCCCGGCCGCGCGCCTCGCGCCCCGGCGCCAGGCCTGGTCAGGCCTGGTCAGGCCTGGTCAGGCCTGGTTCTGCTCGGGCGCCTCGGCCATCGCCGCCTCGACGTCGAACTCGCGTACGGCGCTGATCACCTGCTCGAGGGCGGGCGCCGGCAGCGCGCCGGCCTGGGAGAAGACCAGGGCACCCTTCTTGAACGCCATCAGCGTCGGGATCGAGGTGATCCGGGCGGCGCCGGCGAGCTCCTGCTCGGCCTCGGTGTCGACCGAGCCGAAGACGACGTCGCCGTGCTGCTCGGCCGCGGCCTGGTAGATCGGCGCGAAGTTGCGACAGGGGCCACACCACGACGCCCAGAAGTCGACGAAGACGATCTCGTTGTCGAGGACGGTCTGCTCGAAGTTGGCGGCGGTGAGGTCAACAGTGCTCATGACTTCTTCAACGTGGCCCGCCTGGCAACCATTCCGCGGCGCGCCGAGGGATTTGTGACGTTCGCCGCACCCGGTTCCGGTGCTGCCCCGGAGCGGCGCACGGACGCGGAAGGTGTGGGCGACATGAGGCTGGGTAGGGGGCGGGGGACAGTGGATTCCGAGGAGGAGTGCCGATGCCCACGATCGACGTGAACGACGAGATGGAACAGCTGGCCGCGCAGATGGAGCACGTCGCCGAGGTGGTCTCGCCCCGGGTCGAAGCGGCCGCGCAGGTCCTGGCCGAGAAGAGCGCCGAGCTCGGGGAGGTCATCGCCGAGCGTGGCGGCGAGGTCGCGGACTCGGTGGTGGCCCACCTGCCGGAGAACGTCGCGGAGTACCTGCCCGAGGACGAGGGGAGTCGCCGGGGGGTGGTGGTGCTCGTGCTGGGCGCGCTGGTGGCCGCCGCGGTGGCCGCCGTGGTGCTCGCCCGCCGGTCCCGGACGTCCGGCTCCGGCCCCGCCCCGCAAGCGACCGGGATCGCCGGCGACCCGACGGCGGAGCCCGACGCGGGCGGTCCGCAGGGCTGAGCGCGCGGCCGAGGACACGCGCTGCGGGACGCGCCTGCTCGGTCAGCCGAGCAGGCGCGCCTTCGCGGCCGCGAACTCCTCCTCGCTGAGCAGGCCGTTGGCCCGCATGTCGGCGAGCTGGGAGAGCTTCGCCATCATGTCGTCGCCCGCACCGCCGGACGCAGGGGCCGCCGGGGCCGGCGCGGCCTGCTGGGGCGGGGCGGCGTACGCCTGCTGGGGAGGGGCCGCGTAGGCCTGCTGGGCCTGGTCGGCCGCCCGTCGCTGCTGTCGTCGGGCCACGTTGCCGGAGACCGCCTGCGCCGTGCCGGCGATCACCGCGGTCCGAGCCGCCGTGCCGATCAGCCCGGGTCGGCCGATGCGTCGCTGTCCGATCATGGTGTCGTCCTCTCCACTACTCGTCCTGCCGTCGCTGAGTCGTCGTCGCTGAGTCGTCGTTGCGCCGGTCAGGTGGTCGCCCGGAGCGCGTCCAGGACCTCCTCGACCGCCTCCGCCGGGATCCGGATGCTGGCCGTGAGCTCGCCGTCGGAGCCGACGACAGCGTCGCGGAGGGGCTTGACCCACGTGTGCTCGAAGGCGAGGAGCGCTGCCGAGCTGCCGGGCTCGAGGTGCTCGGTCAGCGAGGTCACGTCCTCGTCGGAGAACAGTGCCTCGACCTGCTCGAACAGATTGGCGAGGGGCGCCAGGTCGGCCGACGCCGCGTCGTCCTCGTCGAGCTCGACGACGGTCAGCTCGCCGTCGTCGGCGCGGTGGGCGAAGACCGCGTCGACGATCGTGATCGTCCCGGCCTCCTGGAGGCGCTCGAGCTCGGGGATGATCGCACCGTTGAACCGGCTCCCCGGGAAGGTGAGCACCACTACCTCGACGGGACCAATGGACATCGTTGCCTCCTCGGTGACGGGCGCTGGCCGTCCCGATCCTGGCACGGCGACGGATGCTCCGCCAGGGTCGAGGGCCGCTGCGTGGAGTCGGTCGGTGGGGTCGCTGGGCGGCGCCCGGCCCGGCGTCACCCCAGCAGCGGGTCAGCGCCCACGTCACCTCGCCCGACGGCGATCAGCGCGAGCGCGAGCAGCAGCCGGTCGCGCGCCGAGTGCAGGTCCCGACCGGTGAGCTGCTCGATCTGCTGCAGCCGGTAGAGCACCGTGTTGCGGTGGCAGTACAGCTCCTCGGCCGTGCGGGTGGGCGAGACGTTGCACCTGATCAGCGTGGCCAGGGTCGTCAACAGCACCTCGGACTGGTGGTCGCCGAGCCCGAGCAGCGGCCCGAGGGTCTCCTGGACCAGCAGTGCCGACACGTCGGGGCTCGCGCTCAGCATGAGCTCGGGCAGACGGTCGCTGACCAGCACGACCTCGGCCTGTCCGCGCGGAATGGTCTGGGCCGCCCGGGTCGCGAGCTGGTAGGCCGAGGCGAAACCGACGATCCCGTCGGTGGAGAGCGCGACCCCGACCCTGCCCACGGCCGGGCGGAGCAGTGTGACCAGCTCATCGGGGGTGAGGCTGCCCATCGGCACCATCCCGAAGTGCGTGCCGCGCCGAACGTGCCAGAACGACCCGCGCCCGGCGCGCTCGAGCCGGTCGTCGGCGGCCCGCAGGGGCTCGTCGAGGGAGTCGTCGAGCGGCGCCGCGATGCAGGCGACGGGCTCGCCGGGAGTCACGCCGAGCACCGCGGCCGCCTCGGCCGCGACGGCCGGATCGGCCCCGCCACCGTCCACCAGCCGGTCCAGCAGGCCCTGCTGGCGGTGGTGGTCGCGCCGCGCCAGCCGCACGCTCTCGCGGCGGTGCGCGTCGATGACCACCGCGTTCTGCACGTCCAGATCGCGCCAGATCCGCTGGCCCGCCATCACCAGGAGGCCGTCGTCGAGGCCGAGGTCGGGGTCGTCCAGCTCGAGGAGCGCCTGCCACAGCACGCGGGCGCCGAGCGTGTAGGCGTTGAGCGTCAGCTCCAGCGAGACGCCCTGGCGGGCGCGACGGCGACCGGCGTCGCGCCACACGTCCGCGGGCCGATGGTCCCCGTCGGGCCGGCCCGCCAGGGTCAGCAGGCCGTGGCGGACATGTTCGCGGATGCTGTGGTGCACGTCGGCGAGGAGCTCCGGCGGCGCCTGCTCGAACCACTCGGGGTCGTTGTGGCGCAGGCGCGCGTTGATCGTGTCGGCGATCTCGTCGGTGTACGGGATCAGGGCCTCCCAACCGCGGCGGAGGCGCTCCTCCGCGGCGTCTGCACGGGCGGCGCGGCCGAGCACGCGGTGGGGTGGGCCGTCGGCTCCTAGTGCGCGTGACATGCGCCACAGCGTTGCACTGGTTGCACATTCCTGCCACCCCGATTGACCGGATCGATGCGGATTGCCCGATGGATCTTGTGCGGTGCGTCCATATCGGGTCTTTGTGCACCTCGTCCAGAGTGATGCACGCCACAGCAGTCTGTCGATCGAGGAGCCACGGTGCCCACAGCAGGAACGGTGCCAGCAGCAACGGCCACGCCGGTGTTCGCCATGAGCGGGGTGACCGTCACCTTCGGAGGCCTCACCGCGCTGAGCGAGGTCGACCTCGAGGTCGCACCGGGCCAGGTCCTGGGGGTGATCGGCCCGAACGGCGCCGGCAAGACCACGCTCTTCAACGTCGCCTGCGGCTTCACCCGGCCCGACACCGGCACGCTCGCCTGGCAGGGTGCCGACGTGACGGGGGTCCGGCCGCACCGGCTGGCCGGTCTCGGCATCGCGCGCACGCTGCAGGGCCTGGGTCTCTTCAACGGGATGACCGTGCTGGACAACGTCGTGGTCGGACTGGACCGCGCCGCGCGGGCCGGGTTCTGGTCCGGGCTGCTCGCGCTGCCGCGCAGCTCCCGGGACGAGCGCCGACTCCGTGAGCGGGCGATGGCCACGCTCGACGAGCTCGGCATCGCCGAGCACGCCCGCCGCTACCCCGGAGCCCTGCCGTACGCGCTGCGCAAGCGGGTCGCGCTGGCCCGCGCCCTCGTCGCCGATCCCGATCTGCTGATGCTGGACGAGCCGGCCAGCGGCCTCTCCGAGGAGGAGATGGAATCCCTCGGCGCGCTCATCACGAGCCTGCGGGATCGGATGTCGGTGATGCTCGTGGAGCACCACATGGACCTGGTCATGAACGTCTGCGATCGGCTCGTCGTGCTCGACTTCGGGCGGGTGATCGCCCGTGGCGCCCCGGCCGAGGTGCGCGACGACCCGGCGGTGCTGGCGGCCTACCTGGGCGTCGACGCGCACGGGCACGACGCGGAGGGGGACCGATGAACGCGCTCACCGTCAGCGACCTCACGGTCGCCTACGGCCCGGTCCGGGCACTGGACGGGGTCTCCTTCGAGGTCGCCTCCGGCTGTGTCACCGCCGTGCTCGGCGCCAACGGCGCCGGCAAGACGACGCTGCTCCGGACGCTGTCCGGGCTCGTCCGCCCGAGCGCCGGTGTCGCGCACCTCAGCGATCGCGACCTGCTGCGCACCCCGGCGGAGGAGATGACCCGCACCGGCCTCGCCCACGTGCCCGAGGGGCGTGGCGTCATCGCCGAGCTGACGGTGCGCGAGAACCTGCGTCTCGGCGTGCTCGGCGCGCGTCGTACCGGCCGGCGCCGGGCCTTCGACGTGGACCGGATCTACGACCTCTTCCCGGTGCTCGGTGAACGGCGCGACCAGGTCGCGCACACGCTGTCGGGCGGGGAGCGCCAGATGCTCGTGATCGGGCGTGCGCTGCTCGCCGAGCCGCGGATCCTGCTGCTGGACGAGCCGTCCCTGGGCCTGGCGCCCCGGATCGTGGCCCAGATCTTCGCGCTGCTGCGGAACCTGGTCGACACCGAGGGCCTGACGGTGCTGCTGGCCGAGCAGAACGCCCGGAGCGCGCTGTCCATCGCCGACCGCGGGCTGGTGCTGGGCCTCGGACGCGTGGTCGCCGACGAGCCGGCGCACGTGCTGGCCGATGACGTCCGGGTCCGCGACGCCTACCTCGGCAACTGAGCACGGCTGCTTGCCGACAAGAGAGGACAGACGGTGCAACAGTTCCTGACCACGACGCTGAGCGGCCTGACGCTCGGCTTCGTGTACGCCGCCTTCGCGCTGGCGCTGGTGATGATCTGGCGGTCCACCCGGATCGTGAACTTCGCCCAGGCGCCGATGGCGATGCTGACGACCTACGTCGCGCTGACGGTCATCGACGCGGGCTACTCCTACTGGATCGGGTTCGGCTCGGCGCTCGTCGTGGGGTTCGTGCTGGGGGTCGCGGTCGAGTGGCTGGTGGTGCGCCGGGTGGACCACTCGGTCGAGCTGAACCCGGTGATCCTCACGCTCGGCCTCTTCATCGTCTTCCACTCGGTGGCGGCGCTCGTCTTCGGCTCGCAGTTCCGGTCGTTCCCCGCCCCGTTCGGGGTGCGCGGCTTCGAGGTGGGGGACACCACGATCGCGCTGACCGGTTTCGGCATCTTCACGATCCTCGCGGTGCTGGCCACCCTGGTCCTGCTGCTCCTGCTCTTCCGGTTCACCGACGTGGGCCTGCGGATGCGCGCGTCGGCGTTCAACGCCGAGGTCTCCCGCCTGCTGGGGGTGAAGGTCGGCCGGATGCTCAGCCTCGGCTGGGCGCTGGCCGCCGTGGTCGGCTCGCTGTCGGGCCTGTTGATCGCCGGTGGGGGCCTGGTGCATCCCTCCTACATGGACCCCGTGGTGGTCTACGGCTTCGTCGCCGCCGTGCTGGGCGGGTTGGACAGCCCGCTCGGCGCCGTCGCCGGCGGGCTGATGCTCGGCCTCTGCCTGAGCTTCGTCAGCGGGTACCTGGGCTCGGAGCTGGTCGCGATGGCCGCGCTGCTGGTGCTGGTCGCCGTGCTGCTGGTGCGGCCCGGCGGTCTCTTCGCCAGCACCGCGCAGAGGAGGGTCTGATGACGATGCGCATCGTCGGCGCCGCCCGGGAGTCCGTGCTGGCGCGTCACCTCGTCACCGGCCTGGTCGCGGCCGCCCTCGGGATCGTGGTGCTCAGCCTGGTCGGCGAGTTCCGCGCGACCCAGCTCGCTTCGATGGCCTACCTGGGGATCGCCGCCGCAGGCCTCACCGTGCTCACCGGCCTCAACGGCCAGCTCTCGCTGGGCCACGGCGCGTTCATGGCGATCGGCGCCTACACCGCGGCGCTGTGCCTGCAGGAGGCCGAGCCCGTGGCGCCGCTCCCGGTGATCCTGCTGGCCGCCACCGCGGCCGCGGTGATCGTGGGTGCGGTCGTCGGCGTCGCCGCCGCTCGGCTGCACGGTCCCTACCTCGCCGGCGCCACCCTGGCTCTGGCCGTGGCCGTGCCGGGACTGGCGATCTTCTGGGACGGCACCTTCGGTGGCGAGCAGGGGCTGACAGTACGGGTGCCGGACGCGCCCGCCTGGTTCGCCGACGCGGTCTTCTACCTGACGGCGACGGACCCGACCCGCGGCCGCTACACGGCGTACGTCGCCTGGCTGGCCCTGGTGGGCGTCGTCGTGCTGCTCGCGAACCTGTCCCGGTGCCGCGTGGGGCGGACCTGGCGGGCGGTGCGCGACGACGAGGTCGCCGCGGAGCTCGCCGGGATCAACCTGGCCCGCAGTCGCGTGCTCGCCTTCGTGGTCAGCGCCGCCTGCGCCGGCCTCGCCGGTGCGCTGATGGCGCTGGTGGTCCGGATCGCCGCGCCCAGTGGCTTCACCCTGACGCTGTCGCTGACGTTGGTCGCCGCGATCGTCCTCGGGGGTCTCGGCAGCCTGATCGGCGCGCTGGTCGGCGCCGCGCTGCTCACCTTCCTGCCGCAGCTGGTCACCCAGCTCGGCGGCGGCCTCGGCCTGGACGACGTGCAGTCGGCCGAGCTCGCCCCGCTCGTCTACGGCGTGGTCATGGTGCTGGTCATCCTGCTCGCGCCCAACGGCCTCGTCGGGTCGCTGCGCGGGTGGCGCCACCGCCGCGCGCTGCGCGCCGCGGCGAAGCACGACAGCGAACGAACGACAACACCCACCCACCACGCAACCGAGAGGGCACGAGCATGAACCGATCCACCACCACCCGACGATCCTGGCGGCCGGCCGCGGCAGCGGCCGCCGTCCTGGCGGCCAGCACCGCGATCTCCGCCTGCGGGGCCGGCACGGACCGGGAGAGCTCCGAGGAGTCGACCGGCAGCTCGGTCGGCGTCACCGACGACACGATCAAGATCGGCGGGCACTTCCCGCTGACCGGCGTGGCCGCCCCGGGCTACAGCGAGATCCCGGCCGGCGCCCAGGCCTACTACGACTTCGTCAACGCGAACGGCGGCGTCAACGGCCGCCAGATCGAGTTCCTGGTCAAGGACGACGCCTACGACCCCACCAAGACCAGCTCGGTCACCAACGAGCTCGTGCTCCAGGAGGAGGTCTTCGGCATCGTCGGCGGTCTCGGTACGCCGACCCACGGCGCCGTCGTGGACTTCCTCAACGACGAGGAGGTGCCGGACCTGTTCGTCTCCTCGGGCTCGCGCCAGTGGGGCGAGACGCCCGACCAGTACCCCTTCACCTTCGGCTGGCAGCCCGACTACGTGATCGAGGGCAAGGTCATCGGCCAGTACATCGCCGAGAACCTGCCGGACGCCAAGGTCGGCCTCTTCCTCCAGGGCGACGACCTGGGCGAGGACGGCGAGGCCGGGATCCGGCAGTACGCCGACGGCCAGATCGTCGAGACCGTGACCTACACGCCGGGCAACACCGACATCGCCCCGCAGATCGCGAAGCTCCAGGCCGCTGGCGCGGACCTCGTGGTCGGCTTCAACGTGCCGTCGTACACGGCCCTCTCCCAGCTGGTCTCGCTCAAGCTCGGCTTCCAGCCGCAGTGGATCTACAGCAACATCGGCTCCGACCCCGACCTGGTCGGGTCCCTGCTGGCGGACTTCTCCGAGGGCGCCGTCAAGGACGGCGCGGCGCTCCTGGGCGGCGTGATCACCACCGAGTACATGCCCGGGATCGGCGACGACGACGCGTGGATGCAGCTGTGGGAGAAGGTCTGGGACGAGCAGGGTGGCAAGGGCGACCTGACCAACTACAAGATCTACGGCATGGCGGAGGCCTACACCTTCGTCCAGGCGCTGCAGGCGGCCGGTGAGGACCTGACCCGCGAGGGCATCGTCTCGGCGATCGAAGAGGTCGGCTCCACCTTCGAGGGTCCCGGCTACGGCCCGTTCCGCTACTCCGCGGACTCCCATCTCGGCCTCTCCGGCATCCAGGTCGTCGAGATCGAGGGCAGCGGCGCCAGCAAGGCGCTGACCCCGGTGCTGGTCACGGACCTGGGCGACGCGCCGATCGAGGAGGACGACTCCGCTGCCGGCGACGCTCCGCCGGCGAGCGGCCTCCCCGAGGTCGAGCCCGCCAGCTGACCTGCCGACCGCGCCGGCTGCCGTCGCGAGCCGACCCGGCTCGCGACGGCAGCGGCGACACCCAGGGCGAACCAGAGGCGACCGAGAGGCGAACGAGAGGACTGCGATGGACCTGAACCTGACCGACGAGGAGCGCGAGATCCGCCAGTGGGTGCGTGCGTTCGTGACCAAGGAGATCCTGCCGCTGGAGCCGGAGGCTCTGGCCCGGGAGCGGAAGAACGAGCGCGGCGTCACCCCCGAGGAGATGCGCGACCTCCAGGACAAGGCCAAGCAGGCCGGCTTCTTCGGGGTGCAGACCCCGGAGGAGTACGGCGGGATGGGGCTCGGCGCGGTGATGACCGCGCTGATCGAGATCGAGCTCGGGCGCTCGTTCATCCCGTTCCGGTTCGCCGGCGAGGCGGACAACATCCTCTTCGACGCCAACGAGGAGCAGCGGGCGCGCTACCTCGTGCCGACGATCGAGGGCGACCGGCGCTCGTGCTTCGCGATCACCGAGCCCGGCGCCGGCTCCGACGCCCGGGCGATCCGGACCTCCGCCGTACGCGACGGGGACGAGTGGGTGATCAACGGTGAGAAGACCTTCATCACCGGCGGCAACGAGGCCGACTTCACGATGGTCTTCGCCGTGACGGACCCGGAGAAGCACCGGGCCGGGATGTCGGGTGAGTCGGTCACCTGCTTCCTGGTCGACCGGGACCAGGGCTGGCGCTCCGAGATGATCGACACCATGGGGGAGTGGGGACCGGCGTCGCTGGTCTTCGAGGACGTACGCGTGCCCCACTCGGCGATCCTCGGCGAGGAGGGGCGCGGGTTCGCGATGGCGATGCGCTGGATCGGCAAGGGGCGCTACCTCCTGCCGGCCCGCGCCCTGGGGGCCTGCGAGCGCCTGGTGGAGATGGCGATGGACCACGCCCGCAACCGCGTCACGTTCGGCAAGCCGATCGCGGAGCGGCAGGCGATCCAGTGGATGGTCGCGGACTCCGCGGTCGAGATCGAGGCGCTGCGCTGGCTCGTCCTCGGCGCTGCCTGGCAGGTCGACCAGGGCAACGACTCCCGCCAGGCGCAGTCCATGGCCAAGCTCTACGGCGGCACCCGGGCCAACGAGATCGTGGACCGGATGCTCCAGGTCCATGGCGGCATGGGCTACACCCGCGAGCTCCCGGTCGAGCGCTGGTACCGCGAGCTGCGGCTGCTGCGGATCTACGAGGGCACCGACGAGATCCAGCGGCGCACTATCGCCCGCAACCTGCTGCAGGGCTACGCCTCCGTGCGTGGTCACCTCGGCTGATCGGTGGGGTGCGCGCGATGAGGATCACGGGGGCCGTGCTGCGGCACGCGCCGGCCGAGGCGCCGTACGCCGAGAGCACGCCGCTCGAGGTGGGCTCCCTCGACCTGTCCGAGCCGGGGCCGGGTGAGCTGCTGGTACGCATCGAGGCGGCCGGCGTGTGTCACTCCGACCTCTCGGTGATCGACGGGAACCGGCTGCGGCCCACCCCGATGCTGCTCGGTCACGAGGCGGCCGGCGTGGTGGAGGTCGTCGGAGAAGGCGTCCGGGACGTCGCCGTCGGCGACCATGTGGTGCTGGTCTACGTGCCCAGCTGCGGGTCGTGCCGATTCTGCTCCTCGGGGCGCCCCGCGCTGTGCCCGGCGGCGGTGGTCGCCAACACCGCCGGCGACCTGGTCGGCGGCGGCTCGCGGCTGAGCCAGGAGGGCGAGGAGGTCCGCCACCACCTCGGCGTCTCCGCCTTCGCCTCGCACGCCGTCGTCGACCGTTCCTCGGCCGTGGTGGTGGACCGCGACGTGCCGCTGGGCACGGCGGCGCTCTTCGGGTGCGCCATGCTGACCGGCTACGGCGCGGTGACCCGCACCGCCGGTGTCGCGCCGGGGGAGTCGGTGGCGGTCTTCGGCCTCGGCGGCGTCGGTCTCGCTGCGGTCATGGGGGCCGCGGCGACCGGGGCCTGGCCGGTCGTCGCCGTCGACCCCGTGCCGGAGAAGCAGAAGCTGGCGCTGGAGGTCGGCGCCAGCCACGCCTGCGCGCCCGAGCAGCTGGACGCCCTCCTCGAGGAGATCGCCCCGGAGCGGTTCGACTGGGCCTTCGAGGCCGTCGGTTCTGCGCGGGTCTTCGAGGCGGCGTACGCCGTCACGGGGCGGGGCGGCGGCACGGTCTCGATGGGGCTGCCGCATCCGTCGGCGACCCTTCAGCTGCCGGCGCTGAGCATCGTCGCGGAGAACCGGCGGGTGCTCGGCTCCTACATGGGGTCCGCCCGCCCCGCCGTCGACATCCCCGCGATGATCGGGCTGTGGCGGGCAGGCCGGCTCCCGGTCGACCGGCTGATCTCGGACGAGCTCCCCCTGCGGGACGTCAACCGCGCCATGGACGAGCTCGCCACCGGGAGGGCCGTGCGGCAGGTGCTGCGTCCCCACGCGTGACGCCGCGCTGTCGCCGGCGTCCACCAGACACCCGCGGGCCGAGGAGGCACGCCCTCGGTCCGCGGGTCACCACCTCGGGGTCTCGCCCGGAGACGGCGTGCGGGCGCGATTTCCCCGAACTCGACCATGCACGCCGGCTCCCGATGTGGTGTTGTCGGGAGATGGTGGTGCCGAGGCGCCGCATCGTGGTGGCGCTCACCGTGCTGATCTTGCTACTGCTGGCGGCGGTGGTGCGCGACCCGGTGGCCGCGGAGGTCCCGGATCCACAGCCCGAGGCCGGGTGGGGGGTCAACGGCACGGTGCGGGCGACCGCCATCGCCGGCGACGTCGTGGTCGTGGGCGGCTCGTTCAGCGCCGCCGTCGCGCCCAACGGCGCCACCACCCCGCGCCAGAACCTCGCTGCGTTCGACCGCACCACGGGCGCCCTGCTGCCCTGGCGCGCCGATGCCAACTACACGGTGCGGGCGCTCACCACCGACGGCACCACGGTCTGGGTCGGTGGCGAGTTCACCCGCATCGGGGATGTCAGCGTGCAACGCGGCGCGCGCCTCGACCCGGTGACGGGGGAGGTCGACCGGTCGTTCGTGCTCGGGGCGGACCGGGTCGTGTACGCGCTCGACGTGCGTGGCTCGCAGCTCTTCGTCGGTGGTTCGTTCATCGCTCTGCGCGGCGCCCGGCACGTCCGGGTCGCTCAGGTCGACGCCGCCACGGGGGAGCCGTCGAGCCAGTTCCGGGGCATCGCCAACGCGCCGGTGCTCGGCGTCGCCGCGTCGCCGACCTCTGACGTGCTCTACCTCGCCGGCCAGTTCAGTCGCCTGAACGGCGTCGATCGGGCCGGGATCGGGGCGGTCTCGGCGACCACCGGCGCCACCACCGGGCCGTCGTTCAGCCGGTCGGTCCGACCTTCGCTCGGCGTCGACGTCAGTGACGACGGCAGCCGGATCTTCGGCGCCGGCGGGGGGCAGGCCAACTCGATCTCGGCCTGGACCACCGGTGACGGCGCACGGCGGTGGGCGATGACGGCGATGGGCGACGTGCAGGCGGTGCGCTACTACGACGGCGACGTCTACTTCGGGTTCCACGAGGGCTTCCGCAACGACACCAGCGTCAGGCTGCTCGTCGCGGACGCCGTCTCCGGGGCCCTGGACAACTCGTTCCGCCCGTCCTTCAACCAGTTCTGGGGCGTGCGGGCGATCGACGCGACCGCCGGCGGCGTGGTCGCGGGCGGCCAGTTCACCTGGGTCAGCGGCACCCGCGCGAACTACTACGTCCGGTTCATGCCCTGACGTCGATCGAAAAACGCTCGAGGGCCGCACGTCTCCGTGCGGCCCTCGGTCTGTGGGCGATACTGGGTTCGAACCAGTGACCTCTTCGGTGTGAACGAAGCGCGCTACCACTGCGCCAATCGCCCGTCATCGCTGTCGGTTTCCGACTGCGAAGAGGACTGTAGCCCATGGGCCGTCCACTCTTCACATCGGGGGGTCAGCGGTCGAGGCCGAGCAGCTCCTGCTCCCGCTCGCGCCAGCGCCGGGCCGCCGCCGCGGTGACCGGACCGGGTGCGGGCAGCTCGCGCTCGTCCCACCGTCGGACCGCCTGGACGTCGCGGGTGGTCGAGGCCAGGAAGATCTCGTCGGCGACGGACGCCACCTCGATCGGCTCGTCCACCTCGCGCGCCCCGAACCACTCGATCACCAGGTCGCGGGTGACGCCGGCGAGGCAGCCGCTGGCCAGGGTGGGCGTGCGCAGCTCGCCGTCCACGACGTAGAAGACGTTGCTGCCGGTCCCCTCGCACAGGTGGCCCTGGAGGTTGGTGAAGACCGCCTCGCTCGCGCCGTGCTCGGCCGCGCGGGCCAGCGCGACCACGTTCTCGGCGTACGAGGTGGTCTTGAGGCCGGCCAGGGCGCCACGCTCGTTGCGCGGCCAGGGGACGGTCACCACCGACGTGGTGGAGGGGGCGGGCTCCATCGCTGCGGCCACCACCACGACCGTGAGCGGGTCCGTGCCGCGGCCCGATCCCAGGGGGGCGTTGCCGCCGGTGACGGTGATCCGGAGGCGGCCGAGTGCGAGGTGCTCCTGGGCGAGGACCGCGACGACACCCGCGCGGACGTCGTCGACGTCGAGGCCCACCAGCCCGAGTCCGGCCGCCGAGCGCTCGAGGCGGGCGAGGTGGCGACCCAGGGCGAACGGCAGCCCGTCGACCACCTTGACCGCCTCGAAGACGCCGTCGCCGACGGTGAAGCCGTGGTCGGTGACCGGGACCGCCGGACCGGTCGCGTCGGGCAGGAGGTCTCCGTTGATCCACGCGTGCATGGGCTCAAGCCTAGGAGGGTCGGCGTGGGGCGCCGCCCGCGGTCCGGTGCCGCCGGCGACGCCCCGAGGGACCCCCCGTTTTTGCACGATCCTGGGGATCCGCTAATGTTCTCGACGCAGCAGCAAGCCGGCCGGAAACGGGCGGCGAACCGGTTGCGATGCGGACGTAGCTCAGTTGGTAGAGCGCAACCTTGCCAAGGTTGAGGTCGCGAGTTCGAGCCTCGTCGTCCGCTCGGAGAGGTCAGATCCACTGGCTGACCAGGGGTCAGCCTGGCTCCGGATGAGAATCCGGGTCCAGGGACTGGCATCTGCGCGGTGGGTTGGCCGAGAGGCGAGGCAACGGACTGCAAATCCGTGTACACGGGTTCAAATCCCGTACCCACCTCGAATAACTAAAGACTTGGGCGATTGGCGCAGCGGTAGCGCGCTTCCTTGACACGGAAGAGGTCACTGGTTCAAACCCAGTATCGCCCACCACTCTTCACGCGAGATCCCGCCCGGTTCCGGGCGGGGGACGCAGTCCAGGGGAGGGACCTGGAAGACGCTGGAACCGGTCGAGAGGCCGGCCACGGCAGTGCGGACGTAGCTCAGTTGGTAGAGCACCACCTTGCCAAGGTGGATGTCGCGAGTTCGAGTCTCGTCGTCCGCTCCAAGGCCCCGCTCGGAACGGCATGACCGATCCGGGCGGGGCTGGGTCAATTTCCTCCGGGGCCGTCGCTGAGCCGGCCGCTGGACGGGGGAGACCGTCCCGGGCGATTGGCGCAGCGGTAGCGCGCTTCCTTGACACGGAAGAGGTCACTGGTTCAAACCCAGTATCGCCCACCACCATCGGTCGACGATTGCGACGGCTGATTCCTTACGAGGCGCGAAACGGCGCCCCGAACGGCTCCCCAGACGAGGCATTTCTTGCCAGAGTCGCGGGGTGAGCACTCCCATCGCCGAGGTCGCGGTCATCGGCGGCACCGGCTTCTACCGGTTCCTGGACGAGGCGACCCACGTCGACGTCACGACGCCGTACGGCGCCCCGTCGGCGCCGGTCGCGATCGGCAGACTGGCCGGGCGCAGCGTCGCCTTCCTCCCACGCCACGGCGAGCACCACGACTTCCCGCCGCACGCGATCAACTACCGGGCCAACATCTGGGCGCTGGCGGCGCTCGGCGTACGGCAGGTGCTGGCGCCGTGCGCGGTGGGCGGCCTCGGCACGAGCGTGTCGCCGGGCGACCTGGTGGTCCCCGACCAGCTCGTGGACCGCACGTCGGGCCGGGTGCAGACCTACGTGACCTCCGGCGCCGTGCACCTGCCGTTCGCCGACCCCTACTGTCCCGGCGTCTCCGCGGCGCTGGCGGCCGACGGTGCCGTCACGGCCGGCGGCACGATGGTGGTGATCGAGGGACCCCGGTTCTCGACCCGGGCGGAGTCGCAGGGGTACGCCGCGGCCGGCTGGTCGCTGGTCAACATGACCGGCCATCCCGAGGCGGTGCTGGCCCGGGAGATGCGGCTCTGCTACGCCACGTTGGCCCTGGTCACCGACATGGACGCCGGGGAGTCGGTGGGCCAGGGCGTGGGTCAGGAGGAGGTCTTCGCCCTGTTCCGCGCGAATCTCGAGCGGCTCGGCGACCTGCTCGGCGGGGCCATCGGGCGGCTGCCGGACCCGACGGGGTGCAGCTGCTCCGCCTGGGCCGACGACATCGAGCTCACGTACGAGATCCCGAGCGAGATCCCCAGCGAGATCCCGTGAGGGTGCTGCTCACCGGCGCGGCCGGCTTCATCGGCGGCGCGGTCCGCGACGCCCTGCACGCGGCCGGCCACGAGGTGGTCGCGGTGGACCTGATGCTGCCGCAGGCGCACGGAGCCGCGGCGGCGCCGGCCGGCGTGCACCGCCTGGACGTGCGGGCCGCCGACGCGTGGACCGAGCTGCTCGGTGGGATCGACGTGGTCTGCCACCAGGCGGCGGTGGTCGGGGCGGGCACGACGGTCGCCGACCTGCCGCTCTACGCCTCGCACAACGATCTCGGCACCGCCGCGCTCCTCGCCGCCATGCACGCCGCCGGCGTGGACCGCCTGGTGCTCGCCTCGTCGATGGTCGTCTACGGCGAGGGTCGCTACGCCTGCGCCGATCATGGACGTCAGCGACCCGGTCCCCGACCGGTCGAGGCACTCCGCCGAGGAGAGTTCGACCCCACGTGCCCCGCCTGTGGACGTGCCCTGACGTGGGAGCTCGTGCCCGAGGACGCGCCGATGGACCCGCGCAGCTCCTACGCGGCGAGCAAGGTCGCGCAGGAGAACTACGCCGCTGCCTGGGCCCGCCAGGCGCCGGGCGCGGTCGTCTCGCTGCGCTACCACAACGTCTACGGGCCGGGCATGCCCCGGGACACGCCGTACGCCGGGGTCGCGGCGATCTTCCGCTCCGCGCTGGCGCGCGGCGAGGCACCGCGGGTCTTCGAGGACGGCGGGCAGGTGCGCGACTTCGTGCGGGTCGACGACGTGGCGGCGGCGAACCTCGCGGCCGTGGAGGCGGTGGCCACCGCGGCCCCGGGCTGGTGCGACGCCTTCAACGTCTGCTCCGGGCATCCCGTCACCATCGCCGAGGTCGCCCGCCTGCTCGCCGGTGACCGCGGGCCACGCCCGGAGGTCACCGGCGAGTTCCGGGCCGGCGACGTCCGGCATGTCGTGGCCTCCCCGGAACGGGCCGCTCGGGTGCTCGGGTTCACCGCGCGCACCGCTCCGGCCGTCGGCATCCCCGCGTTCGCGACGGCCCCGCTGCGCGCCTGATCCGCAGCGGCTCGGGCCGAGGAGGATCCGTCACCAGAAGGTGCTGACCAGGTGCTGCACCAGGAGCGCCGTCGCCACCTGCAGGGCGAGCGCGGGGCGCAGCCATCGGTCGGGCAGCCCGGCGAGGCTGAGCGTCAGCCACGGCACGAACGGCAGCCAGATCCGCTCCACCTCCGCCTTGCTCATCAGCGAGAGGTCGGCGACCAGCACCGCGGCCAGCGCACCCAGCACGAGCCAGCGCGCGGGGCGCTCGACCGCGCCGAGCCGGGTCAGCCCGGCCGCGACGGCGGGGCCCGCGGTCGTCACCAGCAGCGCCAGGTTGGCCCACAGCCAGTAGCTCGCGGGACGGTCGGCGGCGATGCCGTCCCAGTACCGCTCGCGCAGCACGGGGAAGGCCTCCCACCACGCGAAACCGGCGACCGCGAAACCGAGGACGACCGCACCGGCGGCCGCAGCGCAGGGCAACAGCGGGCGCCAGCTCCGCGCTGCGACGAGCACTGTCACCGCGACCGCGGCGAAGAGCACCAGGCCGTAGGACAGCATCACGAGACAGCCGTAGCCCACCCCTGCGGCGGCGGCCCAGGCGAGAGCGGGAATCCCGGTCCGGGTGGCCGCCAGCGCCAGCAGCAACGTGGCCCACGCGGCGACCGCCGCCATCACGGCGTCCGCGGAGACGGCCAGGGTGACCGCCGCGGGGGTCAGCACCAGGAACGGGGCCGCCCGCCGCGCGGTGGCCGCCGCGCCGAGGGTCCGCAGCGTCAGCAGCACCGCCGGCGGGATCGTCGCTGCCAGCGCGGTGACGACCAGCGCCGCGGCGAGGTCGCCGCCGAGGCCGACCCGGACCAGTCCCACGAAGAACAGCAACATGCCCGGCGGGTGCCCGGCGACGTGGATCGCCCAGTTGTCCGGGGCGTCGGACGGGATGCGGTCGACGTAGGTGCGCAACAGCGCCGGGACGTCGTCGACCGCCCGCGCGGTGGGCAGGTACTCCGACCAGTGCCCGAGCACCCGGGTCAGTCCGTCCGGGCCGTCGACGAGGGCGAGGGCCAGCAGCCAGCCGAGTCCGACGACGTAGGCGACCGCCAGCAGCGCTCCGAACCTCAGCCGATCGGCGAGCCGACCGCCGAGCACCACGCCGAGAACGGCCAGCAGCAGTGCCGGTGCGGTCCCGGGCCCGACCCGCGCCCGCTGGTCGCCATGCCATGGCGGGAAGTTCTCGCTCAGGGGGATGCGTGAGGATCGGGCGTGCACGTTCCAGCCGGTCAGCGCCGGCACCGCGATGGCCGCGACGACCACCGCCAGCGCGACGGCCAGCGCGATCCAGGGGGCATGGCGGCGACCGATCACGCCTGGGAGCCTAGGGTCGCGGTCCACCGCGCCGCCCCGCCCGCGGGCGATGTCACCGGTTCGTAAGCAGCCAGCGGGCGACGTCCGGGGCCGACCGTGCCTAGCGTGGGGTGCATGGCCCGAGCAGACCTGATCCTCCCGTGCCGCGACGAGGCCGCGGCACTGGAGCGGCTCCTGCCCCTGGTGCCCGAGGTCCTCCGGGTGGTCGTGGTGGACAACGGCTCCACGGATGGCACGGCGGAGGTCGCCAGGCGGTACGGCGCGACCGTGGTGCACGAGCCGGAGCCGGGGTACGGAGCCGCCGTCGCTGCGGGGCTGGACGCGGCCGAGGCCGACATCGTCGCCTTCATGGACGGCGACGGCTCCTTCGACCCGACCGAGGTGCTCCCGCTGGTGGATGCCGTCGCCGCCGGCGCGGTGGACCTGGCCGCCGGGCGCCGCCGTCCGGTCCGGCGAGGCACGTGGCCCTGGCACGCCCGCCTCGGCAACGACCTCGTGGTGCGCTGGCTGCGCCGCCGCACCGGCTTCCCGCTGCACGACCTCCCGGCGATGCGGGCGTGCCGTCGCGAGGCCCTGGTGGCGCTGGGGGTGCACGACCGCCGGTTCGGCTATCCGGTCGAGCTGATGCAGGCCGCGGTCGCAGCGGGCTGGCGCTTCGCCGAGTACGACGTGCGCTACCTGCCGCGCGCGGAGGGCACGCGGTCCAAGGTGTCCGGCTCGGTGCGGGGGACGGTGCGCGCCGCGCGCGACTTCTACCGGGTACTGGCATGAGCGCGGCCGGATGGGCGTCGCCGCCGGTGGCGGTGCTGGTGGTCGCCAAGGCCCCGGTGCCGGGTCAGGTGAAGACGCGGCTCGCCACCGACCTCGCGGCCTCCGGTGCGGGCCGGCTGGTCGGCCGGTGGGCGGCCCGGGCCGCGGCCGACCTCGCGGCGCTCGCCCTGCTGGACACGATGCACGCCTGCGGCGGATTCGCAGCGCCGGAGCGCCGGCATCTCGCGCTCTCCGGCACGTTGGAGGACGGGACGCACGGCGGGGAGCTGCGGCGAGCGCTGGCCGGCTGGCAGGTCCGGCCGCAGCTCGGCGCCGACTTCGCCGACCGCCTGGCCGCCGCGCATGCCGGGACGCCCGGGCCGGCCGTGCAGATCGGCATGGACACCCCGCAGGTCACCGCTGCCGACCTCGCGGCGGCCGGCGCGCTGCTCGAGGGGGCGGACGCCGTGCTCGGCCCCGCCGCGGACGGTGGCTGGTGGCTGCTGGGGCTGCGGGACCCGCGTGACGCGCAGTGCCTCGTCGGGGTGCCGATGTCGACCCCGGAGACCGCGGCGAGGACCGAGGACGCGTTGCTGGCGAGGGGACTGACGGTCGCCCGTGCGCACGTGCTGCGCGACGTCGACCGGGCCGTGGACGCCGACGCGGTCGCGGCGGAGTCGCCGGACACCCGCTTCGCCGCGGCCTGGCGGTGCTGGCAGAAGATCGCCGAGGTGGCGCTGTGAACCGCGAGACGACGTTCACCGCCGCCTTCACGCGGGCGCTGCGCGGCGGTGCCTGCTCGGTCGTCGGCCTCGACCCGGGGCCGGCGGCGGTGCCGACCGCCCGCTGGACCGCCGACGCCGACGACGACGATCGCGAGATCCTGGACCTGTGCCACGGGCCGACGCTCGACATCGGCTGCGGCCCGGGGCGGATGGCCGAGGAGCTGGCCGTCCGCGGGCAGGTCGTCCTCGGGATCGACGTGGTCGCCGAGGCCGTGCACCAGACGATCCGGCGCGGCGCGAGCGCGCTGCGGCGCGACGTCTTCGGCACGGTCCCCGCCGAGGGGCGCTGGCACACCGCGCTGCTCGCCGACGGCAACATCGGGATCGGCGGCGACCCGGAGGCGCTGCTGCGCCGCACGGGCGCCCTGCTGACCGAGCGGGGCCGGATCGTGGTCGAGGTCGCCGAGCCCGGAGTGCCGGCACGAGCGGTGTGGGCGATGCTGGAGTGCGAGGGACAGCGCAGCCGCCCGTTCCGATGGGCTGTCGTGGGCACCGACGACATCGGCCGCCTCGCGGCGCCGGCGGGTTTCGGGCTCGACCTGCTGCGCCGCATCGGCCAGCGCTGGTGCGCGGTCCTGGTCCGGGAGCCGGCATGACGGCGCCCGAGCCGACACCGGTGCCGAGCCCCGTCCCACGTGGGCCGCGGCCCGGCGTGGAGGAGCGCTTCACCTCCCGGCTGCGCAGCGCCGCCGTCGCGGCCCGGGTCGGCCTGTGGCTCGGCGTCTGCTTCGGCGTCGCGTTCCTGACCGGACTGCTCAGCCACTACGCGCAGGTGCCGGACCAGCCGGTCGCCTTCCCGACGGTGCCGGTGTGGGGCTACCGGGTGTCGCAGGGCATCCACGTCGCCGCCGGCAGCGCCGCCGTCCCGCTCCTCCTGGTGAAGCTGTGGACGGTCTACCCTCGCCTCTTCGAGGCCCTGCCGCGCCCGCTGACGCGCCCCTCGCGCGCGCTGCTGGCCACCTCCCTGGAGCGGGGCTCGATCGCCGTGCTGGTCGCCAGCGCGATCTTCCAGCTGGCCTCCGGCCTGGTGAACATCACGCAGTGGTATCCCTGGGGCTTCTCGTTCCGGACGTCGCACTACGCCCTCGCCTGGGTGGCGATCGGGGCGCTGGTCGTCCACGTGGCGGTGAAGCTCCCGGTGATCCGGGACGTGCTCGGCGCCCCGCTCGAGGCGTCCGCCCACGACCGCCCGACGGCGACCGGGCCCGGGCCGGTCTCCCGGCGGACGCTGCTGCGGGGCACGTGGGCGGCCGCCGGCGCGGCGGTGCTGCTCACTGCGGGCGCCACCGTTCCGTGGCTGCGCCGCGTCTCGGTGCTCGCCGTGCGGACCGGTGAGGGGCCGCAGGGCGTGCCGGTCAACCGCTCCGCCCGTGCCGCGGGCGTCACCGCGGCGATGGGCGGGGCGTCGTACCGGCTGGAGGTGGTGCGGGGCGACCGCGTGGTCAGCCTGAGCCGCGCCGACCTGGCCGGTCTCGCGCAGCGCTCCCGGACCCTGCCGATCGCCTGCGTCGAGGGCTGGAGCGCCTCGGGCACGTGGACCGGCGTTCCGGTGCGGGCGCTCCTGGACCTGGTCGGCGCACCCGCCGGCGGCGACGTCCGGGTGGTCTCCCTGCAGACACGCCGGGCCAATGCGGTGACGGTGCTGCCGGGCAACTTCGCGGACTCCCCGGACGCGTTGCTCGCGCTGTCGCTGAACGGGGAGCCGCTGTCGCTCGACCACGGCAGCCCGGCGCGGATCATCGCGCCGGACCGCCCCGGCGTCCTGCAGACCAAGTGGGTCACCCGGCTGGAGGTGCTCGCATGACCCGGCTGCTGCTCGGGGCCGCGGGCGTGCTGCTGGCGGCGTACGGCGCCGTGCTGCTGCTGACCCGGTCCGAGGTCGACCAGCTGGTCTCACTGGTGGCCTGGCTGGCCGGCGGTGTGCTGGTGCACGACGCGATCCTGGCGCCGCTGGCGATCGCGGTCGCCTGGGTGGCGGCGCGGCTCCTGCCGACCTGGGCGCGCGGTCCCGCCGCCGTCGCGGGCCTGCTGATCGGCACGCTCACGCTCCTCGCGGTGCCGGTGCTCGGTGGCTGGGGACGGCGGGCCGACAACCCCAGCCTGCTGGACCGCGACTACTGGGCGGGATGGCTGCTCGTGGTCGCGGTGGTGGTCGTCGGCGCCGTGGTCGCCGCGTTGGTCGTACGCTCGCGTCAGAGGTCGGGAGGTGCAGATGGCCAGCGTGCTCGTCGTGGATGACGATCCGACGGTCCGCGAGGTGGTGGCGACCTACCTGCGCGCCAACGCGCACGAGGTGACCGAGGCGGAGGACGGGGAGGCGGCCGTCGAGGCGATGGCCCGGCGTCCGGCCGACCTGGTGGTGCTGGACCTGATGCTGCCGGGCATCGACGGGCTGGAGGTGTGCCGCCGGATCCGCGCCACGCGGGAGGTCCCGATCATCATGCTCACCGCGCTGGGCGACGAGGTGGACCGGGTCACCGGGCTGGAGGTGGGGGCCGACGACTACGTGAGCAAGCCGTTCAGCCCCCGCGAGCTGGTGTTGCGCGTGGAGTCGGTGCTGCGCCGCACCTCCGGGCGGGAGCCCGGGCTGCCGGACCTGCTGCGGGACGGCGACCTCGTCGTGGACCACCTGCGCCGCGAGGCGACCCGGGCGGGGGAGCGGTTGGTGCTCACCGCCCGCGAGTACGACCTGCTGCGCTACCTCGTGGCGCACCCGGGGATCGCCTTCTCGCGCGACGACCTGCTGGAGTCGGTGTGGGGGTGGTCGATCGGGGACCGGTCGACGGTCACGGTGCACGTGCGTCGCCTGCGCGAGAAGGTCGAGGACGATCCGACCAGCCCGGTCCGGCTGGTCACGGTGTGGGGGATCGGCTACCTGTGGGAGGCGGCCGAGTCGGCCTCGTCGGCGGCGCTCCCGGTGACCGGGGCGGAGCCCCGATGACCGGCGAGGTCCAGCTCGAGATCCTGCTGGTCGCCGCGGGCTGCGCGCTCGCGGTGGGTCTCCTCGGGCTGGTGGCGAGCTGGTTGCTGCGGGATCGGTCGCTGCGCTGGCAGCTGACGGTGATCGCCCTGGTGGCGGTGGCGGCGCCGTACGCGGGACTGGTCGCCGTCACCCAGCGGATGTTCATCTCCGGGCACGACCTGACCGTCGCCATGTACGTCGGGTCGGTGTCCGCCGCGGTCTCGCTGCTGGTGGTGCTGGCGCTGGGCACCGTGATCAGCCGGCGCGTCGGGGTGTTGCGCAGCAATGTCCTCCGGCTCGGCGCGGGTGGTGGCGACCTGGATCCGCCGAGCGGGCCGAGCGAGTTCCGGGCGCTGAGCGAGGCGCTCGCCGAGACCCAGTCGGAGCTGGAGGCCTCGCGGGTCCGTGAGCAGCGCCTCGACCAGTCGCGGCGGGAGCTCGTCTCCTGGGTCTCCCACGACCTGCGCACGCCGCTGGCGGGGATGCGGGCGATGGCCGAGGCGCTCGAGGACGGGATGGCGGTCGACCCGGACCGCTACCTGGCGCAGATCCGCAGCGATGTCGACCGGATGTCGCTGATGGTCGACGACCTGTTCGAGCTCTCCCGCATCCATGCCGGCGGCCTCGTGCCGCAGGTGGAGTCGGTGCTCCTGCGCGACGTCGTGAGCGAGGCGATCGCGAGCGCGGATCCCGTCGCCCGCACCAGGAACGTGAGTCTCGGCGGTCACGTCGCCGACGGGATCAAGGTGTCGGCGGACCCCGCGGCCCTCTCCCGGGCGATCTCGAACCTGGTGATCAACGCGATCCGGCACACGCCGGAGGCGGGGGCGGTCCAGGTGCGCGCGGAGCCGACGGCGGACGGCGTCGAGCTCAGCGTGATCGATCAGTGCGGCGGCATCCCCGCGGCCGACCTGGCGCGGGTCTTCGAGGTCGGCTGGCAGGGTTCGGCGGCCCGCACACCGGGGGAGTCGGGGGTGGGCCGCGCCGGGCTGGGCCTGGCGATCGTCCGCGGCATCGTCGAGGCCCACCGCGGGGCCGTCAGCGTGGAGAACCTCGCCCCCGGCACCGGCTGCCGCTTCCTCATCCGGCTGCCCGTCGCCGGAGCCCCCGGCGCCTGAGGGCGGGCGAGCGGCTCAGGGATGGCTGAGGCGCCCGGCCGCGCGCCGACGATGGACGAGCCAGTGGTGGCGGGCGACGCCGAGGAGCGCCACCACGACGATCGTGGCCCACAGGATTCCGGCGATGGTGTACACGTCCGTGCGACGCGCGGGCCGGGGATCAGGTTGCCTCCGGGGCGTGTCGGCCGCCGCGACAGCGGCGACCCGTCAGGTCAGGACCCACCACCGTCAGGTCAGGACCCACCACCGTCAGGTCAGGACCCACCAGGTGCCGATGATCCCGGGCACCACGCCCAGCAGCAGCCACCAGGACAGCATCGGTCGCCGGTTGAGTGCGAGGACGCCGGCGATGCCGCCGACCGCGAACGCGGCACCGATCACGTTGAGGCCGATCTGAGCGTCGATCCGGTCGGTGTTGACGTGGTCGGCGGCCAGGATCAGGCCCCCGGTCATGTGCAGGATCGTGGTGATGATGATCGCCGAGATCACGCGTCGCTGCACGGTCTCGAGGCGCTTGACCGCCTCGGGGTCGGGCTTCTTGCGGGGCGCGTTCGGGTCCATCAGGTGGCGCCGGCGCGGGGCCGGCGTCCGGGGGTTCCCTCCCTGCACGGTGCTCACGGTCGACAGTTTATTCGCTGGCGGCCATATCCCCCAGGGGGCATGCTGGGTTGTCATGCATGTCACTCCGTTCGGCCCCGACGACGCCTCCGCGCTCGAGCGGTGGGCGACCCTCACCAACGCGGTCGCCGCGGTCGACGCGCCCTGGGCGTTCCCGGTGACGCCTGCGGAGGGCGCCGGCCGATTCCGGCACGGCTGGGACGGCGAGCCCTCGACGCCCTACCTGGCGCGGGTCGACGGCGAGGTCGTCGGCTGGGGCTCGGTCAGCGTCAGCGAGTACGACAACCTGGACCTGGCCTGGCTCGGCGTCGCCGTGCATCCGGCGTACCGGCGACGAGGGCACGGCTCCACCCTGCTGGCGGAGCTGGTCGAGGCGGCGCGCGCGCTCGGCCGCACCAGCCTCGGCATGGACGGCTGGGAGTCGGCGGCCGGTGCGGCGTTCGCCGAGCGACACGGGTTCGTGGCCAAGCAGTCCACCATCAACCGGCGGCAGCTGCTGGCCGACGTCGCCTGGGCCGAGCTGGACCGGAGGTACGACGACGCGCTGCCGCACGCCCGCGACTACGCGATCGAGCGCTGGGCGCCGCCCACCCCCGAGGGCCTCCTGCCTGCTCTGGCGGAGCTGACGTCGGCGATCAACGACGCGCCCACCGACGGCCTCGACGTGGAGGACGAGGTCTACACGGCCGACCGGGTGCGTGCCTACGAGACCGCCACCCGCGGCCGGGGCGAGCGGATGTACCGCGTCGTCGCCCGTCACGTGCCGACCGGCGGGCTCGCCGGACAGTCCGTGGTCGCCGTCGAGATCGACCATCCGGAGCGGGGCCACCAGCACGACACCTCGGTGGTCCGATCGCACCGGGGACACCGCCTCGGCCTGCTGCTCAAGGCGGAGATGCTGCGCTGGCTCCGGGAGGAGGAGCCGGACCTGGCCACGATCGACACCTGGAACGCCGAGTCGAACGATCACATGATCGGCGTCAACGAGCTGCTCGGCTACCGGGTGATGGGTCGGGAGATCGCCTACCAGCGGCCACTGACGGGGTGAGCCGCGGCGAGGGCCGCGCCCGGTGACGTCGCGCTACTGGTAGCGGTCGAGGCGGCTGGTGTGGGCCTGGATCGTGCCTTCGTCCGCGCGGGCCGCTCGAATGCCTCGCCGCCGGTCCCGGATCGGTAGCGCCACCAGCACTGCCAGGAGCAGCACGCCGCTGACGCCCGCCACGATGCCCAGGAGGACCATGTCCCCACCGCCTCTCTTGCTCGCTCCCATCCTGGCAGCGCAGCACGGCGCAGTGGGCCGTTCCGGCCGCCTGCGGCAAAGTTGGCTGCGGCGGCACTGTGGAAGGGCGCGGCGACGGGCGCGGCGGCGCAGGCGATAGCGTCGGTTTCATGAGCGAGCCCGGACGTGACCTGGTGGTGCCCCCGGGCCCCGGGCTGCCTTCGGGGGCGACGATTCCCGCGTCCGAGCTGACCGAGCGGTTCTCCCGCTCGCCGGGGCCGGGCGGGCAGTCCGTCAACACCACCGACACCCGGGTCGAGCTCCTCTTCGACCCGAGCGCGTCGACGGCCTTCACCGACACCCAGCGCGCCCGGCTGCTCCGCAACCTGGGCGAGTCGATGACCCGCGGCCAGGTCTCGGTGGTCGCCTCCGAGCACCGCTCCCAGCTGCGCAACCGGGCCGCCGCGCGGGAGCGCCTCGCGGCGCTGCTGCGCGCGGCCGCGGCGCCTCCGCCGCCCCCGCGCCGGCCGACGAAGCCGTCGCGCGCCTCCCAGCGCCGGCGCGTGGAGGCGAAGAAGCAGCTGGGGCGCACCAAGGCACTGCGCGGCCGCGTCCGGGACGACTGAGCGTCCGCCACGCTTGACACCTCGCGGTGGTGGGGTGAGGCTCGAGGGCGGAGACGACGGAGTCCGATCCCGCGGAGGCGCGATGCTCGACATCAGGAGGTCTCCGGCCGGACGCTGGTTGGCCGGAGCGGCAGCGATGGCCCTGGCCGTGACCCTCGGCGGCGTCCCGCGCGGCCCAGCGGCGGCGTACCCGCCCGGTGACGTCGGCGCGACGACGGAGCAGTACGTCGAGACGTTCTACCCGCTCTGGTTCACGAACCTCCAGTTCGCCCTGGCGCCGAAGAACAAGTTCATCGGACCCGACCGGATCTCTCCGATCTACCAGTCGGTGGTCGCGATCAACGACGACACCCTCTACGCCAGCAGCCCGATCGACACCAGCGACGGACCCGTCCACATCCGGGTTCCGGCGTCCCGGCGGGTCGGCTACTCGGTTCTGCTGCTCGACGCGTTCGGCAACGTCTACGACTCCCCGGTGCCGTCGAAGGCGGCCGGCATCCGGATGCCCGCGACGCGCTACACGCTGGTCGGTCCCGGCACCGGCGCGCGGGTCCCGCCGCGGGCCGCAGTGCTGCCCTACGACTTCATGTTCATGATCTTCCGCGCCGACAAGTTCAGCGGCGAGGCGGACCTCACCACGCAGGCCGAGGCGTTCCGGCGCCGGCTGCGGATCAATCGCGAGGCCACCGCGGTCGTGCCCGAGCGCGACTACGCGACCCCGTTCAAGCTGATCGCCGACCGGCGGGCCAACAACCGGCCGATCGCCTTCCTCCGCGGCCTGCAACGCGCCGTGGCCTCACCGATCCACCCGCCGCTCCCGGCGGCGGACCAGCAGCTCGTCGAGGAGTTCGACGCCGCGTTCGGCGACGGCCGCGACCTGAGTCCGGAGGAGCGGGCCGCGTTCGCCGATGCCACCCGCACGGCGCACGCCGCGATCGTGGCCAACTACCTCGACCACCGCGGCGCGACCAACTGGACGCACTTCACCAACATCGGCGACTGGGGGACGGCGGTGCTGGACCGCTCCTCGATCACGGAGTTCTGCCAGTACTGCAACGGCATCTCCACCGCCGCCTATTACCACGCGTTCTACGACGTGGCCGGTGAGCCGCTGGTCGGCGCCACCCGCGGCGGCTACGTCATCAACTTCGCGGCTCCCGGCAGCGCGAACGGCATGACGCCCGATGCGTCCCGGTTCTGGTCGCTGACCGCCTACACGCCGCGGAGCGTCGAGCTGATCCCCAACCGCGCGAACAAGTACGTCGTGGCGCGCTACACCCCTGGACTGACCTACAACGGCGACGGCTCGCTCACCGTCCACATCTCCCGCGTCAAGCCGGCAGGGGTGCCCGCGGCGAACTGGTTGCCGGTCCGCCGGCGCCAGTTCAACGTGATGCTGCGCGTCTATGGCGTCGTCGCGGGCAGCACCGTCGCCGAGAACACCTACCTGCCCCCGCCGATCACCCCCGCCGCGACGCCGTAGCCCGCAGCCCGGGTGGACTCACACGACGTAGGCGGAGGCGCGACGCAGCTCGGCGGCGGCCTGGGTGACCACCCGGTCGACCAGCTCCTCGCACGTCGGCAGGTCGTCGATCACGCCGACGACCTGGCCGCTGGCCAGCACGCCGGCGGTGGTGTCGCCCTCGACCAGTCCCGCCTTCAGCATCATCGGGGTGTTCGCCGCCAAGGCCATCTGGCCCAGGGTGCGGCCCTGGCGCTTGCGCATCTCCCGGCCGTCCTTCAGCAGCTCGGTCCAGGACATCCCGGACTCACGCTTGAAGGCCGCGGTGCGTCGCAGCGTCGGCCCCATCCGGCGTACCGCGCTGGTCTCCTCCAGCTCCTCCACCAGGTCGGTGCGCAGCATCCGGTGCGGCATCCCGTCCACCTTGGCGGTGACCACGGTGTCGGTGAGGCCGCGCTCGAGGTAGAGCTGCTTGACCGCGTCGGGCACCGCGCTGTCCTGGGTGAGCAGGAACCGGGTGCCCATGCCGACCCCGGCGGCGCCGTAGGAGAGCGCCGCGGCCAGGCCGCGCCCGTCGAAGAACCCGCCGGCGGCGACGACCGGGATGTCGACCGCGTCGAGCACCGTCGGCAGCAGCAGCGTGGTGGGCACCGGACCGGTGTGGCCGCCGCCCTCGCCGCCCTGCACCATCACCGCGTCGGCGCCCCAGGCGGCGACCTTCTTGGCGTGCTTGGCGGCGCCAATCGAGGGCATCACCACGACGTCGTGCTCCTTGAGCCGGGCGATCAGCTCCGGCTTGGGGGCGAGCGCGAACGAGGCGACCTTCACCTCGTAGTCGATCAGCAGCCGGCAGCGGTCGGCGGCGTCGCCGGCGTCGGCGCGCAGGTTGACGCCGAAGGGGGCGTCGGTCCGGCTCTTGACCTCGATGATCGCCTTCTCGAGCTCGTCGAAGGTCATCGTCGCCGACGCCAGGATGCCGAGGCCGCCGGCGTTGGCGGTGCCGGAGACCAGGCGCGGCCCGGAGACCCAGCCCATCCCCGTCTGGACCACCGGGTGCAGGACGCCGACCAGGTCGGTGAACGGCGTGCGCAGCAGCTGGCCGATCACGCGGACGCCCCCGCGGCCTGTGCCGTCGGCTCGGGCACCTCGCGGAACCGGAGGCCCTTCGGGTCGAGCACCTCCCGGATGACCACCAGCTCCTCCAGGGTGGGCTCGCGGGTGGTGGGCACCTCGGCGGGGATGTCGAGCGTGAACCCGGTCGCGGCGACCACCCCGTCGACGGTCACGCCGGGGTGGACGCTGCGCAGCCGCATGGTCCCGCCCGCGCCGTTGAGGTCGAAGACGCCGAGGTTGGAGACGACCCGGTGGATGTCGTTGTACTTCGCGGCCGCCGGCCCGGCCGCCGCCGCGCGGGCGGGACCGACGCCGGAGACGATGTCCACCTGCTCCACGAAGACCCGGGGGGAGTGGCGCGGCACCCAGTACGACGTGCGGTTGTTGACCGTGTTGCCCGGCGCGCCGCGGGAGCCGAGCAGCTGGCGCTTCGGCTGGGCGAAGTCGCCGATCGCGGAGATGTTCTGGTTTCCGTGCTGGTCGACCTGGGTGGCCCCCATCATCACGTGCCGCTTGCCGTAGGCGACGACGTCGAAGACCTTGCGGAACGGGATCCAGCCCTCGACCACGTCGCCCTTCGCGAAGAGCGGCGGCACCCCGGCGAGGAAGAGCGACTCGCCGTCGGAGATCACCAGGTCCGGGTTCGAGGTGAGCTTGGCCAGCCGGACGCCGAGCATCGGCAGCATGCCCATCGGGCTCGCGAAGATCTCGCCGTCCTCGGCGAACGCGTCCGCGATCGCGGCGGCGCAGACGTCCGCCCTGCTGTAGTCGGTCACTTCCCGGCCTCCTCGGTGAACGCGCTGACTGCTGCTTGGTACGACGCCTCGTCGCCGGCCAGGAACCGGTCGTGGAACGCCTGCCACTCCTCCTCGGACCCGCCCGCCGCGGCGGCGTAGGCCTTCTGGAACCGCTCGTCCCGCTCGTAGTCGGGGGTGCAGGTGGTGAAGTGGGCGCCGTTCGGCGTCTCCACGACGCCGTCGACCATCATCCGGCTGACCAGCAGCCGCTGGACCGGGGTGTCGACGGTCAGCCCGGCGGTGTCGACCACCTGCTCGGTGGAGAGGTAGGTCCGGTCGGCGGCCATCGCGAAGAGGTCGTCGAAGTACGGGTCCGGGCCGAGGTAGGTCGCGTTGCCGTGCATGTCGGCCCGGTTGAGGTGGATCAGCGCGGCGTCGAGGTGGAGCGCCGGCACCGCGACCAGCTCCTCGCGGACGCCGTCGCTGTCGGCGTACGGGCTGGTGACGGTCTGCAGCCAGGGGTTGTTGACCATCACGTCGGAGCCGAGCCCGGCCCGCATCGGCAGGAACGGCAGCCGCTGAGCCGCGGCCCGCAGCCCGGTCTGGAACATCCCCTCGTCGAGCTCGACGACCTCCGGGATCGCCTTGGTCTGGCGCGCCCTCTGGAAGTTCGGCTCCAGCGGCACCGAGTCGAGCGAGACGAAGGCGTAGACCAGCTTGCTGATCTTGCCGGCCCGGGCGAGCAGGCCGACGTCGGCGCCGCCCCAGGAGACGATCGTCAGGTCGGTCAGGTCGGAGTTGTACAGCGCCCGGACCAGGGCCATCGGCTTGCGGCGCGGACCCCAGCCGCCGATCCCGATGGTCATCCCGCTCTCGAGGGACCCGACCACCTCGTCGATGGTCATCCGCTTGTCGCGCGGCTTGCGGCTCACTTGCTCTCCTTGCTGGTGGTCTGGCTCGTGCTGGTGCCGTTGCTCTTGGCGGTGCCCGCGAACTCGTCGCGGAGCTCGTCGCTGACGCCCATCAGGTTCAGCTCGAAGGTGAACCCCTGCTCCCAGCGGTAGGACTTGTTGACGTCGACGGGCTCGATGCCGTTGAGGGCCTCCTTGGCCGCGCGGATCACCCGGGTGTCCTTCGCCGCGATGTCGCGGGCGACGCGCAGCGCCGACTCCAGCAGCTCCTCGCGGGGCACGGTCTCGAGGACGCTGCCGAACCGGACCAGGTCGCGGGCCGGGATGGTCCGGGCGGTGAAGTACAGGGTCCGCATCATCTGCTGCGGCACCAGCCGCGCCATGTGGGTCGCGGCGCCGAGCGCGCCCTGGTTGACCTCCGGTACGCCGAAGTAGGCGTCGTCGCTGGCGACGACGACGTCGGCGTTGCCGACCAGGCCGACGCCGCCTCCGACGCAGAAGCCGTTGACGGCGGCGATCACCGGGACCGCGCACTCGTAGACGGCCTTGAAGGCCGCGTAGCAGCCCTTGTTCGCGCCGAGCAGGGCGTCGAAGCCGTCCGAGTGCTGCATCTCCTTGATGTCGACGCCGGCGTTGAAGCCCTTCCCCTCGGCGCGGAGCACCACGACCTTCGTCGCGGGGTCGGCGCTCGCCTCGTCCAGGGCGGTGGCGACGTCGAACCAGCCCTGCACCGTCAGCGCGTTGACGGGGGGCGCGGCCATGGTGATGACGCGGATCCCGTCCTCGCGCAGCTCGCTGGTGATTGTCATGCCCAGGAGCCTACCAAGCATTTGCTTGGTAGGGTACGAGCCATGTCACTCTCGATCGATCTCGCCGGCCGCGTCGCCCTGGTCACCGGCGGCGCGCGCGGCATCGGCCGCGGCATCACCGAGGTGCTCCTGGAGGCGGGAGCCACGGTCGTGACCTGCGCCCGCTCGGAGGCGGAGCCGCCGGTCGGCGCGAAGCACCGGATCTGCGACGTCCGGGACGCCGAGGCGGTGGCGGTCCTGCTGGATGGGATCGTCAGCGAGTACGGCCGTCTGGACCTCGTCGTCAACAACGCCGGCGGCGCGCCGTACGCGATGGCGGCGGAGGCCTCCCCGCGCTTCCACGACAAGATCGTCGGCCTCAACCTGATGTCGTCGCTGCTGGTCAGCCAGGAGGCCAACCGGATCATGCAGCGCCAGGAGGGCGGCGGGTCCATCGTGAACATCTCCTCGGTCTCCGCCAGCCGACCCTCGCCCGGCACGGCGGCGTACGGCGCGGCGAAGGCCGGTGTCGACGCCCTGACGACGTCACTGGCCCAGGAGTGGGGGCCGAGGGTGCGCGTGAACGCCATCGACGTCGGGCTGGTGCGCACCGCGGACACCGCGGACCACTACGGCGGGGACGAGACCGTCGCCGAGATCGAGTCGACCATCCCGCTGGGCAGGATGGCCGACGTCGCCGAGATCGGCCGCGTCGCCGCGTTCCTCGGCAGCGACCTCGCGTCCTACGTCTCCGGCGCTCGCGTCGCCTGCCACGGCGGCGGCGAGATGCCGGTCTTCCTCTACATCGCTCAGAGCGCCGCCGCTGCGGCATCCACCCAGTCCAAGGAGGACAAGTGACCAGACTGCTCGAGGGCCGCGTCGCGATCGTGACCGGGGCCGGACGGGGGATCGGCCGGGCGCACGCGCTCGAGCTCGCCCGCCACGGGGCCAAGGTCGTCGTCAACGACTACGGCGTGACGCTGGCCGGCGAGGACAGCACCGAGAGCCCGGCGCACGAGGTGGTCGCCGAGATCGAGGCGCTCGGCGGCGAGGCCGTGGTCAACGGCGCCGACGTCGCGGACTTCGCCGCCGCCGAGGCGATGGTGCGTCAGGCGATCGACACCTTCGGCGGACTCGACATCCTGGTCAACAACGCGGGGTTCGTCCGCGACCGGATGCTGGTCAACACCTCCGAGGAGGAGTGGGACGCCGTGATCCGGGTGCACCTCAAGGGCCACTTCGCGCCGCTGCGCCACGCCGGCGCCTACTGGCGGGCCGAGGCCAAGGAGGGGCGCCAGCGCGCGGCCCGGGTGATCAACACCTCCTCCGGCGCCGGCCTGCAGGGGTCGGTCGGCCAGGCGACGTACTCCGCCGCGAAGGCGGGCATCGCCGGGCTGACGCTGGTCGCGGCGCAGGAGATGGGCCGCTACGGCGTCACCGTCAACGCGATCGCTCCGGTGGCCCGCACGCGGATGACCGAGGGCGCCTTCGACACCTCCGCGATGGCTCTGCCCGAGGACAACTCGCCGATCGTCGCGTGGCTCGCCTCCGAGGAGGCCGGCGACGTGACCGGTCGGGTGATCGAGATCGACGGCAGCCGGCTGACCGTGGAGAGCGGGTGGCGCCACGCCGCCGCCGAGGACCGCGGCCAGCGCTGGGAGGCGCTGGAGGTGGGGCCCGCGCTGCGCAAGCTGCTGGCGGCCTCGCCGGCGCCCGAGCCGGTCTACGGCGCCTGACGGCACGGCGGGCCTGCGCCCGAGCCGGCTTCGGTCTGGCCCACCGGCGCAGGTCCGACCCGCGAAGGTTTGTTTGTGCCAGGCTGGGGCAGACGTCGGGTGGTCGCGGTGTCCTGCGCGCCCGCACTCACCGACCGAGCGACGGAGGCCACCAGGTGATCGAGTTCGACAGCGTCACCAAGCGGTACCCCGACGGGACCATGGCCGTCGATGGTCTCTCCGTGACCGCACCGAGCCACCGGATCACGGTCTTCGTCGGCCCCTCCGGCTGTGGCAAGACCACCTCGTTGCGGATGATCAACCGGATGATCGACCCGACCGAGGGCCGGATCACGATCGACGGCGAGGACGTCTCGACGCAGCCGCCGGCGCTCCTGCGGCGCTCCATCGGCTACGTCATCCAGCACGGCGGGCTCTTTCCGCACCGCACGGTCCTCGACAACGTGGCGACCGTCCCGGTGCTCTCCGGCACCACCCGCCGTGCGGCCCGCGCGGCCGCGCTCGACCTGCTGGACCGCGTCGGCCTGAGCTCCGAGCTGGGGGACCGCTACCCGGCCCAGCTCTCGGGGGGCCAGCAGCAGCGGGTCGGTGTGGCCCGGGCGCTGGCCGCCGACCCCCCTGTCCTGCTGATGGACGAGCCCTTCTCCGCGGTCGACCCCGTGGTGCGCGAGGACCTGCAGAACGAGCTGCTCAGGCTCCAGGCGGACCTCGCGAAGACGATCGTGATGGTGACCCACGACATCGACGAGGCGATCAAGCTGGGCGACCGGGTCGCGGTCTTCGCCGCGGGCGGCCGGATCGCCCAGTACGACACCCCCGAGGACCTGCTGGCCAACCCCGCCGACGGTTTCGTGCGGGGATTCGTCGGCAGGGACCGCGGCTACCGTGGGCTCTCCTTCGCCGACGCGTCCGAGGTGCCCGTGGCACCGGTCGGCACGGAGATCGAGGGGCTGACCCTGCTGCGCGATGCGGACGGCCGCCCGACGGCGTGGCGCGGTCCGGCGGGGGAGTGGCCGGTGAGCGGCACGTTCACCGTGGGGGACAGCGTGCGCCGGGTGGCCGATCTGGTGCTGCTCTCCCCGGCCAGCGCAGCGGTCCGGGTGGACGGTGCCGGACGGGCCGACGGGATCGTCGGGCACGCCCGCCTGGCGGCGTACGTGCGGGACCGGCAGCTCGCGCTGCTCGAGAACGGCGAACCGGTCTGAGCATGCTCCAGGAGATCGCCGACTACATCCGCGTGAACCACGCGGTGATCCTCGACGACCTGGTGGCGCACGTCTGGCTGGCGCTCCTCCCGGTGGCGATAGCGCTCGTGCTGGCGCTGCCGCTCGGCTGGCTGGCGCAGCGCTTCGGCTGGGCGCGTCACCCGCTGCTCACCCTGAGCAGCGTGGTCTACACGATCCCCTCGCTCGCGCTCCTGCTGCTGCTCCCCGGCGTGATCGGGACCAGCATCCTCGACCCGGTCAACGTGGTGATCGCTCTCGCCCTGTACAGCCTCGCGCTGCTGGTCCGCACCACGGCGGACGGCTTCGGGTCGGTCCCGTCGGAGGTGCTGGCGTCGGCGACGGCGATGGGCTACCGCCCGCTGCGCCGCTGGTTCGCCGTCGAGCTGCCCCTGGCGCTCCCCGTCGTCCTCGCCGGCCTGCGGGTGGCGACGGTGGCCAACGTCAGCCTGGTCAGCATCTCCGCGCTGATCGGGATCCAGAGCCTCGGCCAGCTCTTCACCCGCGGGTTCCAGCTCGGCTTCTACGCCCCGCCGATCCTGATCGGTCTGGTCCTCTCGGTGCTGCTCGCGGTCGTCGCCGACGCGGGCATCGTCGCGGTGCAGCGACTGCTGACCCCGTGGGCCCGGGCAGGGGGCGCCCGGTGAACGGCGACACCCTCTCGTTCCTCCTCGACCCGGCCAACTGGGCGCTGGGCGACGTGGACGGCTTCCCGCACCGGATCCTGCAGCACCTCGGCTACAGCGCGCTGGCACTCGCGATCGCCTTCGCGATCGCCTTCCCCGCGGGCCTGGTGATCGGGCACTCGGGGCGCGGCTCGTTCGCGGTGATCAGCCTGGGCAACGCCGGCCGCGCGCTGCCCACCCTCGGCGTGGTGATGCTGGCGCTGGCGGCGGTCGGCATCGGACTGCTCCCGGTGACGATCGCGCTCGTGGTGCTGGCCGTGCCGCCGATCCTGACGTCGACCTTCGCCGGCGTCCGAGCGGTGCCGGCCGAGGCGGTCGACGCCGCGCGAGGAGTGGGCATGACGCCGCGACAGGTCCTGCTCGGGGTCGAGCTCCCGAACGCGCTGCCGATCATCCTCGGCGGCTTCCGCAACGCCACCCTGCAGGTGATCTCCACCGCCACCATCGCGGCGTACGTCGGGCTGGGCGGGCTCGGCCGGTACCTCTTCGACGGGCTCGCGCTGCTCGACTACCCGCGGGTGGTGGGTGGCGCCGTCGTCCTCGCGGTGCTCGCCGTGGCGGTCGACCTGGCGCTCGGCGGGGTCCAGCGGATCCTCGTCTCGCCCGGCGTCGACGGCCGGGCCGGTCGCGGCCCTCGGCAGCCCGCCCGTCGCCGATCGAGGCGCTCCGACTCGCTTCCCACCCGGACCCCGCGCGAGCGGGCCCCGGCGCACGTCCCATCACTCACCGAGAGGCACACCGCATGATCCGTTCCATCGGCACACGTCCGTTCGCTCTCCTCGCGGGTCTGCTCATCGGCGCCGCCGCCCTCACCGGCTGCGGCGGCGACGACGGCGACCCGCTCAGCTCCGGCGGGAGCGACGCCGGCACCATCGTGATCGGCTCGGCGAACTTCCCCGAGTCCGAGCTGTTGATGCAGATGTACGCCCAGGCGCTGGAGGCCAAGGGTCTGACGGTGGAGACGAAGCCGAACATCGGCTCCCGCGAGGCCTACATGCAGGCGTTCGAGCAAGGGGACCTCGACCTGCTCCCCGAGTACAACGGCGCCCTGCTCGCCTACCTCTCCGGCGGCACCCCGCCGGAGGACGTGAGCTCGCCCGACGACGTGTACGCCGCGCTCCAGGACGTACTGCCCGACGGCAGCGAGACCCTGGACCAGGCGGCCGCCGAGGACAAGGACACCCTCACGGTGACCCAGGAGACCGCTGACAAGTACTCGCTCTCGTCGATCGAGGACCTGGCGCCGGTCGCGGACGAGCTGACGGTCGGTGCCAGCCCGGAGTTCAAGGAGCGGTACCAGGGCCTGGTCGGGCTCGAGGAGCTCTACGGCGTCGAGTTCAAGGAGTTCAAGACGCTCGATGCGGGCGGTCCGCTCACCGTCCAGGCGCTCAAGAAGGGGAACATCGACGTCGCCAACATCTTCTCCACCGACTCCAGCATCTCGACCAACGGCTGGGTGGTCCTGGACGACCCGCAGAACCTCTTCCTGGCCCAGAACATCCTTCCCCTGATCCAGTCGGACAAGGTGACCGCCGAGGTGGGCGACGCGCTCAACGGGCTCTCCGCGGTGCTCACCACCGACAACCTGACCGAGGCGCTGGCCCGGGTGCAGGTGGACAAGGAGGACTCGGCGACGGTCGCCGCGGACTTCCTGTCCCAGAACGGCCTGACCTGAGGCGGTCCCGCCTAGGCTGACCGCATGAGTCGCAGGGCCGCCACCGCTCCGGGGGCGGCCCTGCTGCTCGTCTCGCTGCTGGTCTGCCTCGCGCTCGCGGGGTGCGAGCGCGGGGCGGCGTCGCCGGGGACACCGAGCGCCGAGAGCGCGAACGGCTCGTCGAGCCAGAACGGGTCGTCGAGCCAGAACGGCACCTCGGGCCCGACGGCGGTGCCGTCAGGCGTGGCTCCCGCGGCGCGCGAGCTCGGCTTCGCCCCCGCGGCGCTGCGCCGGCTGGCCCGGGACGCCCGGAGGGCCGCCTCGCGGTGCCTGCTGGTGGCGCGCCACGGGACCGTGGTCGGCGAGTGGTACTGGCGCGGCGGCGGCCCGGACGTCGCGCAGGAGGTCTTCTCGGTCACCAAGTCGGTGACCAGCACCCTCGTCGGGCTGGCGCAGGCCGACGGCGACCTGTCGATCGACGACCGGGCCTCGCGGTACATCCCGCAGTGGCGCGGCACGGCCTCCGCGGGGGTGACGGTCCGCCACCTGCTCAGCAACGACAGCGGCCGGGAGTGGAGCGTCGAGAGCGACTACCGGGACCTGCTCAGTGCCCGGGACCGGAGCGCCTACGCGGTCGGACTGGGCCAGGACGCCCCGCCGGGCACCGTGTGGGCCTACAACAACGCCGCGATCCAGACGCTCGACCGGGTGCTGCGGAACGCCACCGGTCAGGCTCCCGGCGACTACGCGCAGGAGCGGCTCTTCGGCCCGCTGGGCATGGCCGACACCCGGATGACACGCGACTCCGCGGGGCGTAGCGACCAGGTCTTCTTCGGCATGCAGTCCACCTGCCCCGACCTGGCGAGGTTCGGCCGGCTCTTCGCCCAGCGCGGCACTTGGGAGGGTCGCCAGGTGCTGCCCGCGTCGTGGGTGCGGGCCGCGGTCGGTCAGCCGTCGCAGGACCTCAACGCGGCGTACGGGCTGCTGTGGTGGCTCAACCGTCCGGGGCCCGTGCGGAGGCCGCTGGACGAGCGCGACCCCGGGCTGCCGCCCGGGGTCGACAGCTCGGGGCCGCTGGTGCCCGACGCGCCCGAGGACGCGTTCGCCGCGCTCGGCTTCGGCGGTCAGATGGTGCTGGTCGACCCGGGCAGCGGGACCGTGGTGGTGCGCCTGGGCGACACGACGGCGCTGCCCCGCAGCGACGGTTACTCGATCCAGGACGCCGCGCGCGTGCTCACCGAGGCGTACCGACCCTAGGACACGCGCCGGGGCGGCGGTGTGCTCAGATCCGCTCGAGCACGGTGCCGGTGGCCATCGCGCCTCCGGCGCACATCGAGATCAGCGCGGTGGAGGCGTCGCGGCGCTCCAGCTCGTGCAGCGCCGTCGTGATCAGCCGGACCCCGGTCGCCCCGACGGGGTGACCGAGCGCGATCGCGCCGCCGTTGACGTTGACCTTGTCCAGGTCGACCGCGTGCTGGCCGGCCCAGGAGAGCACCACCGAGGCGAAGGCCTCGTTGACCTCGAAGATGTCGAAGTCGCTGATCGCCATCCCGGTCCGGTCCAGGATCCGCTGGGTGGCGTCGATCGGGCCGTCGAGGTGGAAGTAGGGGTCGGAGCCGACCAGGCAGTGGCTGCGGATCCGGGCGCGCGGGGTGAGTCCCAGCGCTCGGGCCCGGTCCTCGTCCATGATCAGCAGCGCTGCCGCGCCGTCGGAGATCTGGGACGAGGTGCCGGCCGTGTGCAGGCCGTCCTCCAGCACCGTCCGCAGGTTCGCCAGTCCCTCGACGGTGGTCTCCCGCAGGCCCTGGTCGGTGTCGACGATCCGGGTCTCGCCGGTCGGCTTCCCCTCGGCGTCCAGGACCGGCGCCTCGATCGGGGCGATCTCCCGCTTGAAGCGGCCCTCCTCGACCGCCACCTTCGCCTTGGCCTGGGAGGCCGCGCCGAAGGCCTCGAGGTCGGCCCGGCTCAGGCCGCGGTGGCGCGCGATGCGGTCGGCCGCCTCGAACTGGTTCGGCATGTCGATGGTCCAGTCCTCCGGGCGCGGGTCGCCCAGGCCGGGCGGCACGTTGGCGCCCAGCGGGATCCGCGACATCGACTCGACGCCGCAGGAGACGCCGACCTCGATCGTGCCCGCGGCCACCAGGTCGTTGACCAGGTGGCTGGCCTGCTGCCCCGAGCCGCACTGGGCGTCGAGGGTGGTGCCTCCGGTGTGCTGCGCGAGGCCGGCGTGCAGCCAGGCGCGGCGTACGGCGTCGTTGGACTGCTCACCGGCCTGGGTGACGATGCCGCCGATCACCTGCTCGACCGCGTCGGAGTCGATCCCCGCGCGGCGCAGCACCTCGGCTTGCACGAAGCCGAGGAGGTTCGAGGGGTGGACGCCGGCCAGGTGGCCCTTGCGCTTGCCCAGGGGGGTACGGACGGCTTCGACGATGACAGGGGTGCCCATGGCCGCAATCTAACACCCGAACTAGAACAGGTTCTAGATGATCCCGACTCGCGGTAATGAAAGCCTTTCATGTTTGGCCGACGGTCTGTAGTCTTCCGTGAGAACGTGTTCTCTGTGGCGCGCGCCACAGGGCGATGCCGCCCGACGACGAAAGGTTTCTCCACGTGACCGAGCTGCTGCTGCCGGAGGGCTGGGACCCGACGAATCCCGACATCAACGCCGTCGCCCTGCCTCACGAGGAGTTCAAGGCGCTGCGCCGGAACGAGCCGATCCACTGGGTCGAGCAGGTGCCCGAGGCCCGCGCCGGCTTCCTCGACACCGGGTACTGGGCCTGCACCCGGCACCAGGAGGTCCGCGAGGTCTCCAAGGACAACGAGAACTGGTCCACGGCCGAGAACGGCGTGATCATCCGTTTCGGCGAGGACATGACGCGCGACCAGGTCGAGGTGCAGCGCGCGATGCTGATCCACCACGACCCGCCGTCGCACACCAAGATGCGCGGCATCGTCTCGCGCGGCTTCACCCCGCGCGCGATCGCCACCCTCAAGGAGAACCTGCGCGAGCGGGCGTACAAGATCGTCGAGGAGGCCGTCGCCCAGGGCTCGGGTGACTTCGTCGAGGACCTCGCCGCCGAGCTGCCGCTGCAGGCCATCGCCGACTTCCTCGGCGTCCCGCAGGAGGACCGCAAGAAGCTCTTCGAGTGGTCGAACCAGATGATGGCCTACGACGACCCCGACTTCGACATCGACCCCGCCGTCGCCTCCATGGAGATCCTGGCCTACTTCGACCAGCTGGCGAACGACCGCCGGGAGAACCCCCAGGACGACATCGTCACCAAGCTGATCCACGCCGGCGAGGACGACGGCCACGGGGCGCTCACCAACGACGAGTTCGGCTTCTTCGTCATCCTGCTCACCGTCGCCGGCAACGAGACCACCCGCAACGCGATCAGCCACGGCATGCACGCCTTCTTCCAGAACCCCGAGCAGTGGGAGCTGTGGAAGAACGAGCGGCCCGAGACCATGGTCGACGAGGTCATCCGGTGGGCGACCCCGGTGACCGTCTTCCAGCGCACGGCCAAGAAGGACACCGAGCTCGCGGGCCAGCCGATCGCGAAGGGCGACCGGGTCGGTCTCTTCTACGCCTCGGCCAACTTCGACGAGGCCGTCTTCGAGGACCCCTTCACCTTCAACATCCTGCGCGACCCCAACCCGCACGTCGCCTTCGGCGGCCACGGGGCGCACTACTGCATCGGTGCCAACCTGGCGCGCATGGAGATCAAGCTGATCTTCGACGCGCTCGCCGACATCGCGCCCGGGATCAGCCTCGCCGGCGAGCCGAAGCGGCTGCGCTCCGGCTGGCTCAACGCGATCAAGGAGATGCAGGTCAACTACAAGTGACCTGACCAGGATTCTCGGGTACGCCGACGGCCCGGTCCCTCTGGGGGCCGGGCCGTCGTGTGCGTGGAGGTGCCGGGTCGGTCGCGGTCGGTCAGTCGCGGGCGGTCAGCACGATCGGGTCGCCGTCGGTGATCGCGACCGTGTGCTCGACGTGCGCACCCCGCGAGCCGTCCGCGGACCGGATCGTCCAGCCGTCGGGGTCGAAGGTGATCTCGTCGGTGGTGTGCAGGAACCACGGCTCGATGGCGATCACCAGGCCGGGCTTGAGCTTGAGGCCGCGACCGGCGCGGCCGTCGTTGGGCACGTGGGGCTCGCCGTGCATGGTCCGGCCGACGCCATGGCCGCCGAACTGGAGGTTCACCTTGAGGCCGGCCTCCGCGGCCACCGAGCCGATCGCGAAGGAGATGTCGCCGAGACGGTTGCCGCCCCGCGCCGCCGCGATGCCGGCGTCCAGGGCGCGCTGGGTGGTCGCGATCAGGGCCTCGTCCTCGGGGCGCGGCGTGCCGACGATCACCGAGAGGGCGGAGTCGGAGACCCAACCGTCGACCGACGCGGCGAAGTCGACGGAGAGCAGGTCGCCGTCGGCGAGCGTGTAGTCGAAGGGAAGGCCGTGAAGGACGGCGTCGTTGACCGACGTGCAGAGCACCTTCCCGAACGGCCGTGCGCCGAAGGAGGGGTGGTAGTCGATGTAGCAGGACTCGGCGCCGGCGTCCTTGATCATCCGGTGCGCGAGCTCGTCGAGCTCGAGCAGGTTCACCCCGACCGCCGCCTTCTCCTTGAGCGCGGAGATGACGGAGGCGACGAAGCGTCCCGCCGGACGCATCTGCTCGATCTGGGTCGGGGTGCGCAGTTCGATCACGGGCAGAGTCTACGGCCCCCGGGGCGGCGTGCCGATCTCGCGAGCACGCCGCCCCTGGTGCGCGTCAGTTGCTGGGCTTCTCCGCCCCCAGCACCCACATCGAGAAGAACTGCGACCCGCCGCCGTAGGCGTGACCGAGCGCGCGCCGTACGCCGTCGACCTGGTGCTCGCCCGCCGCGCCGCGGACCTGGAGGGCGGCCTCGCCGAAGCGGAGCATGCCGGAGGCGCCGATCGGGTTGGAGGAGAGCACGCCCCCGGAGCAGTTGACCGGGAGCCGGCCGTCGATCGCGGTCTCGCCGGCCTCGGTCAGCTTCCAGCCCTCGCCCTCGGCGGCGAACCCCAGGTTCTCCAGCCACATCGGCTCGAACCAGGAGAACGGCACGTAGATCTCGGCGGCGTCGATCTCCTCGAGCGGGTCGGTGATCCCCGCCTGCTTCCAGAGCGCGGCGGCGGCGTCACGGCCCGCCTGCGGGTTGACCTGGTCCCGCTCGGCCGCCGTGGTCGGCTCCGAGCGCATCACCGTGCCGTGGATCCAGGCCGGGTTGGGCGACGCCTTGGCGACGTCCTCGGCGGCGATCACGAGGGCGCAGGCGCCGTCCGAGGACGGGCAGGTCTCCTCGTAGCGGATCGGGTCCCACAGCATCTGCGAGGCGAGCACCTGCTCGACGGTCTTCTCCTCGCGCAGGTGTGCGTAGGGGTTCTTCAGGGCGTTGGTGCGGTCCTTGGCCGCCACGATCGCCCCGATGTGCGTCGGCGCGCCGGAGCGGCGGATGTAGGAGCGCACGTGGGGTGCGAAGTAGCCGCCGGCGCCGGCGTGGACCGGCATCACGAACGGCACCGGCACGGAGAGCGCCCACATCGCGTTGGACTCGGACTGCTTCTCGAAGGCGACCGTCAGGACCTTCTTGTGCACCCCCGCCTGCACCAGCGAGGAGGCCACGATGGCGGTCGAGCCGCCCACCGAGCCGGCGGTGTGCACCCGCAGCAGCGGCTTGCCGGCCGCCCCGAGCGCCTCGGCCAGGTAGAGCTCGGGCATCATCACGCCCTCGAAGAGGTCCGGGGCCTTGCCGACGACGATCGCGTCGACCTCGTCCAGGGTCATCCCCGCATCGGCCAGGGCGCGGTCCATCGCCTCGCGGCACAGGCCCGCCATCGACACGTCCTCGCGCTTCGCGCGGTGGTGGGTCTGGCCCACACCGATCACAGCGGCCGGCATCTTGCCCATCAGTTCCGTCCCTCCATCACGCACACCAGGTTCTGCTGCAGTGCCGGCCCGCTGGTCGCGTGGGCGAGCACCCTGTCCGCGGTCCCGTCCCAGATCCGGCGAGCCGCCTCGCCGATCCGGATCGCGCCGCCGGTGAACATCGGGTTGCCGGCCAGCGCGCCGCCGGACGGGTTGATCCGGGTATCGGTCCCGAGGCCCAGCTCGCGGCGGAGGATGAGCTCCTGGTGGCTGAACGGCGCGTGCAGCTCGGCGACCTCGACGCCGGCGACCCCGCCGACGGCCTGCGCCGCCCGGGCCGCCGAGGCGGACCCGGTGAGGTCCCGGGTGCCCAGGTGCAGTCCGTCGGCGTAGTGCGCCAGGCCGCTGATCCAGGCCGGACGCTCGCGCACGTCGCGAGCCCGGTCGCCGGCGGCGAGCACGATGGCCGCGGCGCCGTCGGTCACCGGCGCCGCGTCGTGCTTGCGCAGCGGGTCGGCGAACATCGGTCGCGCCAGCAGGTCCTCGACCGAGGAGCCGCCCGACCGTACGGCGTACTCGTTCTTCTCGGCGTCGGTCAGGGACCGGTTGACCACCTCGGCCATCGCGGCCTCGTCCCAGAGGCCGGCGTCGATCCCGAGGCGCGCCTGCAGCGCGGCGATCGAGACCGTGTCCGGCCACAGCGGGGTCATCGTGTACGGGTCGAGCTGCAGCGCGAGCGTGCGGCGCAGCACGCCCGCGGAGGACTTGCCGAAGCCGAAGACCAGTGCGGTGTCCACCTCGCCGGTCTGGATCTTCAGCCAGGCCTCGTAGAGCGCCCAGGCGGCGTCCATCTCCACGTGCGACTCGTTGACCGGCGGGAGCACGCCGATCGCGTCGATCGCGCTCACGAAGGAGAAGGAGCGGCCGGCCAGGTAGTCCGAGGAGCCGGAGCACCAGAAGCCGATGTCCTTCTTGGTCCATCCGGTCTGCTCGTAGCACTCCGCGAAGAGGGGGACGAGCAGCTCCGCGCACTGCGGCGACCCGTCATAGTCCTGCATCTGTCGCTGGGCGAACCCGACGACGGCGACGTCACGCATGTCTTCCTCGCCTCTCAGAGGTGGTGCTGGTAGGTGGCGTACTCCGCGTCCGGCTCACCGGTCGGCGCGAAGTGGCTGATGTTCTCGATCGTGGTGCCCCACTCCTCGCGGGGCTTCCAGACGGCCTTGACCCGCAGGCCCATCCGGATCTCCTCGACCGGGATGTCGAGGATCAGGTGCTGAACGGCGATGTCCGCGCCGTCGAGCAGGACGTACGCCGAGACGTAGGGCGGCGTGATCTTCTGGCCCAGGAAGGGCACGTTCACGATGCAGAACGTGGTGACGGTCCCGGTGTCGGAGAGCTCGACCTCCTCGCTGGTCGGCACGCCGTCGGTCGGGCACGCCGGGCGCGGCGGGACGTAGACCTTCTGGCAGGCCGGGCAGCGCTGGCCGATGATCCGGCCCTCGGCGAGGCCGCGGTAGAACGCGGACTCCTCGGGGGAGGCGGCGTAGGTGTAGTCCAGGCTGGTCGGCGTGACGATGCCGGTGACCGGCTCGGCGTCCGCGTCGCCGCTCGTCGGGGCGGCGGCGGGCGCGTCGTCCGGAGCGGGCTCGAAGATCACATCGGTGATCGAGCCGGTGCGCTCGGCGGCCCACCGTGCACGCACGCGCAGCCCGGAGTGGATCGCCTCGGGCGAGTCGACGTCGACCGCGTGCAGCAGCGGCGCGTCCGCGCCGTCGAGCGTGACCAGGGCGAACGCGAAGGGACGGTCGAAGGGCTGACCGGCGACCGGCTCGCTGACCCAGGTCCACGACGTGACGGTGCCGGTCGGGGCGAGGTTCACGAAGTCGGTGGTGGCGGCGTGCGTCACGGGGTCGAACTCGGGCGGCGGTACGACGACACGACCGTCGCTGGTCCGGGCGCCCACGAAGGTGCCGTCACGGAGGCCCGTGAGGAACCGGCCGAGCACCGGCCCGACCGAGCGGGTGTAGTCGAAGGACACCGTGACCGGTGCCGAGAGTGTGCGGCTCATGGCCGAAAGTGAAACACGTTCTACTATTGGCGACAAGCATTCGCCAGTACTGTGCGGCGCGTCAGGCCAATCGGATCGACCGGGATCGAAGGGGATCGCATGAAGCTCGGACTGCAGCTCGGCTACTGGGGCGCCCAGCCTCCGACCGGTGTCGCGGAGGTGGTGGCCGCCGCGGAGGACGCCGGCTGGGACGCCCTGTTCACCGCCGAGGCCTGGGGGAGCGACGCGTTCACGCCGCTGGCCTGGTGGGGCCGGGAGACCACGCGCCTGCGCCTGGGCACCTCGATCGTGCAGATGTCCGGGCGCACGCCGACGTCGATCGCGATGCACGCCCTCACGCTCGACCACCTCAGCGGCGGCCGGATGATCCTCGGCATGGGCGTCAGCGGCCCGCAGGTGGTCGAGGGCTGGTACGGCCAGCCGTTCTCGCAGCCGCTGGCCCGGACCCGCGAGGTGGTCTCGATCATTCGCAAGGTGCTCGCCCGTGAGGCGCCGGTGACCAACGACGGGCCGCACTACCCGCTGCCCTACGACGGTCCGCGTGCGGTCGGCCTCGGCAAGCCGCTCAAGCCGATCGTGCACCCGCTGCGCGCGGACCTGCCGATCTGGCTCGGTGCGGAGGGCCCCAAGAACGTCGCCCAGACGGCCGAGATCGCCGACGGCTGGATCCCGATCTTCTACACCCCGAGGAGCGCGGGCATGTACCAGCCGTGGCTGGACGAGGGGTTCGCGCGCCCCGGCGCCCGGCGCACCCGCGAGGACTTCGAGATCGCCGCCACCTGCCACCTGCAGGTGGTCCCGGACGCGGCGACCAAGCAGCTGGTGATCGACGGCATGAAGCCGGTGGTCTCCCTCTACATGGGCGGCATGGGCGCCAAGGAGCAGAACTTCCACAAGAACGTCTTCGACCGGATGGGCTACGGCGACCTGGCCGAGGAGGTGCAGAAGCTGTACCTGAACGGCGAGAAGGAGAAGGCGACCGCGCTGATCCCCGACGAGCTGGTCGACGACATGCACATCGTCGGCACGGCCGGCGAGGTCCGCGAGCGGGTCGCGCAGTGGGAGGAGACCGGCGTGACCACGCTGCTGCTCTCCTGCCGCAGTGCCGACGAGGTGCGCCAGGTCGCGGAGGTGCTGGCCTGATCGCGCAGCGCCCGGCCTCGGGGGAGGTCGGCGCGATGACGTTTCTGTGACGTCCGCGTCGGCCCCTCCTCACGGCCCCCGGTGCGGGGTAGCGTTCCCGCATGAGGCGGGCCCCTCGAGAGAACGTGGCCACCGTGCTGGTGGATCCGGCCGTGCTGCCCGGGCTCGAGCTGGCGATGATGGAGGTCGACCTGCGGGTATGGCCTGTTGCCACCGCCCCGATCGCGGTGGACGGCCGGCGCCAGGCGTTCCAGATCCGCCGCCGCCTCGTCGAGCAGCACCGCGGAGCGTGGGACCGCGCCGCCGGCTGGGTGCCGGTCTGGGTCACCTTCGGCGAGCGCTGGCGCTGCGGGGACGAGCCGCTGCCGTGGGCGGCGCACCAGGCGCTGTGGACCCTGCTCGCCGAGTACGACGGCCACGTGCTGTTCCGCAAGCGGCTCGGGGCGATCGCGCCACTGCCCGTTCCGGAGGAGCGGCGTCGGGCCGGATGAGCGGCCGGCGCCGTGATCCGGCGTCCGGCGCTCGGCGAATGCCTTGCCGGCCACTAGAACACGTTCTAGTCTGCCGCGCATGGACTCCCTCTACACCGGCACGCACAACGGGCACCTGATGGTGGCCGCGCTCAAGCGGCACCGCGACCGCCCGGTGATCCACCTCGGCGACGTCACCCTGACCGGCCGCGAGGTCGGGCAGCGGATCAGCCAGTACGTGCAGGCCTTCGAGGCGCTGGGCGCGGGCACCGGCACCGCCAGCGCGCTCCTGGCCCCGAACCGTCCCGAGGTGCTGTTCATCCTCGGCGCCGGCCAGACGCAGGGCTTCCAGCGCACGTCGCTGCACCCGCTCGGCAGTGCGGACGACCACGCGTACGTGATCAACGACGCCGGGATCACCGCGCTCATCGTCGACCCGTACTTCACCGACCGCGCCGTCGAGCTGCTCGACAAGTGCCCCGGCCTCAAGCAGGTGCTGACCATCGGTCCGGTCCCCGACGCGCTCGCCGAGGTCGGCGTGGACCTGGTCGCCGCCGCCGCGGGCTTCGAGCCGCGGCCGCTCGAGGCGCGGCTGCTGCCCGGCGACCACATCGTCTCGATCACCTACACCGGCGGCACCACGGGCAAGCCCAAGGGCGTGATCGGCACGGCCCGCGCGATGAACACGATGACCCAGATCCAGCTCGCCGAGTGGGAGTGGCCGGAGTCGCCGCGCTTCCTCATGTGCACGCCGCTCTCGCACGCCGGGGCCGCGTTCTTCGTGCCCGTGGTGCTGCGGGGCGGCACGCTCTTCGTCTCGGCCCGGTTCGATCCGGCCGAGGTGCTGCGCACCATCGAGGAGCAGCGGATCGACTCGCTCATGCTGGTGCCGACGATGCTCTACGCGCTGCTGGACCACCCGGACTCGCGCACCCGCGACCTCTCCTCGCTGGAGACCGTCTACTACGGCGCCTCGGCGATCAACCCGGTCCGCCTGAAGGAGGCGATCGAGCGGTTCGGTCCGATCTTCGCGCAGTACTACGGCCAGTCCGAGGCCCCGATGGCGATCAGCTACCTCGCCAAGGGCGACCACGTCGACGCCGAGGGCCGCCCCGTGGAGGCGCGGCTGACGTCGTGCGGCCGGCCCGCCGCGTTCCTGCGCACCGCGCTGCTCGACGCCGACGGCGAGCCGGTCGCGCAGGGGGAGCCGGGGGAGATCTGCGTCGCCGGCCCGCTGCTCGCCGGCGGCTACTGGCAGCTGCCCGAGCAGACCGCCGAGACGTTCCGGGACGGCTGGATGCACACCGGCGACGTCGCTCGCGAGGACGAGGACGGCTTCTGGCACATCGTCGACCGGACGAAGGACATGATCGTCACCGGCGGGTTCAACGTCTTCCCGCGCGAGGTCGAGGACGTCGTCGCCGAGCATCCCGCGGTGGCCCAGGTCGGCGTCATCGGCACCCCGGACGAGAAGTTCGGCGAGCTGGTCACCGCGGTGGTCGTGCTGCGTGCCGACGCGGCCCGCGACGAGGCCGCACTGGAGGCCATGGCGGCCGAGATCAAGGAGATGGTCAAGCAGCGCAAGGGGTCGGTCCAGGTCCCCAAGCGCGTGGAGGTGGCCGACGCCCTGCCGCTGACCGGCCTGGGCAAGCCGGACAAGAAGGCGCTGCGCGCGCAGTACTGGACCGGCGGGCGCAGCGTCGGCTGACGCGAGCCGGCGGTTTCGAGGCGCCCGCTCCCGCGTCAGAGCGCCGCGGCGATGGCGCTCTGCGGGCTCGTCGTGGGTCGGCCGATCAGCTCGGCCAGCTCGTGGCCGGTGACCTCCAACGCGCCGCGGGCCGCTCCGGCGTCGCTGTCGGCCAGGATCTGCGCGAACGGCGTCGGCACGCCGGCGGACTCGAGCGCCGCGGTCAGGCCGTCGACGCCGAGGTCGGTGTACTGCACGTCGCGGCCGGTGGCCTCACCGACCCAGGCGGCGTACTCGGCGAGCGTGTACGACGTGTCGCCGCCGAGCTCGTAGGTGCGTCCGCGCAGCTCGGGGTCGGCGAGGACGGCGGCGGCCGCCTCGGCGTAGTCGGCCCGGGTCGCCGAGCTGAACCGCCCGTCGGCCGCGGCGCCGATGACGCCGTACTCGGCCTGGCCGGCGATCTGGTCGGTGTGGTTCTCGATGTACCAGCCGTTGCGGAGGAGGGTCACCCGTAGGCCGCTGGCGGCGAGCAGGCCCTCGGTCGCGACGTGCTCCGCGGCCAGGGCCAGGCCGCCGGTGTCGGCGTTGGCGATGCTGGTGTAGACGATGTCGGTGACGCCGGCGGCGACGGCGGCGGCGATCGCGGCGCGGTGCTGCGCGAGGCGCTTGCCGACCTCGGAGGCGCTGATCAGCAGGACGGTGTCGGCGCCGGCGAAGGCGGGGCCGAGCGTCTCGGGGCGGTCGAAGTCGGCGACCGCGGTGCGCACGCCGAGCTCGGACAGCAGGAACAGCACGTCCTGCCGGCGGCCGGTGGCCACGATGTCGCTGGCAGCCACGCCGCGGTCGAGCAGAGATCGGACGACGAGGGCGCCGAGATGTCCGGTGGCTCCGGTGACGACGACGGTCATGGACTTCCTCCAACGTTGGGCGGGGTCGTTCCCCGCGGGTGCTGTCCGTCGTTCGAACGATGGCCGGTCCGCAATACTTCCCGTTGGAAGACGCTGCGCCGCCTGGAGCGCGACGGCCTGGTCACCCGCACGGTGTACGCCCAGGTCCCGCCGAGGGTCGACTACGAGCTGACACCGTTGGGCCGTTCGCTGCGCACGCCGATGGAGGCCCTGGAGGCGTGGGCGATCGAGAACATCCCGGCCGTGCTCGAGGCCCGCGAGTCCTACGACCGACGGCCGTGAGGTCGCGGGCCGGCGCCGCGGTCGTCAGCGGCCCTTGAACTCCGGCTTCCGCTTCTCCAGGAACGCGCGCGGCCCCTCCTTGGCGTCCTCGGAGGCGAAGACGGCGGCGCCCACCTTCGCGTCGTCGGCCCAGCACTCCTCTTCGTGCTTGCCCTCGGAGTCGCGCATCGTCTTCAGGATGGCCTGCACCGCGAGCGGGCCGTTGGCGGCGATCAGGTCGGCGATCTCGCGGGCCTTCTCCAGCGCGGTGCCGTCGGGGACCACGTGTCCGATCAGGCCCAGCTCCTTGGCCTCCGGCGCCTTCAGGGTGCGGCCGGTGAGCAACAGCTCGGCGGCGACGGTGTACGGGATCTGGCGGGGGAGCCGGACCGCGGAGCCGCCCATCGGGTACAGGCTCCAGCGTGCCTCGGCGACGCCGAACTTGGCCGACTCTCCGGCCACCCGGATGTCGGTGCCCTGGAGGATCTCGGTGCCGCCGGCGATCGCCGGCCCCTCGACCGCGGCGATCAGCGGCTTGGTCAGCCGGAAGCCCTTGAGCAGCCCCTTGATCACCGTCGGGTCGTAGGCGCCCGACTCGAACGCCTCGGAGGGCGGGCGCTCGTCCGCCTTCTTCAGGTCCATCCCGGCGCAGAAGTAGCCGCCGGCGCCGGTCAGGATGCAGACGCGGATCTCCGGGTCGGAGTTCACCCGGTCCCAGGCCTCCTCCATGATCCGGAGCATCTCGGTGGAGAGCGCGTTGCGTCGCTCGGGGCGGTTCATGGTGACGATCAACGTGTGCCCGTCCTGCTCCACGATGCAGTCGGGAGTGGTGCGGGCAACGGTCTCTGCGCTGGTCATATGAAGCACGCTAGCGAAAAAGTGAAACGTGTTCTACTCTCCCCGTGTGGCCCTGAATATCGCCGATCTCTTCGAACACGCCGTCGACGCCGTGCCCGACAAGCCCGCGGTCCAGGTGGGTGACCGCAAGGTCTCCTTCGCCGAGCTCGAGGCGGAGTCCAACCGCCTGGCTCACTTCCTGGCCTCGCGCGGGCTGGGGAAGGGCGACCACGTCGGCCTCTACGCCAAGAACAGCATCGAGCACGTCGTCGCCCTGCTGGCGGTGCTCAAGATCCGCGCCGTCGCGATCAACGTGAACTACCGGTACGTCGCCGGCGAGCTCGACTACCTCTTCGACAACGCCGACCTGAAGGGTCTCGTCCTCGACCGCGCGTACGCCGACCTGGTCGCCGAGGTCGCTCCGAAGCACGAGCTGCTGCAGACCTTCGTGGTGCTGCCGGACCCGATGGAGCCCGACGACGCGAGCGACATCTCGCCCTTCGGCGGCGTGCTCCTGGCCGACGCGGTCGCGGGTCAGAGCGACGCGCGCGACTTCGGGCCGCGCAGCCCCGACGACATCCACATCATCTACACCGGCGGCACCACCGGCTTCCCCAAGGGGGTGATGTGGCGTCACGAGGACTTCTGGCGTGTGCTCGGCGGTGGCGTCGACTTCATGACCGGCGAGCTGAAGGAGGAGTACGACCAGTCGGCCTCCGCGGCGAACGAGGGGCTGGTCACCCTCCCGCTCAGCCCCCTGATGCACGGCGGTGCGCAGGCGAGCCTGCTGATGCACCTGTTCGCGGGCCAGAACACGATCCTCGAGCCCAAGTTCGACCCGGTGCGCACCTGGGAGATCGTGGACCGGGAGAAGGTCCAGATGCTCTTCATGACCGGCGACGCGATGGCGCGGCCGCTGATCGAGGCCTACGAGGAGGGCGGCTTCGACGGCCAGAGCCTGTTCGCGATCGCCTCCAGCGCGGCCGTCTTCTCCAAGGCCGTCAAGGAGCGCTGGATGAAGGCCTTCCCGAACGCGGTCTTCACCGACTCCGTCGGCTCCTCCGAGACCGGGTTCCAGGGCACGGGCCTGCAGGACGCCAGCGCACTGTCCACCGACGGCCCGGTCGTCGGCATCTCGCACGGCACGGTGGTGCTGGGCGACGACGACAAGCCGCTCGACCCGGTCGCCGACGTCGGCAAGGTCGGCCGCACCGCGAAGGCCGGCTACGTCCCGGTGGGCTACTACAAGGACCCGGAGAAGTCCGCCAAGACCTTCGTGGAGATCGACGGCGTGCGCTACTCGATCCCCGGCGACTTCGCGCGGATCGAGGAGGGCAACCGGATCACCCTCCTCGGTCGCGGGTCGAACTGCGTCAACACCGGCGGGGAGAAGGTGTACCCCGAGGAGGTCGAGATGGCGATCAAGGCTCACCCGGCCGTCTACGACGTGCTGGTCGTCGGCCTCCCGGACGAGAAGTACGGCCAGGCCGTCGCAGCGGTCGTGCAGCCCCGCGAGGGGGAGACGGTCGAGCTCGAGGAGCTCCGCACCTTCCTGCGCGCCCACCTGTCCGGCTACAAGCTGCCGCGCTCCCTGACCCTGGTCCCGGAGATCCCGCGCAACGCCACCGGGAAGGCCCAGTACCCCAAGGCCAAGGAGCTTGCCCTGGCCGCCCAGCCCGACCAGTCCGACCAGTCCGACCAGTCCGAGACCACAGGAGCTCCCGCCTGATGCGCACACCGCTGTGCGATGCCTTCGGCATCGACTACCCGATCTTCGCGTTCACCCCCTCCGAGCACGTGGCCGCGGCCGTGAGCCGTGCCGGCGGCCTGGGCGTCCTCGGCTGCGTCCGGTTCAACGACACCGACGAGCTCGACCGCACGCTGACCTGGATGGACGAGAACACCGACGGCAAGCCGTACGGCGTCGACGTCGTGATGCCGATGAAGATCCCCACCGAGGGCACCTCGACCGACCTCTCGTCGTACATCCCCGAGGAGCACAAGAAGTTCGTCGACGAGACGCTGCTCAAGCTCGGCGTCCCGCCGTTGCCGGAGGGTGAGGGCCGCGAGGGCGTGCTCGGCTGGCTGCACTCCATGGCCCGGTCGCACGTCGACGTCGCGCTGCAGCACCGTCCGGTGCTGATCGCCAACGCGCTCGGCACGCCGCCGAACGACGTGATCGAGGAGTGCCACGCGGCCGGCCTGAAGGTGGCCGCCCTCGCGGGCGCCCCCAGCCACGCGCAGAGCCACGTCGCGAACGGCGTCGACATCATCGTCGCCCAGGGCTACGAGGCCGGCGGCCACACCGGTGAGATCGCGAGCATGGTGCTGACGCCCGACATCGTCGACGCGGTCGGCCCGGACGTTCCGGTGCTCGGTGCCGGCGGCATCGGCTCCGGCCGGCAGATCGCGGCCTCGCTGGCGCTCGGCGCGCACGGCGTGTGGACGGGATCGATCTGGCTGGGCACCGAGGAGTACCGCAACCTCTCGTCGAACAAGGGCTGGGAGACCGCGTTCCTGCGGGCGTCCTCCTCCGACACCGTGCGCACCCGGATCTACACCGGCAAGCCGGCGCGGCTGCTGAAGACCAAGTGGACCGAGGCGTGGGCGGAGGAAGGTGCCCCGGCGCCGCTGCCGATGCCGCTGCAGAACCTGCTGGTGGCCGACGCCCACAACCGGATCAACGCCTCGGGCGACCCGGACGTGATCTCGATGCCGATCGGGCAGATCGTCGGCCGGATGAACGAGGTCCGTCCGGTGGCGGAGGTGATGGCCGACCTGATCGCGGAGTTCGAGGCCACGGTGAAGAACCTGAACGGGATCGCCGGGTTCTGAGGCGGCGCGGACGATGGGGCGTCTGGGCCACCTGATCGCCGCCGCCGGTCCCGCCCGGTTGCGGGTGGGGCTGGCGGCCGCGGTCGGTGTCGTGCTCGTCGGCAGCTCGCTGGCGGTCGCCGACCGTGCTCCGGGGCCGCGGCCGGTCCCGGAGGCTCAGTGCGGGCCGGGATCGCGGCCGGAGACGACCGGTCTCCAGGGGCGCGTGCCGGCCCGTGACTACGCCTCCGGCCGCTACCGCGAGGGGTACACCTGCAACACCCGCGCGGTCGGTCGTCACGGCAGCACGGGTGGCTTCAAGACGCTGCGGTACACCGACGCCCGGGGCAACACCTGCGCGTTCTACGACTCCACGCGCCTGCTGGGCATGGACGTGGGGACCAACCTGATGAACGGCACCGGCCTCGGTGTGGTGGTCCTGGACATGAACCGCCCGGGACGGCCGCGCAAGACCGACAACCTGACCAGCCCGGCCATGCTGAGTCCTCACGAGTCGCTGCTGCTCAACCGGCGCCGCGGGCTCCTGATGGCGGTCCTGGGCACCGTCGCGACGGCGCCAGGCGTTCTCGACGTCTACGACGTCCGCAAGAACTGTCGCCATCCGCGGTTGCTCTCGTCGACCCCCGCCGGGGTGCTCGGTCACGAGTCGGGGATCTCCCCGGACGGACGGACCTTCTGGTCGGCCGGCGCTGCGGGCTTCACGATCACCGCGGTCGACGTCAGTCGGCCCCGGCGGCCGAGGACGCTGATGGTGGAGGGTGGCGTGGTCGCCCACGGGATCAGGTTCTCCAGCGATGGTCGGACGATGTACCTCGCCGACATGGGCTCGCCGTCGACCAACAGCGTCCTCGACGACCCCGGCCTACAGATCTACGACGTCTCCGAGGTGCAGGACCGCGTCGAGGACCCCGAGATCCGGCTGCTCTCCGAGACCAGCTGGCCGGGCATCTCGATCCCGCAGGTCGCCGAGCCGTTCCGTCGCCGAGGTCGCGCCTACGTGCTGGAGGTCGACGAGTTCACCGACTGGTTCGGGGACGGCCTGACCGTGGACCTCAGCGGTGATGCTCCGGTCGGCGCCGCGCGGATCATCGACGTGACGAGGCCGCGGAGGCCGCGCATGGTCTCGGACCTGCGACTCGAGGTGCACCAGCCGCGCCACCGCACCGCCGCCGTGCTGGGCGATCCGGGCAACGAGCTGCCGATCGGCGGCTACTCGGCGCACTACTGCTCGGTGCCGACGCGCCGCAACCCGCAGCTCGCCGCCTGCTCGATGATCGGATCGGGGCTGCGGATCTTCGACATCCGCGACCTGGAGCGGCCGCGCGAAGTGGCGTACTTCAACCGGCCGAGTGCCGACGGCGCCAACGCGCTCTCCCAGCCGGCGTGGGATCGGAAGCGACGTTCGATCTGGTACACCGACGGGACCAGCGGCTTCTACGCCGTACGCCTCACCAACGGCGTGGGTCGCCTGCTGCGCCGCTGAGCCGGACGGACCGAGTGCCGGATCTGCGTCCGGGCGCGCGGGCCGGCGGGACCTCCCGCCGGCCCGCGCGCCCCGACGTGGCCGGTGACTACGCGGAGGTCAGGGTGAAGGTGACCGTGGTGGCGTTGCCGAGGGCGTCGTACGCGACGAGGGTGTTGACCCCCTCGACAGCGCCGTAGCGACCGGGCCGGATGTCGTTGACGTCGGACCAGTTGCTGTCGGTGAGGTCCTTGGTGACGCCGTTGATGACGACCTTGTCGACCTTGCGGGCGTCGTACAGCTTGAAGGACTTCGACGCTGCCGCCTCGCCCGTGACGCCCTTGTCGGTGACCGTCGGGCCGGTGGTGTCGAGCACGAAGGCCACCGTGGTCGCGTTGCCCGCCACGTCGTAGGCGACCAGGGTGTTGGCCCCCTCGACAGCGCCGAACCGGCCGGGCCGGATGTCGTTGACGTCGGACCAGTTGTTGTCGGTGAGGTCCTTGGTGACGCCGTTGATGACGACCTTGTCGATCTTGTTCGCGTCGTAGAGCTTGAACGACTTCGACTGCGCCACCGCGCCGGCTGCTCCCTTGTCCGTCACCGTCGGCGCGGTGCCGTCCACCACGAAGGTGAAGTTCTGGGTGCTCGCCACGTTGCCAGCCGCGTCGAGCGAGTTGTAGCGCAGGGTGTAGGCGCCGTCCGCGAAGCTCACGGGGACGCCGAGCGTGTCGCCCGCGGCCTGGAACGACTTGAGGAGCGCGCCGTCGCGGTAGACGTTGCCGACCGTCTTGACCACCCGGTCGTTGTCGGTGGAGGACAGCTCGAACACGTAGCCCGGGCGGACCGGCGACGCGGGGTTGAGCAGGGTCGTCACCGGCTTCTCGAAGTCGCAGACGTACGACTCGGCCGCGTCGGTGACGGTCCGGGTGTCCACGACCAGCGGCCAGCCGGTCGGGGCGTAGCTGACCCACGCGGCCAGAGCGGGATCGGTGGTCCCGCCGGGCTGGCCGTTGTAGTACACGGTCCCCTGCGAGGCGGCAGCGACCTGGTGCTGCTCCGTGAGCACGTTGCCGGTGGGCTCGAACCCGGCGTTCGCGTCGGGCTGCCAGTCGGTGTCGCGCCAGTAGAGGTTGCCGTTGGTGGTCTTGCGGTACTCGACCTTCACCACCACGGTCTCGTACACGGCCGGGTACTCGACGGTCTTCGCGTACTGCGACTCGGTGTGGGTGACCGCGGGGATGGTCTGGATCCGCTTGGTCGAGTCGGCGGTGCAGGCCTGCTCGGCCGCCGTGGCGCTGCCCGCCGACCCGACGAGCGCGATGGCGGTGAGTGTGGTGCTGAGTACCGCAGAGGCGGCAAGGCTCTTCTTCACTTCGGAGTTCCCCCTAGAACTGATGCTGACGCGCCCCGCAGTGCGTGCGCTCTCCCGAACCGGTACGGCTCGTTCGCTCCCTTAACGGTCTAGACAGATCGGGGTTACTCCGGCGCCTCCGCGGCTGTGCGGCCTGCGGCGGCGTGACGGTGGCGGTGGAGATGGTGTCCGGGGACGGCGACGGCCCGGCCCGCCGCGCCGGAGCGGGGTGGGCCGGGCCGTCGCATGGTCCGCCGTTCGGCGGCCCGTTACCAGCCGCGTTCGGCGAGGCGGTGCGGCTGCGGGATCTCCTCCACGTTGATCCCGACCATCGCCTCG
>NZ_STGK01000020.1 GCF_004919105.1 Nocardioides sp. GY 10113
TTCCAGCGTCGACACACATCGACGCAGATCAGATGTCACCTATCCGTGCAGCAGACCCGACCGCCGTCCAGGCGGCCTAACCCCAACTGTCACCTGTCCGTGCAGCAGTCCCTACCTTGGCCATGCGGACCCAGGCTTCACGCTCCGGACCTACACGCACCTGATGCCCACATCGGCAGAGCGCACCGGGAACGCGATCGACGAGACGCTGAGAGTACCCAGTGCGCCCCCAGAGGAGCCCGACTAAGCGTTTTCGCAGGTCACAGGCGCGTCCCCAGTCAGTACTACGACATCTGATCCCGGGGTTCTCACCCTGATTCAGTAGTGGTCGGAAACGGCCCCTGACCTGCACGGACGTTGCTCGACGTCGCGCAGCGTCAGGGGCCGTTTCCCGTTGGCCCGTGGCCCCGGTGTGTCCCCAGTGTGGCCCCAGCGACCCCAGCGGCCCGTGAGGCGGTCGCGGCGGCACGTGGGACCGCCCTCCCCACGCAGCAGCTCCACGGCCTCGAAGGTCGGCGTCGCTCATCGCCGTCGCGCTGTGCGCTCGGGTGCGCAGCGGTGGCGCGGGTCGTGTGCCCGAGAGCCCGCTATCCCGATGCCTCAGGCACACGACTCCAGCCGAGCCCCGACACCAACCGCGTCGTGTGCCCAGGACCCCGCTATGTCGATGCCTCAGGCACACGACCCGGCCCGGCTCCAAGGACAACGGACTCCCGGGCGGCCGCGTGGGTCGTCGGGGTCTACCCGACGCCCGAGCCCGCCGAATCCGCCGGCTCCGCCGAATCCGCCGACTCCGCCGGCCGCACGATCGGCGAGGCCGGAGCCCGGCCGCCCCGGCCGGCCCTGACCGCACGCCCGGCGCGACGGACCAGCCGCGAGCCGGCCGGCACGACCCGGTGAGCCGCGACCCCCACCGCGAGGGAGGCGACCACGGCCCAGACGGGATGGCCGGCGTCCTCCAGCGGCGGGTAGACCTGCCAGTGCGTCAGGTAGATCCACAGCGAGGCAGCGGCCAGGCCGGCCACCGGCGCGGCGAGCGCCCGCGGCATCCGCACCGGCCGACCGAGGAGCAGCAGCAGCACGCCCGCCACCACGATGGCCTCGCGACGGGGGTCGCCGAAGAAGCCCACCGTGGCCGCGATCGCCAGTGCCAGCACGAGCAGCCGTTGCCACCGGCGCTGCGCGAAGCCCGCGCACGCCCCGAGCGCGAGGCACCACGCGACCACCCCCGGCGTGTAGCGCTCGGTCGCGCCGGCCTCGATCCCGGTCCACCAGAAGCGGAGCGCGAGCGCCGCCCCGAGCACCAGCAGCGCGCTGGCGAACGGCGCCGCCCGCTGCGCGCGGGAGAGGGCGGGCACCGCGAGCGCCGCGGCCACGGCGACGTACGACCAGACCAGCGCCTCGAGGAACCAGAACTGCCACTGGTCGTCCCAGGTGTCCGCGCCGACGGCGCCGTTGAGCAGCAGGGCCGTGGGCCACTCGTACTGGTGCCCGAGGACGGCCAGCGTGCCGACGAAGGCGGTCACCGGCAGCGCGACCGCGCGCGCACCGCCCAGCACCGCGCGCACCCGCTCCCGCTGGCCCGGGACGGACAGCTGGAAGCGGGCAAGGTTGTACCCCGCGACCGCGAGCAGCACATGGGCGCCGCCCTGCACCTGCAGCAGGTCGGCATGGGCCACGACGACCAGGACGATCGCGACAGCGCGCAGCAGCACCGCCATGTCGACCGCGACCCCCGGCCGCCGGCGACGCGTCGGGACCGTGCCGACGGTCGGGGCGGCTCCGGCCTCCGCCAGCGCCGCGGCGGTCATCGTCGGCCAGCCGGCGGGCAGCGATCCGAGACGCTCCCCGAGCCGGGTGGAGACCTCGACGTAGGAGAGCGAGTCACCGCCCAACCCGACGAAGGTGCTCCCGAGGTCGGCGTCCGGGCGGTTCAGCGCGACGGCGTACAGGTCACGGATCTCCTCGGCCGTGGCCGGTCCCCGCGGCGCGGGCGCCCGCAGCGCCTCCTCGCGCTCGACGTGCGCACGCAACGGTCGATCGTCCGGCTTGCCCGCCGACGTCACCGGCAGCCGGTCCCAGCAGACCACCCGCACCGCGGTCCCGCGCAGACCCGTGCGGTCGGCGACCAGGTCGCGCACACGGGCGCGGCGGCGCTCACCGGTCGTGAAGACCCACAGCGCCTCGGGGCGGGCCAGCAGCCGGACCGGGTGCCCGGCATCGGCCGCCGCGGCCTCGACCCGGTCGAGATCCACCCGGTGGCCGAGCACCTTGGCGTGCCGGTCGCGGCGCCCGACGACCTGGAACAGCCCGGCGTCGGTGACCCGGGCCAGGTCGCCGGTGCGCAGCTCGGTCAGCTCGCTGCCGCGGGCCAGGTCGGCCAGCGACTCGGCGTACCCCATCATCACGTTCGGCCCGGAGTAGACGAGCTCGCCGACGCCCTCCGGGGCGCCCGGGACCGGCTCGATGCGCAAGCGGCCGCCGGGCACCGGCACGCCGATGGTGTCCGGGTGGTCCAGCGCGAGATGCGGTGGGAGGTAGGCCATCCGCGCGGTCGCCTCGGTCTGGCCGTACATGACGAACAGGTCGATGCCACGCTCCCCCAGCGCCCCGGCGTAGGAGCGCACCCGCTCCGGCGGCATCCGGCCGCCGGCCTGGGTGAGGTAGCGGAGCGTCTCCAGTCGTGGCAGCACCCTCCTGCCGAAGTCGATCGCGTCGAGCAGCGCGTAGGTGTGCGGCACGCCGGCGACGCCGGTGACGCCGGTGCGCTCAGCCAGGTCCCAGAAGCAGGCGTCGGCGACGGAGAGCTCCGTGAGGACCACGGTGGCCCCGGCGACCAGGTGGCTGTGCAGCACCGAGAGCCCGTAGCAGTAGTGCAGCGGGAGCGCCGTGATCGCGACGTCGCTCGGACGCAGGCCGAGGTAGTCGGCGATGCTGCGTGCGTTCGCCGCCACGTTGTCCCGTGACAGGCGGACGAGCTTGGGCGATCCCGTCGAGCCCGAGGTGGAGAGCAGCAGCGCCAGGTCCGGGTGGAGACCGGCGGCGGTGCCCGGCGGGTACGCCGCCGCGAGGTGGCCGTGACGGTCCCGGTCCCCCGGCGCGATCAGCAGCACCGGGTCGGCGGCGGCGAGCGCGGCCAGGTAGTCGACCACGAACTCCAACGTCGGCGCGGCCTCCAGGAGCACCAACCGGCGCGGCCCCGGGGTCCGCGCGGTCCGCACCAGGGCGCCGAGCTCGCCGTAGCTGACCGTCCGGTCGTCGACGACGAGCGCCGGGTCCTCGTCGGCACCGCCGAGCAGCCAGTGGGTGGTCCCGGAGGCCAGGAGCGGCGCACTCACGCCGGCCCCTGGGGGAAGGCGAGCACGTCTCCGATGACGCGGAGGCCGATCCGGCTGCCCGGCGCGGGCACCTCGTCCGCCGCGACCCGCGCGGTCACCTCGACCGCGTCGGCCCCGTTCAGGACCCGCACCCGCACCGTCGCGTCGTGGCCGAAGAACGACACCTCCAGCACCTCCGCGGAGCGACTGCCTGGGTCGTCGGACGCGGTCACGGCGACCTGCTCGGGCCGTACGGCGAGGAGCACGGCGCCCTCGGCGGCGCCGCGGACCGGGACCGGGCCCAGCGCACAGTCGGCCAGGCCCGCGGTCGCACGGCCGCGCACCAGCGCCGCGCCGCCGACGAACGAGGCGACCGCCGGTGTGGCGGGCTCGAGGTAGAGCTCGGCCGGCGGCGCCACCTGGACGAACCGGCCGGCCGCCATCACCGCGACCTGGTCGGCCAGGGAGAGCGCCTCGCCCTGGTCGTGGGTGACCAGCACCGCCGTCGCGCCACTGGCGCGCAGCGCCCGCGCCACGCCACGTCCGGTCTCCTCGCGCAGCGCTGCGTCGAGGGACGAGAAGGGCTCGTCGAGCAGGACCACGTCCGGACGTGGCGCGAGCGCCCGCGCCAGGGCGACCCGCTGCTGCTGGCCGCCGGAGAGCTCGTGGGGCTGGCGGTCGGCGAGCGCCTGCGGCAGCTCGACGAGGTCGAGCATCTCCGCCACGCGCCGCCGCGCCTCGCGGCGCCCGCCACCCGGACGGCGCCGGCCGGACAGCCCGAAGGCCACGTTCGCGGCCACGTCGAGGTGCGGGAAGAGCGCCCCCTCCTGGGGGACGTAGCCGATCCGGCGCTCGCGGGGCGGGACCGCCCGCCCCGCCCCCGCGACGACCCGGTCGCCGAGGGTGATGGTGCCGCGGTCCGGGTCGATGAAGCCGGCCACCATCCGCAGCAGGGTTGTCTTGCCGCAGCCCGAAGGACCGAGCACCGCGGTGAGCCCACCCGGCACCTCGAGGTCCACGCCGTCCAGCACGCGGGCGGTCCCGAACGACTTGGTCAGGCCCGACACGATCAACCCGGTCATGCCGGCCTCCCCTGCTGGTGACTCTGCTGATGACTCTGCTGGTGGACGACGGCGACGCGGCCGAGCAGCCACGTCGCGGGGACGGACAGGACGATCAGCGCCAGCGCGTACGGCGCGGCCGCGCCGTACTCGACCGCGGACGCCCGCGCCCAGAACTGCGTCGCCAGCGTGGACGTGCCGGTCGGGGCCAGCAGGAGCGTCGCGGTCAGCTCGGTGGCGACGGCGAGCGAGACCAGCGCGACGCTGGCCGCGAGCCCCGGCAGCACCAGCGGCAGGGTCACCCGGCGGGCGGCGCCGGCGCGGGTGCAGCCGAGGGTGGTCGCGACGTCGTCGAGGACCGGCGGGGCCAGCTCGAGCGTGGACCGGACGCCCACGGTGGCGCGCGGCAGGAACAGGATCAGGTAGCCGATGACCAGCAGCGGGAGCGTCTGGTAGAGCGCCGGCACCACGTTGATCGAGACGGTCACCAGCGCGAGGGCCACCACGATCCCGGGCAGCGCGTTGGCCGGGTAGACGCCGCGCTCGAGGAGGGTCGAGAACGCACCGCGGTGGCGGACCGCCAACCACGCCACGGGGAGCGCGGCCAGCGTGGTCAGCAGGCCACCCGCGATCGCCAGGCCGAGCGTGGTGCCGATCGCCGCACCGAGGCCGCTGTCGGAGAGCGAGGAGGAGCTGCCGCGCAGCAGCCAGCGCAGCAGGCTGGTCAGCGGCACGCCGAGGGTGAGCACCGCGAACCCGGCCAGCACCGTCGTCCAGGCGGCCGCCGAGCGGCCGAGCCGGTGCCGAGCCGCGGGTCGACCCACGCCCGCGCCGACGCGGGACAGGCGCCGCCGGCCGCGGGCCAGCGCCTCGAGGCCGAGCAGCGCCAGGCAGAAGACGACCAGCACCAGCGCCAGCAGGGTGGCCGCCGGTCCGTTGAAGGAGACCCGGTACTGGTCGAGGATGCCGGTGGTCAGGGTCGGGTAGTTGAGCAGTTGCAGGGCGCCGTACTCGCCGAGCAGGTGGAGCCCGACCAGGAGCGCCCCGCCGAGCACCGCCGGGCTGATCGCGGGCAGGACGACGCGGAGGAACGAGGCGACCGGCCCGACGCCGAGGCTGGCCGCGACGTCCTCGACCGAGGCGTCGAGTCGACCCAGCGCCGCCACGGTGGGCAGGTAGACCAGCGGGTAGTAGGAGAGGCTGACGATCAGCACCGCGCCCCAGTACGACGACTGGACGGCGTGCGTGGCGGAGATCCAGCCGTAGCCGTTGACGAACGCCGGCACGGCGAGCGGCGCGCAGAGCACGCCGTGCCACAGACCCGACAGGCGCAGGTCGGTGCGGGCCACCAGCCACGCGAAGCCGACGCCGAGGACGACGCTCAGGGCGACCCCGCCGACTAGCAGCCGGCTGGTGTTCCACAGCAGGTCGGCGAAGCGGGGCCGGGTGAGCAGGTCCCAGGCCTCTGCGGGTCCCATCTGGGCCGTCGACCAGAGCACGAACCCGAGCGGGACCAGGCTCGTCGCGACGACCAGGACGCCGAGCGCGAGCAGTACCGCCGGGGGTCGCGGGTGCGCGGCCCGCTGACCGGACGCCGCGCCGGCGCGCGCGAGCGCCAGCGCCTCCGCGGGGTCGGGCGGGGCCGGATCGACGCCGGCGGGTGCGCTCACAGCACGAAGCCCGCGTCGGAGAGCAGTTCCACCACCTTGTCGCCGTCGAGGTCGCTGATCGCGACCGCGGGCGGCTCGAGGTCGGCGAACGGCTTCACCGGGGGCGCCAGGCTGACGGCGGGGTTGAGCGGGTACTCCAGGGCGTAGCTGTCGGCGAGCGCCTGCTGGCCCGCCTCGCCGGTCAGGAATGCGACGAACTGCTGCGCCTCGTCGGCGTGCTCGGCGCTCTCCAGGACCGCGGCACCGGAGACGCTGATGAAGGCGCCCGGGTCCTGGTCCCCGAAGAAGTGCAGGGCGCTGTCGTCGCTGTTCTCACCGGACTCGGCCTGGTCGCGGTACCAGTAGTAGTGGTACTCGATCCCGGTGGCGACCTCGCCGGAGTTGACCGCCTCGAGCACGACGTTGTTGCCGTCGTACACAGTGCCGTTGGCCTTGAGGCCCTCCAGCCAGGCCCGGGTCGCCTCCTCGCCCTCCAGGTCGAGGACGGCGGCGACGATGGCCTGGAAGTCGGCACCGGTCGGCGAGAAGGAGACCTTCCCCGCCCATTCCGGCTCGGCCAGGTCCAGCAGCGACTCCGGGAGCTCGTCCTCGGCGACCAGGTCGGGGTTGTAGACCAGGACCGTGGAACGGGACACGAAGCCGGTCCACAGGCCGCTGTCGGGGCGGTACTGCGCGGGGATCGGGTCGGTCGCCTCGGCGTCGAGGGGCGCCAGCAGCCCGGCGCGCTCCACGGCGGCCATCGCCGGGGAGTTCTCGGTGAGGAAGACGTCGGCGGGCGAGGCGTCGCCCTCCTGGATCAGCTGGGCGGCCATCTCCGAGTCGGAGCCGTTGCGCAGCACGACCTCGATGCCGGTCGCCTCCTCGAACTTCGGGGCGAGCTCCTCGAGCAGCTGTTCGTGCTGGGCGTTGTAGACCACGACCTGGGGACCGTCGTCGCTGGAGCAGCCGACGACGCCCAGGGCGCCGACCAGCGCCAGGGCCATGACCAGAGGGGTGCGCTTCACGGTGGTCTCTTCCTCCGAACCCGCGGCATGGGCCGCGAGGACTGCATTAGGGAATGCTTACCTTAGGCGAGGTGGCGCGCTCCGACGAAACGGAGTCTCATCGACGGGCGTCGTCCAGGCCCGGATCAGCGAGATCGCCCGTGCCGATCTGCGCGCCGGGGCGTGTCGGCGGCCCGCCGAGGGCCCGGCGCAAGGAGGCGACGACGTCGGTGACCGGCCCTAGCCTGGCGGCATGCCGTCGGTGAAGCAGGTCCAGGTCACGTTCGACTGCGCCGAGCCGGAGCGGGTCGCCCGCTTCTGGTGCGACGTGCTGGGCTACGTCGTGCCGGCGCCGCCGCCCGGGTTCGACAGCTGGGAGGCCTTCGCCGCCACGCTGCCGCCGGAGCAGCAGGACTCGGCGTTCGCGTGCGTCGATCCGACCGGCGCCGGCCCGAGGCTCTTCTTCCAGCGCGTCCCCGAGGGCAAGGTCGTCAAGAACCGCGTGCACCTCGACGTGCGGGTCGGGACGGGCCTGGTCGGCGACGAGCGCGTCGCCGCGCTCGAAGCCGAGTGCGAACGGCTGGTCGCTCTCGGCGCCACCCGGGTGCACCTGCTGCGGGCCGACGGGGTGAACGAGTCCTGCCTGGTCATGCAGGACGTCGAGGGCAACGAGTTCTGCCTGGACTGATCGGCGCCGTCCTCACGCCAGCCGGTTCCACTGCTCCAGGACGACCAGGGTCTTGGTGCTGGCCACCGCCTTGCCCGAGCGCAGCGAGCTGACCACCCGGCGCAGGTCCTCGACGCCCTCGACCCGGATCCGCACCAGCGCGTCGGGGTCGCCGGCCAGGGTGGCGACCTCCTGCACCTCGGGGACGTTCGCGACGTACTCCATGATCTGCGCGAGGTCCACGTCGTCGGTGAAGTGCAGCTCGCACATCGCCTCAATGCCGGTGGCGATCCGCCCGTGGTTGACCTGGATCGTGTAGCGCTCGATGACCCCGAGCCGCTCCAGCCGCGCGATCCGGCGCTGGACGGGCGCCACGGTCAGCCCGACGGACCGGGCGATCTCGCGCAGCGGCCGCCGGGCGTTCTCGCGGAGCAGGTCGAGGATCGCGCGGTCGGTGTCGTCCAGCGTCGCCTGATCGGTCACGCAACAAACTGTAACTGCCGGATTGCTTCCATCGCTCGCCGGCATCTGATTACGACGCATGCATTGCGCATCGTCGCCAAACTGGACGACTTCGGTTGTGATCTGACCCACCCGACCGCCAGGCTCGCGTCACCACCCCCGACCGCGTTGGAGGACCCTTGACCGAGCTCCTGGACCGGCCCGCTGCGGCACCCACCGCCGCACCCGCGACGGCGCCCGAGGCGGCGTACGACCTCGCGGACCGGTACCGGCACGGTGGTCCGCCGACGCTGCTCACCGGTGTCCAGGCGATCGCGCGGCTGCTCGTCGAGCACCGCGCGCTCGACCGTCGCCGCGGCCTGCGCACCGCGTCCTTCGTCTCGGGTTACCAGGGCAGCCCGCTCGGCGGCCTCGACCGGCTGCTCGCCGGGATGCCCGACGTCCTCGACGCCGACGACATCCGGTTCGTGCCCGGCCTCAACGAGGAGCTCGCCGCCACCGCCGTGTGGGGCACCCAGATCGACCTGCCGCTCGGCACCGCGACCCACGACGGGGTGACCGGGTTCTGGTACGGCAAGGGCCCCGGCGTCGACCGCGCCACCGACGCCCTGCGCCACGCCAACATGTACGGCGTCAACCCGCGGGGCGGCGCCGTGCTGCTCGTCGGCGACGATCCGGCCTCGAAGTCGTCGACGGTCCCGGCCGTCAGCGAGCGCTCCCTGGCCGCACTCGGCATCCCGGTCCTCTTCCCGCGCAACGCCGCCGAGGTCGTCACCCTCGGCCTGCACGCGATCGAGATGTCGCGAGCCTCCGGCTGCATCGTCGCCCTCAAGATCGTCGCCGACGTCGCCGACGGCGCCTGGGTGGTCGACCCGGCCGTCGGCGAGCTGCAGCCCGTCACCCCCAGCATCGAGTGGGACGGCAAGCCCTACGCCTACGAGCAGCGCCCGATGGTGGTCCGCCCCGACGCCATCGTCCGCGCCGAGGCCGACCTGGTCGGCCCCCGCACCGAGCTGGTCCGCGCGTACGCCGACGCCAACGGCCTCGACATCCTCGACGTCGACCCGGAGCACGCGACCGTCGGGTTCGTCGCCACCGGCAGCTGCTACGACGCGCTGCGCCAGGCGATGGCCGACCTCGGCGTGACCGACCACGAGCTGACCGCCGCCGGGATCCGGGTGCTGAGGCTCGGGCTGATGAGCCCGGTCTCCCCCGGCACGATCCGCCGGTTCGCCGAGGGCCTGGACCGGGTCGTCGTCATCGAGGACAAGACGGCGTTCGTCGAGACCCAGGTCCGCGAGATCCTCTACGGCACGCCCGCGGCGCCCGCGATCCTCGGCAAGCGCGACGCCGACGGCCGAGCACTGATCCCCGCCGACGGTGAGCTCACCTCCGGCCGCCTCCTGGCGCCGCTGCGCCACCTGCTGCAGGGCACCGTCGCGATCACCCCGCCCGCCGCGAAGCGCACCCCGCTGCCGCTGCTGTCGGCCAGCCGGTCGCCGTACTTCTGCAGCGGCTGCCCGCACAACCGCTCCACCGTCCTACCGGAGGGCTCGATGGGCGGCGGCGGCATCGGCTGCCACGCGATGGTCACCGTCTCCGACCGCGAGGAGAGCGCGGTCACCGGCGTCACCCAGATGGGCGGCGAGGGCGCGCAGTGGATCGGCCAGTCGTGGTTCACCGACGCCGAGCACGTCTTCCAGAACGTCGGCGACGGCACGTTCTTCCACTCCGGTCAGCTCGCCGTGCAGGCCTGCATCGCCGCCGGCGTCAACATCACCTACAAGGTGCTCTACAACCAGGTCGTCGCGATGACCGGCGCGCAGGACGCGGAGGGCGCGTTGTCCGTCCCGCAGCTGACCCACAAGCTGCGGACCGAGGGCGTGCGCAAGATCGTGGTCTGCACCGACGACCCGCGCAAGCACCGCCGCCGCGACCTCGCGCCCGGCACGCTGCTCTGGCACCGCGACCGCCTCGACGAGGCGCAGCGGATGCTGCGCGAGATCCCCGGCGTCACGGTGCTCATCTACGACCAGCACTGCGCCGCCGACGCCCGCCGCCAGCGCAAGCGCGGCGCACTGCCCACCCGCACGCAGCGCGTGGTGATCAACGAGGCGGTCTGCGAGGGCTGCGGCGACTGCGGCGCCAAGAGCAACTGCCTCTCGGTGCAGCCGGTGGAGACCGAGTACGGCCGCAAGACGCGGATCGACCAGACCTCCTGCAACACCGACTACAGCTGCCTCGACGGCGACTGCCCGTCGTTCGTCACGGTGGAGACCGCGCCCCGGTCGCGTCGCGCGGAGCGCCGGGCCGCCCGCAAGGCGGCGCGGCAGGCGGCGCGGCAGGCTGGCAGCCGGGCCGAGCGCCGCGGGTACCCCCAGCCCCCGTCGGTCGCGTCCAGCCCGGCCGAGGAGCGCGTCACCGCCACGCAGAACGTCTTCATGGCCGGCATCGGCGGCACCGGCATCGTGACCGTCAACCAGGTGCTCGCCACCGCGGCGCTGCGCGCCGGGTACGCCGTGGAGTCGCTCGACCAGACCGGGCTGAGCCAGAAGGCGGGACCGGTCACCGGCCACCTCCGGTTCGCCGCCGGGGACCTGGAGCCCGCGAACCGGCTCACCCCCGGCTCCGCGGACTGCTTCCTCGGCTTCGACCTGCTCACCCTCGCCGAGGACCGCAACCTCGCCTACGGCAGCGCCGCGACGACCCGCACCGTCGTCTCGACCAGCCGCACCGCGACCGGCGCCATGGTCGAGGACCCCGCCGTGCGGCACCCCGAGGAGGCCGACCTGCTCGCCCGGGTCCGCACCGCCTCGGCCGACCTGGTCGACCTCGACGCACTCGAGGCCTCCGAGCGGATCTTCGGCAACACCGTCGCCGCCAACTTCCTGCTCGTCGGCGCCGCCTACCAGGCCGGTGCGCTGCGGCTGCCGGCCGCGGCGATCGAGGAGGCCATCGAGATCAACGGGACGGCGGTGGCGGCGAACGTCGCCGCGTTCCGCTGGGGCCGCGTCGCCGTGGCCGACCCCGCGACCTTCCGCGCCGCCGGCGCGGCGGCGCCCACCGACCCGGTGGCGCCGGAGGCACCTGTCCCGGCCTCCGTCGCCGCCGCGGGGCTCGACGGCGAGGTGCTGCGCCTGGTCTCCCGACGCGCCACGGACCTGGTCGCCTACCAGGACGAGCGCCTCGCCGACGCCTACGTCGACCTGGTCGCCCGGGTCGCTGCCGCCGAGCGCGCGGTCACCACCGAGACCCGGCTCAGCCAGGCCGTCGCCCGCCACCTGTTCGCGCTGACCGCGTACAAGGACGAGTACGAGGTCGCCCGACTCCTCACCGACCCGGCCTTCCTCGCCTCGACCGGCGACGCGTTCCCCGGCGGCTCGATCTCGTTCAACCTGCACCCGCCCGCCCTGCGGGCCCTGGGCCGCGAGAAGAAGATCTCCTTCGGCCCGCGCTCGCACGGCAGCCTCCGGGCCCTGGCCCGGATGAAGCACCTGCGCGGCACGCGGGCCGACCTGTTCGGCCGGGCCCACCTGCGGAAGGTCGAACGGGCCCTGCGGGACCACTACCGGGCGGTGATCACCGACCTGGCCTCCTCCCTCACACCGGCGACCTACGACCGGGCGGTGCGCGTGGCCGAGCTCCCGGAGATGGTCCGCGGCTACGAGTCGGTCAAGCTGCGCAACGTGGCCCGCTACGTCGCCGCGCTGCACGACCTGGGCGTCGCGACGCCGCCGGTGCTCGGCGAGCCGGCCGCGCACTGAGACCGCGGCGCGCGGGGGTCGGCGCGGGGGCGGTCGGCGCGCATCAGTCGCGCTCGCGCTCCACCGCGAAGGCGGGCGCGCCCGCGACGCAGCGCGCGACGACGGTGACGCTGCCGCCCTCGTCCTCCCCGCCCTCGAACTCGACCTCCAGCGCCTCCGAGGAGCCGTCGCCGACCTTGGCCCGGTAACCGTCGGCGGGCTGCGCGGAGACGAGCCGGACCGCACGCCCGCTGCAGGATGCGGTGACCACGCCCCCGGCGCCCTGCCAGGTGCCCTCCCGCGCCGCCGGCGCCTCGGTCGCCGTCCCCCCGGAGGGTGCCCCGTCGCGGTCGGGCGGGGTCGGGGTCCCCGGCGTCTGCGAGGCGGGTGCGGTCGCACCGGCGCCCGAGGACGGTGACGTCGACGGCCGCAGCGCCGGCCGGGTCGGCGTCGCCGGCACGGTCCCGGTGGTGGCCACGAGCGGCTGCTGGGCGTCGACCAGCTCGCTGCCCGTCCGGGAGATGACCGCCCACACCACGCCCGAGATGCCGGCCGCCACCACCAACCAGACCACGACGAGGGCGAGCACGCGGGGCCGGGTCATCGACTCATCCTTCCGAGGGATCCTGATACGCGGAGGCTACGGTTCCAGCATGACCAGCATCCTCGTCGTGGAGGACGACGAAGCGATCCGCACGGCCGTCGCCCGGGGGCTCCGCGAACGGGGGCACGCGGTGGCGACGGCAGCAACCGGCCTGGCCGGACTCGAGCACATCATCCAGGAGCGGCCGCAGGCCGTGCTGCTCGACCTGGGGCTGCCCGACGTCGACGGCCTCACCCTGATCTCGATGATCCGCGCCGCCAGCGACGTGCCGCTGATCGTGATCACCGCCAGGGACGACGACCCGACGATGGTCAAGGCCCTCGACCGCGGCGCCGACGACTACGTGGTCAAACCGTTCGGGACCGACCAGGTCGCGGCCCGCGTGCGGGCGGTGCTGCGCCGCGGCGGTCGGGACCAGACGCCGACGGTCGTCAAGGTCGGGGGGCTGGTCGTCGACGAGGGCACGCGGCGCGCGACGCTCGACGGCACGGTCCTGGAGCTCTCGCGCAAGGAGTTCGACCTGCTCGCGCTCCTCGCCTCGCGGCGTGGTCAGGTGGTGACGAAGCGGGAGGTGCTGGCCGAGGTGTGGCAGCAGCCCTCCGGCGGGCCCGACCGCACGGTGGACGTCCACGTCTCGTGGCTGCGGCGCAAGCTGGGCGAGTCCGCGGCGGAGCCCCGCTACCTGATCAGCGTCCGCGGGGTCGGTCTCCGCCTGGTCGACCCCGGGGCGACGGATCCCTGATGCAGCGCCGCATCTCATGGCTCGTCGTGGCCGCGACCGCCACGGTCGTGGTCGCCTTCGTGATCCCACTGTGCCTCCTGGTCCGCACCCTGGCCGAGGACCGAGCGATGGCGGCCGCCGACCAGGAGGCGCGGAACGTCGCGATCCTGGTCTCCGGCCTGGACGACGACCCCCAGCTGGCGCGGCTGGTCGCCGACATCGACAACCGCGGTGTGCCCACCACCGGCGTGCTCACCTCGGACGGACGCCAGCTCGGAGCCGCCGGGGTCGACCTGGCCGGTGACCCGGAGGTGCGGCGGGCCCGCGACGGCGAGGCGTTCACCGTGGTCGACGACGACGGTGGCCGGGTGTTGCTCCCGGTGATCCTCGACAGCGGCACCCAGGTCGTCCGTTCCAGCGTCGCCGAGTCCGACCTGCACCGCGGCGTCGCCCAGGCGTGGGCCGGCATCATCGGCCTGTGTGCGCTGCTCCTGGCCGGCGCGGCCGCCGTCGCGTGGCAGCTCGGCCGCCGGATCAGCGAGCCGTTGCGGGAGGTGGCCGCGACGGCGCACCGCCTGCGCGGGGGCGACCTCGCCGCGCGCGCCAGCCTGAGCGGCACCGACGAGACGCGGGAGCTGGCCCGCGCGCTGAACGGGCTGGCCGACCGGACGGTCGAGCTCCTCGCCGTCGAGCGCGCCGCCGCCGGCGACCTCTCCCACCGGCTCCGCACGCCGGTCACCGCCCTCCGGCTCGACGCCGAGGCGGTGGACGACGCGGAGCTCGCGCAGCGCCTGCAGGACCACGTGGCGGTGCTGCAGCGGACGATCGACGCGATCGTGCGGGAGGCGCGCCGCCCGGTCCGCACCGACCTCGCACCGACGTCCGGGGCGACCGGGATCGTCCGCGCCCGGATGGAGTTCTGGCGCCCGCTCGCGGAGGACCAGCACCGCGCGCTGACGGTGCTGCTCCCGGACGAAGAGCTCTGGGTGCCGCTGGCCGAGGAAGACCTCCGCGACCTGGTCGACGTGCTGGTCGACAACGTCTTCGCGCACACCCCCGAGGGCACCGCCCTGCGCGTCGGGCTGCACGTTGAGGGAGGGGCGGAGCAAGGGCGAGCGGTGTTGACGGTCTCCGACTCGGGACCGGGTCTCGCCGCCCGCCGGCCCGGAGACCGCGAGGGAAGCACCGGCCTGGGCCTCGACATCGCCGCCCGCACGGCGGGCGGGTGCGGCGGCGACCTGACGATCGGGACGGGCGACGAGGGTGGGGCGCTGGTCGTCGTACGGCTGCCGCTGGTCCGGGGCTGAGCGCTCAGTCGTCTCCGTGGTCATCCCCGCGGTTCTCCGCGCGGTCGTCCCCGTGCTCGGCCCCGTGCTCGGCCACGCGGTCCTCCCCACGGTCCTCCCGGTGCTCGGCCTCCTGCTCAGCCTCGTGCTCACCCTCGTGCTCACCCTCGTGGTCGCCTTCCCGCTCGACCTCGGCCGCGCCGCCGTACCCGCCTCCCGCCTGCCGCCCCGCGGCGACGGGAGCAGGCGCGGGCGGTGCCGCGGGCGCAGGCGCGGCCACGGGCGCCGCGGCCGGCGCAGGGGCGGCGGGCACCACCACGGTCCGCACCACGTCGGTCACGCACACGCCCTTCTCGAGATGGCTGTCACCGGGGCAGGGGGCCCACCGCACCCGCGTCCTGACCGGCGGGGGCGGCGCCGCGCGCTTCGCGTGCACCGCAGGGACGCCGGGGGTGTCGGGGGCCGCGACGACGCCCACCGTCTGGCCCCGGTAGGCCACGACCGATCCGGCCACGCCGGCTGCGAGGATGGCCGACGTGACGCCGGCGGCGATGATCTTCATGCCGCCGACCATGCGCCGATCCGGCCTAACGGCGCCTCGGGACAGCATCAAGTCCAGGTCAAGGCCCACCTTGAGGTCGACTTGACGTCTCCATGAGGACGCCTTGCCGCCGCGGCCGGCACCGTGTCCCCATGACGTACGACGCACGAACCCGAGACCGGTACCGACTCGCGGTGTCGGCGACGACGGCGACCGTCGCCGCCGGGGCGATCACCGCCACCGGCTGGCTCGCCGGCAGCGCCGCCCGCGACCATGCCGCCGCCGACGCCCAGGCCCAGGCGGCCCAGGCGGCCCAGGCGGCACCGGCGGACCGGGACCGGGCCCGAACGGCCGGCCAGCGCGCCCGACCGCAGCATCGGCGCACCCGGGTCGTGCTGCGCGACCGGCCGACCCGCACCCGGGTGACCACTCGGTACGTGGCAGGCGCGAGCTCCGCCGCGATGGTCTCCTCGGGCGGCACGCTCACCGCGTCCGGCGGCTCCGCTCCGCAGTCGAACCCGGCGCCCGCGGCGCCGGCGCCCGCCCCTCAGGCCGCACACCCGGCGCCCGCCCCAGCGCCCGCGCCGGCCCCAGCGCCCGCGGCCCCTGCGGCACCGTCGAGCGGATCCTGACGATGAGCGACGTCTCCGCCACCTTCCGTGCGCTGGGCACCTCGGTCTTCGTCGCCGTGCGCGATCCCGGAGAGCTGGCGCGTGCGCGACACCTCGCCGCGCAGGTGCTGGCCGACGTCGACGCGACCTGCAGCCGGTTCCGGTCCGACTCCGACCTGTCCCGCGTCAACGCCCACCCCGGCGAGTGGGTCGAGGTCGACCCGTTGCTGGTCGCGGCCGTCGAGGTCGCCGTCGCGGCAGCCCGGGCCACCGAGGGGCTGGTGCACCCGCTGCTCGGGCGGCGGCTCGTCGAGCTCGGCTACGACCGTGACTTCGGGACGCTGGTCGAGGTCGGGGACCGGGAGGGCGTCGAGTCCGATCCGCCCGAACTGCTGGCGTGGGCCCGGATCGGGCTGGACCCGACCGGGGCGCTGCGGATCCCGCCGGGCACCGCGCTCGACCTCGGCGCCACCGGGAAGGCGTGGGCGGCCGACCTGATCGGCAGCGCGTACGACGAGCACCTGCGGGCGTCCGCGGCCGTGAGCGTCGGCGGCGACCTCCGGATCGCCCGTCCCGACGGGCGCGGGTGGCAGGTGGCCATCAGCGAGCGCCCCGACGCACCGCCCGAGGCACTGGTCGATCTCGACCGCGGCGGCCTGGCCACCTCGAGCACCCGCGTGCGCCGCTGGACCCGCGCGGGCGCCCGCCACCACCACGTCCTGGACCCGAGGACCGGGCACCCCGCCCGGGAGGTCTGGCGCACCGTGACGGCCACCGGCGCCACCTGCTCGGCGGCCAACACCGCCAGCACGGCGTCGATCGTGCTCGGAGGCGAGGCCCCCTCGTGGCTCGCGGACCACGGCGTCACGGCCCGACTGGTCGCCCGGGACGGCGCTGTCCGCACGGTCGGGTCCTGGCCGGTGGACGCGATCGGGGGCGCGGCATGACCGACGGCCCTCTTCTCTGGTACCTCAACCGCGCCACCGGGGTGGTGGTGCTCGTGCTGCTGACGCTCAGCGTGGTCCTCGGCGTCCTCGCGCTGGGGGGCCGCCCCGGTCGCGGCCTGCCGCGGTTCGTGACCCAGTCCCTGCACCGCAACCTCGCGCTGCTCTCGGTCGTCACGCTGGTCGTGCACGTGGCCACCGCCGTCCTCGACACCTACGTGGACATCCGATGGTGGCAGGCGCTGTCGCCCGTGGGGGCGACGTACCGCCCCGTCTGGCTGGGGCTGGGGGCCGTCGCGCTCGACCTGATGGCGGTCGTCGTCCTCACCAGCCTCGTTCGCGCCCGCCTGCGCCACCGCGCCTGGCGAGCGGTCCACGTCCTGTCCTGGCTGGCCTGGACGGCGGCCGCGGCGCACGCGGTCGGTATCGGCACCGACCTGGCGGCCCCGAGCGGCGCGGCGGTGCTGCCGGTGGCGGCCTGCGCGGCCGCGGTGCTGCTGGCCGTCGCCGTGCGGCTGGCCCGGGTGGCGCGCCGGGGAGCGCGGGTTCCGGCGGTCGGGAGGGCGGCATGAGCGCGCCCCTGTCGCCCGTGCCGATCCCCACCCACATCGGCCTCCACGCCGGCCCGGCACTCCTGTCCGGCATCACGGACGGCCCGAGCCTCGAGGCGCACCGCGAACGGTACGGCCCACTGCCGCCGCTCGAGCTCGACGACCTCGTCGACCTGGCCTCCCGCGCCGGGCTGCGCGGCCGGGGTGGTGCCGGCTTCCCGTTCGCCACGAAGCTGGCGGCGGCGGCGCGTGGTCGGCGCCGCGAGCTGGTCGTCAACCTCAGCGAGGGCGAGCCGGCCAGCGCGAAGGACAGCGCCCTCGCGCTGAGCCGCCCGCACCTGGTGCTGGACGGCGCCGTGGCGACCGCCCGCGCGCTCGGCGCCCGGGAGGTCCACGTCGTCCTGCCCGGCGACCGTCCCGCGCCGGCGCGGCAGATGCTGCGCGCGCTCGGCGAGCGCGACCGTCGTGAGGACCGGGTGCGACTGCGGCCGCTCACGGCCGAACCGCGTTTCGTCGCCGGCCAAGCACGTGCGGTGGTCGAGCTGATGTCGGGCCGCCCGAACCTCCCGGTCACCTCGTGGGCGCCGGAGGCGGTGGCCGGCTTCCGCGGGCGCCCCACGCTGATCTCCAACGCCGAGACCTGGGCGCAGGTGGGCCAGCTGTTGCTCGCCGGCGAGCGGGCCTACGTGCGACGCGGCACCCCGGGCGAGCCGGGCACCACGCTGCTGACCCACAGCCGCCACGGAGTGGCGCCGGAGGTCTGGGAGGTCGACCACGGCACGCCGGTCGGCGACGTGCTGCCGCCGCTGACGCCGGAGACACCGGTGCTGGTGGGCGGCTTCCACGGCGCCTGGACGACGTGGTCGACGTTGGCCCGAACGGGGGTCTCCCGCCTGGCGATGGCTGCCGAGGGCCTCCCGCTCGGCGCCGGCGTGATCCACGTGCCGGCCCCGGGCGGCTGCCCGCTGGGGTTCACCAGCGCCGTCGTCGACTACCTCGCCGGGCAGAGTGCGGGACGGTGCGGGCCCTGCCTGAACGGGCTGCCCGCGCTCGCCGAAGCCGTCCGCGGCGCCTGGCAGGGGCGCGACACCACGGCCCGGGTCGACCAGCTGGCCGGCCTGCTGGTCCGGCGCGGCGCCTGCGCGCACCCCGACGGGACGGTGCGCCTGGTCCGCTCCGTGTTCACCGCGCTCCCCGCCGAGGTCGACGCCCACCGCCGCGGCTCCTGCTCGGCGGCCACCACCGGCGCCGGAGCGGCGTCGTGAGCCGCCGGCTGCGCGTCGACTGGCCGATCTGCCAGGCCCGAGGCCTCTGCCACGAGCTGCTGCCGGAGGTCGTCGAGCTCGATGAGTGGGGCTACCCGGTCGTGACCGCCGAGCTGCCCGACTGGCTGCTCGCCGACGCCAGGGCGGCCGTCCGCGCGTGCCCGCGGCTCGCGCTGCGGATCACCGACTGACCCGCAGGGGCGTAGGTCACTGCGTGGTTGCCCCGAAGTCCCCTGGCCCGCCCTCTCTGACGGGGCGAGGGTGGAGGGGAGCAACGGAGGTGCGCAGACGATGACCGGTGAGGCGATGGCGCAGACCGCACAGTCCCTGGTGGCGCCGGGCAAGGGGATCCTGGCCGCCGACGAGAGCACCCCCACGATGGCGAAGCGTCTCGCGACGATCGGGGTCGAGTCGACGGAGCCCGTCCGCCGCGCGTACCGGGAGATCCTGTTCACGACGCCCGAGCTGTCGCGGTACGTCAGCGGGGTGATCCTCTTCGACGAGACCATCCGGCAGCGCGCTGCGGACGGCCGCCCGTTCGCGGAGGTCCTCCACGGGGCCGGGATCATCCCGGGCATCAAGGTGGACGCCGGCACGAAGCCACTCGCGGGGTTCCCCGGTGAGCTGGTCACCTCCGGTCTCGACGGGCTGCGCGAGCGGCTCGAGGAGTACGCCGGGCTGGGAGCCCGCTTCGCGAAGTGGCGCGCCGTGATCCGGATCGGCGACGGGCTCCCCACCCCGACCTGCGTCGAGGCCAACGCGCACGCGCTGGCGCGCTACGCCGCCCTCGCCCAGGAGGCCGGCCTGGTACCGATCGTCGAGCCCGAGGTGCTGATGGACGGGGCGCACACGGTCGAGCGGTGCGCCGAGGTCACCGCCGACGCGCTGAGGGTCGTGTACGACCAGCTGGCCCGCCACCGCGTCGACCTCGACGCGACCCTGCTCAAGCCCAACATGGTGGTCGCGGGCACGGACTCCGAGGTCCAGGCGGACGACGACGCCGTCGCCAGGACCACGCTGGAGGTGCTGCGCCGCACGGTCCCCGCCGCCGTACCGGGCATCGTGTTCCTCTCCGGCGGGATGAGCGACGAGCAGGCCACCGCGCGCCTCGATGCCCTCAACCGGCACGGCCCGCAGCCCTGGCAGCTGAGCTTCTCCTTCGGCCGGGCGCTGCAGGGACCGGTCCTGCGGGCCTGGGCCGGCGACGAGGCGAACCGGGCCGCCGCCCAGGAGGCGTTGCTCCACCGGGCCGCGCTCAACAGCGCCGCCCGGTTCGGGACCTACCTCCCGGACATGGAGCGCGAACGGGTGGGCGAGGGGCGGCGGTGATGAACGACGGCGTCGCACGTCCGACCGCGGAGCACCTGGTCGAGCGGGTCCGCGGCATCGCCGAGGCCATGGCCGGCGTCGGCAAGGACTCGGTGTCGGCGCTGACCGCGCCCGGCCGGCGGTCGGTGGTCCACCTGCTCACGACCCTGGACCAGCTGTTGGACCAGGTGCCGCCGATCCATGAGGAGCTCGACGTGGTGCTGTCGGAGCTGCACGCCCAGCGCCTGAGCGTCCAGTCCGTCCGTGCTCAGCTCGAGGCGCTCGACGCGCAGCTCGAGGTGCTCGAGCGCTCACTGGCGCCCCTTCAGACCTGGAGCGACGCGTGGACGAGCGCCCGCGACTCGCTCGACCGGGCGGTCGCCCTCCTCGAGACCTGACGACATGGACCAGTCTCCTGACCACAGCGACGAGCAGCCACGTGCGCCACGCGTCGTCGTCGGGTACGACGGATCGCCCGACGCCGACGCCGCCCTCGCGTGGGCCGTGGAGAGCGCCGGCCCGCTCCGCCGACCGGTCGAGGTGGTGGTCGTCGGCTCCGCCATGGACCCGGTCGTCGGCCACTTCCGCGAGCAGGAGGACCGCAGGGTCGAGCGGAGGAGGGCGGCGGCGCTCGACCGGCTCGCGGAGCTCGGTGTCGACGGCACCGTCACGGTGCGCCGCGGCCCGACCGTGCCCGAGCTGCTCCGGGCCTCGGCGGGCGCCGCGATGCTGGTGCTCGGCAGCAGCGGCCACGGCCTGGCGGCGGGCTCGCTCACCGGTTCGGTCAGCCAGCATGCGGCCCGCCACGCGAGCTGCCCGGTGGTCACCGTGAGGCCCGCCCGCTCGACGCACGCGCACCGGATCGTCGTCGGCCTCGACGGGTCCGAGGAGTCGGCGAAGGCGCTGCGCTTCGCCTGCGAGCGAGCCCAGAGCACCGGCGAGTCCGTCACCGCGGTGGTCGGCTTCTCCTCCCCCGGCCCCGCGGCGCTGGGCCTCGACGACGCCGACGCCAACCGGCGGGTGCGCCGCAGGGAGGACGCGGAGCGCACCGCCGCCGCGGTCTGCGCCGACTGCACCAGCGACTTCCCCGACATCGACATCGTGATCGAGGCCATCGGGGTGCGCCCCGCGAAGCTGCTGGTCGACTGCAGCGCCACCGCCTCGCTGGTGGTCGTCGGCTCCCGCGGTCGCGACGCCTTCACCGAGCTGCTGCTGGGGTCGGTCAGCCAGCACGTGCTCCAGCACGCCGAGTGCCCGGTCGCGGTGGTCCGCTGAGCCGGGCACCCGTCGGCGTGGCCGTCGGCTACTCCGGCTGCGTCACCGGGATGGTCGTCCTCTCGACCGGCGCCCGGTCGGGCATGCTCACGGTGAGCACGCCGTGCTTGTACTCCGCCGTGACATCCTGCGGGGTCGTGCCCGTGGGCAGCGGCAGGACCCGGTCGAAGCTGCCGTAGCGGATCTCGGAGTGGTGCTGGTCGTGCTCCTCCGCGCGTCGCTCGCCGTGCAGCCGCAGCACCCCGCCCTCGACCGAGAGCTGGATGTCCTTGGTCGGGTCGACCCCCGGGATGTCGGCCCGGATCACGCGCCGGTCCCCGTCGACGTACTCCTCGACGCGTACCTCAGGTTCCGAGGCAGCGCCCATCCAGTTCATCAGCTCGCCGAAGATCGACGGGCTGGTGCGCTGCACCGTGGTGCTCATGGTGACTCTCCTCTCCATCGTTCCTCTGGTGACTGCCCCCCTTCCAGGAGAGCGCGGCCGCCCGTCCGACGCAGGAGGAGAAGGTCACGAGCTGAGCGACGGTGGTCACCGCCGCAGCGGGCCCCGGGACGAGCGGCGACTCAGGCGTCCCCGTGGCCGCGCAGGTACGCCGCGACGAGGCCACCGAGCGTCGGCAGGTGGTAGCCGCCCTCCTGCACCATGACGCTCGGCAGCCCGAGGCCGCCCAGCGCGCGCCCCGCGCGCTCGTACCCGTCGGCGGTGACCCGCAGCGGGCTCTCCGGGTCGTCGGCGGCGGCGTCGACGCCGAGGGAGACGACCAGCGCGGTGGCGCCGCCGGCTGCCGCCCAGTCGGCCAGGTCGGCGACGGCCTCGACCCACGGGCCGTCGCCGGTGCCCTCGGGCAGCGGCCGGTTCCGGGTGGCGCCGGCACCGGCGCCCGCGCCGGTCTCGCTCGCGTGGCCGAAGAGGTGCGGGAACCAGCCGGCGGCCGGGTCGACGTGCAGCGAGCCGTAGAGGACGTCGGGCCGCTCCCAGAAGACCGCCTGGGTGCCGTTGCCGTGGTGGGCGTCGACGTCGATGACCGCCACCCTCTCGTGGCCGGCCGCGCGCAGCGCCTCGGCCGCCACCGCGGCGTTGTTGAGGTAGCAGGACCCGCCGTAGCCGAGCGGGGTGACGTGGTGGCCCGGCGGGCGACAGAGCGCGTACGCCGCCCGCTGACCGCCGACGACGAGGTCCACCGCCGTGAGCGCGGCGTCGACGGCGGCGCGCGCGGCCTCCCAGGTGCCCGGTCCGACCAGGGTCATCGTGTCGTAGCAGTACTGGCCGGTGCGGGCGTGCAGCGCGGCGGGCGGCGTCGGCTCCATCCCGGCGACCAACGCGGGGGTCTCGAAGAAGTAGGGCACCACCCGGTCCTGGCCGACGACCTCCTCGTAGCCCTCCCTCGCCCAGGCCGCGGCGGCGGTCTCGAGGAACTCCAGCAGCCCCGGGTGGTGGACCACGCGGAGCAGCTCGTCGCCGTGGGCGACCGCCTCGTGGAGGTCGTGGTCGCCGAGCGCTCCCAGGATCTCGTCGACGCGCTCGGGGACCTCGGTGCCGGGCGTCGGCACGCCCAGCCAGACCTCGTGCCGGGGCACGTGCAGGCGGGTCGCGGGCGACCACACCACGGGGATCGGATCGGCAGGGGGCGCGGGATTCGGCACGGCCCGAGCATCCCACCCCGGTGGCCCGGCGTCGGGCAGGATGCGGGCATGCCGCGCGCTCGTGACCTGGGGATCCGGATCGGCGCCCTGCCGACCGGCCCGACCAACTCCGTGCTCGACGTCGCCGGGGTCGGCCTCGGCCACGCGACGGTCCACCGCGACGAGCCCCTGGTGGCCCGCACCGGCGTCACCTGCCTGGTGCTGGCCGACGACGCCTACCGTCGACCGCTGCCGGCCGGCGGGGCGGTGCTCAACGGCGCCGGGGAGTGCACCGGGTTCCTCGCCGCCGGCGAGTGGGGCGCCGCCGAGACCCCGGTCTACCTGACCTCCACCATGCAGCTCGGCCGCGTGTACGACGCGGCCTGCGAGATCGAGCTGGAGCGCGACCTCGGGGTCGCCGACGACGTCGTCATCCCCGTGGTCGGCGAGTGCGACGACTCCTTCCTCAACGACTGCCGGCGGATGCACGTGACCGCCGACGACGTGCGCGCGGCCCACGCCGCCGCGCTCGCCTCCCGCGGGGCCGCGGCGCCGCCGGCCGAGGGCGCGGTCGGCGCCGGCACCGGCATGTCGTGCCTGGGGTTCAAGGGTGGCATCGGCACCGCGTCGCGGGTGAACGCCGAGGGCCACACCGTCGGGGTGCTGCTGCTGACGAACTTCGGCACCCGCGAGGAGCTGGTGGTCGACGGCCTCCCGGTCGGCCGGCTGCTGCCGACGCCGCCCGCGACCCCTCCGTCCCAGCCCGCGAAGCCCGCCGGCTCGTGCCTCGGGATCGTCGTCACCGACGCCCCGGTCGACGGCGCCTCCTGCGCCCGGCTGGCGCGCCGGGTCGGGCTGGGCCTGGCCCGGGCGGGATCGGTGGCCCACCACGGCAGCGGCGAGATCTTCCTGGGCTTCGGCACCGGGCTGCGGCTGGACCGCGACCAGCGGCCCGACGGCGTGGCGCTCACGGGCCGCGGCCTCGACCCGCTGTTCACCGCCGTCGTCGAGGCCGCCGAGGAGGCCGTCCTGAACTCGATGCTCACCTCCCCCACCACGGTGGGCCGCGACGGCCACACGAGCGCGTCGCTGCACTCCCCCGAGCTCCTGGCGCTGCTCGCCGACCACCGGGGCGGCGCCCGGTGACCGCCGGGACGACCCGCGAGGTCCGGATCCCGGTCCGCGACGGTGTCGAGCTGGCCGCGACCCTCTACCTGCCGGACGGCTCCGCCCCGCACGGCGCCGGGCCGCAGCCGTGCCTGCTGGAGGCGCTCCCCTACCGCAAGGACGACCTGACCGCCTCCTACGCGACCGGGTACGAGGAGCTGCGCGACCGGTTCGGCTTCGCGGTCTGCCGCCTCGACCTGCGCGGCACCGGGTCGTCGTCGGGCGACGCCACCGACGAGTACCCGCTCGAGGAGCAGTCCGACCTGGTCGAGGTGATCGCCTGGCTCGCGGCGCAGGAGTGGTGCAACGGGCGCGTCGGCATGTTCGGGACGTCGTACTCGGGGTTCAACTCGCTGCAGATCGCCTGCGAGGACGCGCCCGCCCTCGGCGCGGTCTTCGCGATCTACGCCAGCGACGACCGGTGGACCGACGACGTGCACTGGCGCGGCGGCGCGCTGCGGCTGGTCGACCTGGTCGACTACTGCCACTACATGACGCCGATGTGCGTGCTGCCGCCCGTGCCGGAGGTCTGGGGCGAGGGCTGGGAGGACGAGTGGCACCGCCGGCTGGAGACGAACGAGCCGTGGGTGCTGACCTGGCTGCGCGAGGACCGGCACGGCGACTACTGGCGCGGGGGGTCGGTCCGCCTCGACGGCGCCGAGGGTGGCTACGAGCGGCTCGACGTCCCGACGATGCTGGTCGCCGGCTGGGCCGACGGCTACCGCAACAACTCCTTCCGCACCGTCGCGCGGCTGGCCGAGCACGGAGTACCGCACCGGCTGCTCGCCGGGCCCTGGGCGCACGCCGACCCGCGCACCGCGATGCCGGGGCCGCGGATCGACCTGGACGTCGAGATGGCCGCGTGGTTCGACCACTGGCTGCGAGGCGACGCAGAGCCGGCGCCGTACGACTCCGGGAGCGACGTCTTCATCCGCACCTCGACCCGCCCCGAGCCCGACCTGGACCTGCACGAGGGCTACTGGCTGCGGCTGCCGTCGGTGCCGCCGACCGAGGAGCTGGCGGTTCCGCTCGCCGTCCCCGCCGACGGGCTCGCCCTCCCGGTGCTGCCCGACACGGGCACGGCCGCCTGGATCGACTGCGCCGGCCACCTGCCGTGGGGCCTCTCCGGGGACCAGCGGTACGACGACGCGCGGTCCCTCACGTGGGACTGGGCGCCACCCCCCGGCCCCGTCGTCGGCCACCCCCGCGCCGTCCTCCGGGTCAGCGCCGACCGGGCGGCCGCCTCGCTGTCGGTCAAGCTCTGCGACGTCTTCCCCGACGGCACCTCGGCGCTGGTCAGCCGCGGCACGCTCGACCTGGCCCTCCGTGACGGCGTGCACGGGGCGCCGGCGCCCCTGGTGCCGGGCGAGGTCTACGAGGTCACCCTCGACCTCGACGCCTGCGCCTATGCGTGGGACGCCGGCAACACGCTGCGGATCAGCGTCGCCGGCGCCGACTGGCCCAACACCGTCGCTCCCCCGGAGCCGGTGACGCTGACCGTCCACGGCGGGTGGCTCACCCTGCCGGCGCTCACCGGCGACCACCCGACCCCGACCTTCACGCCCGGCGAAGAGCACTCCTCGGAGTCGACGGAGGGCGTCGACTGGTCGATCACCGACGACGTGCTGCGGCGCACCACCACCGCCCGCACGCGCTCGGTCTCCGAGTACGAGACGCCGTACGACGGCACGGCCCGCGAGGACTACCTCGGCGAGGTGGTCGTGGACCGCCGTACCCACCGGCAGACGGCGCACGCGGTGACCACGTTCGACCTGACCTGGCCGGGCGTCGAGATCCGGGTGGCCTCGACGATGGACGTGGAGGTCACCGGCGCCGGCGTCGAGGTGGCGATCGAGACGGTGGCGTCGCGGGACGGCGAGATCGTCTCGGTGCGCGGGTGGCGCGAGTCGCTCCCGGGACGCGGGTCCGGAGCGCGCTGACGGTCGCGGCCCCGAGCGGTCGGGCCCCGGCGGGCCGTCATCGCCTTGACACCCGAACTCCGTTTCGTGAATACTTCGTCGCACGAGGGGAGTACCCACACCAGCGACGTCATCGTCAGTTCGACCGGCCCAGCCCGGTCCGGTGCGTCGGCCGCCCGACCGCTCATCAGGGAGGCTGGGGAGACCTCCATCGGTCCGCGCGCGGCGCGGCACGACGGAAGGTGTGGAGATGGATGTTCCCCTGTGGGCGTGGGCGGCAGTGCTCGCCGTCATCGCGGCGATGCTGGCGGTCGACCTGCTCGCTCATCGCGACGCGCACGTGGTCTCGGTCAGGGAGGCCGCGGTCTGGTCGGCCGTCTGGGTCTCGCTCGGCCTGGCGTTCGGTGGCGTCGTCTGGTGGGCCTACGGCGCCCAGGCCGGCGGCGAGTACTACGCCGGCTACCTGATCGAGAAGTCCTTGGCCGTGGACAACGTGTTCGTGTTCGCGCTGCTCTTCACCTACTTCGCGGTGCCTCGCGAGTACCAGCACCGGGTGCTGTTCTACGGCGTCCTGGGAGCACTCGTGTTCCGGGCGATCTTCATCGCCGGCGGCACCGTGCTGCTCGACAGCTTCGCGTGGGTGCTGTACCTGTTCGGCGCGTTCCTGGTCCTGACCGGGTGGAAGATGTTCCGCCACCGCGACGCCCAGCTGGACCCGTCCGGGAACCCGGTCCTGCGCCTGATGCGCAGGTGGGTGCCCTCGACCGACAGGTACCACGGCCAGAGGTTCTGGGTGAAGCGCGGCGGCACCTGGGTCGCCACTCCGCTCTTCACCGTGCTGGTGCTGGTGGAGACCACCGACATCATCTTCGCCGTCGACTCGATCCCGGCGATCCTCGCCGTGACCCAGGAGCCGTTCCTGGTCTTCACCAGCAACGCCTTCGCGATCCTGGGGCTCCGCGCGATGTACTTCCTCCTCTCGGACCTCATGCACCGCTTCGTCCACCTCAAGGCCGGGCTCGCCGCCATCCTGGTCTTCGTCGGGGTCAAGATGCTGCTGCTCGACGTGTACAAGATTCCGATCTGGCTCTCGCTCGCCGTCATCGCCGCCTGCCTCGTCGTCGCGGTGGCGGCCAGCCTGCGCGCGACCCGCGACCGCACCGGGGTCCGGGAGGTCGACCGGACCCCCGCAGGATCTCGGGGTGCCCGCTGACCCGCGGGCCGGTGGTCGTCCCGTCAGCCGGCTTCGGGGCGGCCGGCCAGGAGGTCGAGGAAGTCCCCCAGCTCGACGCTCGCCTCCAGCGCGTGGCGGAGGTGGGCGGCACGGACCACGTCGTACCGGTTGCGACGCCCCACCCGTTCGCGGTGCACGTAGCCCTGGTCGACGAGGTCCCGCACGATCTGCTGGACCGCACGCTCGGTGATCCCCACCATCTCGGCCACGTCGCGCATGCGTACGTCGGGGTCCCGCGCGAGCGACACCAGGACGTGCCCGTGGTTCGACAGGAACGTCCACTCCCCCGGCCTCATGCGAACCACGATACGCGAGATGCCCTTCCTCTGTGGCCCCCGGCGAGCCTCCCGGCCAGCACCGGCTCGGCGCCGGCGGCGGGCAGCACCAGCAGGCGGGAGGCGTCGCCGTTCGGCCGCTCCCCCGCAGGCTGATCCGCTCTCGAGCCGTGCGGTCCTGACGCCGTTCCCACGGCGCCGAGCGCGAGCGGCCCGCCCGCTCGATCAGCCCGGACCGCTCGCGGCCCCCTCGCGGAGATCGGTCGAACCCGCAGACGCGCACCGGGCGGCGACGCGAACGCGCGCGTCGTCCCAGGCGCTTTCAGCGTCCGCCAGATCGCCGTCCGTCGAGGCGGTCATCCGGGCGCGATTCGCCTCGTACAGGACGGACACGACCTCCCGCGCCTCGGCGTTCCCCGCCGACGCGAGCCGCCCCAGGTCGCCGGCGAAGGCCTCCCAGACCATGTCCTCCCGCGGCACGTACGTGGCCGGCATGGCGCGCGCCAGCAGGCGACAGGTCTGGCGAAGCGTCCGCGTCCCCTCGGCCTCCGCCGTCGGGCCGGCCACCGCGTCGGCCGCCGCGTCGGCCACCGCGTCGGCCGCACCGCGGTCGCCCACCGGCTCATCCGCGCAGGCAGCGAGCAGCAGCAGGGCAGCGACCACGACCGCTGCCCGGGCCGGCGTCACCGGCCGGCTGGGGCGCCTCGGCGGCCTCACCGGAACCACACCTCGCTGCGCGCTGCCCGGAGGAGCTGCTCGGCGGTGAAGGGCGGATCGGACGAGAGCACGGGCTCGGTCGGGTCCTTCCTGTTCGCGCTGGTGAGCCGGATGTCCCAGCCGTCGAGCGTGTAGAGATCGACGAAGCGCAGCGCGGTGTCGTCCACCCTGACCAGGCTGGTCCGCCATGCGGCACCGGTGGTGTCGACGTGGCACCGGGCGGGCGTGGTGGTGCCGGTCTGGCACCGCTCGAGCGGTGGGCCGGCATCCTGCCAGCGTCCCCGCTCCATCCGGCCGGTCTCGCGGTTGCGCAGACCGCCGGTGGAGGCCGGCATCCACCGGACGCTCGTGGCGAAGCCGTTCCACAGGAACTCCACGCCGAGCGCCCTGATCCGCAGGGGGGACGTCTCGGAGACGGTCCCGGGATAGAGGGAGGCGAACAGGGCGGGAACCTCCTCTGCCGTCACGGCCAGCGCGCGGTGCCGGGGAAGATCGTCCTTCCCCGAGGTCGACGGGGTCACCGTCGCCGGCGCGGTCGGCTCCGCTCCCACCGGCGCGCGCCCGCCGTCGGCCCGGCGTGCCACGATCGTCGGCGCGCCCACCGCCGCCACCGCGACGGCCGCAACGATCCCGGCCGCCAGCCGCCGTCGACGCTTGCGCAGCCGCGCCACGCGGGCGCGCACGACGCTCTCCTCAGGCCTGAGCGAGAACGGGATCTCCGTGCCGGCGACGTGGTCTCGCAACAGCGTCTGCAGCTCGTTGTCGATCATGACAGCTCCTCGGTCGGAACGAGGTCGTGCAGGTGGGCGCGCAGCGTGCTGATCGCGCGCGAGGTCTGGCTCTTGACCGTGCCCTCGGCGATGCCGAGGGCGTCCGCGACGGCGGCCACGGAGTGGTCCTCGAAGAAGCGGAGCGCGACGATCGCGCGCTGCTGGGGCGAGAGCAGGTCGAGCGCACGCCCGACGTCGAAACCGACGTCGGGCGGTTCGGGTGCGCCGGCTTCCGGGAGATCGGACGTCGGCCATTCGCGGCGACCGCGGCGCGCGGTGCTGATCGCTTCGTTGACCACGGTCCGGCGCGCGTAGGCGTCGATCGTCTCGACGCGCAGCCGCGGCCACGCCAGGTAGAGCTTCGTCATGGCCGCCTGGGTCACGTCGTCGGCGACGTGCCAGTCGCGCACGACCAGGTACGCCGTCCGGCGCAGCGTGGGACCCCGTGCGAGGAAGTACTCCTCGAACTCCGCCTCCATGGATGGTCTCTTCATGCGCGCCCCTCTGACTCGGTTGCCGGGAGTACGCTCCCGGACCGCCGATGGGTTCGCAGCCGACGTGCAAGATCTCGCGCTGCCAGCGCGGGCGTCGGTGACGCCGAGGCCCGGCCGGCTACTCGCGGCTGAACGCGACGTCGTGCACGGACTCCCCGACGTAGGCACGCGACACCAGCGCCACGAAGTACTCCACCGCGTTCTCGCTCGGCGAGAACGGGCCGGGCGCGTAGTGGGGCGACTCCAGGCCGCGCTGCACGGACTCGCAGGCGGCCCAGTCCTGGCGGTTGGTGAGGTCCCAGAACTCCACGGCGAAGGCGGGGTCGGGCACCGATCCGTCGGGGCCGGGCCGCAGGTACCACGAGCACTCGATCCAGGTACGCCCCGGCGCGAGCGGCACCAGCCGGTGGGTCATCACGTAGTCGGGGTGCGCCGAGACGAGCAGGTTCGGCAGGAGGTGCACGTACTCCACGGTGGTCGGCGGGACGCCCGGGATCGGGTGGCCGCCGGAGTCGCCGGTCAGTGACATCGTCGCCATCCCGTCGCGCAGGTCCATCGAGCCGCCGACCCAGGCGCCGGGGAGGTCGTAGTTCTCCCCCGACATCGGCGGGGAGACCTGGCAGAGCTCCGGGTGGATCAGCGGGCAGTGGTAGCACTCGTGGTAGTTCTCCGCGACGATCTTCCAGTTCGCGGCGATCTCGTAGGTGTGCCGATCGGCCAGCCGCAGCGCGCCCGGGCCGTAGGGCTCCACGATCCCGGACAGGGCGCCGCGCCAGTCCTCGAAGGGCACCAGACCGGGGTCGCCGAGCGGGTGCAGGGCGTGGCCGAAGACCCACCCCGCCCAGACCGCGACCGGCAGCTCCACCAGCGCGTACGACGCCGCGTCGAAGCCCGGCTCGTCGCGGTAGCCCGGTGCGGCCTGCAGGTCGCCGGCGAGGTCGAAGGACCAGGCGTGGTAGGGGCAGAGCACCGAGCGGCGCGCCGAGGCCTCGCCGTCCGGAAGCAGCTCGTGGGCGCGGTGCCGGCAGGTGTTGGCGAACATCCGCACGTCGCCCGCCGCCCCGTCGGCGGAGGGCTCGCGGGTGAGCAGCGCGGAGACGTCGCCGACCATCACCGCCCGCTGCGTGGCCGGCCGGCCGTCGTCCAGGTCGGTGGGCAGCAGCTCCTCGAGGCGCCCCAGGCAGGTCCAGCCGCCGGCGAAGAGGTGGCGCCGCTCCCAGGCCAGGACCTCCGCCGACGTGTATGCCGCGGCCGGGAGCATCGCGGGGACGGCGCCGCCGCGCGCCCGCACCTCGGCCTGCAGCCGCTCCAGGTCCCCCATGGCGCTCTCCCTCCTCGGACCAGCCTGCTCAGACCAGCCAGTGTGCCGCGTAGGTCGGGTCGGTGAGGGCCGGTCGGTCCAGCGCGAACGTCGGCGACGCGGCCTTCCCCGGGTCCACGACCAGCTCGGCCAGCAGCCGCCCGAACGTCGGCGCGAACTTGAACCCGTGGCCCGCGCCGAGGCCGACCACCAGGGACGGGTGGCCCGGCACCCGGTCGATCACGAAGTCGCGGTCGGGGGTGAGCGTGTACTGGCAGCGCAGCGACCGCACCGGCCGCCCGGAGCCGGGCAGCGTCCGGGCCACGTGGCCGGCGAGCAGGTCCAGCATCGCCTCGTCCGGCTCGGTGCCCCGGGCGTCGGGGTCCACCGCCGGGCCGCCGCAGTCCTGGGCCGCCTTGATCGTCGGCTCCCCGTAGCAGGGGAAGCCGTAGAAGGACGGCTCGTCCATCCAGATCCACAGCGGCATCCGGTCCGGCGCGAACTCCTCGGGCCGCTCGGGCGCGAAGTACGTCGCCTGCTCGAGCGTGACGGTCAACGGCAGCTCGTGGCCGAGCGGCGCCAGCAGCCGGTTGGTCCAGGCGTCGGCGCAGAGCACCACCGCACCGCACTCCACGGTGCTGCCGTCGGCCAGGGTGACCGACGTGCCGGTGACCGCGGTGACCGAGGCCCGGTCGCGCAGCACGGCGCCGTGACGGCCGGCCAGCTCCTGCATGGCCGCGGTGCCGGGTCCGGCGGGCACGATCGCGCCCCGCTCCTGGAAGAGCCCGACCGTCCCCTCCGGCAGGCGGAACTGCGGCCACCGTGCCTCGATCTCCTCGACGGAGAGCAGCTCGAACGGCACACCGACCTCGGTCAGGGCGTCGGTGTAGTCGATCATCGGGATCGCCGGGTCGGTCGGGAACAGGTCGAGGCCGCCGACCACGGTGACCAGGTCGCGGCCGGCCGCGGCGGAGAGGTCCGCCCAGTCGGCGTACGCCTCCTGGGTCAGCCGCACGTACTCGGCGGTGTGGTAGCTGTGCCGCAGGATCCGGCTGGTGTCGTGGCTGGCGCCCCGCGCATGGCCCAGCTCGAACTGCTCCAGCCCGAGCACCGAGAGGCCGCGCCGGGCCAGCTGCCAGGCGGCCGCGGAGCCGAGGGCTCCGAGGCCGACCACCACCGCGTCGTAGCGCTCACTCACCACTGTCCCCCTCGGGTGCGAGCCGCGGCAGCAGCCAGCGGCGGATGTCGGCGGAGTCGTCCTCCATCGGCGCGAACCACCCGTGCGTGTAGGACCGCGAGGACATGCCGCGCTGCACGGACTCGCAGATCGCCCAGTCCTGCCGGTTGACCAGGTCCCACAGGTCGCCGGCGTCGGACGGGTCGAACCCCGGGTCCGCGACGGCGTCCGGGTGGAAGAGCAGCAGGCACTCGATGCGGGTCCGGTCCACCGACTGCGGCGCCAGCACGAACGCGGCGACGTGGTCGGCCGAGGCCGACAGCATCAGGTTGGGGTGCACCAGCTCGCCCTTGTGGCGTACCCGCTCGTCCTCGTCGAGCCCGGGCAGCGGCGCCCGGTCGGTGGTGCCGGACGTCGTGAACGTCCAGGCGCCCTCGCGGTGCGGCACCCCGCTGTCCCAGTCGATGCCACCGCCGCCACCGCCGAAGGCGGGCACCAGCCGGGTCAGCTCGGGGTGCACCGGTCCGCAGTGGTAGCACTCGTTGTAGTTCTCGGTGACGACCTTGTAGTTGGCCGCCACCTCGTAGGTGAACCGCAGCCCGGTGACCAGCTCGCCCATCCGGTAGTTCGCCAGCGTCCGGGCCGGCCGCGCCATCGCCGCGGCCAGCGGAGTGGCCGGTGTGCCCAGATGCACGAAGACGAAGCCCGCCCAGTCGTCGACGGCGATCGCGGTGAGCGAGAACGCCGGCAGGTCGGCGTCGACCAGGTCGGCGTGCGGCGCCTTGAGCAGCGAGCCGTCCAGACCGTAGGTCCAGGAATGGTAGGGGCAGCGCAGCGAGCCCGCGGCGGCGCAGACCGTCGGCGCGCCGGGCGACGAGGCGACCAGCTGGGCGCCGCGGTGCCGGCAGACGTTGTACGCCGCGTGCAGCGCGCCGTGCTCGTCGCAGGTGAGGAGCACCGACTCCCCCACCACGTCCACCACCGCGAGCCGGCGGGGCTCGTGCAGGCCGAGGTCGTCACGGCGGCCCACGCAGAGCCACTCGCCGAAGAGCACGCGCTCGCGCTCGACCGCGAACGCTGCCGGGTCGACGTACAGCTCGCGCGGCAACGCGGCCTGCAGCCCGCCGGGCCCGGTCTGCTGATCGGGACCGGTCGGGCCGTCGGTCACGACGACACCTTCTGCCGGGCCGCGACCAGGTGGCAGGCGCAGCCGCCGCTGGCCGGGAGCACCGGCAGCGGCGTGCGGCGGCAGTCCGCGTCGACCCCGGCCGCCGCGGCAGCGCCGGAGGCGAGCTCGGGGCAGCGCGGGTGGAACCGGCACCCGGCCGGGATCCGGGTCGGGTCGGGGATCTCGCCCTGCAGCACCACCGGGGAGACCCGGTCGGTCTCGGGCACCACCGAGAGCAGCGCCTTGGTGTAGGGGTGCTGCGGGTTGGTCAGCACCTCCTCGGTCGGGCCGGCGTCGACGATCCGGCCGAGGTACATCACCGCCGTGCGGTCCGCGATGTTCCAGGCCAGGCCGAGGTCGTGGGTGACCACCAGGACTCCCAGGCCCAGCTCCGCCCGGAGCTTGAGCAGCAGCGCGAGCACCTCGCCGCGGATGGAGGCGTCCAGGCTCGAGACCGGCTCGTCGGCGATCAGCAGCTCGGGCTGCAGCGCCAGCGCCCCGGCGATGAGCACCCGCTGCCGCTGGCCGCCCGACAGCTCGTGCGGGTAGCGCAGGTACAGCCGCTCCGGCGGCCGGAGGCCGGCGGCCGAGAGCGCGTCGGCCACCATCTGCTCCTCGGTCCGGTCCGCGCCGCGGGCCAGGCCGTGCAGCCGGATCCCCTCGGCCACCGAGTCGTAGACGGTGTGCCGCGGGTTGAGGGCGCCGGCCGGGTCCTGCAGCACCATCTGCACCCGGCGGCGCAGCGCCTTGAGCTCGCGGCCGCGGCGCCCCATCGGCGCGCCGTCGACCAGCACCTCTCCCCCGGTCGGCGGCTGGAGCCCGGCGAGCGTCCGGGCCAGGGTGGTCTTGCCCGAGCCGGACTCGCCGACCAGCGCCACGATCTCGCCGCTGCGCACCGAGAGGTCGACGCCGTCCAGCGCGGCGGCGACCGCGCCGCCGCGGGAGGTGAAGGAGACCGCGACGTCGCGTGCCTCCAGGCTCAGCCCGCCCCCCGGGCCGTGTCCCGTGCTCGTCGGCTCGCTCATGACTCTCCCACCCGGATGCAGGCCGCCGACCGGTCCGGCCGCTTCAGCTCGAGGACCGGCTCGGCGTGCGTGCAGGCGTCCGTGGCGCGCGGGCAGCGCGGCGCGAAGGAGCACCCGGGCGGCAGCGCCCGCAGGTCCGGAGGATCGCCCGCCAGGCCGGCGGGCGCGTAGCGGGCGGCGGGGTCGCCGACCCGCGGGAACGAGGCGCCCAGCGCCGCGGCGTAGGGGTGCAGCGGGTCGGTGAAGACCTGGCCCGCCGGGCCCTGCTCGACCACGCGCCCGGCGTACATGACCGCGATCCGGTCGCTGACCTCGGCCAGCACCGCCAGGTCGTGGCTGATGAAGATCATCCCGAGGCCGGCCTCGCGGACCAGCGTGGTCAGCACGTCGAGCACCTGGGCCTGGACCATCACGTCCAGCGCGGTGGTCGGCTCGTCGGCGATCACCAGGTCGGGGCGGCAGGCCAGCGCCATCGCGATCATCACCCGCTGCCGCTGCCCGCCGGAGAGCTGGTGGGGGTAGGCCCTGGCCCGACCCGCCGGCAGGCCCACCTGCTCGAGCAGGTCGGCGACCCGGCGGTCGACCTCGGCGTCCCCGACGCCCGGCTCGTGCAGCCGGATCGGCTCCGCGATCTGCTGACCGATCCGCCGCACGGCGTTGAGCGAGTGCAGCGCGCCCTGGAAGACGATCGAGGCGCCCGCCCAGCGCAGCGCCCGCAGGTCGCCCCAGCGCATCGTGACGACGTCCTCGCCGTCCACCAGCACCCTGCCGTCGAGGGTCGCGCTGGCCGGCTGCAGCCGCAGGATCGTGCTGGCCAGGGTCGACTTGCCGCAGCCCGACTCCCCCGCGATGCCCAGCACCTCGCCGCGGTCGACGCTCAGCGAGACACCGCGGACGGCCGGGACCGGCCCCTCCTGGGTGGCGTAGGTGACCGAGAGGTCCTCGATCCGCAGCAGGTCGCTCATCGCTTCCTCAGCTTGGGGTTCAGGACGGCCTCGAGGGCCTGTCCGACCAGGGTGAACGACAGCACCACCAGCACCACGCAGACACCCGGCGGCACGAAGAACCACCACGAGCCCGTCGTGATCGCGCCGACGCTGTAGGCGTCGTCGAGCATCGAGCCCCAGGAGACCCGGGTCGGGTCGCCCAGGCCGAGGAAGCTCAGCGTGGTCTCCGACAGGATCGCCACGGCGACGCAGAGCGTCGTGTTCGCGAACACCAGCGGTACGACGTTCGGCAGGACGTGGCGGCGCAGCAGGTGGCCGTGCCCGGCGCCGAGCGCGCGAGAGCGCTCCAGGTAGGCGCGCTCCTTGATCGAGAGCACCTGGCTGCGGATCAGCAGCGCGGTGCCGGCCCAGGAGGTCACCCCGATCACGATCACGATGTTGAGCAGCGAGCGGCCGAGCACCGTGGCCAGCACGATCGCCAGCGGCAGGAACGGGATGGCCAGGAACCACTCGGTGATCCGGAACAGGGCCGCCCCGACGAAGCCGCCGAAGTAGCCGGAGGTCAGCCCGACCACCGTGCCGATCAGCATCGAGATCAGCGTCGCCATCAGGCCGACGAAGAGCGAGATCCGCGCGCCCCAGATCAGCAGGGTGAGCACCGAGCGGCCGTTGTCGTCGGTGCCGAGCCAGAACTCCGATGACGGCGGCTCCAGCACCCCACCGGTGGCCCGGGTGACCTCGAGCCCGGACTGGTCCGCGAGCAGCGGCGCGCCGAGCGCGATCAGCACGAACAGGCCGAGCACGACCAGGCCGACCAGGCCGCCGCGGTTGCCGCGGAACTCGCGCCAGCCGCTGGCCCACGCCGCCCGGCGGCGCCGGCGTACCAGCTGGCGGGAGGTGAGGGCGGGCGTCGCGTCCACGGCTGCTCCGTCCGGTGCCGCGCTCATGTGCGCACCCGCGGGTCGAGCCAGCCGTAGATCAGGTTGGCGCCGAGGTTGGCCAGGATCACGCCCGCGGAGGCGAGCAGGAAGACGCCCTGCAGCAGCCAGTAGTCCGGCACCGCCAGGGCGTCGGTGGTGAGCAGGCCCAGGCCGGGGATCGAGAAGATCGTCTCGACCGTGATCGCGCCGGCGACCACGAAGCCGAAGTTCAGCGCGACCACCGTGGTGGTCGGCAGCAGCGCGTTCGGCACCGCGTGCCGGCCGCGGACCTGGACGTCGCGCAGGCCCTTGGCCCGGGCGGTGGTCAGGTAGTCCGAGCCCGCCTCGTCGACGAGCGAGCCACGCATGATCAGCGCGTAGTCGGCCAGGTAGGCCAGTGTCAGCGTGAGCACCGGCAGCGCCAGGTGCCAGATCGTGTCCAGCACCCCGCTCAGCGTGCCCGGGTCGGCGTCGACCGAGTGCAGACCGCCGGTCGGGAACAGCCCCGGCAGCGGCCCGACCCCGACCGAGAGGGCCGCGATCAGGATCAGGCCCAGCCACCACTCCGGCATCGAGTAGAGCGTCAGCGAGGTGCCGGTGGAGAGCCGGTCGAACGTCGAGCCGCGCGCCCAACCGGAGCGGATCCCGAGCCACACCCCGATCGTCGCCGCGAGGACCGTCGCGGAGCCGACCAGCAGCAGCGTGGGCCACAGTCGGTCGAGCAGGATCTCCGAGACGTCGCGGTGGTAGAGGATCGAGTACCCGAGGTCGCCCTGGGCGAGGTTCTTCAGGAACGTCCAGAACTGCGACAGCATCGGCTCGTCCAGCCCGTAGGTGGCGTTGAACTCCGCGAGCTGCTCCGGGGTCGAGAGCCGACCACGGCCCAACGTGCGGGCCGGGTCGCCGGGCAGCACCCGGAACAGGAAGAAGTTGACCACCAGCATGAAGGCCAGGCTCCCCAGCGAGCCGAGCACCTTGGCGCCGGCGTACCGGCCATAGCCACCGCGCCCGCGGCGGCGCCCCGACCCCGCCTCCGCCGAGAGGGCGGCGGGGTCGGCTGCGACTGCACTCATCGTCGACTCACCCGAGACTCATCGTCGTTCGGTCGGCTCGCTCGTCCATTCGCTCACCGGCTCACTCACGGTCGCCCGCGGTGCCGCGGCGACGCAGGGCGAACACCGCACCCAGGCCGACAACCGCGAGGCCGGCCACGCCGATGCCGACCATGGTCCCGGTGCCGACACCGTCGTCCGCGGCCGACGAGGTGGCCTCGGTGGCGTCGGTGACGCCCCCGCAGTCACCGGCATCCGCGGCCGGGCGCATGTTCAGGTAGTTGTAGACGCCGTACTGGAACAGCCACACGCCGCCGGGGTTGGGCTGCTGCACGAGGCAGGCGAACCGGTCGGAGCGGAACGCCTCGCCGACGGTGTTGTAGGCGGTGACCAGGTAGGGCGAGTCCTCGAAGACGATCTGCTGCATCTGCTTCACGAGCTCGACACGGGCGTCGTGGTCGGTCTCAGTGAGCTGCTGCTCGTAGAGCGCGTCGTACTCGTCGCTGCAGTACCAGGAGTCCGACCAGTTGCCGCGCTGGTCGCACGTCATGTAGCTGAGCATCGAGGTCGGGTCGGGCTCGACGTACCAGCCCCACTGGAAGGCGTCGAAGTCACCGTCGAGGATCACGTTGGTGAGCTTGCTCGACTCCATGCTGGTGACCTCGGCGTCGATGCCGATGTCGCCCAGCCACTCCTTGAAGAAGTTCATGGTGTCCAGCGAGGTCGGCGACTCCGAGCGCGCGAAGAGGCGCAGGGTGCCGATCGGCGAGCCGTCGGGCATCGTCCGCAGGCCGTCGTCGCCCTCCGTGTAGCCGGCCTCGTCGAGCAGCTGGCCCGCCCTCTCCGGGTCGTAGGAGAAGGCGTCGTCGCCCTCGGGCGCCCAGTGGTACTCGTACGCCGGCGGCACGATCGTGGAGCCCGGGAGTCCGGCGCCCTGGTAGACCTTCTCGATCAGCTGGTCGTTGTCGATCGCGTAGCCGAGAGCGTGCCGGAAGGCGGGGTCGAGCAGCGCGGGGTTGCCGTCGCCGATCGGCTCGCCCGAGTCGAGGTCGACGGAGCCGACGTTGAAGGCGATCTCGTCGAAGCCCGGTGAGTCCCCGTCCTGGGCGGTGATGCCGTCGACGCCCTCGAGGGCCCGGACCTGCAGCGCGCTGATGCCGTCGGCGAAGTCGACCTCGCCCTTCTTCAGCGCCTGCACGAGCGGGTCCTCCGACTTGTAGACGCGGAAGACGACCCCGTCGAGGTGCGACGCGCCCTTCCAGTAGTCGGGGTTGGCCTCGAACTTGACCGTCGAGCCGCCGGCGCTGCCCTCGACCAGCCGGAAGGGGCCGGAGCCGACGACCGGCTGCCCGCCCTCGGGCTCGTTCTTGTAGGCCTTGACGTCCTGCTTGCCCTCGACGTCCTTCCAGACGTGCTCGGGGATGATCGGGATCGGCAGCAGCGGGAGACTGGAGCTCGGCTTCTCGAGCTCCAGCACCAGCGTCGCGTCGTCGGGAGCGGTGATCGAGGAGACGTTGGCCAGGTAGGAGCCCCACGTCGACGCCTCCGGGCCACCGTCGAGCACCCGGTTGTAGGTGTAGGCGACGTCCTCCGCCGTCAGCGGCTCGCCGTCGGACCAGCTGGCCTCGTCGGTGATGTCGAAGGTCCAGGTGAGCCCGTCCTCGGAGGTCTCCCACGAGGTGGCGAGCCCGGGCTCGACCGACATGTCCTCCATCGAGTACGAGATCAGGTAGTCGTACATCAGGGCCCACATCTCGAACGACGTGATCTCGATGCCGAGGAAGGGGTTGAACGAGTCGACCTCGTTGAGCACGCCGACCGTGAGGGTCACGTCGTCGTCCGCGGCGGCGTGGGCGGCACCGGACGGCGCGACCGCCATGGCCGGTGCCAGCAGGCCGACGCCGAGCGCCGCTGCGGCCAGGCCTCTGGTGAGCCGCGACCTCCGCGGATGCTGGCCGGTGACTGTTGCTGTGCCCATGTGCGCTCCCCTGCTCTGGACGGTGGACGTGCTTCGAGGACTTCTCGCGACTGGCGACAGGCGCCTCGGCGTTGGGGCGCTCCGTCTGTCCATGTCCTACTACAACGTGCGACGAATTTGACCCTTCGATCCGAAATTCGCGTCGGAATCTTTATGGAGGAAACAGTTTGGAAACCGATTCCTCCGTGAAATCTCCGTTTCGGCACGAAATCGGCATTCCACGTCCGGGTCCGGGAGGTTAGGTTGCCGGGGTGACACAGGTTTCCCCTCCGCGGGCGGTCCGTCGCCCGTTCGAGCACCGCGAGCACGACGTCCCCCGTGCCGACCCGTACCACTGGATGGCGGCCGGGGGCGCCGAGCTGGTCACCCACCTCGAGGCCGAGCGGGACTACTACGACGCGGCGACCGCGCCGCTGCGCGAGCGGGTCGAGGAGCTCGCCGAGGAGATGGTCGCCCGGGTGCCGGCCACCGAGGCCTCCCCGTGGTGGGCTCGGACCCGGTACCGGTACTCCCTGGTCACCCCGCCCGGCGGCGAGTACGCCGACCTGGTCCGTCGACCGCTGGGCGCCGCGACCGACGCCGCAGCGGAGACCGTGCTGGACGTCTGCGGCCTGGCCGACGGTTCCGACTACTTCGAGCTCGGCCTCACCCTGGTCAGCCCGGACGAGCACCTGCTGGCCTACTCCGTGGACACCGAGGGCGACGAGGTCTACGAGCTGCGCTTCCGCGACCTGCGCACCGGAGCCGACCTGGACGAGGTCGTGCCCCGCAGCTACTACGGCGGGGCCTGGAGCGCCGACGCGACCACCTTCTTCTACACCGTCCACGACGAGGCCTACCGTCCCCACCAGGTCTGGCGGCACCGTCTCGGCACCCCGGCCGGCGAGGACGTCCTGGTGGTCGCCGAGCCCGATGAGCGGTTCGCGCTGACCGTTCGCGGCTCCCGCAGCGGACAGCTCGTGCTGATCCGCAGCGAGAGCCGCGACACCGGCGAGGAGTGGGCGATCGACGCCGCCGCGCCCGAGGCACCGCCGCGGACCGTGGGCGCACGGCGCCCCGGGATCGTCTACCGCAGCGAGCACCTCCGCGACGGCCCTCTGCTGGTGGTCACGAATGACGGCGCGACCGAGTTCCGGCTGGTCGCCGCGCCGGTGCCGCGCGACGCCGACCAGGACCACACCGTGTGGAAGGAGGTGCGCGCGGAGGACCCCGCCGAGCGGCTGGAGCGCGTCGACGCCTTCGCCACCCACGCGGTGCTGAGCCTGCGCGCCGACGCCGAGCACCGCCTGCGCGTCGTCCCCCTCGACGACCTGGCCGCCGCCGGCACCGTGGTGCGCAGCGCGTTCGACGGCGGTGCGGTCCGGCTGGCCCGCACGACGTCGTACGACGTCGGGGCGGTCGTGGTGGCCGACCAGGCGCACGTCGCGCCGCCGGTGTGGAGCGACCTGACCCTCGCCGACGGCACCCTGCGCGAGGTGCTGCGCGCGGAGGCCCCCGGCCACGAGCCGGGGCGCTACCGCACCGAGCGGATCACCGTGCCCTCGACGGACGGCACCCCGGTGCCGGTGACGCTGGTGCGCCACCGCGACACGCCCCTGGACGGCACCGCGCCGCTGCTGCTCTACGGCTACGGCTCCTACGAATACACCTTCGAGCCCGACTGGGACCCCGCGCTGCCCAGTCTGCTGGACCGCGGCGTCGTCTTCGCCCACGCCCACGTGCGCGGCGGCGGCGAGGGCGGGCGCCGCTGGTGGCTGGACGGCCGCCTGGAGCACAAGCAGCACACCTTCACCGACTTCGTCGCGGTCGCGGACGGGCTGGCCGGCACCTACGTGGACGGGGACCGGATCGCCTCCCGCGGGCTCTCGGCCGGCGGCCTGCTGCAGGGCGCCGTCTTCAGCCAGCGGCCCGACCGGTGGCGGGCGGTGGTCGCCGAGGTGCCGTTCGTGGACGTGGTCACCACGATGCTCGACGCCTCCATCCCGCTGACCGTCAACGAGTGGGACGAGTGGGGCGACCCGCGACGGCGCGCCGACTTCGACTGGATGCTGGCCTACTCCCCCTACGACAACCCGCCCCCGGCCGGCGGTCGCCCCGACCTGCTGGCGACCGGCGCGCTGCACGACCCGCGGGTGATGGTCCACGAGCCGGCCAAGTGGGTCGCGCTGCTGCGCGAGACCGATCCTGAGTGGGCGCCGCGCTGCCTGTTCCGCGTGGAGACCGGCGCCGGCTCGCACACCGGCCCCTCGGGACGCTTCGGGCACCTGGGCTACGAGGCGGAGGTCTACGCCTGGGTGCTGGACCGGCTGGGCGTGGCATGACCAGCCCCGCCGTGCCGCAGACGTCCCCGGAGGCGCTGCACCGCGAGGTGCTCGAGGTCGCCCGTGCGCTCATCCGGTTCGACACCTCCAACGCACCGGAGTCCGCGCTCGGCCGCCCGCCGGGCGAGGAGACCCCGGCCGCGGAGTACCTGCGCGACTACCTCGCCGCGGCCGGTGTCGACTGCGAGCTCGTCGCGCGTGACCCGCGCCGGGCCAACCTGGTCGCCCGGATCCCGGGCACCGGTGCCGCCGGCGCGGATGGGCAGCCGGCGCCGTCGCTGGCCTTCGTCGGCCACCTCGACGTGGTGCCCGCCGACGCGCGGGACTGGACCCACCCGCCGTTCGCCGCCGTCGTGGACGAGGCGGGCTGGCTGTGGGGCCGCGGGGCGATCGACATGAAGAACGAGGTCGCCGCCCGCGCGGTGGCACTGGCCGAGCTGGCGCGCACCGGCTTCCGGCCGCGCGCCGACCTGTGGTTCATCGCCGTCGCCGACGAGGAGGACGGCATGTACGACGTCGGGATGCGCTGGCTGCTCGAGGCGCGCCCCGACATCCGGCCCGACCTGGCGATCAACGAGGGCGGCGGGGAGCGACTCCCGCTGGCCGACGGGCGGGTCGTGCAGACCGTCGGGATCGGCGAGAAGGGCACCTACCCGGTGCGGGTGGTGGCGCACGGCGAGGCCGGCCACGCCTCCACCCCCGACGTCGGCAACAACGCCGTCCCGATCCTCGGCGAGCTGCTGCGCCGCGTCGGCCGCGGCATGCCCACCCACGTGCCCTCGCCGCTGGTCGACAGGATCCTCGCCGAGCTCCTCGGCGAGCCGTTCAGCGACCTCGACGGCGGGTTCGACGGTGGGTTCGACGAGGCCGTCGCGCGGGCGGCCCGGCTGCACCCGGTGCTGGCGCACACCCTGCCCGCGCTGGCCGGGACGACCATGGCGCCGACGCTGCTCGCCGGCTCCGGCAAGCGCAACGTGATGCCGGCCCGCGCCTCGGTCGAGCTCGACTGCCGGATCCTGCCCGGCACCAGCGCCGCCGACGTCGAGCGCGCGGTGCGGGCCCGCCTGGGCGACGACCTCCCCTACGACCTGGAGTGGCCCGAGCACCTCGTCGCCGGCAGCGCCTCGACCCCGGACTCCGACCTGATGGCGGCGATGGCGCGCGTGCTCTCCGCCTCCGGCGACGACGCGACGCTGCTGCCGATGCTGGGCACCGGGTTCACCGACTCGGTCTACCTGCGCGAGGCGGGCACGCCGACGGCGTACGGGTTCAGCCCGTTCCGAGCGACCTCCGCCGAGGTGATCACGGCCGGCTTCCACAACGCCGACGAGCGGGTCCACATCGACGACCTCGCGCTCGCGGTCGACTTCCACCTGGCGCTCGCCCGGGAGCTCCTCGGCTGACCCGCTACCCGGCACCCACGACCCCGCGCCGGTGACCACCGGCCACACCGCACTCGCAGGAGGAACCATGAGCATCACCATCGACCCGGCACGGATCGCCGAGCTGACCGCGCGCGAGTCCGCCCGGCTGAACGAGCGCACCTCGGGCTCGCGCGACCTGTACGAGCGCGCCCGGGTCCACCTGTCCGGCGGCGTCGCGTCGTCGTACCAGCTGCGGGACCCGTGGCCGATCTACCTGGAGAAGGGCTCGGGCCCGCTGGTCTGGGACGTCGACGGCAACCAGATGTGGGACTTCCACAACGGGTTCGGCTCGATGGTCCAGGGCCACGCGCACCCGGCGATCGGCGCGGCCATCGCCCGGCGCTACCCCGAGGGCACGCACTTCGCCTGCCCGACCGAGGACGACGTCTGGGTCGCCGACGAGCTCGCCCGGCGCTGGGGCCTGCCCAAGTGGCGCTACACGAACTCCGGCTCCGAGGCGACGATGGACGCCATCCGGATCGCGCGCGCCTTCACCGGCCGCGACACCGTCATGAAGATCTTCGGCTCCTACCACGGCCACCACGACGGCGTGATGGTCTCGATCGGCGTCGACTACGACCGGATCGGCGACCGCGAGAACCTGGAGTCGCTCGCGTACGGCGCGGGCATCCCGCAGTCGGTGGTCGACATGACCGTCGCGGTGCCGTTCAACGACGCCGGCGCCATGGAGCGCCGGATCGAGCGGCTGACCGCCGAGGGCCGCAAGCCGGCCTGCGTGATCATGGAGGCCGCGATGATGAACCTCGGCGTCGTGCTCCCCGAGCCCGGCTACCTCGAGTCCGTCCGCGAGATCACCCTCCGGCACGGCATCGTGCTGATCTTCGACGAGGTCAAGACCGGACTGTGCATCGCGCCCGGCGGCGCGGTGGAGAAGTTCGGCGTCATGCCCGACATGGTCACCCTCGCCAAGGCGCTCGGCGGCGGCCTGCCGACCGGCGCCATCGGCGGCTCCGAGGAGGTGATGTCGGTGGTGGAGGACGGCTCGGTCTACCAGGTCGGCACCTACAACGGGAACCCGCTGACGATGGCCGCGGCGCGCGCCTCGCTGGAGGAGGTCCTCACCGCCGATGCCTACGCCCACCTCGACCGCCTCAACGACCGGATCGTCGGCGGCTGCCAGTCGGTGATCGACAAGTACGACCTGCCCGGCTACGCCCTCGGCATCGGCTCCAAGGGCTGCGTGACCTTCGCGCCGGTGAAGGTCACCGACTACGAGTCGTTCAAGGCCCACCAGAACGGTCCCCTGGCCGACCTGGCCTGGCTGTTCAACCTCAACCGGGGCATCTTCATGACGCCGGGCCGCGAGGAGGAGTGGACGCTCTCGGTCACCCACACCGAGGAGTCCGTCGACGCCTACGTCGCCGTGTTCGACGAGCTGGCGGGCGAGCTGACCGCCTGAGGGTCGGCGAGAACGCGCGGTCGTGTGCCCCGGAGACCGGTGGGCCGGTGTCTGGGGCACACGACGCGACCCGGCGCGCCCGGCTCAGGTGGTCGCCGAGGCCAGGTAGGCGTGCACCAGTGGCACCACCGACGCTCCCTCGCCGCTGGCCGACGCGACCCGCTTCATCGATCCCGACCGCACGTCGCCCGCGGCGAAGACGCCGGGCACGGTGGTGGCCAGGTTCTCCGGCGGTAGCCCCTCGACCCAGTGCTCCTTCGGCACGTCGCGACCGGTGAGCACGAAGCCCCGGTCGTCCCGGGCGATCTCCGGCGGGATCCAGTCGCAGTGCGGCTCCGCACCGAGCAGCAGGAAGAGCCCGGAGGCCCCCACCCGCTCGACGTCCCCGGTCCGGACGTCCTCCAGCGCGAGCCACTCCAGCCGCCCGTCCCCGCCGCCGTCGACCACCCGGCAGCACGTCCGCACCGAGATCCGGGAGTTGTACTCGATCTCGCCGACCAGGTACGACGACATCGTCTCGGCCAGTCCCTCCCGGCGCACCAGGATGGTCACCGAGCGCGCGAACCGGGCCAGGTGCACGGCCGCCTGGCCGGCCGAGTTGCCCCCGCCGACGACGTACACGTCCTGGCCCTCCAGCTCCCGCGCCGCGGTCATCGCCGCGCCGTAGTAGACACCGGACCCGACCAGGGCCTCCACCGGCTCCACGCGCAGCTTGCGGTAGGCCACCCCGCTGGCGATCACCACCGACCGGGCCCGCACCTCACCGGTGTCGGTGCACAGCACGTGCGGGACGCCGTCGGCGCCGGGCCGGAGCTCGTCGACGACCTGGCCGGAGTAGAAGCTGGCCCCGAACCGGACCGCCTGGTTGCGCGCCCGCTGGGCCAGGCGCATCCCGGAGATGCCGCGCGGGAAGCCCAGGTAGTTGCGGATCATCGAGCTGGTCCCCGCCTGCCCGCCGATCGCCTCGGCCTCGAGGATCACGGTGGAGAGTCCCTCGGAGGACGCGTAGACGGCGGCCGCCAGCCCCGCCGGTCCCCCGCCGACGATCGCCACGTCGACCACCTTGTCCACGTCGATCGCGGTCGGCGCGCCGTACATGCTGATCGCCACGTCGCGCACGCTGGCCGGCTGGATCACGTCGCCGCGGATGGTCGAGACCAGGGGGAACGCCACCGGTCCGTCCCACCGGTCCAGCACGTACTGGCCGGCGTCGCTCTCGGGCTCCCACACCCGGCTCGGCATCCCCATCCGGTCCAGGAAGTCACGGATCGCCAGCGTCAGCCCGTCGCGGCGGGGCGAGATGATCTTGACCGCGACCACCTCCGGGTCGGGGACCGTGGAGCCCCAGTCCGAGAGCAGGTCGGTGATGGCGTGGTGGAACTCCTCGTCGCGGACCCCGCGCGGCATCAGCAGGTAGGCGTCGTACTTCCCCTTGGCCATCGCGGCCCGCAGCGGCGGACCGTCGGTGAGGAAGCGGTCGATGTGGGCAGCGATCAGCCGGCGCGCGGTCGGCACCTTCTCCCGCAGCTTGTGGAAGCAGTGCAGCACGTCCGCATCCGGCAGCACGGACTCGGCGGCGTAGAGCGCGACCGTGCCGCCGGATCCGAGGATCTCGTGGGTGACCTCCAGCGCCTCGGCGCAGGAGCGGGCGAGGCGGACGTCGTACTCGGCGACGTAGCGGCCGAACCCGGACTGCATGTCGTCGGCGTGGTCGGGCGCGATGAGGACGATCGCGGGAGCGGTGGGCACGCCCCCAGCGTAGGAGGCGCACCCTACGGTGGGGAGCATGAGCGAGAACCCCGCCGAGCTGCCCCGGGTAGCCCTGAACGACGGCACGTCGCTGCCCGCGATCGGCTTCGGCACCTACCCGCTGACCGGCGACGAGGGCGAGGCCGCGATCCGCAGCGCGCTGGAGGTCGGCTACCGCCTGCTCGACACCGCCGTGAACTACGGGAACGAGGAGGAGGTCGGCCGCGCGCTCCGCGCCTCCGGCGTACCGCGCGACGAGGTCTGGCTGACCAGCAAGATCCCCGGCCGCCACCACGGGTACGACGACGCGATCGCCTCGACCAAGGACTCCCTGCGGCGGCTCGGCGTGGACCACCTCGACCTGCACCTGATCCACTGGCCCAACCCCAGCGTCGACCGCTACGTCGAGGCGTGGCGAGCGCTGGTCGACCTGCGTGAGCAGGGACTGGTGCGGTCGATCGGCGTCTCCAACTTCTCCGAGGCCCACCTGGACCGGATCATCGCCGAGACCGGGGTGAAGCCGGCGGTCAACCAGATCGAGCTGCACCCCTACTTCCCGCAGGTCCGGATGCGCGCCGTCAACGACGCCCGCGGGATCCGCACCGAGTCGTGGAGCCCGATGGGCAAGCGGCGGGCGCCGTTCGCCGAGCCCGCCGTCGCCGACGCAGCCCGGGCGCACGGGGTGACTCCCGGCCAGGTGATCCTGCGCTGGCAGCTCCAGATCGGGTCGCTGCCCATCCCGAAGTCGGCGACGCCGTCACGGCAGCGGGAGAACCTCGACGTGTTCGGGTTCGAGCTGACCACCGCGGAGGTCCAGGCGATCACCGCCCTCGGCCGCACCGACGGGCGGCTCTTCGGGGGCGACCCGGAGACGCACGAGGAGATGTGATCCCGGCGGTCCATCGGGCCCGCACCACGGTGGACGACTCCCGTCACCCGGGATCAGGATGAGCCCATGGTCCCGACCCACGCCTCCCGTGTGCGCGCCGCGCGCCGCGAGGCGTTCGTCGGCAGGGAGGCGGAGCTGGCGTCGATCTGCGGCTCCCTCGACCGGGAGGACGCGCCCGCGGTGGTCTACGTCCACGGGCCCGGCGGGGTCGGCAAGTCGACGCTGCTGACCGCCCTGGCGGACCGGCTGAGCGACCGGGGCCGGGAGAGCCTGCGCGTGGACGGCCAGGACGTCGAGCCCTCCCCCGCCGCGCTGGCGGCCGCGCTCGCGGCGCTGCGGGACGCCCCCGGCGCACAGGTCGCCGACCTGTGCCCGCCGGGCGGGGTGGTGCTGCTGGACCGGTTCGAGCTGCTCGCCGGTGTGGAGCGCTGGCTGTGGCGCGACCTGCTGCCGGCGATGCCCGGCGACAGCGTCCTGGTGGTGGCCGGACGCAACCCGCCGCCGGAGGAGTGGCGGTCGGATCCGGTCTGGTCCGCGCTCGCGCTCGAGGTGCCGCTGCGCAACCTCACCGCGCCGGACGCCGCGGCCCTGCTGCGGGCCCGCGGGGTCACCGACGAGCCGCTGGTCGAGGACCTGGTGCGGGCGACCTGTGGTCACCCGCTGGCGCTGGTGATCGCCGCCGACCAGGCGCTGGCGGCGCCGGCCGCGGGGGCGCCGACACCGGGCGGTCCGTTGTTCGCGCACCCCGACTCCGCGGCCCGGCTCCTGGGTCGGTTCATCGACGACACGGTCACCGCCGAGCAGCGCAGGGCGTTGCACGTGTGCGGACACGCCCGCCGGGTCGACCGGGCGCTCCTGCGCGAGGTGCTCGACCTGGACGAGGAGGCCGCCGACGCGCTGCTGAGCTGGTTGCGCGAGCGGCCGTACGCCGAGTCGCACCCGGACGGGATGACGGTCCACGACGTGGTGCGCGACGCCCTCGACCACGACCTCCGGTGGCGCGACCGGGAGGCCTTCGCCGACCTCCACCGGCGGATCCGCACGGTGATCCTGCACCGCATCGAGCACGGCACCGCGGCCGAGGCGCACCGGGCGGCGAACGACCTGCTCTTCCTGCACCGGGGCAACCCGACAGCGACCGCGCTGTACGCCTTCGCCGACCTCGGTTCGCTGGTCCCGCGCCAGGTGACGCCGGAGACCCACCACCTCGCGGTGGACGCCTTCGCCCGCAGCGAGGGCCCGACCCGCGCCGCCGCGGCCGCCCACTGGCTGGCCGCCCAGCCCGGCGCCGGGCACCTGGTGGAGGACGCCCGCGGAGCGCTGCGCGGCGCCCTCGTGCACCCGGTGCTGTCCGAGGCGAGCGAGGAGGAGCGCGCCGCCGACCCGGTCGCGGCGTTCGCTTGGGAGGCGATCTCACGGCGCCGGCCGCCCGAGCCCCGCGAGGTGGTCTTCCACTGGGCGATCGCCGACGTGGTCTCGCCCGACAGGCTCGGGGGCTTCTCCGACGTGGTCGCCGCGGTCTCCCTGCGCGGCTGGACGGTGCCGCGGTTGGGCTGGGTGCTCGTCTCCTCGCTGTGGCACCGGACGTGGGCCCCGATCTGGACCTACATCGGGTTCGAGCCGCTGGGCGAGGTCGACGTCGTCGGCCCGGCCGGGGAGCCGCGGACGGTCGGGGTCTGGGCTCGCGACTTCGCACGGAGCGACTACTCGGACTGGCTGGAGGGCATGGCGGCCCGCGAGATCGACGAGCACGGCACGGTGCCGCCGCCCCGGGCGGCGCCCGTCGCGCTGGCCCGGGAGGACTTCGACGCCGCGGTGCGCGCGGCGCTCCGAGACCTGACCCGCCCCGATCGGCTGCACGCCAGCCCGTTGCTCGACTCGCGCCTGTGCCGGGCCGACGACAGGGACGGGCCCGAGCCCGCCGCCCTGGTGGCGAGCGTCCGGCGCGCCGTCGAGCAGATGGGTTCCGATCCCCGCACCGCCGTCGCCGCCCGCGCGCTCGACCGCACCTACCTCCGCCCGGCCGCCACCCAGGAGCGGGCCGCGGAGGTTCTCGGGCTGCCCTTCAGCACCTACCGCCGCCACCTGCGCGCCGGTGCGGAGCGACTGTGCGACGTCCTCTGGTCCTGGGAGCTGCACGGCCCGCCCGCCGCGGAGGGGTCGCCCGGCGGACCGGCGCAGGGACAGGAACCGGACAGCACCTGACCTGGTGGATGAGCAGTTCCCGGCCGGACGGTGGGCCTCCCATCCACCCAGTCCACCGGAGGACCTCATGGCCACCACTCCCACCATCCCGGAGAGCCGCTCCGCCGGCACCGTGATCATCGCCGGCGGGAGCATCGCCGGCCTGCTCGCCGCGGCGGCCTGTCAGCCGTACGCCGAGGAGGTCATCGTGCTCGAGCGCGACACGCTCCCCGACGGACCGGCGCCGCGCCCCGGCACCCCCCAGGTCGGTCACGCCCACGGGCTGCTCGCCGGCGGACGCCTGGCCGCCGAGCGGCTCCTGCCGGGGTTCTCCGAGGACCTGCTCGCCGCCGGGGCGGTCACCAAGGACGACCTCGGTCGCAGCGGCCGCTGGTTCATCGGCGGCGGGCTGCTGGCCGACACCACCATCGGGCAGGACGGCATGAGCGTCTCGCGGGAGACGGTCGAGTCCGCCGTACGCGACCGCGTCCGCAAGCTCGACAACGTCACCGTGATCGAGGGCATCGACGTCTGCGGACTCCTCGCCGAGGCCGGTCGCGTGGTCGGCGTCCGGGTGCGTCACCCCGGAGCGGGCCCGATGGAGGAGACGATGCGCGCCGACCTGGTCGTCGACGCCACGGGCCGCTCCGGCCGCGGCGTGGGCTGGCTGCGCGACCTGGGGCTGCCCGTCCCCCGGGAGGAGCGCGTCAAGATCGGGCTCACCTATGCGACCACGCACATCGAGCGACGCCCCGACGACATCGACGGCCGCCTGGTGTCGGTCTCGGGCCCGGTGCCCACCGTTCCCCGCGGCGGCGTGGCGATCGCGCAGGAGGGCGACCGGTGGATCGTCACCCTGTTCGGCTACGTCGACGAGCACCCGCCGCTGGACGAGGACGGGTTCCGCGCCTACGCCCGGCAGCTGGTCAACACCGACCTGGGCCCGCTGCTCGCCAGCCGTCCGCTGCTGCACGCTCCGCGCGGATACCGGTTCCCGGACTCGCGGCGCCGCTACTTCGAGGAGGTCGCGGACCTGCCGGTCGGGTACGCGCCCATCGGCGACGCCATCTGCTCCTTCAACCCGTCCTTCGGGCAGGGCATGAGCGTCGCCGCCTTGGAGGCGGTGGCGCTGGGCGACGCGCTCGCCAGCGGCCTGGGGGCGGTCCGCACCGACTACCCCGCCGGTGCCGCGGAGGTCGTCGACCGCGCCTGGGCGATGGTCACCGGCGCCGACCTGCAGATCCCCGGCGTCGAGGGGCCGCCGCCCTCGGCTCCGGCCTGGGTCGCCGCCTACATCCGACGGCTGCAGCGCGTCGCGCGCCGGGATCCGGTCGTGGCGGCGGCCTTCTTCCGGGTGACCAACCTGATGGACCACCCGAGGCGGCTGCTCCGGCCGAGCATCGCCTGGCGGGTCCTCGCGCGCGGATGACCCGACCCGCGGCCGGTGCGCGGCGCGTCGCTCAGGCGGCTCGGCGGGTGAGCTTGACCAGGGGGATCTCGCGATCCGTGCTCTCCCGGTACTTGGCATACCGAGGCGCCGAGGACACGACCGTCTGCCAGGCACGCTCGCGCTCCTCACCGTGGAGCTGCACGGCCGAGACCTCGACGTGCTCACCCGCGACATCGATCGCGACCTGATCTGGCGCGGCGGCGAGGTTGAGGTACCACGCCGGATTGCGGGCGGCGCCGTTCGCGGAGGCGACGACCACCCAGGACCCGTCCTCGCCGGGGAACCACCCGAGCGGGGTCGACCGACGCTCGCCGGTCTTGCGGCCCACCGTGGTCAGGACGAGCGCATCGAGCCCGGCGACCGACTTCTTGCCGGATCGGATCCGGCGGATGGCGAACCTGTTGAACGTGGCCAGGACGAAGCCCCGCGGCTGCCTGCTACCGCGCGTACCGGCCTCGGACTCGAAGGACATGGCACCTCGATGCGCTCGCGGACGGGTGGCGCCGTCAACCTTACGCCGCGCGACGGGCCGCCACCGGTAGCGTCGGCGCTCCGGCCCCGGCACACCCCAGGAGAGCTCCCATGAACAGCAGCGAGGTGGTCGCCACCCACGAGCGCAGCGGCCGGCGGTTCGAGGCCGCCGGCGTCGGCAGCTTCGTGCTCGACGAGGGCACCGGGCCGCCCGTGGTGTGCCTGCACGGTGTGCCGGCCTCGTCGTTCCTCTACCGCAAGGTGGTCCCCGAGCTGGCCGCACGCGGCCTGCGCGGCATCGCCTTCGACCTGCCGGGCCTCGGGCTCGCGGACCGGCCGGCCGACTTCGACTACTCCTGGTCCGGCCTGGGCCGGTTCGCCGCGGCGGCGGTCGACGCCCTCGGACTGGACCGGTTCCACCTCGTGGTGCACGACATCGGCGGCCCGGTCGGGTTCGAGGTCGCGGCCGCGATGCCGGAGCGGGTCGCGTCGATGACGGTGCTCGACACCATCGTGGAGGTCGACACGTTCACCCCGCCGTGGAGCATGCGCCCGTTCCGGGTCCGGGGCCTCGGGCCGGCGTACCTGAAGGGGCTGACCAAGCCGGTCTTCCGGATGTTGATGCGCGTCCAGGGCGTCGCCCACCCGGACGCACTGCCCGCTGCGGAGGCCGACGCCTACGTCGACCTCCTGCGCCGCGGCGACGGCGGAGCGGCCTTCCTGCGGATCATGCGCGGGTTCGAGCTGACCCGCGCCAAGCGCGACCTCTACGTGGGCACGCTGGGCGAGGCGCCGTACCCGGTGCAGGTGGTCTGGGGCGAGCGCGACCCGGCGCTGCCTCCGGGCCGGTACGGCGAGGAGGCGCGCCGCGCCGCCGGGGTGGACGGGATCACCCTGCTGCCCGGCAAGCACTTCCTGCAGGAGGACCACGCCCCGCAGATCGCCGACCTGGTGGCCGCGTTCGTGACGGGCGACGCCGCGGACGGCTGACGATCTCGGTCCGCCTCCCGGAGCGAGGCCCAGGAGGCGGACCGAGCGCGCCCGGTCGTCCGCCTCGTCCGGGACCTAGTCCGAGAGGCTGCGGATCTGACCCCACAGGCAGGTGGCGTACCCGCTGCCCATACCGATCGGGTTCTTCGTCACCGCGCCGATCAGCACCATGGCGCCATGGCAGGTCACCTGGACGCGCCGCACGGTGTTCTCAAGGTCGGGAAGGTCGTCGCAGCCGAAGAACCAGGACGCGTTGCCCAGCGGACCCGTCACGCAGCGGGTGTTGTTGAGCTTCTTCGCCGTCCACTCCAGCCAGCCCCAGTCCCAGTCCTTGAGCCGCCGACCGTGCACGTCGATGATCGGCCGCGCGCTCACCGGCGCCACCTCGGGGTGCTTCCTGACGTACCTCTTGGCCTTCTTGAACACCCACCTCGGGGCCTTGATGTCCTTCGCCGTCCCGTACTTCCCGTCCTTGAACCGCTTCTTCATCTTCTTCGGCTTGGCCAGGGGGTAGCAGTCGACGTACGGGTTGTCGTCGCACACGGGGCTTGCCGCCCTCGCCGCACCGCTGGGCGTGGGCGCGGCGCTCGCGCCCGCCCGTACCGCCACGGCGGGAACGGCCGCGTCGGCCGGGTCGGTCGCGGTCAGCCACGTGCCGATCAACGCGAGGCCGAGGATCGCCACTAGGACGCGGAGGCCGATAGGTCCACGCCCGAGGATCTTGATGTCGCCCATTCGTCAGTTCCCTTCGCTGAGGTGATGGCACCGAGCGGCCGAGGATCGGCCGAGCAGTCCCGTGTCAGCCGGTTGCCGCCGCGTGCGACAGGCCGCAACGCGCCCGCCGGACTCCCGAGACCGCCCCGACGCCTAGGTCAACGTCGGGGCCGCAACCGGGTCACGCCCCGCCGGCACCCGTGGACCGGCGGCGAGGCGCTCGCACGGCCCAGCGGCGCTCCCCTACGGTGGGACGGCCCACCGACCCGAAGGACACCACCCGATGAACACCCGCACGCTCGGCCCCGGCCTCGAGGTCTCCGCCATCGGCCTCGGCTGCATGGGCATCAGCCAGAGCTTCGGTCCCTCCCCCGACCGGGCGACGATGATCGGGTTCCTGCGCGAGGCCGTGGAACACGGGATCACGTTCTTCGACACGGCCGAGGTCTACGGGCCGTTCGCCAACGAGGAGATCGTGGGCGAGGCGCTGGCTCCCGTGCGCGAGGACATCGTCATCGCGACGAAGTTCGGCTTCGCGTTCGACGAGCAGGGCCGCCAGACCGGGATCAGCAGCCGCCCCGACAGCATCCGGGCCGCGGTCGACGGGTCGCTGCGCCGGCTGCGCACCGACGTCATCGACCTCTGCTACCAGCACCGGGTCGACCCCGACGTGCCGATCGAGGACGTCGCCGGCACCGTCAAGGAGCTGATCGAGGCGGGCAAGGTGCGCCACTTCGGTCTCTCCGAGGCCGGGCCCACCACGATCCGCCGCGCGCACGCCGTGCAGCCGGTGACGGCGCTGCAGAGCGAGTACTCGCTGTTCTGGCGCGAGCCGGAGGAGTCCGTGCTGCCGACCGTGGCCGAGCTCGGCATCGGGTTCGTGCCGTTCAGTCCGCTCGGTCGTGGCCTGCTGACCGGGCAGGTCACCCGGGGCACCAGGTTCGGCACCGGGGACATCAGGGCCACCCTGCCGCGCTTCGCCCCCGAGGTGCTGGACCACAACCTGGACCTCGCCGACCGGGTCGGCACGATCGCCGAGCGGATCGGCGCCACCCCCGGCCAGGTGGCGCTGGCGTGGCTGCTCGCCCAACAGCCGTGGATCGTCCCGATCCCCGGCACCCGCCGGATCGCGCGGGTCGAGGAGAACCTGGGAGCCGCCGAGCTCGCGCTCACCGCCTCGGACCTCGCCGAGCTGAACGCCGCCGCGGACAGCGTCGCGGTGCGGGGTGAGCGCTACCCGGAGGCGATGGCGGCCTGGATCGACCGGTCCTGACCGGACCGCAATCCGCGGACCCGTCGCGCCGGGTCCGGGCGGCACCCTAGGCTCGCGGCATGAGCGAGCGACCGGACACCCCGTCGGACCGGCAGACCGACGAGCGGACCGACGAGCGGACCGACGAGCGGACCGACGAGCAGACCGACGAGCAGAGCATGGCCGGCCGCACGGTCCTGGTGACCGGCGCGAGCGACGGCATCGGGGCGGAGTCGGCGCGCACCCTCGCCGGACTCGGCGCCACGGTGCTGGTCACCGGCCGCTCCGCCGAGAAGCTGCGACCCGTCGCGGAGGCGGTCGGCACCGAGCCGCTCGTCGCGGACTTCGCCCGCCTCGACGACGTACGCCGCCTGGCCGCCGACGTGGCCGAGCGGGTCGAGTCGATCGACGTGCTGATGAACAACGCCGGCGGCACGTTCGCCCCGTCGCGGCGGACCCACGACGGCCACGAGCCGAACTTCCAGATCAACCACCTGGCGCCGTTCCTGCTCACCAACCTCCTCCGCCCGCAACTGGCGGCGGCGGGCTCCTCGCTGGTGGTGAACACCTCCAGCATCGGCAACCTGGCCGGGAAGATCGTCCTCGACGACCTCGACTACGAGCACCGCCGCGCGATGGAGTTCCCGGCCTACGGCACCGGCAAGCTGATGAACATCCTCTTCACCCGCGGCATCAGCCAGCGCTGGTCGGGCGACGGCATCTGCGCCGTCGCCGTCCACCCCGGCCCGGTGGCCAGCTCGTTCGGCCGCGACTCCTGGTTCGTCGGCCTGCTCTACCGCACCCCGCTCAAGCGGTTCGGCACGATCACCGTCGAGGACGGCGCCGCGCCGCTGATCGCACTGGCGGTGCACGGACCCGACCCCGAGATCGACGGCCGTTACTTCAGCCGGTTCACGATCGACGGCCGGGAGAACAAGCAGGCGCACGACCAGGCGCTGATCGACGGCCTGTGGGAGCGGTCGGCGCAGCTCGTCGGGCTGGAGTGACGGGCGTCCATCCGCCCACGGTGGGCTTCTCAGGGCGCCAGCTCACGAGAGGATCTGGAGGGCTTCCCCGACCAGACTGACGCCGAAGAGGACCAGGAGCACGGCCATGACGGTGGCGTTGTTCGCCATCAGCCAGGTCTTGGTCCGGTCCAGTGCGGGGTCCAGCCGCTGCCCGCCGATGAGATAGCCGAGCACGGGAACCGTGACGGTGAGAGTCGCCACGGCGGTGAACGCAGTGATGGCACCGGCGGTCTGGCTGGTCGACAGGGGCAGCGCCCCCAGGGAGGCGCCTGCCGCGGCGGCGAGGAGCAGGTTCTTGGGATTGACCGCCGACAGCACGAATCCAAGTCCCAGCGCGCCACGGGGACGGAGCTCGTCGATGCGGGACATCCAGCCCGGAACCGGGGGTTCCGCCCTGGGGGCCGGTCGTGACCGCCACTGCCGGGCAGCGAACAGCAGGAGCAGGGCGCCCAGCATCAGCTTGATCCAGCCGGTGGTCCGGCTCGGCTCCGACTCGTCGGTCTCGAGGCCGGGGATGAGCACGACGATCGTCGTGACGAGGGCGACGCCGACGATCCAGGCCACCATGAAGGAGATGCTGTTGGTTCGGGCGCGGGCGCTGAACAACATCAGGATGACCGCGGCGATCGGAATGGGACTGATCGCGATGCCCACCGCGAAACCGAGCGTCGCACCGATTGCGTCACCCATCGTCGACCTCGCACTCTCGGTTGGTCTCCGCCGGGGTCGCGCGCCGGTGAACCTGGCGCATGCCCCGATCGGACTCGGCCTCAGGCCCCTCCGCTCGCCACGTGGCTCACGCGCGTCGCAGCGGTGGCGGCGTCCAGCGCCCGTCGAGGATCTCGGGACGTGGCCCGTAGAGGCGGAAGGTCAGCCCGAGGGGCCCTTCGGGGGCGGGTAGCCAGTTCGCCCGGCGCTCGGGTCCGGGATCGGTGCGGCTGATGTACAGGTCGAGCGAGCCGTCGGGGTTGTGGACCAGCGGGTCGCGGTCGCCGAGGGCGTACCGGTCCATGGCGTTGGGGACGGGGAATCCGTCGCCGTCGTACATCGTCAGGGACCAGAACGCATCGACGGGCGGGTGGGCGTCGGCGTCGAAGTGGAGCAGGTAGTTGCGCTCCCCGACCGGCGGCTCGCCGTTCTCGTCGGCCAGGAGAAGGGGGTAGATCGCGTCCTCGGGAAGGTTGGCGCCCAGACCGACCATCGCGATCACCGCCCGGTAGAGGTAGTCCGTCCCGTAGACGCCGATACCGGCCCGTCGCACGGCCCACCCGTCGACGACCGGGGCGGAGACGGGGACCGCGGCAGCCATCCGTGACAGTGCCTCCGATGGGGCCGCGTCGATCGCCGCCAACACCTCGGGGCTCGCGGTCCCGGCATCGAACGCCCGGCCGGGCTCCAGGCCCAGACGGCGAAGCCGCGCGAGGATCGGCTGGTCGGTCAGGTGCGGCGGGTTCTCCGAGAGCAGGCGCGCCCCTCTGGCGAAGAACTCCCTCCCGGTCATCGAGGCGACGTGGTCCATCGGGGCCACGGACAGGTCCACACCGCCCTCGGGGGCCACGGCCCCAACGGTGGCCTCGGGCTGCTCGGTCAGCGGACGCAGGGCGAAGCCGTCCTGGATCGCATGGACAGCGTCGTAGTCCGCGGGCCCGTTGGTCTGGGTCCGCCCCACGATCCACACCCATGGCGTCGGCGCGTCGATGCGGACCGTCCCCTCGGGCACCGACCCGTCCCACCGCGGAGGCACGATCGCGTACTGCGCCGGTGCCCCACCTGTGGTCCGGCTCCCGACGACGGCGAACACGTCCGTCCACATGTCCAGCATCGGCAGCATGAAGTACTGCTCGACGGCGCGGTCGACGCACACCACCTGCGGGCCGTTCGTCAGGTCCAGCCACGCGATCGAGTACAGGGTGTCGAAGTTCGGGCGGACCACGTCCCTGAAGTCTCCCGGTGGGAACGTCCGCATGTGCGAGAACGCGTTCGGCGGGCCGAATCCCGGCCGGACGCCGGCGGGCAGGCTCGTCGCCACCCGCCGGGTCACGTCCATGAGCACCGCGGGGTACAGGTAGTGGTACCCCTCGACGGCGATCCGTTCGAGCTGCGGCGATGCAGGGGCCACTCGGCCCACCTCCCGATCTTGTGGGGACATCCCCCCGGAACCTTCCTGCCGGACTGCTGCGGCCGGGTGGTGCGACGTCACATGGTTCTTCGCCCCGAGATCGGTGCTTCAGGGGCGGATATCCAGGTGACGCGGCATCCCCGGGCTCTCGATCGGCCGCGTCGATCCGGCTACAGGCAGGCGTCGATGCTCAGGCCCAGCTCGTTCGCGACGAAGACACCGAGGGACGCCATCGAGTCGTCCGGGATGATGCCCGCGTCGGCGAGCGCGCGAGCGAGGTTCTTCAGGCCGATGCGTGGGTTGGCCTGGCTGGAGGAGTGCTCCCCCATCGCCCCGGACTGGGCGAAGACCTTCGTCGCCTGTCCCCAGCAGGACGGCTGCGCCGCCTGGGCCGGGGCGGCGACGCCGATCGCTCCGACCAGGCTCGCGGCCGCGGCCGCCACCAACAGCTTTCCAGTCATGCCATCACTTCCTTGTGGTGAGTGGACTGCGTGCTCTCGGACATTGCCACGCGCCCATCGGCGGGTCCACCGCCGATCTCTCGGTGGTCCAGACCACCGGACCGCGGGATCGAGCAGCCCCGCGACCAGACGCGCGACCAGGCGCGCGACCAGGCGCGGACCGATGGGCTGAGGGAGCGGTCCGCGACGCCGGTCGCGCGGTCGTGGGCCCTCCGCGGCGAGCGGCCATCAGGAGACCGGGCAGGTGATCAGGGTCCGCCAGGTGGCCGGGTCGGGTTCGGTCTCGGGGTCCGACAGGTACGACTCCCACATGCCCGCCGCCGGGACCAGCCCGCGCTCGGTCATCCAGGACGCAAGCTCGTCGTACGTCCTCTCCAGGCCGTCGTACGGTCCGACGTGCATGGCCTGCACGGCGCGGCCACCGGGCAGGAGCAGCCGGTGCGCCCGCCCGTGCGCCTCGGGCCGGGCGGACACGGGGAAGCCCGCCTCCACCTCGACCGTCTCCGTGGGCATCCTGGGATAGAAGCCGAACGGCGGACCGGCAATCCCGACGCCAGCGGCAGCCGCGGCCTGCGCGGCGTCGCGGAACGCATGCCCGAAGAACTCCGGGAGCTCCGCCGGCGCGACGTCGCCCCGTACGGCGATCGCCTCCTGCGGTTCGATCTCGATCACCTCTGCGACGAGCTCAGCCATACAGCCACGATCGCTCCGCGGCGCCGGCACGACCAGGGTCCAAGGTCTCTGGAACGTCGGACGGCTGGATCGACCCGGGCCGCCTGACCGGCGTCAGCGCGGCGCCAGCAGTCGCAGCTGCAGGCTGGCGGCGAACCGCTGCTCCGGGTCGGCGAGGTCGAGCCCGCTGACCTCCTCCAGCCGCCGCAGCCGGTAGCGCAGGGTGTTCGGGTGGATGAACAGCGCGGTCGCGGCCGCGCGCACGTCGCCGAGCGCGTCCAGCCAGGCGTCGAGCGTCTCGACGAGCCCGGAGTCGTTGCGCTCGTCGTACTCCAGCAGCAGCGCCAGCGGACCCACGGGACGCTCGCCGCGGGCGGCGGCCAGGTCCCGCAGCTCCAACAGCAGGGACTGGGTGTGCACGTCGGGGAGCCGCGCGACCCGGCGCGTCCCGTGCCCGTCCTGGAGCACCCGGAGCACGCGGGTCGCGGTCGCCCGCGAGGCCGCCACTCCCCCGACGTCGCTGCCGGTGCCGCCGATGCCGACCAGCGCGGGCAGCCGGGAGCCGAGCCGGTCGCAGAACTCCTCCGCCAACCGGGCCGCACGCTCCTCCGGCTCGCTCGCGGTGCCGCCCGGCCCGAGCGGCAGCAGGGCGTAGGCGATGCCGCCGACCACGGCGACCGCCGAGAGCGGCAGGGACGCGGCCAGGTGCAGGCTGAGCGCGTCGGCGACGCGCTCCAGGTCGCTGGTGTCGCCGGGGGCCCGCTCGGACTCGGCCGTCCGGTCGGCGCGCAGCCCGACCGCGAGCACTACGACGTGCTTGCCGGCGAGCCCGAGACGGCTCAGCGCGTCGCGCGCCCCCACGCCACCCTCGACGGCGCTGCCGACCAGGTCCGTGCGCAGCCGACGCTGCACGTCGGCGCCGGCCCGGACGCGGAGCATGTGCAGGGCCACCAGCTTCGCCGCGTCCTGGAGCGCGGCGCTGCGCTCGGGGGTGAGGTCGCCGTCCATGGCGGCCCAGATCGATCCGAGCACCTCGTCGCCGGCCCGCACCGCGATGGCGACCCGCTGCTTGCTCACCGCGTCGGCGCCGAGGTCGGCCGGATCGACCACCACCGGCCGGTGCTCGCGGTAGAGCTCCCGGAAGACACCCAGGTCGGTGAGCATCCGGGCGTAGCGCTCCGGCACCTGCCGGCCGATGATCGTCTCCACCCGGGACGGGTCGGCCTCGTCCTGGCGCCCGGAGAACGCCAGCACCCGCGAGCTGCGGTCCTCGATCGTGACCGGCGCGTCCAGCAGGGAGGCGACCGCGTTCGCGACCGCGAACAGGTCGCCCGAGGGCAGCCCTCCGATCGACTCGCCCTCGCCATGGGCGACGTCCCCCTCGGCCAGCACCGAGCGCAGCAGCGCGGTCAGCTGGGCCCAGGTCGCGCCGCGGCGCAGTCCGAGCAGCGCCAGGCCCGCGGCGGCCACCGCCGCGTCCAGCTCCGGGGTGAGCGCGACGGGGGCCCGCACCACCAGGCCGACGCCGCCCTGGCGACCCACCGCACGGACCAGGTCGGGCAGCTCGGCCGCGGGCACGCCCACGCCGACGACCAGGGCCCCCGGCGGCAGCACGGGCTCGTCGTCGGGGTCGTGGATCACGACGCCGCCGATCTCGCCCTCGTGCGCCGGGTCGCCCGCGACCAGCTCCAGCAGCGAGTCGCCGAGGTCGTCGAGCACCCGGCCGAGACTGGCGCGGGGTCGCTGGTTCACGGCGTCAGGGTACGAGTCGTGCGCGATCACCCCGACAGCACCTCGACCCCCGCCGCACCCCGGACTCGCCTCAGAGCGCGATCCACTCCGTGCCCGTGGTGACCGCGTCGAGGATCTCCGGGATCGGCGTGACACCCAGGCCGGGGCCGGTCGGGACATGCATGTAGCCGTCCTCGATGGTCAGCGGCGCGGTGATGTCGGTCTGGTAGAAGCGGTCCGAGGCCGAGATGTCGCCCGGCAGCGTGAAGCCGGGCAGCGCACCGAGCGCCGCGTTGGCGGCGCGCCCCAGCCCGGTCTCGAGCATGCCACCACACCAGACGGCGAGCCCGTGCGCCGCGGCCACGTCGTGGATCCGCACCGCCTCGAGGTAGCCACCGACCCGGCCCGGCTTGATGTTGATGATCGAGCAGGCGCCGAGCTCGATCGCCGCGGCGGCCGACTCCGCCGAGACGATGGACTCGTCCAGGCAGATCGGGGTGGCGACCTGGCGGGCCAGCGCGGCGTGGCCGACCACGTCCTCCTCCTCCAGCGGCTGCTCGATCAGCAGCAGGTCGAAGTCGTCGAGCTTGGCCAGGTGCCGGGCGTCGCGCAGGGTGTACGCCGTGTTCGCGTCCACCTGGAGCAGTACGTCGTCGCCGAACCGCTCGCGGACCGCGCGCACCGGCTCGAGGTCCCAGCCAGGCTCGATCTTGAGCTTGATCCGCACGTAGCCGGCGTCGAGGTAGCCGCCGACGACGTCCAGCAGCACCGGGATGCTGTCGTAGATGCCGACCGAGACACCCGAGGGCACCCGGTCGTGGACCGCCCCGAGCTCGCGGCCCCAGGAGCGGCCCTCGGCGCGCAGCTCGGCGTCCAGCACCGCCATCTCCAGCGCCGCCTTGGCCATCCGGTGGCCCTTGAACTTGCGCAGCAGCGCGGCGACCGCGTTCGCGCCGTGCCGGCGCAGGTCCTCGGCGCCGTCGGTCAGCGCGGGCAGCAGGAACCGCCGCAGCACGTCGGCCGTCGCGTCCACGTACTCGGAGGAGTAGAGCGGGTCCGACATGGCCACGCACTCACCCCAGCCCTCGCCGTCCGCGGTGACGGCGCGCAGCAGCAGGATGTCGCGGGCGGTCTGGGTGCCGAACGAGGTCCGGAACGGCGAGACCAGCGGCATCGCGACCCGGCGCAGCTCGACGCCCTCCAGCTTGACGCTCACTCCATGTCTCCTTCGAGGTCTCTGTCGTGCGGCAGGACGAGGTAGCCCTGCTCCTTGTCGAAGCCGGCGACGCGGCCGCCGGCGCTCAGCGCGGTCAGCAGCTGCTCGCGCACCTTGGCGCGCCAGCCGCGCGCCTGCTCGGGATCGGTACGGCGGTCCCGCTCGACGTCGCGGGGCACCTGCACCCACGCCGCCGCCGCACCGGGCGGCAGCACCGGCCGCGCCGGCTCGCCGGCGCAGGCCGCGACGACCTCGGGGGCCGCCAGCGGCCAGTGCACCAGGATCCGGTCGCTCTCCTCGTCGCGGTTGATCCCGTCGGTCATCGCGCCGTAGAAGTCCGGCAGGTACTCCGCGACATACGCCCCGAGCTTCGCCAGGTTGAAGTAGGCGTTGCGGGAGACCAGGGGGTCGAACGTCCACTCCATCAGCTCGATGCCGCGGTCCAGGCACCAGGCGCGCTGGTGCAGCTTCAGCGCGAAGCCCACGTGCCGCCCGGCCATCGCCGGGAGCACGCCGGCGATGTGGCTGTGCATCGTCCGCGACGCCGGGGTGGAGTGGAAGCCGACGCAGACCCCGACCATGGTGTCGCCGTCGTAGGCGCCGGCGACGTAGCTCTCCGCCTTGCCCATCGCTCGGAGCAGCTCGGCGCTCATCGGCGGGTTCTCCGGGACGCCCCAGATCGCGCCGAGCACGTCGGCTGCCTCGCGCAGCTCATCGATCTCTGCCAGCTGACGGACGACGACCCGGGACGCCGCGGCCGCCGCCTCGTACGACGTCCAGGCCTCGCCGCTCACGACGCCGTCCCCGGCGGATCGGTGACGGGATCGGCGAGCAGGTCGGCGAGGAGTGCCCGGAGCAGCACCGTGCGGTCGAGGATACGGTCGACCAGCACGTGCTCGTCCTCGGCGTGCGCGCCGCCGCCGACCGCCCCGAGCCCGTCGAGGGTCGGCGCGCCGACGCCGGCGGTGAAGTTGCCGTCGGAGGCGCCGCCGACGGCGGCGCCGGTGACCTCGGGCATGCCGAGCTCGGCGGCGAGTCGCTGGGCGCGGGCGAACAGGGCACGGGAGGAGGACTCCTCCAGCGGCGTGCGGTTGATCCCGCCGGAGACCAGCAGCTCGGCCCCGTCCAGCACCGGGACGAGCGCGCGCACGGCGGCGTCGACCCGGCGCTGTTCGGCGACGGTCCAGGCGCGGACGTCGACCGAGATCCGGGCGTCGGCGGGCACCGTGTTGACGGTGGTGCCCGCGGCGGCCACCGTCGGGGTCACCGTGGTGCCCGCGGCGGCGTCGCCGAGCGCGGCGATCGCGAGGATCTGGTGGGCCAGCTCGACGCTCGCGTTGACGCCCTTCTCCGGCTCCAGGCCGGCGTGCGCGGCGCGGCCGACGACGTCGATCCGGTAGAGCGAGGTGCCCTTGCGGGCGGTCTTGAGCGCGCCGCCGTCGGCCGAGGCCTCCAGCACGAGGACCGCGGCCGCGTGGCGCGCCTCCTCCTCGATCAGCGCGCGCGAGGTCGGCGAGCCGAGCTCCTCGTCGCCGGTCACCAGCAGGGTGACGCCGGAGGGGTCGTCCAGGTCGGCGATCGCGTGCAGCGCCATCGCCAGGCCGGTCAGCATGTCGAAGCAGCCGGGTCCGCGCAGCTCGCCGTCGACGATCTCGAACGGCTGGCGGGCCAGCGTGCCGATCGGCCAGACGGTGTCGTGGTGCCCGAGCACCACGACCCGGCTCGGCGTCAGCGGGTCGCCCAGGCGCCACCGCAGGTGGTGGACGCCGTCGACGACGATCCGCTCGGGGGCTACGCCGAGCCGCTCGGTGCCCAGCCGCGCGACCAGGTCCGCGGACCGCTCCACGGCCGCGTGGTCGTGGGAGGGCGACTCGCACTCGATGAGCTCGCGCAGGTCGGCGAGGAGCTCGTCGAGCACGGTATCGGTGGGGGTCAGCGTGGCCGTGGCCATCAGGCGGTCCGCTTCGGGGTGGCCCGGGCGCCGAAGTGGATGTACTCCTGGCCGTTGGGCAGGGAGTAGAACCGCACCGGGTAGTAGGCCTCGCTCTTGTCGGGCTTGACCGCGAACAGCGCGTCCGCCACGGGGACCAGCTCGTGGGTCTCGGGCTCGGCGCCGCCGGAGGCCTCGGCGACCGCGCCGGAGACCGTGGTCCGCATCCAGACCTTGCCGTCCTCGATGAAGACCTCCTCGAGCACCGACTCGCGCTGGTAGGCGCCGACGTACGGCGTCGCGTCGACCTCGACCGGCTCGGCCGGCACGTCGAAGTCGGCCGGCACGTGGACGCCGGCGAGCTCGGTGAAGATCTCGTCGTACAGCTCCCGGTAGAGCGGGATCGCGCTGCCGATGTTCGTGTTCATGGCGACCGCGATGCCCGCCTCCGGCAGCAGCCGCAGGAACGCGGCCTGGCCGATGGTGTTGCCGTCGTGGCCGATCGCTCGGTGACCGTTCCAGTCGCAGCGGAACCAGCCGAGGCCCCAGGAGTCCCCGAGCAGGTCCTTCTCCGGGCACTCGACCTGGTAGGCGGCCATCGCGGCGACGTTGGCCTCCGAGAGCACACGGGTGCCGTCGGCGGCTGCGCCCCCGGTCAGGTGCATCCGGGCGAAGGCCAGGACGTCCTCGACGCGGGAGGTGATCAGGCCGGCGGGCCCGACCGAGCGGGGCATCCCCCACACGGGCGCGACCTGCGGGTCGTCGCCGCCGGTGAGGTGGCCCACCGAGTGACCGAAGACCATCGCCTCCTCGGGGAGGGTGGTGGTGTGGGTCAGGCCGAGCGGGGCGAAGAGCCGCTCCTTCATCGCCTCGTCCCAGGTCAGGCCGGTGACGACCTCGATGATCCGGCCGAGCAGCGAGTAACCGGAGTTGCAGTAGGACCAGGTGGCGCCGAGGGGGTGGTTCTGCGCGGCGTCGCCGAGCACGGCGGTGTACTTCTCCAGGGCGTCGTCGCCGCGGCCGGTGTCGGTGAAGACGTCGCCGTCGATGCCGCTGGTGTGGGTGAGCAGGTGCCACACGGTGACCGTCTTGGTGACGTCGGGGTCGCGCAGCGCGAGGTCCGGGACGATCTCGGCGACCGGCGTGTCGAGGGCGAACCTGCCCTCGTCGACCAGCTGCATGATCACGGTGGCGGTCCACACCTTGGAGACCGAGCCGATCTGGAAGACCGAGTCGGTCGTCGCGACCTGGCCGGTGCCGGCATGCAGGACGCCGGTGGCGGTGGTGAACAGCTCGTCCGCGGCGCCGTCCGCGCCGACCTTCAGGATCCCGAGCTGGGCGCCGGGGATGCCGTGCTTCTTCACCAGCTCGGCGAAGCGTGCCTCCCAGTGGGCCGGGTCGATGAGGCGGTCGGCGGCGGGGCCGGAGGTGTTCATGCGCGGATCTCCTTGTTCGGGATGGGGTGGCCGCCGGGGACGGCGGCGAGGAGCTGGCGGGTGTAGTCGTGCTGCGGGCGCTCGAGCACGTCGGTCGTGGCGCCGTGCTCGACGATGCGTCCGCCCTCGAGGACGGCGACCTGGCTGGCGACGTACCGGACGACGGCCAGGTTGTGGGAGATGAAGAGCATCGAGAGGCCGAGCTCACGCTGCATCTCGCGGATCAGGTTGAGCACGGCGCCCTGGACGGAGACGTCCAGCGCCGAGGTGACCTCGTCGGCGATCACGAGCCGCGGCCGCCCGGCGAGCGCACGGGCCAGGGCGACCCGCTGGCGCTGGCCGCCGGAGAGCTGCCGGGGCAGCTGGTCGGCGCGACCTGCGTCGAGGTGCACCAGCTCCAGGAGCCGGGCGATCTCGGCGCGACGGTCCGCGCGGGAGAGCCGCTCGGGGATCGCCTCGGCGATGCTCTCGCCGATCGTCATCCGCGGGTCGAGCGAGGAGAACGGGTCCTGGAAGACCATCTGGATCGGTCGGCGGCGGCCGCGGTGGCGCAACGGCTGTCCGTCCAGCACGATGCTGCCGCTGTGCACCGGGGCGAGCCCGACGACCGCCTTGGCCAGGGTCGACTTGCCCGAGCCGGACTCGCCGACCAGTCCGACGATCTCGCCGTCGGGCACCGTCAGGCTCACCTCGTCGAGCACCGTCGTCGCGCCGTAGCGGACGGTGACGTGGTCCAGGTGCAGGCTCATGCGGTCGCCTCCTCGGCGGTGAGCGGCTCCCCGGTCGCGGTCGTGCCGATCGGCTCCCCCGCGTGCCAGCAGGCGACCCGGCCCACGCCGGCTCCGTGGTCGGCGCCGGTGACCAGCACCGGGTCCTGCTCCCGGCACAGCGCGGTGGCGAGCGGGCAGCGGGCGGCGTAGGCACAGCCGGCGGGGACCGCCGAGGGGTCGACGGGCTGGCCGGGGATGGTGGCCAGCGGGGCGTCCGGGTCGGTGCCCATGTCCGGTACGGCGGCCACCAGCGCCCGCGTGTACGGATGCTGCGCGCGGGTGTGCAGGTCGGCGGTGGGCAGGTCCTCGACGACGCGGCCGGCGTACATCACCAGCACCCGGTCGCAGACGTCGGAGACCACGGAGACGTCGTGGCTGATCAGCAGCAGAGCGGCGCCCTGCTCGCGGCGCACGTCCTGCAGGAGCGCGAGCACCTGGCGCTGCACGGTGACGTCGAGGGCGGTGGTCGGCTCGTCGGCGATGATCAGGCGCGGGCTGCCCATGAGGCCCATCCCGATCATCGCCCGCTGCCGCATGCCGCCGGAGAACTCGAAGGGGTACTGCCGGGCGCGGCGCTCGGGATCGCGCACGCGGACCGCACCGAGCCGGTCGACGGCGCGGTCGGCCGCGGCCCTGCGGTCCAGGCCCTGGTGGTGGCGTCCGACCTCGGCCAGCTGGCTGCCGATCCGCATCGCGGGGTTGAACGAGGTCATCGGGTCCTGGAAGACGACCGCCAGCGAGGTGCCGAGCATCCGGTCGCGCTCCTTGGCGGCCCTCCGGTCAGCGGGCTCGGCCAGCAGGTCCTCCCCGCAGAAGGCGAGCCGGTGGGCGTCGACCCGCCCGGGCTCCTCGATCAGCCTCGCCACCGACAGCGCCGTGAGCGACTTGCCCGAGCCGGACTCGCCGACCACGCCGACCGCCTCGCCCGCCCGGAGCGCGAACGTGACGCCGCGGACGGGGCGCACGGGTGCGTCCACGCCGGGGAACGAGACCTGCAGGTCGCGCACGTCGAGGACCAGGTCCTCGGTGCCGGCGTCGTGGGCGAGCTCGGCGCCCGGGGTGCGGCCGGTGGGCACCCTCAGCGCGCGGCCGACGCCGGTGGCCGGGGTGACGCCGAGGGCGCCGGCGATCGCCTCGCCGGTGAGGTTGAACGCGAGGCCGGCGACGATCACCATGATGCCGGGCGCGAGGGCCGCCATCGGGTGCAGGTAGATGCCGGCCAGGCCGTCCTGCATCAGCCGGCCCCAGTCGTAGGCCGGCGACTGCACGCCCAGGCCGAGGAACGACAGTCCCGCGAAGCTGAGCAGCACGCCGCCGGCGCTGATCGTCACGTTCACCACGAGCGGCTCGGCGATGTTCGGCAGCACGTGGCGGAAGAGGATCCGGAACCGGTTGACGCCGGCGATCCGTGCGGCGGCGACGTAGTCCAGGTCGGCGACGCCGGCCACCAGCGTCTGGCACAGGCGGGCGAACGACGGGGCGCCGGCCAGGCCGATGGCGAGCACGGCGCCCTGCGCGCCGACGCCGAAGACGACCGCGAAGAACAGCACGAGCAGCAGCCCCGGGAAGGCGACCAGGATGTTGACCAGCGCGGTGACCAGCCGCCCGAGCCGGCGGCCGAGCAGCAGGGGCGCCGTGCCGAGGATCAGGCCGACCACGGTGCCGAGCGCGGTGGCCAGCAGGGCGAGGGTGATCGAGAGCCGGGTGGCGACGAGCACCCGGTAGAAGAGGTCGCGGCCCAGGTTGTCGGTGCCGACCCAGTGCTCGGCCGACGGGCCGGCCAGGATGTTGTCGGTGTCGACGGCGTCGGCGCGGTCCCCCCACAGGATCGGCGCGAAGACGGCCAGCAGCAGCACCAGCGTCAGCAGGCTGACGCCGACGACGCCGACCGGGGTCCCCAGGACGCGCGCGAGCCGGGACGGGGTCGACGTCGCGGCCCGTCGGGACGTGGTGGCGGTCATCAGGAGTCCCCGATCGTGGAGCGCGGGTCGAGCACGGCCAGGGCGATGTCGACCACGTTGTTGACGACCAGGACGATCACGCCGTACACGAGCACGGTGCCCTGGACGAGCGGGTAGTCCTTGGTGACGATCGACTGGACGATGGTGCTGCCCAGGCCCGGCCACGCGAAGACGTTCTCCACCAGCACGGTGCCGGCGACCATCGAGGCCAGCAGCATGCCGCTGAGGGTGAGCGTCGCGGTCACGGCGTTGGGCAGGGCGTGGCGCAGGTTGATCCGCCGCGCCGGCAGCCGCTTCGCCCGGGCGGTGCGGACGTAGTCGGCCTCCAGGACGCTGAGCATCTCGACGCGGACGATGCGGGCCAGCACCGCCGCGGGGCCGATGGCGAGCGCCGTCACCGGGAGCACGTACGACGCGGCGCCGTCGTTGCCGGCGACGGGGAACCAGCCGAGGTTGACCGCGAGGACCGCGACCAGCGCGACACCGACCAGGAAGTCGGGGATCGAGCCCAGCACGACGCTGCTGCCGGCGAAGGCCAGCTCGGTACGCCGCCGGCGGCCGCGCCGGGTGGCGACGGCGACCAGGACGCCGAGCGGGATGGCGATCGCCAGCGCCACGCCGAAGGCGAGGAACGCCAGCGAGGCGGTGGCGGGCAGCCGCTGGGCGATGATCTCCGAGACCGGCAGCTGGGACCCGATCGACTGGCCCAGGTCGCCGTGGAGCAGGTTGCCCAGGTAGTGCAGGTACTGGGTGAGCAGCGGGTCGTCCAGCCCGAGCGACTCGCGCTTCGCGGCGACGAGGTCGGCCGGAGCGGTCATCCCGAGCGCGGCGCGCACCGGGTCGCCCGGGATCAGGTGGATCATCAGGAACGACGCGGTCACCAGGACCCACAGCGACACCAGCAGCCGCCCCGTGCGGCGGAGCGCGAAGCGTGTCCAGCGCCCTCCGAGGAGCGCGGCCAGCCGCGACGGCTCGGTGGCGGCGGCTGCCGGTGTCAGTGTGGTCATGCTGCGATCAGGCCCCTCAGCCGAGCATCCGGATGCTGGTGGGGACGACGTTGCCGACGACGTCGAACTCGGCACCCTTGCCGAAGAAGGGCAGCAGGTTGTTGGCGAACGGGATGACGTCGTCGGCGGCGAAGAGCGCACCCTCGGCGGCCAGCCACTCGTCGCAGCCCTCGGCGCCGTTGGTGGTCATCGCCTTCTCCACGCCGGCGGTGTAGTCGGCGTTGTCGATGCCGGAGAAGTTCGTCCCGCCGTCGGCCAGGCCGGGGCCGGAGACGAAGGGCACGATCTGGTCGGGGGTGTTGATGTTGACCGGCTCCCAGGCGATGTCCCAGTCGCCGGTGCCGAACATGGCGCCCGCGATGGCGGTCTGGTCGAGCTGCTTGCCGGTGACGTCGATCCCGACCTCCTTCCAGGCGGCGACGGCCAGCTCGGCGGCCGCGCTGCCGCCGGTGCCGAGCGAGGCGTCGTAGACGAAGGAGAGCGCCAGCTTCTCGCCGTCCTTGGCGCGGATCCCGTCAGAGCCCTTGACCCAGCCGGCCTCGTCGAGGGCGGCCTCGGCGGCCGCCACGTCCGTTCCGGCGACGTTGCCCTCGACCGAGGAGCCGGTGCAGCCGGCCGGTGCGACCACGGCGAACTGCGTGGCCGGACCACCCTTGCCGGAGGTGAGCACCTTCTGCAGCTCCTCCAGGTCCAGCGCCCGGGTGAGGGCCGCGCGGACCGCCGGGTCGGCGGTCAGGTGACCGTCGTTCTGGTTGTACCACTGCTCGCCCTGGACGGCCTGGGCGTCGACGCGGGTCAGCCCCGCGGCGTCGAGGCGCTCGGCGTCGGGGCCGACGATCCCGGCGAAGTTCAGGTCGCCCGAGAGGAGCTGGTTGGCGGCGGTGGTCTCGTTCGTCACCACCTTGGCGACGATCGTGGCCGGGGTGCCGGTCTCGGAGGTGCTGGCGCCGTCGGGGCCCCACGTGTAGTCCTCGCGGACCGAGTAGGTGTAGCGGTCCCCGGGAACGGCCTCGGTGAGCGTGTAGGGGCCCGTGCCCGCGGTGCCGTCCTTGAGGGACTTGCGGTCGGTCAGACCGGCGTCGCAGACCATCGGCAGGTTCGCCATGGAGGCGAGGACGAACGGCGAGGGCTCCGCGAGGGTCATCGTGACGGTGCTGCCGTCGGCCTCGGCGGTGGCACCGGCCGGGATGAAGACGCCGAGGAACGGGCTCTGGTTCTTCGGGTCCTCGACGTAGGTGATGTTGTCGACCACCGTCTGGGCGGTGAAGTCGGAGCCGTCGGCGCAGGTGATGCCGTCGGCGATCTCGAACGTCACCGTGGTGCCGTCGACCGACCAGTCGGAGGCGAGCTGGGACTCGACGTTGCCGTCGGCGTCGACCGAGACGAGGCTGTCGTAGGCGAGCTTGGACAGCTGGAACAGCGTGCTGGTCACGCCGCCCTGCGGGTCGAGGGCGCCGGGGTCGCTGGTGAGCGCCAGCGAGAACGACTGGCCGTCGACGTAGTTGCTCTCCCCGGCGCCGGTGCCGGGGTCGGAGCCACCGCAGGCGGTGAGGCCGACGGCGGCGACGGACAGGGAGAGCGCCAGCAGGGCACTCGGGCGGACCGGCCTCATGGGCGTTCCTCTTTCTGGTGGTGTGGTGGTGATGCGGGGGTCTGGAGCAGTACGCCGCTCAGTCGGCGCGCGAGACTACGCGGCCGTAGTGGACGTACTTGGCCCTGGCCTCACCCGAGGGGCCGGGCGCGTTGCCGATGAACGCGAAGACGACGTGGATGCCGTGGAACGGCTCGGCGGTGATGAAGGAGTCCCCGTCGAAGTGGACGAGCTCGAAGCGGATCGGCTTCTCGCCGATCTCGGCGTGGATGTCCTTCGGGGTGCGGTCCAGCCAGAGCCGGCCATCGCCGTCCTGGCTGACCTCGATGTCGTAGATGGTGTCGGCGTAGCGGCCGAGGAACCGGTCGACCTCGACCGTGCTCGGCTCGGCCGGCGGGGCCGGTCGGTCGGCGAGGACGACGCCGGTCAGGTCGGTGAGCAGCGCGGCGACCACGTCGGAGAAGAGGCCGAAGACGTCCCCGCCGTTGGTCAGCAGCGCGATCGCCACCCCGGCCTCGGGCACGACCCGGAGGAACGCGGCCTGGCCGATGGTGCCGCCGTCGTGGGCGACCACCGTGCCCTGGGGCGTGTCGAACAGCTCCCAGCCCAGGCCCCAGGCGTCCCCCATCCCGGCCAGGCGCGGCAGGTCGACCTGGCGGGCCTGCATCGCGGCCACCGACTCCGCGGCGAGCACCCGGGTGCCGTCGGCGGCGGTGCCGCCGTCGAGGTGCATCCGGGCGAAGCCGAGCAGGTCGGTGGCGGTCATCGCCAGCATCGATCCGGCGGGCGCGTTGGATCGCGCCAGGGCCCAGGTGGTGGCGGCGGCGAGCTCGCCGTCCTCGCCCGGGACGTGGCCGGTCGCCGCACGGTGCCGGATCGCCTCGTAGGGGCTGGGGCTGACGGTGGCCAGGCCGAGCGGCCCGGCGAGGCGCTCGAGCAGCACCTCGTCGTACGGCGCGCCGCGCAGCACCTCGACGAGCCGGCCGAGCACCACGAAGGCGGTGTTGTTGTAGGAGAACGTCTCCCCCGGCGCGAAGAGCTGGGGCAGGTCGGTGAGGGTCGCGACGTACTTCTCGATCGCGTCCTCGCCGCGCCCGGTGTCGGTGAAGATGTCGCCCTCGAAGCCGGCGGTGTGGGTGAGCAGGTGGCGGGTGGTCAGCGCCGTGGCGGCCTCGGCGTCGGCGATGCGCAGCTCGGGCAGGTAGTCCAGCAGCGGCCGGTCGAGGTCGAGCAGTCCGTCGTCGACCAGCTGCATGACCAGCGTCGTGGTCCAGATCTTGGTGATGGAGCCGATCTGGAAGACGGTGTCGGTGTCGACCGGGACGCCGGTGGCGAGGCTGGTGACGCCCGCGGCCGCGGCCGTGATCCGCCCGTCGGTGAGGACGGCGACGGTCGCGCCGGGCACGCCGTGCTCGGCGACGATGCGGTCGAAGTTGTCCTCCAGCCACGCGCTGGCGGCGTCGAGGCCCTGCTGCGAGGACATGGCGGATGACATGGCGGCAACCGTAGGGACAACAGTCGGGGGCTGTATTCGTCCGATCGGACAGCCGACCGCCGCGCCGGTTGTCCGATCCTCCAGTGAGGCCGCCGAGTGCCCCGGTGTTGGATGGTCCGCGTGCTGATTCTTCGTGGCGGGCGCGTCGTCGACCCGCGGACCGGGACCGAGCGGGTGGCCGACGTGGCCGTGGACGGGGGCACGGTGGTCGCCGTGGCGCCGGCCATCGCCGCCGAGGGCGCGCTCGCGGGCGCCGCCGAGGTCGACGTCACCGGCCTGGTGGTCGGGCCCGGCTTCGTCGACCTGCACAGCCACGTGCACTCGATCGCCGGGCAGCGACTGCAGGCGCTGGACGGCGTCACCGCCACGCTCGACCTCGAGGCCGGCCTGATGCCGGTCGAGAAGGCCTACGCCCGCGCCGCGGCCGACGGCCGACTGCTCCACTACGGCTTCTCGGCGTCGTGGGGCGACGCCCGGGCGGCGGCCCACCTCGGCCTCACCCCGGACGCCGACCTGAACGCCTCGCTGCGGATGCTCGGCGACCCCGCGTGGCAGCGCACCTCGACGCCGAACGAGCGCCGGCACTGGCTCCGGCTGCTGGAGTCCGAGCTCGAGGCGGGCGCGCTGGGGGTCGGCGTGCTGATGGGCTACGCCCCGCGCTCGGACCCCGAGGAGTTCCTCGACGTCGCCCGGCTGGCGGCCGCGACCGGGACCGCCACCTTCACCCACGTGCGCGAGATCGTCGAGGCCGACCCGACCACGCCGATCGACGGATCCTTCGAGATCACCCGGGCCGCGGCGGAGACCGGCGCCTCGATGCACCACTGCCATGTCAACAGCACCTCGCGGCGCCACATCGACCGGGTGCTCGGCCAGCTCGAGGCGGCCCGCGCCGGCGGCTCCCGGGTCACCGTCGAGGCCTACCCGTACGGCGCCGGCAGCACCGCGATCGGTGCCTTCTTCCTCGCCCCCGAGCGGCTCGGCGCCTGGGGCCTGACGCCCGCGTCGATCTCGATGGTCGGCACCGGCGAGCGGATCGCCTCGATCGAGCGGCTGGCCGAGCTGCGCGCCACCGACCCGGGCGCCGTCTGCGTGGTCCGGTTCCTCGACGAGGAGGACCCCGAGGACGCCGCCATGCTGCAGCGGGCGCTCGCGTTCCCCGACTCCATCGTGGCCAGCGACGCGATGCACGTGGAGTGGAAGGACGGGTCGACCGACTCCCGCGAGTGGCCGCTGCCGTCGGGCGGCCAGACCCACCCCCGCACCGCCGGCACCTTCGCCCGCTCGCTGCGCCGGATGGTCGTCGAGACCGGGACCTGGACCTGGGCCGAGGCGTTCCGCCGCTGCTCCTACCTGCCCGCGCAGGTGGTCGCCGGGTTCGCCCCCGCGGTCCGCACCAAGGGCTGGCTGGGCATCGGCGCGGACGCCGACCTCGTGGTCATCGACCCCGCCACGATCAGCGACCGGGCGACCTACGTGGACCCGACACGGCCCTCGGTCGGCGTACGGCACCTGCTGGTGGACGGTCAGTTCGTGGTCCGCGACGGCGAGCTCGACGTCGAGGCGTTCCCGGGGCGCGCGATCCGCGCCGCGCTCGGCTGAGCCGCGGTCCGGCCGCGGGCCCGGCTCCGGTCAGCCGGGGTAGCTGTCCAGCGCGTCGCTGACCAGCTGGCTGGGCGTGACCCGCCGCCGCGCCGCCTCCTCGGCGACCCGGCGCTCGACCTCCACCGAGAGCAGCCGGGGCGACGAGTCCCGGGCGGCGGAGCCCGAGCCCTGCTCCGGTCCTCGCCGCCCGAGGCTCGTGGCGGCCACCACCACGGTGCCGAGCACGTCGAGGATGGCGACCACGCCGAAGAGCCGCCAGTAGCCGTCGCCGATGCCGCTGTCGTCGATGATCGGGATGACCAGCAGCAGGGCGACGGCGGCGATGGTGGCCATCGTGAGCGCCAGCAGCGGGCCGGGCGCCCGCCGGTCGGCGAGACGCAGCAGCAGCGACGCCTGCGCCAACGAGGCGGCGATGGCCACCGTGACCCCGAAGGCCCGCCACCCGTCGTCGCCGCCCCAGGTCAGCCACAGCGCGAGGAGCGTCGCGGCGACCGAGAACGCGCCGCCGAGCGCTCCGACCGCGGCGAACCGATGTCCTGCCAGCGCGAGGTAGCAGAGCGCCGCCATCGACTCGGTGCCGACGATCACCGTGGTGGTCAGGACCCGCGCCTCGCCGGTCCCGAGCGCCCCGCCGCCGAGCAGCGCTCCGATCCCGAGGAGGGCGGCCACCGAGAACGAGACGATCACGGCGGCGACGGCGAGGCGGCGTAGGTCCTTCACGGGGCCGATGGTGGCAGCCGCGGACCAGATGCGTGCCGCTTTCTCTGTGCACGGAGCCCCGATTTCGACCATGCCACACTCCGCGGCCGGGTCTAGCGTGGAAGGTCCGTCATCAGCCGACAAGGGAGTCCTGATGCTGTTCCTGACCACTTACCACGTACGTCCGTTTCTCACGAAGGCGGAGGTCGCCGCCATGATGGGGGTCTTCGCCGAAGTGGGCGACGCCCCCGGCGTCCAGGCCCACTACGTCCACACCGACGGCAGCGGCGGCACGCTGCTGACGGAGAACGACGACCCGACCGTGGCCTACCGCCACCTGCTCAACTTCGGCGAGTGGATGGAGTTCGACACGAAGGTGGTGCTGCCGGTCGACGACGCCGTCCCCCACATCCTCGACGCCCTCTCCTGAGGCGGCGCGCTACCACCCGGCGGGGAGGATGAGGCCATGCCCCGCGCCATCGCCACGAACACCGCCGTCGACCTCGACGACCTCCTCGACTTCGTCCGCCCCCGGCACCGGATGCTGCTGATCACCGAGCGCGCCGACGGGAGCCCGCAGGCCTCGCCGGTGACCGGCGGCGTCGACGACGCCGGGCGGCTGGTGATCTCGAGCTACCCGGACCGCGCCAAGACGCGCAACGCCCGGGCGCGGCCCACGGTGAGCGTGGTGGTCGTCTCCGACGAGTGGGACGGTCCGTGGGTGCAGGTCACCGGCGCCTGCGAGGTGCTGGACGCCACCGACGGCGAGGGGGCGCTGGACGCGTTCGTGGAGTACTTCCGCACCATCGCCGGGGAGCACTCCGACTGGGACGAGTACCGCCGGGCGATGCTCGACCAGGGCAAGTCGCTGCTGCGGATCACCCCGACGTCGTGGGGACCGGTCGCCACCGGCGGGTTCCCGGCGCGCCTGGCCTGAGGCCGCCCCACACGCCGCCCCACACGCCGCCCCACACGCCGCCCCACACGCGGCCAACCCGCCGCGCGGCGCGACGACCCCGGGCCCCTTGCCCCGGGCGCCGGCCATCGACCACTCTGGCAGGAGCACGGTTCTTTCCTGGGCGAGCGGACGGGAGTCGATGCGTCCCCAGTCAGTCCTCGGCAACCTCGATCCCCACGGGGCGGGAGGCGGGCGGCGTACGGCCCGGGGACGTCGGGCGGCGCGAACGGCGACCGTGCTCGCCTGCCTCGCGGCGCTGGGCCTCGCCGCCTGCTCGAGCGGCGCTCCCGACAGCGCACCCGACGCCGACAGCGCGGATGACCCGGTCGGCTCGTCGAGCGACGGCGAGGACTCCGCGTCGACGGCCGACAAGGGCCTCGGCACGACCATCATCGAGTGGGTCGTCTCGCTCGGGCCGAGCGCGCCGGGTGGGAACCACAACGTGCCGCTCGATGCCTACCTGTCGTTGGTCAAGGGCAACTGTCGACACGTCGTCGACGTCGCCCAGTACGCCGACGAGCCCTACAACCGGCTGCTCTACGAGGGCGTGGGCAGCGCGTGCCTGGCCGCGTTCGAGGGCGAGTCGGAGCGGTGGGCGGTCGCCGAGCAGAACCTCGACCTGCTGGCCGATCAACGCGACCGCACGGGGTGCTACGGCCGCGGCGCCTTCGACCTCCTCGACGCGCTCGTGGCGGCCCACCGCAGCGCCCCGGACGCGGAGCTCGTCCGCCAGGAGGGGACGTCCGGGTCGGGTTGCGTGCTGGTCGAGGGCATCAGCCCGGACCGCGGCAGCGCCGCCGGCGGCTACCCGGTGACCGTCACCGGCTCGCACTTCCCCGATCACGGCCTGATCACCATCGGCGGCACCGTCGTCGGCTTCGACTCCACCGACGGCGGCACGCGGATCGAGTTCACGATGCCGCCGCTGGAGGTGACGGGTGAGCAGTACATCGTCGTCGACGGTGAGGACGAGTACTGGAACTCGGCCGCCGAGTTCACCGTCGAGCCGGTGGAGACCCCTGACGGGTCGGCCACCGGCACGGGCCCGAGCCCGACCCTGCCCTCCCCGACCCTCACCGGTCCGTCCTCGCCGACGACGGGGCCGCCCCAGGACGCGAGCCTGAGCCCGGCGGCGCCGTCCTGACCGCGCACCGATGACCACCCCACCCCGTCCCGAGCGCGCCGACGGCGAGACCGACACCTCCCCACCCCGTCGCGGCGATGGCGGCGCGGGCGATGGCGGCGCGGGCGGCGGCGCGGCCCCGGGCTGGCTCAAGACCTTCACCACCATCGCCTCCCCCATCGCCCTCGTCACCGCCCTGCTCCTCTACTTCGGCTGGGTGCGTGCGGACGCCCAGGCGCGCGAGCTGGGCTACGACGTGTCGCTCCTGGACTACTCGACCACCGACTACGTGCTGCGCAGCGTGAACGTGCTGTTCTTCCCCGTGATCGGCGTGATCGTGGCCAGCCTCGCCGCGCTCTGGCTGCACCACCGCATCGAGGCACGGCTGACGGCGCCCAGGCGGGGCCGGGGCGCCGACCTGGCGCTGGCAGCGGGCGGCTGGGCGTGGCTCTGGCTGCCCCTCCTCCTCGGCGGGGCGCTGGCCGCGGTGGCGGGCACCGCGCTGGTCGCCCTCGTTCCCTTCGTCCTCACCGCCGGTCTCGGCGCGGCCCTCTACACCGGGTTCCTCCGCGTCCGGATCGGGACCCGTCGGCCACCCGGCCGCCTCTGGGTGGGCCTGGTCGTGGCACTCGTGGTGGTCCTCCTCTTCTGGGACGTCCAGCGGATCGCCGCCGCCTTCGGCACCGAGTACGCGAAGTACGTCAAGGCCGACCCCTCTCAGTTCTCGACGGTGGCGCTGCTGTCGAGCGAGCCGCTCAACCTCGCGCCGTACGACGTCGCGGTGAGCGACACCGGTCCGGACACCGGCCACCGGTACCGCTACGACGGGTTCTGGCTGCTGACCTACGCGAACAGCCGGTACTTCCTGATGGCCCGCACCCCGACCGGCGACACCGCGGTGGTCGTCGTGCCGGACACCGACAGCCTGCAGCTCGCCTTCGCGGCGACCCGCACCGGCTCGTAGCGCGATGAGTCGCGGCGCCGCCCCGGGTCGACACCCGTGACGTCCACGAGGAGGCAACCGATGACCCAGCAGGTCCGCGTGCACAACCTCAGCGTGTCCGCCGACGGGTACGCCGCCGGCGAGGGCCAGCGGCTGGAGCGACCGTTCGGCCACGCCGACCCCAGCGAGCTGTTCGCGTGGGCCCTGCCGACGGCGAGCTGGCCGGGTCGCTCCGAGCCGGGCGGCAGCCGCGGGCTCGACGACCACCTGGTGCGGGAGTTCCACCGGAACATCGGCGCCGAGATCATGGGCCGCAACAAGTTCGGGCCGCAGCGCGGGCCGTGGCAGGACCACGACTGGCTGGGCTGGTGGGGCGACGAGCCGCCGTTCCACACCCCGGTGCTCGTGATGACGCACCATCACCGACCGTCGTTCACCCTCTCGGACACGACGTTCCACTTCGTCGCCGGCACGCCGGCCGAGGTGCTGGAGCGGGCGTTCGAGGTCGCCGACGGCCGCGACGTGCGGCTGGGCGGCGGCGCCGACACCGTCCGGCAGTTCCTCGACGCCGACCTCGTCGACACGCTGCACGTGGCCGTCGTACCGGTCGAGCTCGGCACGGGCTCCCGGCTGTGGACGGCCCCCGAGGAACTGCTCGACCGCTACCACCGGGACGTGGTGCCGAGCGCCAGCGGCGTGGTCCACCACCTGTTCTGGCGGCGCTGACCGGGAATCAGCTGTCGTCCGGTGCGGGGTCGGCCAGCCGCCGCTGCAGGTCGGCGTAGCCGATCACGCCGTCGAGGAAGCCGAGGGTGCCGGTCTCGATCAGCTCGCGACCGGCCCGCTCCACCAGCGTGAGCGCGGCGCGAGCGATGCTGCCGCCGAGGCTGACCCGCTTCACCCCCAGCGAGAACAGCGTCGGGGCGTCGGTGGTGCTGGCCAGGCCGGCGACGATGTTGAGCGGCGCCGGGATCTCGGCGGCCAGTCGGCGGATCTCCTCCTCGTCGGCGACACCGGGCACGAAGACGCAGTCGGCGCCCTCCTCGACGTAGCGGGTCGCGCGCTCGACCGCCTCCGCGAACGGATCCGCGCGGGGGCCCGCGAAGTAGGCATCGGTGCGCGCGTTGAGCACGAAGGTGCCCGCCGGCGCCGCCGCCCGCGCCGCTGCGATCCGCTCGGCGGCCTCCTCGAGGTCGAACAGCCCGTCCGCCCCGGCATCCTCGATGTTGGCGCCGACCACCCCGAGGCTCGCGGCGAGCGAGACCGTATGGGCCACCTCGTCGACGGTGTCGCCGTAGCCCGACTCCAGGTCGGCGGTGACTGGCACGTCGACGGCCGCGGCGATCCGGGCCACGTGGGCCAGCATCGCCACCCGGTCCATGGACCCGCCGTCGGGGTGGCCGCAGGACCAGGCGATCCCGGCGCTGGTGGTGGCGATCGCGGGGAAGCCGACCTGGGTCAGGATCCTGGCCGTCCCCGCGTCCCAGGCGTTCGGGAGCACGAAGCCCGGGCCCTGGTGCAGCGCCAGCAGCGTGGCCGCGCCCTCCGCAGCGGGTGCGCCGCTCACGCCCCGCTCACCCGGCCTCGGCCGTCACCCCGTCCTCCGGTGGGCACTCCCCCATGATCGCGCCTCGCAGCCGTCCGCGTCACCCCCTGCGGTTCGTCGTCCGGCGCCGGCGCGGAGCGGGACGCCCGGCAGCAGCGCCGGGAGGCCGCGGGCCACCGGTCCGCGGTCGACGAATGCCCGAACCCGGGTCGGGCCTGCTATTCTCGTCGTAGTTGAAGGGGCGCGTGCACCACAGGCGCCCCCGGTCAGGTTCGAGACTGGCCGCTCATCTTCGTAGTACTTGGTCTTCGGTTTTGCTGGGCATCAGGCGCCGTGCAGATGTCTTCAGCCTCAGGCGAGAGACACGGTGTTTCTCGCCATCATCACCGAGGAGTGAGCATGACTCTGGGAACCGTCAAGTGGTTCAACGACGACAAGGGCTTCGGCTTCATCGCGCAGGACGGCGGCGGCGCTGACGTCTTCGTTCACCACACCGCGATCGCCGGCACCGGCTTCAAGTCCCTCAAGGACGGCCAGAAGGTCGAGTTCGAGGTCACCCAGGGCCCCAAGGGCCCGCAGGCCTCGGACGTGCGCGCCGTCTGAGCCCGCATTCCTGCTCGAGGTCCCCGTCTGCCGCTCGGCAGGCGGGGACCTCGTCCTTTTCCGTCTCTTCCGTCGGTCAGGCAGGCCCGGCCGCGACCCGGCAGCCGGTGGCGGCCGGCCCGGATGCGGGGAAGGCCGTGGCCAGCGCGCTGGCGATCCGCCTGGCCCGCTGCCGGTAGCCCTCGGAGGTGAAGTGGACGCCGTCGGCGACGAACCACTCCGGTCGCACCTCGGCCCGCCAGTCGTAGAGGCGTAACGTCGGGTGCCGCTCGCACGCCCCGACCAGCTCCCGGTCGAAGGCCACCATGTGCGCGTCCGCGTAGGGCCCCGACCGCAGCTGCGAGCGCACGGTCAGCCACAGCACCGGGTGGTCCCCGATCTCCTCCATCAGCAGGTCCACCCGCTGCCGGGCCGAGTAGACGCCCCCGACGGCGAGGTTCGCCGCGTCGTTGGTGCCCATCGCGACCACCCAGCACGTGTCGTCGTCGACGTCGCCGCGCGCCGCCACCGCGTCCTGGGCGTTCGGCTGGTCGTGCCAGCGCTCCACGATCGAGCGGGCGCCGAGGATGTCGGTGTCCAGGTCGGTCACGCCGACCCGCTGGAGCCGGGCCGGCAGCCGGCTCGCGGACCGCGGAAGGTAGGCCGGGTCGACCAGCCCGAGCGAGGTGGACTCCCCGATGTAGACCACCGAGCGGCACGCGGTCCGGTCGGCACCCCCGCCGTCCCCTGCTCCGCCCTCCGAGCCACCCGCCGGCCAGCCCCCGGCAGCACGGGCCGCCGCGGGGGCGGACTGCCCGGCCAGCAGGGCGCTCGGCACCGCTCCGGCGACCGCGTGGCAGGCGACCAGCCCCACCGTGCCCGCCACGCCGAGCGCGACCACCCCGCTCGGCACCAACGGCAGCGGGACCACGCCGCGCCCCCAGGACGGAGGCAGCCGCCAGCCCCGCACCTCGCGCAGTGCACCGACCAACCCCCGGCGGCGGATCGGCTCCTCGACGGTGCGCCAGGACGCCTCCGCCAGAAGGAGGGTGAGGGCCAGGACGCCCATCGCCCGGCCCGGCGACGGGGCGAGGGCGAGCCCCGGGGCGAGCCAGGCGAGCACCGGCAGGTGCCACAGGTAGATCCCGTAGGAGCGTTGGCCGGCCCAGCGCAGCGGGCGCGCCCGCAGCAGCACTCCCATCACCGAGCCTGGCGCCGCCACCGCCGCGACCAGCACCGTCGTCAGCGCCCCCAGGGCGAGCAGGCGCCACGAGTAGAGCGAGGCGGCGTACTGGTCGGTGGTGAGGACGAGCCACCCGATCCCGGCCAGCGCCAGGAGCCCGGCGAGGTCCAGGGTCGCGCGCAGCAGCCCGGTCGCCAGCGATCCGGTGACCGCCAGGCGGCGCACCAGCGGCGGCCAGGCCACCGCCAACGCGGCCCCGAGGAGCAGCGCGCCGGCGCGGGTGTCGGTGCCCTCGTAGGCGCGTGTCGTGTCCAGTCCGGGGTGGGCGAGCTTGGCGAGGAGCACGAACGAGACCACGGCGAGCAGCAGCGCCAGCACGGCGACCTCGAGACGGGTCCACCGGAACGCCACCACGACGGCGAGCAGCAGCAGCGGCCAGATCAGGTAGAACTGCTCCTCGACCGAGAGCGACCAGAGGTGGTCGAACGGCCCGGGCGGCGCGAACCGGTCGGCGTACGACGTGCCGCTGGCGATCGCGTGCCAGTTGGCGACGTGGAGCACAGCCGCCCGCGCCTCCGCCCACCGGCGACCCATCGTGCCGGGCTGGGCGAGAGCGGTCGCGGTCAGGACGACGCCGAGCACGAGCAGCAGCGCCGGCAGCAGCCGTCTGGCCCGGTGCAGCCAGAACCGTCGCAGCTCCAGGGTGCCCGTGCGCCGGTAGCTCGACAGCAGCAGGCGCGTGATCAGGAACCCGCTGAGCGTGAAGAAGACGCCCACGCCGAGCAGGCCGCCGGCCAGCCCGGACCAGCCCAGGTGGAAGCCGAGCACGCCGGCCACGGCGAGCCCGCGGATGCCGTCCAGCCCCGGGACGTAGGGCAGGTCACCGGGGCGGCGCGTCGGCACGTCACCCGGCGGCGGCACGTGCCCCACCGTGGCCGGCCGGGCGAACACGACACGCAGGACACGCGCGCGCCGAAGGGATATCCCCTATTTCGGGGATCGACCAGGGGTGCGCCAGCCGAGGCTCAGCGCACGCCCCAGGCGTAGGTCTGCTTGCGCAGCTTGAGGTAGACCAGGGTCTCGGTGGCGAGCACCCCGGGCAGGGTCCGGATCCGCCGCGACAGGATGTCGAGCAGGTGCTCGTCGCTCTCGCAGACGACCTCGGCGAGCAGGTCGAAGGAGCCGGCGGTGATCACGACGTAGTCGACCTCCTCGATGTCAGCGAGCAGGTCCGCGATCGGCTCCAGCTCGCCGGTGGCCCGGATCCCGATCATCGCCTGGCGGGCGAAGCCCATCTCGACGGGGTCGGTGACGGCGACCACCTGGATCACGCCACTGTCGATCAGGCGCTGGACCCGCTGGCGCACGGCCGCCTCGGAGAGGCCGACGGCCTTGCCGACGGCCGCGTAGGAGCGGCGGCCGTCCTCCTGCAGCTCGGCGATGATCGCCTTGGAGTGGTCGTCGAGGTGCGCGGCCTTGTTCTTGGACACAGGGGGATCCTCACAGCAATCCAGCGGCCTGCGCAACGGGAATGTACGGATTCCGTTGCTTTTATGCTAATTCCCGACGGAATTCCTTGTTACCCGGATCACTCCGTGTCATGATCCGCGGAACCCCATGCAAGCTAGTGATGAACAGGGAGGTGGCGATCGGTGCCAGGCCGGATGTCCCGTAGAACGGCGCTTCGCGGCGGCGCGGGCGCGCTGCTCGGACTAGGGAGCCTCGCGGTGCTCCCCGCCTTCGGAACCCCGGACCGCAAGCAGGATCCCGCGTCCTGCTTCGCCGCGGACGTCTCCGACACGGACCGGAAGCTGGTGGTCTCCAACTGGCCGGCGTACATCGACGAGGACGGCAAGAAGTACGTCTCGACGCTGACCCAGTTCGAGAAGGACTTCGGGATCGACGTCTCCTACACCGCCGACGTCAACGACAACCTCGAGTTCTTCGCCAAGGTCGTCAACCAGCTCGGCGCCTGCGAGACCACCAAGCGCGACATGTTCATGCTCACCGACTGGATGGCGGCTCGGATGCTCCAGGTCGGCTGGATCCAGCCGCTGGACAAGTCGCGGGTGCCGAACCTCGACGCCAACCTGATCGACTCCCTCCGGGGCGTCGGCTGGGACCCCGAGCGCAACTACTCCGCCCCGTGGCAGAGCGGCCTGAGCGGCATCGCGTACAACAAGGAGAAGGTCAAGGAGGTGCGCTCCTTCGAGGAGCTGCTCTCCCGCCCCGACCTCAAGGGCCGGATCTCGCTGCTGACCGAGATGCGGGACACGATGGGCCTGACCCTGCTCTCGCAGGGCGCCGACCCCGCCAGCTTCACCGACACCGAGTGGGACAACGCGATCGACCGGCTGCGCAAGGCGCGCAGCGACGGTCAGGTCCGTGCGTTCACCGGCAACGAGTACATCCAGGACCTGGCGGCCGGCAACATCGTCGCCTGCGAGGCCTGGTCGGGCGACGTCGCGGCGGCCGAGGACCCGAACCTCGTCTTCGTGACGCCCGAGGAGGGCCAGATGATCTGGTCCGACAACATGCTGATCCCCAACCTCGCCACGCACCAGAGCAACGCCGAGGACTGGATCAACTACTACTACGACCCCGAGGTGGCGGCGAAGCTCGCGGCGTACGTCTGGTACATCTGCCCGGTCAAGGGCGCCCAGGAGGCGATGGAGAAGGTGGACCCCTCCCTCGTCGACAACCCGTTGATCTTCCCGACCGCCGAGATGATGGCCACGACCCACTCGTTCATGGCCCTCGAGGAATTCCAGATCCGTGCTTACGAAGGAGATTTCGCCGATGTCATTGGCGGCTGAACGCCCCACGGGGAGCGCCCGGGACCTCCGGCTCACCGCGCTCACCAAGGAGTTCACGAGCTTCACTGCCGTGGACTCCCTCGACCTCGAGATTCCCGCGGGGAGCTTCTTCGCGCTGCTCGGCCCCTCGGGCTGCGGCAAGACGACGACGCTGCGGATGGTTGCGGGCCTGGAGTCCCCCACCTCGGGCAGCATCCACCTCGGCGAGGACGAGATCACCTGGCAGAAGCCGTACCGGCGCCCGGTGAACACGGTCTTCCAGAGCTACGCGCTCTTCCCCCACCTCGACATCCACGAGAACGTCGCCTTCGGCCTGCGCCGCCGCAAGGCCAAGGACGTCGACCGCCAGGTCGAGGAGATGCTCGAGCTCGTGGAGCTCGAGGCGCAGGCCCGCAAGAAGCCGCCGCAGCTCTCCGGCGGTCAGCAGCAGCGGGTCGCCCTGGCTCGCGCGCTGATCAACCGCCCCGAGGTGCTGCTGCTCGACGAGCCGCTCGGCGCGCTCGACCTGAAGCTGCGCCGCTCGATGCAGCTCGAGATCAAGCGCATCCAGACCGAGGTCGGCCTCACCTTCGTGCACGTGACGCACGACCAGGAGGAGGCGATGACCATGGCCGACACGATCGCGGTGATGAACCGCGGCGTGATCGAGCAGATGGGCTCCCCGGGTGAGCTCTACGAGAACCCGCGCACCACCTTCGTGGCCAACTTCCTCGGCCAGTCCAACCTGATCGCCGGCACGGTGGTCAGCTCGGGTTCGGACGTGGTGAAGGTCGACATGCACGGCACCCAGGTCTCGATCCCCGCCGACCGCGCCCACACCGCCGCGGGCGCCGGTTGGGTGGGCATCCGCCCCGAGAAGGTGCTGGTCGCCCCGACCGGCGAGCCGATCGACGCGCCCGGCAACCACATGACCGGCGGCGTCATCACCGACGTCAGCTTCGTCGGCGTGAGCACCCAGTACCTGGTGCGGATGCCGTGGGGCCAGGAGCTGATGGCCTTCGAGCAGAACACCGGTCGGCGCGAGGTGATGCACCGCGGCACCGCGGTCGACGTCTCCTGGCGTCCCGAGTTCGCCTTCCTGCTCCCCGCCGACCAGGACGTCAACGCCGGCGTGATCGAGGAGGACTGATGCGCGGGCGCTTCACCGGCTACTGGCTGATGCTGCCAGCGGCCCTGTGGCTCGGGATCTTCTTCGTCGTCCCGTTCTACTCGCTGCTCGCGACCAGCCTGTACGACCCCGAGGGATCCGTCCTGACGGGCTACGAGGTCAGCTTCCACTTCGCGAACTTCGGCCACGCGCTGGAGCTGTACTGGCAGCCGCTGGTGCGGTCGCTGTGGTACGCCGCGCTCGCCACCGCCATCTGCCTGGTGCTCGGCTACGTGCTCGCGTACGCGATCGCGTTCAAGGCCGGCCGCTGGCGCAACCTGATGCTGGTGCTGGTGATCGCTCCGTTCTTCACCAGCTTCCTGGTGCGGACCCTGTCGTGGAAGCTGATCCTGGCCGACGACGGCTTCGTGGTGAACACGCTGCAGTTCCTGCACATCCTCGGCGACGAGGGCCGGCTGCTGGCCACCCCGGTCGCGGTGATCGCGGGCCTGGTCTACAACTTCCTGCCGTTCATGGTGCTGCCGCTCTACGCGAGCCTGGAGAAGATCGACGGGCGCCTGATCGAGGCGGCGGGTGACCTGTACGCCTCGCCGGTGCGCGGCTTCACCAAGGTGACGCTGCCACTGTCGATGCCCGGCGTGGTCGCCGGCACCCTGCTGACCTTCATCCCCGCCGCCGGTGACTACATCAACGCCGAGCTGCTGGGCAGCCCCAACGAGCGCATGGTCGGCAACGTCATCCAGAACCTGTTCACCAGCACCGGCGACTACGCGACCGCCGGCGCCCTCTCGGTGATCCTGATGGCGATCATCGTGGCGATGGTGATGGTGTACATCCGCAAGGCCGGGACGGAGGAGCTGGTGTGAGCACCACCTCGAGCACCACCCCGAACAGGGTGGAGAAGACCGCCGACCGCGGCGTCGGCACCCTGCAGCGCGTCGGGCGCTGGATCACCGAGCACCTGGTGCTGGCCGCCGGCCTGCTGGTGCTGGCCTACATCCTGGTCCCGATCGCCGTCGTGATGCTGATGAGCTTCAACGACGCCAGCAAGTCCCGCAACCTCTACGCGTTCCAGGGCTTCACGCTGGACAACTGGCTGGACCCCTGCAAGCCGAACGGGATGTGCTCCGCGGTCGTGCGCAGCATCGAGATCGGCCTCCTGGCCACCCTCGTTGCCACGATCCTGGGCACCCTCGCCTCGTTCGCCCTGGTGCGGCACTCCTTCCGCGGCCGCGGCGCGATCAACTCGGTGATCTTCCTGCCGATGGCCTCGCCCGAGATCGTGATGGGCTCCTCGCTGCTGGCGCTCTTCATCTCGGCGGGCCTGGGCGGACGCCTCGGCTTCTGGACGATCTTCATCGCCCACGTGACGTTCTGCCTCTCGTTCGTGATCGTCGCGGTGAAGGCACGCCTCGGCGGCATGGACGAGAACCTCGAGCAGGCGGCGATGGACCTCTACGCGAGCGAGGCGACGACGTTCTGGCGGGTCACGTTCCCGCTGGTCTTCCCCGGCATCGCCGCGGCGGCGCTGCTCAGCTTCTCGCTGTCCTTCGACGACTTCATCATCACGAACCTCAACGCCGGTCAGACGGTGACGTTCCCGATGTTCGTCTGGGGCGCCGCGCAGCGCGGCATCCCGATGCAGGTCAACGTGGTCGGCACCGTGATGTTCCTGGTGGCGCTCTCCCTGGTGGTCGGCAACATGCTGGCCAACCGGAAGAAGGTCGCCGCCTAGGCGCACGTCGCACACACCGCAGCGCGGGCCGGCAGGGACTCCCTGCCGGCCCGCGCTCGCGTTCGTCCCCGGCTCGGAGTCGGGTCGCCGCTGGCGGTCCGCGCCTACCTGAGCACGGTGACGCCACGCCAGGTGGCGAACCACCCGGACGCGGCGCGCGGGTCCTACGGCCCGTTCACCGCCACGATCGGTCGCCCCCACCGCTTCGACCAGGAGTACGCCGACCGCTCGTGGCGGCCGCGCGGCCGCTGCACCCGGCACGTCGCCGGCACCGAGGTGAGGTTCGGCTGCGACCAGGTGGACGAGGACGCCCTCGCCAGCAGCAGGGGCCGGGCCCCGCAGCATGCCTGGACCACGCTGGTCCTCGCCGTCAAGGTCGGGCGGGACTCCGCACGCATCCGTCGCACGCTGGTGGACCACACCGTGGGGACGTGCCCCACACGCTGCGCATCCGCTGGCTCGTCGGCGGGCAGGGCTATCGCCAGGCGGATGCCCGCCGCGGCTAGCCCCGACGAACGCCCCGACGAACGCCCCGACGTACGACGAAGGCGGCGGCCCGGCACCGGTGGGTGCGGGACCGCCGCCCTCGCGACGCGTGTCCGATCGGGGTCAGAGCAGCGTGGCCGCCTCGGTGAGGACCTTGCGGAGCTTCTGCTCCATCTCGTCGAAGTGCTCGGGGCCGCAGACCAGCGGCGGGGAGAGCTGGATGACCGGGTCGCCGCGGTCGTCGGCGCGGCAGTACAGGCCGGC